>JANRIH010000018.1:0-12260 GCA_033765145.1 Hyphomicrobium sp. | reverse complement strand
CTGACGGACGCCGGCCTCGACAGCGCGGCGGCATTCACCCAGATGGGCAACGTCGCGACGACTGTCGACGCGATCAAGGCCGCCAAGGCGGCCGGCGCGCCGGCGCTCAACGCCCTCGCCGCGGCCCAGCAGGATCTGGCCGACGCCCAGAATGCGCTGGATCTGGCGATCGCCGCCAACGCAGCGCAAGCGGCGATCATCGCAGCTTACGAGGCTGCCGATACGGCAACCGACACGCTGCTGATCAGCACGGCAGCATTTGATACGGCGACCTCCACGCTCGTCGCTTCCCTCGCGGCAGGCAATCCCGCCGTGGACGCTGCCGACCTGACGGCCCTCTCCGATGCAGTCACCGCAGTCAACACGCTGCTCGCCAACGCCCAGGCCGTGGTTGCAGCACTTCTGTCGGCGCCTGGCGTCGCGCAAGCAGATATCGACGATGCCCAGGCCTATGTGACGGCGATCCAGGCCGTCATCCCACTCTTTGCGCAGATCAACCTTGGCGACGGTAGCGTCAGCGTCATCGACACGGCCTTTGCAGCCGCTATCGAAGGCCTCGGAAACAGCCTCCCGACAAGCGCAACTGATCTCGACGCGCAGATCGACGCATCGCTCGCCGCCGCCATCGCCCTCGACGCCGGCATCGCCACGGCCACACAGGCCGTCGCCGACGCCACGGCAGCCGTCGCGGCAGCCGCCCCGGCGGCCGAAGCCGCTCAGATCGCGATCGACACGGCCGGAGGCGCGCTGCGGACGATGCTCGAAGGTTTCGGCATCCCGCTCGAGGAGAGCCCCACAGGTGACATCCTCAAGGCGACGCTGTTCATCGGCAACGTCGCACCCGACGAGGGCCTGTCGGCACCCTTCAACGGCTGGATGACCCTGTTCGGCCAGTTCTTCGACCACGGTCTCGACCTCGTCGCCAAGGGCGGCTGGGGCAGCGTCTATGTTCCGCTGCAGCCCGACGACCCGCAGTACGTCGAGGGCTCAAACACGAACTTCATGGTCCTGACGCGCTCGACGGTGACAGAGACCGCCGGCGCCGACGGTATCCTGCTCGACGACCCGACCACCATCGGTGTCGACGAGAGCGCCGACAACACATTCGAGCCCGTCAATCTGACGACGCCGTTCGTCGACCAGAACCAGACATATACCTCGACACCCTCGGCTCAGGTGTTCCACCGCGAGTACGAGATGCGCTTCGACGCGACCCTCGGCTACGAGGTGCCTAAGGCGACCGGCCGGCTGCTGAATGGCGCCGACGGCGGCCTCGCCACCTGGGCCGACGTCAAGGCGCAGGCACTCAATCTGCTTGGCATCGAGCTCGACGACTTCGACATCCATCGCATTCCGGAGGTCGTCGTCGACGCCTACGGCAACTTCATCCCCGGCCCGAACGGCTTCCCGCAGCTCATGACGGCCGGCGGACCGGTTGCCGTGGTACTCAATCCCGACGGTACGATCGCCACGCCGATCGACGCCTCGACCGCGCTCGCCACCGGCCACGCCTTCCTGGACGACATTGCACACAACGCCAACCCTGGCGAGTTCGACGCAAATCCCGATCCACTCATCACCACCCTCGTCCGCGAGACCGCCGACGCTGACACGACTGTCAGCACCGCCGCCGACCGGCAACCGGCCGGCACTTACGACAACGAATTGCTCGACGCGCACTTCATCACCGGCGACGGCCGCGGCAACGAGAACATCGGCCTCACCGCCGTGCACCACGTCTTCCATGCCGAGCACAACCGCCAGATCGACCTCATCAAGGGCACGCTGCTCAGCGACGCTCAGACGCTGCTCGCGAACGGCGCGACCGACGCGCAGGCTGTCGAGTTCCTCAACAACTGGCTCGCCGCGCCCATCACGGCGCTCGATCTGCAAGTTATCACCAGCGTCGACGAACTCGTCTGGAACGGCGAGCGCCTGTTCCAGGCGGCCAAGTTCCCGACGGAGATGCAATATCAGCATCTCGTGTTCGAGGAGTTCGCGCGCAAGGTGCAGCCAGCCGTCAACATCTTCAACGACTACGACGCCACGCTCAATCCCGCGATCCTCGCCGAGTTCGCGCACACGGTCTATCGCTTCGGCCACTCGATGCTGACCGAGTCGGTCGATCGGCTCGATGCGAACTTCACTCCCATCGGCTCGGGCGGCGTCGCTGCTGCCGACGCGGAGCAGATCGGCCTGATCGAGGCATTCCTCAATCCGATCGAGTTCTCTGCGAGCGGTGCCACCGCCGATGAGGCCGCGGGCAACATCATCCGCGGCATGACGCGCCAGCATGGCAACGAGATCGACGAGTTCGTGACCGAGGCGCTGCGCAACAACCTCGTCGGCCTGCCGCTCGACCTCGCGACGCTGAACCTCGCGCGCGGCCGCGAGACGGGCGTCCCCACCCTCAACGAGGCCCGCGCGGAGTTCTTCGCCGGCTCGGGCGACGCCCAGGTGAAGCCTTATGCGAGCTGGTTCGAGTTTGCGCAAAACCTCAAAAACCCCGCTTCGGTTATCAACTTCATCGCCGCCTACGGCACGCATCAGACGATCCTCGACGCGGTGACGCTCGATCAGAAGCGCGACGCCGCGACGGCACTCGTGCTCGGTGGCGCCGGCGCACCGGCAGATCGTCTCCAATTCCTCAACCATACCGGCGCATACGCCACCGACACGAACATCGGCGGCTTGAACGACGTCGACTTCTGGATCGGCGGCCTCGCCGAGAAGAAGCTTCTGTTCGGCGGCTTCCTCGGCTCGACCTTCAACTTCGTGTTCGAGACCCAGCTCGAGGCCCTGCAGAACGGCGACCGCTTCTACTATCTGTCGCGTCTCGCCAACCTCAACCTCACGGCCCAGCTCGAGAACAACAAGTTCTCGGAGATGATCCACCGCAATACGACGGCTACCCACCTGCCGGGTGACGCATTCGCGCTGCCGAATTTCTTCCTCGAGGCCGACATCTCGAAGCAGTACAATCCGAGCGTCATGCCCGGAGCCGACGGCATCCTCGGCGACGATCCGACCACGGTCGGTATCGACGAGTCGCTGGACGACCTGCCGGCAAATGCCGACCCTGTCGGCGCGATGACGGGCCTTGACCCGTTCCTCGGCGGTATCCAGCCAGCCGTGATCCGCACCGATGCCAACAACGACGGCATCGCTGAGCGGCTCGAGTACACCGGCGCGGAGCACGTCGTGCTTGGAGGCACGGAAGGCGCCGACTATCTGATCGGCGGCGCCGGTGACGACACGCTGTGGGGCGATGGCGGCGACGACCGTCTCGAAGGCGGCGACGGCAACGACCTCCACTTCGGCGGTGCGGGCAACGACATCATCACCGACGTGTTCGGCATCGACGAGATCCGCTCCAACGAAGGCGACGACGTCGTCAGCGTCGGCCGCGGCATCAAACTCATCATCACCGATACCGGTCGCGACTGGGTCTGGGGTGGCGTCGACGACGACGAGGTGCTGGCCGGTCAGGACGACGACTTCGTCAACGGCGGCCAGGGCGTCGACTTCATCATCGGCGGCGAAGGCAACGACTGGCTCGAGAGCGGCACCGAAAACGGCCTCATGCTCGGCGACAACGGCGACCTGGTACAAGGCCTGCCGATCAAGCGCAGCGTCGACAGCAAGATCGTCGGCCATGACGTCCTCCTGGCAACCGGCGGCAACGCCGACTTCGACGCCGAGACGGGCGACGACATCATGGTCGGCGGCCTGGGCACCGACCGCTTCTTCGGCCAGTTCGGCTTCGACTGGGCGACCTACAAGGACGATCCATTCGGCCTCGAGGCCGACATGAACCTCAGGCTGTTTGCGCCGCCTGCGCTGCCGGGCTCGCCGGCTGCGATCCTCGACCGCTACGCACAGACGGAATCGCTCTCCGGCTCGCACCACGCCGACATCCTGCGCGGTGACGATCTGGCGGACCTCGGTGCCGGCGCGGTTGACGGACTGAGCCACGTTCTGCTCGACACCAACGTCGCCCTCATCAATGGCTTCGAGGACCTGCTCGGCGCCATCGACGAGGCTGGCGAGGTTCGCTTCAGCACGGGCAACATCCTGCTCGGCGGCGACGGCAGCGACCTGATCGAGGGCCGCGGCGGCAGCGACATAATCGACGGCGACCGCTGGCTCAACGTGCGGATCGAGCGCATCTCGACCGGCGAGACCCACGACACGATGGCCGGCTTCCAGGAGCGCGTCCTTGCCGGCGAGATCCCGGTTGCCGATCTTCGCATCGTTCGCGAGATCCTCTCGGCCGATGGCGCGACCGATGTCGACACCGCTCAGTTCTCCGGCGTTCTTGCCGAGTACAGCATCGAGGGCTTCGACGGCGTTACGGCCAACGATGCCAACGGCGATGGCTTCATCTCCGTCTCGCATGACCTCGGCGGCGTCGGCCTGGGCGCTGACGGCGTCGATCTCCTGAAGAACATCGAGCGTCTGCGCTTCGCCGACCAGACGATCGACATCGTCGATCTCACGGGCATCAATTCGCGGGCGGTGGGCCAGCCGACGATTGCCGAGGGCGTGAGCCCGACCACGATCATCGACGGAACCTTCAACGTCGGCGAGGTGCTCACCGCGTCGATCGCCGGAGTGACGGATGCCGACAACGTCACGGCGGGTAATCCGACCGGTGCGGTCACCGGCACCGTCGTGTTCAACTGGCAGGTGGAGCTGGTTCCCGGAACGGGCGTGTTCACCAATATCACCCGCGTCGTCGCGGACGAGCTCGTCCCTGTCACCGGGCCGTCGATCACGCTCACCGATGCGGAAGGTGGCCTCAACCTGCGTGTCATCGCCAGCTTCAAGGACGCACAGGGTGTCATCGAAACGGTCGTGTCCGATGCCTCGCCCATCGGCGGCGGCGCCGGCGGCGGCCCGCTCGGCGCACCGGTCGTGCCGGTTGGCGGCGTGGTGCTGGGCCTCAATCTCGGCGGCGCAGTCGTCGATGGCGTTGTACTCCCTGATCCGACCTTCGGCATTCTCGAGGACGAGCCGCTGCCGTTCGTCATCACCGCCGCCGATCTGATCGCCAGCGCCGACGGCCTCAGCGGCATCACCGATCCCAATGGAGATCTGCTCACGATCTCCAACGTGGCGCTGCGCCTCATCGCCGGAGATCCCGTGCCGGGCACCTTCGACGTCACATTGGACGCCAACAACAACTTCGTCGAAGGCCTGTTCACTCCCGCAGCAAACTTCAACGGCGGCGTGACCCTCACCTTCGATGTGAGCGACGGTATCAACGTCGTGCCTGCAGAGGGTCTGCTCGAGGTCCTGCCGGTCAACGACGCGCCGGCAGCACCGACACCGTTTGTTGTCGCCACCGTCGCCGCCGACGCGGCACCGCGGACGGTCACGTTCACCGACGCGCAGCTGTTCGGCGACCTGCCGACCGATGCCAACGGCCGGGCTCTCGACATCGATGGTGACCGGGTCGCGATCCTCGCCGGCTCCGTGGCCTTGGCCGCTGGTCAGCAGGGTACTCTGGTCGACAACCTCGACGGAACGTACACCTACACTGCGCCCGCAGGCTTCTTCGGCAACGTCACGATCGAGTACACGATCGACGACGGCACCGGCCTTGCGGACGCGCTGACACCGACCACGACTTCGCTCGCCGTGGGCCGCACCTTCAACGGCGCCGGTGCCACCGCGGACAACATCAGTGGCACCGCTGCCCGCGACATCCTCAACGGCAACGGCGGCGCGGACACTCTGAATGGCCTCGCGGGCGACGATACGCTCACCGGCGGCGCAGGCGTCGACACGTTGAACGGCGGCGACGGCAACGACACACTGAACGGTGGCGCAGCCGGAGACTTCGTCAACGGCGGCCTCGGCAACGACACGATCATTCTCGCCGCTACCCAGGGCCGCGACATCGTCGATGGCGGACTGGGCGGCACCGACACGCTGGTCATCAACGGAACGGCAGGGGCGGAAGTCTATCGTGTGTTCGCCCGTGCCTCGGCGGAGCTCGCCGGTCTGACCGGACTTGCTGCCGGCACCGACATCGTCATCACTCGGAACACCAACGGTGTGGCGGGCGCGGTGACGAACGCGAACATCATTACCGAACTCAACGAGATCGAGGAGATCGTCATCAATACCGCTGGTGGCGTCGATACGGTGCTCGGCATCGGCGACTTCAATCCTACCAACCTCGCTTTCAACACCATCCGCGTCAGGAGCGACAACTCCGACGGCACCTTGGATACCATCGACGACTCGATGCTCACCTCCGAGCACAACATGCTGCTCGACAATGGCGCCGGTCCCCTTCCGCCGGCCGGCGGCAATGTCGGAGCATCCTCGCCAGCCAACGGCGGCAACTTTGCCGCCGGCACGCCCGCGGGCCTGGACGGCAAGGCCGCGCCCGGCAGCGTACCGTCCGGAGCCGCGGCGCTCGGCCAGGAGCAGGCCGGCAGCGCTCGCTCCAGCAGTGGGAACTCGTCGGGCGACGACGATAATTGCAGGTCCGGCGGCGCGGTTCGCGACTACCTCTATGGCTCGTCCGACGACGATACCTTCTTCGTCGACCACGCCCGCGACCGGATCATCGAGAAGTCCGGCGGCGGCGACGACTGGGTCAATAGCAAGGTCGACTTCTCGCTGTCGGAGAACGTCGAGCATCTGCGTCTAGTCGGCTCCGCCAACCTCGAGGGCGTGGGCAACAGCGCCAACAACAATATCATCGGCAATGCTGGCCACAATATCCTCGACGGCGGCTTCGGCGACGACGTTCTGACAGGCGGTGCGGGACGCGACACCTTCGTTTACGGCGAAGGCTACGGAGCCGACACGATCACCGACTTCCAGATCGGCAAGGACCTCGTCGAGCTCCTGCAAGGGCTCGACCCGGTGCAGGGCGTGGACTCGAGAATCGGCCTCGTGTTCGACTTCGGCGACGGCAACGTGCTGACGCTGCTCGGCGTGCACGATACCAGCCTCAATCCCTTCGCGTAGGCGTCGCAACGCCTATCGACGTCTGCAGCAGACAACGGGAGCCCCGCGCGATGCGGGGCTCCCGGCTTTTTGGTGAAAGCTCGAGGCCGCCGATCGTCCCCAGCCGTCATGCGACGGGCTCCTTGGCCGGAAGCATGGCCTTCGAGGCGCGATGTTTAGGCGTCGGATGATGCATAATCAGACAAACCTCGCTTGCCAGACCGCTCGACACGGCCTGCGGTGAGGCTGCCTTCCACGCGCGCCGGCGGCATGACCGCGCCGAAGACGGCAACGCATGTGCGCTTCCAAAGACGATCCGACGTCACCGTATTGCCATGACCGGCGAGGCGTCGTACGCAGGGTGACGATTGCCCGCGTTGCCCGTCATCCGCGATGGCGCTAGGTTGCGCGGCATCGGGGTGGTTCGAGGGGATCAACGTTGACCATGGTTTCTGGCGATCGGCCTGGACGGACTGCAATTCTCGTTCTCGGCATGCACCGTTCGGGCACGAGCGCGCTGACGCGGGTTTTGAGCCTGCTCGGCGCGGCGCTGCCCAAGCACGTGCTGGGCGCCGGTCCGGGCAACGAGACCGGGCACTGGGAGCCCGAGCTTCTCGTAAGCCTCCATGACCGGATGCTGACGGAGGCCGGCAGCTCCTGGGACGACTGGCGCAAGCTCGATCTCGCGGCGCAGCTCCCTGCCGGCCGGCTCGACTTCTACAGGAGCGAGATCGCCCGCCTGATCGTCGAGGAGTATGGCGACGCCCCGCTCATCGTGCTGAAGGACCCGCGCATCTGCCGCTTCGTGGCGCTGTATCGCGGCATTCTGGAGGGGCTCGGCTACGACGTCCGGCCTGTCCTGATGGTGCGGAGTCCGCTCGAGGTGGCCGCCTCGCTCGCCGCGCGCGACGGCCTCTCAGCCGCCCAGTCGCAGCTCTACTGGCTGCGCCACGTGCTCGATGCCGAAGCCGCGACGCGCGATCTGAAGCGCGCCGTATTGACCTATGACGGCCTGCTCGCCGATTGGCGCGGCGAGATCGCTCGGCTCGATGCGCTCGGTATCGCCTGGCCGCGCGAGATCGCGGAGATCGCGGGCGACGTCGAGGGCTTCCTGTCGCCAGGGGTGCGCTATCACGCCGAGGCGCCGCCGGGTGACGGCGGGAACGCACTGACACGCTGGCTGTCGGACGTCTGGACCGCGCTCGCGACCCATCGCGCCGATACCTCCGCCCGCGACGCGATCGATCCTATTGCGGCCATCTTCGAGCCCGCGGCCGAGGCCTTCGCGCCGGCGCTCGCGGAGGAGCGGGGGCGGCGGGAAGAGATTGCCGCCGATGCAACAAGGGCTCGGGAAGAATGTGACAAAGAACGAGCGCGGGTCGACAGTCTCGACGCAACGCTGAAAGATCTCGAGCAGCGCAACGCTGAAATGCTCGATATCGAACGCACATTGCGGAGGAAGGCCGACGAGGCGGCCACATCCGAGAGTAGCCGTGCCAATTCCTTGGCATCAGATCTCGCGCAAGCAAATGCAGACCTCTTGACGATGAGCCATCGTTACGCAGTCGAACTAGAGGCAACGCACCTCGCTTATCAAAATTCTACCAGTTGGCATGTTACCCGCCCTTTGCGGTACTTCAAGTTGATGCTCGAGCGCGAGGCGCGGATTCGAGAGATTGCCGAGTTGTCGCGGCGCGCATACAGAGCTCTGCCCGTTCGCGAACTGACAAAACGCCGATTTGCACAGGTATTGCGCTCACAATTCCCACGCACCATGCAAAGCTTCGGACTTGCCACCACAATACCCTCATCAATCGCCGCTCCAGGACAACCATATCCAATTCAGGCACGCACCATCGACGGCCAACCCTCCGGTCCTTCGTTTATCGACAGCAAGAAAATTACAACCAACAAGCGTACCAACAGCGATCTACGTGACGTTTACATGGTCATCGGATCGTATGATGGCAGACATCACCTGGAGCGGCTGCTACCGACAATCGACTTGACCCGAAAGAATATCATAATTGCGGACGTCAACAGCAATGACGGAACAAGAGACTTTTGTACTCGAAGTGGCTGCGACTACCTAAACGTTGGGCGGCCATCCAGCTTCGTACAGACTATGAACGCCGGCATTCGACATGCATTGCATCGCGGGGCTAAATATGTAGTGATTTCAAATAATGATATCGTATTCAACACTCCGGTTGTGCGGCAACTTTACAATGCTCTGCGGAGCTCACAATCTCTCGGGATAGTTGCACCGACTCAAATCCTCGCCTCGCGAGATGGACCAATCTACGACATCGTAAAGTACGGTTGCCGTTGGGACTTGTCTACATTGTCCTTCACGCATATCTGTACAGCGCCAGACAATCACGTCGACATCCTCGACGTTGACTTCTGCGAGTTTACCTTAGCGATGTTGCCCAAGTGGGCTTTTGAGGCGATTGGTTATCTAGACCCAACTTATGAATTTTATCACGAGGACGTCGATTATTGCTTTCGGCTTTTCTCTGCGGGCTACCGATGTGCCTATGTCCAGCGCGCGCAGATTACACACTTCGAGGGATCTTCAGCCGCCGGCTTGCCCTACGATAAAGCAAAACTAATCGAGCGGAATAAAAATATTTTTGCTGCAAAGCATTTTGCGCGAAGCTTCTCGTTTCCTAGAATATCCTCGCCGAATAAGACATCTTGGACCGTAATTAATGAAAATTTACATCCTGCACTTTTGCGCCACGGTCTCCTTCAACCGCGCGAGCACACAGAGCATTTATTGTTTGGACACCCTGACAGTGGGGCCGCAGATGTGCTGTTTACGGTCTGGGAGACGACTAAAATTCCTCACCTTTGGGTGAAGCGGATCCGCGACTTCGGGGCCGTCGTGGTTCCGAGTTACTTTAATCTGCACACTTTTCGCGAATGCACCAAATTGCCATCTTCTGGCGTCGAAAAAATATTTTATGCTCCGCTCGGTGTGGATATCGACTTATTCCGACCTGCCGGAGGCAAATTTTACTTCGGCGATCGGCGCTTCCGCTTCCTTTGCATTTTTAGGGATCAATACAGAAAGGCTTTTGATGTGACCCTGCGTGCTTGGGACGCCTTCGTCAAGCAGAACCCAGATCTGGATGCCGAACTAGTTGTGTACGCCACGGATTTTTCGGTTGGCAGATATGGTCTTAGCGCTGATTGCATGTACTATGATGGTCGCTTCTTCCACCGAGTCATAACAGAGCAAAGGATAAGAATTTTAGATTCAAAGTCGGACTTGTCCTATTCAGATATGGCTCGACTATACCGTTCAGTAGATTGCACATTCTTAGGAGTCGGAGATTGGTGGGAGCCTGATGTTGATGAGCTGGTAAAGAAGCTGTCCGCTGCCGCTCGAATGGGCGAGCGCGAACGCGCGACACTGACAAACAATGCAAGGGAATTTGTCCTGAGCCAGTACACATGGCGACAAACTGTTGCGCACCTGCACCGTGTAGTCAATCGCGACAGATAAACCAAGTATCCATAACGGAGCGCATGCAATGAAATCAGCGCTGATTACAGGAATTAGCGGACAAGACGGCGCATATTTAGCAAAGCTTCTTTTAGGCCGGGGCTACCGAGTGCTCGGCGCAGCGCGTCGAACCTCGATCCAGGCATCCTTTATCCCTAGACTAAGACATTTTTCGATTGACGATCAGGTAGAGATTGTTGACTTCGAGTTATCTGAGCTCGCAAATATCGTGCGAATCGTCCAAAAATATCAACCGCAAGAAATATATAATCTTGCTGCGCAAAGTTTCGTTGGAGCGTCTTGGGAGCAACCGATCACAACATCAGATGTAAACGCGATCGGTGTGCTGCGCTTGCTTGAGGCAATTCGCACCTTCAGTCCTGAAAGCCGTTTGTATCAAGCCTCAACCTCCGAGATGTTCGGCTACGCTTCCGTACACCCTCAAAATGAATCTACTCCATTTTATCCACGCAGCCCATACGGTGTGGCCAAGCTATATGGTCACTGGATAACTAAGAACTATAGAGAATCGTTCGGAATCAAATGTGTATCTGGTATTCTATTTAATCACGAGTCGCCTCTTAGAGGACAGGAGTTCGTAACAAGAAAGATTACGCTTGGCTTGAGTAGGATTGTGCTCGGTCAACAAGATGTCCTCGAACTCGGCAATCTCGACGCAAAGCGCGATTGGGGGTTTGCCGGCGACTACGTCGATGGAATGTGGAGGATTCTGAATGCGGTGAAGCTCGATGACTACGTTCTGGCCTCGGGTGAAACACATTCAATTAGGGAGTTTGCTGAATTGGCAGCAAATTGCCTTGGCATGGATTTGGGCTGGAGCGGCTCCGAGAGCAAGGAGATTGGTATTGATCGAAAGACTGGGAAGACAGTAATTAGGGTCAATCCAAAGTTTTACCGACCAGCAGAAGTCCCATTGCTCCTTGGCGACTCGTCGCGTGCGCAAAGCGAGCTGGGTTGGCGTAGAGAGGTCGAGTTTGCTGGGCTCGTTGAAATGATGGCGAGATCTGACTACGACGCCTGCAAGTCAGGATGTGTTAGATTTTAAATTGTGTATTTATGGCTAGCTAATACTACCCGCTCCCCTTCCGCAGCGAGATCGGCGGCGGCTGCCGACGGCCAGCATCGTGTGATCGATGCTGACGCCCACTCAACGCTCGCGGGGGTGCTCCGCCCCCGTCACCGCGGCGGCTTGAGCGAGGACAGGTAGCCCTGGATCCGTGCCTTCAGCCCCGGCTCGGCGAGCGAGGCGACGAGCGCGGCCATGTCGCGGGAGCCGGAGTCCTGGCGGCCGGAGTCCTGGCGCGTCAGGGAATGCATGCGCGCCAGGCTCGCCTCCGGAAGGACGCACGCGGCCTCGGCGGTCTCGGCGACGATGTGGTCCCACGCCTCGGGTCCGGCAATCGACGTCAGGAAGCCGATCCGCTGCGCCTCCGCGGCGTCGAACGTGCGGGTGCTCGTCAAGAGCGAGCGGGCGGCGTCGGTGCCGACGAGGGCGGCCAGCCGGCGGGTGCCGAGGGCGATGCCGAAGCGCAGCCCGGGCATCCGGAACGTCGCGTCGGTTGCCGCCATGCGCAGCCCGCAGGCCGCGACCAGATCCGCCGCCGCTCCGAAGCACGGCCCGTGGGCGAGCGCGAGCGTCACGAACGGCGCGTTCCAGACTGCCTGCAATAGCTGCTCCAGGCGGATGAAGCGCAGTACGAGGTCGCCGTCGGACTGGGTCTCGAGCGCGGAGAAGTCGAAGCCCGCGGAGAAGCCC
>JANRIH010000010.1:0-1628 GCA_033765145.1 Hyphomicrobium sp. | reverse complement strand
GATGCCGCGCAGAGCGCGAGGGCGACTTCGGAGAGCCCCAACTCGAACAGCCGGTTGCCGCGCCGCGACTGGCAGTAATAGTCGCGCTTGGGTGTCGCCCGGCTGAGGATCTCGATCTGGCGGTCGTTCAAGCCGAAGCGCAGGTAGATCGTGGTGATCTGGGGTTCGATCGCGCGTTCGTTCGGCAGCAAAAGGCGCGTCTGGCAGCTTTCGATGATGGCCGGAGCGATCACGCTCCCATCGATGTCGGCCAGCGATTGCGTAGCGAAGACGACCGACGCGTTCTTCTTGCGCAGCGTCTTCAGCCATTCGCGCAGTTGCGCCGCGAAGCCTTCATCGTCGAGCGCGAGCCAGCCTTCGTCGACGATCAGGAGCGTGGGCCGTCCATCCAGACGGTCGCCGATCCGATGGAAGAGATAGGCGAGGACCGCCGGCGCCGCGCCGCCGCCGATCAGCCCCTCGGTTTCAAAGGCCTGGACCGCAGCTTCCCCTAGCTGCTCGCCTTCGGCGTCCAGCAGCCGTCCGTAGGCGCCGCCCACGCAAAAGGGGCGCAGCGCTTGCTTGAGATCGTTCGACTGGAGGAGGACGGCGAGGCCCGTCAGCGTGCGCTCTGTGATCGGCGCGGACGCCAGCGAGGTCAGCGCCGTCCAGAGATGTTCTTTCACTTCCGGCGTGATCGTGACGCTCTCGCGGGCAAGGATGGCGGCAATCCAGTCGGCTGCCCAGGCACGCTCATGGGTCTCGTGAACGCGTGCGAGTGGCTGGAGGGAGACTGACGACGCGGCACCGTCCGTCAGGCTGCCACCGAGGTCGTGCCAATCGCCTCTCATGGCGAGCGCGGCTGCGCGGATCGAGCCGCCGAAGTCGAAGGCGAAGACTTGGCTTCCCGGATAGCGCCGGAACTGAAGCGCGATAAGCGCGAGCAGGACGGACTTGCCCGCGCCGGTCGGTCCGACAACCAGCGTGTGACCGACATCGCCGACATGCAACGAAAAGCGAAACGGCGTGCTGCCTTCGGTCTTGCCGTAAAGCAGCGGCGGCGCACCAAAATGCTCGTCCCGTTCCGGCCCTGCCCAAACTGCGGAGAGCGGAATCATGTGGGCGAGGTTCAGGGTGGAGATCGGGGGCTGTCGGACGTTGGCATAGACGTGGCCAGGCAGCGACCCGAGCCAGGCATCGACAGCGTTGATGGTCTCGGACATCGCGGTGAAGTCGCGGCCCTGGATCACTTTTTCCAAGAGGCGCAGCTTCTCGTCGGCGATGCGCGGATCGGCATCCCAGACGGTGACGGTGGCGGTCACATAGGCCTGACCGGCAAAGTCGGCTCCTAGCTCCTGCAAGGCCATGTCGGCATCGGCCGCCTTGTTCGCAGCGTCCGTGTCCACGAGTGCGGAGGCCTCGTTGGTCATTACCTCCTTCAGGATTGCGGCGATCGACTTGCGCTTGGCGAACCACTGCCGCCGGATGCGCGTCAGCAGTTTCGTGGCGTCCGTCTTGTCGAGGAGGATCGCCCGCGTGGACCAGCGATAGGGAAAGGCGAGCCGGTTGAGATCGTCGAGAATCCCTGGCGTCGTCGCCGTCGGAAAGCCGTTGATCGTCAGCACGCGCAGATGAGCGGCGCCGAGCCG
>JANRIH010000008.1:0-169916 GCA_033765145.1 Hyphomicrobium sp. | reverse complement strand
TGGGGTGACTGCAACGGTCTGACGCAGAACTCCGTCCGTTACGACAGCCCGACGTTCGGTGGCTTCTCGGTTTCGGCCTCTTGGGGTGAAGACGACTTCTGGGATGTCGCTGCGCGCTACGCCGGCGAGTTCTCGGGCTTCAAGATTGCGATCGCCGGCGCCTACAACGAAGTCGACGATCCCGACTACAACAACATCGCCTCGGGTCTCGGCGGGTTCGTTCCCGAAATGGAATACTTCCAGCTCGGCCTTTACGTGCAGCACATTCCGAGCGGTCTCTTCGGCCTCTATAACTTCGGTACGCTCGAGATTGCCGGTGGTCCGGACGACATCAACACCCACTACTTCAAGGGCGGCCTCCGCACGAAGTTCAACCATCTCGGCGCCACCGTGTTCTACGGTGAATACCTGAATGGTCAGGACGGCGGCTTCAACGCCGACTCCGAACTCGATGTCTGGGGTCTCGGTGTTGTGCAGGAAGTCGACGCTGCCGCTATGTCGGTCTGGGTCAAGTTCCGCAACCAGCAGTACGAAGACGCCGTCGAAACCGACGTCGAAGACTTCAACTACGTGGGCGTCGGTGGTCTGATCAACTTCTAAGCCACACTACTCCCTCCCATCTGGTCGAAGGCCGTCGGTCATCCGGCGGCCTTCTTCCTTTTTTGAGCGGCCCGAAGCCAACAGATCTTCTGCATCGTCTTTCGCGCCACTCGCCCCGACCGGTCGCGAGATCATCCGTAGAAAGAGAACCGCGACCCTCGGGAGCCGTGTCTGACACCAGTGTCAGACACGTGAAGTCCTCCATGACGGCGATGACAGCGATCGCGATCCGCGACGGCACGAAGGGCGGATGGACCGTCGATCCGCACCCAGCGAGCCCAAACGTCGTCAATGCACTGCGGCACCGCGGTGACGTCCGAGTCTGACACCGGTGTCAGACACCGATGCGCATGATGAGGCCGAACACGATGCAAATCCCCCGGGATCGACCCGCACTTCAGCCCAATCCCCCAATTGTCGTCGATCGACGACAGCACGAAGAACCGCGCGTGTCTGACACCGGTGCCAGACACGCAGGCCGGACACGCAGGCCAGACACGCAGGCCAGACACGCAGGCCAATTACATAGTCCAGAAATAACCGGGCCAAGCGCCAGAACCCGACGAAGGCACCAGATCGATGAGCGTGAATTTACAATTCGAATTCCGTGTCTGACACCAGTGCCTGACACCACGCGCGGTCCATGCCCGAATTCGCAACGGGCATTGAAATGAAGACGCCCTGCCATGGATGCGCAAGGCCCGCGCCCGGAACTCCCGACGCAGATTCCGAGAACGGGCACAGCGCGCGGACTTCGCGCCACTGCCAAAGGTGAACAGAAACGCACCTCGTCAAATTCTGCAATATCCGCGAAACCTGCGACGGATCACGCCGTCCGCAACGTTCTCGACAATGACAGTCAGCGTAAGGGGGTTGGCATGCCGAGACCGCAGCGCGTGGATTTTCCCGGAGCCTGGCACTACGTCACCAGTACCGCCGTGATGGGACAAGTGCTCTTTCACGACGACGTCGATCGGAGGCACTTCATCGATCGTGTCGCCGTCCTGTCCGGGGATTTTGGCCTCGAATGCCACGCCTACTGCCTCATGGGCGGAAGCTATCACCTGATCCTCCGCGCGACCTCCCCGACGTTGTCGGTGGCCATTAAGCGAACCAACGGGCTGTACGCACGCGCGTTCAATCGCCGTCACGCACGGAGTGGCGCACTCTTCGCCAGCCGCTTCCGTTCGTTTCTGATCCCGAACCCCGAGACACTCGGCATCGCGCGCCGATGGCTGCACGACTGCCCGACGCGCGCGGGCCTTTGCCGACTGCCGGAACACTGGCCCTGGTCGAGCGCCTCGGCTTATGCCGAGGGTCGGGCACCGGATTGGCTCGTCATCAACCGGTTCCATCGATCTGAGCCCCAGTGCGATGTGATGGCCGCAATACCACCCTGGTCCCCCAATTACGTCCCAGCCACTCCGCGCCCCGACGAACACGGCGAATTTCACGTCTCGGCCTGACGAACGGAACAGCGAAGGTCGAGCGGGCCGATGCGCGCACGTCCCATGCCGCAGCGGCCTTACCGCCGTCACTGCGCGGCGCCCGACCGCGCGTCACGTCAGTCGCCACATGCTCGCTCCGCGGCACCGGTTGCCTTCGCGCTCCCTCCGAACTACGTCTGTCGGAATATGATCGTCGAACCGCGAGGCTGAGGCCCGATGCTCACCCGCTTCTTTTCCGAACTCCGCGCGGCGCGCGTCCCCGTGACCCTGAAAGAGTACCTCGATCTTTTGCAGGCCATGGAAGCGGGCTGCGCAGCCGGCAAGGTCGAGGACTTCTATCACCTCGCCCGCGCCGCCTTGATCAAGAACGAACGCCACTACGACCGCTTCGATCAGGTCTTCGGCCATGTCTTCAAGGGCCTCGATCTCATGTCGGACGCCACCGAGGCGGAAATACCGGCCGACTGGCTGCGCGCTGTCACATCGCTCTATCTGACCGAGGAGGAGAAAAAGCAGATCGAGGCGCTCGGCGGCTGGGAGAAGATCATGGAGGAGTTTCAGAAGCGCCTCCTCGAACAGCAAGGTCGGCACCAGGGCGGCAACAAGTGGATCGGCACCGGCGGCACCTCTCCCTATGGCGCCTATGGCTACAATCCCGCCGGCATTCGCATCGGCCAGCACGAGAGCCGGAACCGCCGCGCAATCAAAGTATGGGACAAGCGCGAGTTCAAGGATCTGCGCGACGACGTCGAACTCGGCACGCGCACCATCAAGGTGGCGCTCCGGAAGTTGCGCCGGTTCGCGCGCGAAGGTGCGGCGGACGAGCTTGATCTTGACGATACGATCCGCGGCACAGCCGAAAAAGGAATGCTCGACATCCGCCTGCGCCCCGAGCGGCACAACGCGGTCAAAGTCCTGATGTTCTTCGACGTCGGCGGCTCGATGGACTGGCACGTCAAGACGATCGAGGAACTCTTCAGCGCCGCGCGGACCGAGTTCAAGCACCTCGAATATTATTACTTCCACAACTGTCTTTACGAGGACGTCTGGCGCAACAACGCACGGCGCTGGAACGATCGCATCCCGACGTGGCAGGTGCTCAATACCTATGGCTCGGACTACAAGGTGATCTTTGTCGGCGACGCCTCCATGAGCCCCTACGAGATCACGCATCCCGGGGGCTCAGTCGAACACATGAACGAGGAGCCGGGCCACGTCTGGCTCTCGCGCGTGACCGCGATCTATAGCCACGCCGTATGGCTGAACCCGGTCCCTGATGCGCACTGGACTTGGACGCCGTCCGTCGGTCTCGTCCAGAAGCTGATGGCAAACCGCATGTTTTCCCTGACCCTCGACGGTTTGGACCGCGCCATCCGCGAATTGATGCGTTGAGGCTCGGCAAGCGCGGAGCCGTAAAATCTCACGCGCCCGCGATGCTGATCGGCAACAGCCGAAGTTCTACTCGGAGCCGTCCCTCCGCGGACGGGCTGACCGCCCAAGTCGCTGGATTGAGCATGAAACTCAGGCCTTAACCTTCAGGCGCAAGCCCCTCGCCCTGGCTTCGTGGGTCGAGAGGCCGATTTCCGGCGCGCAAACGGTCCCAGGGCGCCGCGCGACACCGGCCTTGTCCCCGCCGCGATGCTCTGGTGAGATTGACCGGCGTCGGGAAAAGCGGCAAACGACGCTGAGACGAGAGACGGGAGATTCCCATGCTCATGCGCGGTGTCGCGATTATTGTCCTGGGCGCAAGCTTGTGTGCGTGCTCGGGCGGCGGTGGCGTGACCACCGGATCGCTGTTCGGGTCACAGGGTATGGGGGCGGCACCATCTGATGCCGGCCCCAAGAACGATCCGACGTCGCGCGCTTTCCAGGTCGGCAGTGTTGCCGCTCGCGCAGTGAAATGCGGCTATAACTTCGATCCCCAGCGTTTGCGCTCGAGCTTCATCGCCGCCGAGGCCGCCACCGGCGCCACACCCGACATGAGCCAGGTCGAGCGGACCTACGATGTCTCCTACAACGCCGTCGCCAAGGCGATCGCGGCAGAACCCGACTACTGCACGGCAGAGCGGACCGCCGATATCAAGTCGTCGCTGTCTCGCCATCTCGCCGGGGATTTCACCCCGTCGGTCCCGAAGCGCGTGGCGCAACCCCAGGACAACGGCTGGTTCAATTGGGGCGGCTCGGGTGAGGACAATGGTCCGAGCTTTGGCTCGGAGGACTGGTGGGAGAAGCAGAAGGACGCGATTGGAAGCTGACGCGCTCCATCGACCCTCACTTCGCACTCACGACACAGCCTGCAGGGATTTGTTCACCGCTTTGGTAAAGCGAGTGGGTTAAATTTGGCATGTGCCTTGCTCCTCATGGTCGTGCAGCGTCGCTGGAATAGCGGAACTGTCCCACAACGATCGAGAGCGCCGAGCCATGACGACCGCCCCCGCCTCCTTGCTCCGTTCCGACACACCGTCTGTTCTTTCCTGGGCAAAAAGGCAGGCCTGGGGGCATGAGACGGCCGCACACGCGGGGACCCAGACCACTCATCTCGATCTCGCGTTGATCGAGAATCGCGCCGACTTCGACGCGCTCGAAGCCGAGTGGAACGATCTTTACGAACGCGTGGGCCAGAGCGCGACACTCTTCCAGAGCTTCAACTGGCTCTGGCACTGGGCCAACCATTTCTTGCCGCTGAGAGACGCGGCCCACGGACAGCACCTCGCCATCGTCACAGCGCGCGCCAACGGTCGTCTCGTCCTCATCGCTCCACTTGCGATCTCGCTGAAACGCGGAATTCGACGGCTGAGCTGGATGGGAGACCCTGTCAGCCAGTACGGAGACGTCCTGGCCGATCCGGCAATCGTTTCGAACGAAGACATCGCGGCGACACTGATGTTCGCCCTCCATGCGACCCGCGCCGACGTCCTCTGCCTCCGCCGCGTACGCGCCGACGCTGCCGTCACCGCAGCGCTCCGTCGTCTCTCCTGCGAGACGACCGACCGCCAGATGGCGCCCTTCCTTGATCTCTCGAACGCCCGGACATTCGACGCCTACGAGCAGCGTTACACGAAGTCCGCCCGCAAGAACCGTAAGCGCCTCCGCCGCCGTCTCGAGGAGCGCGGCCCTATGGCGATCGAACGCCGCGCATGTTCGCCTGAGGCCGGTGACGTGGCACCTGTCGCCATCGCCCTGAAACGGGCCTGGCTCAAGGAAAAAGGCCTCGTATCGACGGCCCTCGCCGATCCCCGCACTGAAGCTTTCTTTAAGGACGCCCTGTCGTCGGTCGACCATTCCGCCGGCGTCGAAGCGGCAGTCTTGAGGTCAAACGGCGAAACGGCCGCCGTCGAGATCGCGATCACATCCCACGGACGCACGGCCATCCACGTGATTGCCTACGGATTGAAATTCGAAAAGTGCGGCGCGGGCGCACTTCTCATGGAAGACAGCATCCGTCACGCCGTCGAACGCGGAGTGACGACCGTCGATCTGATGGCGCCTGGCGACAGCTATAAATTCGATTGGGCCGACTGTGCCGTCGCGGTCGAGGACTGGTCGAAGGCACGCACGACTTTGGGTCGGGCCTACACCGCCGTCGCACTGAAGCTCGTCCGGAAAAATCTCAAGACCGCGCTCATGGCGATGCCGCTGCCCATGCGCCGCATCATGGCATCCTTGACCGGCATCCTCCCGATGCTCGGGCTCGGATGATCATCCCTCGCAGGTCGACGGATCGGCCTCATCCGGTCACTTCACGCCGAGCTTCTTCTGCAGGCTCGACGAAGACGTCGTGTACTGGAAAAGAACCTTCTTGTTCGGATAGACGTGCTTGTGGGCCGCCTGAGCCATGAGCGCACCTTCGTGGAAACCCGAAAGGATGAGCTTCAGTTTGCCCGGGTACCAGTTGATGTCCCCGATCGCGTAGATGCCCGGGACCGAAGTCTCGAACTTCTCCGTATCGACGGGGATCAGGTTCTCGTTGAGGTTGAGCCCCCAGTCCGCGATCGGTCCGAGTTTCATCGTCAGCCCGAAGAACGGCAGGAGCGCGTCACACGCGATGCGCTCGTCGCCGTCCTTGGTCTTGACCACGAGCGAATTCAATTGACCGTTCACACCATCGAGCGATGTCACCTGCCCGATCATCAGCCGCACGCGGCCGTCCCGCACCATCTCGCGCATCTGCTCGACGGAATGCGGCGCGCCGCGGAATTCATCGCGACGGTGGATCAGCGTCAGGCTCTTGGCGAGGGGTGCCAGATTGAGTGTCCAGTCGAGCGCGGAATCTCCCCCGCCGACGATCACTATATTCTTGTCGCGGAGGCTCTCCATCCGCCGGACTGAATAGTGCACCGAAGTGCCCTCGAACGCCTCGATCCCGTCGAGCGGCGGACGCTTCGGCGTGAAAGAGCCGCCGCCTGCCGCGATCACGACGACACGCGTCAGGAACATCTTGCCAGCATCCGTCACAAGCTCGAACCGCCCGTCCGCGAGCCGCTTCAGCGCATCGACGCGCTCTCCCAGATGAAAGACGGGATCGAATGGCTTGATCTGGTCCATCAAGCGGTCCGTCAATTCCTGGCCCGTGACGATCGGCAATCCCGGCACGTCGTAGATCGGCTTTTCGGGATAGAGCTCCGAGCACTGTCCGCCCGCCTTGCCGAGAATGTCGATCACATGCGACCGCATGTCGAGAAGACCGAGTTCGAAGACGGCAAAGAGCCCGCAAGGCCCCGCACCGATGATGACCACGTCCGTCTCGATCGCGGAACCGGAGGCCGGTCCGGCCTCATGCGGGCCCACGTCCACGGCGATGTTCATCAACTCGTCTCCTTGTTCGTCGGCGTCGCAATCCCGATGGCGCGGCCAATCACACGTCGACCAATCACACGTCGATCAGAACTGTTTCGCCGGCACGCGCACGACAAGGCCATCGAGCGCGCCCGACACCTTGATCTGGCAGCTCAATCGGCTCTCCGGCCGAACATCGAACGCAAAATCGAGCATGTCCTCTTCCATGTCCGAGGCCTTGCCCGTCGCGGCCGTCCAGGCCTGATCGACATAGACGTGGCAGGTGGCACAGGCACAGGCCCCGCCGCACTCCGCATCGATCCCTGGAATATCGTTCGTCTTAGCGGCTTCCATGACCGTCAGGCCCTCGCTGGCCTCGACCGTCTGGCTCGTTCCGTCAGGCTGAATGAAAGTGATAGCAACCATCGTGACCTCGCGCCTCGCGACTTGCGCCCGAACGCGGATGACGTGGCGCACGACAGGTGACGCCTGCGCTCAGCTACTGTTTCGGGAAGCTCCGGAATTGGCCATAGACGGCATGGCTCATGTTTTCAAGCGCAACGAAGGCGCAATGTCCGCCGGCCCGGGCACAGCAACGAAATCGTGACGCAGGCGTCAGTTCGCGGCGCTCAATTCGCGGATGTAGATCAACGCCTCGCTGACCGCCGCCGTGATCGGGCCCATGGCGGCCCGGCGTTCGTCCGTCTCCGCCGCGTCGAAGCGGAACTGCTCGGCCGCCTGCGCCGCCCGAGCGACCCGCCACGCTCCGACCGCACGCGCCGAACCTTTCATGGTGTGCGCCGCAAGCCGCCAGTCCCGCTCGGACTGAGCCCCTTCGAGCCGCGCGACGGTGTTCGGAAGTTCGCCCGCGAAAAGACCCAGGACCTCGATTTCGAGTTGCTTATCCCCCATCGTATATCGACGCAGATGGACGAGATCGACCGGCCAGGGCGCCTGTGGATCCTGAGGCTGTGGAAGACTGAGACTTTGGAAACGCCCGCTCGTGGAGTGATACATTTGAGAACGCGTCCCTGAACTGAGCTTCTCACCACGTCAGAGCATAATCACCGATCCCGTAAGCGCCGGTAAATCCAGGCGCTTGATGTTTCCCGACATTGTTAATCGCTTCTTCAGAAATGCTGCCGGGCGATGGAGTTGAGCAACCTTCATTTAGCCCCAAAACAGTCATATACTGAAAGTGGTTGTCGATAACGATGGCCCTCGCGGGATAACGGACCGCTCCCGTCTAATTGGCATTTGAGCGGGCTCCCCGAACCCGTTACAAAACTCGAGACGGGGGACTGCGCCGCACCGGCGTCCGGGGGTTCGCAAGGCCAGATGGCTCAGGACAACAAAGCTTCGCGCGAGCCGCCCGCGCTACCGCCCTTGCCGCCTGCTCTCGACCGGAAGGCCAAGGCGGATGTCGCGACGTCGTTCCCGGATAGCGCCCCACCGCCGCTCCCGCTCACTCCGGGCCAATTCGCGAGCAAAGAAGACCACGCACCCGTGACGTCCGCCGACCCGCCGAAAGTCGCCGCAGAACTCCGTGCGGCCTTCGAACGCAAGGGACCGAACTTGTCGGTTGCGCCACCGCCCATCAGCACGGCGGCGGCACCCCCGCCTCCACCGGCGACAGCGCCCGTTTCCAGAGTTGCCGGAGCGCAAAAAGCGACGCCACCACCGTCAGCACCGATACCCCCTTCGACAGAGTCCGGCGCTTCAACCAGCATCCGCCGCACGGCGAAGCGACGCCCCGCCGGACCCGTCCGCGGTCAGGTCGCCGCCAACGACGACGTGCCGTCGATCGGCGGCCTCATCTATGCGCTCGACCAGCAGCCGGAGAATACGCCGTTCCGCTACGCGAGCATCGCCAGCGGCGTCTGGGCGGTCTTCGGCATCGTCTTCGCGTGGATCATTCTCGGCTCGAAACTCGGCGGCGGCGCGAGCCTCGGTACCGTCATCGCCGACCCGACGACCTTCCTGGTCGCGGCCGCGATCGTCGTCCCGATAGCGCTCATGTGGTTCCTGGCGCTGCTCGCCTGGCGCGCCGAAGAACTACGTCTCCGCTCCTCCGCCATGACCGAGGTCGCGATCCGACTGGCCGAGCCCGACCGCATGGCCGAGCAGTCGATCGCCTCGCTGGGACAGGCCGTGCGCCGGCAGGTGTCGTTCATGAACGATGCCGTCTCGCGTGCTCTCGGTCGCGCCGGCGAACTCGAGGCCCTGGTCCACAACGAGGTCGCAGCGCTCGAACGGTCCTACGAGGAGAACGAGCGTAAGATTCGCGGTCTCATCCAGGAACTGTCCGGCGAACGCCTGGCGCTTCTCGGCACGAGTGAGCGCGTCACCGACACCCTGCGCTCGCTCGGGACAGAAATCCCGACACTGATCGACCGGCTTTCGAACCAGCAGATCAAACTCGCAACCATCATCTCGAGCGCCGGCGAAAACCTGACGAGTCTCGAAACGGCCGTCGGCCAGACGGCCGGCCGCCTCGAGACGACGCTCGGGGAACGCACGGAGCATCTCGAAGGCGTGCTCGGCGGCTACACCGAAAAGCTGTCCGGAACGCTTGGAACGTTTACCGACGCCATCGGCGCCGCGCTCGAAGACCGCACGGGTCAGATCGAGGACATGCTCGAAGCCCGCGCCAACAACATCGGAACCGCGCTCGAAGCCCGGACCGACCACATGCAGTCCGTGCTCGAGAGCTACACGTTCGCACTCGCCGAAGCGCTCGGTGCCCGAACGGAGCAAATGCAGTCGAGCTTCGCCGAACATGTCGCCGCACTCAACGCGACGCTCGACGGCCGCTCGGACGCATTCCAGGGTGTGTTTGAGCAGTACGCCCAGGCCCTCGACAGCGCGCTCGCAAACCGCGCCCAAATCCTCGACAGTCAGCTCATCGAGCGCACCCGCGCGCTCGACGGCGCCTTCTCTGAGCGCCTGGCCGCGTTCGACGATTCGATCCGCCGGTCGACCTACGCCATCGACGCTGCCGTGGGCGAACGCGCCGGCGCCCTCACGTCCGCGCTCGACAACCATGCCAAGGTCTTCTCGACGACCATCAAACAGCAGACCGCCGAACTCGACGAACAACTCGTCCAGGGCATCAACGCGGTGCGCAGGACGAGCGAGAACATCACCCGTCAGTCGTTGAAGGCGATCGAAGGTCTCTCCGGCCAATCCGAAATGCTGCGCAACGTGTCGGAGAATCTGCTCACTCAGATCCACTCGGTCACGAACCGGTTCGAGAACCAGGGCCAGGCCATCATGCGCGCTGCGAGCGCGCTCGACGCCGTCAACTACAAGATCGACAATACTCTGCAGATCCGCCACAACGCGCTCGAACAGACGCTCGACAAGCTGTCGGGCAAAGCGACCGAATTCACGACGTTCGTCGGCGACTACTCGTCCCAGATCGAGGGCCAGCTCTCCGAAGCCGAATTGAAGGCGCGCGCCGCCGCCGAGGAACTCCGCCGCGGCGCCGATGCCACCAAACGCGCGGCCCTCTCCGAGCTTGAGCGTCTCCGCAACGAAGCCGACGCGGAGAATACCAAGCGCCTCGAAGAGCTGCGCAACCGCTTCGCGACCGTCTCGAGCAGCGTCAATCAGGAACTCGCGAGCCTCACGTCCCGTGTGGATGTGACCGCCGAGGAAGCCCGCCAGCGTACGAGCCGCGCCGCCGCCGAAATCGCCGCGGAACAGGCTCGCATCCGCGACCAGCTCGACGGTCTGCCGACGGCGACGCGCGAAACCGCCGAGACCATGCGCCGTGCGCTCGCCGACCAGTTGAAGGCCCTCGATCAGCTCTCGCAATTGAGCCAGCGCACCAATCAGGCGCGCGACGTCACGCCTCCGACCGGCACGTCCCCGATCGGCGCCCCTCCGGCCGCGATGCCGACCGCGACCGGGGCGATGCCTGGGCCGCGCGCTCCAGCGCCCCCGGCAGGCCCAGCACGCGCACCCGCGCCTGACGGACGCGACAACTGGTCGTTGGGCGATCTCCTCGCTCGCGCGTCCCGCGAGGAAGTACAGGGTGGCGGGCAAAATTCGACGCCCGCGAACGCTCCGCCCGCAATACCCAGCCGCCCCGCGACGCAACCGGCAGGTTTCGGCGCGCCCCCAGCCTCCCCCGCGTCCCAGCAGGCATTCGGTCTCAACGTCGAAGTGATCGCGCGCGCCCTCGATCCGGCGACGACCGCTGCACTCTGGTCGCGTCTCAACGCCGGCCACCGCGGAGTTCTCTCCCGCGCGCTTTATACGGCCGAGGGCCGCACGCTGTTCGACGAGATCACGCGCCGTCTGCCGATCGACGCCGAACTCGCGCGGACCGTCCAGCGGTTCCTCGAGGACTTCGACCGCATCCGCCGCGAAGCCGACGCCCGCGACCCGACCGGCCGCGCGACGCAGAACCACCTCCTGTCGGAAACGGGCCGCGTCTACCTGTTCCTCGCCCACGCCGCCGGCCGGCTCGGCTGAACCCGTCGGATGCCGCCCCATCTTCGCATCGACGTGGCGATCGAAAGCTGGCCACTGGCCTCACCGTTCGTCATTTCGCGCGGCGCCAAGACGGAGGCTCGCGTGGTCGTCGTCACGATCAGCGATGGCCCGCATACTGGCCGCGGCGAATGCGTGCCCTATGCGCGCTACGGCGAAACGCCCGAGGCGACGGCCGACACGATACGCCGAACGCCAATACCATCGACACGCGCCGCCCTCGCAGAAACGCTCCCGCCCGGCGCCGCACGGAATGCCCTCGATTGCGCGCTGTGGGATCTCGAAGCAAAGCGATCCGGCCGCACGGCCTTCGAAATCGCCGGTCTAGACCGCCTCCAGCCGTGCGTGACCTGCTACACGTTGAGCCTCGGAACCCAGGAAGCCATGGCCGCCGCCGCAACGGCTGTTCCGGACCTTCCGCTGCTCAAGTTGAAGCTCGGCGGGGAGGGAGACGGGGAACGCATGGCCGCTGTTCGCCGGGCACGTCCCGACGCCCGGCTCGTCGCCGACGCCAACGAGGCCTGGACGCCGGCAATGTTGCCGTCGCTTCTCGCCGCCGCGCGCGATGCCGGCTTCGAACTCGTCGAACAGCCCTTGCCCGCCGGGAACGACGCCGCGCTCGCCACCGTGCCGCACCTGATCCCCGTCTGCGCCGACGAAAGTGCGCACACGAGCGCGGACATCCCGCGCCTCGCCAACCTCTACGACGCCGTCAACATCAAGCTCGACAAGACCGGCGGGCTGACCGAGGCCCTCGCGATGGCAAACGCCGCGCGCGAGCAGGGCCTCGCGATCATGTGCGGCTCCATGGTCTCGACATCCCTCGCCACAGCACCGGCCCTCCTCGTCGCGCAGACGGCCGAATGGGTCGACCTCGATGGCCCGCTCCTCCTCGCGCGCGATCGGGAGCATGGTCTCAACATCGAGCGCGGCGTCATCACGCCGCCGTCGCGCGCGCTCTGGGGCTGATCGACCGCACGCCCGGCACTCTCATCGTCTCAAGACGTCAGGGTCTCAGGACGTCGATTTTTCGGACGAGTTCGCAGAGAGATGCCGGACCGTCAGCGCCGCCACGAGCGCAACGAGCGACACGCACGCCATGGCGAAATACGCCTGTCCTTTGAAGGCTTGATAGAGCGGACCGGATGCCATGGTGGTGAGCCCGAGCATCGCACCGATGGCGAAGGTGGCGTAGAGCGCTTGAATCGTGCCCTGAAGCCCTTCCGGCGCGACACGCGCGATGAACTGGATCGCGCCGAGATGAATAGCGCCGTACGTGAGCGCATGCAGGATCTGAAGGAGCACCAGCGCTTCGAACGGCGGATCGAAGCCCATCGCGATCCACCGGAAGACCGAGGCCGCCGCGCCGACGACCATCAGCGTTTCCGGCCGGAAGTCCTTGAGGCGCCGGCCCGCGACCGCGAACAACAGCACTTCCGCCATGACGCCGATCGACCAGAGGCCGCCCGTCGCCGCCGCGCTGATGCCCTGCGATTGCCAGTGAAGCGAGCCGAACGTGTAAAACATCGCGTGCGCTGCCTGGCAGAAGCTCGTCGCGACGAGGAATGCCAGAAAGACGCGCGAGGCGATGAGCCTCCGGACTTCAGGGCCCAGAAGATCGGACGGCCGCACGGTCCTGACGGGCGGCGAAGCCCCCGCTTCCATGCTGGGCAGAAAATGGGCCGCTACGGCCGTCACGAGCGTCGTGCCCGCGAGAAGCCAGTAGGCCGCCTCGGGGCCAAATGTATCGATGGCCCGGCCGCCCAGCAGGCCAATCGCGATGAATGTCAGAGAGCCCCAGAGCCGCATCCGCCCATAGTCGAGCCCGTATCGCTTGACGCCCTGGATCGCGATGGTCTCGAGCAGCGGCATCACGCTCATGGTCGCGAGCGCGAACGGAACCGAAAGCAGCATGAAGCCCCAGAACTCGGTCATCGTTCCAAGGCCCGCCACGGCGAAGAGTCCGAGCCAGGCAAGAACCACGATGACGATCCGATGGTTGCGGAGGCTGTCGGCCAGAAGCGCCGTCGAGGGCGTCACGACGAGCCGCACGAGAAACGGCACCGACGTGATGAGCGCGACCTCCTCCGGTGTCAGTCCCTGGGCATCCAGCCAGATCGGCAGAAAGGGAACGTGGACGCCGTAGACGAGGAACAGCGCCCCGTAGAATTGCGCAACGCGCATGGCATACGTGAACCGCACACCTGGGGCGTCGAGACCGGACGCCAGTCCCGCAAGCGACGTGGCCGAGTCTCGATCATTCTCGATCGTGCGCTCCCCCTGGGGAGATGCCGTCATCGGGTGTTCCTTGACGCCAAACGAAAGGCCGGCATTTGAGCCGGCCTCAAGGTTTCGCGATAGAGGAAAATTCGACGGCCGTTGCGACGGCCGAGCTGTCCCGGGTCAGAATTTCGACCTGAGACCGACCGAGATGATGTCGACGCTCGCTTCGACATCGCCCGCAATGACGGGGAAGCCGCCGAAAGCCGTGCTGGCCGGTCCGCGCTCGAAGTCCGACTCTTCGACGAACAGGTGCGAATAGGCGAAGTCGATCTCCGCGTCATTGATCAGGCCGAAAAGATCGCCGACCTTGTAGCTGCCGCCGACGCTGAGCCAGACCCGATCCGCATCCGGAAGCTGGACGAGACGAGAGGTCGCGTCCTGGATGGGAGAAATCTCGTAACCGACGCCAGCGCGCAACGTGATCAACTCGCTGTAGTCGTACTCGCCGCCGAGGGCGAAGTACCAGCCGTCGTCCCAATTGAACTGCAGTCTGGCCACTTCGACAGGAGCCGCTGCGAGGATCACGGGCACCTCAGTCAGACGATCCCAATTGGTCCATTCGACTGTTCCATGGACGCGGAAACCGGGCATCAGGTCCTGACGGATGCCGAGCGTGACCTTTTCCGGCGTCTCGAGTTCGGCGGTGATGGCGTTCCGCGAACCGGGCGCCTTGGCCGTGCCTTCCAGTTCATGATCGATCTTGGAGCGGAACCCGACGCCGATCGATGTGCCCGGCAGCGGACGGAAGTTGACGCCGAGGGTATAGCCGACGCCGATGTCGTCTCCGCTGAGCGTACCGCTCGGCGTATCGGGGCTCGGCCGACCAGCGGCAAACCGCAAACGCTTGAGATCGATGTACTGTACCTGCACACCCGCACCGATCTGGATGCCATCCATAATCTCATAGGCGATTGTCGGCGCGGCATTGACCGAGAAGAGTTTCGCGGTCCGCCCGACGTTCTGGCCAACCCAGTTGCGATTGTCGGGCTCAGTGCCGAGACCGAACTGGGAATTCATGCTCATGGCCAGCACGATGCTGTCGGAGAAGCGATAGGCCGCGTAGCTCGCGGGTACGATGGCATCGGCACCGACGTCGACGGTCGTGTCGAGGCCTGTCAGGCCGGCGGGGATTGGCCCCCCTCCGAAATCAATCGTATCGACGGTCAGATCAGCGCGCGGCAGGATCAGCGAATAGCTGCTGTCCATTGTGATGCCGTTGCCGACATATCCGGCAGCGGCCGGGTTCCAGAACATCGATGCCAGAGACGTGCCGCCAGCGGCAGCACCCGCGAATGACATGCCTTGGAACAAGGCCGACTGCTCGCGTACGTCGAAGCCGCCGGCCTCAGCCGGCGCTGCCGCGCCCAGCGCCACAGCCGAGCTGAAAGCCAGAAGCCCGGCGATCTGCTGCCTGAACTCAACCATACCCCACCCCTTGATCACGGAATTCTTGGTCCCGGATATTTATCGACCTTAAGGGTACGGTCTGAGCCGGTTCCGGCTCAATGACAGAGACGCGATCCTGGCCCGCGACGCAGCGTTTCCGACCGCTCTGTTGCCGACGCGCATCGCATTGCCGGCGCCGTCGGCGTAGCACCTATCTGGAACCGAAAATGCTCGGCGACGCACAAAAAGAAAAACCGGTCCGGGCGGCCCGGACCGGTTCTCTCTGTGGAGATCGCCAGCGTCCCTGATCGCTTACGATCTCTCCCCCCAGTAGGCTCCCCCAAATCCCCAAGAGCCGACGAGGAAACTACCGCCTCGCACAGTCGCTGCAAGTCGACTTTCATGGTCCGTTGCATTCCGACGTCAACGTGATGCGATCAGGGCACACCGTCACGATCGCCCAGGAACCGCACGCGGACGTTCAGGTTCGATCTCTGATCCAGACGAGGTGATCGACCGGCCCGTGACCGCGACCAATCGCGTATCCCGCACCCGACCGGATCGCATCCGTCAGATAGGCCTTGGCCCGCCGCACCGCCTCGTTGATCGGAGATGTGCCGCGCGCGAGTTCCGCCGCGATCGCAGCCGACAGCGTGCAGCCGGTGCCGTGCGTGTTCCGCGTCGCAATTCGCGCCGCAACGAACCGTTCGATGCCATCCGCCGTCGCCAGAACGTCGGTCGCCGAAACGCCTTCCCCATGCCCGCCTTTGACAAGGACTGCGCCCGGTCCGAGTTGCCTCAAACGAGTAGCCTGGCCCTCCATTTCGGCGAGCGACGTCGCGATCGGCTCCCCGAGCAAATGGGCGGCCTCGTGCAGATTGGGGGTGATGAGGTGCGCGCGTGGAATGAGCCGCTTGACGACCGTGCCGACGGCATCCGGCGCCAAGAGCACGTCTCCACTCGTCGCGACCATGACGGGATCGACGACCACCGGTCCGAAGTCGTGTTTCGAGAGGAGGCCCGCAACGGTGTCGACCGTCGCGCGATCGCCGAGCATGCCCGTCTTGACGGCACCGACCTCGATGTCGGCCGCGAGTGTGTCCGCCTGGAGCCGGATGAAATCCTGCGGCACGGCATGAATGCCCGTGACGCCTTGCGTATTCTGCGCCGTCAGCGCCGTGATGATGCTCGCCCCATAGACGCCAAGCGCCGTGAATGTCTTGAGATCGGCCTGGATGCCCGCCCCGCCCGAGGGGTCCGAACCCGCGATCGTCAGCGCGACCGGCGGCGAAGCGATCACGGCCCCGCTCCCTGCTTCATGATCTCGCGCTGCAGATTGTCCGGCGTCACCCAGCCTTCGACGTCCTGCAGCCAGGGAAACGTCTCGATCATCCATTGGCCGAGCGCATTGATGCTGAACCAGTCCACCACGTTGAGGAACGCGATGCCGGTCAGAACGAGCAGGAGACCCATCACTTTCTCGATGACCCCGAGATGGCGCTTCGCGCGGCTCATGAATGACAGGAACGGGCGGATTGCCACGGCCGCCAGGATGAACGGAACGCCGAGGCCGAGCGAATAGACGGCGAGCAGCCGCACGCCCGCGCCGAGGCTGTCGCTGTTGGCCGCGAGGGCCAGCACCGTCGAAAGAATGGGACCGATGCACGGAGTCCAGCCGAACGCGAACGCGAGGCCGATGACATAGGCCCCGACAAGGCTCGCGCCATCGACGTCGGCCTGATAGCGCGCCTCGCTGAAAAGGATCGGGATGCGCACGATACCGAGAAAATGCAAACCGAAAAGGATGATGACGACTCCCGCCACCATACCGAGTTCGGCACGCCATTCCTGGATGAATTGCCCGAGCAGAGATGCGCTCGCACCCAGCGCGACGAAGACCGTCGTGAAGCCGAGGACGAACACGATCGACGACAGCACAACGCGCCGCCAGACCCGCCGGTCGAGTTCACCTTCACCGGTCAACTGGTCGATCGTCGCGCCGCCGATATAGCTGAGATAGGGCGGCACGAGCGGCAGCACGCACGGCGAAAGGAAACTCACGAGTCCGGCGAGCGCGACGAGCGGATAGAGTTGCAGTTCCGACATGATCGATCCGGCCTGTCAGCGTGAAACAGCTTCCGGACGGGAACCGCGGAAGTGCAGCCGATGAAGCGCACCCGGCACCGCCCCCAATCCATCTACCACAAGATCCGCACCCAAGTTTTCTGCAGGAATGTTGGTATACCCGCCCCTGACGACGACAGCGAGGCAGCCGGCCGCACGCGCTGCCCCAACATCGGCCTTGCTGTCACCGACCAGGGCCGTCCCAGCCGGACGACAATCGAGGCCCCGTATCGCGATACGCATCATGTCCGGCGCCGGTTTGACTGGAACGCCGTCTCGCCCGCCGACGACGATCCCGAAAATCGGCATAATTCCCAGTCGCTCGAGCACGGTGACCGCCAGCGCTTCAGGCTTGTTGGTGACAACCCCCAGCGCGCATCCTTGCGCGGCAAGCTCGTCGAGGCAGGAGAGTGCTCCTGGAAAGAGGACCGTATCAACCACAGGTTCGGCCTCATAGGCCTCGAGGAACGCGCGATAGAGCCTATCGACAGCCGACGCGTCAGCGCCCATCCCGAGCGCCCGTTCCACAAGTTGCCGTGCGCCGCCCCCGACCCATGAGCGGGTCTTATCGACGCCGGCCGCTTCGCGCCCCGATGCCAGGAGCACGCGATCGAGCACCCGCGCGATATCCCCGACGCTATCGACCAGCGTCCCATCGAGATCGAAGAGGATCGCGGTACGGCCGCTCACTGCGCGAGAGCCGCGACGCCCGGAAGCTCCTTGCCCTCAAGCCATTCGAGAAACGCCCCGCCCGCCGTCGAGATGTAGCTGAAATCGCCCGACACGCCGGCCGCGTTGAGGGCCGCGACCGTGTCCCCGCCGCCCGCGATCGACTTGAGCTTTCCGGCCCGCGTGAGAGCCGCCGCTTCGCGCGCGAGAGCAAAGGTCCCCTCGCCGAACGGCGCGATCTCGAATGCGCCCATGGGGCCGTTCCACAAGAGTGTCTTGCAGCTCTTGACGACCCCTGCCATGCCCGCGACCGAGGCCGGCCCGATGTCGAGGATCATGGCGTCGATCGGCACTTGGTGGATGCCGACCGCTTCGCTGGCTGCACCCGCCTTGAACTCGCGCGCGATGACCGCATCGGTCGGCAGAACGATCTGGCATCCGGTCGACTTGGCTTCCGCCATGATCTCCCGCGCCGTCGAATGATATTCGGGCTCCGCGAGGGACTGCGCGACTTGCACGCCCATGGACTGCAGAAACGTGTTCGCCATTCCACCGCCGATGATGAGTTTGTCGACCTTGGCGACGAGGTTCAACAGGATCGGGATCTTGCTCGAGACCTTGGCGCCCCCGACGACGGCCGCCGTCGGCCGCTCGGGGTTGTCGAGCGCGGCGCGGAGCGCGTTGATCTCTTCCATCATGAGCGGGCCGGCGTAGGCAGGCAGAAGGTTCGTGATGCCGGCCGTCGAGGCGTGGGCACGATGCGCGGCCGAGAAGGCGTCGTTCACGTAGAAATGGGCGTGCTGTGCGAGCCCGGCGGCGAAGGCGGGATCGTTCTTCTCTTCGCCGGCATGGAAGCGCGTGTTCTCGAGGACGGCGATTTCACCGGGCTGCAGTTCCGCGACGACAGCGGCGGCCTTGGGACCGATACAGTCCTCCGCGAAGGCCACGGGTCGCTTGAGAAGCTCGCCGAGCGCGGCTGCCACCGGCCTGAGCGAATTCTCTGTATCAGGGCCGCCTTTGGGACGGCCGAAGTGTGAGATGACGATGACCTTCGCGCCCCGCGCCATGAGGTCGTTGAGACCGGGCAGCAATCTTTCGAGTCGCGTGGCATCGGTGACGCGGCCATCCTTCGCGGGCACGTTGAGATCGGCGCGGACCAGAACGCGCTTTCCTTTGACGTCCGCACCCGCGATCGGCTTCAGTCTGTCGAGATCGATCATCGCCCGTCTCCATCTGGTTGTGGGCGCTCTACTGAGGAAAGATCGATGGCGCAAGGTGCGCCGTCGCCGCTATCATCGTATAGGGACACCACTTTCGGGCAATATCGCGGGCCCGCGGCGTACCTTGACCCGAACCCGACCGGAAATTGCGAAGACCGAGGACCAATGACGACCGACGATTTGCCAGCCTGGACCATCGCAACACCCCTTGTGGCGGCTATTTCCACACTCGTTGTATACGCGGGTCCTGACGTCGCGACGTTCAGTTTCACACCGACGATCATCGCTCTTGTTCTCGTCGCGACGGTCGTCGCGGCAGTGCACCATGCCGAAGTCGTCGCCCATCGCGTCGGCGAACCATACGGGACGCTGGTCCTGGCTTTGGCCGTGACGGTCATCGAAGTCGCGCTCATCGTCGCCATGATGCTGAGTGCCAAGTCCGGCGGCGACGTCATCGCTCGCGATGCCGTTTTTGCGGCCATCATGATCATTTTGAACTTCGTCGTCGGCCTTTGCATTCTGGCCGGAGCGAGCCGCCACCACGAACAGGAGTTCGTGCAATTCGGCGTCAGCGCCGCTCTTGCTGTTCTCTCGGTCCTCGCGGTCCTCACGCTTGTTCTGCCAAACTACACCACAAGCATATCCGGGCCGAACTTCTCCGTTGCGCAACTCGGTTTCGTCGGTGTTGTGTCACTGATCCTCTACGGCACATTCCTGTTGGTGCAGACCGTCCGTCACCGCGACTATTTCCTGCCGGCCGCCAAGACCGAGGACGAGACGTGTCACGCCGAACCTCCGTCCGCGCCAACCGCCGCTGTCAGCATGGGGCTGCTGATCGTGTGCCTCGTCACCGTCGTCGCGCTGGCCAAGGCACTCGCCCCGACGGTCGAGACAGCTGTCGCCGCCGCCGGAGCGCCCAAGGCCGTCGTCGGCATCCTGATCTCGGGCCTCGTGCTTGCACCGGAGAGCCTGGCGGCCTATCGCGCGGCGCGGGCCAACCGTCTCCAGACATCGCTCAATCTCGCATTGGGTTCGGCGCTGGCGACCATCGGCCTGACGATCCCGGTCGTGGCGGCACTGGCGATCGGAATGGGTCTGCCGCTCTCACTCGGCATCGACCCGAAAGCGACGGTCCTTTTGAGCCTGACGCTCATCGTTTCGGTCTTGTCGCTCGGCACGGGACGGACGACGATCCTTCAAGGCGCCGTCCATCTCGTGCTGTTTGCGGTGTTTTTGTTCATGACGGTCGTGCCGTAGGCGCGCAAGGTAACGAGTGCCGTAGGCGCGCAAGGAAAACGCGTGCCGTAGGCGCGCAAGGTAACGAGTGCCGTAGGCGCGCAAGGAAAAAGCGTGCTTTAGGCGCCCCTACTGGACGACTGGCACTTCTCAGGCCTTCCCGGTCAAACAACGTGCTGCGTCCGCAACTTTGGCGGCCGTGATCCCGAAGTGCTCGAAGAGCTTCTTGGCCGGAGCCGACGCGCCGAACCCTGCCATGCCGATGAACCGGCCTTCCGTGCCGAGCCATTCGTGCCAGCCCTGCCCGATGGCCGCCTCGACGGCCACTCGGGGCGCTGATCCGAGCACCGACCGACGATAGCTTTCCGGCTGCTCACGGAAGAGTTCGAACGACGGCATCGAAACGACCGCAGCCGCGACGCCCGTCTCCCCGAGCGCCTTCGCAGCCTCGACAGCGATCGCGACCTCCGAACCCGTGGCAAGGATCGTCACATCGCGCTTATCCCCGCCATGCACGAGATAGGCACCTTTGCGGGACAAGTTTTCCGCGGAAGCCTCGGCACGCAGCATCGTCGGCACGGCATCGCGCGTCAGCGCGAGAACCGACGGCCGGTCGGCGTTCGAGAGCGCGATCTCCCAGCACTCCGCGGTCTCGATCGCGTCCGCGGGCCGCATGACGATGAGGTTCGGGATCGCACGCAGCGCCGCCAGATGTTCAACGGGTTGATGCGTCGGTCCATCCTCGCCGACACCGATGCTGTCGTGCGTCATGACATAGATGGCGCGGAGACCCATGAGCGCCGACAGACGGATGGACGGCCGACAATAATCGGTAAAGACCAGGAACGTCGCGCCGAAGGGCACGACGCCGCCATGCAGCGCCATGCCGTTCATGGCCGCCGCCATGCCGTGTTCGCGAACGCCGAAGTGGATGTAGTTCCCCCCGAATGCCCCCGGCGAGATGGCCTTGTAGTGCGAGGTTTTCGTGCCGTTGGACGGTGTCAGGTCGGCCGAACCGCCGATGAGTTCCGGCACGGCCGGAATGAGATGTTCGAGCGTCATCTGCGACCAGACGCGCGACGCGCGCTTCGCCGGATCGGCCGCGAACTGCGACTTGGCGACGGAAATCGCGGCCGAGATCTCGTCTTGGCGGCCATCGGCCGCGGGCCGCGCGACGAGCGCCTGCTTCGTGCGATCGAGTTTCTGGAACCGCTTCAGCCAGACGGCGCGAACCTTCGCGCCGCGCGAGGCGGTCGCCCGCCAGGCCTTCAGCACGTCATCCGGCACGACGAACGGTGCATGCGGCCAACCGAGGGCGCCGCGCGTCTTTTCGATTTCCTCAGCCCCAAGTGGCGACCCGTGCGTGTCCTTGGTGCCCTGCTTCGTCGGCGCGCCATAACCGATGATCGTCTTGCATGCGATGAGCCACGGCGCGGAAGGATTGGCCTTCGCTTCGACCAGCGCGTCCTCAATCGCGGCGTGGTCGTGGCCGTTGATGGCGCGCGTGTTCCAGCCCGATGCGGCGAACCGCTTCAGTTGGTCGTCCGATACCGAAAGCGACGTCGCGCCGTCGATCGAGATCGAATTGTCGTCCCAGAGCACGATGAGCTTGCCGAGCTTCAGGTGCCCGGCGAGCGATATGGCCTCGTGCGAGATGCCCTCCATGAGGCAGCCGTCACCGGCGATGACAAACGTGTGGTGATCGACGATGTCGTCCCCGAGCCGCGCATTGAGAAGCCGCTCCGCGAGCGCCATGCCGACCGCGTTGGCGATACCCTGCCCGAGCGGGCCCGTCGTCGTCTCGATCCCCGGCGCGTGACCAAACTCCGGGTGACCTGCGGTCTTCGAGCCGAGCTGGCGGAAGTTCGATAGCTCGGCCATGTCCATCCCCGGATAGCCGGTGAGATGGAGGAGCGAATAAAGGAGCATGGAGCCATGCCCGGCGGACAGTACGAAACGGTCGCGGTCGGGCCACTCGGGATCGGCGGGATCGAACTTCAGGACGTCGCGATAGAGAACCGCGGCGACATCCGCCATGCCCATCGGCATGCCGGGATGTCCGGAGTTCGCCTTCTGGACGGCATCCATCGACAGGACGCGAATGGCATTGGCCATTTCACGTAGGCCGACCGCCGTATTTGTCTCGCTCATTCCGCCAGTCCCCTGCCCGAAGCCTCATCGGACCGACATGTCCATGAGGGCGCGGCACATTTAGCTGCCATGGCGGGCGACGTCTACCGCTGTGACGTCCCAGTGACATAGGTCGAAGAGCCGAAACCGGCAGCCCGATCGCCTCCACCCGCCGGTCAGGAGAGAACCCTTCCGAAACCGTCATTTGGCGCGCCGGATAGGCACCAGACCGAACGAACGCACGCCCAGCCCGCAAAGCGTCGTCCACAGGATCGGGATGCCGCCGCTCACCAGTATCGGGCATCTAGTCCGCCGCAGCCGGCTGCCGTGCCTTGGCCTTACCGCTCGATTGCTGTGCGGCCAGTTCTTCCTTCGCGTCTTCGTCGAAGAGCTTTTCAAGCGTCTCCGACGACGACCGCGCCCGCTCCTGCATGCGCGCGAGATCGTCATAGTAGGCATAGTCGTCGATGAGGCGGCGCTCGTCGTGCGTTCGGAACGTCCCGATCGTCCGCTCCGCCTGGGTCTCGCTGTAGCCCAGTCCCTTGAGTAATTGCCGCGTCGTCTCGAGCGCCGAGAAATACGTCTCTCGCTGCACGACCTTGACGCCGAGATCGAGGAAGCGGTGCACGTGATTGCGGTTTCGCGCACGCGCGAAGATCGGCACGTTCGGCCAAGTCTGGCGCACATGCTCAGCAGCCTTGAGTGACGCATCGACGTCGTCGATGGCAAGCACAAACGCGCGCGCTTCACCAAGACGTGCCGCCTCGAGAATTTCGGGGCGGCTCGCATCTCCGAAGAAGGCTTGCGAACCGAACTTGCGCACGAACTCCACTTGTTCGGCGTCGATATCGAGTGCGGTGAAGGGAATCTTTTTCGCGCGCAGGATGCGTGCCACGATCTGACCGTACCGCCCGAACCCGGCGATGACGACATGCGCACTGTTCTCGGGCAGCGTGTCATAGACGGCCAAAGGCTTGGCTTTGGGCGCGAGGAACCGGTCGAGCGCGAGCAGGATCGGCGTCGCAGCCATCGAGAGCGTGACGACGAGACTGATAAGTGCTGCAAGATCGAGATCGACGACGTGGGACGCCGTGCCGGCCGCGACCAGCACGAACGCAAATTCCCCGCCCTGGCTGAGCGAGAGGCCAAGGCGGCGCGCAGGTCTATCGTCGAGGCCCGCACGCCGGCCGAGAAAGTAGAGCACGCCTGCCTTCGTCGCGATCACGCCGGCGGTCATCGCAAGAACCGGAAGCCACGATGTGAGAAGGAGATCGAGATCGAGCGACATGCCGATCGCGGTGAAGAAGAGGCCGAGCAGAAGCCCTTCAAACGGCTGAATGTCCGCTTCGAGCTGATGTCGATACGAACTCTCCGCGAGCAGTGCGCCGGCGATGAACGCGCCGAGTGACGCGGAAAGACCCGCCCACTGCATGACAATGGTCAGCCCGACGACGATCAAGAGCGCCGCCGCTGTCATCGCCTCACGCACCTTCGTCAACGCGACGAGCCGGATGAAGTAGTCGAGTGTCAGATACCCCCCGACCACCACCGCGACGATAACGCCGAGTGCCTTGAGCGCAGCCAGGACATCCATCCCGCTCGCCGCCCCGGCCACGCCGACGGCGAAAAGCGGGGTGAGCGCGATCAAGGGGATGGCGGCGAGGTCCTGAAACAGCAGAACAGCGAACCCGAGCCGGCCATGCCGTGTCGCTAGCTCCTTGTTCTCCTCCATGACCTGCAACGCGAAGGCCGTCGAAGAGAGTGCGAGCGCCAGCCCGACGAAGAGCGCGCTCTGCCAGGAGAGCGCGAGCGCCGCCATGGCGGCGAACGCGAGAAGGCAACCCGTCAAGGCAACTTGCGCGCCGCCGAGCCCGAAGATCGCCCCGCGCATGGCCCAGAGTCGCATGGGCCGCAATTCGAGGCCGATCAGAAACAGCAGGAGGACGACGCCGAATTCCGCCAGATGAAGCAACTCTCGGGCTTCCGTCGTGGAAAAGAACTGACCAAGCCCGTCAGGGCCGACGAGAGCACCGGCCACCAGATAGCCGAGAACCGTTCCGATCCCGAGCCGCCGCGCCACCGGAGCTGCGATCGCGACCGCCCCCAGGAGCACGGCCACGTCGGTCAGCAACACTTTCTCCATGTCGTCCCCTTGGTCCCGGTTGCATCGGCCAGCGTGATCCACGCGGTCGGTTGCGACGTTAATTTGAAAAGTTTTGCGAGGTTCGGCTATGGTTCAAGGCAGGGTTAGCGCGCTCGCGCCATCGCGCCCGCCGCCCGCTGTGCTTTCGAGGACCATGGCCGATCTCCTGCAAAAAGTGGCCGAGTGCCGCGATATCGAGGCGTTCCGGAAACTGTTCCAGGTTTACGGTCCGCGCGTCAAATCGTACATGATGCGTCAAGGTGCAGATGCCACGACGGCCGAGGATCTGGCCCAGGAGACGCTCCTGACGGTCTGGCGCAAGGCCGCGCTCTATTCCGACGAGAAAGGCAGCGCCACGACGTGGATATTCACGATCGCGCGCAATCTGCGCATCGATCGGCTGCGTAGAGAAATGGTCTGGCAACCGCTGCCGGACAACAGGGAAGAAGAGGCGTCGGACGAGCCCGGCCCCGAGGACGAGGTTGCGTCGCGTGAGTTGAGGGACCGGGTCCGCGGAGCGCTCGGCCAATTACCGCCGGACCAGTCCGAGGTCGTAAGTCTCTCGTATATCGAAGGTCTGTCGCACAGTGAGATAGCGGAGCGGCTTGGATTGCCGCTCGGAACGGTGAAATCGAGAATGAGGTTGGCGTACCAGAAAATCAGGGACGCCGTTGAGGACCAAATTTGAAATGAGCATTACCCACCATCTCGACGCATCGACGTTGATGAGCTGCGCGGCTGGTAGTCAGCCCGAAGCGCTCGCGGCCGTGGTGGCGTCGCACCTGTCGGTCTGCGCCCATTGCCGCGCCGAGTTGCGCAAGCACGAGCGGATCGGGGAAGCGCTTTTCGAGGGACTTCAGCCGACGGCCGTCATCAAGGATGCCCCCGTCGTCGCCATGCGCGCCGAAGAGGCCGTCTCTGACGTTGAGGACGTCGCGCGCGAACCTTCGTCCAGCAGTATTCCGGCCCCACTCCGCGGCGTCCTAGGCAGTGACCTCGGCGCAGTCCGCTGGCGTCGGCTGGCCCCCGGTATCTGGCATTATCCGCTTCCGTTGTCCCCTGGTGCGGAAGGCGACCTTCGGCTCCTGAAGATCGCTCCCAATATGACTATGCCCGAGCATGGCCACGGCGGATCTGAACTGACGCTGGTGCTGTCGGGAAGCTACAAGGACACCTTCGGCACATTCCGTACAGGCGATGTCGCCGATCTCGGAGACGACCTGGATCATCAGCCTGTGGCCGATGCTCACGAAGGTTGCGTCTGCCTCATCGCCACCGATCGCAAGGCGCGGTTCAAAGGCTTTCTGGCGCGCATGGTGCAGCCCCTGACCGGACTGTAATAGCGGCGTCCGCTCATGCGGGCCATGATGCGGCCGTGCACCGGGATGAGGGGCTGATCGGCCAACTCATTAAACGGCATATCGCGTGAGGCAAGGCAATCATGGGTAGTTCGCCACCCTGGTCCCGCGCGTGGGTTATCGGCGGCAGCACAGGCATCGGCCGCGACGTCGCACTGCTCCTCGCAAGGCGCGGAGTGGCGACGACCGTTGCAGCCCGTTCGCGCGAGAAGCTCGCTGAAGTCGCGGCTGAAGCAACTGGAATTTCGACGCTCGAACTCGACGTCGCCGAAGCGGCAGCAACGCGGTCCAAACTGGAAGCCCAGATGGATCGCGACGGCGCCGCGCCGGACCTCGTCGTGCTCTGCGCCGCGACATGGCACCCGATGGGCGCCAAGACGTTCGATGCGTCCAAATTTGCACAATCGTTCGACGTGAACGTCGTCGGCATCGCGAACTGCCTAGCCGCGGTCATGCCCGCGATGATCGCACGCCGAAAGGGGCATATCGCCATCGTCTCGTCGGTCGCGGGCTATCGCGGACTGCCAAACGCCGCCGCGTATGGTCCGACCAAAGCCGCCCTCATCAATCTCGCGGAAAGCCTCGAACCGGACCTGAGACGTTTCGGCGTGACGCTGAGCATCGTCAATCCGGGCTTCGTCGACACGCCGATGACGAGGGTCAACAAGTTCCCGATGCCTTTCATCCTCACGTCCGGGGAAGCCGCGCGCCGGATCGTGTCAGGGCTCGAGCGCCGACACTACGAGATCGCATTTCCCTGGCAGATGGTCGCGTTCCTGAAGCTTGCCCGGATTGCCCCGAACCGTCTCTTCCTCTGGTACGTCCGGCGATTCATCCTGCCGGGCTCCTGACGTGCGGTGGGTGGCACATAGACAGACGCGCCACCATTGTCAGGCCGCGTACCGTTCGGTGCCGGGCGCCGCCGAGCGTTCGAAGACAATTGCCACATCGCCGATATGAATGCCCCACTTGCTGACGCGCGCCCGGTTGAGCACACGGCCGCCTGCGATGGCATAGAAGCGGTCGTCGAGGTCGACGACGATGTGACGGCCTTCCCCTACCTTGAGCTTCAGCTTGTAGTTCATGCGCGCGCGGCGCTCCGCCGCGAACCCCCGCGCCATGCCGACGACATCGGGCGACGTGCCGCGAAACGTCCCGCGCCCCGACCTTTCAAGCCGCCAATTCCGGTGCTCGATTTCGCCGTCCTCGTACCGGAGGACCTCCACGACGGAGAGCGCATCGCCCTCCCATTGACCCTCGAGGTCAACGCTGAACCGCCGCTTCAACGTTCCGAAGCGATCCTCGAAAATGCCCCACGCCCGCACGCGGCCATCGAGAAAGGCCAGGAAGTCGAATTCCGTATCGCTCAGCGGTTCTGTGGCCTGGGTATCCATGCGCGCAGCCTCCACCGTGTTGCCCTGCACACCATGGTACGGTCGAAGGCCAAAAGCGGATGACGCCGGCGGTTCAGGCTTTGACGAGCCGGTAGAGCCCGACATCGACGACGCCGCGCTCGAACCCCACTTCGCAGTAGACGAGATAATAGTTCCACATCCGCCGGAACCGGTCGTCGAAGCCCATCTTTGCGATCATCGGCCAGGCCGCTTCGAACCGCTCCCGCCAGAGACGAAGCGTGCGCGCATAATCCTGACCGAATGTGACGACTTTTTCGAATTGGAGCCCGAACGCCTCGGCATGCTGGCGCATCAGCGTGACCGTCGGCAGCATACCGCCCGGGAAGATGTAACGCTGGATGAAATCCGGCGTCGCCCGATAGTGGGGATAGTCCCGCTCGTTGATCGTGATGGCCTGGATGACTGCCGAACCCCCGGACGTGAGCCGATCCCTAACGACGCGAAAATAGGCGTCCCAGTGCTCCTCCCCGACGGCCTCGATCATCTCGATCGAAACGATGCGCGCGAAGGCACCCTTGACATCGCGGTAGTCCTCGAAGCGCGCATCGATACGATCGCCGAGCCCCGCCGCCTCGAATCGATCGCGCGCGAAAGCCAGTTGTTCGGCCGAAACGGTGATCGCCGTGACATCAGCGCCCGTGCGAGCAATACGTTCCGCCATGCCCCCCCAGCCGCACCCGATCTCGAGCACTCGTTCGCCGGCCTTCACGCCGAGCGCCGAGAGGACCGCCGCATACTTAGCCTCTTGCGCAGTTTCGAGATCGAGATCATGTCCGTCGAAGAGCGCGCTCGAATACGTCATCGTCGGATCGAGCCAGAGCGCATAGAATTCGTTACCGAGATCGTAGTGCGCCGCGATGTTCCGCCGGCTGCCTTCGCGCGTGTTGCTTCGCCGGCGGTGCGCGGCCCGATCGAACGATCGCGTTTCGAAGAGTCCCGCTCCGGCCTGCGCGATCGGGGCATGATTGTCGAGATAGAAGCGCAGGAGCTGGCCCATGTCGGGACATTCGAGTTCCCGCGAGACGTAGCTTTCCGCAAAGCCCACCGCCCCTCGCGTGATCCCGCGCCAGAGCGCCTTCATGGATCGAATATGTAGGGTCGCCTCTGTCCCGCCGCCGCTTCCGAACGTGCGCGCGCGCCCCGAAGGCATCTGAACGGTGAGCCGCCCCGTCGCGGCGCCAGCAGTTCGCCGCGCTGCCAGCGCCAGAAGCATCTCGTCGCGCCATGCCGCAAACCCGCGCGACGCGACGAAGGGATCTCCAGAATTCAGAACGTCGTCACGCTGCATCGGTCACCTTCGCACCGTCTGAGGGAATGAGAGAAATTGTGTAGCGCCGCGCGCTCGATCCACGGACGACCGGCACGCCTTTGAGCCAAAGCTTCAGGGCCTCGATATGGATGGCGCCCATCACCTTGAGCGTCATCAGAGGAAAGCGCAGAAGAAGCATCGCCAGACGAAACGAGGACGCCGCTTCTCGCTCGCCGGTGAAATGCGTCTTGATGAGCGCGCCGTCGGCATCGAAGAGCGACACACCGACAGCGACACGCGAACCAGGCGCGGTCACGCGGAACCCGTATCGCCCTTTTTCAGCGGCGAACGGCGATACGAACATCCGCTTCTCCGCCCTCTGCGCATAGACGCCCGCGTGCTCCGGACCCGCCGGGACGACGTAACTGTGCCGCTCGCCCCAGGTGTTGTTGACCTCGTAGACGAGGCCGAGGAGGCGATCCTCCCGGTCCAAAAGGAAATACACCGTCAACGGATTAAACACGTATCCGAAGATGCGCGGATAGGAGAGCGCCAACAGCCGCGCGTCCGGGCCCGTGTCGATCCCGGCACGCCCCATGACGGAACGAATATGAGCGGCGAGGCCCGAGTATGTTCCCTCACCGTGATCGGCTTCATGGAAGCTCAGGGCATTCCACCGATTGACCGAGAAGAAGCGGCTGATCCGCTCGGCATCGGAAAGGCGATCGAGATCCACCAGCAGCGAAAAGACACGATACCGAAGCGCGTGTGGCTTCGGCCTCAGACGCTTGTGGACCACCGGCCCTGTGTAGATTTCGACAGGCGAACTCATTCGGCACTCGCGATCGGGACCTCGGGTACGTTCGGCCCGGGTCCGAGTTTCAATCGGTCGGACGGATTGGAGAGGCGCCAGGGGCGCGCGACGTCCCCCATCATTTCCGCCGCGTGGAGCCCTGCCTGCAATCCGTCTTCGTGAAAACCATAGCCGAAATAGCTGCCCGCATACCATGTCCGTCTCCGCCCCTGGATTTGCCAGAGCTGCTCCTGAGCATTGACGGCGCCCTTGTCGAAAAGCGGATGCGAATAGTGAAACTTCGCGACGACTTTATCGGCCGCGACCGGCTTCGAGGGATTGAGCGTGACGAAAACATTCTCGGCCGTCGCGAGCGGCTGAAGGCTGTTCATCCAGTACGTCACGGACAACGCAGCGTCCCGGTTTGATTGGCCGAGGTAATTCCAGCTCGTCCATAGCCGTCGCCGTTTCGGCATATGCGACACATCACGATGAAGAATGGTTTCGTTCGCAACATAGCGGAACGGCGCGAGAAGCGAGCGTTCGAGCGCATCGGCATCCGAAAGGAGGCGCAACGCCTCATCCGCATGGCAGGCAAATAGGCAGCGATCGAATGCGAGGCTTTGTCCGTCCGCCGTCGAGACGAGAACGCTCTCGTTCGATCGCGACACCGCGACGACCGGATCGCCCGAAACGATGCGGCCGCGAAATTTGGACATCAACCGCGCCACGTATTCCCGGCTTCCGCCCCGGACCGTCCGCCAGGGCGGCTGCCCGGTCGCCTGCAGGAGCCCGTGATTGGCAAAGAAGCGCGCGAACGACGCGGCCGGAAACGAAAGAATGTCAGCCGCCGGCGTCGACCAGATGGCAGCACCCATCGGCAGAATGTGACGGCGAATGAAGACGTCGGAATAGCGCCGCTCGCGGAGCCAGCCTCCGAGCGAGACCGACGCCTCCGTCTCGGACATTCCGAGTGCCCGGGCCTCGCGAAAGAACCGGAAGATGTCCGACGCCATGCGCCAGTGGAGCGGGTTCGCGACGTTCGACCACTGCCCGAACAGTCCGCTGAGCCCGTTGCCGCTGTACTCGTATCTGCCGCCGTCGAGCGAAACGGAAAAGCCCATCGACGTCGGCGCGGTCGGAACGTCGAGATGATCGAAGAGCGCGATGAGATTGGGGTAGGCCGCCAGATTGTAAACGATGAAGCCCGTATCGACGGGCACGTTCAGCCCCCCGGAAGACACGTCGACGGTGTGGCTATGGCCACCCAGACGCGGCTCCTTCTCGAACAGCGTAACCTCGTGACGACCACTCAGAAGCCAGGCCGCCCCCAACCCGGTGATGCCGGCCCCGATGACTGCAATTCTCACGCGATCCTGGCTCCACCCACCGGTCTCTAAACGCCGGCAGCCACTGGCCGGATCAACGCCCCCGTCTCGGCGCGGTGGAGTCAATAGCGCAAAAATTGCCAGTCACGGTCTCGAAGTGTCTGGTCAACGTTCGCGAGTCGTCATAGCTTCTTAACTGTAAAGGGTTTCTTTACCAGGGTTACTGCACCATGAACACGGTCGCGCGCGGCCGGGGCTTGGGGGCTCCAGCAGGCGCGGGCGATCCTAGTCCATAGGCTCGAGCCAGCGGGTTTTTGCCATGACGATCGACGGAGTTCTGCGTGCCATCGGCGCCCTCGCCTGCATCTACACGGTTGCACTGTTCGTGTCCGTGATGAGCACGGCGGCCCTCCAATCCGCGGCCTTCAGCGGCAATGCGGTTTGTTCGGATCGCCAATGCACGGCGCTATCGATGGCCGACCACACACATCATGCCTCGCCCGTGAGCACGACCGCAACGACACTGCATGTTGCAGCGATGTTCTTCGCGGATCCGTTCCAGTAACGGCTTCGACCGCGATCGCTCTGAAATTGACCGACGGCGCCGGGACCAGCCGAGCGCCGCAAGACGGATGGCGCAAAGCCAACGGGACTATCCCCGGGCCCGCGCCTGGCGCTTCACGATGGCGTCAATTTCTACCAACTCGCGCATCAATTGCTCGATCTGATCCAGCGGGACCATATTCGGCCCGTCGGACGGCGCGCGATCCGGCTGCTCGTGGGTCTCGATGAAGAGACCCGCGACTCCAGCCGCGACGGCGGCGCGTGCGAGCGTCGGCACAAACCGCCGGTCGCCACCTGAACTCGTGCCTTGTCCGCCCGGCTGCTGGACGGAATGCGTGGCATCGAAGATGACCGGCGCGCCGGTCTCAGCCATGATAGGCAGGCTTCGCATGTCGACAACGAGCGTATTGTAACCGAACGTGGCTCCGCGCTCTGTCAGCAGGACATTCGGATTTCCGCTGCCGACGACCTTGTCGAGCGCATTACGCATATCCCACGGCGCCAGGAACTGGCCCTTCTTGATCTTGATCACCCGTCCCGTCCCAGCCGCCGCAACGAGAAGATCCGTCTGGCGGCAGAGGAACGCCGGGATCTGCAGAATGTCGACGACGGGAGCGAGCCGCGCACACTGCTCCCTTTCATGGACGTCCGTCACGACCGGGAGGCCGAGCCTCTCCCGGATATCGGCGAAGACCGGGAGCGCCGCCTCCAGTCCAAGACCACGCTTACCGGACAGGGACGTGCGATTGGCCTTGTCGAACGACGACTTGTAGACGAGCCCGACCCCGAGCCGCCCCGCGATCTCCTTGAGCGCCGACGCCATTTCGAGCGCATGGGACCGGCTCTCCATCTGGCACGGGCCCGCCAGGAAAGCGATGGGCGCGCTGTTGGAGAACGTCACCGGTCCAGCGGAAACGGAGGAATTGGGGCGCAGGGGAGCGGTCTCTGTCATGAGCCGCTTATACCAGCCCACCCGGCTCCGGACAGCCGTCCCCAAGCGACTGCAAACTGGATATTTGGCCGACTTGGCGCTCCCACTTGCGGAACGCCACATGAACATGTAGGGTACATTCGTGATTTGTCCATGCAACGCCCTATCTGAACGGGGGATACTGGATGCTGACACAGAAGCAGAAGGAACTGCTGCTGTTCATTCACAGCCGGATGCAGGATGAGGGCGTTCCGCCCTCGTTCGACGAGATGCGCGACGCATTGGATTTAAAGTCCAAGAGCGGCATTCATCGGCTGATCACGGCCCTCGTCGAGCGGGGCTTCATTCGCCGCCTGCCGCATCGGGCCCGCGCCATCGAAGTCATCAAACTCCCGGAAAGCTCGGTCTCCGCTATCGCGGCCGAGGCCCCGAAAAGGGGTTTCCAGCCGAGCGTCATCGAAGGCGTCAAGCGCGATCGGGACAAAGTACTGGATATCCCGCCAGCCCACGTCATCGGCCAATCGACCGTAACCATTCCGATGATGGGCCGGATCGCCGCCGGTGTACCGATCTCCGCCATACAGTCCCACAGTCACGATATCCCATGTCCGCCTGACCTACTGACGTCGGGCGAGCACTTCGCCCTCGAGGTCAAAGGCGACTCGATGATCGAAGCCGGCATCCTCGACGGCGATACGGTCATCATTCGCCGCTGCAATACCGCCGAGAACGGCGACATCGTCGTCGCACTCGTCGAAAAGGAAGAAGCCACGCTGAAGCGACTGCGCAAGAAGGGCTCCACCGTCGCACTCGAAGCCGCCAATCCGGACTACAAGACGCGCATTTTCGGCCCCGATCAGGTCGATATCCAGGGCCGCCTCGTCGGCCTCCTGAGACGCTACTGACCCGCGCGAGGGAGCGGACGCACGAGCGCGCGCGATGCACGTTCGGTATCAGTCCGACATGAGATCGAGAGCCAAATCGGTCTCGAGAATAGATGGGTTTTCGTCGGCTAGGCTGGCACCGAGCCCCGCGGAAGCAAACGCCCCGACCCGCTGGTCGCGCGCGTTGACGGCGGGCGGCTGTAAATTGTCGGCCGCGATGGGGAAGTCCCTCGCCGGTCCGCCCGTCGGGGTTGCCCTGTGTCGGTCGGCCAGCGGTTCAGTCCCGCCACGCGCCGCCCAGGGCCTCAAGCCGCGGACGGACGCCACCGTCTCGACACGGATGGCGCCGCCCGTCCCGATCCAGATCGCATGCGTGCCAGCCTCGAACGCCGCCCTATCGAGAACCAGGCGCGGGCCGGTGCAAGCGCCCGGCAGTCGCCGGTCGAAGACGACGATATCGGCCCGCCGGCAATCGTCCGCGAGACTGGACGGGTGCCGCGAGACCGCGACGACGAGCCCTCCGACGCTCCCAGCGCATCCCGATCCATCGCAACGGAAAATATCACTCTGACGTTGGACGGCTGTGAGCCCTCGCCCGTCGCCGTCCTGTTCGAGCCATCGGCTAAGCTCGAACGCATGTCCTTTCTGCGCCAGGGCGGAAAGACGGCCGTCCTCTTGGCGGAGCGCGACGAGGCGTCCGTCCCCGCCTATAAGGATGTCCGGTGGCATCGTCCACGGCGCGATCACAACGCCTCCGAGCACGACAGGCAGCCCGAGAAGACGCCAGCGTGAACCCCACAGCGAAAGCCAGAGCCCGCCCGCCATGATGAGCAAAAGGCCGGCATCCGAGATCTGCGCCACGCGCGTCACGGCCCCCGGTAGCGCCGCGACATTGCCGGCCGTCCACCCGATCGCAGCGAGCCCAAGTCCCATGACGGCGAGGGGCGCGGCCTCGAGACCGAACGGCAGGGCGACGAGGGTCGCGAGCGCCGCTGGCATCACCATGAAATTGCAGATCGGAATGGCAATGAGGTTGGCGACGGCGGCGTACTGCTGGCTCGTATGAAAGTGATAGATGCCGAGCGGCGCGACCGCGAATCCGGCGACGAGCGTCGACCCGACGACACCGGCCAGGAACGCTGCAAGCCGTCCGGCGAATGCGGGAGAACCTCGCACGTCGCCGCGCCACGTTCCCCACGCCTCGTAGGCGGCAACGAGCGCGACGACGGCAGCAAAAGACATCTGAAAGCCGACGTCGAGCAGGCTCTCCGGATAGACGGCAAGAATGACGAGGGCGGAAATCGCGACGTTCCTGAGTGCAATCGCCGGCCGCCCGAGTGTGATCGCGAGAAAGACGACGAGCATCATGAGGGCCGACCGGACAGTCGCGGCAGCACCTCCCGAGATCGCGAGATAAAGAAGCGTGGCCGCCATTCCCGCGAGCGCCGCCCATTTCTTGATGGGGTAGCTGAGCGCCAGCGCTGGAACGAGCGAAAGAAGAAACCGGACCGCGAAGAAAACCGCGCCCGCCATCACCGCCATATGAAGTCCCGATATCGACAGCATGTGGATGAGGCCCGACGCGCGGTAGTTTGAAATCGTCGCTTCCGATATTCCACCGCGCTCCCCCGTGATGAGAGCCGTTGCGAGCGCACCGCTCTCTCCGGGAAGCGCCGCGGCGATCCGGACCCCGATCCATGCGCGCACACGCTCGATGGCCGCCGCGAACGAGAGCATCTTGGGCATCGGACGCGGAGCAGGAACGATCTCGGGCGTATCAAGCGTGTACCCGACGGCGCCGATCCCCTTGAACCAGGCCGAGCGTGCGAAATCATAGTCGCCCGGTTGCGCCGGCAGGGCCGGCGCCTGGAGTGTCGCCTTCAGCCGGATGTGATCCCCGGGCCTGAGAGCCGGAGCGGCGTGTGCGCCCCGCCGTCCGAGTGTGCGGAGCCGCACCCGCTTCGGACGCGCGTCGTCGGAGAGATCGTCGAGCGCCGTGACCGCGATCGTGATCCGTTGCCCGCGCGCATCACGCGGTTCGACGAGTTCGACGAAACCTTGAACAGCCGCGTTCCGAATGGTCCGTTCGATCGTTGGCTGAGCCACCACGACGGCGCGCACTTTTGCGATCAGGAATCCCGCGCCCGCGATGATGACAACAGCAACGGCAAGGCGGATCGCTTCGCGCCCCGGTTCGACATTGTGTCGAGCCACGAGGCCCGCCGCGATCGGGAGCGCGGATGCGGCGAGCGACGGCTCCACCGGAAGTGCGAAGTAGGCGCCGATCCCCAACGCGAACACGACGGGAACCCAGTTGAACCACCGCCCGCGTTCCTCGTGGAGGGCACGCAAAAGAGCGAATGCGGTAGCGGCCAGGGCGCGGGTGAGGGCGCGCGTCATGGCGCATCCCGTTGCCGGGCGAACGCCACGTTTGCGCCTCGGATTCGGCAGGCCATCACCCGATCACCCCCGAATTCCGGCTTTGGACCCAGAAGCCCCTATGCTACACGGCGCCATCTCCCCAAATCCCTCGTCCCCAGAATTCCAGAGCGGCCAGATACGTTCATGACCAAGACGAACGAGAACGCGAAACCCGTCGTTCGCTTCGCCCCGTCCCCGACCGGCTATCTCCACATCGGCGGCGCGCGCACGGCGCTCTTCAACTGGCTTTATGCCAAGGGTCGGGACGGACGCTTCCTGCTCCGGATCGAGGACACCGACCGCGAGCGGAACAACCCCGCGGCGGTCGCCGCCATCATCGACGGGCTCACCTGGCTCGAACTCGGCTGGGAAGGGGAGCCCGTTTCCCAGTTCGCCCGCGCGGCCCGCCACCGCGAAGTGGCCGAGACACTGCTCGCGACCGGAAACGCCTATCGCTGCTACCTGACGCCGGCCGAACTCGACGACATGCGCAAGTCCGCTGAAGCCGAGAAGCGGCCGCTGACGATCCGATCCCCCTGGCGCGATCGTGACACCGCCGAGGCGCCGAAAGATGCCCCCTATGCCATCCGCCTGAAAGCGCCGCGGACGGGCGAAACGATCGTCGATGATCGGGTGCAGGGCCGCGTCGTCTTCCAGAACGACAATCTCGACGACTTGATCATCCTGCGCTCGGACGGAAACCCGACCTACAATCTGGCCGTGGTCGTCGACGATCACGACATGGAGATCAGCCACGTCGTGCGCGGCGTCGATCACCTCACCAACGCGGCGCGCCAGTCCCAGATCTACAACGCCATGGGTTGGACCCTGCCCGTCTGGGCTCATGTTCCGTTGATCCACGGGGCGGACGGCGCCAAGCTCTCCAAGCGCCACGGCGCACAAGGGATCGAGGAATACCGCTCGATGGGCTATCTGCCGGTCGCACTGCGCAACTACCTTGTGCGTCTCGGCTGGAGCCACGGTGACGACGAGATCATCTCGACCGAGAACCTCGTCGCCTGGTTCGACATCGACGACATCAACAAGAGCGCCTCGCGGTTCGACTTCAAGAAGCTCGACGACTTGAACGCCCACTACATCCGCGAAACGGGCGTCGCTGAACTGACCTCGCGCATGCGCGAGATGCTGCCCCACCTTGACCTGGAGGCTCTGCTCTCGATCGAGGTGGACCCCAAGGCGCCGGCGAGGAGCGACATCACGTTGGCGCGCGAAGTCACGAGCCTCATGCCCGGCGTGAAATCCGGGGCCGAACTCAGCGAGCTGTTCGCCGCCGCCGGTTGGGACCGTCTGTCCGCGGCCATCCCGTCGTTGAAGGAACGGGCCCGGACGCTCTGCGAAATCTTCCAGGGCGCGCTTTACCTTGTCGCGCGCCGGCCACTCGCTCTCGATGAGAAGGCCCAGAAACTGATGGATGCCGAGGCGCGCGCAGCCCTCGCCGCCGTCGCCGCGAAGCTCGAGGCGCTACCGTCCTGGGACGCCCCTGCGCTCGAAACCGCCGTCCGGACCTACGTCGAGGAGGCCGGTCTGAAACTCGGCAAGGTGGCCCAGCCCCTTCGCGCCGCATTGACCGGCCGCGCGGTCTCGCCGCCCGTTTTCGACGTGATGGCCGTCCTCGGCCGGGAGGAAAGTCTGGGCCGGCTGCGCGACCAGTCCGCCTAAAACCGAAATCGAACACCGACAGAGACAGCCGGCGACACCCGCCGAGCCCGAAAACCGGGCCACAATCCGTGTCTGACACCGGTGTCAGACACCAACGTCGGGTCGCGACAGTCCGAAACGGACGACGAACTCTGGCCGTGATGGTCGACGTCATGCGCCGGGCCCAGGACCGCGCAAAATCCGTGTCTGGCACCGGTGTCATACACCAACTTCGGCTCGAAACGGCCCGAAACCGGCCTCGGCACTCACGAAACACAGTCGACATTCAGGCCCCCCCTGCCGGAGCCCGCTCACTGAGACTGTTCGCCCTTCGGCGGTGTTGGCGAAGACAACGGCGCTGCCGTATTCTATAGTGCAATGCAGCACGACGGCCGCCTGCACCAGCGGACGGCTGGGGCCGGCACGGCATCAGGAAAGCGCGGAACCATGGATATGCACGATCCGAACCTCGGAAATGGCAACGGGACGGAACTGGGTCACGCCTCTCTGACCCTGCGCGACAAGTCGACCGAGTTGCCGCTCCGTCGGGGAACGATCGGCCCCGATGTCATCGACATCGGCAAGCTCCATCGCGACACGGGTTGCTTCTCCTACGACCCGGGCTTCACATCGACGGCGAACTGCGCCTCCTCGATCACCTTCATCGACGGCGACAAGGGCGAGCTTCTCTATCGCGGCTATCCTATCGAGCAACTGGCAGAGCACTCGAATTTTCTCGCTAGCTGCTACCTGCTTCTGAACGGCGAGCTGCCGACGAACGAGCAGTTCCGCGAGTTCCGCCGCACCATCACAAACCACACCATGGTGCACGAGCAGATGACCCGCTTCTACACGGGTTTCCGCCGCGACGCGCATCCGATGGCCGTCATGGTCGGCGTGGTCGGCGCCCTGTCGGCCTTCTACCACGACAGCACCGATATCAATAATCCCGAGCACCGCATCGTTGCCACGAACCGCATGATCGCGAAGATGCCGACGATCGCGGCCATGGCCTACAAGTATTCGATCGGCCAGCCCTTCATCTATCCGCGGAACGACCTCGACTACACGTCGAACTTCCTCCAGATGTGCTTCGCGATCCCCTGCGAGCCCTACATCGTCAATCCCGTCGTCGCGCGCGCGCTCGACCGCATTTTCATCCTGCACGCCGACCACGAGCAGAATGCCTCGACCTCGACCGTGAGGCTCGCGGGCTCTTCGGGCGCCAATCCGTTCGCCTGCATCGCGGCCGGAATCGCCTGCCTCTGGGGGCCGGCACACGGCGGCGCAAACGAAGCCGCTCTCAACATGCTGCAGGAGATCGGGACCGTCGATCGCATTCCCGAATACATCGCCAAAGCGAAAGACAAGTCGTCGGGCTTCCGACTCATGGGCTTCGGCCACCGCGTCTACAAGAACTACGATCCGCGTGCGAAGGTCATGCAGAAGACCTGTCACGAGGTGCTGGACGCGCTCGACAAGCGCGATCAGCCGCTCCTGAAAGTCGCCATGGAACTCGAACGTATCGCGCTCCAGGACGAGTATTTCGTCTCGAAGAAGCTCTACCCCAATATCGATTTCTACTCGGGCATCACGCTCCGCGCGATTGGCTTCCCCGTCGATATGTTCACGGTACTCTTCGCCGTCGCGCGCACCGTCGGCTGGATCGCGCAGTGGAAGGAAATGATGGAGGACCCCGAGCAGCGGATCGGCCGCCCGCGTCAGCTCTATATCGGTCCCGCGCGGCGCGAGTTCCCAGCCATGTGACGTTGCGTCGAGCACGGGCCAATGGCCCGCGCCGATGCGAGCCGCCCGGTTTCAATCCCGGCTCCAAATCTTGCCGGATCGCGGCGTGTCGATCTGATAGTCGCTCGTATGCCGGGAGAAGAACTCGCGTCCTAAGGCACGCGCCCGCGCGACGGGCTCGCCCGGGTCACGATGCACGTCGCCGCGCGAATTGCCGATACCGTGAACCACACCGACGAATGTCGAGCGATTGTACCGCGCGAATTCCTGGAACTGGCTGATGATCCCGCCCGAGACCATCGGGAAGGTCTCCTCCGAACTCAGAAGCAAACCCAAGCGCTTACCCATCATACCGGCGACGACATCGCCCGACCGCGGATAGGACGCGGCGTAGTAACAGAACATTCGATCGAAAAAAGCCTTCAGCTGAGCGGACATTCCGTACCAGTAGATCGGTGTCGCCGCGATGAAGCCGTCCGCCGGCAGATACTCTTCAAAGAACACCCGACGGAACCCGTCCTCGATCCGGCATTCGCCGTCTGGGCCCCGGCAAACGCGGCAATCTTTCAGAAACGCGCCGAGAAAGTCGTCGGCATAAATCAGACGAGCTTCGTGGCCGGCTTCGACGAGGCCCTCCAGCGCCGCCACCGCGAGCGTGGCGGAATTTCCGTTCCGGCGCGGAGAAGACGACAGCACGAGCGCCTTCATCGGGAGTGACCTCCGGGGCCGGATTTCCTTGGCTCGGAGCGGACCTCGGCCATGTGCCTACTCTCAGCGTAGTCGTTCACAACCTCGGCCGCGATGGCGCTCGGACGGCGCCCGCCGGTCGCGACGTTGGTCGCGATCTTGCGGAGACCCGCGATCTGCCGGCGGCGCGCATCAGTGTCGGAGAGAAGCGGGACCAAAGCGGCGGCCATGTTCGCAGGCGTCGCCGTCTCCTGGATGAACTCGGGATAGACGTTCTCGTCGGCGACGAGATTGGCCAGCACGATCGAGGGCACTTTGAGCAAGAACCTCAGTTGCGCCGCGATCGCGTCCACCTTGTAGGCAACGACCGCCGGCGTACCGGCAAGACCCAATTCAAGCGTCACGGTTCCCGAAGCCGCGAGCGCCGCCGTCGCAAGGCGGAACGCGGCGAATTTGTCGTCCTCCCCCTCGATGAGCCGGACAGGAACGTCCCAGCGCGCCGCGGCCGCCACGATGAGAGGACGAACAGACGGCACCGCCGGAAGCACGGTTTCGATGCCACCGGGGACCGACTGTTGCACAAGCGCCAGCGTCTTTCCGAACGGCTCCATCAGTCGCGTGACTTCGGAGACGCGGCTTCCCGGCAGCACCACCACGACCGGTTTCGCGGGATCGAGTGCGAGACGACGCGCGAGATCGTCCCCATCCCGCGAGTGGATCCATTCGAGCCGTTCCGAAAGCGGATGTCCGACATACGTGCACTTCGGCCCGCCGAGCTGCGCGTGAGCCTCTTCTTCGAACGGCAGAAGCGCCAGAACGTGATCGACATAGCGGCGCATTTTCTTCGCGCGCCCCGGCCGCCACGCCCACACGCTCGGGCTGACGTAGTCGATGATCGGCACGTCCGGCAATCGCCGCCGGATCCTCTGCGCGATCGGATGCGTGAACTCCGGACTGTCGATGATGACGACGACGTCGGGCCGCATCGCGACACCCGCCGCGGCAGCTTCGTTGATGCGCCGGATGATCTTGGGAAGCCGCTTCAGGATCGCGATCGGCCCCATGACAGCCACTTCAGCGAGCGGAAAGAGCGAACGCAGCCCCTCCCCTTCCATATGCTCTCCGCCGACCCCCTGCCATATGATCAGCGAATGCCCCGGACCGTTCATCTCGGCCATCAGCTTCGCGCCGAGCGCATCACCCGAATGCTCGCCCGCCACAATGAAGATGCGTTTCGGCTCCCGCGCATGGCGGGAGATCGAGCGTTCCGTCATGCACGATCCCCGCTCGTTGTGCGGTTCAGAACGACGAGTTGAAGTCCCGCCTCCCGAGCGGCCGCCTTGACGTCGGCACGTTTCGCCGCGAGTTCCGAAAGGGCCGCAATTCCAGCGCCGCCGAGCCAGCGGCCGAGACCCCATGACCGGAAGCGTGCCGCGCGGCCGATCGCCTCGATAGCTCCTTCGCCCGCCTCCACGGCAAGCACGCGCCGCCGCGCGACGATGATGGCTTCCGACTTGAACATTGAACCGAGCGCCGACGCGACACCTGCCGCAATGGCGCGATCGTCCTCGAGGCTCGGAAGCCCAGGAACGCCAGCAACCGGCTTCATCGCGAGTTCAATTCCTTCCACGAAAAGACCCGCGCGATCCGCCTCCTCGGCCACCATCTCCCGTTCGGCGACGAGGGTCGCGCCGGCTTCGACCGCGATTCCGGCCAAACCGAGCGCCGCAACACGCGACACGGTCGCGGGACCGATCGCGGGGAGATCGACGCGCCGCTCCTGTCCCGGCTTCGACCGCTTGACGAGAACACCGGCTCTCGCCCCATCGAATTTCACGCGACGGACGAGACGGTCGAGCATTCGATCCGTCCCTTCCGCCGCTTCGATGGCCAGAATCTTTCCATCCCGGACGACGATCGCCTGTCCGATGTCGAACGGAGCGAGGCGCGCGACGACATCGAGACCGACCGCGATATCCCGCGCGGCAGCGCCGTCGCTCGAACTGCGCCCTATCGGACCCACGGATGCGAGAAGCCCCGGCGCCACGGCATCCGGAGCGAGCACCTGGAAACCGTGCTGCTCAAAGAACCTCACGACGCGTCTGAGGACACTATCGTCGCCACCCGCGACGATGATGCCGACGATTTCGGGCAGGCTCAGGAAGAAGCCGGCGTCAGTGCGGATCTGCGTGAGATCAGGCCGCGTGACGCTGCCGACGATCACGATGTCCGCGACGCCCGCGGTCTCGAACGTGCGGATCATCCGGCCGATCTCGCCCCACTTGACGACGGTGACGGCATGGGGTGCGAACGTCGCTGGCTCGCATTCCCCTTCGAGGGCGACGATGACGACTGCCCGCCCGGATCGCGCGGCTGCGTCCGCGATCTCGCGCGGCAGAGCTCCTCCGCCCGCGACGATGCCGAGCGGCACCGAAGGGCCGGCGGCTTCCGAGCGATATGCGGCGGCGCCCGTCATGATCTGACCCGCCTCAGGCTTCGGGAACACCCTTGGGCGTACAGATCGAGCGCTTGCCGCCCTCGCGGATGAAAGCCACGATTTCGAGCACGATGGCGTTGTCCTTGAATTCTTCCGCCACGTCTTCGAGGCGCTCCTTGAGCGTACCTTCGGCCGCGAACATGAGGCGATACGCCCGACGCAAGTCGTGAACCGCATCGCGCGAGAACCCACGCCGTTGCAGGCCGACGATATTGAGCCCCGAGAGATAGGCGCGATTGCCGAGCGCCATGCCGTAGGGAATGAGATCGTGCTCAAGACCGGACATGCCACCGACGAAGGCATGCGGGCCGACGCGCGCGAACTGGATGACCGCCGCACCGCCGCCGAGGATCGCGTAGTCACCGACCGTGCAATGCCCCGCGAGCATCACGTTGTTCGAGAAGATGACGCCGTTGCCGACCCGGCAATCATGGCCGACGTGGCTGTTGGCGAGAAATGCGCAACCGTCCCCGACGCTTGTGACCATGCCTCCGCCCTCGGTGCCGGGGTTCATCGTCACGCCTTCACGGATGAGGCAGTCAGCGCCCACCGAGAGAGTCGAGGGCTCGCCCTTATACTTGAGGTCTTGCGGCTGGTGCCCGATCGAGGCGAACGGAAAGATCCGCGTCCGCGCTCCAATCGTCGTGCGGCCCGCGACGACCGCGTGGCTCACGAGTTCCACGCCCTCCCCGAGCGCAACATCGCGGCCGACGAAGGAGAACGGACCGATGACAGCATCGTCGCCGATCTGTGCGCCGGGCTCGACGACGGCACTCGGATGAATGCGGGGACTAGCCATTCTTGCTCGCGAAGGCACGCGCGTCCGCCGTATCGGCAAGCATCGCGCTGATCTCGGCTTCGGCGACCACGGCGCCATCGACCCGCGCCTCGCCGTAGAAGCGCCAGACGCGCCCGCGATTGCGGATCTTCTTCACGTGGTAATGCAGCTGATCGCCGGGCAGCACGGGTTTGCGGAACTTCGCCTTGTCGATGCCCATGAAGTAAACGAGCTCGGCCTTGTAGTCCTCCGCGAGACTGGACACGCAGAGCGCACCGGCCGTCTGCGCAAGCCCCTCGATGATGAGCACGCCAGGCATCACCGGAAATTGCGGAAAGTGCCCCTGGAAGAACGGCTCGTTGATGGTGACGTTCTTCAAGCCCACGCAGCTCTCGTCGCCGTTCATGTCGTACATGCGGTCGAGGAGAAGAAACGGATAGCGGTGGGGAAGAAACTTCATCACGCGCGCGATGTCCGCGGTGCCGAGCGTCTTCAATTGGGGCTTGTCGTCCATCTCCATCCCACTCCGTCCCGCAGTGCCGCACGACTGATCGTCAAAGGCCGCCGGGCGCTTCCATCGCCGGCGCTCGCGGCACGGCATTGCGATCAGGCGCCCTCGCTGTCGCCCCCGGGCTCTACATCACTCTTGCGGCTTGCGAGCCGCGACAGAATGGCCAGCTCTCGGGCCCACTGCTTCAATGGCCGGGCCGGCGTACCGCCGACGGCCGTCCCCGCAGGCACGTCATCCTTCGGGTGCGACGCACCGGCAACCTGCGCACCGGTTCCGATCTTGATGTGCCCGACCGTGCCCGACTGACCGCCCATGACGACGTAATCGCCGAGTTCGGTCGAGCCCGAAATGCCCGTATGCGCCACGATCACACAATGCCGCCCGGTTACGACGTTGTGCCCGATCTGGACGAGATTATCAATTTTGGTGCCCTCGCCGATGATCGTATCCTTGAGCGCGCCCCGGTCGATCGTGGTGTTGGCACCGATTTCGACATCGTCCTGAATGATGACACGGCCGATCTGCGGAACCTTGAGATGTCCTGTCCGCCCCATGGCGAACCCGAAGCCGTCCTGCCCGAGGCGTGCCCCCGCGTGGATGATCACACGGTCGCCGATGAGCGCGTGAACAAGTGTTGCCTGGGGCCCGACATAGCACCCCCGCCCGATCGCGACGCGATATCCGACGACGGCGCCGGCCGCGATCCGCGTGCCGCGCCCGATCATTGCTTGGGGCCCGATCACCGCACCCGGCTCGATGGTCACGGCGTCCTCGATGATGGCCGTCGGATCGATCGCCTCCCCGCTGCTGCCGATCGCAGCCTTGGGCGTCATCGCGTCGGGATAGAAAAGCTGCAAGGCGAGTGCGAAGGCTCGGTACGGCGCTTTCGTCGCGAGTGCGACCGTTCCCGCCGGAACGCGATCGGCGAACGCAGGATGGATGAGGCAAAAGCCCGCCGCCGTTACCGCGAGTTGCGGTAGGTATTTCTTGTTGTCGAGGAACGAGAGATCCCGAGCCCGCGCATCCGAGAGTGGACGGACGTCGCCGACCATTTGCGCCCCGTCGGTCCCCGCCGGCAATTCCGCCCCGACCTTCTCTGCAACGAGAGCGAGAGGGAACGGCCCCGAGTTCTGGAAGAAGCCGGGATGCTCCATGAAATCCACTCCTTCGACGGTGATCGAGAATTCGGGCAACGCCCGCACCACGTTCCCCGGGGCACAACTGGCAGCGCACCCAGCCGGTCGCGGCTTCGGCTCCGCGCAAGTGGACATCACAACAGCACGTGCCACCAGAACGCGCGGCTCTAGATGCCCCACCGCAAGGTCGAAAAGCAAGACGGGCCGCGCATCAAGCAACGGCCCGTCCAAGGCATTTCGTGACAACCGGATCAGAACTTCGTCGAGGCGCCGAAGCGGAACTTCTGTTCCTTGTCGTAGCTTTCCGACGACATGGGTTCGGCGTAGTCGAACCGCAGAGGACCGACCGGCGAGTTCCACATCAAGCTCGCACCGACCGCCGCGCGGATAGTTTCGTCATCGGCGAGGCTGATCGCACCGCCGTCTTCGAGAGACTGGACCCGGTCTGTCACACCAAACAGCGAGCCGGCATCCGCGAACACCGCGCCGCTGATGCCGAGATCTTCCGGCACGAACGGGATCGGGAACCGCACCTCCGCCGTGGCAGCCCAGAACGTCGTACCGCCAAGCGCATCGCGCGTTTCGAGATCACGCGGACCGTAACCGGCACGCTCGAACCCCCTGACAGTCTCGCCACCACGGAAATAGAGATCGAGCAGGCGGATGTCATTATCGCCCCAGCCTTCGATATGGCCGGCGACCGCGCGTGACACAAACGTGATCTTGTCGGTGATCGGGTAATAGGCCCGGCCTTCACCCTGCACCCGGACGTACTGCACATCGCCGCCGAGACCCGCGAAGTCACTCGAGAGCTGGAGATAGTAGCCGCTCGTCGGGTTCCGCGGATGGTTGCGCTTGTCGTAGGTGAGCGTGGTGCCGACCGACGAAGTCCAATAAGCATCGTCCGAGCAGTTGGTCCGCGCGTTCGTCGTCGGATCGCCGTCCGTGTTGAGTGGATCGAACAGATTTTCGTCGCCGCATGCGTCTTTGACCGCGAGAGAGGCATCTCTGCCGACATCGAAGATCTGGTCTCGGGACAGTGTGTAGCCGGTCTGCAGCCAGAGGTTCTCAGAGAGCGGGAAGCCAACGCGAACCGTAGCGCCAGTCTTGCGGCTCGAGAAGCCCGAGTCGTCCGACTGGTCGATCTCTTTATGGAAGAGGTCGAAGCCGGCCGAGATGTTGCGATCGAGGAAGCGCGGCTCGGTGAACGAGAGGTCGACCTGCGCGCGCTCCAGCGAGCCCGCAAACTTCAGCCGAAGGAATTGCCCGTTGCCGAAGAGGTTCCGCTCCGTGATGGCAATGTCGCCGATGACGCCTTCCGATGTCGAGTAGCCCGCACCGAACGACAGCTCGCCGGTCGACTGCTCTTCAAGTTCCACGTCGAGGATGACGCGGTCCTGGGCCGAGCCCGGACGGCGCTTCACGTCAGCCGTCTTGAAGATGCCGAGCGCGTTGAGGCGTTTCTTGGCGCGATCGACGAGCAACGGGTTGTAGGCATCGCCTTCCGCCAGACGGAACTCGCGGCGGATCACGAAATCCTTCGTGCGGTCGTTGCCGATAATGTTGATGCGCTCGATGTAGATCCGCGGCCCTTCGTCGATGACGTAAGCGACAGCAATCGTGCGCGAGGCGATATCCGGCGTCGCGCGCGGACGGACGCGGGCGAACGGATACCCCTGTTCCGCGGTCGCGAGCGTCAGACGCTCGACCGACTTATCCACGTCCGCGGCGTTGTAGATATCGCCCTGGTACGTAAGGATATTGCCGTTGAGCGCGTTCGGGTCGAGGCCGGCGAGACCGTTCTCGATCTGCACGCCGCCGAAGGCATAGCGCTCACCCTCTTCGATAGCGAAGGTGATCACGAAGCCCGAGCCGTCCGGATCGAGTTCGGCATCCGCGCTGACGACACGCGCGTCGGCGTAGCCGTTCTTGAGGTAGTATTGGCGCAGAAGTTCGCGATCGAGATTCATGCGGTCCGGGTCGTAAATGCTCGTTCCCTTAAGGAAGTCGAACCAGCCGGCCTGTGTCGTCGAGATGATGTCGCGCAACTGATCATCGTTGAACGCGTAGTTGCCGACGAAGTTGATCCCCTTGACCTTCGTCGCGCCACCCTCGGTGATCTCGAACACGAGATTAACGCGGCTGTTTTCGAGTTCGATGATTTTCGGCTCGACCGCAGCGGCGAAGCGGCCCTGCCGGCTGTAGACGTCGAGGATGCGCTGCACGTCGGCTTGGACGCGTGCGCGGGTGTAGACCGACCTCGGCTTCAGCTGCACTTCGTTGCGCAGCGTATCCGTATCGACCTCGCTGTTGCCCTCGAAGACGACCTGATTGATGACCGGATTCTCGACGACAGTGACGAGCACGGTCGATCCAGCGAGGTCGATCGAAACGTCAGCGAAAAGACCGGTGCCAAACAACGCCTTGAGCGAGGCATCTGCCTTGCCAGCGTCGTAGCTGTCACCGACGGAGAACTGCAGGTAAGAGCGCACCGTGTCCGCCTCGACACGGCGATTGCCCTCGACCTGGATGTCGCGAACTGTGACCTGCGCTGCTGCGGGCATCGCCAGCATGACGCTGGATGCCGGAACGAGCACGGTGGTCGCCAGGAAAACCGCAAGCAGGTGACGACCCACCAGCGACGTGATCCGATGGTACCGCGAACGCGGATCAGCCCTCATGCTGCTGCCATTCCCCCTTGATCACACCGTTCGGCACGGGGCCAATCAGCGTGGAGACATTCCCTCGGCCGCGGCGCATCCCGTTCACTCGAAACGCACCTGGAGTTTCGCCCCCTGGCCGCGCATGATCCCACGCGGACACGAAACACTCTGACCGGCATGTCGCTTTTAACGATTCAGTAACCCCTGTGGAAGTGGCAAGTTTACCCCAGGTGCCTGGAAATCAGCCGGTCCCTACGATCCAGCGCTTGAGTATCGGCAAGTCATTGAAAAACGAGAAAATCATCAGTCCCAGCACAAGCGCCATCCCGATCCGGAAACCAATCTCCTGAGCCCCCTCGCTCAAGGGTTTCCGGCGAACGGCCTCGATCGCGTAAAACATGAGATGCCCCCCGTCGAGAAGAGGGATCGGGAACAGGTTGATGAGCCCGACGCTGACCGAGATGAACGCCGCCAGATGGATCAGGTGCTCCGACCCCTGCTGTGCGACTCGCCCGGCAATGTCCGCGATCCGGATCGGACCACCCAACTGATCACCGCTCTGCTTCTGGAGGAAGACGTCCCTCAGATAGCCGAGCGTGCTAGCAACGATGAAATGCGTCCGCTCGACGGCGAGCCCGACAGCCTCGACCGGGCCGGGATAGGTGACCCGCACCTCGTCCTTGCCCCCGGTCCGCCGAACGCCGATCACGACCATGGACTGCTTGTCGCCCTTGGCGTCGGCGTAGACGCGCACCTCCGGAACAATCACCTTGTCGAGAATCGCGCCGCCTCGATCCACCTTGAAATTCAATGGCGTACCGACGTTTGTTCCGACAATTTGCTGGACCCTCTCGAAACTGTCGATCTTGCGCCCGTCGATCTCGACGATGAGATCGCCGACCATCAGACCGGCCTTGGCCGCCGGACCATCGGCCACGACCTCGTCGATCCGCGCATCGGTCGAGTGAACGCCGTTTATCGAGTACCAGAGCGTGAAGATCACGATCGCCAGAATGAAGTTCGCGGCCGGCCCCGCCGCCACGACGGCCGCCCGCTTCCAGACGGGCTTGGCGTGGAACGAGCCCTCGCGCTCCTCGGGACTCATCTTGGCGATGGCTTCGGGCGAGGGCACGCTCGCGGCGTTCTCGTCGTCCATGAACTTGACGTAGCCGCCGAGCGGGATCCACGCGATCCGCCAGCGCGTGCCGTGACGGTCGTTGAACCCGTAGATTTCGCGACCGAACCCGATCGAGAACGCCTTGACGTTGACCCCGCACCACCGTGCCACGAGGAAGTGCCCGAGTTCGTGGAAGAACACCACGACGGTCAGCACGAAAAGAAAGGCCAGACCGTAGGTGATCGGGTTCAAGAGGCCGGACAGCGCGTCCATCAGAAGCTCCAGTTCAACGTTCCACGGGCCGCGCCCCCGGTGATCGGAATGCCGCGCGGCGATTTCAGAATTCTACCATGACCGAGCGGGCCAGGCGGCGGCCCTCCTGATCGGCCACGAGGACGTCGTCGAGTGAGCGAGGCGCCTCGACAAGTCCCAGTTGGTCGGCGCGATCGAGCGTTCTTTCGACCAGAGACGCGATATCGAGAAACCCCAGTTTTCGGTCAAGGAATGCCGCGACGGCGACCTCGTTGGCGGCATTGAGGATCGCCGGCGCCGTCCCGCCTTTTTCGAGAGCAGCCCGCGCGAGCCCCAGTGCCGGAAATCGCGCCTCGTCGACCGCTTCGAATGTCAACTGGCCCAGTTTGACGAGATCGAGGCGGGCCGTGGGTGCCGCCATCCGCTTGGGCCACGCGAGGGCCAGTGCAATCGGCGTGCGCATGTCCGGTGAACCCAGTTGTGCCAAGACCGAACCGTCCACGTAATGCACCAGGCAATGGACAATGGACTGCGGATGAACGACTGCCCCGAGCTGAGACGGATCAACCGGAAAGAGATGATACGCCTCAATGATTTCGAGACCCTTGTTCATGAGGGTCGCGCTGTCGATCGTGATCTTGGCGCCCATGGACCAGTTGGGATGCTTCAACGCCTGCTCGGGCGTGGCGGCCTTCAATTGTTCCATCGACCAGCTTCGGAACGGCCCGCCGGACGCGGTCAGGACGATCTTTTCGACCGCCGACTGCATGGCACCGGCGAGAGACTGCAGGGCCGCCGAATGCTCGCTGTCGACCGGCACGAGTTCGGCGCCGTGACGGCGGATCTCGGCCAGGAACACTTCGCCCGCCGAGACGAGGCATTCCTTGTTCGCGAGTGCGACCCGCCGGCCCTGGCGAGCGGCGGCAAATGTCGGCTTCAAGCCCGCCGCGCCGACAATCGCTGCCATGACACAGTCCGCGGGCTCGGACGCGGCCCGCTCGAGACCTTCATCGCCGGCCGCGACTTCGATCCCCGTTCCAGCGAGCGCATCCTTGAGAGCCGCATAGTGCGCGACATCGCCGATGACGGCGAGTTTGGCGCGGTGGGCCTTGGCGAGTTCGGCAAGCCGCTCCCAGTGGTGCTGAGCGGTGAGCGCCACCACTTCGAAGTGATCGGGCGATCGTCCGACGAGATCGAGTGTGCTTTCCCCGATCGAGCCCGTCGCACCGAGAATACTGAGCCGCCGGCTCGCATCGGAGTTGCACGATCCATCCCCGAGGGCGATACCGGCCGGCGTCTCACGCAACACCATGCAGGGTCAGGCTCCGATCAGGACGGCAGCAGGGCGCGATGGATCGTATGTCAGCGCCAAGAGCCCCGCGATCAACGCCGCGACGACAAGACTGTCGAGGCGATCCATGAACCCGCCATGTCCGGGAATGAGTCCGCTCGCGTCTTTGACCTTGAAACTGCGTTTGAGCGCCGATTCGCAGAGATCCCCGGCCTGCCCGCCGATCCCGAGCACGATCCCGACGGCGGTGAGCCAAGCGACCGGCAATCCAGCATAAGCGGCGAACGCGGCGGCCACCGCGCCGCTCGCGACGATGCCCCCGACGAGGCCCGCCCACGTTTTATTGGGTGAGACGCTCGGCCAGAGGCGCGGTCCTCCGACAATCTTTCCCGTGACGAACGAGAACGTGTCGCATGCGGCCGCGACCAGCATGACGAGCGCTGTCGCGAGAAGCCCATGGGGCTCGTCACTCCTGATCCAAACGAGGGTGACAGCAGCCAGTCCGACAAGCAGGACGCCGGCGAGCGACAGGATCGGCCGTCGATCGAGCGCGAGCGCCGAAACGACGATTGCCGCACATGCGATGACGAGAGCTGCAAGACCCGCGAGATCGAGACCCGCCAGCACGCCCGCGGCCATGGCCGCCGCCGCGTGAACGACGAGCGCCGCGTCGATCTCCGGGCCGCGCACGAGCCGCGACCACTCCCATGCAACGATAACAGATATCACGCCCGCCAGAACGCCGAAGCTCAGCTGACCGAAGATGAGCGCCGCCGCCGCGATGCCGACGAGCACGACCCCGGAAACGATGCGCCGCTTGAGGTCGCCTTGATCCGCAACGACGGAGAAGGCCCCTTCCCGACGGCCCGGAACCTCGTCGATCATCGCCATGGCCTCAAGCGCTCGATCGCTTGGAGTGACCACCGAAGCGCCGGTCGCGCGTACGGAATTCCAGGATCGCCTGCTCCAGATGATCGCGCGTGAAGTCCGGCCAGTACGTATCGAGGAAAACGAACTCCGTGTAAGCGCTCTGCCAGAGCAGGAAATTCGACAGGCGCATCTCTCCGCTGGTACGGATCAAGAGTTCGGGATCCGGGATGCCCGCGGTATCGAGCGCGGCGCTAATCGCCTCGACGGTCACCTCTTCGGCCGACATCCGTCCGGCCGAAACGTCGGCCGCGAGTTTTCGCGCGGCCTTGGCGATTTCTCCCCGCCCGCCGTAGTTGAATGCGATGACGAGCGTAACACCCGTGTTTTTTGCCGTCACATCCCTCGCTTCGTCGATGAGGCCCAGGAGTTCGGAATCCACTCGGTCCCGCTCGCCGATGGTGGTGATCCTGACGTTGTTCTTGTGAAGCTCCGCAAGATCGCTCCGGATGAAGCGCTTCATGAGCCCCATGAGATCGTCGACTTCCGCGAGCGGCCGCGACCAGTTCTCGGAGGAGAAGCTATAAATCGTCAGATATCCGATGCCGAGTTCCCGCGTGGCCTTGACCGCGCGCCGCACCGCTTCCACGCCTTGACGATGTCCAAATGCGCGCGGCAGTCCGCGCTCGGCGGCCCAGCGGCCATTTCCGTCCATGATGATGGCGACGTGGCGGGGGGGGAGAGGGCCGGGGTCCGGCTGCTCGGGTCGTCGCTTCAGCTCGCCCACGTTTCGCTCGCGCTCCCTGGTATGGTTCGGATGACGCCGCTCAGCCCGGGCCAGAACCCGCGAAAGTTGCCCGCGACGGGTGCCCCACTAGACTTTCTGGATCTCGGCTTCCTTGCTGGCGAGCATCTGATCAATTTCTTTGACCAGCTTGTCGGTCAGCTCCTGCACTTTTGCAGAGTTTTTTTTGTGATCATCCTCGCCCATTTTGCCGTCCTTCTCGAGCTTCTTCAGAAGATCGAGCCCATCCCGGCGTACATTTCGTACGGCGATTCGGTGACTCTCGGCGTACTTGTGCGCCTGTTTCACGAGTTCTGCCCTGCGTTCTGAGGTCGGTGCAGGCAGCGGCAGCCGGATCATCGTGCCGTCGACGATCGGATTGACACCGAGATTGGCCTCCCGCAGCGCCTTGTCGACGGCGGTCACGTTGCTCCGGTCCCAGACCTGCACCGAAATCATGCGCGGCTCCGGCGTTGAGACCGTCGCCAACTGGTTGATCGGCATCCTGGACCCGTAGACCGTGACCATCACGGGGTCGAGCAGGGTCGCGCTGGCGCGGCCGGTCCGGAGCGAGGCCAATTCACGCTTGAAGGCATCGAGCGAGGCGCGCATGCGGCTCTCGAGCTCTTTGATGTCGTAGACTGTGAGTTGAGACATGGTTCACCCTGTCATTCTTTGTTCCGCCGCCTGCGGCTGACGCGTGGACAGCCCGGATGCCCAGCCGAATGCCCGTCCGGCTCCAACGCCGTCAGTGGACCGTGACCGCGCCCATCAGATGCCAGCGCAACATGCGCCAGCCGGAGACCGCCTTCGCGCCAGCCCTCATCCTTCGATGACGGTCGCACGGGCTTCGCCTTTGAGGACCTTGAGAAGATTGCCCTCCTCCTCAATAGAGCAAACAATTACCGGAAGACGATTATCACGGGCAAGAGCGATCGCGGCACCGTCCATGACCTTGAGGTCACGGGCGAGCACATCCGAGTACCCGAGGCGATCGAACCTCACGGCGGTTGGATCGCGTTTGGGATCGGCGGAATAGACCCCGTCGACCTGCGTCGCTTTGACCACCGCGTCGCAAGAGGTCTCGATCGCGCGAAGAACGGCGGCGGTGTCGGTCGTGAAATAAGGATTGCCCGTGCCGGCAGCGAAGATCACCACGCGACCGCTGTCGAAATGATGCAGCGCGCGGGGACGAACATAGCTCTCGCAGACCGTCGGCATGGGGATCGCGGACATCACCCGCGCCGCCACGTTGCGGTGCGTCAGCGCATTCTGGAATGCCAACGCATTCATGACCGTAGCAAGCATTCCCATATAGTCGCCGGTCGCGCGGTCCATGCCCTTCGCAGCGCCTTGCAGACCGCGAAAGATGTTGCCGCCGCCGATCACCACGCCGATCTCGGCACCCGCCGCGACGCCGAGCGCGACGTCCCTCGCCAGCCGGTCGGCAACCGCCATATCGATGCCGTAGCTGCCCGATCCCATCAGGGCCTCGCCGGACAGCTTCAAGAGCAGCCGGCGATAGCGCAAGCCCGCGCCGCGCGACGCCTGACCAGATCCTTCACCCGACCCGCTCGCCGCCGTCATCGTCGCCCCCGCTTCATTCCATCATGGCTGAGCTTGGCACGCCGCCCCGAACCGGGACAGCCCCCTGGTTTTGCCTGATCGCGTCAATAGTGGCGCCGGCCCGCACATTCCAGCACTTTTGCGCCACGGTCCGATCGGGATCTCCGTACGCCATTCCGGAAATGGCAACGGCCGGAGTGCAAACTCCGGCCGCAAAACGACAAGTCGGCAGCTTTGCCAACGACGCCCGAGCGCCGTTCAGGACTTCGCCTGCGCCGCCGCGCCGACCGTCTTGGCAACTTCGGCGGCGAAATCCTCTTCCTTCTTCTCGATGCCTTCGCCGAGCGCGTAGCGCACGAAGCCCGCGACCTTGATCGGCGCGCCGACCGCCTTCTCAGCTTCCTTCACGGCCTCGGCGACACTCGCCTTGCCGTCGAGCACGAACACCTGGCTCATGAGGCAGGCTTGCTGGAAGAACTCCTTCTTCAAGCGGCCCTCGACCATCTTCGCGACGATGTCCTGGGACTTGCCAGATGCGAGCGCCTGCTCGGTGTAGAATGCACGCTCTTTCTCGATCGCGGCCGGGTCGAGATCGTCGGGCGTCAACGCGAGGGGGCTCGCGGCCGCGACGTGCATCGCGATCTGACGGCCCAGTTCCGTGAGCTTGGCATTGTCGCCAGCGCTCTCGAGCGCGACAAGCACGCCGATCTTGCCAAGGCCTTCCGAAGCCTTGTTGTGAATGTAATCTGCCACGACGCCGTCCTTGACGCTCAAAGCCGCGGTGCGGCGCAGCGCCATGTTCTCGCCGATCGTGCCGATCGCTTCCTTGATCTCAACCTCGACTGTGTCACCGCTCGGCATCTTGGCCGCCATGAGCTTCGCGCGGTCGCCCTTCGCGGCCGGCGCGAGGTGCGTTATCTTGCGGACCATGTCCTGGAACTGGTCGTTGCGCGCAACGAAGTCGGTCTCGGAGTTCACTTCGACGACCGCACCTGACGTTCCATCCGACACGACGCCAATGAGGCCCTGTGCCGCCACGCGATCCGACTTCTTGGCCGCTTTCGAAAGGCCCTTCTTGCGAAGCCACTCGATCGCGGCCTCCATGTCGCCGTTCGTTTCAGTCAGCGCCTGCTTGCAATCCATCATGCCCGCGCCCGTCTTGTCGCGCAGGTCCTTGACCATGGATGCTGTGATAGTCGACATTTTCGGCCTCTTTGGGCTTGCGGGTCCATGCGTCTTAGACCCGCGATTTGACAGAGATGTAATGCCTTGGCCGCGCCGCGGCGTGGCACCGCGGCGCGTTCGGAGCTTCGGGCGGGCTCGTCACGTCGCGAACCGCCAATACGAAACCGCCCTCAGACAGCGGCGGCTTCGACGAACTTCCTGGCCTGCGCGACCCAGCCTTCGGTCTCGATCTGGCCCTTGAGACGCAGCTGAAGATCGAGCGCCTTCGCGTAGTCCGGCGTCAGGTCCGCGATCTGCCAGAAGTGGAACACGCCCGCGTCGTTGAGCTTCTGCTCTATCTTCGGGCTGATCCCCGTGATCCGCTTCAAGTCGTCGGCCTCGCCACGCGGCGCATCGATCCCCTTGAAGGCGACGGCCGGCAGGTCCTCGGCGGGCGGCGTCGCCGACGCACCGAGATCGACACCCGAGGACGACTGCGAGCGCTCGAGGCCGTCGAGGGCGGCACGGGCCACGAGATCGCAGTAGAGCGTCAGTGCGCGGCCTGCGTCGTCGTTGCCCGGCACCGGGAAGTCGATGCCGTCCGGATCGCAGTTGGTGTCGACGATGGCGACGATCGGGATGCCGAGCTTGCGCGCTTCCTGGATCGCGATCTGTTCCTTGTTCGTGTCGATGACGAACAGGAGATCGGGGACGCCGCCCATGTCCTTGATGCCGCCGAGCGCTTGGTCAAGCTTGTCGCGCTCACGTTGGATCGTCAGGATTTCTTTCTTCGTGCGGCCCTGCGGATCAGCAAGGATGTCGTCCAGCTGACGAAGCCGGCGGATCGACTGGGAAACCGTCTTCCAGTTGGTGAGCGTGCCGCCGAGCCAGCGATGATTGACGAAGTACTGGGCCGAGCGGCGCGCCGATTCAGCGATCGAGTCCGACGCCTGTCGCTTGGTCGCGACAAAGAGCACGCGGCCGCCGCTGGCGACCGTGTCCGAAATCTTCAGAAGCGCCTGATGCAGCATGGGAACAGTCTGCGTCAGGTCGAGAATGTGGATGTTGTTGCGTGCGCCGTAGATGAACGGCTGCATCTTCGGGTTCCAGCGGTGCGACTGGTGACCGAAGTGAACGCCAGCTTCCAATAGCTGACGCATGTTGAACGCGGGAAGCGTCATCAGGAGTGTTCCTTTTCCGGTTGGTCCTCCGCGGGTTTGAGAAGATGACGCAACTGCTGTGCCCTGACGGACCCGTCGAGTTGCATGTCATCCACCGGAGCGCCGGACGGGGCTTTCAATCCGCCCTGCGCATGACCCGCGTGTGAGATGGAGCGGTGTATGGCGGAAGATCGGGAGAAAGGCAAGAAAACACTCCCACAAACCGCCACGCGGCGCTCGTCACCCGCCCGGCAGACACTTGGCCAGCGCCGGCGCCGACTTCGGCAGGATCGCGATAACGGCCGCGACGCCCTCCCTCGTCGCTCCATCTGCGAAATCCTGCAGCGCCGCGACCCGCGCCTCCGGAAGTGCAATGCATCCTGACGTGCCTACTCCCGCGCCCTTCCAGACGTGGATGAAGATGCACGATCCGGAACGGCGGGGCCCGTCCGAAGAATAGTCGACGACGATCCCGCGCCGGTAGAGCGGCTCGGTCCACATCTCCTCGCCTCGCGTCCCCGCGCCCGCGACGCTCAGAGGGACGATCTGGCCGTAATGCGGAGAGGCCGGATCATCGACGCAGAAGTGCTCCCCGGCCGTGAGCGTCATGTGCCCGGTGCCCGAGCGCGCCACATCACCGAATGTCGGACCGAGCCGGAACACACCCGCCGGAGCGCGCCCATCGCCCTCCGACTTATGCGGCTCTCCGGACGTCACCGCGAACGCCTCGAACCCTCGCGCCCAGCCGAGCCCCGATCGCCCGACGACGGCCGGATCGGGTCCCCCGACCCGCATCCACGCCCCGCTCGAGGTCTCGCGCGTGAACGTTTCGATCGTCGCGATCGCGCTGTCGATCCCTTCGGCGGTGACGACGATGAGCCGCCGTGCTTCCGCGAGAAGCGGCGGACACGCCGGCGTCGTTCCGCAACTCGCAACCATCAGAGAAATCGCAAGCAGAAGGCCGCGCCACACGAAGGGCCGCAGGAAAACGACGGACATGCAGTGCGCCTCAGATTTCGACCACTTCAAGCACACCCGGAATTGTCGAAAGCTGGCCCGCCTGTCGCGGCGACACGTCGAAGCGCCCCGGTAACACGACTTCGAGTTCGCGCCCACCGATCGGCAGCACGACGCGCACTTCTCCGCCCTTTCTCTGTCCGGCCTGCCCCGGCTTCAGCGCCGACAGCAGCGCCGCCATCGCCGCCTCGCGACGCGCCGCCACGTATCCGGTATCGAGCACGAGCTTCAACCCGCGTTCCACGTCGGCCGCCGCCTTGTCGAGCGCTTCGAGGCTCTGCACGCGCATCTTGACCGTCTCGCCGTCCCGTTCCGCCTCGACATTCAACACGACCGGAGTGCCGGCTTCCAACAAATCGCGGCTTGCGTTCAGCGTGTCGGAGAAGATGACCGCCTCGAATTGCCCCGAGGCATCCGAGAACAGCGCGAAGGCGAACTTGTTGCCCTTCTGCGAGCGCCGCTCGCGCGCCGCGATGACGATCCCCGCGAGCCTGCCGGCCGCCGCCCCCCGCATGACCGCCGCCTCGAACTCGACATAGCGCTGGACACCCATCTTGCGCAGCACACCCTCGTAGGCGTCGAGCGGATGGCCTGAGAGATAAAAGCCGATCGCCTTGAACTCCTCCGATAGCCGTTCCATCGGCGTCCAGGCCGCCTGCGGCTTCAGCTTGAGCGTCCCCTCGGTCTTGCCGGCACCCGACGCCATGGCGCCGAGCAGGCTGAATTGACCGATCTCCTGGTCCTCGCCCCGGCTCCCGGCCTCGTTCATGATCGTATCGGCATTGGCGAGGACGAGCGCGCGATTGGCCTCGAGCGTGTCGAAGGCGCCGCCCATCGCCAGCGTTTCGAGCGCGCGCTTGTTGACGGCCTTCGGATTGAGACGTTCCGCGAAATCGGAGAGCGACCTGTATGGCCCCTTCTCGCGGCGGGCATCGACGATCGTCTCGACGGCGCCCCGGCCGATGTTCTTGAGAGCGGCAAGCGCGTAGCGGATGCTTCCCTTGACTGCTCCGCGGTCGCGCTCGACGAGAAACTCAACACCCGATGCGTTGACGCAGGGCGGAAGCACGGAAATGCCGCTCTTCCGAGCTTCCGCCGCGAACATCGCGAGCTTGTCGGTGTTGCCGAGATCGAGGGTCATCGACGCGGCCAGGAACTCCTCGCGATAATTCGCCTTCAAATAGGCCGTGTGATAGCTGACGAGCGCATAAGCTGCCGCGTGGGATTTGTTGAAGCCGTATCCGGCGAATTTGTCGACGAGTTCGAAGATGTAGACGGCGTCGTTCTTCTTAACCCCGCGCTCGGTCGCCCCCTCGACAAAACGCGCCTGCTGCCGCGCCATCTCGGCCTTGTCTTTCTTGCCCATCGCGCGGCGGAGAAGATCGGCCTGCCCGAGCGAATACCCACCCATCACCTGCGCGATCTGGATGACCTGCTCCTGATAGATGATCACGCCGTAGGTTTCCTTGAGGATACCTTCGAGCATCGGATGGAGGCAATCGACCGGCTCCTCGCCGTGCTTGCGGTTGATATAGGTCGGGATGTTGTCCATGGGGCCGGGGCGGTAGAGCGCCACCATGGCGATGATGTCCTCAAAGCGGTCGGGTTTCAGCCGCTTGAGGCTTTCCCGCATTCCCGTACTTTCGAGCTGGAACACGCCGACCGTATCCGCCTTGGCGAGAAGCTCGTAGGCCGCGATCACCTTGGGGTCGTCGCCGCCGATCGGCACGGCAGCGAGATCGACCGTCTCGCCGCGACCATGCTTGATGAGTTCGACCGCCTTTTCGAGAACAGTCAGCGTCTTGAGGCCCAGAAAGTCGAATTTCACGAGCCCGGCCGCCTCGACGAGCTTCCAGTTGAACTGCGTCACCGGCATGTTGGATTTCGGGTCGCGATAGAGCGGCACCAGCCGATCGAGCGGCCGGTCTCCGATCACGATACCGGCGGCATGTGTCGAGGCGTGCCGGTAGAGCCCCTCGAGTTTCTGTGCAATCTCGAGAAGCCCCGCGACCGCCGAGTCTGTATCCCGCGCCTCTTGCAGTTTCGGTTCACCCTCGATCGCCTGTGCGAGCGTCACCGGGTTCGCCGGATTGTTCGGCACGAGCTTGCAGAGCTTGTCCACCTGCCCGTAGGGCATCTGCAGCACGCGTCCGACGTCGCGCAGAACGGCACGGGCCTGCAACTTACCGTGCGTGATGATCTGCGCCACGCGGTCATGCCCGTACTTGCCCTGCACGTAACGGATGACCTCGTCGCGTCGGTCCTGGCAGAAGTCGATGTCGAAGTCGGGCATTGAGACGCGCTCGGGATTGAGGAAGCGCTCGAACAGAAGCCCGAAGCGGAGGGGATCGAGATCCGTGATCGTCAGCGACCAGGCGACGAGCGAGCCCGCACCCGATCCACGACCCGGCCCCACAGGTATGCCTTGCGCCTTCGTCCACTTGATGAAGTCCGCGACGATCAGGAAGTAGCCCGGGAACTTCATCTTCGTGATGACGTCCACCTCGTAGGCGAGGCGCGTCCAGTAGTCATCTTCCTTGAACCCTTCGGCCGGACCGTGAACAGAGAGACGCGCTTTGAGACCGTCTTCGGCTTGCCGTTTCAGTTCCAAGGCCTCGGCTTCGAGTTCCTCCGCCTCGCTCGCGCCCTCCGCCGGCTTCACAAACCGCGGCAGGATCGGCTTCCGGCCCGTCGGGCGGAATGCGCAGCGCTTCGCGATCTCGATTGTCGAGGCGAGAGCCTCGGGAAGATCGCCGAAGAGTTTCGCCATCTCCTCGGGGCCCTTGAAGAAGTGCTCGCGGGTGACCCTCCGGCGGTCGTCCTCGCTCACATAGCGCCCTTCCGCGATGCAGAGGAGCGCATCGTGCGCCTCGTGGTCGGACGGTGTCGCGAAGTAGACTTCGTTCGTCGCGGCGATCGGCGCACCGGCACGATAGGCGATGTCGAGCAGTTGCGGCTCGACGTCTTGCTCGGACACGAGCCCGTGCCGCTGAAGCTCGACATAGAACCCATCTCCCGCGATCGCATGGAGTCGAGTGGCTCGCGCCTCTGCGATGTCCGGATGCCCGGCGCGCAAGGCGCGGTCAATCGGACCATCCGGCCCACCGGACAGGACAATGACGCCATCGGCACGCGCAGCGAGCCTCGTAACTTTCACATGCGGCCCGTCCACGTCTGAGCTGTCGAGATGTGCTTCGGAGACAAGCGCCATGAGATTGGCATAACCCGTCTCGTTCATCGCAAAGAGCGCGACGAGACCATCCTTCCAGGGCACCGGACGACCGCCCAGAGCCGCGCTTCCCGTACGCTCTCGCTTCGCGTCCTCGAAGTCGACGGCAAGGCTGACGCCCGCAATGGGCTGTATGCCCGCGCCCGCGAGCTTGTCGGCAAACTCGAGGACGCCGAAAAGATTGTTCGTGTCCGTCAGGCCGAGGGCTGGCATTCCATACCCCGTCGCGAGTTTCGCGAGCATCGGGACCGGCAGCGCGCCCTCGAGCAGAGAATAGGCCGAATGAACCTTCAGATGAACGAAGCCCGGAGCCGCGACGGCCCCCTTGGTCGCGCCGTGATCTGAAGTTGGCGATGGAATCGGATCGGTCATCGTCCGAGTTTAGCCGCTGGACATCGCCATGCGAGCCGACGCGGCCCTTTCGCCCCCAAGATTCACATCGACCCGCATCGATGACCTCTCGCGAGAAGCGGCATCCGATCGACGACCCGCGCACTGTCACTGATGGGACAGCGCCGAACGGCACTTTCTGAGAGCTTCCAGATCGACGGAAGCATCCCGCGTTCAGTCACATCGCCAGAAAAAATGGAGACAAGCATGTCCGCATTTGCACGTCTCGCAATCTTGTCGCTCCGTCCTACAACCGCGAAAGCAATGGAACCGCCGGAGGAGCGCGATCCACCCGCAGCGACGTCATCGAGCCCGGCATCGGCGCCATCGAACGACAACCATGATTGGAAGCTGAAGAACAAACAGACCGCCGTCTCGGCCTGGGTTCGCGCCCGCGCGGCTCTATGGCTCTAAGTCCGTGTGCAAACGGATCTGCGATCGGCTATTGCACCGCGCCAGGCGCGATCTCGATCAGTTGACCGGCTTCGAGCCGGAGTACACGGTCCATCCGCCGAGCAAGTTCCAGATTGTGCGTGGCGATCAAAGCGGCAACGCCCTCGCGGCGGAAAAGTCCGATCAATTCGTGGAACACAAGTTCCGACGTGCGGGGATCGAGGTTGCCCGTCGGCTCGTCGGCGAGAATAAGATGGGGATTGTTGGCAAGTGCCCGGCAGATCGCCGTCCGTTGCTGTTCGCCGCCCGACAGTTGCGCCGGCCGATGCTCGAGCCGATGCCCGAGCCCAAGCGCCGTCAGAAGATCCGTCGCGCGCGCGCGTGCCTGCTTCCGCGATCGGCCGAGGATCATCTGCGGCAGCATAACGTTCTCGATCGCGGAGAATTCCGGCAGCAGCTGATGGAACTGATAGATGAAACCGATGTCCGTGCGCCGCGTGCGCGTGCGTTCGGCATCGTCGAACGTGGCGCAATTCCGCCCGTTGACGATGACCTGCCCGCTATCCGGCGTTTCCAGAAGACCCGCGATATGCAGCAATGTGGATTTGCCGGCGCCAGAAGGCCCGACGAGCGCGACCGCCTCTCCGGCCCGAATCTCGGCTGATGCGCCGTTGAGAACGACGATTGGCTTTTCGCCCTGCTGAAAGGCCCGGCGAAGACCCTCGAGCCTCAGAATGGTAGTGGTGCTGGGAACATGGAGCATGGTCGCCACCCTCACTCGTATCTCAAGGCTTCGACGGGATCGAGCCGTGAGGCGCGCCAGGACGGATAGAGTGTTGCGAGCACCGAGAGCAGTAGCGCCATGAGGACGATCGTCGTCGTCTCGACGGGATTGATCTCAGCCGGCAGCTTCGTGAGGTAATAGACATTGGGATCAAAGAGCGGCGTTCCCGTGATCCAAGAAACGACCTGCCGCACATGCTCGATGTTCTGGCAGAAGATGATCCCGAGAATGAGACCCGCGATCGTGCCGACGATGCCGATCGACGCCCCGGTGATGAGAAAAACGCGCATGACGGCGCCCTTGGTCGCCCCCATCGTCCGCAGGACGGCGATGTCCCGGCCCTTGTCCTTCACGAGCATCATCATGCCCGAGATGATGTTGAGCGCCGCGACGAGGATGATGAGGGAGAGAATGATGAACATCACATTCCGCTCGACTTCGAGCACCGTGAAGAACGTCTCATTCCTCTGCCGCCAGTCCGTGACGTTGAGCGTATCGCCGCCCGCTGCCCGGATGCGTTCGCCGATGTCCTGCACCCGCTCCGGATCGTCGACGACGACTTCCAGCACGTCGACTTCCCCACCCTTGTTGAAGTAGCGCTTGGCTTCGTTGAGCGGCATGAAAATCATCGTCTTGTCGTATTCGGACATGCCAAGTTCGAACACCGCCGTGATGACATAGGGCTTGGCCCGCGGCGCCGTGCCGAACGGTGTGGCCGCCCCACGCGGCGATACCAGCGTGATCGTGTCCCCGACGTTCACATAGAGCTGCTTGGCGAGCCGCATGCCGATCGCAATGCCGGTCTGACTATCGAACCCGTCAAACGTGCCGAAGCGGACGTTGTTCGCGACCAGCGGCAGCGCCTTGATGTCGGCTTCCGCGATGCCTCTGACGAGACCGCCCGTCGCCTGCGCGGTCGAGGAGACCATCACCTGCCCCTCGATGAGCGGGATGGCGTGCTTCACGCCGGGCACAGTTGCTACGAGTTTCGTCACGTCCGGATAGTCATCGAACGGCGCGCCGATCTTGTAGACGACGACGTGACCGTTCAGTCCCAGGATCTTGGAGAACAGATCTTTTCGGAATCCGTTCATCACCGCCATCACGATGATGAGCGTCGCGACGCCCAACATGATACCGAGGAACGAGAAGCCCGCGATGACCGAGATGAACCCTTCCTTGCGCCGCGCGCGCAGATAGCGCGACGCCAGCATCCACTCGAACGGCGAGAAGGGTGCGGTGCCTTTCGGTGCGTCGTCTCGCGCGGCTGTCATCACCCCGTCCTCGGTTCGGTCTCGGATATGTCCCCCGGCACGCCGCTGGGCGGAGCCCCGTCGGCTTGCGCCGACTTACGCCAGCACGCGTTGGGCGGAAATGAGGTCGATCGCACGGGCGAGGCCGGTTTCGATCGGCAGTGTCTCTTTCTGGCCGGTCTTGCGATCCTTGAGTTCGACATCGCCCGATTTGACGCCCTTCGGCCCGACGATCAACTGATAGGGCACCCCGACCAGATCCATGGTCGCGAACTTGGCACCGGCCCGATCGTCCGTATCGTCGTAAAGAACATCGATGCCGGCATTCCGGAGCTTTGCATAGAGCGCGCCACACGCTTCGTCTGTCGCAGCATCCCCGGCCTTCAAGTTGATGACCGCTGCTTCGAACGGCGCGACCGGCACCGGCCAGATACAGCCCGCCGCATCGTGGCTCGCCTCGATGATGGCGCCGACGAGCCGCGACACGCCGATGCCGTAAGACCCCATCTGCGCCGTCACGAGTTGACCGTCCGGTCCCTGCACCTTGGCGCCCATCGGCTCGGAATACTTCGTGCCGAAATGAAAGATGTGGCCGACTTCGATGCCGCGCGCCGACACACGCTTTGCATCCGGCACCTCCTTCATAAAGCGCGCCTCGTCGTGCATTTCTTCGGTCGCCGCATAGAGCGACGTCCACTTCTCGAAGATCGGTTCGAGATTGCCGTCATAATCGGTGTCCGCCGGCGGCACGGGCGTCTCGATGAGGTCCCGGTGGCAGAACACCTGGCTCTCGCCCGTCTCGGCAAGAATGATGAACTCGTGACTGAGTTTGCCGCCGATCGGACCGGTCGCCGCCTGCATCGGCACGGACTTGAGGCCCATGCGCGCGAACGTGCGCAGGTAGGAGACGAACATCTGATTGTAGGTCTTCTGCGAAGCCTCCGCCGTCAGGTCGAACGAATAGGCGTCCTTCATGAGAAACTCGCGCCCGCGCATCACACCGAACCGTGGACGGACCTCGTCGCGGAACTTCCATTGGATGTTGTAGAGGTTCTTCGGCAGGTCCTTGTAGCTCCTGACAGTATCGCGGAAAATCGCGGTCACGACCTCTTCGGCCGTCGGTCCGAACAGGATGTCCCGCTCGTGCCGGTCGGTGATGCGCAGCATTTCCTTGCCGTAGTCGTCGTAGCGCTTGCTCTCGCGCCAGAGATCGGCCGACTGGATCGTCGGCATCAGGATCTCGACGGCACCCGCCCTATTCTGCTCTTCACGGACGATGTTCCCGATCTTGGTCAGAACTTTGAGCCCGAGCGGCAGCCAGGAATAGATGCCGGCCGCGGACTGCTTGATCATGCCGGCGCGGAGCATCAGCTGGTGCGAAATAATCTCGGCCTCTTTCGGCGTTTCGCGCAGCACGGGCAGGAAATAGCGGGAAAGATGCATGAGAACCCTGTTCGGATGCGTTCGGCGGGCCTGAATGCCGGATAGACCGGACCAAGGGCGGTGAATACCGGGATCAGCCGCCGCCTGCAATGGCGCGGCCATTGCCGCCCCACGGGCAGAACAACAGGCGCCGCAAAGGCGCCGAGCCTCGGCGACTACTGCGCGACGACCGCCGGCATCGGATCGAGCGGCATTTGCGTCCCGAGCCAATTGCGTTCGAGTGCAACCCACACGACCGCAAACGCTACCGCGGCGACGAGCGTGTTGATGAAGAAGACTTTTTTCAGTGCAAAGCGTTCCGGCGCGCTGGCCGGCGTCCCGGGCTCGACATCACCCGCCTCGCCCTGCGTCCTGACGCCGAAGGGAAGGACGACGAACAGCGTCATCCACCAGATCATGAAGTAGAGCGCGAGCCCGAAGGCGATGCCCATGCGGAGAATGTCCTGTGTCCGGTGTTCACATCAGAGGCTGCCGCATCAAGCGCGCCCCGCTGGCTCATTTTCCCTGCGCTTCGATTGCCCACTTAGCAACCGCGCGATGCCTGCTGCCTACTGCCTAAATCACGCCTGCTCCAACTCCGTCAGCGTGCCCAGGAAGTCCTTGGGATGCAGAAAGAGCACCGGCTTGCCGTGCGCGCCGATCTTGGGATTGCCGTCACCGAGGACGCGCGCGCCCTCGGCCTTCAATCGGTCGCGCGCGGCGATGATGTCGTCGACCTCGTAGCAGACATGATGAATGCCACCGTCGGGATTCTTTTCGAGGAACTTCGCGATCGGCGAGTTCTCACCCAAGGGTTCGAGTAACTCGATCTTCGTATTCGGCAGGTTGACGAAGACGACCGTGACGCCGTGCTCGGGCTGCGGCGTCGGCTCGGTGATGTCCGCGCCGAGCGAGTTGCGATAGGTCGCTACGGCCTTGTTAATGTCCTTGACCGCAATGGCCACGTGATTGAGGCGTCCGATCATCGACCGTCCCTTGTTTCTCTTGTCTTCACAGACTGCGTAGATAGCGCGACCCGCTGGCCATCGCCAGTCCTGCGCTCTATCGGTCGCGGCTTAATTCCCCCATTGCATTCAGGAGATTACCCGCGTCCGCCGCCATCGACGACCGACACGAGCACCTTGCAGATGGGCTTTTTGCCCCAAGCGTCGGCGATCGCCGCCCGGACGGACCGCTTGACGGCATCCTCGACGAGGGCAGCATCCCGGCGCCGCTGCTCCGGGATCGATCTCAAGGCGCCTTCCACCGCATCGTAGGCGATGTCAATCATCGGCTCGCCGTCGTACGCCTCCGCCGGGATGCCGTCGAGCATCACGATCGGATCTCCGAGGACGGCGCCCTTGCGGGTCAGAGCGAGGCCGACAACCGCAATCCCGACGAACGCCAGCTTGCGCCGCTCCCTGACCGGCCCCTCACCCTCGGGAACCAGAAGTCGCCCGTCGCGGAAAACCCGCCCAACCGGCGCATCGTCGATGATCCGCGCGACGCCGGGCGCGAGCCGTACGATCTCGCCGTTGTACGCCGTGACGGTTTCCCGGACACCGCTCTCCCGCGCGAGACGAGCGTTCGCCGTCAGATGCCGCGCCTCGCCATGCATGGGAACCGCGATGCGCGGCTTGATCCACCCGTACATCTGTTTCAACTCTTCGCGGCGCGGGTGACCCGTGACGTGCACGAGCGCTTCCGCATCGGTCACGATGTCGACCCCCATGCGGATGAGTGCGTTCTGAATGGCCCCGATCGACTTTTCGTTCCCGGGGATCGCGCGCGAGGAAAAGATGACGATGTCGCCCTTGTCGAGCGCGATGTCGGGATGCTGCATCTCCGCGATCCGCGCCAGCGCCGCCCGAGGCTCGCCCTGGCTGCCGGTACAGAGGCAAAGCACCTCTCCGCGCGGCAAATACTTCATCTGCTGCTGATCGAGATATGCGAAGTCCTTCGGCAGATAGCCCGTGTCGATCGCGACCTCGATGACCCGATGCAGCGCCTTGCCGGCCACAACGAGCCGCCGGCCGTTGGCGATCGCGGCCTCGTAGCACGCTTTGATGCGCGCGACGTTGGACGAAAAGGTCGTCAGCAGCACGCGCTGCGGTGCTTTCTTGACGATTTCCGCCAGGCTTTCCGCGACCTCGGTCTCCGTCGGCGAACGGCCTTCGCGCATGGCGTTGGTCGAATCGCAGACAAGAGCCAGCACACCTTCGTCCCCGATCGCCTGGAAAACTTCCGGCCGTGACGGCGTCCCGATATAGGGCGCACTGTCGAGTTTCCAATCCGCCGTATGGAACACGGTTCCGAGCGGCGTGCGCATGATGAGTGCGCTCGTCTCGGGGATCGAGTGCGCCATGTTGACGAATTCGAGATCGAAGCCGCGGACCTGAAATCGCGCCCCTAGCTTGACGATGTTGATCGGCATCTTGCGGGCCGCGTTGCCGCCGAATTCCGCGAGTTTAGCCTTGAGCATGCCGGCGGTGAACGGCGTCGCGTAGATCGGGCAGCCGAGCCGCGGCCACATCTCGATCACGGCACCGATGTGATCCTCGTGGGCGTGGGTTATGACGAGCCCGGCGACATCCGCGCGCTGCTCTTCGAGGAACCTCAAATCGGGAAGGATGACGTCGACGCCAGGATCGTCCTCGCCCTCGGGAAACGTGATGCCGAGATCGACGACGAGCCACTCGCGCTGATCCGCCGGGCCGATTCCATAGGCATAGACGTTCATGCCGACTTCGCCGAGCCCGCCGAGCGCCACGAGCACGAGTTCGCTGCCGTCCTCTCCTTGCCGCTTGCTTCGTTTTGGTTCGGCCATCGGCACCTTGTTCCTAGCACTCTTCTTCTTGCGGCCCGCCGCGTCGGGCGAAATGGCCGTCGATGTCAGCCCGGCAGCGTCACGTCCCCGTACGTGTATGTTCCGCGCGAGCCGTCCCCAAACTCGATCACGAGACTGCCGGCTTCGCTCAACCCGGCGAACCGGCCGCTGCGAACGCCCTCGGTCGCATGAACCGAGAGTTCCGTGCCCCGCGGCGTCCCCCGCGCCAGCCACGCCCCCCGGACCTCGGCGAAGCCCCGGCCGACGTTCCAGATGCCAAGCCATTCCTGCATGGTCGGCGCAAGAAATGCCAGCATCTCGGACGGCGTGATCGCCGCACCGAAATCTGCAAGACTGATGGCATCATCCCCCTCCGGACGCGCCGCGAGATTGAGGCCGATGCCGATCACCGCGACGTTTCCGGTGCTTTGAGTGCTCCCCTCGACGAGTATACCAGCGAGTTTCCGCCGTCCAATCAGAAGGTCGTTCGGCCATTTGATCTGCAAGTCTGCCGAGATCGGCGCAGGTCTCGGCAATGACAGCACATTGCGAACGGCATCGTGACAGGCGACCCCCGCGACGAGCGCGAGCTGATAGGTGTGCTCGAGTGGAAAGAGGTCCCTGAGCATCAGGCTCGCGTGGAAATTTCCGGGCAGTGACGTCCAGCTTCGGCCTGACCGGCCTCGCCCCGCCGTTTGCCGTTCCGCGACGACCCAAAGTCCTCCTGGTTCCCCCAGTTGGGCATAACGCATCGCGTCCGCATTGGTCGACGCCGTTTCGCCGAGCATGACCACGCGATGGCCGGGTGAATTAGGGCCCGAGGACGTGTCCATACCCCACTAAGACAGCAGCGATCTCGCCGCCGCCGACGCGGCGTCGACGAGGAGCGAGGGATAAAGGACGTAACCGACGACGAGGAGCGCCGAGAGCGCGATGACCGCCGTCACTTCCGTGTCCGCCGCCGAGAAGCGATCCTGCGGATCGTCGAAGAACATGATCTTCACGATGCGAAGATAATAGTAGGCCCCGACCACGCTCGCGATGACACCGATGACGGCAAGCGGCGTCAGTCCCGCCCTGACGGCAGCATCGAGCACGTAGAACTTGGCGAAGAAGCCGGCCAATGGCGGAATGCCGGCCAGCGAGAACATGAGCGAGCCCATCGCGAACGCGAGCGGCAGATTGGTCTGCGAGAGCCCCGCGAGTTCGTTGATCTCCTCGACCATTTCCTCCTTGCGCCGCATCGCGAGCACGCAGGCGAACGAGCCGAGCGTCATCACGAGATAGATGGCGAGGTAGACGAGCACCGACTGCGCACCGGCCTCCGTGCCGGCCGCAAGTCCGACAAGCGCGAAACCGACATGCCCGATCGAGGAATAGGCGAGCAGCCGCTTGATGCTCGTCTGTCCGATGGCCGCGAAGGCTCCGAGCAGCATCGATGCAATGGAAAGGAAGACGATGATCTGCTGCCACTTGGGCGTAATTCCCGGAAAGGCGTCGTAGAGAACGCGAACGAGGAGAGCGAATGCCGCGATTTTCGGTGCCGCGGCAAAGAACGCCGCGATCGGCGTCGGCGCGCCTTCATAGACGTCCGGAGTCCACATGTGGAACGGCACCGCCGACACCTTGAACGCGAGCCCCACGAGCAGGAACACGAGGCCGACGATGATGCCGAGATTGTTGCCCGCCGCCGGGTCCGTCATCGCACTTGCGAGCCCCGCGAACGACGTCGTCCCGGTGAAACCGTAGATGAGCGACAATCCGTAGAGCAGCATGCCCGACGAGAGGGCGCCGAGAACGAAATACTTGAGGCCGGCTTCACTCGACCTCAGCTGGTCGCGACGCACGGCCGCGAGCACGTAGAGCGCGAGGCTCATCAGCTCGAGCGACAGGTAGAGCGCGATGATGTCGGAGGCCGAGACCATCAGCATCATGCCTGTGGTCGCGAGCACGACGAGAACCGGGATCTCGAACCGCATCGCCTCCGCCCGCGTCAGATAGCCGTGCGAGAGAATGAGCGCGCCGGCGGAGCCGACCAGAACGAGGACCTTCAGAAAACGTCCATAGATGTCGACCGTGAACGCGCCGTCGAACAGGATGAGAGGAGCGTCTCCCTGCATGGACACGAGGAACGCGGTCGTCGCCATCAGGACGACGGCGATCCAGGACACCGCGACACCCGTCTCCGCCGTGTCGGCTCGGAAGACACCCGTCATCAAGAGTACCATGGCGCCGACCGCCATCACGATCTCGGGCAGTACGGGAGCGAACTGCTGAAGCTCTGACATTTCGCTCTCCGATTACGGCGCCGCGGGCGTGGGTGTAGGTGTGGGCGTGGACACGGCCGCCGCTGCCGCACCAACCTGGGCCTCGAAATTCTGCACCAGCGTCTTGACCGACGCTCCGGTCACATCCAGCACCGGCGCCGGATAGAACCCGTAGAAGATCGTCAGCACGACGAGCGGGACCAGAACCACCATCTCGCGAACGGAAAGGTCATCGAGCGCCTTCAAGGCCGGTTTCTCGAGTGGTCCGAAGACGACCCGGCGATAGAGATAGAGCGCATAGGCCGCCGACAGAATGACGCCTGTCGTCGCGAAGAAAGCGACCCAAGTATTGACCTTGAACGTCCCGAGCAGCGTCAGGAACTCTCCGACGAACCCGCTGGTACCCGGCAGCCCGACGTTACCCATCGTGAAGACCATGAAGATAGCCGCATAGATCGGCATCCGGTCGGCGAGCCCGCCATAGGCCGCGATCTCGCGCGTATGCATCCGGTCGTAGACGACGCCGACGCAAAGGAACAGCGCCGCCGAGATGATCCCGTGCGACAACATCTGGAAAACGGCGCCGTCGACACCCTGCTGCGTGCCCGAGAAAATGCCCATCGTCACGAACCCCATGTGGGCGACGGACGAGTAGGCGATGAGTTTCTTGATATCTTCCTGCGCCAGAGCCACGAGCGAGGTGTAGATGATCGCGATGACCGAGAGCGCGAAAACGAGTGGTGCGAATTCCGCGCTGGCGACGGGAAACATCGGCAACGAAAACCGCAGGAACCCGTACCCGCCCATTTTGAGCAAGATGGCGGCGAGGATGACCGATCCCGCCGTCGGCGCCTCGACGTGCGCATCCGGAAGCCACGTGTGCACCGGCCACATCGGCATCTTGACCGCGAACGACGCGAAGAACGCAAGCCACAGCCACCATTGCATGTCGGCCGGGAAACGCGTCGTCAGCGCGAGCTTCTCGATGTCCGTCGTTCCCGCGTAGCCGTACATCACGATAATCGCGACAAGCATCAGCACGGAACCGAGCAGCGTGTAGAGGAAGAACTTGAAGCTCGCATAGACGCGCCGCGGCCCGCCCCAGACGCCGATGATGAGAAACATCGGAATGAGGCTGCCCTCGAAGAACAGGTAGAACAGAATGAGATCGAGTGCGCAGAAGACACCGATCATCAGCGTCTCGAGCACCAGGAACGCAATCATGTATTCCTTGACGCGCGTTTCTATGGATTCCCAGCTCGCGAGAACGCAGAGCGGCATCAGGAACGTCGTCAGGATGACAAACAGCATCGAAATGCCGTCGACGCCCATCTTGTACCGGAAATCACCGAGCCAGGCGTGGTCCTCGACGAACTGATAGTGAGGATTGGCGGCATCGAAATGCCACCAGATGAGCAGCGAGACCAAGAAAGTCCCGAGCGTGAACCACAGCGCCACCCAGCGCGCGTTCTGCGTCGCATCCTTCGGAAGCGTCGCGATGAAAAGCGCGCCGACGAGCGGCAGGAACGTGACGATCGACAGGATCGGCTGAGCGGTGATGTTCATCGGACGCCCCCGCCGAGGAGATTGGGATACATGAACCACGTGACGATGGCCGCGACCCCTATCAGCATCGCGAAGGCGTAGTGGTAGACAAACCCGGTTTGCAGCTTGATCGCGCGCCCCGCCGTCCAGCCGACGCTAGCCGCCGTCCCGTCGATGGTCCCGTCGATGACGGCACCGTCGCCGCCCTTCCAGAGCGCCCTCCCGAGCCACATGACCGGCTTCACGAAAATCCAGTCATAAAGTTCGTCGAAGTACCACTTGTTGAGGAAGAATAGATAAATCGGCCGGAAAGCCCGGGCCGTGGCCTCGGGCAGCGACGGGACCGCGATGTAGTAGGTGTACGCGAGACCGAAACCCAGCACCATTGCACCGGTCGGAGCCCAAATCACCCACTCCGGAACTTCGTGCATGTGATGCAGAATGTCCTTGCCCGGCAATTCAAAGATCGCCTTGCCCCAGAACTCAGCATAGTGATGCCCGATGAACGCCTGCTTGAAGGCGAAACCTGCAGCGATGGCACCCGCCGCTAGAACGAAGAGCGGCACCAGCATGACCCACGGGCTCTCGTGCGCGTGCTTGTACGTATCCGGTTCGGCCCGGGTCTTGCCGTGGAACGTCATGAACATGAGCCGCCAGGAGTAGAACGACGTCATGAAGGCCGCGACGACGAGCAGCCAGAAGGCGTAGTTGTGCGCCGTATGGGCCGCGTATGCCGCTTCGACGATCGCATCCTTCGAGTAGAACCCCGCGAAGCCGACGACGTGCGGAATGCCGACGCCGGTCAGCGCGAGCGTTCCGATCAGCATCATGGCCCACGTGATCGGGATCTTGGCTCTAAGCCCGCCCATGTTCCGCATGTCCTGCTCATGGTGCATGGCATGGATAACGGAACCCGCGCCGAGGAACAGGAGCGCCTTGAAGAACGCGTGCGTGAAGAGGTGGAAGATGCCGGCAGTGTAGGCGCCAACCCCGCACGCGACGAACATGTAGCCGAGCTGCGAACAGGTTGAATAGGCGATGACGCGCTTGATGTCGTTCTGAACGAGCCCGACGGTCGCGGCGAAGAAGGCCGTCACAGCGCCGACCAGGACGACGACGTCGAGGGCTGTGGGTGACAATTCGAACAAGGGCGACAGGCGCGCGACCATGAAGACGCCCGCGGTCACCATCGTCGCTGCATGGATCAGCGCCGAGACCGGTGTCGGGCCTTCCATGGCGTCCGGCAGCCAGGTGTGCAGCAGGAACTGCGCCGACTTGCCCATCGCCCCCATGAAGAGGAGCAGACAGAGCGTGGTCAGAATGTCGACCTGCCAGCCGAGGAACGTCATGGTCTTGCCCGTAAGTTCGGGCGCCGCGCGGAAGATGTCGTCGAAGTTCACGGACTTCGCGACCAGGAACACACCGAATATGCCGAGCGCGAAACCGAAATCGCCGACGCGGTTGACGACGAATGCCTTGATCGCAGCCGCGTTCGCCTCGGGCTTGTGATACCAGAATCCGATGAGGAGATAGCTCGCGAGGCCGACACCCTCCCAGCCGAAGAACATCTGTACAAGGTTGTCGGCCGTCACCAGCATCAGCATGGCGAAGGTAAAGAGCGACAGATACGCGAAGAACCGCGCGCGGTCCTCGTCCTCGTGCATGTAGCCGATCGAGTAGAGGTGGACGAGCGAGGACACCGTCGTCACGACGACCAGCATCACGGCCGTCAGCGTATCGATGCGCAATACCCATCCCGCGTCGAGTTCGCCCGACGTGATCCAGCGCAGCACCGGCACCTTGGCGGTCTCGTGCTCGAAACCCACCTGAACGAAGACGATCCATGAGAGGACAGCCGCGGCGAGTAGGCACCCCGTCGTGACGATCTCGGCCGGCCGTGGCCCCGTGAAGCGCCCGAGGAGACCGGCAAAGAGTGCGCCGAGGAGCGGCAGGAAGACGATGGCTTTATAGATCATGGTTCGCTTCGGATGGGCCTCTGGCAGCAGGCAATAGGCAGCAGGAATGGAGCACAGCCCGAGCCGTGAGGATACCTGCTGCCTGTTGCCTTCTGCCCGTTGCCCAACGTCACCCCTTCATCATGTTGATGTCTTCAACCGCGATCGAACCGCGGTTCCGATAGTAGACGACGATGATCGCGAGGCCGATCGCAGCCTCTGCCGCCGCGACTGTCAGAATGAACAGCGCGAAGACCTGCCCCGTGATGTCGTTGAGGTAATGAGAGAACGCGACGAGATTGATATTGACCGCGAGCAGCATCAATTCGACCGACATCAGGATGACGATGACGTTCTTCCGGTTGAGAAAGATGCCGAAAATCCCGAGCGTGAAGAGACACGCCGCAACCGTCAGGTAATGTCCGAGACCAATCTCCATGGCGCTCACCCTTTGGCCTCGCTCGACGGTACGACGGCCCCGCCGGACGCTACTTTGACGACCTCGATGGCATCCTGCGGGACCCGCGCATTCTGAACCGCGATCGACTGCCGCTTGACGCCCTCGCGCTGGCGGAGCGTCAGAACGATGGCGCCGATCATCGCCACGAGCAGCACGAGGCCCGCTGCCTGGAAGAAGTAGACGTACTTGGTATAGAGGACGCGCCCGATCGCCTCGGTGTTCGAAACCTCGCTTGCCGCCGATGTCGCAGCCTTCTTGGCGACCTCGGCGGTAATCCCGCCCGTCACGAAGAGCAGCAGAAGCTCGGCAAGAACGATCCCGCCGACCAGAAGTCCGAACGGCGCATTGCGCACAAAGCCCGCTTTCAACTCGGCGAAATCCACGTCGAGCATCATGACGACGAAAAGAAACAGCACCGCCACCGCGCCGACGTAGACAATCACCAGCAGCATCGCCAGGAACTCGGCGCCGAGAAGAATGAACAGCCCGGCCGCGTTGAAGAACGTGACGATCAGGAACAGCACGGCATGTACGGGATTGCGCGCCACGATCACCATCGTCGCCGACAGGATCGCCAGCCCCGCGAAGAGATAGAAGAATATCGCCGTCAGCATCCCCGTCCCCACTGCCGTTCCCTCCCCCGATCCTTCACGGGGAGAAGGCGCACAAGTCTCTTCACCTATACTTCGCGTCGAGCGCCAGGTTCTTCGCGATCTCGCGCTCCCAGCGATCGCCGTTCGCGAGCAGGCGCTCCTTGTCGTAGAAGAGCTCCTCCCGGGTCTCGGTCGCGAACTCGAAATTCGGCCCCTCGACGATCGCGTCCACCGGGCAGGCTTCCTGGCAGAGCCCGCAATAGATGCACTTCGTCATGTCGATGTCGTAGCGCGTCGTGCGCCGTGTTCCGTCGTTGCGCCTTGGACCGGCCTCGATCGTGATCGCCTGCGCGGGACAGATGGCTTCGCACAGCTTGCAGGCGATGCACCGCTCCTCCCCATTGGGATAGCGCCTCAACGCATGCTCACCGCGAAAGCGCGGTGAGAGCGGCCCCTTCTCGAACGGATAGTTGAGCGTCTTCTTCGGCCGGATATAGTACTTCATCGCCAGGAAGAACGCCGATACGAACTCCGCGAGAAACAGTGATTTGAAGCCTTGCGTGAGATTCACCGTTTCAACTCCTCATCCACCCGGCATCGGGCTGTCGAGCATCGCGCCGACGATGTAGCCCGCGACGGGCAGGATCACGAGATCTAACCAGGCGACCAGCTCCAGGATGCGTCCCGCGGAGCTCTCCGGTTGCTTCACCTTGAGGTCGCGCGCGACACTCCTCAATGCCAGGAACTGCACGATCCCGATCCCCGCGCCGATCGCGGCACCGACGAGCGCCCCCGTCATGACAGGCCTCCGAATTGGAGGATGGCCGCGACGACGACGACGGCGAGGAGCGACAGCGGCAGGAAGACTTTCCAGCCGAGCCGCATGAGCTGATCGTACCGGTAGCGCGGCACCATGGCTTTCACCATGGCGAACATGAAGAACATCGCCGTCGCTTTGAGGAGGAACCAGACGATGCCTGGCACCTGATTGATGGGCCAGATGTCGACCGGCGGCAGCCAGCCGCCGAGGAACATGATGGTCGCCATCGCGCACATCGTGGTGATGGCGACGTATTCCGCGAGCATGAACAGGAGGTAGGGCGTCGAGGAATACTCGACCATGAAGCCCGCGACGAGTTCCGATTCCGCTTCCACGAGGTCGAACGGCGGCCGGTTCGTTTCCGCCAGCGCCGAAATGAAGAAGATGACAAACATCGGCAGCAGCACGAGCCAGTGCCAATCGAGGAATGAGTTCGGAAGGCCCGCGGCAGTGCCGATCCCGTCCTTTTGCGCGTTCACGATCGCGGTCATGTTGAGCGACCCGACCAGGAGCAGAACCGTGATGATGACGAGCCCGATGGAGACTTCGTAGGACACCATCTGCGCCGCCGACCTCAACGACCCCATGAACGGATACTTCGAGTTCGACGCCCACCCGCCCATGATCACGCCGTAGACCCCGAGCGAGGAGATCGCGAGCACATAGAGAATGCCGACGTTGAGGTCGGAGATGACCCACTTGCCCCAACCGTCCTCGTTTATCGGGATGACGGCCCAGGCCGCGAGCGCGAAAACGGCAGTCGCGAGCGGCGCCAGGAGATAGACGCCCTTGTCTGCGCCGGCCGGAATGACCGGCTCCTTGACCGCAAACTTGATGAGATCGGCGAACGACTGAAGGAGGCCGAAAGGACCGACGACGTTGGGCCCCTTGCGCATCTGGACCGCGGCCCAGACCTTGCGGTCAAGCAGCAGAAGGTAGGCGATGATAACGAGCAGTCCCACGAGCACCGCAAGGCTCAAGCCAGCCGTAATCACGGTCCAGAGGAACCCTTCCCAGAGCGTCGTCGGCACCCAGTTGTTCATCGCCCTCAGCCCCGCCTATTCCGCCGCGTCCCGGCGCCCAGCACCGGACTTCGCTGCCTTGAGAGCGCTCATTTCGGCCATCACCTGCGACGCCCGTGCGATGGGATTCGTCAGATAGAAATCCTCGACCGCTCGCCCGAAGGCCTGCGTCCCGGTCTCCCCGCCCGTGTTCGCGAGCGACGAGATCGCGCGAGCGTCGGCCGCCGCGACGGTTCCGATCCGCGCGAGCACTGGATGGGCCTTGTACATGGCGGCCCTCAGAGCCGAAAGCGTGTCATAGGGCAGCGTGTGCCCTACCTCGGCCGAAAGCGCACGGATGATCGCCCAGTCCTCGCGCGCATCCCCGGGGGGAAACGCAGCGCGCAGCGTCTGCTGTGCACGGCCCTCCGTGTTGACGTAGGTGGAGCTCTTCTCCGTGTAAGCCGCACCCGGAAGAATGACATCCGCGCGATGAGCGCCCTTGTCGCCGTGGCTGCCCTGATAGATGACAAACGGCCCCGCTGCGACATCGATCTCGTCAGCGCCGAGGTTGTAGATCACGTCCACGCCGCCGGAGGCGATATCCTTCGCAACCTTGCCGCCCGCTTCCGGTACGAAGCCGAGGTCGAGGCCCGCCACGCGCGCGGCTGCGGTGTGCAGGATCGAGAACCCGTTCCAATCGTCGGTGACGACACCGAGCGAAAGCGCCGCCTTGGCCGCCATCGACAGGATGGCCGACCCGTCCGGCCGTGCGAGCGCCGCCATGCCGATGATGAACATCGGCCGCTCTTTCTGTGCCGGCGCGTGCTCGATGAAAGTGGCCAGCGTCTCGGGACCCGCCCCGAGATACGTATAGGGATAGCCGAGGTCTACCCTTTCGCCGATGACGCCGACCAGCAGCCCGCCTTGCCGCCAGCGCTTGCGGATGCGGGCGTTCAGAACCGGCGCTTCGAGGCGCGGGTTCGAGCCGATGATCATGATTGCGTCGGCGCGCTCGATCCCATCGATCGTGGCATTGAAGAGATAACTTGCGCGCCCGACGGTGGGGTTGAGGGCGGCCCCGTCCTGCCGGCAATCGAGGCTCGTGACACCGAGCCGGCGCATCAGATCCTTGAGCGCGAACATCTCTTCCGCACCGGCGAGATCACCGGCGAGCGCGCCGATCCGCGCCGGATTGACCGATTTGAGGCGCTGCGCGACGGCGTCCAGCGCCTCAGCCCACGTTGCGGGCTCGAGCCGCCCGTTGCGCCGCACGTAGGGCCGGTCGAGCCGTTGCGTCTTGAGCCCGTCGGCCACATGGCGCGTCTTGTCCGAGATCCATTCCTCGTTCACCGCATCGTTGTTGCGCGGCAGGATGCGCATCACCTCCCGGCCGCGCGTATCGACCCGGATCGACGAGCCGACGGCGTCCATAACGTCGATGCTCTCGGTCTTCTTCAATTCCCACGGCCGCGCGTTATGGGCCCACGGCCGGTGCGTCAGCGCGCCGACGGGGCAAAGATCGACCGCGTTAGCGCTCATCTCCGAAAGAATGCCGTTCTCGAGGTAGGTCGTGATCTCGGCGTCCTCGCCGCGCCCGATGAGGCCCAATTCTTCGACGCCCGCGACCTCGGTCATGTACCGCACGCAGCGTGTGCAGTGGATGCACCGCGTCATGTGAGTCTTGATGAGCGGCCCGATGAATTTGTCCTCGACCGCACGCTTATTCTCGTCGTAGCGCGATCCGCCGACGCCGTAGGCCATGGCCTGATCCTGCAGATCGCATTCCCCGCCCTGGTCGCAGATCGGGCAGTCCAGCGGGTGGTTGATGAGCAGGAACTCCATCACCCCTTCGCGCGCCTTTTTGACCGCCGCACTCTTGGTCGAAATGACGTTGGGACTGCCGTCGGCGTTCGGCCTGAGTTCGTTGACCGTTACCGCGCAGGACGCGAGCGGCTTCGGCGAGCCGGCCACGTCCACGAGACACATCCGGCAGTTGCCCGCAATCGACAGACGCTCGTGGAAGCAGAACCGCGGAATTTCCGCGCCCGCCGCTTCGCACGCGTGCATCAAGGTCGTTCCGTCCTCGACCTCGATCAATGTCCCGTCGACGATCAGCTTCTTCGACATGCGTTCCGCCTCTTCAGTCCCGTCTCCCCGTCCTTCACGGGGAGAGGGCCAGGGTGAGCGGCGGCGGCAAACACCGGCGTCGACGGCCACCCCTCATTCCAACCCTCTCTCCAATCCGATCGAGCGGAATGGAGAAAGAAAGAACCCGTCACTCCGCCGCCTCCGCGTGCGCCTTGTGGTAGGTGTCGATGCGCTTCTCGATCTCGGCCCGGAAGTGGCGGATCAAACCCTGCACCGGCCACGCCGCTGCATCGCCCAGCGCGCAGATCGTGTGGCCTTCCACCTGCTTCGTCACATCGAGGAGAAGATCGATTTCGCGCTTTTCCGCGTGGCCGGCCGCCATGCGTTCGACGACGCGCCACATCCAGCCCGTCCCTTCGCGGCAGGGCGTGCACTGACCGCAGCTCTCGTGCTTGTAGAAATACGAGATCCGCGCGATGGCGCGAACGACATCCGTCGATTTGTCCATGACGATCACGGCCGCGGTGCCGAGGCCGGACTTGACCTTCGCCAGACTATCGAAATCCATCGTCAGGTCGTCGCATTGCTCGGCCGGCACGAGGGGAACCGAAGAGCCGCCCGGAATGACGGCGAGAAGATTGTTCCAGCCCCCGCGCACGCCCCCGCAATGGGTCTCAATGAGCTCCTTCAGTGGGATGCCCATCTCTTCCTCGACGACGCACGGCTTGTTCACGTGGCCCGAGATCTGGAAGAGCTTGGTCCCGGTGTTGTTCGGCTTTCCGAGACCAGCAAACCAAGTGGCCCCGCGACGCAGAATGTCCGGCGTCACCGCAATGCTCTCGACATTGTTGATGGTCGTCGGCGCCCCGTAGAGCCCTACGTTGGCCGGGAACGGCGGCTTCAATCGCGGCTGGCCCTTTTTACCTTCGAGGCTTTCGAGAAGTGCCGTCTCCTCGCCGCAGATGTAGGCGCCCGCGCCGTGATGTACGAAGAGATCGAAATCCCACCCATGCACGTTGTCTTTGCCGATCAGCCGTGCCGCGTAGGCCTCGTCGATCGCCTTTTGAAGCGCCTCACGCTCGCGGATGTATTCACCGCGGATGTAGATGTACGAGGTGTGCGCCCGCATCGCGAACGAGGCGAGAAGCGCGCCCTCGATCAGGAGTTGCGGATCGTGCCGCATGATCTCCCGGTCCTTGCAGGAGCCCGGCTCCGATTCGTCCGCGTTGATCACGAGATAGCTCGGGCGAGAATCGTTCTTCGGCATGAACGACCACTTGAGCCCGGTAGGGAAACCCGCGCCCCCCCGGCCCCTGAGACCCGACGCCTTCACCTCGTTGATGATCCAGTCGTGGCCCTTGTCGATGAAGAACTTGGTCCCGTCCCACGCGCCGCGGCGGATCGCGGCCGCGAGGCCGCTGTCGTGAAACCCGTAGAGATTGGTGAAGATGCGGTCCTTGTCAGCGAGCATCGTCCCTTACCTCACGCCTTCGGCCGATCACCGGCGTCGCTCTCGGGACGCCAGCCGGTCATGAGTTTTTGGCATTGCTCGATCCACTTGTCGCGCGCAATGCGGCCGTGAAATCCCGGCATCCGGTCTTCGAACCACCGAACTTCCTCGGGCGACCACGCCGCCACCTGGTCGAAATGCCAGATCCCGAGCGCGTTCATGCGTTCCTCGAGCTTCTCGGCGACACCCCAGATGAGCTTGAGATCATCGGCCTTGCCGTCACGCGGCTGCGTGAGCAGAGGCGGCTCTTTCGACGCCTCCTCAGCTGCGCCAGGAGAAGGGGCGGCCTCAGACTTGGCGCCGAACGCGGCCGGGCCGTCCCGTCTGCTCTGCTCGACCAGTTTCGCAAGCTCGCCAGCCGGCATCGCGGCTCCGCCGCTACCCCGCGCCTCGAGTTCCTTGACGATGCCGGCATTCGCCATGGCGGCAAGCGCCGCGGGATGCACGGCCGGAAACGCCTTGGCTTCCGCGACCGGCGTGGCCGCCGCCGAAGCGGGTGCCGAAGGCATGGGTGCAGGCGCCGCGGGCGCATCCGCAGGCCTTTCTTCCGTGTGGAACCGCTTCTTCCAGGCCCCGATCCGCGAGCCGTCGTAGAGTTGAGCGTCTTTGAGCGACGTCGCCCCGCTGTCGGGACACGATGCGATACGTCCGGTTTGTGAGCCCGGCTTGGGCGGCGTGCCGCGCTCGAACCCATCAAGGAGCCGCTCGAAGCTCTCGACCGTCAGGTCCTCGTAGGTATCTTTGTCGATCAGCACCATGGGCGCATTGGCGCAACTCCCGAGACACTCGACCTCTTCCCACGAGAAGTCGCCGTCCGCCGAAAGCGTGTGCGCCGTCTCAGCAATCCGACGTTCGCATACGCCGACGATGTCCTGTGCCCCGCGCAACATGCACGGTGTCGTCCCGCAGACCTGGACGTGGGCCTTGCGCCCGACCGGGGCCAGTTGGAACTGGGTGTAGAACGTCGCGATCTCATAGACGCGGATGGTTGCCATGCCGAGGAGTTCGGCGACCGTCCGGAGCATCGGCTCCGTCACCCAACCGCCGTTCTGTTCCTGCGCCCGCCACAACACCGGAATGACGGCAGATGCCTGCTTGCCAGCGGGGTATTTCGCCACCGTTTCACGAACGAAGGCCAGATTTTCAGGCGTGAACTCGAACCGCGCGGGCTGCTCGGGATGAAGGCGGCGGACGGCCATGAACGGCTCCCAGTATCGACCGCCGTCGCATGGAATGGCAGGGTCGCCGCGGCCACGACGTTGCAGCGCCGAAGCGCCACTGCAGCATAGCCGCCAAACCCTCGAAGCGGTCGATGTTTCCAGTACGTCGTCACCGCCCCCAAAGCAAGGCCGGAGGGTCGGACGCGACATGGGAAAGCCCCGCGCTCCGATGTCGCGAGAGCGTTGTTCCGACGAGGAATCACCGAAAGTCGTCAGTCGAAATGCCGAGAGTCCCGCACGGAATTCAGAGGGTCATCTTGGGCGGGACGATATCAACCACAGAAAGTGCAGGGGACGGCGATGCGGCGACCCACTGCACGCGGTCGATGTCCGTCAGCCAACCCGCGAGCAGGAGCATTGTGGCGATGGGCGCAAGAAAAAGCGAAATCTGCGATCCGACCCTCAAGAAACCTGTCCAGAACGTCGCCAGCAGGACGCCGAAGAGCACGATCACCCAGCCGCCGAGTTCGGGCCCCCGAGCGGCCGCGAAGAGAAGCCCGATCACCAGACAGAGGAGCCCGACGACCGCCGGCACGGCCGGAAGGTCGGCATGGAGCGCCCCCATCGGCCACCCATTGCGGAGAGCAAACAGCCGGTAGGTCGCAAGCGAAAGGCCCCAACCGAAGGCTCCGGTCGCGAGCAGGAACAACGCGTCGACGATCATCAAATCCTCCTCGAACAGGCGCCCGCACTTATGCCCCCCGGACACTCGCGGACACACTTGGACAGTCGAATGTGACGCAGAATTTCAGGTTTTCAGCCAGCTTTCCAGCCGCGACATGCGCCTCGGTTAAGCGGCCCGCCAGATCCCCGCTGCCCCGGTCGGAGGCCACTTCCCTGTGACCCCACCCATGAGCCCCACCACCTGGGTGTTCTGCAGACGTTCGAATTCGCAGCGACGCGCCCCCACAAAGACGATTGGAGAACATCGAACACATCGACGCACATGAACAACTGCGCTACAGTCCCCGCAACCGAGGCACAGGACTTCCTGCAGGGGAAGAGAGACCGTCGGACATGGGGAAGGACGTTCAAAGGGTGCGATCCGTCATCGCAGCGTTGATGCGCGTGCGCGAGCACGTTGCTTTGGCGGGCGACACGGATGATTGGGATACCGAGCCCTACAATCGTTGGGTCGGTATGCTCGAAGGGTCGTTGACGGGAACCGAGGCCGAGCGGCTCCGGATCTCGGAACAGTGGCTGACGTCGCAGGAATATCTGATGAACCTCGACGCCTGCATCGCGTTCCTCGAGAACGAGGAGCCGAGCCACGCCAACGGCGCGACCGAAGTCATCGAGGCGACCTACTCCGAGCCTGAAAAGGCGCGCCACTCGAGCATTTGGCCGATGCGCCTTCACAAGACCAAGGAAAGCTGACGCCCGGTCCCTACCGGTCGATCTCGCCGAACACGATGTCGAGCGAGCCGAGGATCGCGGAGACGTCCGCGAGCATGTGACCACGGCACATGATGTCCATGGCTGCGAGGTGCGGGAAGCCCGGCGCGCGGATCTTGCACTTGTAGGGTTTATTCGACCCATCCGAGACGAGATAGACGCCGAACTCGCCTTTCGGCGCTTCGACCGCCGCGTAAACCTCGCCGGCCGGCACGTGAAAACCTTCGGTATAGAGCTTGAAGTGATGGATGAGTGCTTCCATCGAACGCTTCATCTCGCCCCGTCGCGGAGCCGCAACCTTCTTGTTGGCTGACATCACGGGGCCTGCCCCGTCCGCCGAGCGCAGCTTCTCGCAACACTGCTTCATGATCTTGACGCTCTCGCGCATCTCGGCCATCCGGCAGAGATAGCGGTCGAAGCAGTCGCCGTTCTTGCCGATCGGGATGTCGAAGTCCATCTCGGCATAGCACTCGTAGGTCTGCGCTTTGCGCAGATCCCAGGCCGCGCCCGACCCGCGCACCATGACGCCGGAGAACCCCCAGTCGAAGGCGTCGTCGAGCTTCACGACACCGATGTCGACGTTGCGCTGCTTGAAGATGCGGTTGTGAGTGAGCAGCCCCTCGATGTCGTCCAGCACTTTGAGGAACGGATCGCACCACGCGTAAATGTCGTCGACGAGTTCAGGCGGCAGATCCTGATGAACGCCGCCGATGCGAAAATACTTGGCGTGCATCCGCGAACCCGAGGCGCGCTCGTAGAACACCATCAGTTTCTCGCGCTCCTCGAAGCCCCAGAGCGGCGGCGTCAGCGCGCCGACGTCCATGGCTTGCGTCGTGACATTGAGGAGGTGGGAGAGGTGTCGCCCGATCTCGGAATAGAGAACGCGGATTAACTGCGCGCGCCGCGGAACCTCGATCCCGAGGAGCTTCTCCGCCGCAAGGCAGAACGCGTGTTCCTGGTTCATCGGCGCGACGTAGTCGAGGCGGTCGAAATAGCCGATCGCCTGCATGTAGGTCTTGTGCTCGATGAGCTTCTCGGTCCCCCGGTGAAGAAGGCCGATATGTGGATCGACACGCTCGACGACTTCGCCGTCAAGCTCTAGGACGAGCCGGAGAACGCCGTGCGCGGCCGGATGCTGCGGCCCGAAATTGATGTTGAATTGACGGATCTCGGTCTCGGCCATGGCTCACTCTGTCTTATCGCTGGAACCCAGAAGAGCCGCCATCGCTTCGGCGCCCGTCATCTTATGGCTCGGGTTTGCGAACTGGTAATACGCGGGCTTCTCATCGAAGAAGATCTCCGAAGCGAAATTGAGCCCGCTCTTGTCCGTGACCGCGCCCGCGTTGACGCTGTGGTACGATCCTGTCCGCGTCCGCCAGATCATGCCTGTCCCGCATGTTTTGCAGAAGACGCGTTCGCCCCACTCCGACGAGACATAGACCGAAATGTTCTCTTCGCCCTCGATCTTGACGCTATCGCCTTTGACTTCGAGCGAATGCAGCGGCCCCCACGCCCAGCGCTGGCACATGCCGCAATGGCAGACGACCACGTCCGCCGACGGTGCTTCCGCCTCGAAATGCACCTTGCCGCAAAGGCATCGGCCGTGAATTTTCACCCTGCTGGTCATGGCATGACCTCCAACGCCCCGACACCGGCGATTTCTGGCACCCCGGCTCGCCGCGCCTTGTCATTCACACGGCCGACGAAGCGGTCCCACGGCACGATCATACGCTCATGACGTCCCGCGCCGATCGTCTCGACGCCATCATGGGCCCTGACCTCGAACGCGATACGGCGGCCGTTGACTGCCGTGCATCGTGCCTCGACCGTCACCGTCTGCCCTGGAACAGTTGCGGCAGAATGCGAAACATCGACATGAATACCAAGGCTGCCTTCGCCCGGATCGAGATGGGACGAGAGAACCTTGAGGCAGGCCCACTCCATGAGCCCGACCATGAACCCGGTTGCAAATACCCCCGGCATGGACTGGAACTCCGCCGCCTCGGGATAGAGGTTCGGCACCGTTTTGGAGGCCGGGACCTTGAACGTGAGTGTCGCTTCCACGCCCGGCGCAAGTGTCGCCTTCATGGGCCGCGCCCCGCACAAACGAGCGCAACTTGACGGAGCGCTCGGGTCATTGCGCGCGGGCCTTCTCGTCGCCGGGAAGCACGTAATTCGTTCCCTCCCAGGGACTCTCGAAATCAAACGTGCGGAATTCCTGCGTGAGTTTCACCGGCTCATAGACCACGCGCTTCTTCTCGTCGTCGTAGCGCACCTCGACGTACCCGGTCAGCGGGAAGTCCTTTCTGAGGGGATGCCCCTGGAAACCGTAGTCGGTCAGGATGCGGCGCAAGTCCGGATGGCCGGAGAAGAGCACGCCGTACATGTCGTACGCTTCACGCTCATACCAATTGGCCGCAAAGAAGATGTCGACAACGCTCGGAACCGGAGCGTCGGCGCCGGTCGCGAGTTTCACCCTGACCCGCTGATTGAGGCGCGGAGACAGAAAATGATAGACGACCTCGAACCGCTCCGGCCGATCCGGCCAGTCGACAGCCGTGATGTCGAGCAGCACCTCGAAACGGCATCGGCCATCGTCGCGCAGGAAGCGCAGCAGTTGCGCCAGACCGTCGTGTGTCGTCGTAAGCGTCAACTCACCATAAGCAACCGACGACGACGCGACGGCGGCCCCGGTCTTGGCGGCAACGTACTCGCCGAGTTCAATCAGAATTTCGTCCATGGCAGGCCGTTCCCATCGCAGTCCCGAAGCGTCGCGGCGACACTACCGCTCGATCGTCCCCGTGCGCCGGATCTTTCGCTGCAGCAGGAGGACGCCATAGACGAGCGCCTCGGCCGTCGGCGGACAGCCAGGCACATAGACGTCGACCGGCACGATGCGATCACACCCGCGCACGACGGCATAGGAATAGTGATAGTAGCCCCCGCCGTTGGCACACGAGCCCATCGAGATCACGTAGCGCGGCTCCGGCATCTGGTCGTAGACCTTCCGAAGGGCAGGCGCCATCTTGTTGGTCAGCGTCCCGGCAACGATCATCACGTCCGACTGGCGCGGCGAGGCGCGCGGCGCAAACCCGAACCGCTCGAGATCATAGCGAGGCATGGACGCCTGCATCATCTCGACGGCGCAGCACGCAAGACCGAACGTCATCCACATGAGCGAGCCCGTGCGCGCCCAATTGATGAGGTCGTCAGTCGTCGTGACGAGGAAGCCCTTGTCGGCAAGCTCATTGTTGATGAGCGCGAACGACGGATCGCCGGGCTTCACGAGACCGGCTCCACCGGCCCCCGCACCCTCCTTGGCGGTATCGAGCGCGAATTCGGGCGGCACGATCAGTCCCATTCCAGCGCCCCCTTCTTCCATTCGTAGATGAAGCCGATCGTAAGCACGGCAAGGAAAATCATCATCGACCAGAAGCCGAACGCGCCAATCTCTTTGAAGACCACGGCCCACGGGAACAGGAATGCGATCTCGAGATCGAAGATGATGAACAGGATCGACACCAGATAGAAGCGCACGTCGAACTTCATGCGCGCGTCGTCGAAGGCGTTGAACCCGCATTCATAGGCCGACACTTTTTCCGGATCGGGATTTTTGACCGCCACCAGGAACGGCGCGATCATCAGGACGGCCATGAAGCCAAGCGACACCGCGATGAAGATCGCGAGCGGCAGGTAGTCTTGCAACAGCAGGTCCATGGTCACCCTGGGATCGGGCCGGCGCGCAGGGACGAAACGCAATATCCGCCCGCGCCGGAGTTGCCTGATGCACTCAAGGTTTTGTTAAACCAGCCCCCGCTGCGCTGCAACCAACTCCCGTGGGATAGCCGCGGCCATGTCGTCACGTGGCGCAAGCGCCCCCCCTCGGAGCACGCCCGAGCGAAGCGAGGAACAGCGTGCGTGAGAGACCAAGAACACTCGGCCCGGAGGGTCCGGAGCCGAGGGCGACCGGCGCAAGCGCCCCCCTCGGAGCACGCCCGAGCGAATCGAGGAACAGCGTGCGTGAGAGACCAAGAACACTCGGCCCGGAGGGCCCGGAGCCGAGGGCGACCGGCGCAAGCGCCGCCCCCTCGGAGCACGCCCGAGCGAAGCGAGGATCAGCGGGCGTGAGAGCAAAAATGGCGCGAGAGACGGGACTTGAACCCGCGGCCTCCGCCGTGACAGGGCGGCGCTCTAACCATCTGAGCTACTCCCGCAAAACCGGTCGTCGACGCCGGTTACCCGGCGCGTGTCACAGAGCGCGTTGTGTATGTGTTCGCCCGCTCCAAGTCAAGCGCCGTCCGGCCGGCCTCCCACCCCGGAAACGCGGCCCCAAAAACACCGCCAGTTAAGCCTTGGAGCGTAGTCTCCCGCATACGTTTTGGAGGCCCGCGAAGCGATGCGGTCGAGCACGGGGTTGTATGTAGCCAAACTGGACCACGTCCGCGCTCTCGCGGCGTTCCTGGTCTACGCCTGGCATATGATCCATTGGCAGGCGGCCTATGACGCGGTGCCGGCCTTTCCACCTCTGTCCCTTCTCGAAGAAGGGCATGCCGGCGTCGCACTGTTCATGACGCTGTCGGGATACCTCTTCGCCAAGATCATCGACGGGCGGCCCATCGACCTCGCCCGTTTCTATCAGAACCGCGCGCTCCGCCTTGCGCCCCTTCTCGCGGTCGTCCTCGCCTATTGGGCGTTCCGCGGAAAATTGACACCGGAAACGTTCCTAACGGGCTTCGTGCTCCCGACGTGGCCCAACGGAACGTGGTCCATCGCCGTCGAACTTCAATTCTATTTGCTGTTCCCCGCGATCCTCGCTCTCCAGACCCGCAACCGCATCCGACCGCTGGTATCGATCATCGCGATGATGATGGCACTACGCACAGCCGGCTACGTCGCGACCGGAAGCATCCAGGGATTTGCCTACTGGACGATCGGCGGCTGCCTCGATCTCTTCGTGATGGGCCTGCTGTGGCACGAACTGGCGAAGCGCAACGACATCCGCCGCAACGCTGGTCAAATCCTCGCGGCTGCGTCCCTGACCATCGTCGCCGGATGGCACGTCTTCAATCTGGCCGGCGGGTTCTATGGCACGACTACCTCGCCGATCTGGATCGTGATGACGCCGCTCGAAGGATTTCTCTTCGGTGCCGTCATCGTCGGCTACGAGCACGCGCGGTTGAACCTGCCCCCCCTCGCCAGCCGCGCGCTCGCGAAGACCGGCGAGGTCTCCTACTCGATCTACCTCGTGCACTTCATCGTCTATCCGACGCTCGCGAAATGGGCCGCGGCCACCGGCGCGGATATGGCGGACGCCGCGACCGCGATGCTCGTCGCATGCATCACATTCCCCGCCGTCGTCCTCGTGGCGATCGCATCCTACACGCTGATCGAGCGGCCGTTCCTGGCGCTACGGACGACGTACCGCGACGCTCCGGCGAGGCCAGACAATTGCCCCGCCGATCCCACGGCAACGCCGAAAGCCGCCCCCGTCACTTGACCGGGACGATGACGCCGCACAACAGCGGCATCAGCCCACGCGGCGCATGAAGTCGCGCTTGCCGACCTCGAGGCCGTTGTGGCGCAGGATGCCGTAGGCCGTGGCACAGTGGAAATAGAAGTTCGGCAGCACGAAACTCAACAGATAGTCCCGGCCGTTGAACGTCATCTCGTTGGGACCGACCTTGATCGTGAGCGAGCGCTCCTCCGCGCCGTCCAAGGCATTCGGTGAAATCGAGCGGACGAAATCCAGCGTCTTAGAGATCCGTTCCTTGAGTTCCGCGATCGACGTCTCGGTATCGGGATGGCTCGGCACCGGAACATTCGCAAGACGTGCCGTTCCGGCCTTGGCGAAGTCGCACGCCACCTGCACCTGCCGCACGAGACTGAACATGTCGGGGTATAGCCGGCTGTCGAGCAGGACTTTGGGATCGAATTTCTTGGCCGCCGCGTAGGCGTCGGCCTTGTCGAGCAGTCCGTCGAGCGCGTGGAGGTGTTTTTCGAAAGCCGGAACCGAAGCCTCGTAGAGCGTAATGGGCATGGACATCTCCAGGAACGGACCCGCCAGACGCGAGCCGATGCCGAGACGTTAAGCACACCTCAAGTCCGGTCGGCTAGATATGAACACTCTGGCCGCCGGATGAACGAAGGCGCAGCCACAAGTTTTCTCTGGTGTCCAGCATGAACGAGCATGAAGCCGCATCGGGATTGCTGACCAATCCCGCGGTGGCGGAAGGGTTCGGCTGGGCGCTCTTCGCGCTGACGGCCTTCATGGCGCTGAAGGCCGTTGCCCGGTCGGGCGTCAACGGCAATCTCAAGCCGCTCGCCCTGCCCGCAGCGCTCGGCTTCATCGGGCTGTCGGGAGGGTTCGCCTGGATCGGCGCCTTCTGGGGTGGCTGACCCGACATCATCCCGAGACCTCGCCCACCGCACGACGAACCCATGCCTCTGTCTGTACCGGCACGCGCGAGACCAAAGCCGACGATTCCTCGGTATTCACCAGCCCGTCAGATGACGAAAACATCCGTCGCACTCGGTGATGCTGCAAGCGTCGGGGTAAAGTACGCGATGGGAACGGGTTCGAACGCCGTACCAGCGCCGTCCTTGTCGGCCCAGAGAATTCGTGATGTCTCCTCGAAGATCAGCCGCTGAGAAGCGGTGAAACTGGGCTGCCCGCCATTGAAATTCGCCGATAGGAACTCGCTGCCCAAAATGAAGCTATTCGCCGTGGTCGACAATCCGAACTCGGTCTTCGAGATGAGGACATGGTCGTCAACTCCGCCATAGCGATAGGCGACAACGATATCCATGCCTCGGTTATACTGCAGCCAGTAGTCTTCCGTTGATCCCAAGTTGCCCTGAAGAACGTCAAAACCGTCGTCGCCCCGGATGCGATCGAAAGCAGCCGATGACGCCGTGATCCTGTCGTTGCCTCCACCCCCGAATGCGACCGAGTGCAGCCCCGGCTCGAAGCTCCGGTTAGACGGGGTGAGCGTGTCTGCAAAACGTGATCCGACTACGCTCTCGACATTGGTGATCACATCGAGGCTCGCGTGCCCGGCAATGCCTCCCGAAGAGAGGTCCACATTGACGCCACCGGCGGCATCCCGATAATCGACCGTGTCCCAACCTGCGCCACCGTCGACGACGTCTCTGAGGGCGAAACCCGCGCCTGGGATGAGCGTGTCATGACCATTTCCGCCAAAGAGATCATCCGTTCCCGCGCCGCCGGACAACACGTCGTTGCCATCGAGACCGCGAAGAACGTTGCGGGCGGCGGACCCGGTCAACACGTTGTCGAGCCCATTGCCAAGCCCGTTGAGGGCATTCCCAGTCAGCGTCAGATTTTCAATGTTTGCGGATAGAGTAATGGAAACGGAGGACCGAACAGTGTCGGTGCCGCCATTCGAGCCCTCGATGACTCGATCCCCGGCGTTATCGACGACGTAGGTGTCGTTTCCATTGCCACCCGTCATGCTGTCGGCGCCGATGCCGCCGTCGAGTAGATCGTTGCCCGCGAAACCGAACAGCCGATCGATACCGGCAAGACCGAACAGTTGGTCGGCGAGTGTCGTACCGTTCAAAATATCGGCGTTGGTCGTGCCACGCTTCACAGCCATGAAGAACTCCTGAAATTGCAATTGAAGCGGTTGGTGCGATGGGATCAGCGCACCGCGCTTTTCAGATCATTGAGGTCCCCTCGGAAGTCGCGCCGATCAGCGCTGAAATATTCGAGTTCCGCGAACGACACACCCGAAAGGGGAGCGCGTGCAATTTGGGACGCGAGCGCGGTGATGGTGTCAGTAGCCTTCCGATCAGGTTGCAGATCGCGCAACTTGTCAAGACGAAGCCGGCTTATGTCCTTTCAGAGAAATATCCAGAGCGCCATCGGCGTGCGAGGCCAAAAGTTTCGGCTGAAGGGCCGGAGCCGACGGCGACCGCGGCAAGCCGCGCCACGCCGGAGCGCCCTCGGGCGCGTGAGGCCGAATGTGGTGGGAGGTGAGGGGATCGAACCCCCGACATCTTCGGTGTAAACGAAGCGCTCTACCGCTGAGCTAACCTCCCTGAGCACGAGAGCCGAGAATAGCGAATGGCGAGCGGCCGAACCACTCGCCATCGGACTCTCATCGCTAACGACGAACGTGCCTCTTAATTGAGCGCGTCCTTGAGGCCCTTGGCCGGCGTGAACTTCGCGACGCGCGACGCCGGAATATTGATCGTCTGCCCGGTTGCCGGATTGCGTCCCTCGCGCGCTTCGCGCTTGGCGACCTTGAAGGTGCCGAAATCAGGAATGCGGACTTCCTCGCCCTTCTGCATCGCGCTCCGGATGTGTGCGAGCACGGCGTCGACGGCGGCAGTCGCCTTGTCCTTCGTCAGCTCGCACTCCTTGGCGACGGCATCGATCAGATCCTTCTTGCTCATTGTCACTCCGTCCTTGTCATTGGCCTTGTCGATGAAACATCCGGGATCGCGCGCGACACCCGGACAGTCTTGGGAAGATGCTTCGGCTGCAAGCGCTGACGAGAGCCACGACGCCCATGCCGTTTCGCGCACGTCGGGGGGCGCGCCGGAGCGGGCACAAAGCGCGGAATTGACGGACGCGTCAAGCGGAATTGACCGCAAATACAGGCGAATCCGCACACCTCGCTTGCCTCGAATTTGCCCAGGTTCCCCGTCCCGGAAAAGCGTGAACCCCCGCGTACATCGTACACGGGGGTTCAATTTTCCTGATGCCAAGGAAACTTGGCGGATGGACGCGGTCAGACCGCGGTAACGGACATCAATGCGCCGTCACGTGCGGCCCATCGGACTCGCCATCCGCCGCCACGCCCGACGCGACCTCGGCCTCTTCCCATGTGATCGCCTCGGGCTGGCGCACGAGCGCCGTCTTCAGAACCTCCTCCATGCGCGAAACCGGCACGAGGTTGAGCTGGCCTTTGACATTCTCCGGGATCTCCGCGAGGTCTTTCACATTCTCATCGGGAATGATCACTGTTTTGATGCCCCCGCGCAGCGCAGCAAGGAGCTTCTCCTTGAGGCCACCGATCGGCAGCACACGCCCGCGGAGCGTGATCTCGCCCGTCATCGCCACGTCCTTGCGGACCGGGATCGATGTCAAAACCGAGATGATCGCCGTCGCCATGGCGACACCAGCCGACGGACCATCCTTCGGCGTCGCACCTTCCGGCACGTGCACGTGGATGTCCTTCCTCTCGAACATCGAGGGCGGGATGCCGAATTCGACCGAGCGCGAGCGCACGTAGGCGTTCGCGGCCTGAATCGACTCCTTCATGACATCTCTGAGGTTGCCGGTGACGCTCATCTTGCCCTTGCCGGGCATCATGACGCCTTCGATCGTCAGCAATTCGCCGCCGACCTCCGTCCAGGCAAGTCCCGTGACGATGCCGATCTGGTCCTCGAGTTCGGCCTCGCCATAGCGATACTTCGCGACGCCGAGGTACTCCCCGACATTCGCCGACGTGACATCCACCGACTTCTTGGCGCCCGTCAGGATCTGCTTCACGGCCTTGCGCGCAAGCTTCGCAACCTCGCGTTCGAGCGAGCGAACGCCAGCCTCCCGCGTGTAGCGCCGGATCACTTCGCGCAGCGCGCTGTCATCGACCGACCATTCGCCCGGTTCGAGACCATGAGCCGTGGCCTGCTCCTGCACGAGGTGCCGCCGCGCGATCTCGACCTTCTCATCCTCCGTGTATCCCGCGAGCCGGATGATCTCCATTCGGTCGAGGAGCGCCGGCGGAATGTTGAGCGTGTTGGCCGTCGTCACGAACATCACGCTCGAAAGGTCGTAGTCAACTTCGAGGTAATGGTCGTTGAACGTCGCGTTCTGCTCGGGATCGAGCACCTCGAGCAGCGCCGCCGCCGGATCACCGCGGAAGTCCTGGCCCATCTTGTCGATCTCGTCCAAGAGGAAGAGCGGGTTTGTCCGCTTCGCCTTCTTCATCGACTGGATGACCTTGCCCGGCATCGACCCGATGTAGGTCCGCCGGTGGCCGCGGATCTCCGCCTCGTCCCTGACGCCACCGAGCGACATGCGCACGAACTCCCGCCCTGTGGCGTTCGCGATCGACTTTCCAAGCGACGTCTTGCCGACGCCGGGCGGGCCGACGAGGCAGAGGATCGGCCCCTTGAGCTTGTTCGTGCGCGCCTGAACCGCGAGATATTCGAGGATGCGCTCCTTGACCTTCTCGAGGCCGTAGTGCTCCGCGTCGAGCACCTTCTGCGCCTCGTCGAGATCCTTCTTGACCTTGCCCTTGATCCCCCACGGGATCGACAAGAGCCAGTCGAGATAGTTGCGCACGACCGTCGCCTCGGCCGACATCGGGCTCATCTGCTTGAGCTTCTTGAGCTCGGCGAGCGCCTTGTCCTTGGCCTCTTTCGACAGCTTGGTGTTTTCGATCTTCTCCTCGAACTCGGCGATGTCGTCACGTTCGTCGTTGTCGCCGAGCTCCTTCTGGATCGCCTTCATCTGCTCGTTGAGATAGTACTCGCGCTGCGTCTTCTCCATCTGCCGCTTGACGCGGCTGCGGATGCGCTTCTCGACCTGGAGAACCGAGATCTCGCTCTCCATGAGCGTGTAGACCTTCTCGAGCCGTTCCGACACGACGGTCGTCTCGAGGATGTCCTGCTTGTCCGCGATTTTGATCGCGAGGTGCGACGCGACGGTATCGGCGAGCTTCGAGTAATCCTCGATCTGGGCGACCGTTCCGAGAACCTCGGGGCTGATCTTCTTGTTGAGCTTGACGTAGTTCTCGAACTGCGAGACCGCCGAGCGCGCAAGCGCTTCGATCTCCTCCTTCGAGCCCTCGCTCTCCTGGATCCGCTCGACTTCCGCCTCGAAGAAATCGGGGTTGTCCGTATAGCGCTTGATCTTTGCCCGGCTGACGCCCTCGACCAGCACCTTCACGGTGCCATCCGGCAATTTCAGGAGCTGCAGCACGGACGCGAGCGTACCGACCTCGTAGATGGCGTCCGCCGCCGGATCGTCGTCGCCGGCGTTCTTCTGCGCGGCGAGCAGGATGTGCTTGTCCGCGTTCATGACCTCGCTCAGCGCGTTGATCGACTTCTCGCGACCGACGAACAGCGGAACGATCATGTACGGGAACACCACGATGTCGCGCAGGGGAAGGACCGGATACAGCTCCCGTCCACCTGCCGTCTCGCGCGTGTTTTTCGTCTCGGTCATGGCTCTGCCTTTTCTGCCGCAAGTCACCGGACGGCGAAGCATGCGGATGCTATAGCCTCCGGCCGTCTCACGACCCCGTCCGGCCTCCCCAGCATTAGGCGGAAACCCGACGATCGTGCGCCCGGAGGGCGGGACTGACGCTCGTGAGTGCGCGCCGATGCGGACACCACCCTCGAACACTGACCCAAATCGAACATTTGGGGATCAATGCGACGGGATCAAGATGCGATGAGCGCCGCGACCGTCTTCTCAACCGAAGATCGGAGGTCCAGAACGCAATACGACCTCACGAGGCCGTCGAGCCCTTTTCCTCGGCCCGCTCGGAGTAGATGCGCAACGGCTTCGCGCCACCTTCGACAACTTCGGGCCCGATCACGATTTCCTCGACACCCTTCATGGCCGGGAGGTCGAACATCGTATCGAGCAGAATAGCTTCCATGATCGAACGCAGGCCGCGAGCGCCGGTCTTCCGCTCGATGGCCTTCCGGGCGATCGCCCGCAAAGCATCGTGCGTGATCGTGAGCTTCACGTCCTCCATTTCGAAGAGGCGCTGATACTGCTTCACGAGGGCGTTCTTGGGCTCTGAAAGAATCTGCACGAGAGCGATCTCGTCGAGGTCCTCGAGCGTCGCGATCACGGGAAGACGGCCGATGAATTCCGGAATGAGTCCGAACTTCAACAAGTCCTCCGGCTCCACTTGGCGCAGGACCTCGCCCGTCCGACGCTCGTCGGGCGATGTGACCTTGGCGCCGAACCCGATCGATGTTCCCCTGCCGCGGCCGGAAATGATCTTCTCGAGACCCGCGAACGCGCCGCCGCAGATGAAAAGGATGTTCGACGTGTCGACCTGCAGAAACTCCTGCTGGGGATGCTTGCGCCCGCCTTGCGGCGGCACACTTGCGACAGTCCCCTCCATGATCTTCAGGAGCGCCTGCTGCACGCCTTCGCCCGAGACGTCGCGCGTGATCGAAGGGTTGTCTGACTTCCGGCTGATCTTGTCGATTTCGTCGATGTAGACGATGCCGCGTTGCGCACGCTCGACGTTGTAGTCGGCGTTCTGCAACAGTTTCAGAATGATGTTCTCGACGTCCTCGCCGACGTACCCGGCTTCCGTGAGCGTCGTCGCATCCGCCATCGTGAACGGCACGTCGAGGATGCGTGCGAGCGTCTGCGCCAGCAGCGTCTTGCCGCAACCCGTCGGACCGACGAGCAGGATGTTCGACTTCGCGAGCTCGACGTCGTTGTTCTTCGCCGCGTGATTGAGCCGCTTGTAGTGGTTGTGAACGGCGACCGACAGCACGCGCTTGGCGTGATCCTGGCCGATCACATAGCTGTCGAGAACCGTCTTGATTTCCTGAGGGGTCGGAACGCCGTCGCGCGATTTGACGAGGGTGTTCTTGTTCTCCTCGCGGATGATGTCCATGCACAGCTCGACGCATTCGTCGCAAATGAACACCGTCGGTCCCGCGATCAGCTTGCGAACCTCGTGCTGACTTTTGCCGCAGAACGAGCAGTAGAGGGTGTTCTTTTCCTGAGCCATGCTGTGTGTCTCACCCGTCCTTCGGAACCGCGGTTCCGATCACCGGAGCAGCGTCCGGCCGGTTGACTGATGGACCCGCTGCGCCACGGCCGGCCCGGAATCTTCTCATCCCAATCTGAGCACGCTACCGCTCGGCAGATCAAGATTGGATTAACGTGCGTGACGGTCCGCCCCGGTCTTTCTGCAGCGAACGTGCCACGGCATAGTAACCATTCTGCAACGGCCCCGCAGCGCCGCCTGTCTCGACGGGGCGGGAACGCAAACATCATCCGCCGCTGAGGCTAAATGGTGAACGTCGAACGGCATTTCCAGGGCAGTGGTCCGGGGACCTAGCGCCCGTCACACTGACTTGCCGTCGCCGAGCTGGCCCTCGATTTCATCCCGGCTCGCCAAAACCTTGTCCACGATGCCGAATTCCTTGGCCTGCTCCGCGGTCATGAAATAGTCGCGGTCCAGCGTCCGCTCAATCATCTCGTAGGGTTGGCCAGTGTGCTTGACGTACACCTCATTGAGGCGCCGCTTCATTTTGATGATGTCTTCCGCGTGCCGCTCGATATCCGACGCCTGCCCCGAGAAGCCTCCGGACGGCTGATGCACCATGATGCGCGCGTTCGGCAGCGCGAACCGGAGGTCCTTGGCACCCGCACAGAGGAGGAGCGAGCCCATCGAGGCAGCCTGCCCGATGCACAACGTGGCCACCGGACTCTTGATGAACTGCATCGTGTCGTAGATCGCCATACCGCTCGTCACCACGCCGCCCGGCGAGTTGACGTACATGGAGATCTCCTTCTTGGGGTTCTCGGACTCGAGAAACAGGAGTTGCATGCAGATCGAGGACGCCATGTGATCCTCGACCGGCCCCGTAACGAAGATGATCCGCTCCTTGAGGAGGCGCGAAGGCAGGTCGTACCCGCGCTCGCCGCGCGCGGTCTGCTCCACGACCATTGGCCAGAAGGTGTTGGTCAGCGTTGCGACGGGATCGCGCATGGGTCTCTTCTCCTTGGCGGCCCCGAACGGAGCCAGGCGTGTTTCAGACGTCGTGACGTCATTCCGGGACGAGGGACATGGCCGCCGCCGAATCGTCCACGCGAGGACAATTCGACACTGAGCCGTCCGTGTTCAAGCCCCACCGCGAGAGCATCAAGGGGCTTTCCACCTGTCACTCGGGTCTTCAGCCCTCGGTGACGGCGCGCACCTGCTCGTAAAGTTCGTCGCGCGAGACCTTCTTGTCGCTGACTTTTGCCTTGCCGATGACGAAATCGACGACCTTGTCCTCGAAAATCGGCGCCCTGAGTTCTTGGATCGCGCCGGGCGTCTTCTCGAAGTACTCGTAGACGAACTTCTCCTGCCCCGGATACCGGCGGGCCTGCTCCATAAGCGCCATCCGCAGCTCGTCCTGCGTCACTTCGATGAGGTTCTTGGCGCCGATCTCGCCGACGACGAGACCGAGGCGCACCCGGCGCTCGGCGATCGAGCGGTATTCGGCGCGAAGCTCCGCTTCGCTCTTGCCCTCATTTTGGCCTTCGTCGGCCAGAGACTTCCCATCGCGCTTGAGGTTCGCCTCGAGCTGACGCCAGATCATGTCGAATTCGCGCTCGACGAGCGACTTCGGCAGCTCGAAATCGTGCGACTTTTCGAGCGCGTCGAGCAGTTCGCGTTTCACCTTCACGCGCGCCGCCTTGGCGAATTCGCCCTGGATCTGCTCGCGGACCTTGGACTTGAGATCGTCGGCCCCTTCCGTCCCGAGCGCTTTCGCGAACTCGTCGTCGAGTTCCGCCTTCACGGGCTTCTCGACTTCTGTGACCTTGACCGAGAAAACCGCTTCCTTGCCGGCGATCTCCGTGACCGGATAGTCCGCGGGGAATGTCGCCTGGATTTCCTTGGCGTCGCCCTTCTTGACGCCGACAAGCCCGTCCTCGAAGCCCGGAATGAAGCCGGCGTTGCCGAGCACGAGGCTCAAGCCTTCACCGCTGCCGCGTTCGAACGCTTGCCCGTCGATCTTGCCCTGGTAGTCGATCGTCACGCGATCGCCCATTTCCGCTGTCCGTTCGGCGTCCGCCTCGAAGCTTCCCGCGCGGTTGAGGAGATCGTCGAGCGACTTCTGCAGCGTCTCGTCGTCCACATCCGCCGTGAGCCGCTCGAGTTCGATCGCGGAGAGATCCGTGATCGCGATTTCGGGCAGAACTTCGAACGTCATGTTGTAGGCGAGATCGGCCTTGCCCTCGATCACCTGCTCGATGTCGGACTGTCCCTCGGCGAGCGAGATGTCCGGCATTTGCGCCGGTCGCTCCTTGCGCTCGCGGATGGCCTTCTCGCTCGTATCGCGGATCGCATCCTGCACCACTTCAGTCATGAGGCTGCGACCGTACACCTTGCGGATATGCCCGACCGGAACCTTGCCTTTCCGGAAGCCCTTGAGCTGGACGGTGTCCTTCACCTGATCGAGCCGCGAGGAGAGCCGCTCGCCAAGTTCCTGCGCGCCGACGACGACCTTGAGCGTCCTCTTGAGACCGTCCTCGTTTGCCTCGATGATCTGCATCTTAGTTTGCCTTTTTTCGTGCGTTTCCAGTCGGTGGTGGTCGCGCAACCCGCTTGGGGGCGCTGCCGTCGAATGCCATGTTTCCAAGCTTGCCGGCTGGTGCGGGCGGAGGGACTTGAACCCCCACGGCCAGAGCCACCAGAACCTAAATCTGGCGTGTCTACCAATTCCACCACGCCCGCGTCCGGGCAAGCCTGCCGACCGCCCGGCCCGTCGCTGGCCCCACCGGCGGCGAGGCCGGCCCGCGGTGTCCAGGGATCGTTTCGGGGTCGGAGCGAAGGGTGGTACCCCGCTCCGCAGCCGCGTGCAAGTCACCAAAACCGTCCGGTCGGGTTAACTTCGGCCGGAACCCGCCCGAAATCGCGCCGGGCCCATGCCTGCCTACATTCCGCCGGTCGCTCAATATGCCGTTCACGGCGTCGGCGGAGTTCCCGATGTGCCGTCCGCGCCGGCAACGACTGGGGCCTCCTGCGCCTCTCCGCGTGAATCCCGACTGAGTGCCCGGCACAAGACATAGAAGAGCGGCGTGAACAGGAGACCGAAGAGCGTCACGCCAAGCATCCCCGAAAACACGGCCGTGCCGAGCGATTGGCGCATCTCGGCCCCCGCACCCGAGGCGAGCACGAGCGGGACGACACCCAGGATGAACGCGAGCGAGGTCATGAGGATCGGCCGCAACCGCGTCTTGGCCGCGGCGACCGCCGCATCGAAGCGGCTCATCCCCTCCTCTTCGGCCTGCTTCGCGAACTCGACAATCAGGATCGCGTTCTTGGCCGCGAGCCCGACCAGCACCACGAGGCCGATCTCGACGAGGATGTTGCGGTCGAGACCCGCGATGTTGACGCCGAGCATCGCCGCCAGGATGCACATCGGCACGATGAGGATGACGGCAAGCGGCAACAGCCAGCTTTCATAGAGTGCCGCCAAGAGGAGAAACACGAAGATGACCGCGAGCCCGAAGGCCATGAATGCGGTGTTCCCCGCAAGCTTCTGCTGGAGCGCGATCTCGGTCCATTCAAAGCCGAAACCGGACGGCAGTTTCTCCGCCGCGATCTTCTCGATCGCCTCGATACCCTGGCCCGACGAGAACCCGCGCGCGAGGCTCAACTGCATTTCCGCGGCCGGATAGAGGTTGTAGCGCGGAACGCGATAGGCGCCGGTCGTATCCGAGAACGTCGCGACAGCCCCGATCGGCACCATCTCGCCGGTCGCGTTGCGCGTCTTGAGGTTCGAGACGTCATTGAGCGACAGCCGGTAGGGATTGTCGGCCTGAGCCGTCACGCGGTACGTGCGGCCGAGGATGTTGAAGTCGTTGACGAACGACGAGCCCATATAGACCGACAGCGTGTCGAAGACCTGGCTGATCGGCACACCGAGCTGCTCGGCCTTGGTCCGGTCGATGTCCGCCCAGATCTCGGGCGTCCGCGTGTTGAAGAGCGTAAACGGCTGCGCGATACCCGGCACCTGTGCCGCCGTGCCCGCGACCGCCCACGTGGCGCCCTCGAGCGCCGGCAATCCGCGGCCCGAGCGGTCTTGCACATAGCCCTTAAGGCCGCCACCCGTGCCGATCCCGGGAATGGACGGCGGTTCGATAACGAAGATGAACGCTTCCCTGAGGGTTGCCATCTGCTGGCGTAGATCGGCGACGATGCCGTCCTTCGTCAGCCCTTCTTTGATCCGCTCCTCGAACGGCTTCATCGTCGTGAAGATCACGGCCGTGTTGGGAGCGTTGGTGAACGTCGCGCCGTCGAAACCGACGAACGTCACGGCGTTCTTAATGCCCGGCCGCGACAGAATGAGATCAGCCGCCTTCTTCGCCACGGCATCCGTACGGTCGAGCGTCGCGCCCGGCGGCAACGTCATGGCCGTGATGACGTACGTGCGGTCGAGCTGCGGCACGAGCCCGGTCGGTGTCGCCGCGAGCCGGTCGTAAGTCAAATAGAGGAGACCGCCATAGGCGATGAGGAGAATGGTCCCTAGCCTGACAAACCGTGCCGTCATGGCGCCATACGCGCGCGAAAGCCAATCGAACCCCGCGTTGAAGCCGCGGAAGAACATCCTGATTGGCGTGCCGAGCATGTGCATCACGCCGCCGGAACTCGCATGGTGCGGATCGTGCGGCTTCAATAGCAGCGCCGCCAATGCGGGTGACAGAGTGAGAGAAACGACGCACGAGATTGCCGTAGACGCCGCAATCGTGATCGCGAACTGACGGTAGAACGTGCCCTGCAGGCCGGTGATGAAGGCCGTCGGCACGAAGACGGCAATGAGCACGAGCGAGATCGCGAGGATCGCACTGCCGACCTCGTCCATCGTCTTGTGCGCGGCTTCCCGGGCCGACATACCCTCCGCGAGATACCGCTCGACGTTCTCGACGACGACGATCGCATCGTCGACGACGATTCCGATCGCAAGCACGAGACCAAAAAGGGAGAGCACGTTGAACGTGATACCGAACGCCGCCATGACCGCGAATGTCCCGATGAGCGACACCGGGATCGCCACGATCGGAATGACCGCCGCGCGCCAGTTCTGCAGGAACAGGATGACGACCAGCACCACGAGGATGACCGCCTCGATCAGCGTGTGCTGCACCGCCTCGACCGAGGCGGCGATGAATTCTGTCGGGTTGTAGACGATCGAATAGTTGACGCCGGCTGGAAAGTCCTTCTTCAGCTGGTCCATCGTCGCGATAACGCGACCGGCGGTCGCCAGCGCATTCGACCCAGGCCTCTGGAACAGGACGAGCGCCGTCGCCGTCTTGTTGTTGAGATAGGCGTTGACGGTGTAGTCCTGCGAACCGAGTTCGACCCGCGCGATGTCCCGGACCCGTGTAACCGCACCCGTTTCGTCGGTCTTGACGACGATGTCCTCGAACTGTTCGACAGATGACAGCCGCCCGAGCGTCTGCACCGCCAGCGTGAAGGCGCCGGGCGACGTCGCCGGCGCTTGATTGATGGAGCCGGCCGCAACCTGCAGGTTCGCGGCCCTCAACGCCGCAACGACTTCAGCCGAGGTCAGATCGCGCGCGGCCACCTTGGCCGGGTCCAGCCACACGCGCATCGAATAGTCGCGCGCGCCGAAAATGCGCACGTCCCCGATGCCGTCGATGCGCGCGAGCACGTCCTTAACGTAGAGCGTGGCATAGTTCGAGATGTACTGCTGATCGCGCGTCCCGTCCGGCGAGATCATGTGCACGACCATCATGAGGTCGGGAGAGGCTTTGCGAACGGTGACGCCGAGCCTGCGGACGTCCTCGGGTAGCCGGGGTTCGGCGACCGCGACGCGGTTCTGCACGAGCACCTGCGCCTGATCGATGTTCGTGCCAGGTTTGAAGACGACGTTGATCGAAAGCCGCCCATCCCCGGTCGACTGGGAGACGACGTAGAGCATGTTGTCGACGCCGTTCACTTCCTGCTCGATCGGCGTCGCGACGGTCTCGGCGACCACCTTCGCCGAGGCACCGGGGTAGCTGGCCGCGATGTTGACGGTCGGCGGCGCGATCTCGGGATACTCGCCGATGGGCAGCGCCAGCGCGGCGATACCGCCGACGATCGTGATCAAAATCGAGACGACAGTCGCAAAGATCGGCCTGTCGATGAAGAAGTGGGGAAACTGCATGGATCGCTCGTCGTCTCGTGCGGCCCAGGGGCCCGATTGATGTCGCGCGCCGGCCAACTAGTTGCTGGCGGCAGACTTGATCTCGCCCGCCTCGGGCTTGACGGTCGCGCCAGGCCGCACCATCGGGTTTGCAATGCCGTCGATGACGATCTTGTCCTCGTTCTTGAGCCCGGACGTCACGACGCGCAAACCGTCACTGATGGGACCGAGCGTGATCGGCCGGGCGCTGACCTTGCCCTCGGCGTCGACCGCGAACACGATCTTGCGCGTCTGATCCGAAACGACGGCCGCATCGGGAATGAGGAGCGCATCCATCTCGCCACCGAACAGTTGCACGCGGCCGAAGAGCCCGGGCTGGAGGAGTTGGCTCTTGTTTTCCAGGATGGCGCGCCCGCGGATCGTGCCGGATCGCGCGTTGAGCTGGTTGTCGACGAAATCCATGACGCCGGGATGTTTGAAATCTGGTTCGTCCGCGAGCTTGATTTTGACCGGATTGCCGGCATCGCGCGACGAGGCGCGTGCCCCTGAAATATTGAGCCGCGAATAGCGCAGGTAGTCCGTCTCCGACACTTCGAATTCAAAGTGGATGGGATCGAACGTCACGATCGTCGCCAGAAGTGTCGGGCTGCCCGAGCCCCCGTTGACGAGGTTTCCGGCGTCGACCTTGCGGTCCGAGATCCGGCCCGAAATCGGAGCCACGACCTTGGTCCATTCGAGATTAAGTTCAGCCTGACGGAGCGTCGCTTCTGCCGCCTGCCGCGCGGCCTTTGCAACAGACAGGTTCGCATTCCGCTGGTCGAAATCGCGCTCGGTCACCGTGCCGGACCGAACGAGAGGGCGGGCACGCTCGACCTCGCTCACCGCCAACTGGACCTGAGCATCCGCGCGCGCGATCTCCGCTTTCGCAGTCTCGACCTGGAGCACGAACGGCCGCGCGTCGATCGAGAACAGGAGGTCCCCGGCCTTGATAATCTGCCCGTCCTTGAAGTGGATCGTCTCGATGAACCCCGAAACGCGGGGCATGACCTGCGCCGATTCAACCGCCACGAAACGGCCGGAATACTCGTCCCACGTCGTAATCCGCTTGGCGACCGGCTGTGCCACCGTCACGCTCGGCGGCGGTGGCGCTTGGCCGAAAGCTGTCGAGATGGCGAAGGCGCACGCGACGGCAATCGCGCTGGCCGCGGTTGTCCAGCGAAACGGCATGGGGTCCATCCTGGTGGCTCGAAGAGTGGCGACGGTTGAAAAATTCTCTGAGCAAGATTGTTTACCGTTGTAGGTTCTAGCACGGCCAAAGCCCAGAAAGATATGATTTCATTGCTCAGTTGGCGCATGAGGCGCCAGTTATGGTCCCCCCTCGCCCCCCGCTCGCGGTGCATCCCTGCCGCCTCCGATTGCAGCATCCATCATGCCTACCTATGGTGCGATCGGCTCGGCGAGAGCATGCCCCGCCCCGGAGACCCCACTTCCGATGACAACGTGCATGGACAGGCGCGCCGTTCTGAAACTTCTGCTTGCCGAGGGGATTCTGGCTGCCGCCGCGGCATCCAATTTCGATTTTGCGCGTGCCGCCGCGGCGGGTCAATTGGGAGCGGCCGAAACGTTCGCCTGGAACCAGATCGTCGATCGCGCGAAGAGGGAAGCGGCCGGGCCATTCGTCCCCCCCGTGCCCGTCCCGGCGGACGCAGGCGTTCTCGATAAAATCGACTACGACGCCTACCAGCAGATCCGCTATCGCCCGTCGGCGGCCCTGAACCCCGGCGGCCGCGGACGCTACCCCGTCCAGCTCTTCCACATGGGCAAAGGGTTTCGAGAGGCGGTTCGGATCAATGTGGTCGAACCGGGTGGTAAGGCGTCCCGCGAGGTCCGCTACAGCGCGTCGATGTTCGACATTCCCGACGGCCATCCGGCCCGCAGCCTTCCCGACGGGATCGGCTTCGCAGGCTTTCGTGTGATGGACGACGGACAGAAGACCGACTGGGTTGCGTTCCTCAGCGCGTCATATTTCCGCACGTCGGGACCCTACAATCAGTACGGCCTCTCCGCGCGCGGTCTCGCGATCGACACCGGGCTGCCGACACCGGAGGAGTTTCCGCGCTTCAAGGAGTTCTGGCTCGAGGCCGGAGCGCGCGGCCCGCTGACCGTCTATGCCCTCCTCGACAGCCCAAGTTGCGCCGGTGCCTACCGTTTCGAGATCGATCGGTCGCGGAATGGTGCGGACGTCGCGACGATCACCATGGAGATTACTGCCGAACTCTTCGCGCGCCGTGACATCACGCGCCTCGGCATCGCACCCTTCTCGTCGATGTTCTGGTACGGCGAGGCGAGCCGCAAGCAGGCGGCGGACTGGCGCCCCGAGATCCACGATAGCGATGGACTGGCGATCGAAACAGGGAGCGGCGAACGCATCTGGCGTCCACTAAATAATCCCCCGACGGTCATGACCAACGCGTTCATGGATCGCGACCCCAAGGGCTTCGGCCTGCTCCAGCGTGACCGTGACTTCGTGCACTACCTCGACGACGGCGTCTTCTATGAACGCCGGGCCTCGACGTGGGTCGAGCCGCTCGACCCCTGGGGCGAGGGCGCGGTCCACCTTCTGGAAATCCCGACCGACGACGAGATCCATGACAACATCGCCGCCTATTGGTGCCCCGCGGGCGTATTCCGGAAAGGCGAAGCGCGGCGCTACCGTTATCGGCTGTCCTGGCTCGCGGACGCTCCATTCCCCGGAACGCTCGCACGCGCGACAGGCACCTGGACGGGAACGGGCGGACGGCCGGGACATAAACGGCCCGCGGGCGTCCGCAAGTTCGTCATCGATTTCGAGGGCAACGTGCTCGACGGGCTCGGCCGCGATGACGGCGTCGAATTCGTGGTGACGCCAGCACGCGGACGGATCGCGAACGCCTACGCCCACCCCGTAGTCGATCAGCGCGGCCGCTGGCGCGCGATTTTCGATCTCGAAACCGAGGGCGCGGGCCCGCTCGACATCCGGGCCTATCTCAGCCGCAATGGCACGGCCCTCACCGAGACGTGGCTTTATCAGTATTTCGCGGACGGCTGACGCGCCGCCTACTTGGCCTTACCCGTCTCGATCGGCAGGCCGTTGTCACGGCCCCATTCCGCGAACGCGCCATCATACACAGCCGCATTCGATTGCCCGACGACGGCTAGCGCCAGCGAGAGCATCGCTGCCGTAACGCCCGATCCGCATGTCGTGACGACCGGTTTGGCCGGATCGATGCCCGCGGCCTTGAACAGCGCCTCGAGGTCGGCAGCGGACTTGAGCGTGCCGTCGTCGTTGAGAATGCTGGCCGAGGGCACGTTGCGCGAGCCAGGGATGTGACCCTGCCGGAGACCCGGACGCGGCTCAGGATCGCGCCCTTCGAAACGGCCCGCGGGGCGAGCGTCTACGATCTGCATGTTGCCATGCGCGACATAGGCCTTCATCTCGTCGATATCGCGCACCAGATCGTTGTTCTTGAGTGGCGTGAAATGACGCGCCGTGCGCGGCACCGGCGCCATGTCTTCGAGCGGCCGACCCTCCGCCTTCCACTTCCGGAGCCCGCCGTTGAGGACCGAGACATCCTGATGGCCCATGGCACGGAACGTCCACCAGGCGCGCGCAGCTGAAAAGAGCCCGTGGCTATCGTAGACGACGATCTTCATGCCGTCGCCGATACCCATCTTTTTCATCCGCGAGGCGAACTTCACCTGCGAGGGCAGCATGTGCGGCAGGTCCGACGTCTCGTCGACGATGTCGTCGATGTCGAAAAAGAGCGCGCCGGGAATATGCTCTTGGCGATATTCGGCCTTCGCGTCGCGTCCCGAATTCGGCAGATGCCAGGAGGCATCGAGTACCACGAGACCCGGCGTGCCGAGCCGATCGGCGAGCCAATCGGTTTCGACGATCCAGCGATTTGCATTCTCGGACACAGTGGACCACTCCCTCGGCAGCAATGGCCGGTGTCATCCGCATTCCGCCCAGACCAGGCGGAACAGCGCTGCCCCGGCCTGACCATGACGGTGGGAATGACCCCGGAAAAATCGAATGGTGAGCCGGGAGGGGATCGAACCCTCGACCCCATGATTAAAAGTCACGTGCTCTACCGCTGAGCTACCGGCCCATTCGACGCGTGCTTGTAGAGGCCAGGGCAAAGAGGGTCAAGAACGACCAGGCCAGAAGGATGAGCATGTTGTCCCGCGGCACTTTGAGCCCCGCGGCTGCGATCTGCGCTCAGGGCATGGGAACCGTGAAAATGACGCCTGCCGCCCCGCCCACGAACGGGCTATGAGAAGGCCCGGCCGAGCGCGGGGTTTTCCGCCGATGGGCTCCGAATTCCGAACCATGACGACAAGCAACGACAAGACGACCGGGGGCGATCCAACCCCGGCTACAGGGCCGGCGGCTGGGCATGACGGAGACCGGGTCTCCGCCATCCTCCTGATGATGGTCGCCGTCACCCTGTTTTCGGGCCTCGATACGGCGGCCAAGTACCTCGGGCAGGCCTACCACATGCCGGTGGCTCAGGTGTCTTGGTCGCGCTTCGTCGTCCAGTTCGTGCTGTTGCTTCTCTTCGTGCCCGTATTCGGCGGGATCGGCGCGCGCGAACTGTTCCTGACCAAGGGCCTCAAGCTGCAGCTCCTGCGCTCGGTGCTGATGGCCGCGACGACAGTCTTCAACTTCTTGGCACTCGGCTACCTGCGTCTCGATCAGACGATCACGATCACGTTCCTGACGCCGCTTGTCGTTGCCCTCCTCGCCGGCCCCCTGCTTGGCGAATGGGTCGGCTGGCGGCGCATGGTCGCGATCCTGGTCGGGTTTCTCGGCGTCGTCCTCGCGATCAATCCCGCGGTCGGCGGCTTTCATCCGGCCATCTTCTATTCGTTCGCTGCGGTCGCCGCCTATGCTGGTTTCATCCTGTTGACCCGCCACATGTCCGGTATGGACCCGCCGCTCGTGACGCTCTTCTATTCGATGTTCGTCGGCACGTTCTTCGGTGCGCCCGTAGCCCTCGTGGACTGGCATGCGCCGCCCGATCTCCTGGCCTGGCTGCTTCTGTTTTCGCTCGGCATACTCGGCGGCGTCGGTCACTACCTCCTGCTGCACGCCTACCGGTTGGCCCCCGCGTCTGCCGTGGCACCTTTCCTCTATTTTCAGCTCCTTTCGATGGTCGCGTTCGGCTACGTCGTCTTCGGTCAGCTGCCCGACGCCTACACGATCGCCGGCGCGGCCGTTGTCGTGGCATCGGGCATCTATCTCTTTCACCGCGAGCACGTGACAGCCCGTGCCGAGAGCGCCCTCCGCCGGGTGCATACGCCCGACTGAAACCCTGATCACGACCCATCGTATCTCTGAGGCAGTCCTACTGCCGAGGAGCGAGCCATGGTTCAAAATATTCGTACCGGCATCGTGGGGCTTCTTGCCCTCGTCGTCTCCGTGTCGGCGAGTTCGTCCGTTCCGGCGTCGGACCGCATCACCGGGGTCGTCGAGCTTTTCACGAGCCAGGGCTGCTCGTCCTGCCCGCCGGCCGACGCGCTCCTTCAAAAAATCGCGCGCCGCCCGGGCGTGCTCGCGTTGTCGCTCCCGGTCGACTACTGGGACCGTCTCAGCTGGAAGGATACGTTCGGCGCGCCCGCACATTCGGCCCGCCAGCGCGCCTATGCGCGCGAGCGCGGCGACGGAGCGGTCTACACACCACAAGCTGTCGTCAACGGACGCCAACATATGAATGGCGCGAGCCGGATCGACATCGATCGGTCGCTGACAGCGACGGCCGTTTCGCTGTCGGTCCCGGTCACGGTCTCCAAGGGGTCACGGCATGTTTCCGTCGAGATCGGGACGGCACCCGCCGGCAGCGCGATGCAGGCCACGGTCCTGCTGATGCCGTATCTCCATGAGCGGGCCGTCGAGATCGGCCGCGGCGAGAACGCCCATCGCGCCGTCACATACACGAACATCGTCCGGATGATCGTCGAATTGGGGCCTTGGACGGGCGGACCCGCGAGGTTCGAGGTCCCGATCGAGGCCTTCGCGGACGCGGACGGCGCCGCCGTCATCCTCCAAATGTCGTCACGCGAGGAACCGGGACCGATCGTCGGCGCCGCGCGCCTGACATTCTGAGCCTCTGACGGTCTAAACGAGCCGCCGTCAGGCCGAACCGGAAATCCGCGCCTTCGCCGAAGCCGCCCAATCCTCGAACCGCCCCTCCGAAATCGCAGCCCGCATCCCGGCCATCAGGTCCTGATAGAAGACTGTGTTGATCCACGAAAGGATCATCGCGCCGAGATACTCTCCCGACTTTACGAGGTGGTGGAGGTAGGCGCGCGAATAGTCCCGCGCGGCGGGGCACGAACTTTCAGGATCGAGCGGCCGTAGGTCTTCCGCGTGCTTGGCATTATTAAGATTGACGCGCCCCTCCCATGTAAACGCCATTCCGTGACGTCCGTTTCGTGTCGGCATCACACAGTCGAACATGTCGACGCCGAGACGCACGCTCTCGATGAGGTCGACGGGCGTCCCGACGCCCATCAGGTAGCGCGGTTTGTCGACGGGTAGAACAGGCAGGGTTTCGGCGAGCGTCGCGACCATCGCGTCGTGACCTTCACCGACGGCGAGCCCGCCGATGGCATAGCCGGGAAAATCCATGTCGACGAGGGCCGCGGCCGACGCCTGCCGAAGACCAGGGTCGGTCCCGCCCTGTACGATGGCGAACAACGCCTGTCCCGCTTTCGCACCGCCTGACGCACGCTGCGCTTCGAATGCGCGCTGCGATCTCTCCGCCCAGCGCAACGATAGCTCCATCGCGCGGCGGACCTCGCTCGTCTCGGCCGGCAGTTCGATGCATTCGTCGAATTGCATCTGGATGTCCGCGCCGAGCAGACACTGGATCTCGATCGAACGTTCCGGCGTGAGCATGTGCCGCGAGCCGTCCAGATGAGACTGGAACTCCGCACCCGCCTCGGTGATCTTCCGGATCTTCGACAGGCTCATGACTTGGAAGCCGCCCGAGTCGGTGAGGATGGGGCCATCCCAGCGCATGAATCGATGGAGACCGCCGAGACGCGCAACGCGCTCCGCTCCCGGCCGCAACATCAGGTGGTAGGTATTCCCGAGAATGATGTCGGCGCCCGCATCCCGCACCTGTTCGGGATAGAGAGCCTTGACGGTCGCGACCGTACCGACGGGCATGAATGCCGGCGTTCGGATGATGCCGCGCGAGGTCACGATTTCTCCCCGGCGCGCGAGACCATCCTTGGCAAGACAGCGATAGGCAAAAGTTTCGATCGGGGTGTCCATCGGGCGAGTGTCTAGTCGCAATTGCCCTCCGGAAACAACAGGCACGCGTCGCCATAGGAGTAGAACCGGTACCCGTTTGCGATCGCGTGGGAATAGGCGGCCTTCATCGTCTCGATACCCGAAAAGGCCGAGACGAGCATGAACAGCGTCGAGCGCGGCAGGTGGAAATTGGTCATGAGCACGTCGACGGCACGGAACCGGTATCCGGGCGTGATGAAGATCGAGGTCTCGCCCGACCATGCCGCGAAGCCACCTCGAGCAGCCACGGCCGCCTCGAGTGTGCGGAGAACCGTCGTGCCGACCGCGACCACGCGCCCGCCCCGCAGCCGCACGTCCGCCAGCGCCGCCGCCGTCTCCGCCCCGAGTTCCGCCCACTCGGTATGCATTGTGTGATCCCGCGTATCCTCGGCCTTGACGGGAAGGAACGTGCCAGCCCCGACATGCAGCGTCACCGTGTGTCGCGCGACGCCGCGTTCATCGAGAGCCGCGACGAGTTCGGGCGTGAAATGCAGCCCAGCCGTGGGCGCCGCAACGGCCCCGTCCCGCGCGGCAAAAAGCGTCTGATAGCTTGCCCGGTCTGCGTCTGACACCGCTCGCTTCAATGCGATGTAGGGCGGCAATGGCATCGCCCCGATCTCGTTGATCGCGCGATCAAGCGCTCCGCCGGACAGTTCGAAAACGAGTTCGACCTCGCCCGCTTCTCCCCGCTCGCTGATCGTGGCCGAGAGCAATGTCCCGTCGCCGTCAGCCGGACCCTGAAACGCGACGCGGTCCCCGACGACGAGGCGCTTGGCCGGCCGCGCGAACGCCCGCCAGCGGTCGGCCCCCGTCCGCCGCAAGAGATTGAACGCGACTTTCGCGCTCGATGCACCCCGGACCCGCCGGCCCTCGAGGGCCGCGGGAATGACGCGCGTATCGTTGAAGACGATCGCATCTCCCGGTCGCAGGATGGTCGCAAGATCGCTGACGACCGCATCGTGAAACTCAGGCACTTCCCCCGGCGCGACCGTCAGCATGCGCGCCCGATCCCGAGGTTCGGCGGGATAGAGGGCAATCCGGTCCTCCGGCAGGTCGAAGTCGAAGATATCCGTGCGCATCGCGGGTGAGGCTCTCCTCGCGCCCGCTTAGCCCGGCTTGCGCGCTTCTTCCAGCAGTTCGATCTGAAACTGCTGAATTTCCGCGAGCCGCTGCCATTGCCGGCTCAGAAGATGATCGAGCTTCTCGTGCAAGTGCCGGATCTCGAGTTCCGCCTTGAGGTTCACCTGGTAGTCGTTGAACGAACGCAAGCGGTCTTTCGCCTCCTGCCGTCGCTGGCTCATCATGATGATCGGCGCCTGCACGGCTGCGAGGCAGGAGAGAATGAGATTGAGGAGGATGAAGGGATAGGCGTCGAATGCGCGGCCGCTGCCGAGCACGACGTTGACGACGATCCAGACGGCGAGGACCGCCCCGAAGCAGATGAGAAAGGTCCACGATCCGCCGAACGTCGCAAGATCGTCCGAAAGGCGCTCGCCGACGGAGCGGTTGTCCCGGTACGCAGATTCGATATTCTCCGCGATGGTCGAGTTGTTGCTGAGACTTTCCGCAACGCGCCGCTCCAGAGCGTCGAGTTCGCCCTTTTCCTGCGCCAGCATTTCGTCGACGTAGAGCCGGCGGTACCGTCCAACCTCCTCGACGGAGAGGACCGCCGCATGATCGAGACCCGGATGGTCGCGCCGGATGCGCCCTGCGAGCGTGGGCCTCAACGTATCGAGGATAACGCCGCCGCCTGCTGCGATCGGTTGGCCCGTGATCGCCGAGACGAGGCCGTCGCGGTCGGGCGCGGTTGAAGTGTGCTTGCCCATGGAAGCGATCTCCCGGAAGTGTGTCCGGGGCTTCCTACCATATTGGGCCGACCGGCTTCAGTAGACCTCCGGAACATGCATGTCGGCCGGGATCGGTTCGCGCACGTAGTCCGGATTTCGCACGCGCTCGGGCAGAACGACCGGCGCTCTCGGGACCTCGGCATAAGGGATCTGCGACAGGAAGTGGTGGATGCAATTGAGGCGGGCCTTTTTCTTGTCGTCCGCTGCCACGATCCACCATCGCGCTTCGGGGATGTGCGTCCGGTCGAGCATGTCTTCCTTAGCCTTGGTGTAGTCTTCCCAACGCCGGCGGGACTCGAGATCCATCGGCGAGAGCTTCCACTGTTTGACGGGATCGTGGATGCGCAGACCGAACCTGAGGTGCTGCTCGTCATCCGAAATCGAGAACCAGTACTTGATGAGGATGATGCCCGACCTGACAAGCATCTTCTCGAACTCCGGAACTGACCGGAAGAACTCCTCGACGTCGTCTTCCGTGCAGAAGCCCATCACGCGCTCGACGCCGGGCCGGTTGTACCAGCTCCGGTCGAAGAGCACGATCTCGCCCCCCGCCGGCAGATGCTCGACATAGCGCTGGAAATACCACTGCGAGCGCTGCCGCTCGCTCGGAGCTGGCAGCGCCGCGATGCGGCAGACGCGCGGGTTGAGCCTTTGCGTAATCCGCTTGATGACCCCACCCTTGCCTGCCGCGTCGCGCCCTTCGAACAGCACGACGACCTTGAGCTTCTGGTGGACGACCCAGTCCTGGAGCTTCACCAGCTCCCTTTGCAGGCGAAAGAGTTCTTTGAAGTAGAATGCGCGATCGACGCTGCTCTCCTGTGGCCGTTCGGTGAGGCCGTCGAGCATCCCGGCCAGTTGATCGTCGTCGAGTTCGAGTTCCAGCTCTTCGTCGAAGCTATCGATCAACTCCGCCGCGACCCGTGCGTGAAGGGTCCCCGACGGCCCATTGGTCCTGTCCGCTGCCATGGCGCTCCGATCCCTGGAATGGCGTTTCCCGAGTGATCAACATCGCCCGAATGTTACGGCTGTATGACAGTGCGCCGGGTTCGCCTTCGCTGAGTCCAGCCCTCATCTCGGCCATGCCCCCGGCTCGCCCGCCCAATCCTTAAACCTTTGTTGACCGGTGTCCCGGAAACTCCCGCCCGAGATGAGGGCCGCCGGGTGATTCGGCTGCCCGTCCGCTGACTGGAGACTGACATGCGGCCCCTGACCGAGCGCCCGACTGGAACCACGCCCTTGAAGGCCCTGCGCCTCGGGATCATCCTCGCGGCCGCCTCGATGTCCGGCGCCTGCTCGCAGTTGGGCGGCGAGGGAGCACTCGATCTCCTCGCGTCCGCCCCGGCGAAGGAGAATAGCGATGCGTCAGCCAATGCCGGTTCCGCCGTCCCTCTCACGGAACTGGAAAAAGCCACCGACTACTGGGGCAAGGCCTACGCCAAGGCCCCGCAGAAGGCCGAAAACGGCTTGAACTACGCCAAGAACCTGAAGGCCATGGGCCGCAAGTCAGAAGCTTTCAGCGTCCTGCAGGCCGCTATTCAGCTCCACAACAATCACAAGCCGATTGCAGCCGAGTACGGCCGCCTCGCCCTCGAACTTGACCAGACGACGCTCGCCGCCCAGTTGCTCGAGTTCGCCGATGATCCCGCCGCCCCGGACTGGCGCGTGATCTCCGCGCGCGGCGCCGCGATGGCAAAGCTCGGCAAGACGAAGGACGCGATCGTTCATCTGGAGCGCGCTCAGAAGCTCGCCCCCGCCCAGGCGTCGGTTCTCAATAATCTGGCGCTGGCCTATACGATGGACGGCCAGCCCGAGAAGGCCGAGGAGCTTCTCCGCCAGGCCGTCGCCAGCGACAGCGCGAACGCGAAGACGAAGCAGAACCTCGCCCTCGTCCTCGGCCTCCAGGGCAAGTATGACGAGGCGACCGCAATCGGCTCGACGGCCGTCGCCGCCAACGTCGCGCGCGAGAACACCGATCTCCTCCGCAAGATGGTGAAACTCGATCCGAAGTCGTCGCCCGTCTCGTTCCCTGCAACCGTGATCGCGTCAGAGCCCGTACCGGTCCCGGCCCCGGGCAATGTCGCCTTCCGCCCGACGTCGGCTGACTCGGCGCCGTCGGCCGAAGCTTGGAACAGCTCGACGACCGTCGTGACGGCCGCGGGCAACTGACGCTCGGCGAGCGCAGTCAGAACTTCGGATGAGCAGCGCTTCGGGTCGCCAACGCTCAGGCAAACCGTGCCATGAAACGGCGGTCGATCCAGTCCTTGACGAACCAGGCCGATCGTCCCTCTAAAGCCCACCCACCGCGGGTTGCGATTGCGCGCTTCTCTCCGAGCGAGATGAGCGCGAGGTAATCGGTTTGCGGCACGAACGGTTCGAGTTCCGCGCCATCGATACGGCGCATGAGATTGCGGAACAAGACAGGCGCCTGCCGGACCGCGAAGACACCCGCCTTGGGACGGGGATGGTCCACGACGGTCGCGCAATCGCCCGCCGCGAAGATCCGATCGTCGCCGAGGCTCTGGAGTGTGTCCGCGACCGCGAGAAATCCACCATCGACGATCGGCAGTCCGGCCTCCCTGAGCCATGGCGCAGCCCGCGCGCGGGTCGAAACGACGACGGCATCGGCTGCAATCCGCCGGCCACTGTTGAGACGGACGGAGCCCGCATCGACTTCGATCGCCGGATCACCGGCCACGATGTCCACACCCGCCCGCGCGAGTGCCGCTTTCGCGAGATGCTGTGCGCGCGGCACGTGTGCCGCAAGAACGCCATCGGCGGCAACGATGACCGCCGACACGCCGCGCTCATCCCGCCCCACGTCTCGCACCGCGCGAATAAGTCTGTGCCGCATCGCCAAGACAAGTTCGACGCCCGCCGCACCGCCACCCACGATCGCCACGCGGACGGGACCACCCTTCCGCACGAGGCGCTCTTCGAGGCTCTGCCACTTCGGTGCGAAGACCGAGACGGGTTTGACGAGGAGGGCATGTGTTTCGGCGCCTCGGATGTCGTCCACGTCCGGCGTGATGCCGATGTCGATCGATAGGACATCGTAAGGAACGCTGTCACCGCCTTCGATCGCCACACGCCGCCGATCGCGGTCGATCCCGACGGCGCTCGCGTGCACTAGGCGGACGCCTGCACGACGGCAGACCGATGGGAGATCGATGAGGCAGTTTTGCAAGGGGTAGTGCCCGGCCACGAACCCCGGCAGCATGCCCGAATAGGGCGCTTGAGCTTCCTTCGCGACGAGCGTCACATCAACATCGGTTCGGCGGGCGTGGCGTATCGCCAGAAGGACGAGGGCATGCGTATGTCCGCCGCCCAACAGGACAAGGCGCTGTCTCGGACCACTCATCCGCCAGCATCCGCGAGGGCACCTGGTAGCGCTTCGGCGAAGAGGTCGAGTTCACGATCGAGGCCGCAGCTGATGCGAACCGTGCGGTCGAGCCCCGCAACGAGAGGCTTCCTGGCGAAGACGTCCCGCGCCATGAGACCATCGAGCACACGGCGCGCGAAGTCCCCGTCCCGGCCGCAGTCTATGGCGACGAAGTTGGTGGCGGACGGAATGGGTGCGAGCCCGTTCGCACGCGCGATGTCGGAAATTCGGTCGCGGGCGCGTGCAATCTGACGGACGACGATCGCGAGATGCGCCTGATCCTCGAGCGCCGCCAGCGCGCCCACCTGCCCCGTACGATTTATACCGTAGTGATTGCGCACCTTCTCGAACGTCTGGACGAGATCCCGCTCCCCGAGCGCGTAACCCATGCGAAGGCCGGCGAGACCATAGGCCTTGGAGAACGTGCGCAACCGCAAGACTTGGCGGTTCTTAACGTCGACCGGCGGAATGGCGCCTTCCGGCGCGGTATCACAATACGCTTCGTCGAGCAGCAGGAGCAGGTTGTCCGGCAGGGCGCGGATCAGCCCTTCGATCTCCGAAGCCGTCCACCATGTTCCCATCGGATTGTTGGGGTTGGAGAGGTAAAGAATGCGGGCATTGGCGGCGATGGCCCGGTCGAGCAGTGCCGTAATGTCCTCACGGTCCGCGCGGAACGGAACCTTCAGAAGTTGAGCCCCGTGCGCCGCGACGTGAAAATTGAACGTCGGGTATGCGCCGTCCGAAGTGACAACAGGCTTTCCGGGATCGGAAGCGATCTTGACCGCGAGCCCCAGAAGACCGTCGATCCCCTCGCCGATGACCACGTTCTCGATCCCGACGCCATGAAACGCGGCCAGTGCCGTTCGGAGCTCATAGTTCTCGGGATCACAGTATTTCCAGCTTTCGGAGACACACTCCACGATCCTCGCGACGGCCAGCGGGGAAGGACCGAACGCGCTCTCGTTGGCCCCGAGCCGCGCGCGGAAGGCCCGGCCACGCTCCCGCTCCAGAGTCTCGGGACCGACGAACGGTTTCAAGAACGGCAGCCGCGCGACGGTTTCCGACAGATGGGGTCGGCGCATTGATAGGGCCTCGTGAAACTAGCCTCGGGAACTGAACGTTATCTCGGGAGAGCGGTGTCTCAGATGAGGCAAAGTTCGGCAAGCTCACGGCGCAGCTTCGCGGGCAATTCGCCAAGTCCATCCGCCGCGCCCTGGGGCAGATCCCGAGGCGCATCATCACCCGCAAGATACCGCCATCCTTGGAAAGCCCGCCGCGGCGCGGGCCTCACGGGCACGATCGAGGGATCGAGGAGGATGAGGCAGCAGGCCGAGCCGTCCTCTTTTTGGCCGTCGTCGAACCCGACGAGCCTCTGACGGCACTGGATGACGCCTTTGATTACCCAGTAGAGCGATCCGCCGTCGAGAAGCTCCTCGACCCGCTTCGGGGTTTGAAACGTCGTATGGAAGACGGCAGTCGCCCCGCCCACCTTCTTGTGGAACTGCCTGTTCCCGGCCTGCCACGTGGCCAGATCATCGATCGAGGCGGCGCCGACACAGAGCTTGATGAGATGCAGTGTCATGGTTGCGGTTCTGAGGACGGAAGGAAACACGCAGCCACACTTTCGCGCCGATAACCGCCCGCGACAACTGCGCCATCCACAGTGTTGGTATCCCCCTTGCGGCCCATCCGTCTTGCTTCCGCCCGCATTTCTCGTCTTCTTTCAGCGCGATGCGTCAATGGCCCATCCACATGCCAGATTTGCCATCCCGGGTCCCGCGCGGCATTGCCCTGGTGATACTGGCCGTTGCGGCGACGGTCCCGCTCATGGCCTGCACCGGAAACCCGTTTGCGCCGGCAGCAGGACCACTCCCACTCGTGACCGAGGAAGAACGCGCGTTCGACTGCGACCGGATCAACGGTCGAATGCAGGTCCGCATCCTCGCCATGCGCGGCGCCGAGCACAAATCCGGAGCATCGGACTTCTCGAACTCGACCCGCACCGTTCTCGGCAATGTTCCCGGTAACGCGGCGGCATCCGGCGCCGAGGCCCGCACGGGCGCGGAGCGCGCAAAACTCGATGCCCTGAACGCTCTCCTCGCCGAAAAGGGTTGCCCGACGTATGACCTCGAAAAGGAACTGGCCCAGCGCCCGTCGGCGGCCCCCCCCGAACCGAGGACGTCGGCGGCCGGTGCGAATGCAAAGCCATAAGGCGCGCCCGTCGACGCCGAGATGCGCCGCTGTCCGATGAAACGGTCTGGCCGCGTGTGATTTCAGAAGGGGCCGTCTGCGCGTGCAGTCGCGAAAGGACGCGGGCTTGTGGTAGAGCCGGATGGCAGGTCGATGCCAGCGCCTCACATACACCGCCACAACCGAGCACCGCCATGAACGAACTCGCCGACAAGGATGTCCAGCGCCCGGGAACCATCCCCTGGCCACCGTTGCTGATGATCGGTCTCGGCGGCGCGGCGGTCGCGAGTCAATCGCTTGTTCCAGTGTCCTGGCCCGGCCTCGATGACGGCGCGGCGCGCGTCATCGGTCTCGGTTTCGGGATCATCGGCGTAACGCTAATCGTCTGGACCGCGATCACGCTCAACCGGCACCGGACGACGATCCTGCCCAACAAAGGCGCGACGTCGCTCGTCACGGATGGCCCCTTTCGGTGGCGTCGGAACCCGATCTATCTGGGCGAAATCCTTCTCTTGCTGGGCGCCGCCGAACTCACCAAGAACGTGTGGTTCGTCGCCGCCGCAGCGATCTTCGGCATCGCCGTGACCATCTTGCAGATCATTCCGGAAGAGCGGCATCTTGAGGCCAAATTCGGCGAAGCATGGCGCGCGTATGCCGCGCGCACGCGCCGCCTGCTCTGAGGCGAAGGATGGCGACCGATTTCCGCGAGAAGGAGCAGGAGTTCCTCGACAGCCTCGGACCCGACACGGGCCGCGATCTTGCGGCTTGGATGGCAACTATTGTGCAATCCGGCCTCACGGATCGGAACGCGATCATCGACTTCCTCCGCCGGCAAGGCTTCCTCTTCTCCCGCGCGTCATGGCTCGAACGCATCCACCACAACGGTGGTCGTCCGATCTACGCCGGCGAGCCGTCTCCCGTCATCGACCGCGCGCGTCTGCGGAGACCACGAGGGCACGCGACAACACCACAGCCGAGGGAGCACGAAACACCGCGGAACACACACGCGGCAACACAACCACCGGCAGGGTCGCTTGCTCCGGCCACCGCTGTGGCGACGTCTACGATCGCTTCGGCAAACTCACCCGAGACCCGAATTGCCCTCGACCTCGTCCTTGCGGAAGCCAAGGCCTACCGTCCGCTCGCGCAGTACGTATTGCGCGAGATTTCAGCCGCTGTCCCCACGCTCATAGCGACTCCCGCCGCCGGATATGTCGCACTGTCCCATCACGCACTCGTGGCCGTGCTCGCGATCTCCGCACGCGAATTGAGGCTCGGCCTCGTCAGTCCCAACACCACCCCGCCGCCGCCCTTCGGACCGGCCCGCTTCCCGAAATCGTTCGCACCCGTTCCGGCAGCGATCACCCACGCCGCCGTCCTCGACGACGCACGGCAGGTGACGCCCGAATTGATCGCCGCCGTCAAAGCCGCTGCCGGCCGCCCCGCCTGACGACCTGCCTTGGATCTCGCGGGATCAAACCATTCATTCGCCGGAATTCCCGCTCTATCTAACGGCAGGAGGACGCTGCCATGATTTCGCCTTCGGACGGAAAACAGGCTCTTGATCGGTACGCGCGGATCGGTTCACAAAGACGCATGGGCTGCGCCTTGATCGCACTCATGATGGCGAGCGGCCCCTCCCTCGCACGCGATGAGATCGCCGTCATTTTGGCCGGCAGTGAGGGGACGCCTGCGACGACCGCTGAGACAGCTCCCGACGCCCAAATCCCCACTGACCCCCGCGACGGCGACCCCAAGTTCGAAGAAGCCCGCCGCCTGCTCGAAGCCGTGCGGTCCGTCCTCGCGGACGCCGCCGACAACCGGGCGGAAGTCAAGAAACTCCCCCGCGAGAGCGAGTTCATCGTGCCCCCGCTCTTCACGGAGACGCGGGAGAGCCGGGAAGCGCAGATCCGCACCCTCCTCGATTCCGCGCTCGGGATCGTAACCGAGGTGCCCGTCGTCGAGATCCAGAAGGATATCGAGGCTCGGCGCCGCGCCATCCAGGAGCTCGAAAACGGGATTGCGGCGTTCCGCGAGCGCCGCTTGCACGCGCCGAAGGACGGCACGCTCCCCGGAGTCCTAACGGATACCGTCGCGAGCCTCGACCAGAACATCGCCGATTACGAAACGCGCATCGCGGAAAATCGGGCCGAGATCACGCGGTCCAAGGACAAGGTTCGCGGCGAACTCATGAAATCAGGTGTCGCCCTGGAACCCGGACAGGTCGATCTCCTCCTCGACGGTGTTCTGTCGAGCGACCTCGTGCGTCTCGTGGCCGTGTTCGACGCAGCCAAGCTGATCGACGCGGAATTGGCCAAACTGATCACCGCCGCAGGAGAAAACACCGCGATCGCGCGCAAGTATTTCGCCATGCACGCGGCCCTGTTTGCAATGCTCGTCTATTCCCAGGACAGCGCCATCGAGAAGATCGACACCCGTTACATTCCTCGCCTCGACGCCATCCTCAAAGACCTCGAAGGCGCCAAGGCCCGCACGCGTGAACTCCTGAAGGCCGAGAACCGGCCCGACCAGAGCCGCGCACTAGAAGCGAACCGCGAAAGCCAGAAGCTGGCCGAGGATGCGGCGAAGGCCTACCGCCGGTACCTCGCCCAGCAGCGCGAGCAGATCGCCGAAGCTCGCGGCCGGGCGACCCACGACCTGAAGATCGCCGACAACACGTTCGAGACGGTCGAAGCGAGCTTCCAGCTCCAGAACCTGATGCGCGAAGGCGCAACGTCGTTCGAGGCGCTGCAGAAGCTCGAAGCCCCGACCTTCGAGCAGATCTTCAAGAACGAGGAACTGCGCCGCGAGTTCGAGAGCCTGACGCGAAAGCTCGACCAGCCGACGAGTTGAGGGAAGCGGCGGCGGCAACGGCTTCAGCCGAAGAGCCAGAGGCTCGCGAGCCCGAGGAACGCGAAGAACCCGACGCAGTCCGTGACCATCGTCACGAACACGCCAGAGGCGGGTGCGGGGTCGAGATCCAGGCGATCGAAGATGAGCGGGATCAGTATTCCCGCGAGTGCCGCGGCAAACAGATTGACGATGATCGCCGCCGCGATGACCCCGCCCAGCATACCCGACCCGAACCAGAGATAGACGACCGTCGCCATGATGGTCGAGAGGACGAAGCCGTTGAGCAGGCCCACGAGCGCCTCGCGGCCGATGACGCGCGGGGCGTTGACCGAACCGAGTTTCGACGTTGCAAGCGCGCGCACCGTCACCGTCATGGTCTGCGTGCCCGCGTTCCCGCCCATGGACGCGACGATCGGCATGAGCACCGCCAGCGCGACCATCTGAGCGATCGTGGCGTCGAATTGCTGGATGACGAACGAAGCGAGAATGGCCGTGCCGAGATTGACGACGAGCCAGGGAACGCGACTCTTAACGGTCTCGAAGACGCTGTCCGCCAGGCTCTCGTCGCCGACGCCCGCGAGCTTCTTCATGTCCTCTTCCGCCTCGTCGTGGATGATTTCCACGACGTCGTCGACGGTCACGACGCCGACAAGCCGCTGATTTTCGTCGACGACGGGTGCGGACATGAGGTCGTAGCGCTTGAATTGGTGGGCGACCTCTTCCTGGTCCTCCGTCGCGAGCACCACGTGGCGCTCGGATTCCATGATCGTGTCGACTCCGACCTCCCGCTTTGTCCTGAGTAGTCGGGAAAGATCGACGCTGCCGAGCACGCGCATGGAGGGATCGACGACGAAAATCTCGGAAAAATGATCCGGAAGATCCTCGGCCTCGCGCATGTAGTCGATGACGTGCCCGACGGTCCAGAACGGCGCGACCGCCACGAAGTGCGCCTGCATGAGGCGGCCGGCGGTCTCCTCCGGGTAGTCGAGGTTCCGCTCGACCGCCGCACGATCGCTCGTCGCGAGCTGAGAGAGAACATCTTCCTTGTCGCTCTCTTCGAGGCCCTCGATGATGTAGGCCGCGTCGTCCGTATCGAGTTCGGTGACGGCTTTGGCCAGAAATTCGTTCGGCAGGTCTTCGGAAAGCTGGTCGCGAACGGTCTCGTCGAGTTCCGAAAAGACCTCGTAATCGAAGTCGGCGCCGAAAACCTGAATGAGTTGCACACGCTCGGCAGGCGCGAGCAGTTCGACCACGTCCGCGAGATCGGGCGTACTGAGATCACCGACGAGACGTTTGATGTCGTCGGCATTGCCTTCGGCAAGCGCGGCCGACACCTCCGGAACGAGGCTCTCGACGTCGATCACTTCGGTCTCGGCCGGGAGGCCCGGCTGGCTGGTCTCCGTCATGGGCGCCGACACCCCTGTTCGCGCTTGTATTGGCGCCTGAGCCGCGCCGGACGCGCGGCACTTACCATATGCTTTTTGGCCGCGATACCGGGACCTTACCGAAGTGGCCGCGACTTCGAAGCCACGGCCCGGGATGAAGTCTTGTTCTGCGACAGGGGACCGGTTGCGCCACAATCGACCGGACAAGTATTCTACTGGTCTGGCCGAAGTTCCGGTTGCGTCGCCCGACGAGCCGCCCGCGTCGCCATGGAAAAGCGCGGAATTGTTCTCCGCCCGATAGAACGTTGACGAAAAACCCTGACCGAGAGCCCAGAACGCTACATGCCGAGGAAGTCACAGTTCTGGACGCGCATGGCCCGCGGGGTGTCCGCAGCACTGTGCCTGGTTGGCCTTGCCGAGTGGGCAGAGGCCGGCAAATCAGGCCAGCCGGTGTCAGAAGCCCCGGCCAGTGAACACTGCGCCAGCCGGACGGACGTGCTCGGCGTGTCCCGCGTCTTGGAACTCGATACGGCCGGCGGTCCGCGATTTGGCCTGCAACAATACCGGGAGAACGACATCCTCGGCGACAAGGAGGTCATTTTGACCTTCGACGACGGTCCGATGCGCCGCTTCACTGTCCCTATCCTCGACGCTCTCGACGCTCAATGCACCAAGGCGACATTCTTCGTCGTCGGGCGCATGGCGCTGGCAGACCCCGCGACGTTGAAGGAGACCGACCGGCGCGGCCATACGATCGCGACACATACCTGGTCCCATAAGCGCCTGCACGAAATCGGCGAGGCGAAGGCCCGGACCGATGTCGAACTCGGCATCAGCGCAACCGCCTTGGCCCTCGGCAAGCCGCCCGCTCCCTTCTTCCGCTTCCCCTATCTCGGCGACAGCCGCGCGATGCGCGCGCATCTCGAAAAACGCGATGTCAGCGCCTTCTCGATCGACGTCGACTCGCGCGACTTCACCACCAAGTCGTCCGCGACCGTCATCAGGAACGTAATGAGCCAGTTGGCCACGAAGGGCAAAGGCATCGTCCTTTTTCACGACATTCAGCCGTCGACCAGCGCAGCCGTGACGAAGCTTTTGGCTGAACTGCGTGACAAGGGATACAAGGTCGTCCACATCGTACCGAGATCGCCGGTCGCGACACTGCCCGAGTATGATGCCATGGCTGCCAAGGAGGCGGCGCGGCGCCAGATTGCGAAAGCCGGCGATCCTCTCGCCGACAGATCCGTCGTCTGGCCCGTCTCGCCGGGCAAGGGTGACGGCGACGAGTTGCCGTGGCTGAAGCCCGCCACCGTCGAAGCTGTAGAGCCGACGCTCGCGCCATCGAGCGACCGTGCGCGGCCGGGAGCCGACCCCGACAACCCGGCTGGAGCCGCGGCCGATGCCGCCCCGAAGTTGCGCCGCAAACCGATCGTCGAGGACGACAGTTCCTGGGCGACATCGCCGCTTTCCCTGCCATAAGCGTCAGCACCCGCCTCGGCCGCGCTGATGCCCGAACCGATGCAACAGGGCACCACGACGCCGCCTCATACGGCGAGCCCCGTTGTCAGGTCCGAGAAAATCACGGAAGGTCCGGCCTTTCGCTGTTCGAGCCGCGGGAGCGACCATGAATTGGGCCGTGATACCGTTCGCGACGCTGGCGCTCGCAGCGCTGACGATCACATCTGCCCGCGCCGAATGCGCCGACCCTGCCAAGGCCCTCGGCGTCGAGCGGGTCGTCGAGATCGATACGACCCACGGCCCGCTCTATGGTGAGATTTCCGTCCTCCAGCGCGAAGAACGATTTCTCGGACCCAAGGAAGTGGTGCTCACGTTCGACGATGGTCCGATGCCGTGGATCACGGGCTCAATCCTCGACACGCTGGACAAGTTCTGCACCAAGGCGACCTTCTTCTCGGTTGGCCGCATGGCCATCGCCTATCCCAAATCGACCCAGGACATTCTCGCCCGCGGCCATACCCTCGGCGGCCACACGTGGTCTCATCCGCTCAATCTGAAGCGCCTCTCGGTCGCAAAGGCGACCGATCAGATTGAGCGCGGTTTCTCAGCGATCGCCATGGCTGCCGGCCAGCCGATCGCGCCGTTCTTCCGCTTCCCGGGGCTTAGCGACTCGAACGCAATGCTGTCCCACCTCCAGTCGCGCGGCATCGCCGCCTTCACGGTCGACGTGGTTTCGAACGACAGCTACATCGGCAGTGCCGACCGCCTCGAGACTTACACTCTCGATCAGATCGAGAAGCAGAATGGCGGCATCGTGCTGTTCCATGACATCAAGTCTGCGACCGCCAAGGCGCTGCCCCGGATCCTCGCGACCCTCAAGGTGCGTGGCTACAAGGTCGTTCACATGAGGGCTAAAGCGCCGCTCGTGCCCTTGGCCGACTATGATTCCGATCTGAAACCCTTGCTCGAAAAGGCGATGGCCAAAGGGGTCCCTTCGTCAGATGGCGCGACAGCCACTATTGACGGTCAACATGCGCTCCCCTTCTTCGGTTCGCCCGCAGTTTTGAAATCCTTGAGCGGAGAGGCCGTCGAGGTGGCGGCACTCGCGCCACCCGCGCGCGAACGCGCCGTGACATCGGCCGATAAACATCGCAGTGACGACGCAGCGATCGGCGACGCGGGCACGCGCCCCAAAGCGCGCAACAAGTGGCGACCCCGCGTCAAGCCGGCCAAGGCCACGGCCGATCCAGCACCGCTATTGTTTTTCCCCTATTGACGTAAGCCAGCCGCCGAAAGGGTTGGCAGGCGGCATCGCGCAAGGACATCACGCGGAGGTTCGAGGGCAGCCCTCGAACCGGAGCCCGCGCGATGGGTTGGCGGGCGGCATCGCGCAAGGAATTATGGTGCGGTTGAAAGGACTCGAACCTTCACGGGTTGCCCCGCTACCACCTCAAGGTAGTGCGTCTACCAATTCCGCCACAACCGCAGTCTTGAAAGTCCAGAACACACACCCGGCGGGGGTGGGTCTGGTCGGCGCGACCGAACCGGTTCGCGCCAAGGCGACGGGAACTAACAGAGTGCCTCCAGGAACGCAAGCCTCATCCGAACGGCGTCGGCGGTGAAGTTGTCCCTCCGGTCGCATGGCCGATCGATCGGGCGAGTCCCATGAGAGGGCTGCGACAGACAGGCCGCGAAAATGCACGATGACAGGCCACTCGCGCCTGAATAGGGCTGACGGAATGAACGACCCTTACGCGCCGATCACGTGGTATCGATCTCCCGGCCTCGTGCCTTACGAGGAAGCCGATGCGTTCATGCGCCGCCGCGCCGCCGCGATTGCAGATCGCGTTCAACCCGAACTGATTTGGCTACTGGAGCATCCGCCCGTTTATACGCGCGGCAGCCGCGCGCGGAGCGAGCATGTGCGCGAACCCCTCACAATACCGATGTTCGAAACGGATCGCGGCGGCGAGATCACCTATCATGGCCCTGGCCAGCGTATCGCCTACGTGATGATCGACGTCGGCCGTCGCATGAAGGGCGATGTCCGGACATTCGTCCGCACGCTGGAAACAGTGGTTATCGATACCCTCGATAACCTCGGTATTCCATCGTGGAGCGATCCGGCCAGGCCCGGTGTCTGGGTACATGATCCGGGCGCCGCGGACGCCGAAGCGAAGATCGCCGCGATAGGACTGAAGATCCGGCGCGGCGTCAGTTTTCACGGCCTGGCCTTGAACATCGCGCCGGATCTCGGCCGGTTCGCGGCCATCGTCCCTTGCGGACTGGAAGGCTCCTGCGTGACATCGCTCGAAGCCCTCGGCGCCAACCAGGGAGCCGAAAGCGTCGACCAACTTCTGATCGAGAACTTCGAGCGACAGTGGGGTCCGCTGAGACCCCTCGAGACGCCACCGCTCTGACACCTGGGAATCGCGCGTCGCGGCCGCACCCTTGGGAACGATAGGCGCGTCGAGCGCACGTACGCCAACTCCGAACACCCGCCAACGGCCGTCCCATCGCTCGCCAGATGAACGGACACGTCGCTCGAGATCACAAAAACGCGTCGGGCACCCGCCCTCGCGAAAGGACGGGTGCCCGGCAACGCTATCGGTCGTGTCGGCTCCAACGCCGGCACCTACCGGGGATCGAGAACCCCGGGATCGGACGGCTGAACCGCCTCAGGCGCCTGGTCGATGTAGAGCTTGCCTCCTTCGATCGACGTCATATCCGAGCCTTGAAGCTCATAGGGATTGGCGTCGTCACCATTCAAGCGCACGAGGCAGCCATTACTGCAGATCCCGTCCAAAGCCTGCCCTGGCTTCAGGGTTTCGCCTTTTTGCCCGGCACCTTCGGAGATCGTGAGCACATGCTCACGGTCATCTCGGTTGGTGACGGAAGCCGCCGTGACGGCGGTCGGGATCGCGAGAATGAATGATGCTACCGCGATGCTCCTGGCAGCCCGCAACGCGAGACCGAACGTGCCGCGCGGGTGGAGAGGCATGGATTGAGTGCTTACTTCTTTGCAGCCTTCTTCTTGGCGGCAGGCTTCTTGGCGGCCTTCTTGGCAGCCGTCTTCTTGGCGGCCGGCTTCTTCGCAGCCTTCTTGGCAGCTTTGACCATAGTGTTCGTCCTTCCATTTGAAGCCCGGGATTGAGGGCCGGGCCACTTCACCCGACGGTTGTCGAGTCGTCCGCAATTTGGTGAGAATCAAATCACGCATCAAACGGATTTTTCCGCTGACTACTATCGAAGATTTCGATAGATAGAGCTTGAAGGTGCGTCTCGCACAAACGCGCCGACATGCAAGTAATGCAGCATATCCGCGCAAAACTCGACGTCGCGAAGTGCTTCTCGATGGCCATAACGGCTCGCGAACACTGCGACATCGAGGAGCGCCCGATGACAACAAATCCACAGCTGCAGGAAGGGTCCGCACCTTGGACATCAATCTTGCCCGTACTTTTTTGATGGTTGCGGAGACCGGAAGCTTCATCGATGCCGCGGAACGATTGAACATCACGCAGTCGACGGTGTCCGCGCGAATCAAGGGTCTCGAAGAGCTTCTCGGCCGTCCGGTGTTCGAGCGTTCGAAGTCCGGAGCCGACATGACCTCGGCCGGCGAGCAGTTCCACAAGCACGCTTTGGCCCTGGTCCGCGTCTGGCAAAGGGCGCAGCTCGAGGTATCCCTGTCCGACCAGCACCGCGACCACATCGCGCTTGGCGCACCCTTGAGCCTTTGGAACGGGTTTCTCCTGAAATGCGTGTCCCGTTTGCGGACCGAAATCCCGGACGTCGCCGTTTCCGCGAGCGCGGCCCTCCAGAGCGATCTGACGCAGCGCCTGACCGAGGGCACGCTAGATCTCGCCGTCATGTACCGCCCGATCCAGCCCCCTGGTCATACGATCGAGCACCTCTTCGACGAGGAATTCGTGCTCGTGAGCTCGGGGCGCGCGGGCACAAGACGCGGCAGCAGCGACTATGTCTTCATCAATTGGGGAACCGACTTCCAGCAGGACCACGCCGCGGCCTATCCCGAACTAGTAAACCCCGGCCTATCCCTCGACTTGGGCTCGATCACGGTCGATTACCTCGTCGCAAACGAACTCTCGGCCTATTTCCCGCTCCGGCTCGTGAAGCCCTACCTCTCACGCGGACGTTTGAAGCAGGCCAAGCGCGCCCGGCGCTTCGTCTATCCCGTCTACATGGTCTATCCCGAGACCCGCGACGAAGACGCCTACGAGCCGATCATCGAAAGCCTGAGGCGCGAATGCGCCCGCTACTCGACCGATTGAGCGTCTCCCCCGATTGAAACGCGAACGGCCGCCGGATCTCAGCCGGCGGCCGTTTTCTTTCGGCATGGCCGCCCTCGGCCGATCACGCAAACTCGAGGATCACCGCGTCGACCGCCAGACTGTCGCCCGGCTTGGCATTGACCTTTTTCACGGTCCCATCGAGTTCGGCGCGCAGGATGTTCTCCATCTTCATGGCTTCGACGATGGCCAGCGCGTCGCCCGCCTTCACTTCCGCGCCTTCGCCGACGTGAATGGCCTTCACGAGGCCTGGCATCGGGCAGAGAAGGAACTTGGACATGTCGGCCGCCGCCTTGACCGGCATGAGCGCCGCCATGTCGGCTTCCCGCTGCGTGAAAACATAGACCGGGACCGCGATGCCGCGATACTGGAGCTTCACCCCGTTGAGCAACGGGCGGACCTGGACGGCCACGTCACGGCCATTGATCTTGCCCGTCCAAACGGGCTCGCCCGGCCACCACGAGCTGACGAGTTCCAGGGTCTCGCCCTTGCCGCCCGTCCCGTCGAGCATCGTCACGTAGAAGTGCGTCTGCCCTTTGCCGCCGCCCGCGACCTCCATCTTGAGTGTCTCGCCGCCAATTCGGACGACTCGCGTCTTGGCGAAACTGACCGCTGTTCCGGACATCTGATGCGTGATCTCGCGCCGCCGGTCGTTCTGCAGATGGTCGATGACGGCAGCGACGGACGCCAGGACCTTTTGCTCGGCGGTATCCCCGCCGCGCGGCTTGAAGCCATCCGGATACTCTTCCTTGATGAAGCCCGTCGACAGCTTCCCCGATCGCCAGCGCGGGTTCTGCATGACCGCCGCCAGGAAGGGAATGTTGTGCTGGATGCCGTCGATGTAGAACGCGTCGAGAGCGACGGCCTGCGCGTCGATCGCCGCTTCCCGCGTCGGGGCGTGCGTCACGAGCTTGGCGATCATCGGATCGTAGTACATCGAGATTTCGCCGCCTTCGAACACGCCCGTGTCGTTGCGCACCGTGACCCCGTCCACGACGCCTTCTTCCGGCGGACGGTATTTCACGAGCCGCCCGATCGAGGGCAAGAAGTTGCGGAACGGGTCCTCCGCATAGACGCGGCTTTCGACAGCCCAACCCTTGAGCTTCACGTCGGCTTGCGTCATCGGCAGCTTCTCGCCAGCGGCCGACCGGATCATGAGTTCCACGAGATCGACGCCCGTGATGAGTTCCGTCACCGGATGCTCGACCTGAAGGCGGGTGTTCATCTCAAGGAAATAGAACGAGCGGTCCTGCCCGGCCACGAACTCGACCGTGCCCGCGCTGTCGTACCCGACCGCCTTGGCAAGCGCGACCGCCTGCTCGCCCATGGCCTTCCGCGTCTTCTCGTCGAGGAGGGGAGACGGCGCTTCCTCGAGAACCTTCTGGTTCCGGCGCTGGATCGAGCATTCGCGCTCACCGAGGTAGATGACGTTTCCGTGCTTGTCGCCGATGAGCTGGATCTCGATATGCCGGGGATCGACGATGAACTTCTCGATGAACATGCGGTCGTCGCCGAACGAGGCCTTGGCCTCCGATCGCGCCAGAGGGAAGCCCTCCTCGACCTCTTTGCGGTTGTAGGCGATGCGCATGCCTTTGCCGCCGCCGCCCGCCGACGCCTTCATCATGACTGGATAGCCGATCTCCTCGGCGATCTTCACGGCATGCTTGGCATCCTCGATCTCGCCCATATAGCCCGGCACGGTTGAGACCTTGGCGGCCGCCGCCGCCTTCTTGCTCTCGATCTTGTCGCCCATGGCTGCGATCGCCTTGGGGTTGGGCCCGATGAATACGATCCCATTCTTCTGAAGTTCGATCGGAAACGCCTCACGCTCGGACAGGAAGCCGTAGCCCGGATGCACGGCCTCGGCACCCGTCTGCTTGCAGGCCGCGATGATCTTTTCGATGATGAGATAGGATTGCGCGGCTGGCGCCGGTCCGATGTGCACGGCCTCGTCGGCCATTTCGACGTGAAGCGCGTCCCGGTCCGCATCCGAATAGACCGCCACCGTCTTGATGCCCATCTTCCTGGCGGTCTTGATGACGCGGCACGCGATCTCGCCGCGGTTGGCAATCAGGATCTTCTTGAACATCGCCGATGGGGTCCCGTCGTTGAGGAGGCCGCCCGTCCGGGCGGAAGCTGGCGAGTTCTAAACACCTCGTCTGGCCCCGTAAACGGGCAACATGGCGCGCTGGCGCCAGAAATGCGCCGACCCCTGAATTCGGAACGCCGTCGGCCGGCCCTTCAATGGGCCGCCCACAGGCCGCATAAGCCCCGACGACCGCCCATTGGCTCCCGATTGCCACCCGCCGCGGCGGCCTGAGCCCCTAAAATCGGATGATGGACCGGCGCCGGGAGGACGACGCTCAGGCGGCGCGGCCTTCGGCTGCGACGAGCGCCTCGATTTCGGGATGCAGCACCGGCGCCTCGGACTTCAGGAAGTCGACCAGTGCCGTCTCGGTCGGCGTCAACTTGCCGTCGCGCGTCAGACGCCCGACGATCCACTGCGCCTCGGTGTCCGAGATTTCCTCGTTGGTGATGATTTCGATCCGCTGCCGCTCGAGACGGGCCAGCGCCCGCTCTTCCGGTGATTGGCTCCGGTAGCAGTCCCAGATCGTGGACAGAGAAGTCGTGACCGCCGCCGTCAGGAACGCCTCTGGCGCAAGATCGCCCCGCCGTGTCAGCCAGGCTTCGGCCCGCAGCGCTTCCTCACGGCTCGGCGGCGCATAGCCCGACGCGCCGAGGATGACGTTGGCGACGGCCTTCGAGAAGAGATCGGTCCAGGCCGGCGTCGGATGGTTGTCCGCGACCGCATCCTCGATGTCGAACAGGACTTCGGCTTCAGCCCGCGTGACGGCGATGTTCCCGTCCCCGCCGAATGCATAGAGAATGCGCCGGATGAGATCGACCTCCGCGTCGGTGACGACGCCAGGACCAATGGCACTGCCGGCCCTCAACGGCCCCTGCCCGTCGACGACGGCGCGGCGGACCTGTTCGAGTGCGAGGCGCGAGAGGCTCTCGGGCGACCAACGTGAGCGATCAAGCACATTGATGACGAGATCAAGTTCCGACTTCGTCTCGATGGCACCCTTCGGCGCTACCCGCGTGATGAGCCACGCGACATTGTTGGCGGTGACGTAACCCTCAGGTTCGACCTGATTGACGAGGTAGTCCGTCAGGGCCTCGACGAACAGCTGGCCCCAGGCATCGCTCTCGGCGCCGCAGGTGCGATTGAGCGTCAAAAGCTGGTCGGCCTCGGTGGCGTTGATGACGCCGTCATCGTAATAGGAACGCCGCATGCGCGCGACGTCGACATCGAGAATGCGGCCCTCCTTGAGGACCGAAGGCACGTCAACGGCTTTGAGAACGCCCATGCTACTACCCCGACACGTAGGTTAATCAAATGTGTCGGGAGAGTAGGGTCCGATCTCTTACCATCCGGTTAGTGGCTGCTCCGAAAAGAGGGCGACGCCTGATGAAGCCGCGGATGACTTCGAGGGTGTTGCAGCGGGGTCGCACGTCCCTCGAGGCCGCAGGAGGCGTCCGACCCAAGCCACTGCCCGCAGCGACCGAGCCAGGCGTCGCGGCGATCTGCACGCATCATTCGCACTGCGATATTCGCGCTGCGAGGCTTTTTCAGCGCTTCTGGAGCGAGAACGCACCCCGGCCGGCATCACCCGAGAGGAGCACGTACTGCCGCTTGCCCTTGACCGTGACGCGGATCTGCCCCGACACCCCATACTCGGGATTGAAGAACGTGCCGCTGTAGGAGTTGGGGCCTGACTTCTTGAGGGTTGCGGTCTGAGAAACTTTGACTGAGGCCGTGGCGCAGGCGGCCGACATGGCAAAGAGTTTCGAACTGGCCTTGGTGTACGTAACCCGGCAATGAGACTTCTCTCGCGTGCCGTTCGCGAGCACCACCGAGCCACCCCCGCTCCAGACGCCCGCGAGATCGGCCGCGCGCGCCGGACTGCTATCCAGAACTCCCGCGCAGAGCACGCCCAGGGCCGCGACGCCCGCGATGGACACCCGAACCGAATCCCCTGCTGTGAAGATCGTCATCGATCACTCCCATGGTAGCGGTCTGTGGCAGCGTCCTAGGCCCGACGTGGGCCGATCTGCCACCCGCGACTCGCTCCGTAATGATATGGGAATTGGTGCGGCATCTTCAAACCTGTCGCACCACTCTCGTCATCGATCACCAGGAGATGCGCGGCCAGCGCAAGGCCGCGCCGCCGGGATCAGTTCGGCTCGTCCTTTTTCTTCGAACCCGCCGTCCGTGATGTCCGGTCCTTCTTGTCCCGGGGACCGGGGAGCGCCTTTCGCGGTGCGAGATCGACAAGCGCCGACTCAGGAAGATCGCCGTCTTCCTCGTCGTCCTCCTCGTCCTTGCTGACGGTCCGCTTCGACGGGTCGGCGGCAATGAACTCGAGTTTCAGCTTGCGGTCGAGGCCGGCGCCTTCGACGTCCGCCTTGACCACACCACCGTTCTCGAGACGCCCGAACAACAATTCGTCCGCCAGCGGCTTCTTGATGTGCTCCTGGATGACCCGGCCGAGCGGGCGCGCGCCGAACTTTTCGTCGTAGCCGATCTCGCCGATCCACTTCCGCGCCGCATCGGTCAGCTCGATCGTGACGCCGCGCTCCGAAAGCTGTGCCTCGAGCTGGAAGATGAACTTGTCGACGACCTTCGCGATGATTTCCGGCACCAGTCCCGCGAACGCAATGACGGCGTCGAGCCGGTTGCGGAACTCGGGCGTGAACATCCGATTGACCGCTTCGGTATCTTCGCCCTCACGCCGCGTGCGGGAGAAGCCCAACGGCGGCTTGGCCATGTCGGATGCCCCCGCGTTCGTCGTCATGATGAGCACGACGTTGCGGAAATCAACCGACTTACCGTTGTGGTCAGTGAGCTTGCCGTGATCCATGACCTGCAAGAGGATATTGAAAAGATCCGGATGCGCCTTCTCGATTTCGTCGAGCAGAAGAACGGAATGGGGATGCTGATCGACGCCGTCGGTCAGAAGCCCACCCTGGTCGAAGCCGACATAACCCGGAGGCGCGCCGATGAGGCGCGAGACCGAGTGCTTCTCCATGTATTCGGACATATCGAATCGCAACAGCTCGACGCCCATGAGATTGGCAAGCTGCTTGGCGACTTCCGTCTTGCCAACGCCGGTCGGGCCGGAAAACAGATAGCAGCCGATCGGCTTCTCCGGCTCCCTGAGACCGGCCCGTGAGAGCTTGATGGCCGCGGCCAGGGCCTCGATGGCCTTGTCCTGCCCGAACACGAGCCGTTTGAGGTCCTTTTCGAGGTTGGAAAGAACCTCAGCATCGGACTTTGACACGGTCTTCGGCGGGATTCGCGCCATCGTCGCGATCGTCGCCTCGATCTCCTTGGCCGTGATCTTCTTCTTCCGCTTGCCCTCGACGACCAGCATCTGCGCTGCCCCCGACTCGTCGATGACGTCGATGGCTTTGTCCGGCAGCTTGCGGTCGTGGATGTAGCGCGCGGAAAGCTCGACCGCCGCCCGGATCGCCTCGTTGGTGTAGCGGAGCTTGTGATATTCCTCGAAATAGGGCTTGAGGCCCTTGAGGATCTCGATCGCATCCTCGACGGTCGGTTCCTTGACGTCGATTTTCTGGAACCGGCGCACGAGCGCCCGGTCCTTCTCGAAATGCTGGCGATACTCCTTGTAGGTCGTCGAACCGATACAGCGCACGGCGCCCGACTGAAGCGCTGGCTTCAGGAGGTTCGAGGCGTCCATCGCCCCGCCCGAAGTCGCCCCCGCACCGATGACGGTGTGAATTTCATCGATGAACAGAACCGCGCCCGGATAGTTCTCAACTTCCTTCATGACGGCTTTGAGCCGCTCCTCGAAGTCGCCGCGGTAGCGAGTGCCCGCCAGCAGCGCACCCATGTCGAGTGCGAAGATCGTGGCGTCCTTCAGCACGTCCGGCACCTCGCCGCGGACGATCTTCCGCGCGAGACCTTCCGCGATGGCGGTCTTGCCGACGCCGGGATCACCGACAAGCAGCGGATTGTTCTTCTGGCGCCGGCAAAGAACCTGGATCGTGCGCAGCACCTCGGGCTCGCGACCGATCAGAGGATCGATCTTCCCATCGCGCGCCTTGCGATTGAGATTGATGCAGTAAGTGTTGAGCGCGTCCTGCTGGGACTTCTTATCCTCAGTCCCTTCGTTCTGCTCGTTCTCCTCGGCACCCCGGACAACCCTCGGCTCGCTCATACCCGGCCGTTTGGCGATGCCGTGGCTGATCCACTGCACGGCGTCGAACCGAGTCATCTCCTGTTCCTGCAGGAAGTAGGCGGCGTGGCTTTCGCGCTCGGCAAAGATGGCGACGAGCACGTTGGCCCCGGTCACTTCCTCCCGGCCCGAGGACTGCACGTGCACGACGGCGCGGTGAATGACGCGCTGGAAGCCCGTTGTCGGCGAGGCCTCGCCGCCACCCTTCGAAACGAGCGATGTGAGTTCGGTATCGAGATACTCGATCACACGCGCGCGCAGCCGGTCGAGATCGACGTTGCAGGCCCGCATGACGGCCGACGCCTCGCGGTCGTCGATCAGAGCCGCCAGAAGGTGCTCCAGCGTCGCGTACTCGTGGTTGCGCGCGTTGGCGAGTTCGAGGGCGCGATGGAGCGCCGTTTCGAGACTTTTCGAGAAGGATGGCACGTCGACCTACTCTTTCTCCGGTCGGGAGCGGTTTCCCTTCCGGCGCGGCTCATTTGTGAAGGCAATGCGGCCCGGCGTCTGACGACCACGCCGGTTCGAAGTCCGTCGCCGCCGGCGAACCTCGGGAACATCATGAAGTGAGCGTCGGTCGGCCGATCCGCAAGTGGCAGGAACCGACCCAGATCTTGCATCGAGAGCCGTTCCGGAGAGAGCGGGAATGCCGGCGCCGAATTTGATCGTATTTCGACATGTGCGGGACACGTGGAGCAGGCCGGGAGTTTCGCCAGGAGCGTCGCCACGAGTGTCGAGAGGGTGAGGGCGAGAACACGGCCGCCGTTGCTGGCCAACCTTCCAGCATTGCCGCGTCGCTGCGGGCCACCCTGTCAACCGGCGCTACTCCTTCTCCATGGTGCACTGCAAAGGATGACCGTGTTGGCGCGAGAAGTCCATGACCTGTGTCACTTTCGTCTCGGCGACTTCGAATGTGAAAACACCACAGATGCCGACCCCCTTGCGATGAACGGTCAACATGATCGTGGTCGCTTCCTCGCGGCCCTTGCTGAAGAATTTTTCGAGCACGTGAACGACGAACTCCATCGGAGTGTAATCGTCGTTCATGAGGAGGACTTTATAGAGCGACGGCTTTTTGGTCTTGGGGCGCGTCTTCGTGACGATCCCCGTCTTCGACCCGCCGTCATTGTCCCCGTTTCCGGACTTGCGATCGTCTCCACCGGGCCCGAGCGTCGGATAAAGCCCGTCATCCCGACGTCGCGCGTCGGCACGCCGTTCCCCGCCCCAGGCACCCTCGCTTGTTCCGCCGTCGCCGATCATTGTCCCTGTCCGCACCGTCCCGACGCCGCCGTGTGCCGCGACCGTTGGCACTGTTCCGAGTTTCGCCCAGTTCGCGCGGCGTCGCAATCCGTCAGCACCTTTACGTCACGCCACAATAGGTCCGATGCATGTCGCCCACACCAATTCCATTTAGATCGGTATTGATCGCGACACAAAAAAGGCCCGGCTGCCGGCCGGGCCTTGATGCGCGGAACTCCGAAGTCAGCCCCGACCTACGACCACCCGGCTCTTACCTCGCCGGTTGGATCATCTTTTCCAGCGGTTTGTAGCTGTCCTTTGCCATGCTGGAATAGAACGCGCCGACCTTGTTCATCTGATGCATATACTCGTCATAGGCGCGCTTGTAGTAGCTCGTCTGGATCTCGAAAACTTGCTCGAGCGACTTGGCATGAATGAGCTTTTCGAAGGTGGCGGTCCCGTCCTCGAATGAGCGCTTGGAATAGTCGGCCCAGTCCGACGCGAGCGTCTGCCAGCCCTTGTTCCATTCGCCCATGAGCTTCATGGACTGTTCCATGCTCGATTGACCGAGCTTTTGCATGTCGTTGAAGCTGTTCATCATGGCGTACTCCATTTCTCCGGTGACCTGGCGCCGGACGTTCAGAGGGTCGGACCGAAGACAATCAAAGACTTGGCCCGTCCAATGACAATAAGTGTGCACCGCACAAAACTGCAATGAGATTTTGCATCGCAACATTAAAGTTGCGCGCTCAACCACATTAACCCAACCGCAGCGGAGTTGTTGTAAATTCGTCGCCAATCAAGCCCGAAACGCTTGGCGGGCCCTATTGGCGTCACGAACAGCCTCTAGGGATTGCGGGACGAATTTTGGGGGAACAACGGGGCGATAAGTCACCGGAGTTCTTGAAGAAAAGTCGCAGGGTTCATCAGGCATCCGGTGGCGCACGTGCGCGACAGAAGACGTTTTTGTTGGCTTGCCGTTACAGCTTTTCTCGTTGCCCTTGCCCTTCCGGCGGGGGCGAGCGAGCGTTCGGCGTCGATGGTCATCGACGCGAATACCGGCAAGGTCTTGCACAATCAGTCCGGTGATGCGTTGCGCCATCCCGCATCGCTCACAAAAATGATGACGCTCTACCTCGCGTTCGAAGCGATCGAGGGCGGCCGGACTTCGTTCAACACGCGGATTCCCGTCTCCCAGCGCGCCGAGGACCAAGCACCGTCCAAGATCGGCGCGAAGGCCGGGACGGAGATCGCGCTCGGAGACGCCATCCGCGCTCTGATCGTAAAATCGGCGAACGACATGGCTGTCGCCGTCGCCGAGCATCTGGCCGGCAATGAATCCGATTTCGCCAAGCTCATGACACGCCGGGCTCGCGCTCTCGGCATGAACAACACCGTGTTCCGCAACGCATCCGGTCTGCCCGATCCCGAACAGGTCACGACGGCCCGGGACATGCTCACCCTTGCCATGCGCCTCGCCGACGACTTCCCCGAGCACTACAAGCTTTTCTCCACGAAGACCTTCAGCTACGGCCGCAAGACATTTCGCACCCACAACGCGCTCTTGAAGCGCTTCTCCGGCATCGACGGCATCAAGACGGGCTACACTCGCGCCTCCGGGTTCAATCTCGTGAGCTCGTACCGCTCGGACGGGAAGCACGTCGTCGCCGCCGTCTTCGGTGGCGTCAGCGCGGGCGCGCGCGACGCATACATGCGCCTTCTGATCTTCCAGGCGCTCGAGAAAGCTTCGACGGAACGCACGCGCCCGACGGAGCGCCAACTCCTCGCCATGGCTCAGCCTGCAAAACGTCCGGCCAAGTCCAGCGCGGCCGGCGTCCCGACACCCGTTCGGAAGCCCGAAATTCCCGCGCGCGAGGAGCCCGTGAACGCGGAGCAAGTTCGCGCGGCCGAAAATGCGCCCGCACGCGCCAGTCCCGCGCCCGCACCCCAATCACCGCCACTCGCGCCCCTGCCGCCGAGCGTCGTCGTCGCCGAAGCTCCGCCCATGGCAGCGGAGCAATCACCTGCAAACACGGTGACCCCAGCATTCTCGGTGGCCAAAGTCCGCACGATCAGTGTCGTGCCGCCGTCCGCCACAACGGCCTTCGTCTCGGAACGCCGGAGCGTTTCGCCACCGCCCGCGACCGCCGACGCAAAATCGACCATTTTCGCCGAAGCCAACGGCACGACACCTGCTCCCGCGGGAAAATCGCATGATGCCGACGCCAGCGCGCCACGCTTCAACTTCGCGGCCCTTCGCCAGACGCTGGCCGAGGGTAGCGCGGATACGCACGCAGAGACTGAGCGCCCCACCTACGCCCCCAACTCCGACGCCACCGATGCGACGCCGTCGAACAGGATCTCACTCCCCCCGCCTCGTCCGCTGTTCGCGCGCGCAGAAATGCTCGACACGCCGCGTAAGACTGCGACCGATGCCGCCCCCGAAGCCGCTCCCGAAGCGAACCTACCCGCGCGCGCCCTGGAAACGGTCGTTGCGAAGCACGTGGTCGAACCCCCTCCCGTCGTCGGCCGCGCACCATCGACATTCGGCGAGCAACTCGCAAAACTCGAAACGCCGCCGAGCCATCTCGGAATGCAGATCGCATCCACTGAACCCCAGCGCGACGCGCGCCCGGCAGGTCGTCATCAGATCCAGATCGGGGCCTATCGCACGGAGGGTGAAGCGCAGGTCGCATTCAAAACGGCGCTGGAACGGGCGCCCGACGCGCTCTCGGGCAGCGAACCCATCGTCGTACCCGTGCCGGCCGGCAACACGATGCTTTATCGCGCCCGCTTCACAGGGTTCGAACCGTCGCGCGCCATGACGGCCTGCAACGAATTGCGCCGCCGTTCGGTCGACTGCTTCGTCGCCGCGCGCGACTGAACGCGCGGTCATTCCCCAAGCAGAACCGATTTCGCCTCGTTGATCCGCGCCGCGAGATCGTTCGACCCGCCGCGATCGGGATGCGCCGACTTGATGCGGTCACGATGGGCCGCGCGCACGGTATCCGCGTCGGCATCGATGGCAACGCCGAGAAGGTCCGCCGCTTCCCGCCGTGTCATTCCCGAGCCCGCCGAAGAATGCTGACGACCCGCGTCCCGAGCCTCGGCTTCCATGTCCTCGCGCCAGCTCGGATGCACCTGATCGAGATAAGCTTCGAGCACTTGCGCGCTATCTGGATCGGAAAAGCGGAAACTCCGTAGGAGATCGGCCACCTCCGCCGGCGAGAGGGTATCGAGTTCGCGTCCGGCAAAGGCACCCCGCAACACGCGTCCCCGGATCGCGCCCGTGTCGTGATCGAGTTCCATCTCGAGGTGCTGTGTTCGAAGCCGAGAACCGCGACCAGGCTGCGGACCCGAACCGCTCTGACCGGGCCAGCCGCTGGACCACGTCAATGCGCCGTGACCCGCGAGAAGGCCCCAGGCGAAGCCCCCGAGGACGAGAGCAGCAAGCGCCGCGCCCCGCAGCAACAGCACGGCCGCACAGCCCGCCAGAACGAGGCCACCGATGAACCGCAGCTGCCGCGCAAGTGCAGCGGCGTTCGCGTTCATGAACGCATGTGCCACGAGGAGCATCGCCACGAGCGCCACAAGCCCGAACATCAGGTAGGTCATCGCGCGTCAACCCCGCCCGGCCAGATGCGGCAGAAGAAGCCTCGCGCCGCCACCGTCCTTGCGGGCCGAGAGCGCGAGCAGCGCCTTGCGACCGCCCGAGGCGTAGACGGCAACGGCCGTCAGGAGATCCCGCAATTGAGCAGCCGAACCACGATCGAAACAGCACGTAGCTCCCCGCGTGATGCGCGCGACCTCTTGAAATGCTCTGGAAACCGCGGGATCGTGACCTTCCTGGAACAGGAACGCAGGGACGCCGCCGAGTGCCAGTTCTCCGGCGCGCTGACAGATCGGATCGATCTCTTCCTCGAACGCGTCGCCGATGAACACGAGAGCGTTGATCCGTCTCTGCCGTGCCTCCTGATTGGCATGCGCGAGGACGCGCCCGATCTGTGTCAGCCCGCCCCGGCAGGACACGGTCGTCATGAGACGGGCGAGCTCCGATGGATCGGAGACCCATTTTGAAGAACGGCATTCGCTGGTTCCACGAAAATAGACGAGCTGCACATCGAGCCCGCCCACGTCCTTGACCGCCTGGAACATGTCCGCTTGCAGCGAAAGCGCCAAGTCCCACGTCGGCTGCCGGCTCATGGTCGCGTCGATCGCAAAAATGAGTCGGCCCCGTGCCCCCGCGACGGGCGCCGCCATCGACTGCATTTCCGCGACGAAAGCGGCGACATCCGACGCGCGCGATGCCTCGGCCGGACGAGCGGATGAACCGGCCTCCGACACCTCCCGGACATTTCCGGCGTTCGTGACACCGGGCGTCAGGCCGCGCTTGTCTTTGGTCGTCATAGGGGAACGGGCTCCAGCGCCCGTAATGTGATACCGCGGAACGCGGCCCGCAAGGCTCAGTGGCCCTGGCCGGGTCTGACGTCAGGTCGTGTCACCCACTTCCCGAGTGAGAAGCTTCACGTTGCCGCCCGTCGCCGTGATGTCGGTCGTGCGCACCCGTTCCGTCGCAAATCGCGCGACATACCCCGGTCCGCCCGCTTTGGGCCCGGTGCCGGACAGTCCCTCCCCGCCGAACGGCTGAACGCCCGGCACGGCCCCGATCTGGTTCCGGTTGACGTAGAGGTTTCCGATCCGCGCCCGTTCCGCGACGCGATCCGCCACGCCTTCGATCCGGCTATGGAGACCGAGCGTCAGACCATAGCCCGTGGCATTGACGGCATCGATCACCTGATCGAGACCACCCCGCGGATAACGGACGACGTGCAAGATCGGGCCAAATACTTCCCGGTCGAGAACATCCATCCGCTCGATCTCATAGAGCGCGGGCGTCACATAGGTCCCGCGCCGGCACGCGTCCGGCAAGGGCAGGTCGATGAGTTCGCGCCCCGCGGCCTGCATCCGGAGCTTGTGCGCTTCGAGCATGTCCTGTGCCGTCTCGTCGATCACCGGCCCGATGTCGATCTGAGGGTCCATGGGATCGCCAACATCGAGCGCTCCGATCGCGCCCTTCAGCATCGCGATCGTATGGTCCGCGATGTCATCCTGCAAAAAAAGCACGCGGGCCGCCGAGCACCGCTGCCCGGCACTGTCGAAGGCCGAGCGGACCGCATCGCGCACCACTTGCTCGGTCAGCGCGCTCGAATCCGCGATCATCGCGTTGATGCCACCCGTCTCCGCGATGAAGGGAATGATGGGTCCACGCCGTTCGCTCAAGAGTTTCTGGATCGCCCACGCGGTCTCGTTCGAACCGGTGAACGCGACGCCCCTGATCCTGGCATCCTTGACGAGCGCAGCGCCGACGGTACTGCCGCCGGTCAAAAGATGAAGCACGTTCGCCGGCACACCCGCCTCGTGCAGCAGCCTGACGGCCAGGAACCCCGTGATCGGCGTCTGCTCGGCCGGCTTCGCCAGGACCGTATTCCCCGCGACGAGCGCGGCCGCGATTTGCCCCGTGAAGATCGCGAGCGGAAAATTCCACGGCGCGATTGCGACGAACGGACCCCTCGCGCGATGGCTCAAGGCATTCGTTTCACCGGTCGTTCCCTTGAGAACCACGGGCTCCGAAAGCTTCCGGCGCGCTTCGAGCGCGTAATAGCGCAGGAGATCGGCTGTTTCCCGCACTTCCGCGAGGGCGGCCGGCAGCGTCTTGCCGGCCTCGCGCACGAGATGCCCCATGAGTTTCGCCCGGTCCCGTTCGACGAGATCGGCCGCTGTGTCGAGGATCTTCGAGCGGGCCGCAGCGCCCCGCGTATCCCACGCATGGAGCGCACTCTCGGCCTGAACGAGCGCCTTCTCGACATCCTGCGGTGTGCTGATCCGAATCGTTCCCAGACGTTCACCGCGATCGTGGGGACAGAGGACGAATGCCGCTGCATCGCCCCCGGCCGTCACGACGCCGCCGACGATCGGTCCGGCGTCGACCGGGAGCGAAAGCGCTGAACGCATGTCACTGAGAAGAGCAGTTCGCACTCCCTCGGCGTCGAGCGCGATCCCGGAAGAGTTCTTCCGTTCGGGCCAGAAGACATCCCGAGGCCTGACAAGCGGCTTCGGTGTTTCACCCGTCTGACGCTCGCGCTCTGCGTCCTCGACCGGATCGCGGATGATCGACGCAATCGGCATCTCGTCGTCCGCGAGCCGATTAACGAAACTCGTATTGGCGCCGTTCTCTAGGAGCCGCCGGACGAGATACCCGAGCAGGTCCTCGTGATCCCCGACCGGCGCATAGATGCGGCACGGCTTTGGATCGCCCGAACCCCCGATCACATGCGCATAGATCGCTTCGCCCATGCCATGCAGGCGCTGGAATTCGAAGGGCGTCGAGCCGGCCGCGATCGTGGCCGCGGCGATCGTGTGCGCGTTGTGGGTCGCGAACTGGCTGTAGAACGCCTTCGGGCTCGACAGCATGAGCCGCATGCACGCGAGATAGGACACGTCGGTGTGCATTTTCCGCGAGTAGACCGGGTAATCGGCGAGACCGCGCTCCTGCGCCCACTTGATCTCGCTGTCCCAATACGCCCCCTTGACGAGCCGCACGGGGATGCGCCGTCCCGTCTCCTCCGCGAGCCGCCTCAACCAGCGCAGCACCGGAACGGCCCGCCGGCCATAAGCCTGCACGGCGATACCGAGGCCGTGCGATCCCGCCGTCGCCGAGGTCAGGAACGCCTCGCCGAACATGAGGAGCGTCGGCTCGAGCCGGTCCTGCTCCTCGGCATCGATCGTGATCGCGAGACCACGCGCCTCCGCATGCCGCACGAGCGCGTCGAGACGCGGCAAAAGCTCGGCGATGAGACGCCTTTCCTTGCCCGCCTCGAAACGCGGATGCAGCGCGGACAGCTTGACCGAAATGCTCGGGCGCGTGACGAGCGCATCGGCGTGGCGCGCCGTCAGCGGTCCGCAGCTGAGCCCGACAGCATCGATCGCGCTGACATAACGCTGGAAGTATCGCTCGGCATCAGCATCGGTTCGCGCCGCCTCCCCGAGCATGTCGTAGGAGAAGCGATATCCGTCGGCTTCGTAGCGGCGCGCACGCTGGATTGCATCCTCGATCGTGCGGCCGAGAACGAACTGCTCGCCGAGAAGTTTGACCGCCTGCCGGATTGCCTGCCGAATGAGCGGCTCGCCCGAACGAGCCACCAGCCGTCTCAGATGGTCAAGAGGCTTACCTTTCGCCCCCTCGCGCAGTTTCACGATGCGGCCCGTGAGCATGAGGCCCCAGGTCGAGGCATTGACGAACAGGCTGTCGGAGTGCCCGCGGTGACGGTCCCAGTTTCCTTCTTTGATTTTCTCCGCGATAAAGGCGTCCGCCGTCTCGGCGTCCGGGATGCGCAACAATGCCTCCGCGAGGCACATGAGAATGATGCCCTCGTCCGAGGAGAGACCGTATTCCCGCATGAAGGCATCGACACCGCCATGCCCGGCATCCGACGATCGGGCACCCTGAACCAGTCGGCGTGCGATCTCTGAAATGCGCCGCCGCTCGTCGCCCGTGTAGACGGCGCGCTCGATGAGCCCGCCGACGAGACGCGTTTCGTCCGTCAGGTGATGGCCGGCGATCTCATCCATCGACGGCAACCGCCCGGAAGGTCCGCGCGATACCGACCGCCCGAGAGCGTCACGACGGCCCGATCTCATTGCCGCAACCATGGGGACGACCTCCTCGCCGCGCACGCCCGATTCGCGACCGCGCCAATCCTACCAGAATGCTGGATCGATTGCGGCACCGTGGCGACCATCGCCCCATGAACCGGCACGAGGTGGATTTGGCCTGACGTCAAGACTGAACGGATAGACAGATGGGCGCTGATCGTGTCAGGTCCATCGACGTTTTCCACAGCCCGTGTTTGCCCCGTGTCCCACCCATCGCACCCGAGCGCGCCCCGTACGGTTCGCACCGTCAAGACACTCCGCCCCGCGATCCGCGCATTTCGTGACGCGGGCGAGACCATTGCGCTAGTGCCAACGATGGGTGCGCTTCACGAAGGCCACCTGTCGCTCGTGCGCATGGCCAAGAAAAAGGCCGACCGGGCCGTCGTCTCGATCTTCGTCAATCCAACCCAATTCGCGCCGACCGAAGACTTGTCCCGCTATCCGCGCGACGAGACGGGCGATCTCGCCAAGCTCGCTTTGGCCGGCGCCGATCTCGTCTGGGCGCCAACCATCGCGGAAATGTATCCGACCGGCTTCGCAACCGAGATCATACCCAAAGCCGCTGCCCTGCCGCTGGAAGGCCAGTTCCGGCCCCAGCATTTCGCCGGCGTCGCGACCGTGTGCACCAAGCTTTTCAGCCAGGTGACGCCCGATGTCGCCGTCTTCGGCGAGAAGGATTTCCAGCAACTCACGGTCATCCGGCAGACCGTGCGCGACCTCGATCTTCCCTTGTCGATCATCGGTGCTCCGACGTCTCGCGAAAAGGACGGCCTCGCCCGATCGTCCCGCAACGCCTATCTGTCGAATGACGAAAGAGCGTTGGCACCCGCACTCCACCGCGCCATTGCCGGCGTCGCCGCCGTCGTGGCGAGCGGCGGCCCCGTCAACGCCGCGCTCGAGATTGCCGCGCGCGATCTCCTGGCCACCGGCTTCCGCTCGGTCGACTACGTGGACGTGCGCGACGCCGAAACCCTCGCGCCCTTCGATCCCGCGAAGCACCATGCCGCCCGCGTTCTCGCGGCCGCCTGGCTCGGCCGGACGAGATTGATCGACAACGTGCCGGTCCAGACTGCCCAGGGAACTGGCAAAAAGCGCGCGAACTCGCCCACGTGATCCGCGCGTGACGGCGTGGCGTTACCAAGATAAGCCTGCAACATTGACCGCTTAGACCGTCTCGGTCTTCCATCTCCGGCACGGGCGGCCTGTAAACGAACATGAGCCGACTTGCAGGGCCAAGTCAGCAATTGAGGGTGAGTTTTATGATCAAGCGATTTCTGCTGTCGATTGCGATGGCGAGCATCATTCCCGCGGCAGCCTCGGCCGAGACGCTTTCAGCGGATGACCTTCAAAAGACATTCGCCGGCAAGACCATCGGCCTCTCGACGCCCTTCGGCTCGTTGCCGATCAGCTATTCCAGCGGCGGCACGATGGTCGCGCGGTCACGCGCCATGCAGATCTATTCCGGCCACTATGAGGACCGCGGCACATGGCGCATCGCCGGGAACCGGTTCTGTCAGCGCTGGAACATCTGGTACAAGGGCAAGGAGCAGTGCTTCACGGTCCGTCGCGCGGGCTCGACCCTCAAGTGGACGAGCAATGACGGCATGTCGGGCACGGCCTACGCGAGCCGCTGAGCGACGGCCGCGTTCGCCGACGCGGGGGGCGTCTGCCGGTCTGTTGCTCGGAACGATGCAATGGATGTGTCGCTTTTGGCGCCCCAGGCGCAGGGAGTTCTGGGACTTCTCGCCTTTCCGCTGATCGCTTGGGTCCTGTCTGAACGGAGAGGCGACCTCGACGCCGGGCAGGTTGCCCGCCTCGTCGCAGTCGGTACGATCTTCCAGCTCATCGTCGCCGCAGCATTGCTCAACCTGCCCATCCTCCGGGCGGTGTTCGACGGACCCGCACGAGCCATCGAAGCCTTGCAATCGGCGACACTCGATGGCGTGCGCCTCGTCTTCGGCTACCTCGCCGGCGCCACCCCGCCCTTCGACGTGACGAAGCCGGAAAACAGCTTTGTCCTCGCGTTCCAAGCACTGCCGATCATCCTGATCATGAGCGTGCTGGCGAAGCTTTTCTATCACTGGGGAATCTTGCAGCGGGTTGTCGCGGGTTTCGCCTGGGCCCTCGAACGCACGCTCGGCGTCAATGGCCCCGTCGCGACGAGTGCTGCGGCAAACGTCTTCGTCGGCATGGTCGAAGCCCCGCTCCTGATCCGCCCCTATCTCGCGACCATGAGCCGGTCGGGTCTCTTCCAGACCATGACGGTCGGCATGGCGACGATCGCGGGGACCGTCTTCGCGCTCTATGCGACGATCCTCAAGGACAAGGTCGACGGCGCGGCCGGCCATCTCCTGATAGCGTCCGTCATCAGCGTGCCGGCGGCACTCTTGATCGCCGCACTGATGGTCCCCGAAGGACCCGACGCAACGTCCGAAGAGAAGGCAGAGACTACGCCACCCGCACCTGTCGCCGAGCCGACACGATCGAGCATGGACGCCGTGACGGCCGGTACGCGTGAAGGGATCGAGCTTCTGGCGAGCATCACCGCGATGCTGATCGTCGCCGTCGCGCTGGTGAGCCTCGCCAACATGCTTCTCGGCGCCCTGACTGCCCCCATGGGTCTCGCGCTCGACCTTCAGACCATCGTCGGCTGGATCTTTGCGCCGCTCGCCTGGCTCGCAGGCGTACCGTCGCATGAGGCCGCGACGGCCGGCAGCCTGCTCGGCCTGAAGACCATCCTCAACGAGTTCGTCGCCTATCTGCAGATGGCCGGCCTTCCCGACGACGCACTGTCCGACCGGTCACGTCTCATCATGACCTATGCCCTCTGCGGGTTCGCGAACTTCGGCAGCCTCGGCATCATGCTCGGTGGATTGACAGCGATGGCCCCCACCCGCCGCCAGGAGATCGTCGAACTCGGCGGCAAGACGATCATCTCCGGCACCTTGGCCACTCTGATGACGGGTGCCGTGGTCGGAGTGATCGCACCGGCGTGAGCCCTAGAATAGAAACCCCGATCGCCGGGCTCACCGCCTGTGATCACAGTTCGACATCGAAAACTCCGGAGACCGAGCCATGGACGTCCAGAAGGATCAGAAGCCGAATGTGCTCGTGAGCCGCATCATCCATCAGACCGAGAACGCGTTCCTGCTCGTCATCGGTCTATTCACGATCGCAGCCATGGCGATCGAGGTCGCCGTGATCGTCGAGAGCCGGACAGTCGCGCTGAAGGACCTCTTGCTGATGTTCATTTATGTCGAGGTGCTGGCCATGGTCGGCGTCTACTACGACAGCAAGAAAATCCCGATCACGCTGCCGCTGTTCATCGCCATCACCGCGCTCGCCCGCCTCGTCATCCTCCAGGGCAAGGACCAGCCGCCGGTCAATCTCTTATATGAGAGCGCCGCGATCCTGCTGCTTGCGGTTTCTTGCGTCGTCATCACCTGGAAACCCGGCGGCGACGGAAAAGGTGACCAGCCCGGCAGCGGACCGTGACGCGATCAGAAGATCGACGCGAGGTTTTCGGGGCTGACTCCGCGAACGGCCGCGAGCGAGACTGACCGGTCGAGCGTCACGAGCCGCCCGCCGCTGCAAGCCGCGAGCGCAAGGAGAGAGATGGCGATCTCCAGTTTAAACGATCGTTCGGACAATGCCGCCTTCGACGCGGAGCGCTGCCCCGTTTGTCGCCGATGCCTCTTTTGACGACGCATAGACGACCATGTTTGCGACCTCTTCAACGCTCGCAAAACGCTGGATGAGCGAGGTCGGGCGATGCAGTTTGACAAAGTCGGCCGCCATGTCATCGACGCTGACCCCGGCGTTCTTCGCCATCGCCTCCAGAAAGCCCTCGACCCCGTCCGAGCGTGTCGGACCCGGCAACACGGAATTGACGGTGACACCCGTGCCGCTGGTCAGTTCCGCGAGCCCGCGCGCGACCGCCAGTTGCGCCGTTTTTGTGAACCCGTAGTGGATCATCTCCTTGGGGATGTTCACACCCGACTCCGAGGATATGAAGACGATGCGGCCCCAGTTCGCGGCGAGCATCGCTGGCATGTAGGCACGCGACAGCCTGACGCCCGACATGACGTTGATCTCGAAAAAGCGGGTCCAGTCCGCATCCGGGATGTCGAAGAACGGCTTCGGCTCGAAGATGCCGGCGTTGTTGATGAGGATGTCGACTTTCGGCGCCGCGCTGACGAGCGCCGCGCAACCCTCGGCCGTCGAAAGATCGGCCGCAACGCCGCTCACGTTCGCCTTCGGATAATCGGCGCGGACTGCCGCCACGGCCTTTTCTACCGTTTCCGCCTTCCGCCCGTTGAGAATGACCGATGCCCCCGCGGCTGCGAGACCCCTGGCGATCGCTAGCCCGATCCCCGCCGTCGAGCCCGTGATGAGCGCGCTCTTGCCCGTCAGATCAATTTTCATCGTCTTCCGCCTCGCTGTTAAATTCACTCGGAGTAATTGTGCCGTCACCACTTGAGAGACGCGGGCGGCGGCGTCACGAGCTGGAATGTCATGTCGCGAAAATCCACGATCATCCGCGCAGCCGATAGATAATGGGAGCCCTTCGTGCCGCGCCAGTCGTCCAGGCGATAGATGCACCCATCCCCGGCAAAGATCATGCGCGAACCGGCGATGTGAACCCAGTCGAGCCGGACGAGTCCCTGCTCCGCGAACGCAGCCCGCAGCCGCTCCTTCTCGACCACATCGCAGGCCTCGTTGCGGTCATCCCAATGGCCGAGCATGCCGAACGTCGGCCGCGCCGCGCTCGGGGCATACTGAAATCCATGCGCGGCCGCCTGTGCGGCCGACCGGAACGAGATCGTGCCGGACAGCGGCGCGTTGACGATGGGTGTCATCGCGTCCTCGCGCTCGTAGAGGTAAACGTCATGCTCCGAGCGAAAGACGCCCCCGCCGGTCCAGTGGCCATGGGCCGGCCAGATTGCGAGCGCGGAAAAGTAGGGCGGGCTGCTGATCGCGGTCCAGGTGCCCGTCACCTCGCGTGCCCGGCGCCGCGCCTCGACCGCGCCCGGACCGCCGAGATAGCGCGGCACCTTGCGCCGCTTCCTGAGCTTCAACGGAGCGAGCGGCCGTTGCGTAATCGGATCGAATGTCCCGAGCCCGGGCATCGCCCTGCGCCGCCAGGGCGCGCTCTCATGGTGCTGGGCCGCCCAGTAGATGAGCTTGTCGCCCGAAGGCGAGAGATCGCTCAGCCGGACGAGACCTTTCATCCACTGGCCGGGCGTAAAGGTGTCCGTCGTGAGGTCCCAGTCGATCAGGCAGTAGTGCGTTCGCGGCCCGCGGCGCAGAATGACCGCCCGCCGCGCATTAGCCGCGAACAGGACCTGGAGACGCGTTCTGTAGGGCGGCGGGCCGGCGGGATCAGGCATGGGACACAGTGTGCCAGCACCCCGCCATCGTTGTAACCACCCGTGACCGAGGCTCGTCCTCGACGACCCCTCAAAGTGGAATGTTGTCGTGCTTCTTCCAGGGGTTTTCGAGCGTCTTGTTGCGCAGCATGTTGAGCGCGCGGCAGATGCGCCGGCGCGTGCCGTGCGGCAGGATCACCTCGTCAATATAGCCCCGCTCGGCGGCGACGAACGGGTTCGCGAACCGCTGCTGATATTCGTCGATCCGGGCCTTGACCTTCTCGGGATCGCCGAGGTCGGCGCGATAGAGCACCTCGACCGCACCCTTGGCCCCCATGACCGCAATCTCGGCCGACGGCCAGGCATAGTTGATGTCGCCGCGGATGTGCTTCGAACTCATGACGTCGTAAGCGCCGCCGTAGGCCTTGCGCGTGATGCACGTCACCTTCGGCACCGTCGCCTCGGCGTAGGCGAAAAGCAGCTTCGCGCCGTGCTTGATGAGCCCGCCGTATTCCTGCGCCGTACCCGGCAGGAAGCCCGGCACGTCGACGAACGTCACGATCGGAATTTCAAAGCAGTCGCAGAAACGCACGAAACGCGCGGCCTTCCGCGAGGCATCGCTGTCGAGCACGCCTGCGAGCACCATCGGCTGGTTCGCGACAATCCCGACAGTGTGGCCCTCCATACGCGCGAACCCGATGATGATGTTCTTCGCGAATGCCTCTTGGATCTCGAGGAAATCCCCCTCGTCAACGACTTTGAGGATCAGTTCCCGCATGTCGTAGGGCTTGTTCGGGTTGTCCGGAATGAGCGTATCGAGCGAATGGTCGGCGCGATCCGGACTGTCGCGGCTCGGCAGTACCGGCACGCCGGCTTTGTTGTTGGACGGCAGGAAGTCCATCAGCCGGCGCATCTGCAGGAGCGCCTCGACGTCGTTCTCGTAGGATCCGTCCGCGACCGACGACTTCGAGGTATGGACACGCGCGCCGCCCAGCTCTTCGGCGGTCACCGTCTCGTTGGTGACGGTCTTCACGACATCGGGGCCCGTAACGAACATGTAGCTCGTGTCGCGCACCATGAAGATGAAGTCCGTCATGGCCGGCGAATAGACGTCGCCGCCCGCGCACGGCCCCATGATGACTGAGATCTGCGGAATGACGCCCGACGCCATGACGTTGCGCGTGAACACCTCGCCGTACCCGCCGAGCGCGTCGACGCCCTCCTGGATGCGTGCGCCGCCGGCGTCGAAGAGACCGATGATCGGCGCGCGGTTCTTGAGCGCCATGTCCTGGATCTTGGTCATCTTGCGCGCGTGGCTTTCCGAGAGCGAGCCGCCGAGCACCGTGAAGTCCTTGGCGAACACGTAAACCACGCGCCCGTTTATGGTGCCCCACCCCGTGACGACGCCGTCGCCCGGCGTCTTGTTCTTCTCCATGCCGAACTCGGTGCAACGGTGCTCGACGAAGGTATCGAATTCCTCGAACGAGTTCTCGTCCATCAGAAGCTCGATGCGCTCGCGGGCCGTGAGCTTGCCCTTGGCGTGCTGCGCGTCGATGCGCGCCTTGCCGCCGCCGAGGCGTGCGTTATCGCGCCGGCGCTCGAGCTCTTCGATCACATTCTTCATGGAGAGAGGCCCCCGTTGGCTTCCTTGGCAACTGGTCAGGGGGTCGGGATAGCACAATGGCAGGCTTTAGGAAGGGGTCAGGCGGCACCGAGGGGGTGGCCACCGGCCGCGACGCCTCGTCCCTCCTCGGTCATCTCGAGGCGGAGGGCCAGGTCGTCGGGCTGCATCTCCAAGGCCCCGGGTCCGCCAGCATGTTCCGGCCCGACCAGATGCCCGTTCTGCCGGAGCCACGGCAGACGGCGCGACACGAAGGCATCGAGTTCGATCGGTGCCGGCATCATTTCGCGCCAGGGACCTTCGATCCGCTCGACCGCGGCACCCGCATCCGACCAGCACGGCAACACGAGGACGTCGGGCCGGGTCTGCGAGACGAGGAGCGCCGGTCCCGCGGGCCCCTCGAGCGTCCAGATCGTGTTCCGCATCCGAACGGCAGACACGAACCCGTCGAGCGCGGCCAAACGAAGCCGTTCTCCGAGGTCCACCGGATCGAGTTCGGCCTTCATGGGTCCGCCCGCCCAGTTGAGACCGACGAGCCGGCGGTGCTGCTTGAGACCTGGAAGAACGCTGCTCATGAGTTCGACGAGGCCAAAGGTCTTGATCCGGGGATGGGTCGTGACGGTGTCCGCCATCGCCTCGGCGCCTGCCCGGCTCGACCAGAACAGCGAGACCTCACGGCCGCGGAATTTGTGTGAGGGAACCCGTGCCAGTCCATCGGCGCCGACGACGCCGAAGACGGCACGGCTCGGCGTCACGGCCGCGAGAAAGGCGTCGCGAACGGCGTTCGCACTGTCGATCGGGGAATAGAGCATGGGGCGCGCCAGGGGGTTTGTCATCAGACACCCGCATATGTTAACGCCCAGGATTTACCGAACGGCAAAGAGCCGGGTGCCAATTCAATCGATCAGCACAATCTTGGCCGCCGTCGCGAACTCCAACGCCCTGAGAGCTCGCCTCGCGGACGCCTCCTGGTCCTCGCCCCATTGCGAGATTTGCCAATCCTCGTCCGTGTGAGCGGCAATCCAAGCCGCCTCGGGAGTGACGAGACCGCGGAGAACGGCGAGCGCCAGTAGTACGGAGCCGGAGAGCGTCGTCAGAACGTGCAGCGCGGCGAGCTTGATAGGCGGCAACGACGTGACGGCCGCCGAGATCTTCTGAAGCGTCTCGGTGGGCTGCGCGGAATGCATGATGCCCGCCACACGCACAAAGCGGCATCCGAGGGTGCGCTCGACGGCTTGGAGCACCGGCTCCCAGCGCGCATCTTGTAGATCGACGAGACCGCGCGGGGCCTCGGCGCGATAGCAGAGAAGGTCATTGCCGGCAAAGCCCGCCACCTCGGCTGCAACGTCGGCCATTTTGTCAGCGACCCCGTCGATGGCACTGTTGAGAATGCGTGTCGCATGCATCGTCGCAGGGTCGATGACCGTCGCCTGCGCGGCCCATTCATCGGCAACGAGTTCGGCGAGCGCGCGACGAGAGAACCGGAGCGGTCGCTTGAGCGGCGTTCTGAGCAGCCGGCCGTCGAGGAGGACGGAAAAGACCGCGGGCTCGCTCCCTTCGGATTTTTCGCCGATCGTCACGGTGCGATAGAACCGCTTCGGCAAAGCCGGCCGGAGTTCGTCCCGGATCGGACCCTTTGGACCGCCCGATGCGGGCGGCCCGGATGCAGGCGGCTCTCGCCCGTTGTCGTGATCACCCATCGTCACGCCGCCATCAGCAAATCGAATTCGGCACGAACGGCCTCGAGCAATCTTGGGCTCTCCGTGACGATGCGGTGCGCCCCCGCATCCTCGAGTTCCTCGACGTCGTGATAACCCCATCCGACACCCAGCGCACGTGCGCCGGCACTGATCGCCATCTCCATGTCGAACGTGGTGTCGCCGATCATCAATGTCCGTCCCGCTGCTGCGCCGGTGTCTCGCATCGCCGCCTCGAGCATCGCGGGATGCGGCTTCGAAGGATTTGTATCGGCTGTCTGAATGGTCGCGAAAACACCGTCGAGACGCTCGCGAACGAGAAGGGAATGAACGCCTCGGACGCTCTTTCCCGTGGCGACGCCAAGTACGACGTCCGGGGCGCGCGAAAGTTCTTCGAGTGTCGCCCGAATCCCTGGAAACAAGGGCTCATGATGATCGGCCCGCTGCCTGAGCGTCTGGAATTCCGCCTTGTAGGCCTCGGCCAGCGACGCAACCTCCGACGGCATGGCATCGGGCAACAAGCGTTCGACGGCCACGTCGAGCGAAAGCCCGACGACGCGGCGCACGTCCTCGCGGCGCGGATGAGGACGTCCGTGCCGCGCGAACGCGCCAGCCATCGCTGCCGTGATGACATACTGGCTGTCGACGAGTGTTCCGTCGCAATCGAAGACGACGAGGATCAACGGCCTTGCTCCATGCGCCGCTCGAGCCGTTCAAGGCGCGCCTCGCGGACCGCCGCAGCCCGGACCATCAGCGCGCCGCGCCGGACGCCTTCTTCACTGAGCTCGGAGATGACCGTGCCGTATGGCCGACCCAGGATGCCGCGGAATTGCCGCGCGTGCTCCTGCAGCATCATGAGCGGGATCAGAACTGCCGCGCCGACAAAGACCACGTAGACGAGGATTTCGAGACCACCCATTACCGTCCGGCGCCCCCGCCGCCTCCCCCGCCGGCACCAGCGCGCCGCGTCGTCTCGAGCCGCTGAATGCGCGTTTCCTGATCGCTCACCATGCGTTCCAGAAGATCGTTCTGCCGGCGCATCTCGGCCAGGTATTCTTCGAGCATCTCGCCGTGCGTCTTGCCACTGCGGCTGATGTAGGCCGACTGGCTCTTGCGGGCGAAATAGGCGAATACCGCGATCAGCAGCAGAACGGGCAGCCAGCCGATCAACAGCTCAACGACATTGAGGTTCATGAGCATTCCGTCTCCGCGGTCAAAGCCCGGTTACATCTGGGGTTCAGCATACTTGGTCGCATTCAATCCCAAAAGCTCCCACGTCCGCGTCATGTGTGGAGGGAGAGGGGCTGTGACGTCGATTTTCTCTTTGCTCGTCGGATGCGGAATGACCAATCGCCGGGCATGGAGATGGAGTTTCGCCTCCATGTTCTCGGCCGGCAGGTCCAACCCCCCTTCGTACTTGCTGTCACCGACGATGGGGTGGCCGATGATCGACATATGCGCACGGAGCTGATGCTGGCGACCTGTGACAGGTTTCAGTGACACCCAGGCCGCTTTCCGGCCCACCCTGTCGATCACCGCGTAGTGTGTCGTCGCATGCATGGCCTCCTTCTGCTCGCCGGGCTCGGCCTTGCGGACGCGGTCGCCATCGGGACCTGTCGCCTTCACGAGCGCCGCCTCGACGCGGCCTTGCACCGGGCTGGGAACACCCTTGACGAGTGCCCAATAGGTCTTCGCCGCCGAGCGCGTCTGAAACGTCCGCCCGAGTTTCGCCGCCGCATCCCGTGTCTTCGCGACCAGCAGCACGCCAGAAGTATCCCGGTCGAGACGATGCACGAGGCGCGGACGCTCGCCGCCGAACCGATCGGCCATCCCTGCGAGAATTCCGTCGATGTGCCGCTTGGTCCCCGTCCCGCCCTGCACCGCGATGCCCGCCGGCTTGTTGAGCACGAGCACCTGCTCGTCCTCGAAGAGGATCATGCCCTCGATGAGATCTCGGTCGCCCTTGGAGACTCCCGGCGGCGGCTTCAATCCCGTCCCCGCCGTCTTGGGCTGGCGCACGACCGCCGGCACGCGCACCTCTTGTCCGGCCGACAAGCGATCGTTGGCCTGAGCCCGCTTGCTGTCGATCCGGACCTGACCCGACCGCAAGAGCTTCTGGAGGTAGGTGTAGCCCACCTCCGGAAAGTGCACGCGGAACCAGCGGTCGAGGCGCATGTCCTCTTCCTGCGTACTGACCTTGATGGTCTCAATCTTCCCGGTCATGCGAACATCGCCCTTGCGACCGAGAGGCCCACGACGATGGCCGCGATCGCCCCGACGACCGACCCGCCGATGTAAAGCCCCGTCATGAGCGGTCCTTCTTTGGCCATGAGTTCGACGACGTCGAACGAAAAGGCGGAGAACGTCGTGAAGCCGCCGAGAATGCCCGTCGCGAGAAACGTCCGCATTTCAGCGCTTCCCCCGAACCGCTCCGTCACGAACACGACGGTCATTCCCATGAGAAATGACCCCACGATATTGACCGCCAGCGTCGCCCAGGGAAAGGCCGCGCCGGCAAAAGCCTGGTTCACCAAGAGACGTGCGGCAGCCCCGATGCCGCCACCGGCCGCCGCCAGCATTATGAGCTTCATGACACCCTCGATCCGCCTGCGAGGCTGATATAGCGCTGGAACGTGTCGGCGCGCAAAGCCGCCGGCGGGGCGGCGGCAAAGTGCGCGGACGTCGGCGGATTACCCCTCGGTGCGCTTCCGGCGGAGCGCCGCCCAGTATTCGAGCCGTTTGCGAATGTCGCGTTCGAAGCCTCGCTCTGGCGGGTCGTAGAATTTGGGACGCGGACCGAACCCGTCAGGGAAATAGTTCTGCCCTGAAAAGGCGTCCGGTTCGTCGTGATCGTAACGGTAGTCCGACCCGTAGCCTTCCGCCTCCATGAGCTTTGTCGGCGCATTGAGGATCGATTTCGGCGGAGCGAGCGAACCCTTCTCCTTGGCCGCCCGAACCGCCGCTTTGTAGGCCACGTAATTTGCGTTCGATTTGGGCGCGGTTGCCAGATAGAGGACGGCCTCGGAAAGAGCCAGCTCCCCCTCCGGCGAGCCGAGGAAGTCAAAAGCGTCCTTGGCCGCGTTCGCGACGACGAGGGCCTGGGGATCGGCAAGCCCGATGTCTTCGACCGCCATGCGCACGAGACGCCGCGCGAGAAACAAGCGATCCTCGCCACCTTCGAGCATTCGCGCGAACCAGTAGAGCGCCGCGTCCGGGTCCGACCCCCTGACCGCCTTGTGAAGTGCGGAGATGAGATTGTAATGACCGTCGCGGCCCTTGTCGTAGAGCGGCGCCCGGCGCTGCACGAGACCGATAAGTTTGGCTCGATCGAGCAGCGCTGTGCCCGCGGCTACGCTCGTCAGAACGTCCTCGACGAGGTTCAGAAGCGCACGCCCGTCGCCATCCGCCATGTCCACGAGAGCCGCGCGCGCATCCGGCTCGAGGGGAAGCGCACGTCCCTCTTCGTCCTCGGCACGCTTAAGGAGTTGATCGAGCGCGTCGTCCGACAGTCGATTGAGCGTCAGGACCTGCGCGCGCGACAAGACGGCTGGATTGAGTTCGAACGACGGATTCTCGGTAGTCGCACCCACGAGCGTGATCGTGCCGTCTTCCATGAGCGGCAGAAAGCTGTCCTGCTGCGAACGATTAAAGCGATGTATCTCGTCGATGAAAAGCAGTGTTCCGCGCCCGCCCTCGCGGAGCGCACGCGCGCGGTCGAAGGCCTTCCGCAAGTCTTGAACACCCGAGAAGATCGCCGACAGCTGCTCGAAGGCGAGGTCGGTCTCACCCGCCAGCAGGCGCGCGATTGTCGTTTTTCCAGCGCCCGGCGGTCCCCAGAGGATGAGGCTTGGCATCCGGCCGGACTTCAATAGCCGCGTGATCTTCCCCTCTGGACCGACCAGATGATCCTGCCCGGCGACCTCGCCGAGCGTGGTCGGGCGCAGCCGGTCGGCGAGCGGACGCGGGGCGCCCTTCTCCAGACCTGCCGCTTCGAACAGATTGCTCATGAGCCCTTATAGGCTTCGCCGGAGAACTCCGTCACGTGCGGCATGTCAAACGCCGGCTAACGTGCGATCGAGCGAGCCCTCGATTGCGTCCCGTCAGCCTCCGGGAACCTGCAAAAGCATCGCCTCGCCCCCGCGTTTGATCGCGAGTAGCCAGGTCCGCTGGCGGCCCGCGATCGCCTGCTCGAGCTCGGCGACGTTAGTCACCTTCTGACCTGAGACTTCGACGATCACGTCGCCCTGCCGGAAGCCGAGCCGCTGTGCGATCGAGTCGGGCCGGACACCGATGATCACGGCACCTGATGTCTCGTCGATTCCCAGTTCGTCGGAGATGCCCGGCAGAATGTTCGAAACCCGGGCACCGTCGAAAGGATGCCGTCCCGAGAGGTTTCGCACATCGTCGCGTTCCGCCGGCGGCGGCGGAACCAGCTGAAGCTCGACCGTCAGCGGCTGCCGGTTCCTCAGAACATCGATCCGCGCCGTATTGCCGACGCCGCGCGTGGTCAACCGGTAGTAGACGGCGCGCGGGTCCTGAACTTCGAAGCCGTCGATCCGCGTGATGACGTCCCCGGCCTGTAGCCCCGCGCGGGCCGCCGGACCGTCGTCGGAGACGCGCGCGACGACGGCACCGGAAACGCGGTCGATGCCGAGACCTTCGGCAATTTCGCGCGTGACGTTCTCGAGCCGGGCACCGAGCCACGGCCGTTCGACCTTCCGCCCCGTCAGCGCGCTGTCCACATAGAGCTTTACGAGCTTCGAGGGGATGGCGAACCCGATTCCCTGTGATCCGCCCGACTGGGTGAAGATCATCGTGTTGATGCCGATGAGACGGCCGTTCATATCGACGAGCGCGCCCCCGGAATTGCCCGGATTGATGGCCGCGTCCGTCTGGATGAAGACCTGCGCATCCGACTTGCCGATCTCCGTGCGCGCGAGCGCCGAGACGATGCCGCTCGTCACCGTCTGGCCGACACCGAACGGGTTGCCGATCGCGAGGACGAGGTCGCCCACTTCGAGCGTGTCGCTGTCCTCGAAGTCGATTGTCGGGAAGCGCTCAGTCGCGCCCTCGATCTTGAGAATGGCAATGTCGGTCTTGTCGTCCTGGGCCAGCACCCGCGCATCGAACTCCCGCTTGTCGGGGAGCGCCACGCGAATTTCGGCTTCCCCACGCCCCTTGATCACGTGCGTGTTGGTGACGATCACACCGTCCGCATTGACGATCACGCCCGAGCCGAGCGAACTCTGAATGCGCTCCGAAGGCCCACCGAAGGCGTCGCCGAAGAACTGCCGGAAAACCGGGTCGCGCGCGAACGGCGAATTGAATGTCTGGACCCGCCGGCGGACGTAGACGTTGACCACCGCGGGAGCGGCGCGCCGAACGATCGGCGCAAAGGAATACTGTACAAGCTCACGCGACGGCGGAACCTCGCGCTTCTGCGCGACGCCGACGTCGGCGAGAACGACGGCCACGAACGCCAGCGTGAGGACGGCGGCAGCTATGAGCGAGCCGTGGATTTCAGTTCGCGAAAACATGTTCCCATCCATCAGGGACCGTCGCTGTGATCGACGGAACGCTCGCTCGGGCGCGGCATTCCCCTCGAATTGCCATATAGCTCGCGCGGCCATTGCGACAATCCTCCGGGCGGGCCGCCCAGCACCTGACCGCCAATTGTCGCGCTATGGCCGCCGCGCCTCGGACCTGCGCGCGAAACGAAAACGGCGCCTCGCTTGAGCGAAACGCCGCGTTCCGTTGTCCGGATTGCCGTTTGGGCACGGTCAACCGGCTTGTTCCATGGCCTTCATCTCGGCCTCGTGGCGCGCCTTGTCCTCGGCGCCCTTGACTGCAGTATCGCGATCGACGAGCTCGATAACCGCCCGCGGCGCGCTGTCGCCGTAGCGGAAGCCGGCCTTCAGGACGCGCGTATAGCCGCCATTGCGAGCTTTGTAACGCGGTCCGAGCACGTCGAAGAGCTTCTTGACCATATCCTCGTCGCGGAGCCGGGCGGCCGCGAGGCGGCGGGAGTTGAGATCACCGCGCTTCGCGAGTGTGATGTACTTCTCGACGACCCGCTTCAGGTCCTTCGCTTTGGGAAGCGTCGTCACGATCTGCTCGTGACGGATGAGTGCGGCGGCCATGTTCGAGAACATCGCTTGCCGGTGGCCACTGTCGCGGTTGAACCGCCGGCCGAGACTGCCGTGTTTCATGGTCTGTGTCCTTTTACCCTTACGTTGTCGCTATGCGGGCTTCTATGGTCCCGCTTGTGGTGCGTTTCCCTTCGCCCGGGAGCGGGCAGAGGGACTATGCTCAGTACTGATCCTCGAACCGCTTCGCCAGTTCCTCGATGTTGTCCGGCGGCCAGTTCGGCACTTCCATGCCGAGGTGAAGCCCCATCGAGGCGAGCACTTCCTTGATCTCATTGAGCGACTTGCGGCCGAAGTTCGGCGTCCGCAGCATCTCTGCTTCCGTTTTCTGGATGAGGTCGCCGATGTAGACGATGTTGTCGTTCTTCAAGCAGTTCGCCGAGCGCACGCTGAGTTCGAGTTCGTCGACCTTCTTGAGCAGTGCCGCGTTGAACGCGAGCTCCGGATGGCGCGTCTCTTCCTGCGGCTTCTTCGGTTCTTCGAAGTTGATGAAGACCGCGAGCTGGTCCTGCAGAATGCGGGCGGCGAGCGCCACGGCATCCTCGGCGCGGACCGAGCCATCCGTCTCGATCTGCATCGTGAGCTTGTCCTTGTCGAGATCCTGGCCCTCGCGGGTATTCTCGACCTTGTACGAGACTTTCTTCACGGGCGAGTAGAGGCTGTCGACTGGGATGAGCCCGATCGGCGCGTCGTCCGGCCGGTTGCGCTCGGCGGCGACGTAGCCCTTGCCCATGTCGGCCGTGAACTCCATGCGGATCGATGCGCCCTGGTCGAGGTGGCAGATCACATGATCGGGGTTCAGGATTTCGACGTCGGACGACGCCTCGATATCGCCCGCCTTGACGGGACCCGCGCCTTCCTTCTTCAGGACCATGCGCTTCGTGCCGTCGCTATGGAGACGGATCGAGATTTCCTTGATGTTGAGAACAATGTCCGTCACGTCCTCGCGCACGCCGGGGATCGATGAGAACTCGTGCAGCACGCCGTCGATCTGGACGGTCTTGATGGCGGCACCCTGCAGCGAGGACAACAGCACGCGACGCAGCGCGTTGCCGAGCGTCATGCCGAAGCCGCGCTCGAGCGGCTGCGCGACAACCGTCGCCGACCGGGCGCGATCCCGGCCCGGCTGCACTTCGAGCTTGTTGGGCTTGATAAGGTCCTGCCAGTTCTTCTGAAGAAGGTTTGTCACGGCTTGGCCTCTCCGAGTTCAGCGCATCGGTCCGGGGGGAGACGCGACCGGCGCTCTTAAGTCTGGGGAATGTAACAGCCGGCAACCGGGGGATAACCGGCGGCCACTGACTGTCTTCGCGCACGCACGGCAAGGGCCGCGCGCGACAGGCGAACGATCAAACGCGGCGGCGCTTACGCGGACGGCAACCGTTGTGCGGGATCGGCGTTACATCGCGGATCGACGTGATCTGGAAACCGACGGCCTGAAGAGCGCGGAGCGCCGACTCACGACCCGAACCGGGCCCCGTGACTTCCACTTCCAGCACCTTGACGCCGTGTTCCATGGCCTTCTTGCCGGCGTCTTCGGCGGCCACCTGGGCGGCGAACGGTGTCGACTTGCGCGAGCCCTTGAAGCCCATCGTGCCCGACGACGACCACGCGAGCGTGTTGCCCTGCGCGTCCGTGATCGTGATCATGGTATTGTTGAACGAGGCATTCACGTGCGCCACGCCCGACGTGATGTTCTTCTTCTCGCGCTTACGCACCTTTTGGCGCGCGGCCTGCTCTTTAGCCATCTGTGTGTCTCTCCTGGCCCGCGTGAAAACGGGCGCTCGCTTGGCGAATGTTGTCGACGTCGATCCGCGGCCGAAGCCACGGACAAAAATTCATCAGGCCTTCTTCTTGCCCGCGATCGGCTTAGCAGGACCCTTCCGGGTGCGCGCGTTGGTGTGGGTGCGCTGACCGCGCACCGGCAGGCCCTTGCGGTGGCGAAGGCCACGATAGCAGCCGAGGTCCATGAGGCGCTTCACGTTCATCGAAACTTCGCGGCGGAGATCGCCTTCCACGAGGTAATCGCGGTCGATCGTCTCGCGGATCTGCAGGACTTCCGCGTCCGTCAGCTGGCTGACGCGACGCTCCGCCGGAATGCCGACAGCTGTGCAGATGTCCTTGGCGAACTTGGGCCCGATGCCATGGATATACTGAAGCGCGATGACGACACGCTTCTGGGTCGGGATGTTCACACCAGCGATACGAGCCACGGCTCTCTCCTCGAAATTCGGTCTTCTGTTGTTTCGCTTGTCCAGCCGCGATCGCGCGCTGCCGGAATGTTCTACGTCGGGCCGGCCCCGCACAGCGGTAGCAAGCCCCTGATCCTACGAGCTAAAACGAATGGGACTGCCCGCGAGCGAAATGCCTCCGCGGCCAATCCCGTCCATCCTGCGTCATGAAAGCGCGGTGTTGTAGCTTGGCACTACCCCCTAGTCAACCTTTTGCAACCATCATGTCACATCCGTTCGAGGACGCAGTCGGCCGGACATTTGACCCCACCCGTTTCAGGCCTTGCCATTGAGCTTCTGAGCGATATCCGCCGTCACCGCCTCGATGGGCGCCATACCGTCCACCGTCGCGAGTTTCCGGTAGGCGAAGTAGTAGCCGATGAGCGGCGACGTTTCGCGATAGTAGGCCATGAGACGGGTCTTCAAGGCCTCGGCATTGTCGTCGGCGCGAACCGTACCGCCGGCTGCCAGAGTTTCCCGCGCCCGGTTTTCGATCCGCGACACGAGGATCTGGTCATCGACTTTGAGTTCGATAACGGCGTCCAACTTTTTGCCCTTGGCCTCGAGCAGTGAGGCGAGAGCATCCGCCTGGGCGAGCGTCCGCGGGAAGCCGTCGAGAATGAAGCCGTTCGCGCAGTCGGGCTCCGAGATCCGGTCCGCTATGATGCCGATCACGATGTCGTCGGAGACAAGCCCGCCGGCTTTCATGATCGCCTCGGCCTTCTTGCCGACCTCGGTACCGGCTTTCACGGCCGCCCGCAGCATATCCCCTGTCGAGAGCTGAACGAGGCCCCGCTTCTCGGCCAGAATCTGCGACTGCGTTCCCTTGCCCGCCCCCGGAGGTCCCAGAAGAATGAGGTTCATTTCCGCCCCTTGTTGTTCGTCGCGCCCCTGAGCTTGGCCTTCTTGATGAGACCTTCGTACTGGTGAGCCAGCAGGTGGCTCTGGATCTGTGCGACCGTATCCATGGTCACGCTGACCGCGATCAGAAGCGACGTGCCGCCGAAGTAGAACGGCAGGGCGGCGTAGGACACGAGGAACTCGGGTAGCACGCAGACCGCGGCCAGATAGATGGCACCGACGACCGTAATGCGGGTCAGGATGTACTCGATGTACTTGGCCGTGTTCTCGCCCGGGCGGATACCCGGAATGAAGCCGCCGTACTTGCGGAGATTGTCGGCGGTCTCTTTCGGATTAAAGACGAGAGCTGTGTAGAAGAACGCAAAGAAGATGATGAGGGCTGCCATCAGCGCCATGTGAAGCGGTTGCCCCATACCGAGCATCGCGACAATCTGATTGAGCCACTCCGAGCCCGTGCCTCCGCCCGGCCCCATGAACTGCGCCGCCGTGATCGGCAGGAGAAGCAGCGATGACGCGAAGATCGGCGGAATGACCCCCGCGGAATTGAGTTTAAGCGGCAGATGCGAGCTTTCACCCTGCGTGACCCGATTACCGACCTGACGTTTTGGGTACTGGATGAGGAGCCGTCGCTGTGCCCGCTCGATGAACACCACCGCCGCGACGACCGCGAGCGCCAGAAGCATGAAGCCGAACAGGACCGGCGTCGAAAGCGCGCCGGTGCGCGCCATTTCGAACAGGTTATAGACGGCGGCCGGCAACGTTGCCACGATGCCCGCGAAGATGATGAGCGAGATACCGTTTCCGACGCCGCGCTGCGTGATCTGCTCGCCGAGCCACATGAGGAACATGGTGCCGCCGACGAGCGTGATGACGGTCGAGAAGCGGAAGAACCAGCCCGGATCCGCGACCACCGAGCCTGCCGCACCCGACTGCGAGCCCTCGAGGCCGATCGCGATGCCGTAGGCCTGCAGCGTTGCCAGCACGACCGTCAGGTAGCGCGTATATTGGTTGATCTGCTTGCGCCCCGACTCGCCTTCCTTCTTCAAGGCCTCGAGCGTCGGCGAAACCGACGTCATGATCTGGATGATGATCGATGCCGAGATGTACGGCATGATGTTGAGCGCGAAGATGGCCATACGCTCGACGGCACCGCCAGCGAACATGTTGAACATGCCGAGGATGCCGGACGACTGCGCCTTGAACGCCTGCGCGAAGGCGTCGGCATTGATGCCGGGCAGCGGAATGAAAGTGCCGAGCCGGTAGACGAGAAGCGCACCCAGCGTGAACCAGATGCGCCGCTTCAGGTCCTCCGCCTTGGCGAAAGCCCCGAAGTTCAGGTTCGACGCGAGCTGCTCGGCAGCGGAAACCATCGTGCTCTCTCCCGGTCCCTCCGGCGGTCGGGGCAGCGCGCTGCCTGACCGATCCTGACGGGCCCATGCCGGTTGACCGGAGCTACCCCCAGTTCTCCAAACCCACCTAATGCACCGTATTGGAATTACAATACGGGGTGCGGCGGGCCGAAGCCGGCGCTATTCCTCGGACTTGGCTTTCGAAGGTGTCTTGGCACTGTTCTTCTTGGCCGCCGACTTCTTGCGCTTGGCCTCGTCGGCCGCGAGCACCTTGGGCACGATGACCTTGACCGAACCACCAGCCTTCTCGATGGCGGCCAGCGCCGACGCCGAGGCGTGATCGACCGTCAGGGCCAACTTGGTCTTGATCTCGCCGGCGCCGAGGAGGCGCAGGCCGTCCTTGGCACGGCGCAGAATACCGGCATCGACCAGCGCCGCGACATCCACCGACTGGCCGGCGGTGAGCTTACCCTCGTCGACCGCCTTCTGGAGCGCGCCGACGTTGATTTCGTTGTAGTCCTTCGCGCGCCACTTGTTGAATCCGCGCTTCGGAAGCCGGCGATGCAGTGGCATCTGGCCGCCTTCGAAGCCGCCGATGGCAACACCCGTGCGCGCCGTCTGGCCCTTGCCGCCCCGTCCGCCGGTCTTGCCGACGCCCGAGCCGATGCCGCGGCCGATGCGAACCCGCGACTTGCGCGCTCCCGCGTTGTCCTTGATGTCGTTGAGCCGCATGGCTTCGCTCCCTGGCGTGGCGTCTCTCAAGCCTCGTCGACGATACGGACGAGGTGAGGAATGGCGTTGATCATGCCGCGCACCTGAGGCGTATCCTCGAGCGTGCGGCGGCGGTGAAGCTTGTTGAGGCCGAGCCCGATGAGCGTCTTCGTCTGCTTCTCGGGCCTGCGGTTCGCGCTGGCGATCTGCTCGACCGTGATGGTTTTGCTCTTGTCAGCCATTGTCCTGTCGCGCCGTCGGCGGCGCCCTTCCTCGATCGATCCTGGTCTCAGGCGTCGACGCCGGCTTCGGCGACCGCCGAGCCGTCACGACGCCGTGCGACGATGTCCGAAACCTTCTTGCTGCGGCGGGCCGCAACACCACGCGGATTTTCCTGCCCCTTGAGCGCGTCGAACGTGGCACGGACGACGTTGTAGGGGTTGGTCGAGCCGAGCGACTTGGCGACGATGTCCTGCACGCCGAGCATCTCGAACACGGCGCGCATCGCGCCGCCCGCGATGATGCCGGTGCCCGGAGGCGCCGAGCGCAGCACGACCTTACCCGAGCCATGCCGCCCTTCGCTGTCGTGATGCAGCGTGCGCGCGTCACGGAGCGGAACGCGCACGAGATTTCGGCGCGCAGCTTCGGTTGCCTTGCGGATCGCCTCAGGCACTTCGCGGGCCTTGCCGTGGCCGAAGCCGACCCGGCCCCGGAGATCACCCACGACCACCAGCGCCGCGAATCCGAAGCGCTTGCCGCCCTTCACCACCTTGGCGACGCGGTTGATATGGACGAGCTTGTCGCTGAACTCGCTCTCGACCTTCTCGCCACGATCGCGATCGCGTCCGCCGCGCTCTTTCTGGGGTGTGCGTGCCACTTGAGGTCCCTTTCGGTCAGAACTTCAGACCGCCCTCGCGGGCGGCATCGGCCAGCGCCTTGACGCGGCCATGAAAAAGAAAACCGCCGCGATCGAAGACCACCGCATCGACGCCGGCCTTGATCGCGCGCTCGGCGACGAGTTTGCCGACGGCAGCTGCCGCGACCTTGTCGGCGCCCGTCTTGAGCGAACCGCGCAGATCCTTCTCGAGCGTCGAGGCGGCTGCGACCGTGCGGCCCGCGGCGTCGTCGATGACCTGCGCATAGATGTGTCGGCCGGAGCGATGGATCGACAGGCGCGGCCGAATGCCGGCATTCGCCTTGAGCGACCGGCGCACGCGGGCGCGGCGCTTCAGGAACAGGGTGTTGTGCGTGCCCATGGCTGGCGTCCTTACTTCTTCTTGCCTTCCTTGCGGAAGATGAACTCACCTTGATAGCGCACGCCCTTGCCCTGGTAGGGCTCGGGCTTCCGCGACGAGCGGATGACAGAGGCGAGTTCGCCCACCGCCTGCTTGTCGATCCCGGAGACGGTGACGACCTCCTGCTTCGCGCCGCCGACTTTGACGTCGACGCCCGCCGGAACCTTGATCACCACGTCGTGGCTGTAGCCGACCGAGAGCGTCAGCTGATCCTTGCCCTTCATCGACGCCTTGAAGCCGACGCCGTGAATTTCGAGCGTATGCGAATAGCCGTCCGTCACGCCCTTGATCATGTTCTGGATCATGGTGCGCGACATGCCCCACATGGAGCGGGCCATCTTGGTCTCGTTCCGCGGCGCAACTTCGATGCCGTCCGCCGTCTTCTCGACCTTGATGAGGTCGGGACAGGTGAACGACAATTCGCCCTTGGGGCCCTTGATCTTGACCGTCTGCCCCGAAACCGCGGGCGTGATGCCGGCGGGAATGGCGACAGGCTTTTTACCGATGCGTGACATGGGTTCCTCACCCTTCAGAGCCCGGTTGCCCGGGGCTTTCGTTAGAAGACGTTGCAGATGACCTCGCCGCCGACATTCTCCTCGCGGGCCCGGCTGTCGCTCATGACGCCCTTCGGCGTCGACAGGATCGACACGCCGAGACCGTTCGCGAAAGGCTTCAGGTCCTTGACTGGAGAATAGACGCGCCGTCCCGGCTTCGAGACGCGCTCGATCTCTTTGATGGCCGGCTGGCCGTTGTAATATTTCAGCTCGATTTCGAACTCGGGCAGCGCGCCCTTCTGTTCGATGCGGGCATAGCCCCGGATGTAGCCTTCGTCCGCGAGCACGTCGAGAACGCGCGCCCGGAGGCTCGAAGCCGGCGTCATCACTTTGGGGCGGCGGCGGAGCTGCGCATTCCGGATGCGGGTCAGCATATCGCCAATCGGATCATTCATAGCCATTGGACTTCGCTCACCCTTACCAGCTCGACTTCACGATGCCAGGAATGCGACCCTGGCTGGCGAGTTCGCGCAGCTGGTTGCGGCACAGTTTGAATTTGCGATAGACGCCTCGCGCGCGGCCCGTCAGCTCGCACCGGTTGCGGATGCGCGTCGGGCTCGAGTTGCGCGGCATTTCGGCGAGCTTGAGACGCGCCTGGAAGCGCTCCTCTGCGGGACGCTTGAGATCGTTGGCGATCTCCTTCAAGCGTTTCCGCTTCGCTGCCGACTGCGCGGCAAGCTTACGCCGCCGGTTGTTCTTCTCGATAGAGCTCGTCTTCGCCATTTATATCCTCCAAAGGCCTTTCGGACTGACGCGTGGTCCGAGGTCCTCTAGCTGCGGAACGGGAAATTGAAGCCACGCAGAAGTTCGCGCGCTTCGTCGTCTGTCTTTGCCGTCGTCACGACGATGACGTCCATGCCCCAGACCTGGTCGACATCGTCGTAATTGATTTCCGGGAACACGATGTGTTCCTTGAGCCCGCAGGCGTAGTTGCCACGCCCGTCGAAGCTCTTCGGATTGAGACCGCGGAAGTCCTTCACGCGCGGCAGCGCGATCGTGACGAAACGGTCCAGGAACTCGTACATGCGGTCGCCGCGCAGCGTGACCTTCGTGCCGAGCGTCATGCCCTCGCGCACTTTGAACGTCGCGATCGACTTCGCCGCCTTGGTCAGCACCGGCTTCTGGCCGGCGATCTTGGCGAGATCGGCGGCGGCATTCTCGACCTTCTTGCGGTCCGCGGTCGCTTCGCCGACGCCCATGTTGAGCACGATCTTCTCGATCCGCGGCACCTGCATGGGGTTCGCGTAGCCGAACTTCTCGACGAGCTTTCCGCGCACGACCTTTTCGTAGTGCGACTTCATACGCGGCCGATAGTCGGCCGGCCGCGGCTTCGTCACGAAGTCGGCCGCGCCCTGCGCCGCCTTGGCGGCCTTGCCGCCCTTGGCCGGAGCACCACCGCCCTGCGGCTTGGCTCCCTTCTGGCCCTTCTTGTCCTCAGCCATGGCTTACTTCTTCTCCGGAATGACTTCGCCCGAGCGCTTGGCGACCCGGACCTTGCGGCCATCGTCGAGGAGCTTGAACCCGACCCGCGTCGGCTTGCCGTCCTTGGGATCCTCGATGGCGAGGTTCGAGAGGTCGATCGCCGCCTCCTTCGAGACGATGCCGCCCTCTGTTCCCGCCGACTGCTTCTGGTGACGGCGGACGACGTTGACGCCCCTGACGACCGCGCGGTTCTCCTTCGGGCGCACTTCGATAACTTCGCCGTGCTTGCCCTTGTCGCGGCCGGCGAGCACGATGACGTGGTCGCCCTTCTTGATCTTCTGCGCGCTCATCAGAGCACCTCCGGCGCGAGCGAAACGATCTTCATGTGGTTCTTGGCGCGAAGTTCGCGCGTGACGGGCCCGAAGATACGCGTACCGACCGGCTCGCCCTGGTTGTTGATGAGAACGGCCGCGTTCCGATCGAACCGGATGAGCGAGCCGTCCGGCCGGCGCACACCCTTCGCGATGCGGACGACGACCGCCTTCATCACCTGGCCCTTCTTGACGCGCCCCTTCGGAATAGCCTCCTTGACCGACACGACGATCGTGTCGCCAATCGTGGCATACTTGCGCTTCGAGCCGCCCAGCACCTTGATGCACTGGACGCGGCGCGCGCCCGAATTGTCGGCGACGTCGAGATTTGTCTCCATCTGGATCATCGCGTCGTTCCTTCCTTATCCCGGCCGGCCGGAACCGGCCGCTCACTTCGAAACATCGACGTCGAACTCGCGTTCGAACCGTCTCAGGTCACCTTGTCCGTCACGACCCAGCACTTCTTCTTCGAGATCGGTGCGCTCTCCTGGATGGAGACCTTGTCACCGATCTTGTACGTGTTGGCCTCGTCGTGAGCGTGGTACTTCTTCGTACGGCGAACGGTCTTCTTCAGAAGCGGATGCGTAAAGCGCCGCTCGACCTGGACCACCACCGTCTTGTCGTTCTTGTCGGAAACGACCACACCCTGCAGGACGCGCTTCGGCATCTCTCAATTCTCCTCAAGCGCCCTTCTGGGCGACACCGGCCCGCTTCTGGCGGGCAATCGTCATCACACGCGCGATGTCGCGGCGCACCTCGCGGATCCGCGAGGTGCTCTCGAGCTGGCCCGAGGCTCGCTGAAAGCGCAGGTTGAACTGCTCCTTCTTGAGCTTCGCCAGCTGGTCGTCGAGCTGATCGAGCGTAAGGCCCTTCATGTCAGCCGCTTTCATCGTCCGTCCTCACTCGTTCCTGCCGTTCAGCGTCACGTCAGACGCGTCACGATCCGTGTCTTGATCGGAAGCTTCGCCGCGCCGAGCGCGAGCGCTTCCTTGGCGATTGTCGGGTTGACGCCGCCGATCTCGAAAAGGATGCGGCCGGGCTTTACCCGCGCAACCCAGAGCTCGATGCCGCCCTTGCCCGAACCCATTCGGACTTCGGCCGGCTTCTTCGTCACCGGCACATCCGGGAAGATGCGTGTCCAGAGCCGCCCCTGGCGCTTCGTATGACGAGCGATCGCGCGGCGGGCCGCTTCGATCTGCCGTGCCGTGATGCGCTCGGGCTCGACCGCCTTGAGGCCGACCTCACCGAAATTCAGCGCCGTGCCGCCCTTGGCAACGCCATGGATGCGGCCCTTGAACTGCTTCCGGAACTTGGTGCGCTTTGGTTGAAGCATGGGAATTCAGTCCTTCGTGTTCTCAGGCGTCGCTGGCCGTTTCAGCCGCGCGCTCTTGGCTTTCGCCGCCACCACCACCACGGCCGCCACGACCGCCGCGCGGGCCACGGCGATCACGGCGATCGCCGTCATCGCGGCGCGGACGCGGCATGCCGCTGTCGTTGCTCGAATCGAACGCCCGCTTCTCCGACGCCATCGGATCGTGCTCGATGATCTCGCCCTTGAAGATCCAGACCTTGATGCCGATGACGCCGTAGGCCGTCTTGGCCAGGCCGTATCCGAAATCAATGTCGGCGCGGAGGGTATGAAGCGGCACGCGGCCCTCGCGGTACCACTCCGTGCGCGCGATTTCCGCGCCGCCGAGCCGGCCCGCGACGTTGATACGAATGCCGACGGCACCCGCACGCAGCGCCGTCTGGACCGAGCGCTTCATGGCGCGGCGGAACGCGACGCGGCGCTCGAGTTGCTGCGCGATCGATTCCGCAACCAGTGTCGCGTCGATGTCGGGCTTGCGGATTTCGACGATGTTGAGATGCACTTCCGACGCCGTGAGGCGTGCCAGTTCACCCCGAAGCTTGTCGATATCCGCGCCCTTCTTGCCGATGAGAACGCCCGGGCGCGAAGCCTGGATGGTCACACGGCACTTCTTGTGCGGACGCTCGATCACGACCTTCGAGATGCCGGCCGCGCGCGACTGCGCCATGATGTGCTCGCGGATCGCCATGTCCTCGTGGAGAAGCTTGCCGTACTCCCCGCGGGCGGCGAACCAGCGGCTGTCCCAGGTGCGATTGATGCCAACGCGCAGCCCGACGGGATTGACCTTGTGACCCATTACTCGGCCCCCTTCTCTTGTACGCTCGCGCTCGACGCCTTCGCCCGGCCTTTACCGGCCTTCTTCGCGGCCTTCTCTTCCTCGGCCTTCTCGCGCACGACGATCGTCAGCTGCGAGAACGGCTTGATGATCGGCGCGCCACGACCGCGCCCGCGTGCTGCGAAGCGCTTCATGATGAGGTTCTTGCCGACATAGGCCTCAGCGACCACGAGCGTGTCGACGTCGAGACCGTGATTATTTTCCGCGTTCGCGACGGCGCTCATGACGCACTTCCGCACGTCCTGCGCCACGCGCTTCCGGGAGAACTCGAGGTCCGCGATCGCATCGTTGACCTTCTTGCCCCGGATCATCGCGGCAACAAGATTGAGCTTCTGCGGCGAGATCCGGATGCCTCGCGCGACCGCTTTGGCCTCGTTGTCCGCGAGGCTCCGCTCTGTCTTTGGCTTGCCCATTACCTCTTCACCGCTTTCTTGTCGCCGCCGTGGCCGGGGAACGAGCGGGTCGGCGCAAACTCGCCGAACTTATGACCCACCATATCCTCGGTGATGGCAACCGGGATGTGCTTCTGGCCGTTGTGAACACCGAACGTCAGGCCGACGAAGTGAGGCAGGATCGTGGAGCGGCGGCTCCAGATCTTGATGACCTCATTGCGGCCCGACGAACGCACCTTCTCGGCCTTCTTGAGAAGGTAGCCGTCGATGAACGGGCCTTTCCAAACAGAACGTGACACTGTCGGTCTCTCCTCGGCGCGTCGGCCGCCTTACTTGGCCTTATGGCGGCTGCGAATGATGAACTTCTGCGTAGTCTTGTTCTTGCGGGTCTTGAAGCCCTTGGTCGGCTTGCCCCACGGCGTCGCCCAATGCTTGCCGCCCTTCGTACGGCCACCGTTCGGGTGGTCGATCGGGTTCATGGCAATGGAGCGAACGGTCGGACGCTTGCCGAGCCAGCGCGTGCGGCCGGCCTTGCCGACGACGCGGTTGGTGTGATCTGGGTTCGAGACAGCACCCACCGAAGCCATGCACTCCGAGCGAACCTTGCGCGTCTCACCCGAATTGAGCTTCAGGATCGCCCAGCCGGCATCGCGGCCAACAAGCTGCACAAAGGCACCGGCCGAACGCGCGAGCTGACCACCGCGACCCGGCTTCAGCTCGACGTTGTGGACGATCGTGCCAAGCGGCATGTTCGCGAGCTGCATCGCGTTGCCGGGCTTGACGTCGACCTTCGCACCCGACACGACCGTATCACCGACCGCGAGGCGCTGAGGCGCCAGGATGTACGCGAGTTCGCCATCCTGATACTTGATGAGCGCGATGAATGCTGTGCGATTGGGATCGTACTCGAGCCGCTCGACGACGGCCGGCACATCCGCCTTGCGCCGGCGGAAATCCACGCGGCGATAGCTCTGCTTGTGACCGCCGCCGATGTGCCGGGTCGTGATTCGCCCGTGTGCGTTGCGGCCGCCGGACTTCGATTTGCCCTCGACGAGCGCCTTGACCGGTCCGCCCTTCCAAAGGTGCGAGCGGTCGACCTGCACCAGATGGCGCAGACCCGGAGAGGTCGGACTGAATGTCTTCAACGCCATTGTTCGATCCTCACAGACCCGTCGTCACGTCGATGGAGTGTCCAGCCTCCAGCGTGACGATCGCTTTCTTGGTATCGCCGAGCTGAGCCGGCCGGCCCTTGAACATTTTGAGCTTGCCCTTGCGGACGAGCGTGTTGACGGCCTTGACCTTGACGCCGAAGAGGCTCTCGACAGCCGACTTGATGTCGCCCTTCGAAGCCGTCGGCGCGACCTTGAAGATCACCTGGTTGGCTTCGGAGACGAGCGTGGACTTCTCTGTGATGACCGGCGAGAGGATCACGTCGTAGGCTTTGAGCTTCGTTGTCATTTGAACCGCGCCTCCAGCGCCTCGATGGCGGCCTTCGTCAGCACCAGCTTCTTGCGGCGCAGGATGTCGTAGACGTTGATCCCCTGCACCGGCAAAAGATCGATGTTCGGAATGTTGCGCGCGGCGCGCGCGAAGCCCTGGTCGAGATCCGCGCCGTCGATGATGAGCGCGCTGCCGAGTTCGAGCTTCTCGAACTGCTTGCGAAGTACTGCGGTCTTGCCCGCCGTCGACGATGCTTTTTCGAGAACGATGATCTCGCCGGCCTTGGCCTTCGCCGATAGCGCATGACGGAGCGCCAGCGCCCTCACCTTCTTCGGAAGCTCGATCGCATGGCTGCGGGGCTTCGGACCGAACGCCTTGCCGCCACCGCGCCACTGGGGAACGGACTTGTCGCCGTGACGCGCGCCGCCCGAACCCTTCTGCTTGTACATCTTCTTGCCCGTGACGTTCACTTCCGAACGGTCCTGGGCATGATGCGTCCCCGCCATCCGCTTAAGCAGCTGATAGCGGACCATGCGGTGAATGAGGTCCTGGCGGGGCTCGAGACCGTAGATCTCGTCCGAGAGTTCGACCTCGCCGGCCGAGCCCGCATCGAGCGTCGTGACTTGCGCTTTCATCACGCCTGCTCCTTCTTGAACGCGCCGGGAACCGGTGCATTGGCGTTCGGCGCCTTCTTGACGGCGTCCTTGACGATGACCCAGCCGCCCTTCGAACCCGGAACGGCGCCGCGTATCATGAGGAGGCCGCGCTCCTTGTCGATCTTGGCTACGACGAGGTTCTGCGTGGTGACGCGCTCGTCGCCGAGATGGCCGGCCATCTTCTTGCCCTTGAACACCTTGCCGGGGTCCTGGCGCTGACCGGTCGAACCGTGCGAGCGGTGCGAGACCGAAACGCCGTGTGTCGCGCGGAGACCGCCGAAGTTCCAGCGCTTCATGGCGCCCGCGAACCCCTTGCCCTTGCTCGTGCCGGTCACGTCGACGAACTGACCCGGTACGAAGTGGTCGGCCGTGATCTCGGAACCGACGTCGATCAGGTTGTCCTTCGAGACACGGAATTCCGCGAGCTTGCGCTTGGCAGGTACGTTGGCGACGGCGAACGTGCCCTTTTCGGACTTCGTCAACCGCGACGCCTTGCGCTCGCCCGCACCGAGCTGAAGCGCCGTGTAACCGTTCTTGTCGTCGGTCCGCTGCGAGACGACCTGAAGCTTTTCGAGCTTCAAGACCGTCACGGGCACGTGCTCCCCGGCATCGGTAAAGATGCGGGTCATGCCGACCTTCTGTGCAATCACTCCGGAACGCATGGCTTGCGCATTCCTTCCTTCTCTTGGATCTTGCCCGGCTTCGAGCCTGGCAGAGGACCCGTGGAAACTAGAGCTTGATCTCGACGTCGACGCCCGCGGCGAGATCGAGCTTCATGAGCGCATCGACCGTCTGAGGAGTCGGATCGACGATGTCCAGCAGGCGCTTGTGCGTCCGCATCTCGAACTGCTCGCGGCTCTTCTTGTCGATGTGCGGCGACCGGTTCACAGTGAAGCGCTCGATGCGGGTCGGCAGCGGGATCGGCCCGCGCACCTCGGCACCCGTGCGTTTCGCCGTGTTCACGATCTCGCGCGTCGACGCATCGAGTATTCGATGATCGAACGCTTTGAGCCGGATGCGGATGTTTTGGCCGTTCATGTTCCTGGAACCCACAAAATAGAAGGAAGCGCCCTTGCGCGCGCCTCCCCCATTCCTATCTCGCTCACTCGACGATCTTGGTGACGACGCCTGCGCCGACGGTGCGTCCGCCTTCGCGGATCGCGAACCGGACCTTCTCTTCCATCGCGATCGGCGACACGAGTTCGACATCCATCGACACGTTGTCCCCCGGCATCAC
>JANRIH010000006.1:0-1783 GCA_033765145.1 Hyphomicrobium sp. | reverse complement strand
GGCATTGGCTCTTACCACAAGCTTCATGGCGGTCGAAGTCATCGGTGGCCTGTGGACGGGAAGCCTCGCGCTTCTCGCGGACGCGGCGCATATGTTGACGGACGCGGGCGGCCTGGCGCTGGCGCTGATCGCGATCCGTTTCGCCGAACGTCCCGCAACGCCGCGGAGGACCTATGGTTATGTTCGCATGGAGGTTCTTTCGGCGCTGACGAATGCCGTCGTCCTTCTGCTATTGACGATCTACATCCTCTACGAGGCCTACCAACGCTTCCTGAACCCGCCGGAGATTCTTGGCGGACCTATGCTGATCGTGGCGGTGGTTGGCCTCGCGGTCAACCTGGTCAGCATGAAGCTGCTGTCGGCGGGATCGTCAGAAAGCCTCAATGTGAAGGGAGCGTACTTCGAGGTTCTGAGCGACATGCTGGGCTCGCTCGGCGTCATCGCCGCCGCCGGCGTCGTCATGCTCACCGGCTGGACCCTGGCCGATCCGATCATCGGCGCCGGAATCGGGCTCTTCATCGTTCCACGCACTTGGATATTGCTGAAGCAGGCGATCCATATCCTCATGGAGGGCACGCCGCCCGAAGTCGACATCGCGCTGCTGGAGCGAAAGCTCCTTTCCATTTCCGGCGTGACGGCGGTTCACGACCTACACGTCTGGACGATCACCTCCGGCATCGACGCCATGAGCTGCCATCTCGTCGTCGCGGATATGAGCCAGGCCCGGGCGACGCTTGTCAGCGCCCAGGAGGCGATGAAGGCCGGCTTCGGCCTGAGACACGCCACGATCCAGGTCGAGGACCAGAACTTGCGCGAGGCCGAGGGCGAACTGAAGCTGTAGCGGTGGAGGGCAAGGCGATCGGACAAGGGGGCCGGACGAACGCGATGGCGATGTCACTGCGGCTGGAAGTCCTTGAACAAATGGCTTGGTTTCTTGGAAATCCTGCCCCCGAACGAACAACGGAGACTAAGATGGGAAAACATAGCCATCATGACCGCGGGTATCGCAATAGCTACGGTCGGAAAGATGATCGCGACCCGAGGATGACGGGTGGGTCGGCCGATTACGGTGCGCCTCCGCGCCTGCCGCGGAAACTGCCGATGGCCGTCGTCCTTATGGGCCTCGTCCTGTGGTCGCTACTCGCCTGGATTGGGTACTCGTTGGTCGATCCCGTCCTCGGCTGGGTCGCGGCGAGTGCTGGCCTCCTGGTTGACGGCGGTAAGGGTCTTGCCACGGCGGTTGGCGCCGGCAAGGAGGTCGGCGCCGTCGTCGACAATCTCAACGTCAGCGGCTTTTTGGGGCAGACCATCGCTTTGCTGCGCGTGGTGTTGAAGCCGGCAGTTGTCATCGTCTGGGCGATCGGCGCCCTTGCCCTAATCGCGGCGCCTGTGATCTTGCGGAAAATAGGCCGGCTGCTCGCCGCGCGCCGGCACTGATCGCGTCGGAAGGTTCCGCGAAGCACGCGCCGCGACCGTGTGTTCCGATCGGACGCCGGGAAACCGCCGAACATGATCGAGACTTCGCTTCGAGGCTCGACCCGCGACCCCTCGCGGCCGCCACACTGATAGCCAGCCAGATCCGCAGTTCGGAGGGCCTTGGAAGAACTACGGCGCGCTATAGCGCGCCGTAGCGTAGAAAGGACGGTGGCTCCCTGAGCTGGACTCGAACCAGCGACCATTCGATTAACAGTCGAATGCTCTACCAACTGAGCTATCAGGGAGCACTGTTGGAGGCGGGGGTATAGCCCTGCGAATTTGCTGGTTCAATAGCGCATCGCCGTGT
>JANRIH010000041.1:0-2223 GCA_033765145.1 Hyphomicrobium sp. | reverse complement strand
GTATCCGCCCCACGAACGACCTGGGTCTGGTGGCTTCGATTCCGCTTGACGGGCGTCGTCTCAGGCGGCGACGCTCTGCGTCGCCGATCTGGCGACATTCCAGGGCAGCAGGGCCTCGACATCGGCGAGCGTCGTCGCCTGCGGCAGCAGCGTGAACACACGCTTCAGATAGTCGTAGACGTTGAGGCCGTTGGCCTTCGCCGACTCAACGAGGCTGTAGAGACGTGCGGAGGCGTGGGCGCCGGCCGGCGTGTCGCAGAAGAGCCAGGCTTTCCTCCCGACGACAAAGGGCCTGATCGCGTTTTCGCAGAGCACGTTCGATATCTCGATGCGGCCGTCGTCGAGGTAGCGAGTGAGCTTTGGCCATTCGTCGGCGAGATAGCCGATCGCCTTGCCGGTCAGAGATAACGGCGGTGTCGCGTCGCGGCTCGCATCGAGCCACGCACGCAACTCGTCCCAGATCGGCCGCGCCTTGTCGTTGCGCAATCGATGCCGCTCATCGGCGGTCATGCGGGCATCGCGCGCCAGCTTTTCGATGACGTAAAGCTTCCGAATGATCAGCAGAGCTTCGGGCGCGAGCCCACGTTCCAGTCCGGCGATCGCGTGCTGCGCCTTGACGGCCTCAACGAACCTCCGCCGCGCATGGTCCAGACAGCCGACATGGATCACGCCGTCGCGCTTGGCCGGCGCGTTGTATCCCGAATAGGCGTCCGACTGCAGATAGCCCTTGTACTCGTCGAGCAGCCGCATCGGGATCGCGCCCGCTCGCGATGCCGCGTAGTCAAACAGGATGATACGCTGCCCCGGCGGCCCGCCTCGTCGAACCCACATGTAGGACTTCGCCGTCGCCGGCCGGCCGTCCTCCTTCAACACCTGCACGCTGGTCTCGTCCATCTGCAAAACGTCGTAGGCGAGCTGCGTCTCGTGCATCAGGTTGATCAGCGGCACGATCATGTCGCCGCTCCGGATCATCCAGCTCGCCTGCGTCGTGCGCGACACCTCGATCCGGTGGCGGGCCAGGATGCCCTCAAGCCGATAGAGCGGTAGCCCATCCGCGAACTTCGCGGTGGCGATGTGGGCGAGCAGCCCAGGCGAAGCGTTGGACTTCGGGATCGGCTGCGCGGGCATCTCGGCCGTCACGACGGCCGGGCCCTCATGGCTCGTGCCCTCGCATGACCGGCAGGCATACTTGAAGCGCACATGCTGCAGGACCTGCGCATGGGCTGGGATGAGATCGAACTGTTCGCTCGTCACCTCGCCGATGCGCGTGAGCTGGCAGCCACAGGCGCAGGTCTTCTGATCGTCGGGAATGTCATGCTCGACGCGCACGCGCGGCAACGAGGCGTCAATAGGCTTCCTCTTGCCACGGGCGCGCACGTGAGCCGGGACCGTGATCTCGGTCGCCAGCGTTTCGGCGTCCGGTTTCGTCGCGAACGCTTCCGCCTCGTTGAACAGATCCAGCTGCGCCAGCGCGGAAAGCTTCTCCGACTTTGGCGCGAATTGCTTCGCCGCCGCCAGTCTGAGCTGTTCTTCGAGGATCGCGATGCGCGCCGCCTGCGCTGCAGTCAACGCCTTCAGCGTCGCGATTTCTTGCGCGGCTGCTGTGTGGGCAGCAATAGCGCCAAGTGAAGGCGTCTCGGGCGTCGGTGATGTCTCGGAAGTGCCCATGGGAAAGGCATAGCTGATTTGCCCGTGGCACGTCCGTCACATCGGACGAGTCTTCACAGCACGCTGCGATATTCGAGCGCCCGGTGGGGTTTGAGGTGTTTGAGGTCGAGACCGTCGAGCAGCCAGTGCAGTTGCTCCTCGGTGAGCTCGACCACGGGTGGACGCTTCGCATCGCTGGCGAGAGGCGGCAAATGCATGGGCCACCGGAACCTCTCCTCCTCCAGCCGTTTCTGCCAGAGGCAGAAGCCCGTGCGTTGCCAGTAGAGAACCTTGATCTGGGTCTTCCGCTTGTTGGTGAAGCAAAACAAGTTGTGGCTGAAGGGATCGAACCGCAGCGTCGCCTCGACCAGCACGCTCAGTCCGTTGATGCCGAGCCGGAAGTCCACAGGCTCCTGCGCCAGATAGATCGTGATATCGCCGACTGTCGGCGGCGACACCGCCTGGCCCCGACGCGCCGTCCCGAGTTCCATGTCCCCTCCACCGATCGTCACCTGGTGGTAGAGGCTGCACTTCTTCGGTCATGAGCGTCAGAAGCGGTTCGTGAGGCGGATACGA
>JANRIH010000039.1:0-47481 GCA_033765145.1 Hyphomicrobium sp. | reverse complement strand
CGCCAGCCTTCTGGAGCACGGCTTCCAGAATTACGGCTGGAAGGCCGCCCTTCTCAACCAAGACCTCAACACCATGCCGCTGCTGGACGGCGCCCGGACCGTTGTTTCGATGCGCGAAAGCGTGCTGGCCTGGGATTGCGGAACGCGAAAACCGCGCCGCGCCAGCAATCGCAAAAAGGTCGTCAAGAAAGCCAAAGTTGTCGGTGTGGAAGCGGCCGGACCCGTTCTTCCAACCGCGTTGCCGGCCGTAGTGCCGCCGAAAACCGCAGCGCCGAATTGACTAAACGATCAGTTCGAGCGGACGCTCGCGAAAGATACAGCCGCGCGGGCGCACATCAACATCGTTATCCTGATTCTCAACGGCCGGCGGCGCTCCACCCGGTTGAACTTCGCCGGAATTTGTACCGCCAGTCCCAGGCCCCGCGTCGCGTTGCTTGTTCTCGATGCCAGGGCTAACCGGCGGGCGTGGATCGGCGAAAGCACCCGACGGGCCCAACAGCGCCAATCCGATACTCGCGGCCGCAGTGCTCAATCGCATCGTGGTTAAGCAGACGTTCATTGCTGCGTCTCCGCCGTTGCTCTGCCTGAAACGTAGAGTGTGATCATAGCATAGCGGCCTAAATCCGGCACGGCCGAACAAACCGGGTCTGGCGCTCAATTTGCATGTCAGGCCGTCACCAACGTGAAATTAACGTCTCTCCGGGATCATACGATGAAGACCGCCGCACACCACGATACCGACCCGACGCCCGTGCCTCGCGATGTTGAAGCGATGGCCAGCGTTCTGGAAGGCCGTCATGGGATTTACGCGGCCGAGGTCGCTGAATTCTTCGCCGCCGTCCACAATCAGGGCGGCGACGCCGGGCGTTCGTGGGCCTGGATGGGTGTTGCGGATGCGGTGCGCGAACGCGAGATGGCGCGGCTTCGTTTGGACTAGACGTTGGGGCGCCGCGCAAGCACGTCCGTTGCGGGATTGATGCTGAGCGGACATGGCGATCGAACCGGCCGACACGTTCCAGGATACTGCTCAGCGTTTCGCGGCGCCACTGCACCGCGCCTCTGCTGCTGCCCGCAACTTCGCCGATACGGCGGCCAGCAAATTAACTGCAACGCATCGTGCCGCCGCAGAAGTTTTTCTGATCCGCTGCGCCAGTGCTGGGCTTTTATATTTGTCCCAGGTTGCAATGGCGCGCTGGATTGGCGCGTCCGAATACGGGATTTATGTTTCAGTCTGGACGTGGGTGCTGATCCTGGGCGGCTTGTGCCACCTCGGCTTCAACGTCTCGACCATTCGCCTTGTCCCTGAGTACCGGGAGAAGGGCCTCAACGGCGACTTGCGCGGGTTACTCTTCGGCTCGCGTGTGTTTGCAATTTTCGGCGGAACGCTGGTCGCACTCGTTGGCATCGCCGGTGTCTGGCTGTTGCAAGACCACATCTCCAACCCGTTCCTGATGCCGGCCTATCTGGCGCTGGTCTGCGTGCCGCTGTACGCGCTGACCGACGTACAGGACGGCATTTCGCGCGGCGCCGGCTGGCTGCGCGTGGCGCTGATCCCGCCTTATATCCTGCGCCCGGCCACTGTCCTCGCGGTCATGACGATCCTGTGGCTCACCGGTGCGCCGATGCATGCGGCCGCCGCCGTCACGGCCGCCATCGCGGGAACCTGGCTCGCCGGTCTCGTGCAATTGTTGGCGCTGAACCGCAAGGTGCGCGCGAGCGTGCCGGCCGCCGTGCCGCATTACGATTACGCGACGTGGTTCAAGACATCGCTGCCGCTGATCGCGCTGGCGGCGTGCGATCTCGTGTTGCAGAACGCCGACGTGCTCACGATTGCCGCATGGCTGCCGGCGCATGAAGTGGCGGTTTACTTCGCCGCCGGCAAAACCATGAGCCTCATTCTCTTCATCAACTACGCGGTCGGCAGTGCCACGGCGGGCAAGTTCGCTGCCCTCAAGGCACGCGGCGACGATGCAGCGCTGGCCGACTACGCCAAGACGTCCGTGCATCTGACGTTCTGGCCGTCGCTCGCCGCCGCCGCCGTTATTCTCGCGACGGGGCCGTTGCTGCTCAGCCTGTTCGGGCCGGAGTTTGCGCATGGCTATCCGGTGATGATCATTCTGGTGGTCGGTTTCCTGGCGCGCGCGTCGCTCGGCCCGGCGGATTATCTGCTCGCCATGCTCGGCCAGGAGCGCACGTCGGCGGCAGTTGTGTTGATGACGGCTGCGGTGGCCATCATTCTCAACCTCATCCTTGTGCCGACGCTCGGCATCCACGGCGCGGCGATCGCGACGGCGACGGCTTCAGCAACGCAGGCTTTGCTGATGTGGATCGCGGTCAAATGGCGGCTCGGCATCGACCTCGCCATCTGGAATGCGTTCAGGCGGTAACCTCGCCTGACAGCAAAAAAGCCGGAATCGCGACACATGCGATCCGGCTTTCAGCGATCTTTTATTAATCGCGGCGCTCAGCCCGACGAGGCGCCGACAACAAGCGTCCAGAACGATTTGAATTCCGTGTTGGGATCCTGCACGAGCGCGAGGCCCATGCTTTCAGCATCGGCAAGCAGCAGGTTCTTGTTGTGGCCGGGACTATCTTGCCAGCCTTTCAGAACTTCGTTGAAATCGACTTGGCCGGTGCCGACGTTTTCGGCTGCCAGACGTGCCTTGAAGCCGGTCCGCTTGACGCGGTCCCACGGGTTCGAACCATCCGAACCATAATGTGAGATGCGGTCCCACTTTGCGAGGTCGCGCGAATGCGCTTTCGCCGCTTCCGTCAATTCGGCGTTGAGCTTCAACGGTTTCAGCCCGCGCGACTTGCGATAGGCGTTGATAGATTTCTGCGCGGACGCAACATCGAGCCCGGTCTGCGAATAATCGCGATCAGACAAAGCGCCGGCCGGCGCAGTCTCGTATGAACCTTTCGGAGCCCGGTCATCGAGCTTGGCAAGCTGCAAACCGCGCTGTGCCGCCGGTTCGCCGCCGAGCCCCGCGCTTTTGCTGGCGCGATTGGGCGATAGCGATGCTGTTTCTGAGGTGTCGGTATAGCCGGACGAGATGGTTGCGGAGCCAAGACTGCAAGCCGCAGTCGATAGCGCTACGCTCGCGGCGAAAACTACGCGATACATTCGATCTACTCCCGCATGAGGACGCGCGGATACATCGCGCCACTATGCCGGTCAGGAGTTAACCGGACGTTAATGGTAAACGCCGCCGTAACCGGCTGAGCGGCCGCGCCGAACGGCGCCACACTCGTGTTGCTGGTCATCCCTCGATCCCCTGCGCGCCGGCCTGGCCCAAACGGCCTTCGCGGAGCGCTGCACTCAATCACACCGTGCTGTCTAGTAACTTCGCCTGAGGATGGTGTCGCCAATTGGGCTGACAGAGGGCGAAAGGCGGGCGGCATTTGCTTGGAGCAAGCGTCGCAATTCATGAAACAATAAAAACCGGCGTCACAAATGATTCGAACATGGATACGGTCTTGTTGTATGCGCTTCCAAAACAGCCGTTGCTTGCCGATGCTGCCGCACCGGAGCGCGTTTTGATGGACACTCGTTTCGATGCGGTCGTGCTGCTCAGATGCGCCGCCCGCAACGGCGCGACGAAGGCTGAGATTGCTCGCGACCTAGCTGCGGTTTTTGCCGGGAGCCTGCCAGCGGCAGCGCTGCAGCGCGCCATCACAACGGCGGCTGACCGGGCGCTGGCCGCAAAACTCATCCGTGAACGACGCCAGCGACTGATCCTTACCGATACCGCACCCTCCGCATTGACGAAGCATTTTGGTGCCGCCGTTGCGGCAAAAATCTCGGCGCAAAAACTGGCTTGGACAGACCTGCGCGCCGGGCCGCTGACGCTCCTCGCTCTCGGACTTGCTGATGCTACAGCAGCCCAAATGCGCGCGTGCGAATCGGCGGAGGGCCTCGCCGGCCTCATCGTACAACAGCATCTAGGGCTGACGCCGGGCCGGGTTGCATCGATGGCGACGCTGCGCGCGCAACTGGCAATCCTGTCGCTCGAACGCGCCTTCGGCCATCGTTTGACGGCCGACCTTGGACGCGGCTCGCATCTCTCGGCCAAGGCCGGTCGGGCGCTTGCGGCCGAATTGCTGGCGCAACCGCGGCAGTTTTCCTCCGACGCAAAGTTAATCGTGGCAACGGCGGCTCAGCACCTTGGCGCCACGGGCGAAACGGCGGAAGCTTTACGCAGCGCGGCGATCAAAGCCTGGACCGCAGGGGCTCAACCACAGGCCAAAGCGGCCGCAGCGCTGTCGGTTGCAGCCGCAAACGACGCGCCGCCGCTAGCCGGGCCGGCGCCGGTAATTTCGCTTCCCGACATGGCCGAATTTTCTCGCAGCGTGTTGCAAGCGGCACGCCCCGTCGCTGAGGGCTGGCCAGGTAACCGCAAGGCGTTTATCTCTCGGGTTTGGCATGCGATTCGGGCTTTGCGGCCCGAGTGGTCCTTCTCCGAGACAGCGTTCAAAGCCATGCTGATCGAGGCGCACCGCCTCGGCCGCCTTGTACTTGCCAACGCCGACCTCAAAAACAAAGGCAACATCGCCGATGTCGAGGCTTCGGCGGTCACCTACAAGAACAGCGTGTGGCACTACGTGCGTATCGAAGATTGAAGCGATGCTGACCTGAGTTCGAGATGGGCGCCGAAAAAAGTCTGCACATGATGGCATCGCCGCTTGATCGCCCGGACGCGGAGAAATTGTCTGCGGCCTTCGAACATTCAATCACGTGGGAAGACGACATCTGGCGCGCGGACCCCGTCGATGTCGCCGAAGTTCACGGCAAGGCGCGGCGCAAATTCGAAGACCTCCTGAAGTCCGTCGTGTCAGGTCAGTCGCGCGGCAACCAGGCCCGCATGCTGCTGTTTCACGGCCAGTCGGGCGCTGGCAAGACGCATCTCTTGCGCGCGCTGCGCACGCACTGCCACCGGAGCGGCGCGGCCTATTTCGGCTACGCTCAGATGACGCCCGACATCGGCAATTACGCGGACTACTATCTGCGCCGGCTCGTCCATTCGCTCGAAAAATCCTACAGCCCCGACGCGCCCGGCGAGAGTGGTCTTTCGCGCTTGACCCGCCGCCTCGTGACCGACGCCGAGGTCCTGCCGGAGAAGGATCTCGTCGAACTTCGGGAGGCCGCACTCGACGAGGACGAGCTTGCGCGCCTCGTCCTGCGTCTGGCCGACGACATCGTCGCGAGCCCCAAGTTCGCCGACCAGGAACTCGACATCAACATCGTCCGCGCGCTCCTCTATCTCGAGCGCCGCGATCCCCGCATCGACCAACGCATCCGGCAGTATTTGAACGGCCGCCAACTGACGCCACTTGCGCATCAGGCCGTCGCCGCACTCGATCCCAATTCTGGCGAGGACCGATCTTTCGAGATCATCACCTCGCTCGGCAAGCTTATGTGGACGGTCGAGCGCGCGGCCTTTGTCTTCGCCATTGATCAGGTCGAGGACCTGCGCTTTTTCGACGACGCGGAAGAACGCTTCCAGAAGGCCGTTCGCGACCTGATCCAGGTCGCCAACCGTTTGCCGAACGCCATCGTCATCATTTCCGTGCTCGAAGACTTCTACGGACAGGTGCGCGGCGTTCTCGCCCAGTCCTATATCGACCGCATTGAAAAATCAGGCCCGACGGCGCTCCACGAAAGCCGATCGGCGGAAGAAGCGCGCCTCATCATCGCCAAGCGCCTGGAACGCGAGGCGACAGCACGCTCGGCGGAATTGGGATATCCCGATCCGACGCAGTTTTTCGGGCCACAGTTCTTCGAGGAATTGGGCGGACTCTCGACGCGGCGTCTGCTCGAACATGCCCAATCGCGTCTCCGCGAGAAGGTCGGCGGCGAGACGGATGAGTCGGAGGCATCGAGCGCCTGGACGTCGACCCTTGCTTCCGTTCTCGGCGGCATTTTTGGAGGCGGCTCGGACGTCGCCGCACCCGGCTCGATTTCGACCGTCGACTACCGAGACATCTGGGACCGCTTCCAGAGCGCCTCGGAAGCCGAAATCCCTTCGGACGACCACGAACTTATGGAAGTCCTGTTGTCGGGCCTCGCTCTCGCAAAAGACGAGTGGAGTGGTGGCCTCACCATCGGCGTGAAACGGCTCGAACTGTCCGAGGACCTTCCCGCCGCCGACATCACCATCCGGCACGCAAAGACCGGTCACACAGCCGAAGCGCGCGTCTTCCTCTGCAACCGCAAGACCCAGGGCGGCGGACTGAAGCGCCAGCTCGACAAGGTCCTGTCATCGATCGCCGGGAAACCGGCCTTCATGCTCCGCGCGTCGGACTTCCCACCGAACGGCAAGAACCAGACCGCACAAGCGATGCGGAAGTTCCGGGAAATGGGCGGCCGCCCGATCCTGGTGCCGATCCCAGAGTGGGAGCGGATCATGACCGTGCGCGAGTTCCACGCGCATCATCGCCACGACCCAGGGTTCGCCGTCTGGTTCGAGGACGCAAAACTCCTCTCGAACATCATGATCGTGATCCAGCTCCTCCGGCTCGATCTCCTGGGGCGCGTCATCCCAAAGGCGCCGCTGCGCGACACGGAGGCTGTGGCCATCTCGGAGACGCCGTCTTCCGCTGGCGACGCAGGGGATGCGACGTCCGCGGCAGCCGGGCAATCCTGGTCCCAGCCATGGTCGGATGGCGACGCCGAACCGCAGCCCGCCAACGACGATGAGTTGCCCTTGTCCGTCATACTCGACGAGAACGGCAGCTCGGGCTCGAGCATTCTTGCCGGGCGCGAGATCGGCGGTCGCGCCAAACCGATCACACTCAACAAGGACGTCTTGAAGCGCCACGCCGCCGTGCTCGGCGGATCGGGCTCGGGCAAGACAACGCTCGCCCTCTCGCTCATCGAACAACTGCTATTGAAAGGCATTCCGGCCGTTCTGCTCGACCGCAAAGGCGATCTCTGCTCCTACGCGAACCCTGATGTTTGGCGCGCCAACGAGCACGAGTTCACCGAGCGCCGTGGCGAGCGGGAGAAGCTCGCCGACGCGATCGACGTTGCGGTCTACACACCCGGACGTTCTTCGGGCCGCCCGATCTCGATCACGCTCCTGCCGAACGGCATCAACGAATTGCCCGAGCACGAGCAACAGCTGCTCGCCAATCTCTCGGCGGCGGCGCTTGGCGAAATGCTGCATCTCAAGAACTCGGCGACGCATCAGAAGCAGTCGGGCACGCTCTCGGTCGCGCTCCGCATTCTCGGCGCGCGCTACAGCCGACAGGTCATGCTGGGCGATCTCATCACGCTCCTCGAGGACGAAGACCCCGAGTTGACGGACCTCACCCAGCGCATGGACCCCTCGGGCAAGATCCGCCGCGATCTCGTGGCGCAGCTGGACAGCCTCCGCCACCGCAACGCCGCCCTGTTCGAAGGCGGCGGCGAGAGCCTCAGCATGGAGAGCCTTCTTGGTCTCGGACCGTTCGCACGCTCCGGGCGAACGCGCCTCTCGATCATCTACACGGGCTTCCTCGGCGACAACGAGAACATCCTGTTCTGGGTTTCGCAATTTCTGTCGGAGGCGCTGCGCTTCTGTCAGCGCAACCCCAACGACCAGTTGCAGGCCGTCGTCATGTTCGACGAGGCCGATCTCTATATTCCCGCGAACGCCAAGCCCGCGACCGCCGAACCGTTGCAGAGCCTCTTGAAACGAGCCCGATCGGCGGGGCTCGGCCTCATGCTCGCGACCCAGTCGCCCGGCGACCTCGACTACAAGAGCCGCGACCAGATCACGAGTTGGTTCATCGGTCGCGTCCGCGAAGACACCGCACTGCGCAAACTGAAGGCGGCGTTCCAGAGCGAAAGCGGCCTCGATCCAGCGGCCGTGCTGCCCCATCAGACCGTCGGCGAATTCCATCTCGTGCAGGAAGGCCTCGTCCGCTCGATGAAGGCGCAGCGCTCGCTCATCCAGGCCGAGCAAGTGCCATTCGACAGGATCGAGCAGTTGGCTCACGAGACGAAAGGCCAGGACGAAAAGCAGCTACGCCTGTTCGATGCGCGCTAGAATGACGATCCGTACTCGGTGTTTCTCGTGTCCGAAACTTCAGGATGTCGTCGCGCGCGGGTCGTTACTGAACGCGGCACATATGCAACAGGCCTGTGTCGGATGCTCTACAATGGCAAACCATTGATTTCAGGTGGCAACCCGCACCGTCAAGAGATGGTTGTGCTTCGCAGCATCACGTTCGCCATCGCGAGATCACATTGTGGCAAATTTGAGAAAAGCTCGACTCTACGTTGCGTCTACGGTGTAGTGTAAACATCTGTGGTCAGTTGGGAGAGGCAGCAGATCGCAGAAGTCGTAGGCAATGCGCGGCAATGGGATTGAGGGGTCCTGCTGCTACGCCCGAAGGCTCCGTCGAGCCGGAAAGTCAAGTGCGGGGTTCGTGTCATGGCCGCTCGGTCATTTATCGCATTGGTTTTGGCGTCACTCTTAGGGCCGGCTCTCGGGATCGGTCTGTTTGTCCTTCTCAACACGATGTAAAGGCTGGCATCGGTTGATCTTCGAGACGACGGCCACCTGCGGGCCCGAGCCGATCGGCCGCGCGGCTTTTGTTGCAGCCTCATCGCTAGTCCACAGATTCCGCTTCTGACGCCCTTCGCAATGGCCGGGCGGACCTCCGGTCGCCCTATACGACCCATGTTCCGATCCGCGCCACCTGCTACGATAGTTTGGCGGACGCACGCCCATCGACCGATGGGTGCGATCCGGCGCACGCCGAAACGCTGGGGCTGCCAATCCGCCGAGATGTCATGACACGAAAGCCGCCGGCTGCCGTCGACGATTGCTTCGCGCATCCGTCGAAATTGATGCGCCACAACGAAGCGCTCGCCATCCTCGCGACCCGCATCGTTCCATCTGCAGGAGTAAGCAGCGTGCCGCTCCGAGCGGCCGCGGGACGGATCGTCGCCGCACCGGTCTCTGCCCCCCATCCGATCCCGCTCCACACGAACGCGGCCGTCGATGGCTACGCGTTCGCCCATGCCGACGCCATGGCTGATCCCACAATCGTGCGGCCCGTCGTCGGGCGGGCAGCGGCCGGTCATCCCTATCGCGGCGATGTCCCGAAAGGTGCTGTCGTCCGCATTCTAACCGGCGCAGTGATGCCGGCCGGCACCGATACCGTTGCCATGCAGGAAGATACCGAACGCCTCAACGGCGCGGTGGCCATGGTTCGATTGCCCGAAGGTCTGAAGCGCGGCACCAACGTCCGCAAGGCCGGCGAGGACGTGGCCGAAGGCGCGCGCATGTTTGACGTCGGAGATCGTTTGCGGCCTCAGGACCTGGCGGCTCTGGCTTCCATCGGCGTCGACGAAGTCAGCTGTTTCGATCGCCTGCGCATCGGCATCGTCTCGACCGGAGACGAGGTCCGCCGTCCCGGCAGCGGACCCCTTGCGATTGGCGAAGTTTTCGATGCCAACGCGCCGATGTTGGCCGCCCTCGCCCAGCGCCACTCGACCGACATCATCGATTACGGCATCCTCCCCGACGATCCAGACGTCATCGAACGAGCGCTCCTTCGCGCGGCGGATGAGTGCGAAGTCCTCCTGACGACCGGCGGCGCGAGCCGCGGTGAGGAAGACCATATCGCCGCCATTCTGGATCGCATCGGCACGCGCCACTTCTGGCAGATCGCCGTCAAGCCGGGCCGCCCCATGATGTTCGGCCAAATCGGCAACGAGATCGATCGCACGATCATCGTCGGATTGCCCGGCAATCCGGTCGCGGTTTTCGTCTGCTTCCTGCTCTACGTCGATCCGATCCTCCATCGCCTCGGTGGCGGTCGATGGCGTGAACCGAAACGCTATCCCCTTCCCGCCGCCTTCGAGGTCCCGAAGCGCAAGACGGGTCGGCGCGAGTTCTGGCGCGGAACGCGGATCGAAACGCCGGAAGGTCCGATGGTCGAGAAATTCGCGCGGGATGGATCCGGCCTCATCTCGGGGCTGCGCATCGCCGACGGATTGATCGATATCCCGGAAGATGTCGCGAGTGTCGCGCGCGGCGACCCGGTCGCCTTCATCCCGTTCGCCGAATTCGGCATCATCGACTGAACGGAACCGAGAACGCGATCCGGTCCGCGAAAACAAGTGAGGTCCGCCCCGAGACTGGCCGGCAGCGGGGGCTTCCGGTTAGCGCTAGGAACGGACCTCTTGTCAAGCGACCACCAGGAGGGCGGTTAGGTGGCCGCTCTTGAGTGGGGCTCCGCCCCTCCGAGACCCGTGCGGGAGGTCTCGTCGGGGCGTCGCCAGACATCCTGGCTGACATCGTCCGGCCCGATCCTTTCGGGGCGGTCCAGACCGACCGGCAGATGCCGACCCAGGAATTTCGCGCGGCGCCTCGCCGCTGTGTTCGTTCAGTGGCTCCAGCGCTTCCGCAAGAGCTCTTGTTCCTCCCCAACCGCCATCGGTTCGCCCGACATTGTTCCCGAAACCGCGGCATCGACCGCAGGTGAAACGATCCGCGCCTCTCCCGAGTCGCCGCCATACGCAACATCGCGGGTTGCGACCGAAACGGCCTCCGTGTGCATGGCGACCCGCCACAGGCCATCGGCGTTCCGGCAGGCGTAACCCGCGAAGGAAGGCGCGGCCTGAGCGGTGACCTGATACTGACGGCAGATCCGTCCATCACCCGATCGGAACGAAGCTGTCACAGTGATGAGGCGTCCATCGGCACTCAAGGCTTCACCGCTCGGCTTCTGATCGAGAGCTTCGAGAAGCCCGCGCGACGCAACGAGACCCCCGCTCTCGTACCGGACGATGTCGCCATCCCCCCCGCCGAGCGTCGAGGCTCCGATCCAGCCGACACCGGCTCCGACCAGAAGTACGGCGGCATAGCCGAGCGCCGGTGCCAGAGCGAAACCGCCGAACAGCCTGTCGAACCAGCCGGACTGATCGGCCTCAGTGGTGAGCGGGCGGTGCCGCGATGGAACTGAACCGGTGCCGCGCTCGACGACGCGATCCGAGCGGGTCGCCGCCGTTGCCGATCGCCCACCATTTTGAATGAGCGCAATAAGGTGCTGCGGAACCGGTTCGCGCGCAGGCTGATCGAAGATGAGCGGAAGCGTCGCCCGCGTGACCGCGAAGGGTTCGAGACGCGACCGAAGATCGGGGTCCCGCGCGAGCCTGGCTTCGAGCCACGTCCGCTGCTCGTCCGACAGCTCCCCGTCGACGAACGCCATCAGGATGTCGTTAGGAACGTGATCCATGGACACGCTCCCTGAGTTCGCCGCCGGCCACCGGCTGATCCGAGGCCAGGAATTGGTAGAGAGCCTGCCGCGCCCGCGACAGACGGCTCATGACGGTACCGATCGGAACCCCAAGCGACGCCGCGGCCTCCTTGTAGGAAAGCCCTTCGACGCAGACGAGCGCGATGAGTACCTGCTGGTCGGGCGGCAGACGCTCGATGCCGGCGCTGACCGCTGCGAGCGTCAGGCGGCTGTCCGTCACCTGCCGCCCGTCGGTCCCCTCGAATTCCATTGCCTCGTCGAGTTCGGCCGGTACCCCACGGGATTTCTCCGAACGCTTCCGATCGAGCCAGAGATTTTGAGCGATGCGATACATCCAACTCTCGAGGCTAGTGCCCGGCTCCCATTGATCGAGACGCGCCAACGCACGCTCGCATGTGTCCTGAACGAGATCGTCAGCCACATCCATGTTTCGTGTCAGCGCGAATGCGAACCTCCTAAGTCTTGGAAGGAACGCGATCATTCGGGCTTTGATATCGTCCGTCACGGAACGCCCTCTCCGCGGCGATTTGAATGAACAACGCGGTGTCTCGACAGATATTCCCGGGCCTCGCCATGGCCTCCGGAAACCGAACTTGCCGGATGAAATCGGGGGCTCGACAGCCATTGATCACGCCGGAGCCTCAAACGGGACGACGGTCGGCCACAAAGCCAGCTTACCAAGAGGTCGTGACGGTCCTTTGCGGGCCGCCGATCGGGCAAGAATTCCCTACTCATGATCGCGATTTATCGCCTCCTGACGCGCCTTCTGGAGATCGCCGCCGGGGTGCCCATTAAGGTCCTCCGGTTCGTCGCCGACCGGATCGTCTTCAATCCGCGTCTGGGCCCGATCCGCCACGTCCTGACGCTCACCCTCTCCTACGTGCTCTTCGCGATCCTTCTTGTCTATGTGATGGCCCCCATCCGGGGCATCTGGGGCGGCCTCGCCCTCTCTGATAAGCTTCATTATGACGCCGAACGCTGGCTCGCTACAGCCATTTACGACAGCCGCGACGGCTTCATCGGCACCTTCGATCCGCGCCTCGACAGCGTCCGCGACGTCAACTACTCGAGCAAACCGATCGAGATCGGCGACTACAGTGCCAATCCGGACCACAAATCGATCCCCGTCCGGGAGGTCCCCGAGCACTATTGGAAATGTCTCGTCTTCCACGAGGATCGCCATCTCGGGACCTGGCTCAATCCCTATGGCATCGACCTCCTCGGCGTCCTCAAGATCCCGCTGTCGAGTATCGAGCGCTCGATCGCGCTTCGCCGGCCAGTGATCGGCGTCGGTGGCTCGACGTTGCCGATGCAGTTCGTCCGGGTCATCTACAAAACGCCGCCCGATGCCCGCGAGGACGGCATCACGAAGCTTCGGCGGAAGTTGAACGAGTGGTGGATGGCGCCCGTCATCTGGCACGAACTCACGAAAGAGGGCGACCTGACGCCGCTGAAATCCTGGGCTGCCAATCATATCTGGCTCGCGCAGCGTACCGGCGGCGCGCCGCTCCACGGTGTCGAGGTCACGTCGCGCATCGTCTTCGGCAAGGAAGCAAAGGACCTCTCGATCGCCGAGCAGATGGTTCTCGCCTCCGCAGTCAATAAGCCCATCATCCTGATGCCGGGCAACGAGCGCTTGAACGAGGTGCGGCTTGACCGATGGCGCTACATCACCGAAGTGAGGGCCCGCGCCTGCGCCGAAAAGCTTCTCGAGAACGACGAGGAAAAAAAGTCGGCGTTGTTCGAACTGGTCGCCCTCGCAGGTGGCCCGCCGGACCCCAAGATTCGCCCCCGCCTGCAGACCGCACTCGAAACATACGCCCCCGCACTTGCGGCCCGCGCCGGCGCCAATCCCGTGATCCGCGCGAATGCATTGATGCCATCCGCGCGCTTCGGGTTGCGCGAGGAAATGAAGCAGACCTTCGGCTTCGAATGGCGGAGCTACGTCCGCAGCGTCACGACCACGTTCGATGCCATCGAGAACCTAGCCTTCGACCAGAAGATGCGCGCCGCACTCACGACGCTCGACGGAAAACTGCGCGACCGGATCGGCCACGGCTATTCGCTCGATCCCTCCCGCGCCGGTCCCGAAACGCGCGTGCCGAACGTCGCCGTCGCCGCCGCCGATCACGCCGGCAAGATCGTGCGATATTTCGAGACCGGCGAGACGGCTGCCTACTTCGGCGCGCCCGCGGCTCGTGACCCCGAAAGCGGCTTCTATGCGCCCGACCGCGATCCGCGCATGATCGCTTCGACCGGAAAGATCATCGCTGCCATCGCGATAGCCAACGCCGGACGCGATACGCCCGATTCTCTCTACCTCGACACCGCCGCGCCCGAGGCTGGCCTCGAAACGTGTCGTCGCGGCGGCACCGGTCGGCATGGCCGGCGCGCCATCGTCGCGTTCGCCTGCTCATTGAACGAACCGCTGTTGAACCGAACTGCGCTCGCAGGCCAGGACACTGTCCAGCGCCTCATCGATCGCCTGGGCTTCACGATGCCTCCGCGCGATGCGAACGGCGAGCGCGTGCCGCCCTCGACGGCCGCTGTCCTCGGACAGATATCGGGCAGCCCCCGACGCGTGCACCACATGGCAGGCGTCGCGCTCGCGGCGATGCTCGGCCGGGGCGACGTTCCACTGAAATTGCCGACTCTGGTCAAGGCATACGAATACACGCGCCCCGAGGCGGCCGCTGCTGCGTCTGGCCCGATCGCGACAGGCACCATGCCCCAATCCGTCGTTCGGCAAGGCGCGACACCGCTCCTCAAAACGCTGCTCCAGGCCCCGCTCTGCTACGCCGTCGGCAAGAACCCGACCGGAACCCTGAAATCACTATCCGGCTGGTGCGCGGCCCGCCGCCCGGGACTGCGCTTCCATTTCGCGAAGACTGGAACGCAGGTGACATCCGACCCGAACGCGACGGTCGACGTCTGGGCAACGGGTGGCCTCCAGTTCGCGAACGGCGCAGCCTATAGCTACGTCGTGCTGGTCGGGACGGGTACGGGCGGAGAACCCTGGGCGACATCGCTCCACGCTGCGCAGGTCGCGGCCCCACTTCTCGAGGTCTTGCTCACCGACCTTGAAAGCCACGCGAAATCGAACCCGGCCGCCCATCTCCTGCCGAAACCAAAGCCTCCAGCGGCGGAACCTGTAGCGTCCGCGGAAAAGGCGCCGTCGGCAGATCTCTCGAACGCCGAGCTGACACGCCGCGCGCTCCTCCCTTGACGCTGCCGGTGCGCGCCGCACCGTCCGCTTGTGATCCATCCGCGGCTAGAGCCTTGCGCTCGAAACCCGTTTCGCGCATGGAAGGCGCTTCGCGGGGGCCTGACCCTCGCTCGACATTTCGGAGCGCCATCCATGAAACTCGTCCGCTTCGGCGATCGTGGCCGTGAGAAGCCGGGCCTCGTCGATGCCCAAGGTCAGGTTCGCGATCTTTCGGCCCACGTGTCCGATATCGGCGGCGATATGCTGGCGCCCGAAAGCCTCGCGCGTCTCCGGGCCCTCGACCCGGCAGGCCTTCCGTTGGCCCCTTCAGGTGTCCGGATCGGCGCGCCCGTGTCCCGGCCTTGGAGCTTCATCGCCGTCGGTTTGAACTACGCCGACCACGCCAAAGAAACCGGCCAGGAAATTCCCTCCGAACCCATTCTTTTCAACAAGCTCGGCAATTGCGTCTCGGGTCCCTACGACGACGTCGTCTATCCGAAGAACAGCGACCGCATGGATTGGGAGATCGAAATCGCCTTCGTCATCGGCAAGCGCGCCCGCTATGTCTCCGAGGCGAACGCCATGGACTACGTCGCGGGCTATTGCATTTGCAACGACGTCTCCGAGCGCCGCTTCCAGATGAAGCGCAACGGCCAGTGGATGAAGGGCAAGTGCGCCGAGACGTTCGGGCCGCTGGGCCCCTGGCTGGTCACGACGGACGAGATCACGAACCCCCACAACCTCGCGATGGAACTGAAAGTCAACGGCGAGACGAAGCAGACGGGCTCGACCTCGACGATGATATTCTCCGTGCCCTACCTCGTCGCCTACATCACCGAGTTCTGCGTCCTGGAGCCGGGCGACGTCGTCACGACCGGCACGCCGCCCGGGGTCGGCTCGGGCATGAAGCCCCCGCAATATCTGAAGGCCGGAGACGTGATGGAACTCTCCATCGAAGGCTTGGGGTCACAGCGCCAGGTCGTGGTGCCGTTCCCCGGCGTCTGATCGGGAGGCGCGGAAACGACTGAGAGCCTCGGCCGTGGCTGCGCGAGGCTCTCAATAAGGCTCTCTTATTCAGTCGTCGAAAGCGGGGCACGCATATTCGCCGTGGGATCGGACTCACCCATGCCGCGGATCTTGCGCGCCCCCGTCCGCCTCGCGGCCCGCCTGCGCCCAGCCGTCGCCGAACGTCTGCAACAGCACCGCAACACGCCGCCAGTCGCCCGGAATGCTGCGCGGGAGCCGGCTGAGTTCGCTCTCGTGCCTCTTGAGACGGTCCTTGAGGTGGCGTTCGCGCGGGCTGAGCGCGCCCGACCCGTCCTGCTCTTCGAGGTTCGCGATGACCTCGTTGAGGATCGCCTGGTATTTGCCGCCCTGGATGAGCAAGAGTGCGGGCAGGATATCGACGATTTCGTCGTGCACTTCGTCTACGAGTTGCGGCGATCCGTGCTCGAGCTTCAGGATCTCCGCGGACCGGTCGAGTTCGGCCTGGAGATCGCCGATTTCCATCTCGAGATGGGCACCGATTTCGGGCACCTGCCGGCAGAGCCTCGTCAATTCGCGCGCGGCCGATCCCGCGACGAGCATCGACCCGTTTTGTACGAGTTCGCGATAGTCCGACGGCGCGAAGCCGAGCGCCATCACGAGCCGTTGCCGGATCGCGCTGCGCTCGATCGATGACGCCGCGTTGTCGTCACGAGCCGGAGTGAGCGTAGCGACAGAATTCCCGCCGGCTCCGGACGCTGATCCCGCGCCATCGTTCGGCCGCGGCCGCGCATCCGTCAGACGATGTTGCGGCGAAGCTTCGCCCAAAGCGCCGCCGAAGACAGGCTCGGTGTTCTGCGGCGCGGCGAGTGCCGGTCCGCCCGAACCGCCAGAGATACCGCCATAGGTCCCGCTGTAGAGCGAACGGGCCCGGAGACGCGCCAGCGTTTTATAGAGGTCGCGATGCACGAAGTAGTGGTCCATGCTCTGCTCGGCGCGCTGCACCCGCTGCAGCACAGCGCCAGCGTTCAGCATATTGCGAACCGTGCGCCGCTGCGCCGGCTCCGTGACCTCGGTCAGTTTCACTTCGCCCGTGAAGCCATGCCGCTCGCTGATCGGATGGATGTGCGAGAGCACGAGTTCCGCGTTCCCGCCGACATCCGGCAAGAGCGCCACAGCCACGATCTTTTCGAGTTCCGCGATTTCGGCGTTGTCGGCATGCGCCGCAAACGCCTTCTTCGACACCGTCGACAAAAACTCGAAGAGCTCGGCACGTACCAGATAGCGATCGTCCGCCGGCTCGTAGGCGACCGCATGAATGGTCGCGCCCGCCGTCAGCACGGCAGAAACACGCTCGGCGGCGTGCGGATCGAGCCGCGACAGGCGAACCTCGGCCATGTAGCCGTCGACGTTCGTAATGGGCCGCATGGCCTGAAGCGTCATGCGCGCCGTCTCGAAGGTATCCGGCAACAGCGCGTTCTCGACGATCGATTCCAACTGCTGGGCCGACCGCGACTTGAGGCTTGGCACATCCGACAGCGGCGAACGCACGGCATTGGCGCCGAACAGCCCCGACATGAAGATGAGGCCGTCGATCGCGATCGCGATGGCAAGTGCGAGATACGCGAGCCTGTTGCCGTCCTGGAAGGCATTCCAGGTCACGACAAACCGATGGGCCTTGTCGTCACGGTTGAGTTCGATGTAGTTGATCCGCTGGCGCAGGAGATCGGTCTCCTGCGACGGCAGCCCGCTGTCCGCGAGGCAGCGGCGCGCGAAGCCGAACAACGCATCCGCCGAATTGTTCTGGTTGAGCTTGTCCCCGCCAACGCAGCTCTGCGTAAAAAGCTTCGCGCCTTGGTTGAGAGCGAAGAGGGGTGCTGCGGCTTCGAGCGCGCGCTTCGGATCGCAGTCGATGCCCTGGACCCGGTCCTTCGTCGCGGGCGTGGACGTCATCGCCGTCAGAAGTTGCGAGCACTGCTCCTGAAGTGAAGCGAGACGCTCGGCCTCTGGCCGCTCGCGGAAATCGACGCGCGCGGCCTCGAACGCGGGCAGTACACGCGCGGGATCGATCTTCGGCAGCTCCGCTTCTCCCGACGCCGTCGCCTGCGCGGCCGCAATGCGGCTCTGCGCCGTCTGGGCTTCACCGTCGAGCTTCGCGAGACTGCCGTCGATTTCCGCGAGTTCGCGGCGAATGCCGTCGATGCGCTTGTTGACGTCTTCGACGCGCTTCTCGGCGTCTTTTACGCGCTGCTCGCCGATCTTGTAGTAGTCCTGGAGCTTCGACAGTTCCGCCATCCGCTCGCGGTACACCGGCCCGCGGCCGACCTTGCCGGTGCCTTCGACACCCTTGTCTTCCGCCATCGCTTCGACGCGCTTGGCATCGACTTCACGGGCGCGGCCATCGAGCTCGGACTTGCGGGCCTGGAAGTCCGCGACAAGCGCCGGCCGTTCCGCTTCGAGGCGCGACAGCTCCTCCGTCAGAGTCGCCTTCTTGATCGTGAGACCGGCCTTGCCGCCTTCGGCCGTCGCGATGCGCTCGCTCTGCTCCGCGATGGCGCTCCGCCGCGCCTCCATCTGCTCGACATAGTAGGCCTCGATGAGACCCTCCGCACCGCGCGTCGCGACGGTCAGCTTCTCGAGATGCGCCTCATATTCACGCCAGCCCTCGCTCCGGAACAGTTCGTCGCCGCCCCGCATCTGTCCTGACGAAATCGTCGTCCCGATATCCGCGACGATGCCCGCAACCTGGTTCTGGGCTCGCAGCTCCGCCGCGCGCACGCGCTCGGACTGGGGAAAGATCGCGCTGAAGAGACTGTCGAAGGAGAAGAAGACCGATGTCGCCATGCAGGCGAGAAACATCACCCAGAGCACCGCGTTCTTGAGGATGACGCGCGACGATTGGAGATAGGGCCGGACAATGTCGCTCGCGGAATAGAGCGCGACGAGGCCGGCCAGCATGAGACCGACGACGACGATCATGATCTGATCGCTGGAAAGCCCTAGCGAAATCGCACCCGTTTCGCTGAGCGTGATCGGCGCCTGCCGAAGACCCGTCACACCTTGGAGATACGTGGCCGCGACCACGAACAGCCCGACGCCGAGCACACCACCGATGAGCGCCTGACCTCCGCGGCCGACAGCGCTCTGCGCGCGTCCCGAAGCGCGCTGGCTCATGCCGGTCGCGAAACTCTCGCCGATGAGCCATGCGATGATGAGCATCACACCCTGGATGCCGAAGGTAATCATCAGCGAAAGCACGGGCTCGTTCGTGAAGTTCCGCATGCCGTCCCAGGTCGTCCAGCCCGAGGCGAGCGACAGGACGAGGCCAGTGGCCGCGAGAAGCGACAGACGCCAGTTGGCGAAGAGACCGTCTTCCACGACGCGCCAGACCCTGGGTGCGATCCGCCAGACCCCGCCGACCAGGAGCATCACGAGCACCGACAGCAGCACATAGCCCGCGAGCGTCTCGGTGGGCGGAAGATTGGCGGGTAACGCGGGCCATGCCGGCGTCGCGCCGGCACCCCCGTCCGTCGTTGCGAAAAGCGTCCACCCTGAATCCGATGCCATCTCGTAGAGCCTCCCGGTGCGCAGCGAGCTATGGCCCAACCCGCACCACGCACCAGCTTCCCTGCGAAAATGCGGAAGCGGCGACTACCTCTTACCCATTGGCCACGCGGCAACATTCGCCGCGCGCCTGATCCTGATCCACCGCGTGCTAGGTCGGGTCGTCATGGGGGCCAAATTGCGGCGGCAAGCCTCGCCCCGCCCATTAAACTTTCTTTAAGTCGAAATCCGTCGCGGCAAGCTGCATCGCATCCTGATCACGCAATCGAGACGCCTTGCGGAACTTTTGTTATGATATCACATTAGGCGAGCTGAAGACGGTTGGGTCCGCGCCAACTCTGCCTGTCCCCACATCGCCCCGACCCCCGAGAGATCCCCGTCTCCCTAGAAAACTGGCGAGCCCTGAGGCACACCAATGGCTGAGGCCACTGCCCGCACCGCATTCCCTGGTCCCGACAACCAGGCGCTGAAGAAATTGACCCAGACGGTCTATCGCGCCGAGAAGGTCTTCGTCGACAAGGGCATGCGGTTCACGAAGCTGCGACAGCAGGTCTTCGAGGAAATCGCGGCAACCTACGCTTCGATCGGCGCCTACGACATCCTCGCCCGTCTTGCGGAAAAGGGAACGCGCGTCGCACCCATTTCAGTCTATCGCGCCATCGACGCGCTCTTGGAAGCCGGCGTCATCCATCGCCTCGAAAGCAGGAACGCGTTCTTCGCCTGCCGACGGACCGACCACACCGTCAAGGGCCGTCGCCCGATATTCCTGTGCTGCGAGACCTGCGGCGCGGTCGGCGAGGTCGACGGCCAGCCGATTTTCGACATGATCGACGAAACCGCGCGCGGCGCCGGGTTCACACCACGCGTGAAGTTCGTCGAGGTCGCGGGCGCCTGCCCGCGCTGCGCGGCCAAGGCCGGCGGCGAAGCCTGACGGCGCGCCCTGCAGAGTTGTCTGAAACCCGCCAATGGGAGCCGAGACCAGGCGATGACCGCGATGGAACGGCCACACGCGAAGCACGCCCCACATTCCCAGGGCCACGGCGCGGCATGCGGCTGCGGCCATGAGCACGCGGCGCCCTTCGACGCCAGCGCCCTCTTGAGCGCCCGGGGCCTATGCTTCGACCGCAACGGGCGAACCGTCCTCGATCACATCGACTGCGACTTGAAATCCGGCGAAATCGTCACGCTCATCGGCCCGAACGGATCGGGTAAGACGACGCTCGTCCGCCTGCTGCTCGGAGTAGAGCGCCCGGACCGTGGCGAAATCCGCCGCGCCGAGGGCCTGCGCATCGGCTACGTGCCCCAGCGGTTCGACGTCGACCGCGCACTGCCGATGACGGTCATGCGTTTTCTGACCCTCGGAATTGGCACGCAGGAGGCCGCCGTCGGCACTGTTCTTCGCGAAGTCGGCGCCGAACGGTGCGCCCGCCAGCAGTTGAGCGCGCTCTCAGGTGGCGAGCTTCAGCGCGTGCTCCTGGCGCGCGCACTTCTTGGACAGCCAAATCTGCTAGTCCTCGACGAGCCCGTCCGCGGCGTCGATCAGGCTGGCGAGGCCGAACTCTACGCCCTCATCGGAAAAATCAGGGACGAGCGCCGCGTCGGCATTCTCCTGGTCTCGCATGACCTCCACGTCGTGATGGCGGCGAGCGACCGCGTGCTCTGCCTCAACCGGCACATCTGCTGCTCGGGCATCCCCGAAACCGTCGCCCAGCATCCGGAATATCAACGCCTGTTCTCCGCCGCCGAGGCCCGGGCCTTCGCACTCTATCGCCATCACCATGACCACAGTCACGATCTCGACGGCGCGCCCCATGCCGCCCCCCACGAGGCCGGCGAGGGCACGCCGCGATGATTTTCGAGCCGTTCCTTTTGCGCGCCATCGCCGCCGGCGTGGGCCTCGCGATCGTGGCCGCCCCCCTCGGCGCCGTCCTAATCTGGAACCGCATGGCCTACTTCGGCGAAACGATCGCGCAGGCGAGCCTCGTCGGCGTTGCCCTGGGTCTCATGTGGCAGATGGACGTGACGCTGAGCGTGATCGTCACGACACTCGCCGTCGCGGGCCTGCTCATCGTCCTCGGCCGTCAGAAGGCCGTGCCGCTCGACGCGATCCTCGGTCTCACACACCACGGCATGCTGGCACTCGGCATCGTCGCGACGGCTCTCCTCGCCGGCCCGTCGGTCGACCTCATGGGCTACCTCTTCGGCGACGTCTTCTCCGTGTCTGACGCCGACCTTATCTGGGTCGCAGCCGGTGGCGCAGCCGTCCTCGCCGTGATGACGTGGCTCTGGCCATCGCTGGTTCGGATCGCCGTCAACGACGAGTTGGCGACAGCCGAAGGCGTCCCCGTCGGCCGGGTGAAAGCGCTTTTCGTCCTGGTCCTTGCCGTCGCGGTCGCCGTCGCGATCAAGATCGTCGGCGTTCTGTTGGCCATCGCCTTCCTGATCGTCCCAATCGTCGCCGCGCGGCCGTTCGCATCGACCCCCGAACGGCTCGTCCTCTTCGCCCAGGCGATCGGCGTTGCGAGCGTGATCGGCGGACTCATGCTCTCCGCCAACGCCGACGTTCCCGGCGGGCCCTCGATCGTTCTGGTCATGGCCCTGATTGCGGGAGCGTCGCTCGCCTTTGCAGGTCGCGAGGCGCGTTGAACGGCAGCGGGATCACAAACCATGACGGCCCCGGCCTCGACTGGCCACTGGCCCCGAGATCGGCTAGCGTCAACTAATCCTTCGAGAACGATCGGTTAAGAGCCCATGACCGCACCCGCCGAACGAACAACGACCCTTCAGTCAGAGCGGCGCATCTCGGTGCCAGTCGACGTCGGTGGCGTGAAGGTCGGCGGCGGCCATCCGATCGTCGTCCAGTCGATGACCAACACCGACACGGCCGACGTGGCCGCGACGATCGCCCAAGTCGCGGCTCTCGCGCGCGCAGGCTCCGAGATCGTGCGCATCACGGTCGATCGCGACGAGGCCGCGAAGGCCGTGCCGCACATCCGCGACGGGCTTCTGAAGCGTGGCGTGAAGATCCCCCTGGTCGGCGACTTCCATTACATCGGTCATAAGCTCTTGGCCGAAAACCCGGCCTGCGCCGAAGCCCTCGACAAATACCGGATCAATCCGGGCAACGTCGGCTTCAAGGACAAGCGCGACCGGCAGTTCTCGTCGATCGTCGAAATGGCGCTGAAGTATCGAAAGCCCGTCCGTATCGGCGTCAACTGGGGCTCACTCGATCAGGAATTGCTGACCCACCTGATGGACGAGAACGCGAGCGCATCGGCACCGATGACGGCGCGTGAGGTGATGCGCGAGGCAATGGTCCAGTCGGGCCTTCTTTCTGCCGCGCGTGCCGAGGAACTGGGTCTCGGCGCCGAACGCATCATCATCTCGGCGAAGGTCTCGGCCGTGCAGGACCTCATCGCCTGCTACGAGATGCTCGCCGCGCGCTGCCGCTACGCGCTCCACCTCGGCTTGACGGAAGCAGGCATGGGTTCGAAGGGCCTCGTCGCCTCGTCGGCCGCCATGGGCATCCTGCTGCAGCGCGGTATCGGCGATACGATCCGCTATTCGCTGACGCCCGAGCCCGGCGGCGATCGCACCCTCGAAGTGAAGGCCGCCCAGGAATTGCTCCAGGTGATGGGCTTCCGCGCCTTCGTCCCCGTGGTCGCGGCCTGCCCTGGCTGCGGACGCACGACTTCGACTGTGTTCCAGGAACTCGCCCGCGATGTCGAGACCATGATCCGCGAGCGGATGCCCGACTGGAAAGCACGCTATCCCGGCGTCGAAGGCCTGAACCTCGCCGTCATGGGCTGCATCGTGAACGGCCCCGGCGAATCCAAGCACGCCGACATCGGTATCTCGCTCCCCGGCACCGGCGAGAGCCCGGCAGCGCCGATCTTTATTGACGGCGAGAAGGCGATGACGCTGCGCGGGCCGAGCATCGCCGCGGATTTCAAGGAGATCGTCGAAACCTACATCGACGCCCGCTACGCCAAGGGCCTGCCGAAGGGCGAGCGCGTCCGGAAGAAGGAACGGGCCGAGGTGTGAAGTTGGCCAAAAAAAGAACCGCGCCCAAAGTCGCGGTCAAGACCGACGACGGACAAGGGGCCGGAAAAGGTGAACGGGTAGAAATCACGTCGCGAGCCGAATGGCGTAGCTGGCTGACCCGGCACCATGCTCGACGGTCGAGCATCTGGCTTGTCATCTGGAAGAAGGGCCGCGGATCTCATGTCCCCTATGCTGACATCGTCGACGAAGCGCTCTGTTTCGGTTGGATCGACAGCCGGCCCGCAAAGCTCGATGAAAACCGGTCGATGCTGCTGCTTTCGCCGCGTAAGCCCAAGAGCGGCTGGTCAAATATCAACAAGCAGCGCGTGAAACGCCTCATAGCAGAAGGCCTCATGGCCGATGCCGGCTTCAGTGCCATCGAGACAGCGATAGCAAACGGCGCTTGGAGGAAACTCGACGACATCGAGACACTTGTTATCCCGAATGACTTGGCGCATGCGCTTGACGAGCATCCACCGTCAAGAAAGTACTTCGAGAGTTTCCCGCCATCGTCGCGACGCGGCATTTTGGAGTGGATCGCGAGCGCCAAGCAGCTTGAAACACGGCGTGCACGTATCGAGAACACCGCCCGTCTTGCCGCTCGAAATATCAACGGGAATTTCCCGGAAGGCCGCAATCTTGGCCCGGAACCTCGGCGACAGCCGAAATCCCGAAGCCGATAGCCGTCGACAGCCCTCAACTCCGTCGCCCGACCACGAACCGCGCAGCTTCGGCCAGCGTTGCGCCGCGGACCCCGAAGAGACCGAGCGCCTCAATCGCCTCCGCCTCGGCGTCCGCCAACGACGCACGCGCGGCGTCGCGGCCCATGAGCGAGACGAGCGTCGCCTTATTGGCCTTGGCGTCTTTCGCAACGGCTTTGCCGACGACGGCCGCATCTCCTTCCGCGTCCAGAAGGTCGTCCGCGATCTGAAACGCGAAGCCGAGCGCCGTGCCGAAGCGCTTCAGCGCACCGCGTTCGGCTAGCGAAGCTTCACCAAGCAGCGCACCGGCCTCGCACGCGAATACGATGAGAGCGCCGGTTTTCATGCTTTGCAGCCGCCGGACATGATCGGCCGTCGGCTGGGCCGGTCGCCCGAGCTTGTCAGCTTCGAGATCTAGCGCCTGCCCGCCGACCATCCCGGCCCGGCCCGCGGCGACAGCCAGTTCGCGGATGATCGTCACGCGCACATCGGCAGCGGGATGCACATCCGGCCGGGACAGAACCTCGAAAGCAAGCGTCAAGAGGCCATCACCGGCGAGGATCGCCGTCCACTCGTCAAAGGCCTTCCAGACCGTCGGCCGTCCGCGCCGCAACGCGTCGTTGTCCATCGAGGGAAGGTCGTCATGAGCGAGCGAATAGCAGTGAACGAGTTCCAGCGCCGCCGCGACCTCGACGGCCCTGGGTTCTGGCACCCCGAAAAGCCGCGCGCTTTCAATAACGAGCAGCGGACGGAACCGCTTGCCGCCGCCGAGGACGCCGTGCCCCATAGCGGCGGACAACCGCTCCGGCGCTCCCACTTCATTAAGGATTTCCGCCAGTCGGGCTTCGACGACAGCTGCGGCGTGGGCGAGGCTTTGCGCGAGTGGCATCGGCGGCGTACCAAGGGATTGTTTCACGTGACGCGCTCACCTAGAGCAGATCGCGATCGGACGGAACATCCGATCGCGTGAAGCTGCTCGTCACAGGAGGGCAGATCGCGAACGGACGGAACGTCCGATCGCGTGAAGCTGCTCGTCACAGGAGAGGGCAGATCGCGAACGGACGGAACGGCCGATCGCGTGAAACTGCTCGTCACAGGAGGGCAGATCGCGATCGGACGGAACATCCGATCGCGTAAAGCTGCTCGTCACGGGAGAGGGCGGAACGGCCGGCCAGAACGACCTATTGGAGCGCGATTCTTGTTCTGTCGGAGCGGATTGCGCTCTAGCACGCTTGGGTGAGCGGTGGCAGGAGGGGTGGAAAAAGCGCCCGACGAATGACGAGGAGCACGGACGAAGACATGACCGATGGGGCGGAAAAGGACGCGGATACAGCCGCCCGCATCGCCGCTCTGGTGAGCGAGGCGGCCGCCCGGATCGGCGCGGCGGCCATGAACGCCGCCAGCTCACCCGGCCAGATGCCGCCGGGGGCAACCGGCGCGATCGCGGGGACGCCGGCCATCGCGGAAGAAGACACCGCGATCGGAGCCGCGGCCGATCCGAACGCGCAATCGTCCAGTCCCGTCCTGGACACGAGCGCACCAGAGGCAGACGCCAGCGCACGGCCAATGCCCGAGGACGGTCCTGCTCCGATCATCGAGACGGAACAGAACCCGAAACCACCCGCAGCCGCGGCCTCGCCGGAGCCGGTGTCAGACACGCCCGCCCTGGGGACGCCCGCCGCGGAAACGCCCGCCATGGAGTCAGCGGTGTTAGGCACAGTAGTGTCAGGCATCGCGACGTCACTGACCTCAACCACGCAAACCCTTGGACCAGAGGCGAAGGAACAGAACGCTCCGGTGTCAGGCACGGGAATGCCGTATACGGCGGCACCCAACATCGTGGTTTCTGACACCTCGGGGTTCGAAGAAGCGGCACGGCCAATGCGGGTGCCAGACACGGCGGCGGCAACAGTGGTGCCAGAAGCAACGGTGCCAGACGTACCGGTGTCAGACACCGAAGTGTATGAGGTGCCGGTGTCAGACACCGCGACGTCTATGACGGCGACCAGGCACGTTCTGGTCCCAGTTGCGTTGGTGTCAGGCACCTCAGGGACCGACGGGGCGTCCCGGCCAACTGTGGTGTCAGACACGCAGGCATCAGACACGCAGGCGTCAGGCACGTTTGCATCGGATATCGCGATGACCGACACCGCGGTTGCGCCGATGCCCGTACCAGACGAGCCGGTGTCAGACACAACAGCACCCGCATTGATGGTGTCTGGCACCGTCGCGACCGATGCCTCAGCTTTGCTCACGGGCGTGTCAGGTACATCGGTGTCAGACACCGCGACGTCGATCGCATCAGCGACACACTCCGTAGCGTCCGGCACACCAGCACCTGCCACGCCGGCTTCAACCTCAACGGGGTCAGGCACCGGCGCGCCAACCGATCTGGCGTCTACAACGACCGTGTCAAACACCTCCCAGCCAGACACTTCGGTGCCAGACTCTATGGTGCCAGACTCTATGGTGCCCGACGCTGCGGTGTCAGACACAGTGGGGCCCGCCGCACCAGTGTCTGACACGGAGGAAGTTCCACGCACGGAGGAGCGACGTTCGCAACCAGCGCCGGCCGCTTCGCCCGACCCCTACGGCCCGGTAAAGCGCCTCGCTAGACGTGCGGCCAAGGGTCTTCTGATCCTCGTCGCCGGCTACCTCGGACTCGTCCTGATGCTGATCCTACTCTATCGCATCGTCAATCCACCGGCATCGACGCTCATGGCCTGGCAATGGCTGACCGGTGTCGCAATCTCGCACGAATGGAAGGACATCGACGACATCTCCCCCGAACTCGTGCGCGCCGTCATCATCGCCGAGGACTGGAGCTTTTGCCGCCACGCCGGCATCGACTTCGAGGCCATCGAGCAAGCGATCGAGAAGGCGGGTGACGGCCTGCCGCGCGGCGCGAGTACGATTTCGATGCAGGTCGTGAAGAACCTCTTCCTCAATCATTCGCGGAGCTATATTCGGAAGGCCATCGAACTGCCCTTGACGCTCGCGGCGGAACTCATTTGGCCGAAGCGCCGTATGCTGGAAATCTACTTGAACATCGCCGAGTGGGGCCCCGGCGTATTCGGGGCCGAAGCCGCTGCGCGCCACCACTTTGGAACGTCGGCCCGCGACCTTTCCGGGCGCGAAGCCGCCCTGCTGGCCTCGGTCCTGCCGAGCCCGCTGTTGCGCGACGCCGGCAATCCCGGGCGCCTCACATCGAAAAAGGCGAGCGTCATCCAGGCGCGCGTGCGCGCGGCGTCGAGTGCCGCGAATTGCGTGCTCCCGCCCGCGCGGCGTCCTGCGGCGACGGCGAAGCCTGACAGCAATGACGGCTGGCAACCGATTGTCCGGGATCGCGCCGAATGAGGGCACCTCCGGCAGACGAGAGCGGATTTCCTATCCACCGCACTAGCATCCGGCTGACTTTCTCAGTATAAGGCGCCCTTCCGGGCTCGAACGCTGCCGGCCGCCAATGAACACCGCGCGCGGGCAAGGCCTTCGAAGACCCCACTTAAATCGGGCAAAACAATCGCTTTATCAGAGGCTTAATAGCTTCGACGTGCGGTTCGCCCCAACGGACCGGAGAGTGCCATGGCCGTACCGAGGAAAAAAGTCTCGCGCATGAAGAAGCGCCAGCGTCAGTCCCATGACGCGCTCGCGAGCCCGACCCACATCGAGGACAAGGTGACCGGCGAGCGCCGCCGTCCCCACCACGTCGACCTGAAGACCGGAAAGTACCGCGGCCGCCAGATCCTCGAGCCGAAGGCCGACATCTGATTTCCGCCGCCGCGGAAACCCACAATCGTCAGGGAATAGTAGCGCCCCGGCTAGATTGCCGGTAGAGAGGCGACGGGGGTGCACGCCTGCGCGCTTGCATGCTGACCCCGGTCCATGACGACCGATCTCGAGGGGAGACTTCCATGTCGCTTGCCGCGCTGCCGCTGACGATCATTCCGTTCGTTCTGTATAATATCGTTCTGCTGTCCGGCATTGGCCTCGGGACGTCCCTCGTCGGGTCCGGCATCCCCATGATGAGCGGCGGCACGTGGGTCCTGACCATCGGTGACCTCCTGCTTCTGGTAACGATGGTGACGCTCTTCATCGAGATTGTGAAGGCGACCTATACCGGCACGGCCTCGATGATCGACCACGGACTCTCGATGCTCGTGTTCATCGCCTGCTTGATGCAGTTCCTGATGGTCAAGGACGCGGCCACATCGGTGTTTTTCCTGATCACGATCGCCTGCCTGATCGACGTGATCGCCGGCTTCACGATCGGCATCCGCGTCGCGAAGCGCGATATCGGGCTCGGCGGCGGCGACGCCTGATGCCGGCACCGCGGTTCCGGTCCGGCAGCGCCTTTCATTCCGTCGGGACAAGACGATCTGTCGAGGCCCGACCCGGTTTCCGCGCCGGCCGGGTCCGCGGTATCGACATGTCGATACAAATTTGAAGGGTTGTTAGGAATTTGGTTCTACGATTCGGGCACTGTTGCCGTGGTATCTCCGCGGGACAGCGCTGTTGATCGTGCAGGACAGAGACCTTGGCTTACTCCCATTCGATGCGCAAAGCCGGTGAGACCGGCGGCGAACCGCCGAGCGGTTCGGGCGCAGCCGAGATCGACGATTTGACCGTTTCGGAAAGTTTCGACCTCGTCGGCGTGCTGTCGACGGAGGCCGAGACCGCCTACACCTGGGACATCGCGACCGATCGCATCGATTGGGAAAGCAATGCCGCAAACGTCCTTGGCGTCCCGACGCCCGCCGAGATCGCCACCGGCGCGCTCTACAATCTGCTGATCGCCCCCGAGCACGCGAAGCTGCGGGAATCCGCCATCCGCGCCGGCGCAGGCGAGCAGTCCGCGAACGGCATCCCGTTCCGGACGCAGTACCGCATCCAGCACAGCGCCCGCCGCCCCGACGTCCAGCTCTGGATCGAGGATCACGGCCGTTGGTGGCCCGACGCCACCGGCGCGCCGAAGCACGTGCGGGGTGTTCTGCGCATCGTCTCGGACCGGTATCTCGAGGAGCAGCGCCTCCTCTACCGCAACGATCATGACGAACTGACCGGCCAGCTCAGCCGCTCGCGCCTGACCGACGCCCTGACGGCCGTCATCTCACGCACCACACGCTCGAAGGCGCCAGCCGCCTTCATGATGGTGTCGATCAACAATCTGGCGGTGACGAACGAAACGTTCGGTTTCCATGCCGGCGACGAAACGATCCGCGCCATCGCGCGCGCCATCAAGGACAAGCTGCGCTCGGGCGACAGCGTCGGCCGCTATTCCGCGACCAAATTCGGCATCATCTTGAACGACTGCGGCGCGGGTGCCTTGCGCATCGCCGCCGAACGGTTCATGCGCGCCGTCCGGGATCTGAAAATCGATGTCGGCAACGCGCAGCTTTCGGCGACCATTTCGATCGGCGGCGTCGTCATCCCCGAGCAGGCCGGCAATGTCCATCAGGCCGTCGGATGCGCCCTGCAGGCCCTCGACCGCGCCAAGTTGCGCCGGACCGATAGCTTCGTCGCCTACGAGGCGAGCCTCGGCCGCGAGAGCCAGCGCTTGCGCAGCCTGACCGTCGCCGACGACGTCATGTCGGCGCTGAACGCCGACCGGATGCGTCTGGTGCTACAGCCAATGGTCGCGACCGCGACTGGAAAGCCGGCCATCTACGAATGTCTGCTCCGCATGGAGATGCCCGATGGCCGCGTCGTTTCCGCCGGCGAGTTCATCCCGATCGCGGAACAGCTGGGCCTCGCCCGCCTCATCGATCGCCGGACACTCGAGTTGTCGATCCGGCTGTTGAAGCGTCATCCCGAGATCGTGCTCTCGATCAACGTCTCGAGCCTCACGGCGACCGACCCAGACTGGCTGGAAACGCTGATTTCGAGCACCGCCAAAGAGCCCGGCATGACGCGCCGGATGATCGTCGAGATCACAGAGACGACGGCCATCCACGATCTCGACCAGACCAAGGCGTTCGTCGACACCTTGCGTGAACTTGGCTGCCGCATCGCGATCGACGACTTCGGGGCCGGCTACACCTCGTTCAAGAACCTGAAGGCGTTGAAGGTCGACATGGTCAAGATCGACGGCGCATTCGTGAAGGACCTGGCCGCCGACCAGAGCGATCAGATCTTCATCAAGACCATGGTCGATCTGGCCCGGTCCTTCGATCTCGAGACGGTCGCCGAATGGGTGGGCGATGAAGAATCCGTGCGCATCCTCACGGACGCCGGGATCGACTATCTGCAGGGCTACTATTACGGCGTGCCGATCGATCCGGCGGTGCTCGATCGGCAATCCTGAATTTCCGAGGCCTCACGGCTGCTGCCGACGCGCAGACGGTTGCTCGATTTCGCGCCCGCCCGCACGACGTCCCAATCACCGCAAACGACGAATGATTCAGGTCCTGTCCTTTGATAGGCGCTCGATGCTCCGCTGCATCGATTCGAGCTGCGCCTTGAGATCGGCAAGCTCGGATTTCGATTCACCCTCGTCCTGCGGCTTGGCCGCCTCGCCTTCAGCACCCGGTGCCTTGGCGCCACCTTGCTGTGCCGCAGCGCCGAACGACGTCCACATGGCCATCGCCTGCTCGAACATCTGCATGTTCTTGCGGGCCTGCTCCTGGTAGAATTCGAAAGCGGCCGCGGGATTTGTGAACGACGCGGCAAATTGCGTCCGGATGCGCTCCTGCTCCTTCACGAGATTTTCGAGACTGAACTGCAGGTAGCTCGGCACCATGCGGCCGATCTGGTGATCGTAGAAGCGGATGAGCTGGCGCAGAAACGGCGTCGGCAGAAGATTGTTGCCGTCCGCGCGGCTTTCCTGCTCCACGATGATCTGCGTCAGAACGGCGTGGGTCAGGTCGTCGCCGGTCTTTGCATCGTAGACCACGAAATCCTTGTCGCCCCGAACCATCTGGGCGAGGTCTTCCAGCGTCACATACGTGCTCGTCTCGGTATTGTAGAGACGTCGGTTCGCATACTTCTTGATGACGACGGCTTCGCGCTTTTCCGAAGTCGCGTCTGGCTTGTTCAACATCTGACCCGGCACCCGCTTCTCGAGTTTTCGCACTGCGTCATGGTAACACACTGTTTTGAGCCGATACCAGCACCTCCTGCATGCATTTTGGGCTGATTTGCCACCCGGTGGGTCGTGAGATGCCACCCGTTGGGTCAATTGCAGTCGTTCATTCCCGTCGCTATGAGTTTCCTCGGGTGCGCGGTCGTTTCGACAACACGGCGTGTGGCACCCCCGTCAAATCACCCAGCCACCGCTCTGAACAGCGTCCGCATCTGCCCCCGGAGGAGACCCGACCTATGAGCCAGGATACCGACACGATCGTGATCGCCAGCGCCGCCAGAACCCCGGTTGGTTCGTTCAACGGCACGCTCGGCTCCCTCCCGGCTCATGAACTCGGAAAGGTCGCGATCAAGGCGGCACTCGAGCGCGCGAAGGTCCAGCCCGGCGACGTGTCCGAAGTGATCCTCGGCCAGGTTCTGACCGCCGGCCAGGGACAGGGCCCGGCACGTCAGGCTTCGGTCGCGGCCGGTGTTCCCGTCGATGCCCCGGCCTGGAGCATCAACCAGATTTGCGGCTCGGGCCTGCGCGCCGTCTGCCTCGGCATGCAGCAGATCCAGTCGGGCTCGGCATCGATCGTCGTCGCCGGCGGCCAGGAGAGCATGAGCCAGTCCATGCACGCCTCGCACATGCGCGATGGCACCAAGATGGGCGACGTGAAGTTCGTCGACACCATGGTCAAGGACGGACTCTGGGACGCCTTCAACAATTATCACATGGGCACGACCGCCGAGAATGTCGCCCGCCAGTGGCAGATCACCCGCGAGGATCAGGACAAGTTCGCGGTCGCTTCGCAGAACAAGGCCGAGGCGGCGCGCAAAGCCGGCAAGTTCAAGGATGAGATCGCACCGGTCACGATCAAGACCAAGAAGGGCGAGACCGTCGTCGACACCGACGAATACATCAAGGACGGCGTAACGATCGACAGCATCGCCAAGCTCCGCCCCGCGTTCGATCCGAAGGAAGGGACCGTCACGGCTGCCAATGCGTCTGGCATCAACGACGGCGCCGCCGCCGTCGTGCTCATGACGGCCGCGGAAGCCAAGAAGCGAGGCATCAAGCCGCTCGCGCGCATCGTGTCGTGGGCAACCGCTGGCGTCGATCCCTCGATCATGGGCACGGGACCGATCCCGGCTTCGAAGAAGGCGCTCGAAAAGGCCGGCTGGACGGTCCAGGACCTCGATCTCATCGAAGCGAACGAGGCGTTCGCCGCTCAGGCCATCTCGGTGAACAAGGGTCTCGGCTGGGACACGGACAAGGTCAACGTGAACGGCGGCGCCATCGCCATCGGCCACCCGATCGGCGCGTCCGGTGCGCGCGTTCTGACGACGCTTCTGCACGAAATGCAGCGTCGCGACGCGAAGAAGGGCCTCGTCACGCTGTGCATCGGCGGCGGCATGGGCGTCGCCATGTGCGTCGCACGCGACTGAACCTGCCACCTCTCCCCATCCTCTTCGATGGGGAGAGGGAATGGCCGTAACACGCTAAATTGAATCAACGATCCGTCAAAAGAACGCACCAGGGGAGAAAACGAACATGGCACGAGTTGCCCTCGTCACCGGCGGCACGCGCGGCATTGGCCACGCGATTTCGATTGCATTGAAGAGCGCCGGATATCGCGTGGCCGCGAGCTACGCCGGCAACGACGCCGCCGCCCAGCAGTTCCAGGTCGAAACCGGCATCCCGGTCTACAAGTTCGACGTCTCGGACTATGACGCATGCGCGAAGTCGATCGCACAGGTCGAGAAGGACGTCGGCCCCGTCGACGTGCTCGTCAACAACGCCGGGATCACGTGGGACGGCATGTTCCACAAGATGACCCGCGAACAGTGGGACAAGGTCATCGGCACGAACCTCAATGGCCTCTTCAATTGCACGCGGCAGGTCTGGGAAGGCATGCGCGCCCGCAAGTTCGGCCGCGTGATCAACATCTCGTCGATCAACGGTCAGAAGGGCCAGATGGGCCAGGTGAACTACTCCGCGTCGAAAGCCGGTGACATCGGATTCACGAAAGCGCTGGCGCAGGAAGGCGCGCGCGCCGGCATCACCGTCAATGTGATCTGCCCCGGCTACATCGCGACGGAGATGGTGCGCGCCATCGACCCCGCCGTGCTCGAGAAATCCATCCTCCCGCAGATCCCCGTCGGCCGCCTCGGCGAGCCTTCCGAGATCGCGCGCTGCGTGGTGTTCCTCGCCTCTGATGATGCCGGCTTCATCACTGGCTCGACGATCACGGCGAACGGCGGACAGTATTTCGCCTGATGCCCCTCGACGGCCTCGATGTCCTTGAATGGGGCCTAGAGGCAATCCGGAACGGGCGGGCGGTGTTCACGGGCCAAGGCGGTCCTTGAGCGCCGCCCGCGCTGCGTTTGGCCCCCGATTCCGACCCTCGCGCCGGACCGTCATCGCTCTGTCATGTCCCTCGCCGATGGTCCGCCAAATTTCAAATTTGGCGGACCAGTATATGAGAACGTACTACGCGCGGATGATGGATGCGGCGACCGGCGGCGAAGGAAGCTACCGGTTCGAGGGGCCCGAGGACCTCATGAAGCGAACCGCCGACGAGGTCGTCACGGTCTTCTTCGAGGCGATCGGGCCGAAAATTCTCGAAAGCATGGTCGACTGGGAGGTCAATGGCGCCCTCAAGAACCGCGATCGCGGCATCGTGACGGCCATGGGCGCGCTGATCCCCGACCGGAACGAGCCGGACATGCCGTTCCTTCTGATGATTTCCGATCGGGCGTAGTTGGTGCGGGGGCAGGCACGATGCGAGCGCCAGTTCATCCAAGCGCCAGTTCGATCTCGGTGGCCGTCGGGTCTTCGGAAACGAAACGCGACGTGAACCCCAGTTCGCTCGCCATCCGGAGCATAGTCGAGTTCTGCGACAGCACGATCCCCGAGATGCTGCGGACGCGCTCCCCGCGCGCATAATCGATCAGGATGCGCATCAGGTGCCCGCCAAGCCCGCGCCCGTGCAGATCGCTCCTGACCAGCACGCCGAATTCACCCTTGTCCCTGTCGCTCGACAGGATGAGACGCGCTTCACCCAATAGCTCCTGGCCATTGGCCGAAATCGCCGCGAAGGCCATTTCGCGCGCATAGTCGATCTGCGTCAGACCCGCCACGAATTCACGCGTGAACGTCCGCCGCGAGCTGAAAAACCGAAGGCGGATGTCTTCCGGCTCGAGCTTGCCAAAAAACGTCTCGTACATCGGACCGTCTTCCGGACGGACGGGCCGGATGAGCAGCGTGCCCATGTCCTCGAAGCCGACCGCACGTTCCCAGTTCGTGGGATAGGGCCGGATCGCCAGCGGCTGGCGCGGAGCGATCGTCTGATCGGCAATCCGAATGCGCGCATCGATCGCGATTGCGCCGTCCGCATCCACGAGCAGCGGGTTGATGTCGAGTTCGGCGATCTCCGGATGGTGGATCACGAGTTCGCTGACGGAGACGAGAACATCGACGATGCACTCGATTTTCGCCCGTGCCTGCCCTCGATAGCCCGACAACAGCTTGGCGATCCGCGTCTCGTCGATCATCTGCCGCGCAAGGATGGCATCGAGTGGCGGCAAGCCGAGCGCTCGGTCGTTCAAAATCTCGACCGCCGTGCCTCCAGCGCCGAACAGAACCATCGGCCCGAATGTCGGATCGAGCGTGACGCCGACGATGGTCTCGAACGCCTTCGGCCGCACGATCATGGGCTCCAGCGTAAATCCGCTCAGCGTGGCATCGGGCCGTTCCTTCGCGACCCGTGCGGCCATCCCATGTGCCGCCTCGACGACGGCCATGGCCGTATCGAGGCCGAGCCGAACACCACCGACGTCCGTCTTGTGCGTGATCTGCGGTGAAACGACCTTCAGAACGCACGCGGCGTGTTCTGCGAGAAGGCGGTCGGCAACGTCAGCAAGGTCGTCGATGCTCTCCACGAGCCTCGGCTTGAGAACCGGGATCTCGTAGGCGTCGAGCACATCAGCCGCTTCGATGGCATTGAGGCGTGTGCGCTGATCCTTCAACGCCGATGCGATCAGATCCGCGACACGCTGGCGATTGGGGGCCCGCAGTCGGTCGGCAGGCGGCGCGCGCATCAGCTCCGCTTGGGCGCGCCGGTGCCGCACGAGCTGCATGAAGCCCGTGATGCCTTCGGCGATCGACTGGAAACTCGGAATGCGAGCGCTTTCGAAGAGATCGAGGGCCGCCCGTTGTCCATCCCCGCCGAGCCATGCAGTGAGAACGGGCTTCTGCGGTTTCGAATGGCATGTCGTCACAACAGCCTGAGCGGCGGCCTCCGATTCGAGCATCGCGGTCGGACACGCAACGACAAACACGGCATCGGACTGCTCATCGTCCAGTAGGACATCGAGGGCACGGGCGAAACGATCCGCGTTGGCATCTCCGATGATGTCCACGGGATTGGCATGCGACCACCCCGCCGGAAGAGCCGGATTGAGACGCGCGACCGTTTCGGGTCCAAGCGCCGCAAGCTCGCCCTCGGCGTCCTGAAGCTCGTCCGACGCCATCACACCGGCACCGCCGCCATTGCTGAGAATGGCGAGGCGATCCCCGGCCAGACGTGGCGCGTGCGACAGCATCTCGGCCGCCGCGAACAGCTCATCCAGCGTTTTCACTCTGAGAACGCCCGTCCTGCGAAACGCCGCGTCGTAGGCGGCGTCGAACCCGGCAAGCGCGCCGGTATGGGAGAACGCGGCCTTCGCGCCACCGTCGTGCCGTCCGCTCTTGACGACGATGACCGGCTTGACGCGTGCAGCGCGCCGCGCCGCGGATACGAACTTGCGCGCGTCCGTCACTGCCTCAATGTACATGAGCACGGCGCGGCACTGCGGATCACCCGCGAGATGGTCGAGTAGGTCCCCGAAATCGATGTCCGCCATCTCGCCGACGGAGATCATATGCGAGAAGCCGATGCTGCGCGACAGGGACCAGTCGATGACTGTCGTCATCAGCGCGCCGGACTGGGAGACGAATGCGAGCCCGCCCGCCGACGCCGCCCGATGGGCGAACGTGGCATTGACACCGATCGGCGGCAGCATGAGCCCGAGACAATTCGGACCGAGCAAGCGCAGACACTGCGGCCTCGCGGCATCCAGCATGGCCTGCCTTCCGTTGCCGAGGTTGGCGGTAATGACCACGGCAGCCTTGGTGCCATGTGCCGCAAGCTCGTCGATGACGCCAGGAACGGCGTCCGGCGGCACCGCGACGACGGCGAGATCAGGCACCTCTGGGAGCGATGAAATGCTGCGGAAGCATGGCCGTCCGAGGAGTTCGTCGTACTTGGGATTGACGAGCCTCAGCGGCCCTTCGAAACCGCCGTCGAGCAAATTCTGTGCGATCTTGAAGCCGACAGACGACGGCGCAGAACTCGCCCCGACGAGAACGAGCGAGTTCGGTGAAAGCATCTTTTCGAGATTGCGTGCAGTCACTATGGCCCCATGCTTTGCCCAAGTCGTGCTGACCCGGTCACACAATCTATTGTCCGCCTCGAACCGCACCGAGTTTGCGACAGGCACCAAGGCCTCGGAAATGGCCGAGACGATGGCAGAAAGACCTTGCGAAGATGTGCCTGTAGGTTCGCAGCGCCGGCCCGATATTCAACCCGCAAGTTCGGCAGGCCTGCCATGCTGGGACGACGACACTGCCACGCGGCCACGATCCGTCGGCCACGATCTATCGGCATGTGCGGATTGGACGCGATCAGCCACATCGCAAATGATCGCGACGGGCCCGATGGCGTCAGTTGAAAAGGTTTGCGACGGTCTCGTGACCCGAAGCGACCGCGACATCATGAGCGGTTTCTCGCATCTTGTTGCGCAGGCCCGCGTCAGCCCCTGCCGCGATCAACGCCCTGACGACGCCCGAATGGCCCTCGCGCGCCGCGACGATGAGCGCCGTGTCACCGAGCGCATTGCGAATGTCGGTCGCGGCCCCGGCCTTGATCAGATCTGCGACGAGATCGGAGCTTCCGCTTCCCGCAGCGAGAATGAGGGCCGTGTTCCCGGCTGCACTCTGGCGATCGATGTCGCCACCGTTCGCCAACGCCGCCTGAAGCAAGGCGCGGCCTGACGCCGAAGTTCCGCGCACCATGGCACGCATCAGCGACGTCTCCCCGTTCTTGTCGGCGCGCAGGGCATCTGCGCCCAACCCTCGGAGAACCTCGACGGTTTCGACATTCGAAGCGTTGGCAGCGTGCCAGAGCGCCGAACGGCCATTCTGATCGACCGCATCGACCTCGCCCGAGGACTTGACGACGAGAGACAGGACGTCGCCGTTGCAGCGTTCGGCAGAACGCATGATCGCCGTCATGCCGTCGCCGCGTCGCTCCGGCAGTCGATCTCCGGCGGAAAGCAACATGCGGATTTCATTCCCGAGACAGCGATCGAGCGCCAAGTCCATTGCGCGAAGCTGCGCTTTGTTGCGTATGATGAGGGATGCAGATCGCGCGAGCAGGCGGGTAACGACGTCCGTCCTGGAATTCTCGATCGCCTGCATCAGCGCGGAATTCCCATCCGCATCCACAAGATCGGCCTTCGCGCTATGGTTCAACAGGAGTTCGACGACCGCGCTATGCCCCGCAGCCGCGGCCAGCATCAGCCCAGTGCGGCCATCGCTGTCGCGGCCATCGACGTCCGCGCCAGCGGCAATCGCCAGTTTGACGGCGTCCAACTGACCTCGGTGCGCGGCTTCGACCAACGCCGGCCGGCCTGCGACTTTCGCGTCTGTCAGAGCAGCGACGCGGGCCGTTCTCTCCGCCTCGGCGCGATCCTCTGGCGGCCGATCGGGCTTTGCTTCCCGACGGCCTTTGACCTCAGCGACCTTACCATCTGAGTTCCGGCCGAGAGCAACGAGTTCCCGAATGGCACCATCATGACCTTTGGCAGCAGCCGTCTGCAGCCACCGGACGCCGAGATCGCGATCGACCTTCGTGCCCCGCCCCGATAGATGCATGCGGGCCAGCATGAACGCTGCCTTCTCGTGTCCCCGCTCGGCCGCGCTACGCATCCACTTGAAGGCTTTCGCATCATCCTGCCCAACCCCGCGGCCCGAGCGGTAGAGAGACGCGAGCTGATACTGGCTCTCGGCGTCACCCGCGTTAGCATCCGCCGCCAGAACCCGCGCAGCAGCCATGTAGTCGCCCGATCGCAAGAGCTGTTTCGCCTCGCTCGGCGCATCCGAAGCCGAGAAGGCTGGTGAGTGCCCATGCAAGCACATGAAGAAGACGACAACGACCGTTCGCGCCGATCCGAAATGTTTATGCCGTTCCATATTTCGTCTCGATCTCGATGCCACAACTCTTGAGGAAGTCGGTCGGTAGAATGCCGCCTGCACAGACGATGACCGCGTCGTTCTGAAGCTCGAATGTCTGATCATCGGATTTGAGCACGACGCGATCCGGTTCGATGGAGACCACCTCGGAGGACAGCACGACCCGCAGCCGACCGCTCGTGCGCGCGGCTTCCACCCGATCCCGGTTCTTCGTCTTTGCGCGAGCGAACGCCGCGCTACGGTACGAAAGTGTGACCTGCGTTCCGGGCTCATCCGCGACACTGGCCGCCGCCTCGAGTGCGCTATCCCCTCCCCCGACGACCAGAACGTGCTGCCCCCGGAATTGCTCCGGATCGACCATCCGATAGACGACTTTTGGTTGTTCTTCGCCGGGTACTCCGAGGCGACGCGGCGTCCCGCGACGACCAATGGCGAGTAGAACGCTGCATGTGGCGTACGTCGTTCGCGTCGTACGGACTACGAAACCTCCCGCAGTCGCCTGGATCGCCTCCACGCGCTCCTGGAACTGAACCGCGAGTCCGGTCTCTGCAATGACATCCGACCAGAATGTCATCAGTGCTTCCTTGCTGACCTCACGGAACGACATCGCTCCAATCATTGGCAGTTTCACAGGCGCCGTCATCACGACTTTGCCGCGCGGATAGTGCGCGATCGTCCCGCCAAGGCTGTCCTGCTCGATGGTGACGAAGCGCAGCCCCCGCTCGAGCGCGCCGAGGCTGGCCGACAGTCCGGCTGGCCCGGCACCGACGATGAGCACGTCGAGCACTCCTTGTGATGATGCGCGCCGACGCCTCGCGATCTCTTCGATCGCTTGCCGGCCCTGTTCGACTGCGTTGCGAATGAGCCCCATTCCGCCGAGCTCTCCCGCGATGAAAAGGCCCGGAACGTTCGTTTCGAAGTTTGGACTGACAACGGGAAGATCGACCCCCCTGGTTTCCGTGCCGAAAACCAGAGTGATCGCGCCGGCTGGACAGGCTGCCTTGCAGGCGCCATGTCCGATGCAATTGGCCGGCTCGAGCAAGCGGGCCTTGTTGCCGATGAGCCCCAGAATTTCACCCTCCGGGCAGGCGTTGACGCAGGCCTTGCATCCGATGCATTTCGCAGGATCGATAACGGGGTGCAGTGAGGCCGGCTGATCGAGCCCCGATTTGACGGCCTCGTCATGCTGTGCGCGGGCACGCCGTTCGTCGCGCTTCCGCGAAACAGCGTAATAGGTCCAGATCGCCACGAGCGGGGCGAGGTAGAACGCAAGGACGGGATCGATCGGCATCGCGCGCGATCATTTCTTCGTCGACGCGACGGACGCAGCCGATCCGGACGACGAGGCCCGGCGACGCGCTTCGTCGAGTGCGATCCTCAACTCGGCACTCGCTGGATCGAGATTGAGCGCCGTCTCATAGGCTTTCACAGCGTCGGAATACCGCTCGGTATTGAAGTACGACCAGCCGAGCATCTTCCAGCCGTCCTTGTCTGTCTTGTCCGCTTCGAGGCGCCGTGCGAGTCGCTCGATCATCGTGTCGACGTCCGGCAGATCCTTCGTGGCAGGCGCCTTCGCGTTCGACGTCCATGCCGGAGTGGTCGAATCGAGATTCGGAAGCCCGTCCGCATAGGCCTTGAGCGCATCGAGCGACGTCGAATCCACGTCCAACGTCGCAGTCGGACTGCCCCCGCGAATCGTTTCGGACGACTGACCTGCCATTACCCGGGTTGCTTCATCGCCGGATTGATTGGGCTTCGCCAACGCGTATCCAGAGACGGCAGCGAGCATCGTCAACACAATTGCGGCGCGGAAGTCGGGCAGTCCGAGCCAGCCGTCGAGTGCACGGGCGACCACATGCGCGCCGCGCGGGCCCGCAATACGGACGGCAAACAGTATCGACGTGACCAACGTCAAGCACGCGGCCACAATCAGCACGAACTCACGATCACTCATATTCGAACCTCCAGCACACAAGGCGCGACACCAGAAGGACGCGCCTTCTTTGCGGCTCGACGTGTTCCGAACGCTCCATACCCGCGCCGACAACGCGCGGCCCAACCATCTATTCCTGATCTCGATCAGTCTCATGTCGCTCTGTCGCGCAATCACCGCGCGTCTCAATTGCGCCACCTTCGATCGACCAGAAGAGTGTCGTCGTTCGAGCCATACCCCATGCCTCTGAAACGCGATCCGCCGACGCGATCTGCGCATTATGTGCGAGATGTCGGCCGCAGTTCTGAAATGGGGAATACGTGCCGACACAATCACAGTTTGCCGCTGCCAGAATGGCTGACGCCGCCGGAAAGCCCGCGCGACAGAGGCGGCAATCGCAGCATGTCGACTGGCGCGCGCACTTCAATCACTATCTGACGCGACCACTTCTGCAGCTTGGTCCGATCGCATTTGCGTCGGCGATCATCGCGATCATCGCAACAGCCTGGCTTCAACGCGACGAAGGGCATCTGACCGCGGAAACCGGCCTCGGCTACTGGTTCGGCATCATCGGCGCCGTCATCATGCTGGTGCTCGTCGCCTATCCATTCCGCAAACGCCTGGCCTTCATGAGCAGGCTCGGCCGCGTCTCCCTTTGGTTCCGAATACACATGGTGCTTGGCATCGTCGGGCCGACGTTCGTGGTCCTGCACACGAACTTCAAACTCGGGTCTTTGAACAGCCGCCTTGCGCTCTTCACGATGCTGATCGTCGTCGCGTCGGGAATTGTCGGGCGCTACCTTTACGCCAAGGTCCACAAGGGACTTTACGGTCGTCACGCCGAATTGCGGGACATCCTGGCCGACATCGGCGCGCTGAAATCGTCGTTGGGCCATGAAATCGCGGGCCTGCCGGATTTGCTGAAAAGCCTCGAGGAACACGCGGCGCGCGCGTCCGCCGGCTCCGGGCTGTTGGCCGCGTTGACATCGGGGCCACGCGCTGCTTGGACCCGGTCGAAGGCCGTGCACGAAATCGAACGCGCGATAAGAGCATCACCTGCCTGGCGCAACGTTCCGCACCGTCAGCGGCGCGCCTACGTGAAAGAGATTGATCAGAGGCTGAGGCTTTTCTTCGCAGCGGTTCGAAAGGCCGAACGTCTCGCCGTCTTCGACCGCTTGTTCTCGCTCTGGCATCATCTGCACCTTCCGCTCTTCGTGATGCTCGCACTGACGGTCGTCATCCATATCATCGCCGTTCACCGATACTGATCGTGATACCGATCCGAACGCGTACCGTCGCCATCCTCGTCTCGTTCATCGTCGTCGCCTTGACCGCGATGACGGAATTGCAGGCTCAAAGCCTGTTCGAGAAGCTGATCCTCCCCGGCGAGGTCGTCACCCCTCATGCCAAGTTCGAGCAGAAGTGCGAGACCTGCCACGAGCCGTTCTCGAAATCGAGCCAAAGGCGCCTGTGCCTCGACTGCCATAAGGACGTCGCCTCCGACATCGCGGGAAAACGCGGCTTTCACGGCAAGAGACCCGAGATCGCCACGACCGAGTGCAAGACGTGCCACACCGATCATAAAGGACGCGGCGCTGATATCGTTCCGTTCGACGAGGCCACCTTCAACCACGCGTTCACGGATTTCGAACTCGCAGGCGCGCACAAGTCGGTGCCCTGCGCGAACTGCCATGCCTCCGGGAAGCCGTTTCGAGCTGCACCGGGCAAATGCGTGGACTGCCACAAGAGCGACGATGCGCATCGCGGAAATCTTGGGACCGACTGCGCATCGTGCCATCGCGAGGAGGACTGGCGAAAACCCAAAGCCTTCGACCACACGAAGACCGCGTTCCCGCTCGAAGGCGCGCACGCGAAAGTCGCCTGCGCCGCTTGTCACGCCGGCGAGCGATATAAGCCGCTGCCGCATGCCTGCGTCGATTGCCACAAGATTCAAGACGTTCACGCGGGCCGCTTCGGGGCCAAGTGCGAGAAATGTCACGCACCGTCGAAATGGAAGACGATCCGCTTCGATCACGACAAGAATACGAAATTTCCATTGAACGGCGCGCACGAAGCAGCGGCCTGCACAAGCTGTCACCGTTCGAATGCCTTCGAGGACAAGCTCGCGACGACCTGCATTTCCTGTCACAAGGAGCAGGACCCTCATAAGGGTGCGCTCGGCACGAAATGCCAGACATGTCACAACGAGACGGCCTGGCAGCAGAAAGTTGCATTCGACCACGAACTGAGCCGCTTCCCCCTGATCGGCCTCCACGCCGTCGTGCCCTGTGAAGAATGCCATCGCAGCACGGCTTTCCGCGGAACGCCGATGAATTGTTCGGCGTGTCACGATGACAAGCACCATCAGGGTGCGCTCGGCCCGGACTGCAAGCGCTGCCACAATCCCAACGGTTGGACTTTGTGGCGCTTCGATCATGATCGCGAAACATCATTCCCGCTGACGGGCACGCACCGAGCCATCACCTGTGACGGCTGTCACAAGCCCAACGGCACCGCCAAAGCGACCGCACCAACGTCCTGCTTCGGATGTCACGCATCGGACGACGCGCATCGCGGATCGTTCGGACGCGCGTGCGACAAGTGCCACTCGACGGATTCGTTCCGAGCATCCTCACGAGCACCGTGACTTGTGAACGTTCTGATGTGTTCAAAATGCATTTGAGAACACTGATCTAGCTCAGGAATAGCGCTATTCGCGGCGACGTTGTCGCTGGGTTCGGCCACGCGCCGCGAGGACGCTCGTGCGTCCTTTGGGGGAAACGAAAAGGGGGATCACGTCACGACGTTCGACGCGCTGGCAGGGCGACCTGTCCGGCGCGACCAGGCCGCGCGCCGATTGCCGGGCGAAAGACCCGGCACCGGTGCCGACGACACCGGGTGGAGTGATGCACGCTACGAGAAAAATCGTCTCGCTGCTGCTGGTCTTGGCCGCTATTGCGATCGTGTCGCCGCCCGTATCGGCACAACAGAGCACATCCGGCTTCGATCATACGCGCACCGGATTCCCTCTGAATGGCATGCATTCCGGCGTCGAATGCGCCGCATGCCACACCGGCGGACGATTCTCGGGAACCCCACGCATGTGCGCCGCCTGTCACGACGGCACAACCGCCAGCGGAAAATCCGCTGGCCATCCCCCGACATCGAACGCCTGCGCATCGTGTCACTCGATCTCGGGTTGGGACAAGACACGATACGATCACCGCGAGGCGAAGGGCGCATGCGTCTCCTGTCACAACGGGTCGCACGCGCAGGGCAAGCACAACGGCCATATCGCAACGACGGCGCCCTGCGAGACGTGCCATACGAACACGACGACATTCGCAACCGCGCGCTTCGATCATGCTGGAATTACGTCCGGCTGCGCCTCCTGTCACAACGGTTCGACGGCCACGGGCAAATCTGCCAATCACATCGCGACAACCGCGCCCTGCGAAAGCTGCCACAAGACTACGACGACATTCTCCGGCGCGTCCTTCTCGCATGCCGGCATCACGTCCGGCTGCGCCTCCTGTCACAACGGTTCGACGGCCACGGGCAAATCTGCCAATCACATCGCGACAACCGCGCCCTGCGAAAGCTGCCACAAGACTACGACGACATTCTCCGGCGCATCGTTCTCGCATGCCGGCATCACGTCCGGATGCGCCTCCTGCCACAACGGATCGAGCGCGCCCGGAAAGCCGAACGGCCACGTCGCAACGACGGCACCCTGCGAGAGCTGCCACAAGAGCACCAGCACGTTCTCCGGCGCCAAATTCTCGCATGCCGGCATCACGTCCGGCTGCGCCTCCTGCCACAACGGATCGACCGCACCCGGCAAGCCCAACGGCCATCTGCCGACCTCGCAGACTTGCGAAACATGCCATCGCAGCACGTCCACATTCTCGGGCGCGAGCATGAACCACACCGGCATCGTGAGCGGATGCGCGAACTGCCACAACGGCACGTTCGCGGAAGGCAAGCCGAACGATCATCCGCGGACGAGCGCGCCCTGCGAGAGCTGCCACAAATCGACCAGGAGTTGGGATTGACGATGAGCCGCTGGCAAACATTGACTCTTGCAATTGCAATCCTGCTCATGCTGGCGACAGCCGTGGTATCCGACATCGTGCTCGCCGAGCCGGCGACGGACCGGCTGCTGCAGGGCGTTCAGGTCTTCAACCAGAAGAGCTGCACGGCCATCAGTATTTCGTTCAATGTGCGCGTGCGTTACGTCAGTCACTTTCCTGCCTCGACCGGACGCGAACTGCGCATTTCGGTCCGGCCGATCGATCCCGCGGAAGCCTCTCGCGAGGTCCTGACGCGGCGTGAATCGCTCCGCGTTCCCGAAACCCGCTTCGGTCGCCTGCGCGCGATCGACTTCGAGGTCTTGAGCTCCGCCGGTCCGGTGCTGACCTTACTGTTCGACGAGCCGGCCCGATATCGCGTGTCGCAGGGAGACGACTTCCAGAGCATCGTCGTCGAGCTGCTGGGATCGAAGGGCGGAGGCAAGTGCAGCAAGAACTTCGTCCGAAATGGAACTGCAGGCGGATGGGCCGCTACCGTCAGTCCATCCGTGACGACACCTTCCGATGCGGCACCTCCGGCACTCGCCAGCGCGCGGCGCTCTATCAGCGGCACTGCCAGTGACGAGCAGAACCGCAATGCGGCCGCATGGCTGGACGAAGGACGCGCAGCACTCAAGAAGGAAAAATTCAAAGAGGCCGTAGAGAAGTTTTCGAATATCCTCCGCCTGCCGGAAACGCCGAGCTCCGCGGACGCCCAGGAATATCTCGGCTTGGCGCACCAGCGTAGCAAAAACCTGGCCGCAGCCCGCGCCGAATATCAGGACTATCTCGTCCGCTATCCGACCGGAGAATCGGCGGATCGCGTGCGCCAGAGACTGGCCGGAATTGAAACGGCCGTCGGCGAAACGAGCGTTCCCAAATTGAAGACGGCGCGGAGCAGCGAGCAGCGCGGCAACGACGGGGCGCAAACCTGGACACTCTCCGGCAGCGTCTCGCAGTTCTACGTCCGCGACGACAGCTTCCGCACGTTGCGCGACCCGAGCCTGCCGCGCTCCGTCAACGAGGATCTCGATCTTCACGACGTCCATCAGAACGAACTTCTGACCAGCCTCGACGCCATCGCGACGTGGAGCGGTGATGGCGTTAAATCGAAACTGCGCTTTTCGGGGACAGAGGAGCACGAGTTTGACGAGAACGGCGACGACATCCTCGGCGTCGCGGCGCTGTTCTTGAACACGTCCGTCAGAGACTGGGGCACCGAACTGCGCATCGGACGCCAGACACGCAACACGGGCGGCGTGCTTGGCCGCTTCGACGGGGCGCTCCTCAGCTACGATGCCGCCCCCGCCGTTCGGCTGAACGGCGTCGTCGGATCGCCCGTCTACCGCCGTCGCGACGCCCCATTCGAAGACGAACGGTTGTTCTACGGCGCGAGCGTCGATTTCGGCATCGCGGACGGTCTCGATGCGACGCTCTTCGCCATCGAGCAGCGCGACCGGGACATTCTCGACCGACAGGCGGTCGGCGCCGAGGTTCGCTACAACGACAGCGTCAAGTCCGTCTTCGCAAATCTCGACTATGATGTTCACTACAATGCGTTGAACGCCGCAGTTCTGACCGGCACCTGGAATTTCGCGGACAAGTCCAACATCCACGGCGCTTTCGACTATCGCAAGTCGCCCTATCTTTCGACCTGGACGGCGATCCAGGGCGACATCTATCCCTCCCTCTACGACATGCTGCGATCGAGAACGCTCGCCGAGGTCGAGGACCTCGCATTCGATCGCACCGCATCGTTCACGTCTGGATCGGCTGGCTTCTCGCACCCGATCAGCGAGAAATTCCAGGTCAATGTCGACGCCACGGTCACGAACTACAGCGGAACCGAGGCATCGGGCGGCCTTCCGGCGACCGAAGGCACCGGCAACGAATACTTCCTCGCCGCCCAGATCATCGGCAATGGCGTGTTCGCGCCGGACGACCTTTTCATCGCCGGGCTGCGCTATGCCGATCTCGACCGGTCCGACCTCTACATCCTGGATCTGAGCGCACGCTATCCGCTGATGGAGAACTTGAAGGTCAATCCGCGCCTGATGCTCGGCTATCGGACCGGCGACAACACCGATCTCGTCGAATTCTCGGTCCTGCCGTCGGTTCTCTTCGACTACTACCTGACGCGCGACTGGAGCCTCGAGTTCGAGGTCGGCGCACGCTGGACGAGCACCGAGGAGGCGAGCATCGAGGAGACCGCGACCGACGTCTTCTTCACGGTCGGCTATCGCTACGATTTCTACGCCGACGGCAGCGCCGCGGCCGCCTCGCGCACCACGCCGTATGGGGCGGGGGCAGTGAGGTAGTAGGGGGGCGGATTGGGTCGATCAATGCCGCGGAAACGGAGGCAGTACGGTCAAACAATCCCGAGGGACGAGGTCGATTGACATTCCCCAGATTCGTAGAATGGAGGTCCGACTTGCAAGTCAGACGGCCGTTTCAACACGCCATGCGCTCTCGAATGCATCGGCGTCCAGTTGTCCCCATTGCAGCGGCCGGAATGCAGCCAGCAACGCCTCGCTCGCCGCGAACATGTCGTCCAGGAAGAAGTCGCGCACGGCATCGTCGTGAGAACCACCCCGAGCGCCGAAAGAGCGGCGCAGAGGTTCACCTCGATAGGAAAGACTTTCCAGGCTTTGGACCGTGTGGGCGAACTCGCACCGCGTGCCGTATAGCTCGTCGAGAAGTACGAAAGCGGTCAGGTCAATCACACCTGTATCTCGCAGCCGCCAAAGGCGCTTGCGATGCCCTTCTGTCTGTTGGTCGTAGTTGGGGCGTTGTCCCTCATGCTGAATGTGAACGAGCTTGAAGGTCAACAGCTCGACGAGTGCGAATATGTTTCGGAGAGAATCAGCCGTTAGGCTTGTTGTCGTTCCGACAACCTCATTGACACCCCTGATGCGCTCGCCGGTTGATCGGCTGCGAACAGTCGAATGCGTCGCCGCGACGGTCGAGCCGTAGTGCATGACCACCATGTCATCGAGGAAGAAAGCAACGGTGTCGCTGAGCTTGGCTGCCGCGAGCGCGTTCCTTGCGAGCCGCCAAGACCGATCGTTCAAGCCTGGCTCAGGCAAGGTTTCGGCCCGCTCGCGGCCGAGCAGTCCCGCTGCCAATCGGATGAGAAAGGAATCGATCATGCCGACAGGATGCCGACCGATGGCTTCGGTGCAAAGACCTTAAAGCTTCGTTGAGAGACGGGACGTCCCGTCCCTGCCTAGTCACCGCGAGGGTATTCTTCATCTCGCTCGTCACGACGCGCAACGGCGCGTGCCCCTGCACCACCCTATTGGTGTGTGCCCGGTGTGTGCCCAGAAGGTTCGATATTTTGAGGAAGTCGCCTAAGTGATTGATTTTATTGGTGG
>JANRIH010000037.1:0-1544 GCA_033765145.1 Hyphomicrobium sp. | reverse complement strand
TCGCGACATGGACGCGCAGCGTCACGTCAACAATGCGGTGATCGCGACCTATTTCGAGTCGGGCCGCGTCCATATGATCCGCACGCCCGACCTCGAAATCGGCGTAGCCGGCGCGACCTTCGTGCTCGTACATACCGACATCAGTTTTCTACAGGAATTGCGCTGGCCGGGCGACCTCGTGGTCGGCTCGGCGATCGGCCGGATCGGCCGCTCGTCGTTCACGGTCGAACATGCGCTATTCAAGGACGAGACCTGCGCCGCGACGGGAACCGCGACCATGGTGCTCATCGACCGCGAAAGCCGCCGCCCGCGCCCGCTGCCGGATGACATCGTGGCGAAGCTCAGCCAGTGGAAGCGGGGGTGAATGGGGACGGCCGCGCGGTCACGCTGCGCGCGGCCTGATCGCTCGTAAGTCGGCCGTGATCGCGCGGCGGCGCTGCATCAGGTCGTAATCGGCCTGGAGTCCAAGGAAAAATCCCTCCGAGACGCCGAAGTAGCGGGCAAGTCGCAGGTCGGTATCGGCGGTCATGGCGCGCTTGCCCAGCACGATCTCGTTGATCCGCCGCGGCGGCACGCGAACAGCGCGCGCAAGCGCATTCTGGCTCAATCCCATCGGCTTAAGGAATTCCTCCAGCAGGATTTCGCCGGGATGCGGATTGGGCAAGAGGCCCTTCGCGTCAGCCGTGATAGTCGACGATTTCGACATCGCTCGGTCCTCCGTCGCGCCATCTGAAGCAAATGCGCCATTGGTCGTTGATCCGGATGCTGTGTAGCCCTGCGCGATCCCCTTTCAAGGATTCAAGCCGGTTGCCCGGCGGAACCTGCAAGTCCGAGAGAACGCGCGCCTGATTGAGCATGCGCAATTTGCGCAACGCGACGGCTTGAATGTCGGGCGGCAGCCTCCGACTTCGCCGTCCCGACCAGATCGTCTCCGTCTCGGAATCGGCAAAGCCGCGGATCATGCGCTATTATAACGCACTGCGTTACGTAACGCAACGCGTTATGCCCGGACGCCCGGACGCCAGCACGATATGGATCCCAACGACGTTGCGAGTCCCGTCATGATCGAGATCAATCGACTGCGCGAACTTCGAGCGAAAAGCCACTCGAAGCTGAAATTAGCGAAGCGGCGGCCAGCGTCGGCCCCCTGCCGGTCAAAGGGTGGGTTTGCGTGCGTGCGGTTACGCTTGTCGATCGGGCACGGTGACGACGAGGCCGTCGAGTTCGGCGGTCACTTTGATCTGACAGGAAAGCCGGGAATTCTCCCGCACATCATAGCCGAAATCGAGCATGTCCTGCTCCATCGGCGTGGCTTCCCCGGTTTTTTCGCGCCAAGCCTCATCGACATAGACGTGGCACGTCGCGCAGGCGCAAGCGCCGCCGCATTCGGCCTCGATGCCGGCGATGGCGTTATGGATCGCCGTCTCCATGAGGGTCGCGCCAATTTCGGCCTCGACGGTCTTGGCCTCGCCGGACGGTTGGATATAGGTGATTTTGACCATGGGATGCAGGAAAAGTCAGACTCGGTGGCGGGATCGAGGGTT
>JANRIH010000026.1:0-2519 GCA_033765145.1 Hyphomicrobium sp. | reverse complement strand
GGCGCATCGGCGTCAGACCGTTTAAGGGAGGCAATGGATGGACAGCGAAGCCAATCAGGAAGCGCATTGGGCGAAAACAACGAGGCTGATGTGGACCCACCTCGCCGTGTGGGCCTTCTTTGGCTACATCGTCCACATGTTTGTCGTTCCGCTGAACAAGATCATCATTCCGGTGCTGAACTTCCCGCTCGGCTTCTACATGGCCGCGCAGGGTTCGCTGATCGTGTTCGTCGTCATGCTGTTCGTGTTCGCCAAGCAGCAGGACAAGATCGACCGCGAACACGGCTACGCGGAAGACGAGTAAGGAAGGAGCGGCATCATGGCTACGCAAACATCCGGCTCAGGCGACTTTGTCAGCAATCTCGGCAGGGTCTACACCATCTACACGGGCGGCTTCCTCGCCTTCGTGATCTTCATCGCAATCCTGGAACGCTTTGGCGTACCGAATGCGATCCTTGGCTACCTGTTCGTGTTCTTCACGCTCGCGGTCTACGCCATCATCGGCGTCATGTCGCGCACGGCGCAAGTGTCCGAATATTACGTCGCCGGCCGGCGCGTTCCAGCCTTCTATAACGGCATGGCGACCGGCGCCGACTGGATGTCGGCGGCGTCGTTCGTCGGCATGGCCGGCACCTTGTTCCTGCTCGGCTATGACGGGATCGCCTGGGTGCTCGGCTGGACCGGCGGCTATGTGCTGGTTTCCGTGCTGATCGGACCCTATCTGCGCAAGTTCGGCGCCTATACGGTTCCGGACTTCCTCGCCTTCCGCTTTGGCGGCAATCTGGCGCGGTTCCTCGGCGTCGTGACGCTGCTGTTTTGCTCCTTCACCTACGTGACCGCGCAGATCTACGGCACCGGCCTCATCGCCTCGCGCTTCCTTGGCATGCAGTTCGAGGTTGCAGTTTTCGTCGGTCTTGCCGGCATTCTGGTGTGCTCGATGCTCGGCGGAATGCGGGCGGTCACTTGGACGCAGGTCGCTCAATACATCGTGCTCATCATCGCCTACCTCACGCCGATCGTGATCCTGTCGACCCAGAAATACGGCATTCCGATCCCCGAACTGACTTACGGTCAGGCGATCGCCGACATCACGGCGCGCGAGCAACAGATGCTGCAGCAGGGCCTTGCCACGACGGCCGGTCTCAAGCCGCATATCTCGCCGTTCCTCACCTACTCGCCGCTCAACTTCTTCGGCATCATCCTGTGCATGATGGTCGGCACCGCCTCTCTGCCGCACATCCTGATGCGATACTTCACGACTCCGTCGGTGCGCGAAGCGCGCCAGTCGGTGGCGTGGTCGCTGTTCTTCATCTTCCTCCTCTACTTCTCGGCGCCGGCCTATGCGGCGTTCTCGAAGCTGGAGGTCTACACCAACATCATCGGTCGCGACCTCACGCAGATCCGGCCGTGGATGTTCACCTGGGGCGAACTCGGCCTGATCCAGATTTGCGGCAAGAACGCCGCGAGCGTGCAGGCCGTGGTCGATGCGTGTAAAGCGATCGCCGGTCACCCCGGTGTCGTGCGCCTGCAGGACTTCGTGATCAACACGGACGTGATCGTGCTCTCGACGCCCGAGATCGCGGGACTTCCCTATGTGATCTCCGGCCTCGTCGCGGCCGGCGGCCTTGCCGCCGCGCTCTCGACCGCCGACGGTCTCCTGCTCGCCATCGCCAACGCGCTCTCCCACGACGTCTACTACAAGATGATGGATCCGAACGCGCCGACCGCGCGCCGGCTCATCGTGGCGCGCGTCCTTCTGTTGGTGGTGGCGATCTTTGCCGCCTATCTCGCCTCGACCAAACCGGGTGATATTCTCGCCATGGTCGGCTGGGCGTTCTCGCTCGCCATGGCGGGGAACTTCCCGGCGCTGGTCATGGGCATCTGGTGGAAACGGGCGACAACGGCAGGCGCGGTCTGCGGCATCATCGCCGGCCTGAGCCTGTGCGTGTTCTACCTGATCACCTCGCGCTACTTCCCCGGCGCGGGCGTCAAGTACTTCGGCATGACGTCGCTGCTCAACCCGAGCACCGGCGCACCGCTGGCCGACGTGGCCAAAGCGATGGCGGCGCCGAACGCGATGGCTAGTTGGGTGCCGCTCTCGCACCCGCTCGCCAACAAGGTCGGCTGGTTCAACCTCAACAACATCAATTGCGGGTTGTTGGGCGCGCCACTCGGCTTCCTCGTCATCTACGTCGTCAGCATCATGGGCAAGGAGCCGTCGCGGGAGATGCAGGCTTTCGTCGACGAAATCCGCAAGCCGCGCGGACGCACGCTGCTCGAGGAAAAGACCTGATCGAGCGCGTTCAAGGCCACAACATCGGCCGGGGCCCCTCGGGGCCTCGGCTTTTTTGTGCGACCCTGGGCTCATATTGCGATAGATACTGGTCGGAACGTCCCGGAGCCCTTTCGTGCAGAACCCTGTCCTGACCTACTGGTACTTCCATATCCCCAATTTTGTCCTTGCCGTCCTGATGTACACGCTCATCGGGCGCGTGCTGCTCGGCCTCCTCGTCGACGCC
>JANRIH010000023.1:0-1752 GCA_033765145.1 Hyphomicrobium sp. | reverse complement strand
CGCGTCGAGGTCGATGCAATGCACCGCCACGCCGTGGCCGCTCCGTTTGACGCGATCAAGCGCGTCCTTGAGCCGATCGCGAAACAACGTCCGGTTGGCGAGACTGGTCAACTCGTCGTGGAGCGCCATGTGCGTGATGCGGGCCTCGGCGCGCTTTCGTTCGGTCACGTCGAACACGGCGGCGAGCTTGGCGGGCCGATCCTTGTAGGTGAGCGCGCGCGAATAGACGACGACCTCGATATTCGTGCCGTCGGCCTTGAGATGCGTGGTCGGCCGACCTGTGGTCGTTCCCGAGTCGCGCAACGCGTTCATCCGCTGTTGCGTGCGCTCTTCCGGCAGCCAGAGATCGGGCACGGAATGGCTGAGGAAGTACTTTTCGTCGTAGCCGTACTGGGCGATCGCTGACTTGTTCACGGCGAGGAACTGCAACGTGTTCATGTCGCAGACCCACATCGGCACGGGATTGTTGTCGAACAGGAGCCAGAACGATTCCTCGCGCCGCTTAAGCTCGGTGATATCGGTGCGGATGCCGACCCCGCCGGCGCGGGTGCGCTTTTCCTCGATCCTGACCCAGCGGTCGCCGGGAAGGCTTTGCTCGTGGGTGCTGTGGGGCTTTTCGTGACGGGCCAGCCGCTGCGCGATCCATTCTTCCTCGCGCCCCGCGGCATCGGGGTATTGTCCGCGCGCGACGGCCTCGCGCAGGCGTTCCTCGAACGACATGCCTTTGCGAAGCTGATCGTTCGAATCCGAATAGATTTCCGAGTACTTGCTGTTCCACAGGATATAGCGGTCGTTCTCGTCGAACAGGGCGATGCCGACGGGGACGGCTTCGATCGCGTCGCGCAGGCGGATGTGGGCGGTGCGGGTCTCGCGTTCGGCGCGTTCGGCTTCGGCGCGGGCTGTCGATAGCGCCGCCTCGCGCTGCTTTCGATCCTCGATCAAGTCGCGAAGCGAGGCGGCCAGCGATTTCGCCTCGGCATAGCCGCGCACGAGCGGAATGGTGACGGAGGGCGAGCGGCGGGCCGCCGCCGCCGCGGCGGTGAGCGTCTCGAGCGGACGCGCGATCCCGCGGGAGAGCGCGCTGCCGGTCAACAGGGCGACGAAGAGCGCGAAGAGGAGCGCGAGAACCGCTCCGGCGACGCGGGTGTCGACCCTGGCAAGGACGGCGGCGCGGTCAAAGCCGACGGCGAGATAGGCGTTGGCGGAGGGAAGCGTGACGAAGCCGTAGATTTTCGGCGAACCATCGACGCCCGTGACCGCGGTCCAGCCCCGTTCCTCGCGGGACATTTTGACCATCAATTCATGCCACGCGAAGTTCTTGCCGATGCGATCGGGAAACTCTGGATAGCGTGCGAACAGCGTGCCGTCCTTGCCGAGCAACAGGATCGACGCCTCGGCCGCCGTCGCGTGTCCCACGCCCTCGGCCAATTGCGTGAACCAGGACAGCCGCAGCGTCACGACGACTACGCGTTCGACGGCGCCGTTGGGCCCGAGAATGGGAAGCGCCGCGAGGCTCGCCGGGTGGCCGGAGAGCCTGGTGATCAAGAAGTCGCCGAGCGCGAATTGCTTGGTTTCGACAGCGCGACGGAAATAGCTTCGGTCGGAGAGGTCGAGGCCTTGGCCGCCTTCCTTGGTCGTGCAGATCACCCGGCCGTCGCGGCCGAGCACCCACAACGCCTCCACCCAGCGCGGATCAACGGCGATGCGGTTCAGGGATGATTCACACGCGGTCGGCACGCCGGTGGCGACATC
>JANRIH010000017.1:0-41397 GCA_033765145.1 Hyphomicrobium sp. | reverse complement strand
GAGATCCGCTTCCTGTCGTTCGCAAACCTCGACAACATGTGCCGAAGCGATGCGGCGCTCGCCGCCTATCGCGCCGCAGCTGCCCTGATGCTGCGCCGGCTCTCGACGACAACGGCGGCCGTTGCCGTCGAAACGATCGGTGCATCGAACGCGCTCCTCTCGTTCCGCCCGCGCGAACTCGGGTTCTCGACCGTCGAGTGGGACGCGCTGGCCGCTGGCGGTGAGGACGCGCCGGGCGTCGCCGCGGCCGAGGCCGTCGCGGCGGCCGCACTCGCATCACCCGAGCGCTATGACGCCTCGCGCGCCGCCGCAGCCGAGCCGATCTCCGGCCTGGACCCCGTCGTCGCGCTGGCATCGGAATGGACGCGGCCCGTGACCCTCGCGCGCGCGGCCGCGGAGCGAGGCGAAGACAGCGCGGCCCTCAGCCAAGCAATCGCGCGCCGACTTTCAGAGGGCAGCTTCGGCACCTTCGAACCGGTCGCCGAGGCGCTGGCCCAGGGCACGATCGAGCGGGATCGCTGGCGCCTTTTGAGTGCCGTTCTCGACGGCGCGCGCGTAGCGCTGCCGGAACAAGACATGACGCCAGCCGATCCGGCGAAGCCGCTTGAAATCGCCATCCGCACCGAACAGCTTCAATACCGGTCGGGCGACGACCTCGTGATCCATGCTGAAGCCAGCCGGACTTGCTATCTGACCCTGATCGCGGTCGAGCCCGATGGCACCGCGACGGTGCTCTTCCCGAGTGACTTCGTGACCGACAACAAGGTCCAGGGAGGCGTGACGATCACGACGCCGGCGAACGGGCAGGGCTTCCGCCTCGTGCTCGACGATCCGGGCCGGCACCTCATCCATGCCATCTGCAACACGCGCGTGCCGCGACCCGAGGGCGTCGGGCACGACCTCGAGCGACAGCGCTTCACGATGCTCGGTGACTGGCGCGCGTTCCTGGCCTCGACCGCAGCGCGAGAAGCAGCCTACAAGGCCGAGCAGGCAGCGGCCCAGCGCTTCCGCGAACGCCGCCGGCGTCGCGAGGATGCCGAACGCCGCGCCATCGAGACGGCCGCCCTTCCCGACGCCCCTGAAGAAGAAGCGCGCGCCGCCGTCGCGATCGAGGTCACGACCTGGCCGGCCGAAGCGGCCGCGCCCGAGCCGCCGTCGCGGTAGGACCGACACCGCTGCCAGACACCGGTGTCAGACACCTGAGCCAGTCAACCTTACAAGCAGCGCACACGCGGTTCCGCGACGGACGTCGGTTCCCATCGGCCGCGCCCAGTACCGAATGTCCGACACCCGTGCCGACACCGGTGTCAGACACCGACGATCGACGTCGGCGTCCGGGCCTCGTTCAGCCCGCGCACGCGCCCACCACGGATGCCGACATGACGAATCCATGACAACATTCAGAAACCTCGATGGAAACCACATCCGAGCGCGCACAGGATGAGGGCGCGAAAGACCTTTACAGAGCGGTGCGATCGCCCTATGTGACCCCCACGCACGGCGGCATCGCTCGCACGGCGCTTCTGGTCCGTTTTCAACTGGAGGTCCCGCCGTGATGGAACGCTTCCCGTCCGCTGCTGCCCTCGTCGCCGCCAAGAAGCCGGAACGCCCGGTCCTGGCCTCGCGGCCCCATGCCGCCCGCCGCGCCGCGCAGTGGTTCCTCAAGAACTTTCCCGGCGACGTGGCCTATGCTTACAAGGCCAATTCGTCCGTCTTCATGATCGGCGCGCTCTACGGCGCGGGCATCCGCCATTTCGACGTGGCCTCCACGCCCGAACTTGAAGACGCAGCCACCATCCCCGACGCGCATCTCCACTTCATGCACCCCGTGAAATCCCGTGCCGCGATCCGCAAGGCCTATCACGAGCGCGGTGTTCGCTCGTTTTCCCTCGACAGCGAGGACGAACTCGAAAAGATCGTCGCCGAGACGAAAGGACCGAACGGCTCCGCGCGCGACATCGTACTGTTCGTGCGCTTGGCCGTCGCGCCCATCAACTCCGCGATCCCGCTCGAACGCAAGTTCGGCACGTCCGGGCCCGAGGCCGCGCGTCTCCTCGTCCGCGCGCGCCAGGTCGCAGCCGAGCTCGGCATCACCTTCCATGTCGGTTCCCAGACGATGACGCCCGACGCCTATACCCACGCGCTCGCCGAAGTCGGCAAGCTCATCGGCGAGGCGGGCGTCGTCGTCGACCGGATCGACGTCGGCGGAGGCTTCCCGTCCATTTATCCCAACATGAAGCCCGCGCCGCTCGCATCCTTCATGAAGGCGATCGAGGAGGGCGTCGAGCGCCTCCCCGTGCGCGAGAGCGTGCGCCTCATGTGTGAACCCGGCCGCGCGCTCGTCGCGGAGGCCGAGAGCGTCGTCGTGCGCGTCGAGGCGCGCCGCGGCAGCGACCTCTTCATCAACGACGGCGGCTATGGCGTCCTCTTCGACGCCGCGCACCTGAATTGGATCTATCCCGCCCAGCTCGTTTCGCGCGCGCCCGAGCCGCGCGAAAAGCACGAGCCGTTTGCGCTCTGGGGCCCGACCTGCGATTCCATCGACTACATGAAGGGCCCGTTCCTGCTGCCGGCGTCCGTGCGCGAGGGCGACTACATCGAGATCGGCTCGGTCGGCGCCTATGGCCGCGCCATCGCCGGCGATTTCAACGGCTACGGCAAATACGACGAGGTCATCCTCGACGACGAGCCGATGCTGTCGCTCTATGCGGGGGACGTGACGGCCGAGGCGGCGAGCGGCCGCTAGTCCCTGGTGTCCGGCCGGGCGGCGCAAAGTGCGCCGGGCGCACCACTGGAATGCGGTCCCGCCGCTTGACACGGGCCCCGGTGGGCACGCGGTCCGGGACGCAGCCGCCGCGCGCGTCTTGACAATGCGGCCGCACCCCTCCCATAAGGTCGCCTCTTCGGCATGGTCCGGGCGGTTAGCTCAGCGGTAGAGCACACCCTTCACACGGGTGGGGTCGCAGGTTCAATCCCTGCACCGCCCACCATCGGCGAGGCCGACAACGCGCTGGAAAAGATCCACCAAATTACGATTACCCGCCCGCGTCGCCCGTCGCCAGCACCGCGTCGCGGACGACAGTCTCGGTCAAGTCCTTCGCACAGAGCGTCACGAAGCGGTAGGCATAGGAGCGGAGGTAGGCGCCGCGCCGGACCGCGATGCGCGAGGTGTTCTTCTCGAAGAGATGCCGCGCATCCAGCAATTCGAGTTCGGGATCGCGGTCGGGATCGAAGGCCATGGACGCGACGATGCCGATGCCGAGTTCGAGTTCTACGTAAGCCTTGACGACGTCGGCGTCGAGTGCCGTCATGACGATGTTCGGCACCACTTCCGCGGCCTCGAACGCCTCGTCGATCCGCCCCCGCCCCGTGAACCCCGTCTGATACGTGACGATCGGCCATTCCGAGATCGCTTCGAGGGTGAGCGGCTTCGCGTCCGCCAGCGGATGGCCTTTCGGCACGATCACGCCGTGATGCCAGGAATAGTATTCGAACGTCGCGAGGTCGGGCGCAGCCTGCAACGCTTCGGTCGCGATCCCGATATCGGCCTGGCCGGAGAGCAGCATCGCCACGATCTCGGCCGGGCTCGATTCATGCAGTACCAGATTGACGTGCGGAAACTCGCGCTTGAACGCCGTGACCACCGGCGGCAGGGAATAGCGTGCCTGGGTGTGCGTCGTCGCGATTGCGAGTTGCCCGCGGTCGCGCTGGGCGAACTGCTCGCCGAGCTTCTTGATGTTCTGCGTGTCGAGGAGAATGCGTTCCACGATGCCGATAAGCTCGCGCCCGGGCTCGGTCAGTCCCAGAAGCCGTTTGCCTTTCCGGACGAACAGCTCGACGCCAAGCTCATCCTCGAGATCCTTGATGTGTTTCGAGACCCCCGATTGCGACGTATGAAGCGCGTTCGCAACTTCGGTGAGATTGAAGTCCCGGCGTGCGGTCTCTCGGATGATGCGCAATTGCTGGAAATTCATCGGGCGAGAGCCTTCTCGTGCCGATCGAAGAGCTTGAGCCGCGTCGCGACGACGCGAACGGATTGTCCCCCGGAAAGGCCAAGCTCCGCAACGTCGGCGTGCGGCAACTCGATTTCATAGTATTCCGGACGTGACGCATCGCTCTGCATCAGCTCCACGCGCGCGACAGGACCTGTGTCGAGCACCCGGTTGACGGTCGCGCGGAGGCCCCGTCCGCCGTCGGCCGGCCCGACGATCCGGAGGTCCTGGGGACGCGCGAACGCGATGACCTCGCTCCCCTCCGTAAGCCCGAGGCCTCCGTGCGGGATGAGATCGCTCCCGATCCGCAAATGCGCACCCTCGATCCGGCCGGAGAACTCGTTGACCGTTCCGATGAAGCCGAACGCGAACGCGGTCGCGGGGTTCTCGTAGATCTCGCGCGGACTGCCGATCTGCTCGACGCGACCCCGGTTCATGAGCACGATCTTGTCCGCGACCTCGAGCGCCTCTTCCTGATCGTGGGTGACAAAGATCGACGTGACGTCGAGTTCGTCGTGAAGGCGGCGGAGCCAGCGGCGGAGTTCCTTCCGGACCTTGGCATCGAGCGCGCCAAACGGTTCGTCGAGAAGAAGAACACGCGGCTCGACGGCCAGCGCGCGGGCGAGTGCTACGCGCTGGCGCTGGCCGCCCGAGAGCTGATTGGGGAAGCGGTCCGCGAGCCAATCCAGCTGGACGAGACCGAGCAGACGTTTGACCCGCTTCTGAATTTCCCCCTCGCTCGGTCGGATGCGCCGCGGTCTGACCCGCAGCCCGAACGCCACGTTGTCCACGACCGTCATGTGCCGGAAGAGCGCGTAGTGCTGGAACACGAAGCCGACCTGTCGCTGGCGGACATGAAGGTCCGTCGCGTCGATGCCTCCGAGATGCACGCTGCCGTAATCTGGGTTTTCGAGACCCGCGATGATGCGCAGGAGGGTCGTCTTCCCGCAGCCTGACGGTCCGAGGAGCGCGATGAGCTTGCCGCCCGTAAGATCGAGCGATACGCCGTCGAGCGCCTTGAAAGTCCCGAAGGCCTTGTGGATGTCGCGCACCGAGATGCTCATGACGCGTGTCCTTCCTTCTGTTCCCGCGCGGCCTGCCATTCGATGAATGTCTTGAGCGCGAGAGTGACGAGTGCCAGGAGTGCCAGCAGCGAGGCGACGGCGAAGGCGGCCACGAACTGATACTCGTTGTAAAGAATCTCGACGTGCAGCGGCATGGTGTTGGTTTCGCCCCGGATGTGTCCCGAAACGACCGACACCGCGCCGAATTCCCCCATCGCACGGGCGTTGCAGAGAATGACGCCGTAGAGCAGCGCCCACTTGATGTTGGGCAACGTCACGCGCCAGAACGTCTGCCATCCGGACGCGCCGAGCGTGACCGCCGCTTCTTCCTCGTCGCGTCCCTGCGCTTGCATGAGCGGAATGAGTTCACGCGCGACGAACGGAAAAGTGACGAAGATCGTGGCGAGCACGATGCCCGGCACCGCGAAGATGATCTTGATGTCATTGTCGATGAAGAGCGGGCCGAGCCACCCGTGCGCGCCGAAGACGAGCACATAGATGAGGCCCGCGACGACCGGCGAGACCGAGAAGGGCAGATCGATGAACGTGATCAGCATCTGCTTGCCGGGAAAATCGAACTTGGCGATGGCCCACGCCGCCGAGACGCCGAACACCAGGTTGAAGGGCACGGCGATGGCCGCGGCAATTAGGGTCAGCCGAACGGCCGAAAGGGCGTCGGGATCGACGAGAGCGGCGAAATAGGCGTCGAGCCCCTTTCTCAGTGCTTCGATGAACACCGCTGCCAGCGGCAGAATGAGAAAGAACAGGAAGTAGGAGAGGCCGACACCGATGACGACCGCCTTGACCCATCCATGATCACGGGTCGCGACATTGGCTTCAAAGCGACTGCTCCCGACCCTCGTCGAGAACGATGCGGCGGCGGCGGACATCAGCGTCCTCCCATGCTGCGCTGGGTCCAGGCCTGCAGCGCATTGATGACAAGAAGCAGAACGAACGAGAGGATCAGCATCACCGACGCGACGGCCGTCGCACCCGCGTAATCGTACTGTTCGAGCTTCGTGATGATGATGAGCGGCGTGATCTCCGACACCATCGGGATGTTGCCCGCGATGAAGATGACCGATCCGTACTCGCCGACCGCACGGGCAAACGCGAGCGCGAAACCCGTCAGGAGCGCCGGCGTCAATGTCGGTAGAACGACCATCCGAAATGCCTGCCAGCGCGACGCGCCGAGCGTGACTGCGGCCTCCTCGAATTCCTGATCGAGATCTTCGAGCACGGGTTGAACCGTGCGCACGATGAACGGAAGTCCGATGAAGATGAGCGCGACGAGAATGCCAGGCGGACCGAATGCGACCTTGAGGCCGAGCGGCTCCAGATATTGACCGACAATGCCGTTCCGCGCATAGATCGCCGTCAACGCGATACCCGCGACCGCCGTCGGCAGAGCGAACGGAAGATCGATCAGGGCGTCGACGAGCTTTCGGCCGGGAAATGTGTAGCGAACGAGAGCCCACGCGAGGATCAAGCCGAAGACGACGTTGATCGCGGCCGCTAGGAGTGAAAGACCGAAGCTCAACTGATAGGACGCCAGCACCCGCGGCGCCGTGACGATCGCCCAGTATTCTTCGAACGTCAGCGACGCCGTCCGCGCGAACACCGCGGCAAGGGGGATCAGCACGACGAGGGAAAGATAGGCGAGCGTGAACCCGAGCGAGAGGCCGAAGCCGGGGAGCACGCGATGCGATCGAACGAGCGCTGGCATCGTCAGGCCTGGAGCGCGATGATCGCGATGAAGCCGAGCGCCGCTAAGAGCCCGGTCCACGCGGCAAGATCCTTGATCGTCGACATGATGTCCCCTCGGATTTCTGTCTTAGTAGCCACGGCAGCACATTATTCTGGAGGTTCGGCCGCCCGAACGAAGGAGTTCTGCGGTGCTTATCGGGAAAGCTGCAAAGGGCAGCTCGTTCTGGGAGCGCGCTCCCTGATCCGCACGGGATCTGCTTCGGACGCGCCGGACAACCTCCATTCACCCCACGACGAGGGCGACGGCAGGCACGTCCTCGGGATTGGAGAATTGGAGACCGGCTGCCGATTTCAGCAGCACGGCATCGCCGACGTCGAGCGTCACGTGGCTGCCGTCGGGGATGGTGAGGACGATCCGCGCCGCCGCGACGTAGACGGCGACGATCCCGAGCGAGACCGTGTCGAGAGCGACATCCCGCACTCCCGGCGTCAGACGTATCTCGTGGATGGTCGGACCACCCGAGCGACTGCTGGCGGTGATGGTCCGCTGTTGACCGGTCGTCCCTTGATCCCGCTCGTCACGTCGCGCCGAATATCGTTGAATGTGGTAGGGCGGATCATTCGACCGCGAGACGAGATCGGCAACGGGAATGCCGAGCGCATCGGCAACGCGCCAGATGAGCGCGACCGTCGGGATGCTCTTCCCGGTCTCGATCTGGCCGAGCATGGCGCGGCTGACGCCGGAAATTTGCGCCAGCGCATCGAGCGAATGGCCCCTGAGGCGTCGCGCCTCTCTGAGGTTTTTGGCAACCGCGATCGCGACATCGGATGCGACGTCGGATTTGCCTCGGGCCGCACGTTGTCTCGCGGGCGTCTGCCTGGCCGATGTATTCGTGAGCATGCCGGTCCCCATATCCTGGATCCCGACGCTATCGAGGCTGTGACGGCGCGCGAACGAAGAACTTCTGCAAAGCTTAGGTCGCCATGCTGGGATTGTTGGAACGCCGTTCTGCATGACGTAAACAAAGGGGCCGCGCCTGTGAGAGCGCGGCCCGATGAAGCAGCTTTGTGGGAGAAGGACGGCCTCTAGAACTTGATGATTCCGCCGGCCAGAACGACATCCAAATCCTCGAGAGCAATGTCCGTCTGTGTTCCGGCCTGCCCGACGCCCCCGATCGTATTGATGACCGTGAGATCGGCCTCGTAATGGCGATAGGAGACATAGAGCACGAGTGCCGCCGCATCGAAGCCCTGCGCGATACCCCCGCCGTAGGACTGAATACCCGCATCCCACACGGCCGCCCGATCGAAGCCAGCCGGATTCAAGGCGTCGGCCGATGCGAACCGGCGCGTGGTCGCGCCACCCTCATAGTCGTAGTATTCGCCGTAAACCGTCGTTTTTCCGTAGGGCAACCACTTCTGCTCGATGCCGGCCTGCAGAGCCCAGAACGTCTGCTCGTCGTCGGGGTCGAGGCCCGTGAACAGCGTTGTGTCCGCGATGATCTCATCCTTCTTGTAGCCCGCGCCGAAGTTGAGGAAGATGCCGGACGGGGCGTGCAAGACACTGAGCGAGCCACCGACCTGGTTGCAATCCGTGTCGGACGATAGACCCTCCTCGACCGCGGAGCAGACGGTCTTCGTCTGCCCACTGTCGAGGATTTCGCCATATCCGAGACCCGCGACGATCTTGAAGTCGCCGAGTTCACCCTTGTAGCGCAGCGCCACGTCCCAGAAGTCGTCCTCGCCCCATGAGGCCGAGATCGCGAAACCGGCGAACTCCGGTGTCGTGTACTTGACGACATTGAACCGACGCTCACCTTCGCCCGGCTGATCCCCACCGATTCCGATGAGGCGACGCCACGATTCGCCGCCGAGCGCACCGTTCGACCCGCGCAGATTGAGACCAAGACCGCTGTCTTCGACGTCCGAGAACTTCGAAAAATCCGCGGTTTGCGTCTGGTTGATCTCCGTGATGCCGTCCGTGGCCGTCGCCTGCTGGCCGACAGCGGCCGAGCCGTAGGTCTTGCTCTTCAAGTACCAGTAGCTGTCGCGGAGATCGAAGCCGACGTTCGCCGGATCGCTGCTGCCGCTCTTGTCGTCCTGATTGAAGCGTTTCGAGTTGGCCGTCCGAACACCTATTTCGATCTGGTATCCAGCTTCCCAGTCGCCATCGATCTTCGCTTTGCCCTTGAAGCGGAAACGCGAACGCGCATTGTCGTTCGTGTAGAGGCCGACGTTGCTTTCGAACCCGTCGTCCCAGAAGAGCAAAGTCTCGTTCACATGCCCGGATACTTCGAGAGAAACCTTGCGATTGCCCTTCCGAGCGGTGGTGGCCTCGAGTTCCGCGATCCGCTCTTCGAGATCCGCGCAGCAGTTTCCGCCGAGGTCTGCCGCACGCGCTGGCGCCCCGCCGAGACTGCCGAGCACAGCCGCCGAAACGACCGTGCTCCCGATCCAGAATTTAGAACCCCCGTTCATGGTCTTCTCCGTGATGTTGGTTGTCACGTCTGATTGAACAGATTGAAATCATTCATGAAACACTGTCGCACAATCGTCACGTGCGCAATCGCCGTCTCGTGGAATTCCGTTCGCCGCACCGACACGGCGGTGTCCTGTTGTCCACGGGCATCAGCTGCTCCCTCAGCCGATCCCCGACGCCGAAAGGCGACGGCGCGGAGCCGCGTCGGCGATCTGTGGACCCGCCCCACGGGCCCGTTGCGACCCCCAATTTGCTCGATGAGCGGCGGGCAGCGTCGATTGGGCCGTGTCGGACGCTCGCCAGTGCTCGATCCGCGCCGCGCGCCGACGCAGCCGTTCCAGGAGTGCAAGGCCTTCGGGCCAGGGACCGTATCCGGAGGCCGAATTGATGTGGCCGGCTTCACCGAGATTGACGAGGTCCGCGTTCCAGAAGTCCGCCCAGTGTGCCGCGGCATCGAGTGACATCCACGGATCGTTGGTGCTGCCGACGACGACGGCGGGAAACGGCAGGGCCTCCGCGGGTAAGAGGTCGGCAACGCCGAAACGCTCGGGATCCGCCGGCGCCACCAGAAGAGCGCCCGAAATGCGATGCGCGAGATCGGTCGCGGCTTGGACGGAGGCGAGCACACCGAAGCTGTGCGCGACGACCAGGTGCCGGCCCGGGGTCGCCGAGATCACGTTGCGGATCTTGCGCGACCATTCGCTGAGGTCGGGCGTGCGCCAGTCGCGTTGAATGACGCGCACGGAGGCGGGTGTTTGATGCTCGAGCCAGGTTTGCCAGTGATCTTCGCCGCTGGAATGAAGGCCCGGAACGATAAGGGTCGTAACCATGGTCATGTCTCTCTTGTCGAAGTGTGTCGGTTGATGTCTCGGTCATGACGTTGCGGAGGTTCGACACATTCGACACGGCATCGCAGACCTGGTCTTGCTCTCGACATTCGACGGCGCTCTGGCGCGGGCATCGGAAGAGTGGCGCATGGTGCGCTCCCTGAGGTCGGCGGAAAGGGATTGGATGGCTTGTCGTGTTGGAGCGCCCCGCGCAGGAGCCGGAGGGTCTCGTGCGCGGGGCGATAGCGGTCACGCCGTCACGTCAGCTCTTCTTGTCGTAAATCTGATCGAAGACGCCGCCGTCCTTGAAGTGCACCTCGGTGGCCGCGGTCCAGCCGCCGAACACCTCATCGATCGTGAAGAGCTTCACCGCTGAGAACTGCGCTTTATACTTCTCGGCAGCGGCCGGATCGCGCGGGCGGTAATAATGCTTGCCGGCGATGTCCTGCGCTTCGGCGGAATAGAGGTATTCGAGATAGCCTTCGGCGACCTTCCGCGTGCCGCGCTTGTCGACGATCTTGTCGACGACCGTCACCGGCGGCTCGGCCAGGATCGAGAACGATGGCGTCACGATCTCGAATTTGTCGGGCCCGAGCTCCTTCGTGGCGAGGAACGCCTCGTTTTCCCAGGAGATGAGGACGTCGCCGATGCCGCGTTCCGTAAACGTCGTGAGCGAACCACGTGCGCCCGAATCGAGCACCTTCGTGTTCTTGTAGATGCGCGAGACGAGGTCCTTGGCGCTTTCCTCGTTGCCGCCCGCCTGCTTCAATGCCCAGCCCCAGGCCGCGAGGTAATTCCAGCGGGCACCGCCGGAGGTCTTGGGATTGGGCGTCACCACCTCGACGCCGTCCTTCCCGAGATCGTTCCAGTCCTTGATCCCCTTGGGGTTGCCCTTGCGGACGAGAAGAACGATCGTCGAGGTGTAGGGCGAGGAGTTTTGCGCGAGACGCTTCTGCCAATCCGCCGGAATGAGCCCGGCCTTCTTGTAGAGCTGGTCCACATCGCCTGCGAGGGCGAGCGTCACGACATCGGCCTCGAGGCCGTCGATGACCGCGCGGGCCTGCTTGCCCGAGCCACCGTGCGACTGCTTGATCGTGACATCATCACCGGTCTTCCCCTTCCAGTACTTGGAGAACGCGGTGTTGTAGTCCTGATAGAATTCGCGCGTCGGGTCGTAGGAAACGTTGAGCAGGGAGACTTCGGCGGCGGACGCACCGAACGCGCTGAACGCGGCGATGGCAAGTCCGGTACCCGCAGCGATGGCCGTCCGCCGGGTCAATTTTATGAGTGAATTGCGTGACATTGTGAGTTCCTCGTCCTCGGTTGTCGATGAAGGGACGCTAGCGGCCGCCACCCCGACGAAGAACGAAGAAGAACTGCTGAGCTTATGACGTCCTGACGTGAACTCCGTTCCGAGATTGCCCTCGGAGCCTGCGCGCGATCCGAATCACCGCCCGTGCTATGCGTCTCATCCATGGGGGAACCAATTCGCATCATCGGCCTCGATCCGGGGCTGCGCAGAACCGGCTGGGGCGTCATCGAAACCGATGGCGTCCGACTTGGCTATGTCGCGTCAGGTGTCATCACATCGACGGCCGCTGACGAACTCGCCGAGCGCCTGCGGGAACTCTATGATGGCATAGGCGCCGTGATCGCGACGCATCGTCCGCGCGAAGCTGCCGTCGAAGAAACATTCGTCAACGAGAATCCCCGCTCGACGCTGAAACTCGGCCAGGCGCGCGGCATCGCGCTCCTCGTGCCCGCGCTCAAGGGATTGAGCGTCGCCGAGTACACGCCGAACCTCGTTAAGAAGTCGGTCGTCGGCGCGGGCCATGCGGAAAAACATCAGATCCAGGCGATGATCGGCTTCCTTCTGCCGCGGGCCAGTTTCGAGAGCGCTGACGAGGCCGACGCGCTTGCGATTGCGATCTGCCACGCCAATCATCGCGCATCGCGCGCCCTCGCATCGCGTGTGGCTCGGGAGGCCCGGGGATGATCGGAAAATTGAAGGGTATCGTCGACGCGGTGGGCGAGGGGCATCTCATCATCGACGTCAACGGCGTCGGCTATGAAGTCCAGGCGTCCGCACGTACGCTGCGCAATCTGAAGGCCGGCGACACGATTGCGCTGACGATCGACACGCACGTTCGCGAGGATGCGATCCGACTCTACGGGTTTACGAGCGAAGTCGAGCGCACATGGTTCCGCACGCTCCAGACCGTCCAGGGCGTCGGTTCGAAGGTGGCGCTCGGTGTTCTGGGCGTGCTGTCGGCGCAGGACCTTGCGAATGCGATCGCGCTCCAGAGCTGGGCGACGGTCGAGCAGGCGCCGGGTGTCGGAAAGAAGCTCGCGCAGCGCATCGTCGCCGAGCTGAAAGACAAGGCGCCGACCCTGGTCATCCCCGGTGCCGCGCCGGCGCGCGAAGGAACGATCGCGGCGGGAATGGGTTCCGAAGATGCAGAGGGCCACGCCGCTGCCGAAGCGATCTCCGCCCTCGTCAACCTCGGCTACAATCCGGGTCAGGCGACGGCGGCCATCTCCGCGGCGTTGAACGATCTCGGGACCGCCGCAGATACAGCGCAGCTTATTCGCCGCGGGCTCAAGGAACTGTCGCGCTAAATCACGGCGACCGAGACACCCGGAGCCACGCGGTTGACGCAGCCACAGAGGGATCGAGCGCCATGGGCTACATCACACTGCTTCTCTTACTGAGTGCCGCATGGATTGCGGGCGTGGCGTGGAAGGCGAGCCTTTCCTGGCCGCGACTGCCGCTCGATTCGAGCGCGACCGATCCCGCCACGATCGCTGCACTCGACCAAGCCATGACGCAACACGTCCTCGTCTATGGGCTCGCAGCGCTGGGTCCGCCCCTCGCACTCGTTACGCTGGCGCTCGTTCTCGGACGTCGGCGCGGATGAATAAGTTTGAACGACCGCCGTCGCGAATGGACGGCGTTCACCATGTTTCCTAACGCTTCGTAAACGTTTCTTCTGCATTAATGAATCGAGTATTCACCAGTTTCCGCTGTCAGTTGAGGAGTAGCCAACGATGTCGGTGTACGAGACTGCCGCCCAGCGCGAGCCCCGCTCCGAAACCGTTGCCACTTTGGACCTCGACTACGATGAACGCCGTTGGGCGCAACGGAAAAACTCGAGCGCCGCGGCTCTCATTCTCGGCAATGGCGGGCCGCCCGACATTCCTTGCATATTGCGCGATGTCTCGACGACGGGCGCCCGTTTGGAACTGGTCGAAGGTCCGGGCAACCTCATCGGCGGGCGCGTCCGGCTTCCGGCCTACTTCACGCTCCAGATGAAGTTCGACCGCATGGAGGTCGACTGCGCGATCGTCTGGCGTCAGTCGGGCATGGTCGGAGTGAGGTTCACCTCGACACCGCGTTCGCTCGCGCGCCGGAGCCGATAAGCCACGCGGCGGCCGACGCGACGGCGCTTGACGATCGAAGCGAACGTCGGCACGAACAAACCATGACCAACGACCGCCTGATGACCTCGGCGAAGCGCGAGGCGGACGCCTTCGAGGCGACGATCCGTCCCCAATCGCTGGACGAATTCATCGGGCAGGAGCAGGCACGCGCCAATCTCAAAGTCTTCATCCAGGCCGCGCGCGCGCGAGGGGACGCGTTGGACCATGTGCTATTCGCCGGTCCGCCGGGCCTCGGGAAAACGACACTCGCGCAGATCATGGCCAAGGAACTGGGGGTCGGCTTCCGCGCGACTTCGGGACCCGTCATCTCGAAAGCCGGCGATCTCGCGGCCCTCCTGACCAACCTCGAGGATCGCGACGTCCTCTTCATCGACGAAATCCATCGCCTGAACCCCGCCGTCGAGGAAATCCTCTATCCCGCCATGGAGGACTACAAGCTCGACCTCATCATCGGCGAGGGTCCAGCGGCGCGCTCGGTTCAGATCGATCTCGCAAAGTTCACGCTCGTCGGCGCGACGACCCGCGCGGGCCTCCTGACGACCCCACTCCGCGATCGCTTCGGCATTCCCGTGCGCCTCAACTTCTACACGGTCGAGGAACTGGAGAGTGTCGTCGCGCGCGGAGCTCGCGTTCTCGGCGCGCCTCTGAGTGGGGAAGGTGCCCACGAAATCGCTCGTCGCGCGCGCGGGACGCCGCGCATCGCGGGCCGGCTGCTGCGCCGGGTCCGCGATTTCGCAGCCGTTGCGGGCGTCCCCATCATCGACGCAGGGATCGCCGATACCGCCTTGCGGGCGCTCGAGGTCGACAACGAGGGCCTCGATGCGCTCGATCACCGCTACTTGTCGTGCATCGCGAATAACTATGAAGGCGGACCCGTCGGCATCGAGACGCTGGCGGCCGCGTTGTCCGAGCCGCGTGACGCGCTCGAGGAGATTGTCGAGCCGTTTCTTCTGCAGCAAGGTTTCGTCGGCCGCACCCCGCGCGGCCGTGTTCTGACTCTCAAGGCCTGGCGTCACCTCGGACTATCCGGCCCCGCGCGAACCGCGACGCCCGATTTGTTCGAAGACGACGATCTCTAAGGCTTTGCGCCGGTGCGCTGCCAGCCACACTAAGCCGTCTCCGCCAGTCGTTCAGATACACGCTGGCGCTCATTGATTCGAAAATCCGGATCGGCCGTGCGTTCGATCGTGGCCGCGCGCTCAGTGGCTCGGAGAGCGATCTCTCGCCACATCTGGCCGATCTCGTATTCGCAGGCGGCGAGGATCGTCTCGGCATTTTCTTGCTCGCGTGTGACACGTGAAAGCTCTTCACCGTCACGTCGCGCCCAGAAGGAAAGCCTGTCCAGAATTCCTTTGTTCGACATAGTCCGCACCCCCTGAACCCGTCCGTCATCATCCGATTCGGCGGAGGAGTGACGGCGGGACTGCGGGTTATCTACAGGCGGAGCGGAAGAAACAGATGCGCCCCCGACGCGCTCAGCCGGCCCGTCGGATCTCGACGCGAATGACGCCGGCACGGGTTTCCTGGCTCACGAGTTCATGCCCGGTCGCCTGACAGAACGCCTCGAAGTCCAGAAGTGCCGCCGGATCGGTCGATAGAACTTCGAGCACCGCCCCGGGTGGCAATTCGCCGATCGCCTTGCGCGCCTTGAGGACGGGGAGAGGGCAGGCGAGCCCGCGTGTATCGAGTGTTCTATCGGGCATGATCGGTCTGGGCGTGAAGTCCTGGAAGCGAAGCCACGGAAACCTATCGGGAAAACCCGCTCTGGAAAAGCCGTCATCCGGCCACTTGCGCCGCGCCGCCGTGGAATGTCACCATCCGGCGCAATTCCGCCTGATTCCGGCTTTGCGGTCGGAACTTGACCGGCTGGGAAACCCGCTCGGGTGGTGTCACGGCAGGCGCTAGACAACGAACAACAATAGAAGACGGTCAGGACAGCGGAAGGGACCAGCGCCTCGGCGCGGCGCTGGACGGGGGAAGAGAGAGCATGGCAACCAACGGTGGGCCTCGCCGGTCCTTCCTGTTTTCGTTCGGCATCGACAAGTTGGGCTTGGTGGCGTTGATGTCGCCGGTCCTATCTGCGGTCGCCATCGTGGTGTTGACGCTGCTCGCCGCCTGGGGAGCCTCGCGCCTGTCCGTCGACGACAGCCTCTCCGAGCTGTTCCGCACCGATACGCCCGAATTCCGCCAGTACGAGGAGATCGACAAGCGGTTCCCGTCGAGCGAGTACGACGTTCTGATCGCCGTTGACGGACAAAACCTGCTCGCGCGCGATACATTGACGAAACTCCGCGACACCATCATCGAGCTTCAGCTGACCGATGGTGTCGGCGGTCTCGTCTCGATGCTGTCGGCTTATGACAAGAACGCGCAGCCCGTCGTGCCCGAGGAGATCCCCGAGGGAACGGCCTATGACACGATGATCGCCGAGTTGAAGACCAACGACATCGTCGCGGGCAAATTCCTGTCGGACGACGGCACGCTCGCCTTGATCGTCATTTCGCTCGACCGCGCGGTCGTCGCCGAGAAGACAGCACGGACCGTGATCGGCGGCATTCAGGAGGTTGTCGAACGCGGTCTCGAAGGGACCGGCCTCGTCGCGAAGCTGACCGGCGCGCCGGTGATGCAACTCGAAATCCGCAACGCCGTCGAGCGCGACCGCCTCGTCTACAACGGGCTCGGCTTCCTTGCCGGCTTCGTCATCGCCTATCTCTTCTTCCGCCGTCTGTCGCTCACGCTCATCGCCGTTCTCGGTCCCTCGATCGCGATCCTCTGGACGCTCGGTGTCCTCGGCGGCCTCGACTACCGCCTCAATCTCTTCGTCAACGTCATCACGCCGCTGATCCTCGTCTCCGGTTTCTCGGACAGCATGCACCTCGTCTTTTCGATACGCCGCGACATCCTCGCCGGCGTGCCGCGCATCGAGGCCGCCCGCAACGCCGTGCTCGACGTCGCGCCCGCCTGCCTTCTGACCGCGATGAACGCGGCCCTGGCGCTCCTCTCGTTCCAGTTCGCGGAAAGCGCGTTGATCCGCACATTCGGGCAGGCTGCACTCCTGGCCGTCGCGATCTCCTATATCGCCGTTGCCGTCGTCGTGCCGACGCTCGCGGCGCTCCTCATCAGCCCGGAGACTGAGACGGTCCCCGACATCAAGGAGCACGATACCGGCGGCGTTGGGTTCCTTCAGCGTGCGAGCGAGACCATCATCGGCGCAGTCGCCCAAGCGCCGACGGTGTTCGCGGCATTGGGCATCGCCGCTGTGCTGGCGACCGGCTGGGCCTATTATCAGCTCGTGCCCATGTATCGCCTCGCCGACCAGGTCCCCGACCGTGAGCAGGCGCTCGACGCGACGGCGAAGCTCGACGAAAAGCTCACCGGCGCCAATCCCGTGCATGTCATGATCCAGTGGAAGCCCGCGGGCGAGGACGGCAAGCCCGCGATCGACCTCTATGACGTCGCGACCTTGGCCGTCATCAAGCGCGCGCACGAGGTTCTGGAGAAGGAGGCGGGGCTCGGAAACGTGTGGTCGCTGGAAAGCCTGCGCCGCTGGCTCGAGGAAGCCGGCGACCCCTCGATCGAGACGATCAAGAAATACGTCAGCATCTTGCCTGTCCATCTCCGAAGCCGCTTCATCGAGCAGACAGGAGAAAAGCAGGACAAGCCCGGTTCCGCGGTTCTCGTCACCGCGCGCCTGCCCGACATCGATGCGAGTGAGATTCTACCGATTGTCGAGAAGATCGATAAGGCGCTCGATCCCGTGCGCGCGGAGTACAAGGGCTACGAAATCTCCGTCACGGGCCTCCCCGCCATCGCCGCGCGCAATTCCGCAAAGCTCATCGGCGGCATGAACGAAGGCCTCGTCGGCGACATCTTCGTCATCTTCATCTTCCTGGCGATCGCTCTGCGATCCGCGCTCGCGGGCGTCGCGAGTGTCCTGCCATCGCTCTTCCCGATCTTCGCGACCGGCGCCTTTATGTACGTGACCGGACAGGGCATGCAGTTCGCGTCCATCGTCGCTATCACCGTAGCGTTTGCACTGGCGATCGATTCGACGATCCACTTCCTCAATCGATTCCGTCTTGAGGAAGACCGCATCGGGCCCGGCCCCAATTCTGCCCACGAGGCGCTGATGGCGACAGCTCATCACATCGGCCCCGCTATCGTTCTGACGACAATCGTCCTGGCGCTGGGCTTGGGCGTCACGATGCTGTCGCATCTGCCCTCGCTCCGCCTCTTCGGCGAATTGGCCGCAGTCTGCCTCGCGGCATCCCTCATCGGCCAACTCGTGATCCTGCCCGCGGTCATCACACTCTACCGCCGGTTCGTGCCGCTGTAGTGGCTAAGAGTTGATCAGCCCCAATATAGTTTCAGCGGCTAACTCATTAGAATTTCTGTCGTGCAGTTGAAGCCGGCGATTCAGACTTGAACTTCTCAAATTGTGTGGAAGCCCGCGTCCAAGTTGAGTAGGATGCGTCCATCGATAAAGCGGCGATCAATGTTGGTCGAACGGACCCGCCAACTGCGAAATGTCTCGTTATCGACGTAAGTAGTTCGTGGGATTTGTCGCCTGATATAGCCGCGAGACGAGACGTTTTCAACTTGCAATCGGGAGATTGGATCGATGCAACGTCATGCGCAATTTATCGCCGCGGCGCTGGCAGTTTCGGTTTTCACGACCGCTGCCGTGGCAGGTAATTCTGGTGCCGAGAAGGACACATTCTGGGGCGATGACAAGACACGAAGCCTCGGCAATGACGACCAACAGGACAAAAACGCCGAGGGCAATCGCGCTGAAGAGTCATCGAGCGAAACGAACACTTACAATCAGAAGAGCACCGGCGACAACAACATCAACGTTCAAGGCAGCGGCTCCACCATAAACATTCAACGTTGAGGCAGTGGCGCGCTATGACTACGATACAGCGTTCGAGCGCGGCAATCATCGTAAGTCCTGTGCTGTTGGTTATGCTTCAAGCTTCCATCGCATCTGCGCAAGTGCCAGGCGCGGAGAGCATGCTCGACGCCGCGCAGGAGGCAATGGATGCGCTTCAGCGAGGTTTGGATGCGCCGAACGCAGAGCAGATCCCATATGAGGAACCATCACAACAGCATGAGCCACCACACGACGACTACGATGTTGATGCCAGCACTGACCAACAGAACGTCGAAGGCGATCACAACACGAACGTCCAAGGCGATGGGAACACTGTGAATATTTACAAGTCTCCACAGTGGGACGAAGAACGAGTAGAAGAGCGCACTATTCACCGCCGTCGTAATCAATAGAATCCGATGCCAATGAAAAGCTGCTGCCTAGCAAGCCGGACGCCGACTCGCTAAGCCTAAAAGGACGCGAACGTCGGAATAGTATCGATGCAGTTGGGCTATAAGTTCATTTCGCGAAATCAGTTGTTCACGCGCTCGTCTCGAGAAGTGGCTCGATGACCCGGCGGTAGAGATGCCACGTCGCATGCCCGAAGAGCGGCACAACGACGACGAGCCCGAGGAAGAACGGCAGGATTCCCGCGACAAGTCCGAGGACGATCAGAGCCGCGAAGCCGAGCATCTGGAGCGGGTTCCTCGCCACCGCCGTCACGGATGTGATGATGGCGGTGACGACGTCGACGTCTCGATCGAGAATGAGCGGGAAGGACACCACCGTCACGGCGAAAAGAACCGTCGCCATGATCCCGCCGACGACGTGCCCGATCAGGAGGAACGCCAGTCCGTTGGCGGTCGAAACAACAGTCGTGATGAATTCACCGAGCGTGGCATCGAAGCCCATTGCGCCGAGCAGCACCGCCAGCAACAGCCGGACCTGGTACATCCAGACCAGCAGGATGAAGACGGTGACGAACGCCATCCAGCGAACCTCGGTCCGGCCGATGATCTCGCGCCAGATGGCCTTGAGCCGCGGCGGCGGACGGCCAGCTTCGATCTCGCGGCTGACGACGTAGTGACCGGTGGCCAGCAGCGGCGCGAGGAGCGCGAACCCCGTCGCGAGCGGATACGCCAAATAGGGCATGTCCAGGAGTGTCAGGAAGAAGACGAGTGCCATGCCTCCGACCGCGCAGATGCTCCCGATCAATAGGCCGAGCAAAGGCGCCGTCCGGAAATCGTCAGCACCCTGCCGCATCGCGCCGACAATGTCGGCCCAAGATATGCTGCGAATGACAGGGTCGGACTTGCCCGAGATCGAGGATTTACCGGGCACAAGGCCCTTCGCTTCAGGTCGTACGTGCGTCATGTCCGGCATCGATTGCACTGGCTGATGTCGAACGGACTATGCCACTTGGCTCTTGGCGGTACGCGCGCGAATTGCGGCTCGAAACCGGTCTGGATCAGAATACGCGCTCAGGACGCCACCCCTCACCCCTTCTTCTCAGCCGCCTTCGCTTCCTTGTAGAGCGGCTCGACGGCGATGAGGTTTTTCTCGATCGTCGCGATGCGCGAGTCGCTCGAGGGGTGGGTCGAGAACCATTCCATCGGCGCGCCCTTGTTCGCCGCCGCCATCTTCTTCCAGAGCGTCACGCCCGCCTTGGGATCGAACCCCGCGCGCGCGGCAAGCTCAAGACCGACGAGGTCGGCGTCCGTCTCGTCGTCACGCGAGAACTTCAACGACAGAAGCCCCGCGCCCTGCTTGACGAGCGAGCCCGCCGTCGCGCCCGCGGTGCTCGTCACAGCACTTTCGGCAACTGCTGTTCCGATTTGCGTCAGGCCCTGCTTGGCGATCTGCTCGCGGCCATGCTCGCGCAGCGCATGCGCCATCTCGTGGCCCATGATGACGCCGATTTCGTCGTCGGTGAGTTTCAGCTTGTCGATGATGCCCGTGTAGAACGCGATCTTGCCGCCGGGCATGCAGAAGGCATTGATCTGATCGGACTTGATGAGATTGACCTCCCACTGCCATTGCGCGGCACGCGCGTTGAACCGCGGCGCGACCGGCTTCAGTTTGTCCGCGATCCGGCGGAGGCGTTTGAGCTGTTTGTCGCTGTCCTTCGCGAGCGCGCCTTTCGTCGAGGTCTCGGCGATGAGCTGGGTGTACTGCTGGCTCGACGCCTGTTCGAGTTGCTCCGCGGGCACGAGATTCCGGAGTGCTGATGCGTCCCCGACGTTGACCCCGCCGCCAGGCGTGATCTCGCCCTGCTGCGCGCATCCGGCAACGAGGATGATCGTCGACGCGAGCGCCGATGCGACGGCATAGCCGAGCCTGCCGGCTCCTGGCGCAAAGGTCCGTCGGTTCATATCCGCCTCCCACCTCGGCCGCTCCGGCCTCTGATGACGAGGAACCTTGGACGGCCTGTTGTTATCATTGTTGAGGAACCGCATCACGGCGGCGCCCGGTCGTTAAGGCATGACAGCATTGCGGAGCGACATCGCCAAGAAGCGAAGTCGTCACGGATTGATGCGCGTGATCTTCGACCCTTCGAGGGTCAGGTTATACATGAGGCCCTTGGGATCGAGAACAAATCCAATGACCGGGCTCGTGACCTTGTTGGTATCGACCGCGCCTCCGACCCCGACCGTGATGATCGCGACCGAACCATCGACGCCCACTTTCCATCCTGCGGTCCGGCGGAACTGAGAGAGGGCACCCTCGGTCATGAACATGATGATGACCGAGCGCTGCTGAACACCCAACTGGAACCCCACTGACGCCGAAACCGTATTGTAGTAATCCGCCGTTTGTCCGCCGATCAGAAGCGCACCCTCACCGTACTCGCCGCCAATTCCAATTCCGGCCTTCACGACCGAGGGAAAGACGAGAATGCCGGCTGCCGAGTTCGCGAGATCGCGCCCTCCGCCGACTTTCATGAAGAACCGATCCAGCGTTTCCCGCACACCGACATCGATCTCGCGGGCTGACGCGGCGTGCGCCCGGTCCGGTGGCGCAATGGCGAACGCGAAGAGCGCGAAACCGAGACAGACCATCTGACGAAGCATTCCGTAGTCCTTTATGGTGCGAAAAACGCCCTGCAAGGCGTGTCATGCACCGGTTTCATGGCGGAAATCGGAGACTGGTTTGGCCAGGATACGGCTCTCGACGCGCGAAGGCCGGTTCAGGGCCACGCGTTCTGGGCCAAGCGTTCAGGGCCACGCGCCGCTCGCCAGAAATAGGGAACATTGACAAGCAATTGCCGGATACGTCAGGTCCCGCCACCGAGCGGAGCCTGTCGAACTCCCGCGCGCCGGTTCAATATTCGACAACGTCCGCGAGCGCGTAATGTTTGATCGTCTTGCGATTGGCGATCAGTTCCTTGACCGTTGGCTCGCCGCGCATCGCCCGCCGGATCGCGAGCTTGGTCGCCTCATAGTTCGTGCGATAGAGATCAGCCTTGTCGAGATTGGCGTCGTCCGCGCAGCGCGCGTCGAGCCAGACCGTGATGATCATGCAGAGATCGTCGGCCTTGTCCTTCGGCAGCGTGTCGTCAGCCAGGCAATCGACGATGGCATCTCCGATGGCGCCCTGCACGACGCCGCCGAAAAGATCGACGTACGCCGCGCTCGAGATCGTGACCTTGCTCGTCATCATGGTCGCGGGCCTGACCATCTGGTTGAGATCGCGAATGACGAAGAACCGCGTGTGCCCGGCCGACTGCCCCATCATCGTCGCGAACGCCGTCCCGACCGGCCCCTCAACGTGACCGATCACGACCTCGGGCATCGCATCTGTGAACTGCCCTTCCTTCGCCAGCACGGTGGCCTCACCGGCCCGGAACCATATTTTGCTCATGTTTCGTTACTCCTCGTTCAGCTGTTCGTCTGGCGCCAGATAGCACCCTATTGACCAGGTCGCGAGGGCCGATCCTAGCCGAGCCTCAGCCCGGGCGTATCCGAAAGACGCCGGAAAATGACTTCGGAAGTGTCAGCCGACGCCGTCGTTGAGGCGATAGTAGGCATAGGCCGATCTGAGGCCCCAGCGGAGAAGGGGAGCGAACGGCGGAAGCCGCGGCGGCAATCCCCGGAAGAGCGCGGGCACGACGCCGATGGCCCCGGGGTCCTGGACGATGTCCGCGGCCAACCGCCCCGACCACGTCATCGCGGCGATGCCCGATCCATGACAGCCGAACGCGAAGACGGTCGAGGGATCATCTGGAACGTGGCCGATCGCGAGTGTGCGACGCGCGGTCAGACTGACGAACCCGCTCCAATAGTCGTCGATGCGCGCATCATGGAAAGCCGGCTGCGTGCGCTTCAATTCGCTGAGCGTGACAGCCGCATGCCGATCTGCTGCCGCCTCGCTGCCCGTGGTATCTCCCCGACAACCAAATAGGAAACGGCCGTCCGGCAGAAGCCGATAGTAGGCGAGGAGGTGCCGCGCCGTGTAGATCGGCGACATCGTGCGATACCCGCGCCGCGCGAGATCGTCCCGATCGTAGGGCTGCGTGACGATGATGCTCGAAATGGCCGGCACCGTCCGGTAACCGAGGCGCGGATCGAGTGCGTTCGGCATATAGCCGTTGGTCGCGAGAATAGCGCGCCGTGCCCGGATGGTCACGCCCCGCCGCGTACCAAGCACGTGCCCTCGGCCATCCCGACGCCACGTCACGACCTCTGCGCCATGAAAAACGTCCGCGCCCGCGCGTGCTGCAAGGCGTGAGAGGCCGCGTGCGAGCTTCGTCGGATGGATGGCGAACGCCGGCTTCGTCACGAGCGCTCCGAACGTCTCCGGTCCTTCGTGGTAGCGCGCGCGGAAGGCGTCACCGGAAACGTAGGCAGCCTCGGCGCCGAATTCATCGACGAGGACGCGCGCCTCCAGTTCTAGCTCCCGCGCCGCGTGTGGGCTGTGCGCGACGCAGACGTTCTCGTCGGACACGACATCGCAATCGATCCGGCTGTCGCCGATGAGGGACTGGAGCGACGTCACGGCCTCGGCCTGAGATCGGAAATACTGCGCCGTCTCTTCGCGCCCGACGCGCCGGATCATGTCCCCGATTGAAAGCTTGTTGCCGCCCGCGGCGACGAAGCCTCCGTTGCGGCCGGACGCGCCCCAGCCAGGACACGTTCCGGCTTCGAGAACGGCAGCGCGGACGCCATGCACGGAAGCGAGTTGGTGCGCCGCGCTGAGACCGGTGTAGCCACCCCCGATGATCGCGACATCGGTTTCGAAATCTTGATCGAGTGGACGTGATCCGGCAGCGGCATCATCGCCCGCCGTGCGCGCCCAGTAGTGCCCGGGCGCATCGCCGAATGCATACATTCGTTCGTCGTAGGGCTGGGTGCTCATGCTGCAAACCGGACCATATGGCGCTCATCCTGGCCCCGGCCAGCTCTCCGTGTCCGCATACGGGAACCAACCCTGCTGTTCTCGAATTTCCGGATCGATTAGAACCATCTTCGTATGCCGGAATTGATCGAGCCCTTCGATACCGAGTTCACGACCCGTGCCTGAGAGTTTTCGCCCACCGAACGGCACGGCGTCGTTGTCGAGAAGCGGCACGTTCACCCACACCATGCCCGATTGGATTTCGTTGACCGCCCGCATCGCCTCGGACAGCTCTTTGGTATAGATGTTCGCGCCGAGCCCGAACCGGGACCGGTTGGCGAGTGTAATCGCCTCGTCCAAGTCGCGCACGCGGACAATTGGCGCGACAGGCCCGAAGCTTTCGTCGTTGACGATATCCATCTCGGGCGTGACGTCGGCGAGAACCGTGGCGTCCGTGAACCAGCCCCGGTTGAGCCCGGCTGGCCGTCCGCCGCCTGTAACGACACGCGCGCCCTGACGGATCGCGCCCGCGAGGATCGCTTCGTATCGGTCCCTCTCGCGTTCCGACACCATCGGTCCCATGTCAACCTTGTGGAGCCCGTTGCCGATCCTGAGCTTCCGGGCTTCCCCCGCGAGCGTCTCGACGAACCGGTCATGCATCGCCTCGTGAACGTAGATGCGCTCGGCCGACGTACAGACCTGCCCGGCGTTGAGAAAGGCCGCGAATGCGACACCGCGCGCCGCGATGTCGATCGGCGCCGATGGCATCACGATGAAGGGGTCGTTGCCAGACGCTTCGATGAGCGCCGGCTTAAATGTGTTGGCGCAAGCATGTGCGACGTACTGAGCCGTCTTGACGCTGCCCGTGAACGCCACGCCGTCAATACCCGCGTGCTCGACGAGGCGCTGCCCGGCCGCGCCCCGGCCGGTGACACATTGAACGAGCCCGGGCGGTAGCGCCTTGAACGCTTCCATCAGGAGGAGCGTGGAAAGGGACGTGTAGTCCGATGGCTTGATGACGACTCCATTGCCCGCGCCGACCGCCGCCGCGACCTGCCAGAAGAGAAGGAGATAGGGGTAGTTGAAGGGAACGATCGCGGTGACGACGCCGAGCGGCTCCTTCATCGTGAGATGAAGCTGGCCAGGCGCCGAGGGTCCATGGACGCGCCCGCCTTCCTGACGGCTCACCTCCGCGTAGTAGCTCATGGCGCTCGCGCACCACCCGATCTCGTCCATCGCCTCCTTGTAGGTCTTGCCCTGCTCGCGCGTCAGGCTCTCGGCCAACGCCGCGCCCATCTCGCGCGTGTCGCGCGTGACAAGGTGCATGATGTCCGCCCGCTCGGCGCCGGACATGGCCCACCAAGCCTCTTGCGCGCGGTGCGCCTCGGCGATCGCATGATCTATCTCGTCCGGCGTCGCCTCAGCGATCTCCCCGATCACGTCCTCGGTCGCGGGATTGATGACCGGATAGACAGCACCCCGGCTTTCTGCGAAGGCGCCGTTGAGATAGAGCCGGCGCGACAATGCCTTGTGCTTGGCGACGATATCCAAGGAACACTCCCCGATGAGCCCGATCCGGTCACGTCGCACGGCCCCGGCCGCGAGACGTGTGCCAGATTGGCGGGCGCAGCGGGCCCCGTCCAGTGCCGGGGGCTCTGAGCGCGGTCAAATCACGGCTGCGCGCTGACGCGTCATCCCGAGGCGGTCACAGCCAAGGCGTCCACTCTGGAGCCAGCCCGGCCCTCACCAGTCCTCTCGCCAGAGCGGATAGGCCATCGCTCCGTTAGGAACGACGATCGTGCCGCCCCGGTCGACGCCGCTCGACACCCCAAGTTCGCCCGCGAACTTCCCGGCGATGTTGGCCTGCAGGCTGGCATTCACGCCGCTAGCGTACGAGAGCTTGTATTCGAACCGCCCGACCGCCAACCGCACGATCTGGAACTGGAACTTGCCCGCATCGCCCTTGGGATTGGCCGAGCCGAGACATTTCACGCGGATCTGCGCGAGTTTCTGTTCGTCGTATTCGTAGATGGTTCCGGTGAAAGTCAGCGTGACGCCCTGAACGTAGTTTCCTTTGAAGGCCGCGTTGAGAATGTTGGCCCAGCCGGCCGAGAGACCGAACGACTTCTGCTCGTGGGCGACGAACGCCGCGCCGTCCACGGTCTGCTGGAACCCGTCCTCGTCGAATTTCGCGCGGCAGCGGACGACATTGAGCTTCAGAAGCTTCTCGCCGGTCCGCTCGAACGTCCGCTTGTCGAGATACCCGCGCGCGATGGTCCCCGGCGTGTAGTACGCGAGCGGGGGAGACATCCGGACGACGTTGAGGTTGTCCAAGATCGCGTCCGCCGACGCGGGCCCGCCGGCGCCGAGCGCCGCGCCCATGACAGCCAGAGGGACCGCCAAAAACCTCAATCCGAACCGCAACATACCCGCCCCCGACGCCACCTGCCGCGGGAACGCTTTGCCCGCCAACCGCTCTTGATGGCGGGAACGTACCGGCTGTGAACGTCCGGTCGTAGGGGGGGCGGTCGGCATTTCGGGCCCGTGTGTCACCAGCGCCACGATATGGGTACCGGAGCACGGCGGCGCCCCGTCGTCCCGAGGCAAAAAACTCGGCGTTCGATCGGGTGTCACGCCCGGAACAGCGCCACGGGGCGGACGTGACTAGGTTCAGGTCATCGGATGAACGGGCCACGGCCCAAACCCAACGGGAGACACCCATGACCCACGCTTCGCTCAAGGCCATCGCGCTCTGCACCGCCCTCGCAGCCGGGTTCCTCGGCACCGTCATTGCCTCGACCGGCGCGGAAGCCCGCGGCGCCAAGGAGTACTTCTCCGAGACTTACATCGTGAAGCAGCCGCTCCACGGCGTCGAAGGCCGGGTCGGCAACTACTACTGCAGCTATCAGAGGAAGCCGGTCCACAAGATCGTCAACGGCAAGATGAAGGTGGTCGCCTGGGAACTGATGCAGCACTGCTACTGAGAACGATGCCAGACAGAACAATAGAAGGCCCGGGAGTGATCCCGGGCCCTCGGTCAATTCCGCGATGGGTTTGTCGAACGCCTCAATTCACCCTTGAGACCTCGACGAGGTTGTCCGAGAACGTCGGCGCGCGACCCAATCCGCAATGTGCATCCGACGAGATCGAGTTGACAGATCCGTCCGTGCGGTTGAGCGATCGCCAGTAGCCGAGCGTCGAGACGACGATGCCAGGGTTCACGTCGTCCGTCACCTTCGCGACGCCCGTGAAGTCGCCGCGATCATTGTAGACCCGGACCGCGTCACCTTCCTTGATGTTGCGCTTCTGAGCATCCGCCGGAGAGATCAGCACGAACTGCTCGCCCTGGCCTTTGATCTTGTGATCTTCGTTCGCGTAACACGAGTTCAGGAACCCGTGGCTCTTGGGTGAGATGATGTTGAGCGAGTAGAGCTTGGCACGCTCTGGGTTTGTCTCGGGCGCCTCACGGTTGGGGACATAGCCCGGCAATGGATCGACGGGCGAGCCGTCCTGATCGCCGTCGTACATGGCGCGGAACGGCCCCGCGACGAAGTTCTTCGCGTCGTGCAGCAGGAACTCCACTTTGCCGGACGGCGTCGGGAACTTACCGTCCTTGTGGGGGGTCCGCGTGTCCGCCGAGCCGACGTCGATTTTGTAGTACCCGTGCTGCTTGAAATAAGCCATGTCGACGCCGCCCATCTTGGGATCGTCCCAATTGATGTAATGGGCCGCAAGCTCGCTGTCGGTCATTTTGAAGACAGGATCGTCGAAGCCCATCTCCGCCGCCAGGAGCCGCCACATATCGCTCGTCGGCTTGCACTCGCCCGGCGGATCGACGGCCTTCTCGTTGTACGTGAAGTAGAAGTGGCCCCAGCTCCACATCATATCCTCCGCCTCGCCGGCCATCGCGGCGGGAAGAATGATATCCGCGTACTTCGCCGTATCGGTCATGAAGTGCTCGGAGACGACCGTGAAAAGATCCTCGCGCTGAAGGCCTTTGACGATCTTGTTCGTCTCGGGCGCCTGGCTCACGGGATTGGTGCAGAAGACGAAGAGGCTCTTCAATGGCGGATCGAGCTTCATCTCGCCGGTCAGCGCCGCGCCGAGCCGGAGATTGTTGATTGCGCGCGTTCCTGGCTTGATCCAATCGCCGCGCGAGACCTTCATCCAATCGACCGGGAAGTCCCAGAGCGGCATCTGCAGGAGACCGCCGCCGACATGCTTCCACGAGCCGACGAGCGCGGGGAGTGCGCACGCCGCCCGGATCGCCTGTCCGCCACCCGCATGCCGCTCGAGCGCCACGCCGAGCCGAATGACGGACGGCTGCGCGGTCGCGAACTCCTTGGCGAACTTCGCCACGTCCGCCGCCGCGATCCCCGTGACCTTCTCCACATACTCCGGCGTGAAATCGGCCGCACGCGCCTTCAGCTCCGCGAACCCGTAGGTATGCGCGTCCACGTAGTCCTGATCGACGAGGCCCTGCGAAATGATTGAATTGATGAAGCCCATCGCGAGCGCGCCGTCCGTCCCAGGACGCGGCGCCAGATGCCAGTCCGCGGCCTTCGCCGTACGCGAACGGTAGCTGTCGATGACGACGATTTTTGCGCCGCGCTTCTGCGCTTCCAGAACGAACGGCCAGTGATGCAGGTTCGTGGAGATCGAATTGCAGGCCCAAATGACGATGTACTTGGAATGCACGAAGCTTTCCGGATCGACGCCGCCCGTTGGGCCAACTGTCAGAAGCCACGCAGTCGAGGAGCCCGAGGCGCAGAACGTCTTCTCGTTGACCGTCGTGCCGAGCCTGTTGAAGAACGGGTCACCCGAGTTGATGCCCTGCACGAGCCCCATGTTGCCGAGATAGCTGTAGGGCATGATGGCCTGCGAGCCGTGTTCGGCGATGATCGCGCGCCAGCGCTTGCCGATTTCCGCAATCGCCGCGTCCCACGTGATGCGCTCGAACTGCCGCGAGCCCTTGGGCCCCGTCCGGCGCAGCGGATAGAGCAGTCGGTCGGGATTGGCGTGATGATCGTGGAAGTCCTTGAGCTTGACGCAGAGCCCGCCCCGCGTCATCGGGTGGTCCTTGTTCCCGCGCACGTCGACGAGCCGGCCAGCCCGAACCTCATAGACCATCGAGCACGTGTCGGGGCAATCGTGCGGGCACGCGCCGTGGAACGTCTCGGTTTTCGGCATTTCGTTCATCGGGGTTCCTCCGCCAGGTGTTTCCTCGGGCCGCCGATCTCGTGCCGGCTCACCTTTCGGGCGAGAGACTGACATTAGTCAGGAAGCGCTGCAAGCGACCGGTCGCAGATACGAACGGTGCTCAATTCTGACCGAAACTGTGCGGGATGAGCGAACGCAAGTAGAATATGACAAGCGAGGTTGCGATGTCTGAAAGCCTCTTCCATGGCCGGCGCGTGCTCTGGATGCCGTTGGAAGTCGCTTGGGCACCGCCGAGCAAGGCTGCAACCTTCTGTTGCGAAAGCATGCAGGCAGCCCTGGATTTCACGTGTCCCGAGCACACGAACCCGTTCGACTGCGCCGATGCCCTCGTCGTCTACAACGAGGTGTTCGACGAGTTTGGCCTCGTCGTCCACGACGGCGGTCCGTCCTACATCCTGATCGCGCACTGCCCCTGGTGCGGCACACGCCTGCCTCCGACTTGGCGCGATCGATGGTTCGACGAGACCGAGGCGCTGCTTGCGCGGAGCGGAAAAATTCCGGACTGCTATTTTTCGGGCGCCTGGCGGAGATCGGCGCTGCCGCGTGTGAGCGACTGAACCAGGACCAGCACGTTCCCGCCGAGCCAGCGATTGCCGGATGGCATTTCCGGAACCCCCGCGATGTCGAGCGGACCCCGCCACTGCTCCCAGAACATAAGCCAGCCCGCGCCCGGCTTCACTGGCCGCTCTTGCGCTACGCCCGCGAGACGATCGAACTGCTCCGGTTCGGCCAGCCCTTCGGCCGTCGCGCGAACGAGGCGGCCGAGCGCGGCATTCTCGATGCTGATCCAGTCCTCACCCCGCTGGTGAGCGAGCCATGCGAGCGTCACGAGCGGCATGCACGCGAAGGCGTGATAATGCAATGCTCGTGACCCGCGCGCCAATTCGAGGGGCAGTGTCCCATCGACGCCGATGTCCCCAAGACCCGCGAAGGCGATCGTCCGCGCCGCGGACCATAGATCGTCGCGCTCGGACGCCATCGCCGTTGCCGCGAGACCCAGCGCCAGCCAATAGGCGTGATTGTTCGCTTTCGAGCCCGAGGACACGAACGCACCGCGGGCTGCGTCCGCGAGGGACACGAGCCAGTCTTCGATCACCTTGCGATCCCCGTCCGCCACATGGCCCTTGATCTTGAGGTAGGCGAGGGCCGCGCCGGCAAGCGTCCAGCGGCGTTCCGCCTCCGCCTGCTTCGAGGCGAGATCGCCGAGCAGCGCTCCCCCACGCGCCCAGCGCACGAGCCACTCAGCGGAACACTGCGCCGGATAGGCCGCGCTCGCCCGCGTCGGCTGCCGCGCGGCCAAGTCTGCATTTCGCGTGACGTGATCGAGCCAGCGCCGGACGGGACGCGTCGCGCGGTCATGCGCCGCCTTGCGGCCCGGATCGACGACCGATCCCGCGTCATCCGCGTAATAGCGGGAGAGACCAAGATCGACGACGGGCGGAGGCGGCAGATCGCATGCGGCGGCCGATCCCTTCGCAGCGACACCGAAACCGACAATCAGCAGCAACCGCGCGAAGTGAGCCGACAGCGTCATGCGTCGGACATACACCCTAGAGACCTTCCGGCCGGTTAACGCAGCAGAGAGCGCCCCCCCAAAGCCGTTGTCGATGACCTCGAGTGTCAGACACCGGCCCGCTTCGCGTGCCCCTTGGCTTCCGGCGGCGCGCCGCTGCCGAATGCAATACGCGCGACCTTGATGGCCTGCTGATAAATGAGCGGGAAGATGACGATCAGGAACGCGCCGACCCCCATGAGGTCGTTGAGGTTCTCCTGCCATCCCCGATAGATCACGAGCGCACCGGACGCGAACCCCGCCGCGCAAAGCAGTGTGATCAGCAGCGATCCGAGGTGATGCGACAGGACATACCAAGCGCCGATGAAGGCAAGGAGCACGAACAGCGCCAGAGCGGTCAGCTGCCCCGGATGGTCGGCCAGATATGTGACGACGGCCTGAAAGACGTCCATGACGAAACCCCCTCGTTACGCGACCCGTGGTCCCTTTGCGCGCGCTGCCCGCCACAGACCTGCCAGATCGGCCCTCCGGACTTTGCCGTTGGGCGTTCTCGGGAGGGCATCGACCAGCACGACCTCGCGCGGGCACTTGTACTGAGCAAGCCGGTCATTCGCAAATGCGAGAATCGCGTCCGTCGCCAGCTTGGCGCCGGCTTTCGGCACGATGAACGCCCCGATGACCGACACATCCTCCCGAACGGGCAGCTCCGCACACGCGACTTCGGCCACACCCGGGAAATCGGCGAGCGTGGCCTCCACCTCGAGCGGCGAGACCCGGTAACCCAGCGCCTTCATGACGTCGTTTCCGCGCCCGCGGTGGAACACGTACCCGTCCTCGTCGATGATGGCGAGGTCGCCGCCGAGGAACCAGTCCCCCCGGGTGACCTCCGTTTCTTCGTCCGCCCGGTTCCAGTAGCCGAGCATAAGACCTGGATCGGATCGATGGACGGCCAGCAAGCCTTCGGTATTGGGCGGCAGCGGGTCCGTCCCGCCGTCGACGGGGAGTATCGCGATGCGCCGTCCCGGCTGGCAGATGCCGGGCGATCCAGGCTTGCGGCGCATTCCTGGCGAGGTCGAAATGTAGGTCGAGATCTCGCTCATACCGAGCGCTTCATAGAGTTCTGTACCGGTCCGCTGAAACCAGTCGTCGAAGAGCGTAGAAGGCGGCCCCTCACCGGCGATGAGACCATGCCGGAGGCGCCCGACGTCGATCCGACCCGGCGGCGCATATTTCATGATCTGGCGGAAGAGCCCCGGCACGGCCGCGAAGAGTGTCGCGCCCGTTTTACGGATGATCGCCGGCCAGACGTCGGGCGACTTCTCCCCGGTGAAGATCGTGCTCGTGACCCCGTTGGCCCAGGGATCGATGAGGCCCGTTCCGAGCGTGTAAGTCCAGTTGAACGCACCGGCATGGAGCATCACGTCGTCTTCGCGGATACCGTACCAGCCCTGATAGGTCCGCGACCGCCCAAGCGCCACGCGATGGGCATGAACGACACCCTTAGGCCGCGCTGTCGTGCCGGACGTATAAAGCAGGTAGGCCGGGTCTTCCGCGCGCGTATCGGCGTAGTCCGCGCGGCGCGGGAAGTGGATCATCGCGCGCACGTCGTCCTCGCTCAAGACCTTGACGCCGGAAGGGATCGCGCCGCGCGGCAGATGTGGCGCGAGCGCGACGATCGCCGGCTGGCTGTCTTCGAGAAGGAATTCCGCCTCTCCGGCTGTCAGCTGGCTCGAAGTCGCGACCGCGACGAGCCCGGCTGCGATGGCGCCGAAATAGAGCAGCGGATACGTGCTTGTATTGTCGAGCCGGATGAGAACACGCGAGCCGGGCTCGATGCCGAGGTCGCCGAAAGCGGCCGCGATGCTGAGAACCGCGGCCTCGAGTTCCGCGAAAGTCCACGTTTCGAGTGCCGGCGCGTCGGGCTCGGCGCTGTCGAAGACGACGAGCGCGGGCTTCAGAGGCAGCCGGCGGGCGCTCGCCCCGATGCAGTACCGCGCCATGTTGAAGCGCTCGGGAATGTCGAGTTCGCGCGCGAAGTTCGGAGTGTGAGACGTCATTAGGAGCCGGTATCTCGTCGTTTTTGATCGTTGCGGGCGGCAGAAAGCGGTCCGTCCCGGGCATGGGTTCTACTTTTGACCGTCGATCCACCAGGTGTCGAGGCTGTAGCCCCAGAGCGGCGGTGTCTCGGGCCCCTTGAGTTTGCTCCAGTGGGCGATCCACTGGTGCGAGGCGTGAAAAAGCGGCACCACATAGTCCCCCGATATGAGCACGCGGTCGAGCGCCCTGACGGCCGAGATGAAGCCCTCCTCGCCGTCAGCTTCGAGCAGCTTCTGGATGAGCGCGTCGACGGCCGGGCTTTCGACGCCCGCGTAGTTGAACGACCCCTCGGCCCGCGCCGCCCGCGTCGACCATCGGAAGTTCTGCTCGTTGCCGGGCGAAAGCGAAGATGGCCAGGCTGCCTGGATCATGTCGAAGTCGTATTGCCGGAGCCGGCGCTGGTATTGCGCGCTGTCGACGAAACGAATGCGCGCCGAGATCCCAAGGCGCGCGAGGTCGCTGACATAGCTCGCGAGGAGCCGTTCCTGCTGCGTCACGCTTCCGAGAATTTCGAAGCTGAAGGGCTCGCCCGTCGCCGCGAGGACCAGCCGGCCGTCACGGATCACATACCCAGCCTCGTTGAAGAGCGCGAGCGCCGCCTTGGCCGCGTCGCGATTGTGCCCCGATCCATCGCTCTCGGGAAGACGCCAGCGGCCCTCGAGCACATCCTCGCGAACGGCATCCGGAAACGGCGCGAGAAGCGCCCGCTCCCGCGCGTCCGCCGGACGTCCCGCCGCCGCGAGCGTCGAACGCGCGAAGAAACTCTGCGTGCGCCGATAGAGGCCCTGATAGAGCGTCTTGTTTACCCATTCGAAGTTGAAGAGCAGGATCAGCGCGCGCCGAACACGCTGGTCCTTGAACGCCCCGCGCCGCGTGTTCATGACGAATGCCGACATGCCCGCGGGGAGCCCGATCTCGATCGCGCGGCGCTGGACGCGCCCGTCTTGGACGGCGCGGAACGTATAGCCATTGGCCCAGAGCTTGGGATCGTCCTCCGTCCGGCTGTCGATCTGTCCGGCACGGAAGGCATCGAAGAGAACAGAACTGTCGCGAAAATATTCGTAGCGGATTTCATCGAAATTGAACCGCCCCCGCAAGGCCGGCAGGTCGCGGCCCCAGTAATCCGGATTGCGAGCGTACGTGAGTGATCGTCCCGCATCGACGCGCGAGACGATGTAGGGACCCGATCCGATGGGCGGCACGAGGGTCGTGCGTTCGAAGGCATCTGGATCGATCGCGTGTTTGGGAAGGACGGGCATCGACGCCATGATGAGCGGCATCTCCCGGTCACCGCTGTCGTCGAACTGGAACCGGACCGTCTGCTCGTCGATCACTTCGGCTGCAACGACCTTCTTGTAGGCGTTCCTGTGATTGGGTCGACCCTTCTCGCGCAGAAGTTCCATCGAGAAGACGACGTCCTCTGCCTTAACCGGACGGCCATCCGAAAACCGGGCCCGAGTATCGAGAAAGAACGTGATCGAGCGCCGGTCGGCTGGCATGTCCGCGCGCTCCGCGATGAGACCGTACATCGTGAACGGCTCGTCGATGCTGCGCGCCATGAGTGTCTCGTAGACCCATTCGCGGACCCCGGCTGCCGGCTCGCCAAGGATGATGAGCGGGTTCAGCGTGTCAAAGCTCCCGGCCTGACCCAGGACCACCCGGCCGCCCTTCGGCGCATCGGGGTTGACGAACGGAAAGTGCGTGAAGCCCTCCGGGTACTTCGGTGCCCCATGCATTGCGATGGCATGTGTTCCGCGCTGACTTTGGGATTGTATGGAATCGGCCCGAGCGGGGACGGCGGCGGCGCACAACCCAATCGCGAGAATGGCCAGCAAGAGACGGCGCGGCGGCAGCCGGGAACACAGCTTCCCCAACGCCGTCGGAAGCCGTCCGCGCGGCATCGTGTCCGCCGATTTCGCAAGCTGACCGAAGCCCTGTCCCAAATGGTCGATCATGAGACCCGTTCTGCGGCGGCCGACGTGGAACCCATTCGCTTCTGAAGCCTAGGTCGCTGGTGCTCGAATTGGGCCTCGAGCCGTGGGCCGCCGCGACTAATTCCAGCTTTTTGGCCTCCTGTCCCGGCAAAGTTATGACCCGCGCCAAGGCGCCCAAGGCGTCGCGTGGCGCGATTGCAACGTCAAGGCGCCATCCCCTGAACTGCCGCGAAAGCCAGCTTCAGCGGTCACGGGAATGCCGCAATCCGAGCCTTACTGCCGCCCGCTGACCCCCGAAGCGCATCTGAGATGCCGTCATCCGAGGTGTCGGTATTCGGGGATGACCGGTTCGGCCGGAAACCACGCGAAAATAAGAGCCTGCGGAGGACGCCTCGATTGGTGTCCGCTCCCCGCAAGCATTCAGAGGGGCAGAGCTGGTAGGGCCGGCTCATCAAGAAAGGTCGAATGATCCATGGCAATGGCGGGTTCAAAGAAGACGCGCGTGCTCGAGACCCTGGCGGCAGGAGCGCTGGCCGCCGGCCTGATGCTCGGCTCGGCCGGACTGGCACTCGCCGGGGAAGCGAAACCGGCCGAGAAAGCCGCTGAGCCGGCCAAGACCGAGGCTGGCGCGAAGAACAAGAGCGCCTGGGTCAAGCTTTGCGAGAAGGCGCCGATCGTCAAGAAGGGCGAGGACGGCAAGGAAGCCAAGGAAGAGAAGGACATCTGCCTTACCCATCACGAGCGCCTCGACGGCAACTCGGGCATGGTCCTCGTCTCGGCTGCGATCCGCGAAGTCGAAGGCCAGGACAAGAAGCATCTGATGGTCATGGTGCCGCTCGGCATGGCGCTGCCCCCGGGTCTGCGCGCCGCGGTCTACACCAAGGAACAGTGGGCCAAGGTCACGAAGAACGAAAAGGTCGATGACAAGGAACTGAAGCCGATCGAGCTCAAGTACTCGCTCTGCCATCCCTCTGGCTGCACGGCCGAGATCGAATCCGAGGCCGGGATCATCGACCAGATGAAGGCCGGTGGCGGCATCATGATCGTCGCCATGAACGCCGCGGCCCAGCCGATCGGATTCCCGGTTCCGCTTGACGGCTTCACCGAGGCGTTTGCCGGCAAGCCCGTCGACAACGCCGAATACAAGAAGGCCCGCGGTCAGCTGATGGCCCAGATCCGCGAGCGCCAGAAGGCGGCGTTCGAGAAGTTCAAGGCCGAGAAGATGAAGGACCTGCCCAAGGAAGGCCCCGGCGCACCGGAAGCCACGGGCTCGACCGACAAGCCGGCCGAGAAGAAGTAAGCGCTAAAAACGCCTGATCGAAATACAAAGGCGCCGTCCGGGCAATCGGGCGGCGCCTTTCGTTCGCGCGATCCGTGACGCGAGGACCGAAAGCCAGGAGCGTACACCCTGACGGGGACCGCAGTTTCAATTGAGCTTGTTGAGATAGAACGGCCGGTAGCGACCTTCGTCATCCTCGACGAAATAGTCCGCGACCTGGGGATGGCGCAGTGGCACGCCGCTCGTGTCGGGCAACAGGTTCTGCTCCGAAACATAGGCAATGTATTCGGTCTCGGCGTTCTCGGCGAGGAGATGATAGAACGGCTGGTTCTTCCTCGGCCGCAGCTCCTCCGGGATCGCGAGCCACCATTCCTCCGTGTTGGCGAATACCGGGTCGATGTCGAAGATTACGCCGCGGAATGGATAGATGCGGTGGCGCACGACCTCGCCGACGGCGAATTTCGCCTCCGGCAGTCGGGAACGGCGCTTCTTCTTCGTACCCTTCGACTTGAGCACGGCGCGCGGCGCGGCGGGCACAGCCTTGGCCGCACGGGCCGGCTTCGCGACATTCGCCTTCGGTGCTGATTTTCGTTTGTCGGTCATGAGGGAATTAGGTCCCGCCGAGAGCCTCAGTGTCAAGGGCACCAAGGTCCGTATCTTAAGGTCCGTGCCGGCTGTCGCTTCAAAGCCCGTAGACGGCCGCGCGCTCGGGATCTTTCGACGCGACGAGCTTTGCGAGATCGACAATCACTTTCGCCTGTTTCCACGTCGCATCGTCCTGCATCTTGCCGTCGATCATGACCGCACCCGTGCCGTCCGGCATGGCGTCGAGAATGCGCTTTGCGAAAGCAACCTCCTTGGGATCGGGCGAGAAGACGCGCTTTGCGATTTCGATCTGAGAGGGATGGAGCGACCAGGCGCCGAGGCAACCTTGCAGGAAGGCGTTCCGGAACTGCGCTTCGCAGGCCGCGCTGTCCGCGAAGTCGCCGAACGGGCCGTAGAACGGCTTCAAGCCGTATGAGAGGCACGCATCGACCATCTTGCCGACCGTGTAGTGCCAGAGATCCTGCTGATAGTGCGCGCGTGCGGCACCATCGGCCGTCGGATCGGAGAGGACACCGTAGTCGGGATGTCCGCCGCCGACACGTGTGGTCTTCATGCCGCGCGATGCCGCAAGATCGGCCGGACCGAGGCTCATGCCGTGCATGCGGGGCGACGCGGCGGCAATAGCTTCCACGTTCTTTACGCCCTCGGCCGTCTCGAGAATCGCGTGAATGAGGATCGGGCGCTGAACCTTGTACTTCGCTTCGAGCTGCGCCAGCAGCTGATCGAGATAGTGGATGTCCCACGGCCCCTCGACCTTCGGTAGCATGACGACGTCGACTTTGTTGCCGGCGTTCTTGACGATCTCGGTCACGTCATCGAGCATCCACGGCGAATTGAGGCAGTTGATGCGCGTCCACAGCCCCGTCTGGCCGAAATCGAACTCGTTCGCCATCGAGACGAAGCCCTGCCGTGCCGCCTCCTTCTCTCCGACCGCAATTGCGTCCTCGAGATTGCCGAGGACCACGTCCACCTGCTTGATGGTGTCTTTGAGCTTCGACCGGATCTTCTCGTTGTGCGGGGGGATGAAATGGATCATCCGCTCGATCCGGACCGGCAGCGCTCGACAGGGGTCCGGCGCGCCAATGGCGAGTGGCTGGAAGAACTTCGAAGGCGTGCGCGTCGCGCTCATGGGATGTCCTCGGATGCGGGAGTGCGGCGCAACATAGGCACCGAGCGCGGTGTGTCAATCGCACCCGCCGACGCGGGAGCCCACCGGCCGGAAGAGCCGAGCCCTAACGTCCGTTAACCCCAGGCAGACCCGCGGTATATTTCATTCGTCTTTCCGGGCTATTGTCGGCCTGCGGTTCGCGTTCGATGACGAGGCGGCAGGCAAGCCACGGCAACGGGCCGACAAAGGAACGAGACGAACACGTGTACCGAGCGTCGACTTCGAGACTTGGTCTCCTGGCGAGTGCCGCGACGATGGTCGTGCTCGGCGTCGCAATGCCCGCTGCCACGGCCCGTCCACTCGTGCCGACACACGCCGCATCCGCGAGCGACGTCCAGCTGGTGAAGGCGTCGAAATACGCCAAGACCTCGAAGAAAAAGGCGCGGCGCATTGCCGAGGCGCGCCGGAAGGCGCGCGCCGAACGGCGTGCGGCACGGCTTGCGCGCATCCGTGCGGCTGGTTCGCCCGCAGCTCAAACGGCAACCGCGGAAACGGCGCCGAAGACGATCCTCACCCGCGCCGAAATCCTTGCCAGCGATCCCGCCGTCCTCGAACGCATCGGACGGCACGTCATGATCGGCTATCACCGCGTTTCTGACGTCGAAGCGCTGCTCGAGCGCCGCGCCATAGCCGGTGTCTTCATCACCGATCATAACGTGCGCCGCCGGAAGGCCGAAGACATCCGGGCCGAGATCGACCGTTTCCAGGCGATCCGCGCGAACCAGGGATTGCCACCCCTCGTCATCGCGGCGGATCAGGAAGGGGGCGCGGTATCCCGCCTCTCCCCGCCCCTGAAGTCTCAGCCCGCGCTCGGGCGGGTGCTCCGCCGCGCGAAGGACGAAACGACACTGAAGGCTGCGGTCGAGGATTACGCCCTCCTCCAGGCGCGGGAGCTGAAGCGCCTCGGCGTGACGCTCAATTTCTCGCCAGTCGTCGATCTGCGCCTCGACCCGCGCCGGCGGACGGACGGCGAGACCCTTCTGCGCTTCCGCGCGATCTCCCCCGATCCCATCCTCGTCGCACGCATTGCAGGCTGGTACTGCGCCGCTCTCGCGACCGAGGACCTGTCCTGCACCTTGAAACACTTCCCCGGTCTAGGCCGCGTGAAGGTCGACACCCATCGCCGGCCCGGATCGATCGACGCGGCGGCGAGCGAACTTCTGTCGCGCGACTGGCGACCGTTCACCGAACTCATGCATCGCCCGACCGTCGCGACGATGCTCGCCCATGTGACGCTGCCCGCAATCGATCCGGATCACGCCGCGTCCTATTCGAAACCCGTCATCGACGGGCTTATCCGACGCGACATGGCGCTGAAAGGCGTCCTGATCACCGACGATCTGAGCATGGGCGCCGTACGCCGCAGCACCGACGGTCTTTGGCGCGCGCCGGCAAAATCCTTGAACGCAGGTGCCGATCTTTTGCTGGTGTCTTATAGCGAGCGCGATCTCGATACCGTCATGAGCGGACTGATCGAGGCGGCAAAGGCGGGAGAAATCGATGGCGCAGTACGCGAGGCGAGCCGCACGCGCCTCGATCGCTTCATCGGCGCGCCTCAGCCGCGCGCGCTCTCCGCTCCGAGCGTTTCCGCCCCCGCGAACAGCCCGCGTGCTGACCTCCCGACGTCAGGCCCGACACCGCACTGAGCACGGCGACCGTCAGCTCCAACGCCGGTTGGACCACATCCACTGTTCGGGGTTTTCGCGAACCCAGGCCTCGAACTGCGTCTGCATGACCGTCATGATCACGCGGATGTCGTCCGCCTGATTGGCGGTTCGGGGCACGCGCAGTTCCTTGATCTCCACCTCGAACCGGCTTTCGTTCCCGATCCGGCGGCAGCAACTCATCCACATGCGGCTCCCGACCCGGCGCGCGATCATGGCGCCGATCGCCTGCGTGCGCGCCGGCTGACCGAAGAAGGGCACGGGCAGGCCGGTCCGGTCGTAGAGATCACAGACGAGACCAAGCCGGCCGCCGCGCCGCACATAGTCTGTGAGGATACGCGCCGTCTTCTGGTTGTCCCCGTGATCACCTTCGACTTTGCCGCGCCCGAAGAGACCGCCGGGATAGAGATCGCGACGGAGGTATCGCAAGTATCGGTCGACGTAGGGGTTATTGACGGACCGGTAGACGGCCCCGGGGCTGGCGCGCGCGACCACGAACGGCCAGATCGCGACTTCCCAGTTCCCCATGTGGAGTGAGACGCCGATCGCGGGCCCGAGCTTGTCCTTGTAGCGCCCGAAGACCTTGTCCGGCGTGATCGCGATCCGGCCGGGCTCTGCGATCAGACGGTCGATCTGGATCGTCTCAGCCATCACGCGGCCGAGGTTCTCCCAGTGCGCCCTGCAGATGCGCCGCCGTTCCGCATCAGACTTTTCCGGGAACGCGATTTTGAGATTGTCGAGCGCGCGCTGCTGCCGCTTCGGGCTGACGATCGGCGCGAGAACGCCCCACGCCTTGGCCGAAAAACCGGCGGCGAAGTCGAGCGGCAACAGCCGTATCGCACCCGTGATGGCGCGCAGGACAACGTATTCCAGTCGAAACTGAAGATCGCGCCAGAAGCTCGGCTCGGTCATCGCAAAGAGGGCCCCGATACGGCCGCGCGACGGCCAACGGCCCCCGGAAACGGCGTCCGGACATGCCAGCCGGCGCCCTCAAGCGTCAAGCAGCGCGTGCGTGGTTTTCCGCATGAGCCATGGCGTCGGGCCGCCGGGCATCAGGCCCTCAATGATGACGCGGCGACGCAGAGGTGCAATCGACTGGAGCAGATACAAGCCGAACCCCCGCGCGATCGAGACTGGCAATAGCGGCGAGAGAAGCGCCCGGTTCAGAATGTCGACCGCGGTCACACGCGATCCGACATCCGCGCCCCGCGCGGCAGTATAACGATTGAGAACCTCGTCGCTCCCGATGTCTCCGTAGTTTCGCGCGGCCTCCGATACGCAATCCACCAGCGCCGCGGCATCTCGAAAACCGAGATTGAGCCCCTGCGCGCCGATCGGCGGTATGACGTGCGCCGCCTCCCCGACGAGCGCGATCCGGCGGGCCCCGTAGCGCGCGACGGTCAACGCGCTCAAAGGAAAACTGGCGCGTGGGCCGATCTCGGTCACACTTCCGAGCAAGCCATTGAGACGACGCTGGATTGCCTGCCGGAACGGAGCGTCGTCGAGGGCTGCGAGGCGCTGGGCTTCCTCACGCCGCTCGACCCACACGAGGCTCGACGCCTGATCGGGGAGCGGCACGGTTGTGAAAGGTCCGCTGGGACGATGGAACTCCGTTGAAACACCGCCGTGCGGGCGCGAATGGCTGAACCATGTGACGATCGCGGTCTGATCGTAGTGCCAATCCCGCGCAACAATCCCCGACGCGGCCCGGCCGAGCGATTTCCGTCCGTCGGACGCCACGCAAAGCTGGGCCCGGAACATCTCCCCTTCGACCGTCGTTGCGCTGACCTCATCCGCCCCCGGTCGAACGTCGACGATCCCGCCAGTCGCGGCAAAATCGAGGCCTGGCATCTCGGCGGCAACGGCCGTCAGAGCGTCCATCAACGCCGCATTGGGAACGTTGTAGCCGAACGCCTCCGCGCCGATTTCTTCAGCGGTGAAGAGCACTTCAGGCGCGCGAAGGATCCGTCCGGTGTCGTCAATGATGCGGATCGCAGTCAACGGTGCCGAGGCCACCTTGCAGCGTTCCCAGGCACCGATGTTGCGCAGGACATCGATCGATCCGCCGAGGAGCGCCGCCGTTCGCCGGTCGCGATCGGTGCCGCCGGGTTTGTGTGGCGCGGCAGCAAGCGTCACGCGCCTCCCGGAGAGAGCAAGACCGATAGCGGTGACGAGCCCGGCAGGGCCGCCGCCGATCAC
>JANRIH010000004.1:0-1672 GCA_033765145.1 Hyphomicrobium sp. | reverse complement strand
GGGCAATGCGCTGAAATTCTATGCCTCGGTGCGCCTCGACATCCGCCGTACCGGCCAGATCAAGGACCGTGAGGAAATTGTTGGCAACACCACGCGGGTGAAGGTCGTCAAGAACAAGGTCGCGCCGCCGTTCAAGCAGGTCGAGTTTGACATCATGTATGGCGAGGGCATCTCGAAGATCGGTGAGATTCTCGATCTGGGCGTCAAGGCCGGACTGGTCGAGAAATCGGGCGCGTGGTTCAGCTATGACAGCGTCCGCATCGGCCAGGGCCGAGAGAATGCGAAGACCTTCCTCAAGGAAAACACCGACATCTGTGAGCGGCTCGAAGCCGCGATCCGCGGCCGCACCGATCAGGTTGCCGAGGAGCTGATGGCCGGACCGTCCGAGGACGACGACATCTAATTGCCAAGCGTTTTGGCTGCTGGCGCGCGGGCACGTTCCGCATCGACGGCGGTCAGTAAGGGAGTTGCCGCTCCCGTCCCCCGAGAGGCCCGGCGCGTGCCCCTGCGCCGGGCCTTCTTGCTGTGTGCGGCGGATTTCGTTGTTGTGCGGTGCGTGCGTCTGGCTGCTGGTGGGAGGAGGTTGACTCACACGAAGACACAAAGCCGCAAAGAAAAGGAAGCGAAGAATTAGGATGAGCGCGCTTGCGCGCGCGGGGTTTCACCGCCGCGGAGCGGCAACAACCAAATACCGGACCCCGCGCGAGGCGCTTGGGGGATATCCGGACGCCGATCAAAGCGATCCTTCTGAGTGCCTTTGTGTCTTCGTGTGAGTCATCCTCTTCTCGAAACTGCCCTCACGCGATGAACGTACGACGGGGTCACCCGGCCGGGCTCGAACTACCCTTCTTCCCGATCCCGCAATCGCCCGATCCGCCGCGCGTCGATCACACCACCGCTCAAACCCCGGCGACGGAACAGCCCTCGACGCCGCCCGCTCGCTCTGCCATCCCGTGCCGCGACTGCCGCCAGGAGCCAGAGCCCCATGACGATCATCGTCCATCATCTCGAAAACTCGCGCTCGCAGCGGGTGCTGTGGCTGCTCGAGGAACTGGCGTTGCCTTATGAGGTTCGCCGCTACGAGCGCGATCGCAAGACGATGCTCGCCCCGCCCGAGCTTCGGCAGGTCCATCCGCTCGGCAAGTCGCCGGTGATCGAAGCGGATGGCCGCGTCGTCGTCGAAACCGGCGCCATCATCGAATTTCTCGTCGATCGTGCCGGCGGCCAGCTCGGCGCGCCGGGGCATATCGACGAAGCGCTGCGCTATCGCCAATTCCTCCATTATGCCGAGGGTTCGGTAATGCCGCCGCTGCTCGTCATGCTCGTGCTGTCGCGCGTGCCGCTGTTCGGCAAGCGCGCCCAGGCCCGCGTCCTGCCGATGGTCCTTGTCCATCTCGATTATGTCGAGGCCGAACTTTCGACCCGGCCGTGGATCGCGGGGGAGACCTTCACCGCCGCCGATGTGATGATGAGCTTCCCGATCGAGGCAGCACGCACGCGCATTCCCGGCTCGGCCGATCGCCGCGCGACCGCGGAGTGGCTGGCACGCTGCCATGCCCGGCCCGCTTATCAGGCCGCTCTCGCCAAGGGCGGCCCCTATGCCTATGCCTGAGGCACCGGCGATTCTCGGGGGAGCGTGATGAATAGCACAGCCGAAGCGGCAACCGAACGG
>JANRIH010000028.1:0-212708 GCA_033765145.1 Hyphomicrobium sp. | reverse complement strand
CGTCTCGATGAAGCAGGTTGGCGACCTGACCGAGTTTGTGCGTAGCCACATGCTGGAGCCGTTTCCGGTCGAGGCACGGATCGCCCAGATGCTCGCCCATTTCGCGGACCTGACAGCGGCGCACGAGGCCGTGCTCAAAGCGCGCGACCAAATCGAGCGGCTGACGCCGATCGTGGCGGACTGCGGCCGACTCGCCGCGCTCGACTTCGAGGTCAAGAGGCTCAGGGCCTGCCGAACAGCGCTTGGGCCGTATTTCGGAGGATTGAAGTGCGATCTCCTGGACCGCCGTATTGCCGATCTCGAAGCCGATCTAGTCCGGCTGAGCGAGCTCATAACGAAGCTGAAGGTCGAGGTCGGCGAGGAGGAGCAGGCACGCGATGCCATCAAGCAAGCAATCTTTGAAAACGGTGGCAACCGCATCGCGAGCCTCGATCAAGAGATCGCGTCCAAGCGCTTGGTGCTCAATGAGCGGCGCCGGCGCGCAGATGCCTATTCTGCGCCAGCGCAGGAGCTGGGGCTTGAGGTGGCGCGCGACGCCGATCGGTTCCTCGCCAACCTGGCAGAGGTCGAACGGCTGATAGTAGAGCTCACCTCCAGCGAGGCAGAAATCCAGAACCGCGAGGTGGAGGTCCTCGTTCCCTTCAAAAAAATCAAGGAGGCGATGGCCGGGATCGAGGCGGAGGTTCGCTCGCTCAAGAGCCGGCGCTCAAGCATCCCGTCACAGATGCTGGAAGTTCGCGAACGACTTTGCCGGGCCGTTGCTCTCGAACCGCAGGACTTACCGTTTGCCGGCGAGTTGATCGAGGTTCGCGAGAATGAGGCCGCCTGGGAGGGCGCCGCGGAGCGCTTGCTCAGGCCCTTCGCCCTGTCGCTGCTCGTTCCCCAAGAGCACTATGCAGCGGTCGCTCACTGGGTCGACGATACGCATCTGGCCGGCAAGCTCGTCTACTACAAGGTACCCCGCACTGTGGCGCCAATCCGCCACCGCGCCGGTCGCGACGCCCTCTCCGAAAAGTTGCGCATCCGCGATGACAGCCCGCTTTACGCCTGGCTGGCACGGGAGATCGATGAGCGGTTCGATCACGTCTGCTGCGACAACCTCGAAAGGTTCCGCCGTGAGCCCAAGGCCGTCACGCGCGCCGGCCAAATCAGGGGGCGTGGCGACAGGCACGAGAAGGATGACCGGTCGCGCATCGACGACCGCACGCGCTACGTTCTCGGCTGGTCGAACGAGGGCAAGATCGCCGCGCTCGAGACCGAGGGGGAACGGCTCGCAACTGAGGGACAGGCGTTTGCGATCAAGGTCGAGGCGCTACGGCAAGAGCGGCGTATGGCCGGCCACCGCCTGGGCCTCGCTCGGCAGGTCGCGGCCCACCGCAACTTCAGCGACCTAGATTGGACCTCGATCGCAGGCGACGTCGAGCGCCTCAATGCGGAGCGACAACAGCTTGCGGAAGGCTCGGATATCCTCAAGACGCTCAATGCCCAGCTCAGCGAGGCAGAGGCGAGGCTCGCCGAGCACCGTCAACGGTTGGAGGATGCTCAACGCAATGAGACGAGGCAGCGCGAGCGCCGCGACCGCGATGCCGAGAGCCGCTCCGCTGCGGTCGAGGCGCTCCAGTCCCTACCGGACGCTGAACGCGAGGCGGTATTCCCTGCGCTTGATGAGCTACGCGCTGAAGTGCTGGGCGAGCACCGACTCACGATCGAGGGAGCGGACGCACGGGAACGGGAGATGCGCGAAGCACTCACCAACAGGATCGACTCCGAGGACAAGCGCATTCAACGCCTGCGCGACAAGATCACAGCGGCGATGCGCGACTATGCAAACAGTTATCCGATCGAGACACGGGAGGTCGATACTTCGCCCGAGGCCGCAGGCGAATACCGACAAATGCTTGCCGCACTCCAATCTGACGATCTGCCGCGCTTCGAGGCCCGATTCAAGTCCCTGCTCAATGAGAATACCATTCGCGAAATCGCTGGCTTCCATGCTGGACTGCGCCGGGAGGAGCACGAGATCCGGGAGCGCATCGGCATTATCAACGGTTCGTTGCGCGATATCGACTACAACCCTGGTCGCTATATTGTTCTGGAGGCGGAGCGGACGGCCGATCGCGAGATCCTCGACTTTCAGCAGGATCTGCGCAAATGCACCGAAGGTTCGTTGTCGGGCTCCGACGACACAGCTTACTCAGAGGCCAAATTCCTCGAGGTCAAACTCATCATGGAGCGCTTCCGCGGCCGCAAAGATCTGACCGAGATTGACAAGCGCTGGACGCGCAAGGTCACGGACGTGCGCAACTGGTTCGTATTCTCGGCGTCGGAGCGATATCGGGCGGACAACACTGAGCACGAGCATTATTCGGATTCCGGCGGCAAATCGGGCGGCCAGAAAGAGAAGCTGGCCTACACAGTTCTGGCCGCCAGCCTCGCTTACCAGTTCGGACTTGATCCACAGGCCGAGCGATCACGGGCCTTCCATTTCGTGATGATCGACGAAGCGTTCGGGCGTGGCTCTGATGAATCGGCGGATTTTGCCCTACGACTCTTCCAGAGTCTGGGATTGCAGCTGCTGATCGCGACACCCCTACAGAAGATCCACGTCATCGAGCCCTACGTTGCGGCTGTTGGCTTTGTTCACAACGAGGACGGCAAGCGCTCGATGCTGCGTAACCTCACGATTGAGGAGTACAAAGCCGAGCAGCAGCGGCGCGCTGGAGTGGGCGCATGAGTTGGACCACGCCGGCGGATGTCCGGGCCCAGGTCCAGAAGCATTGGGATAATGGCCGGTTGCTCCGTGATGCCGTCGGCGCTACTGGCGGCTCGCACGAGCTTGAGACGGACAGGCTTAGCTTTCCGTTGACGCTTCGTTTGCGTGGACCCACCCCGCGCGAGCTTGCCACCCGCCACGACGAGGTCCGGGCCTGGATCAGGGAGTTAGAGGCCAGTTCACGCGTCGCCGTTGGTTATGGCTACGAAATCGTGTGGAGTGAGACGTCGAACCGCCTGATCGGCCGCAATAGAACTCCCAGCTCGATTCTCGTTCCGACGCGGACCGACGCTCTGGCCCTCATCGGCCAGGCCGAGACTGCGGAGCGCTTTGCAGCCCTGGCTCAGAGCACCATCGAGCGCTTCCCTGAACTGAAGGCATGGCTCGAGCGAAGACCGCTCAAGGTCCTTGAACATAAAGACGCCTGGGAGCGGATCCTCGCAGTTCTTAACTGGTTTCGCACCAACCCACGCTCGGACCGCTACGTCCGCGAGATCGACGTCCCAGGCGTCGACACGAAATTCATCGAGGCTCGGAAGCCGTTGCTGGCCGAGTTGCTAGATCTCGTGCTTCCCGCGGATGCGATCAATGTTTCGAGAACTGGCAGCGCCGGATTCGAGGCCCGATATGGCCTTGCGACGAAGCCTCCGCTCGTTCGGTTCCGCGTTCTCGATCCTGATCTGGCGATCCACGGCCTCACGGACCTCACGGTGCGAATCGACGAGTTGGCACGCCTGGACCTCGCTGTGGAACGCGTCATCATTGTCGAGAACGAGATCACCGGGCTTGCGTTGCCTGCCATGGCCCGCACTGCTGTTATTTTCGGACTTGGATACGCGGTCGGTCTTCTCCGAGAGGGTGATTGGCTTAAGGATCGGGAGGCGCTCTATTGGGGAGATATCGACACAAATGGTTTCGCCATGTTGGAGAGGATGCGGGCGATCCTACCGGACATACGATCCCTTCTTATGGATCGGGATACGCTCATGCGGCATCAAGCGCACTGGAGCACTGAACTCACCCCTTATGCGGGCGCGCTCGATCGTCTGACGCCGACGGAAGCAAGCCTCTACGACGACCTGCGTTTCGATCGACTTGGCCGGGCCATTCGCCTCGAACAGGAGCGCATTCCATTGCGCGAGGCTGTGGCAATTCTCGGGCACCGATAGCAAGATCGACGACAACAAATCGATGTGTGGGGCCAGTTGCCAGTGGCAACGACGGTTAGATCGGAGGAGAGGGGATATGGAGATTACAGACGCAGCATCCAAACGAAAATCAGGCTCCGAGCCTTTTCATGATGGAGGTCATCCGGTCGGGGGCACTCTGCTGGAATTCTGGCAGTGGAGCGCATCAGATCTCGTCAGCAATGCAACGCGCGGTGTGCTTGCAGAATACATCGTCGCACTCGCGCTCGGCGGAGCTTGGGAGCCGATGCGACGGGAGTGGGACGCGTACGATCTCAAGCTCGCGAATGGGACCAAGATTGAGGTAAAATCGGCTGCCTACGTGCAGGCGTGGAAGCAGGCACGTCCCTCAACGATCATATTTCAGGTTGGCAAGCGAAGATGGTGGGATGCTGAGACCGGCATGTCTTCGGATGAGCCAGCGCGCCACGCAGATATCTACGTTTTCGCACTCCTCCGGCATGAAGATCGGGATACTCTCGACCCCCTCAATGTCGCGCAATGGGAGTTCTATGTTCTTCCGACTCGGGTGCTAAACGAACGAACGCGCAGCCAGCACTCGATTACTCTGCCTTCTCTGAGGGAGCTTTCGGGTGGCCCACGGACCTTTCAACAGCTTCGCAATGCCGTAGATCTTGCAGCGACGGGGTGACCTCCATGAGGTCTAGGTCGGACGACCGTCGATATTGCACCGTTGTCACGCCTTCCTCTCAAGAGGCTTTGCAGTAGTCGAACGAATGTCGCGATCGACGCGTGCCGGCAATGGCTTCTGAACACTAGACCCTGGCCCTTCCTCGTGCTTGATTTCAGCTATGAGACCGCGTTCGGCCAATAGCTTGTTGACCCGGGCGAGGTCGTCGCACCATCCCTGCTCAACTTCTACATCGCGTCGATTGACGCCTGCGCTGCGGCCGGGATGATCGTATGCGCGTACCTTCGACTGGATGGCACCGCCAGGAGCAGCGCTAAGCTGAACATCATAATTCGGTTCGGAGGGCTTGCTGATCGTGACGCGGCTGCTCTCGTCCCACGCAGCGCCCTGCAAGTTCACCTCATAGCCGAGTTCATGAAGTTCGCTGAGCAGCAACGATCGGATGCGCTCGCCGTCCTGTCGTTTGCCCTCAGCTTCCGCCCAATTGAGAGCCTCTGCCGAAACGCTCCGTGTTGCCATGACGTCATTAGAGTCAGCTACTGCAGCGAGCCTTTCGCGAAAACTATCTGCGCTAAGCGACTGAAATGGCGTAAGCCACGCGAGGCCCTCGTCGACAAGCCTTTCGATTTCGCGCTTTCGCTTGGAGATGTCGAGACGCTCCTGAGCCTCGAGTTCAATCGAATCGATCAGTAAGCCGCGCTCGGAAGCGGACTTGGTTGAGACGTCCCCCAATCGCGTCATGAGATCATCCACAGAGACGCGTTCGGACTGTAGGCGAGCTAGCTTCTCAGAGAGTTGGATGACGCGGCCCGACGCTGCGCCGTTGTCCGCTGAGTTGGTATCATCGGAGTGTTGCTTTGTTTCCTCTAACCCGATGTTGGCCCTCGTTGTCCGAGCTTCTGCCGGCGATGCGGCCAGTAGGTCTCTCGCAAGAGCGATCTGGTCGTCGGTCATTTTCGGGCTAGAGACTGCGAGGGGCGTCGCAAGCCGGTCTCTGACGAGTTTCTCGATCTTCGACTGGGCCTCCTGGAAGCTATCTCCGAAGAGATTGCCCGCCTTCCCAGCAATAGCCTGGAGTACTTTGCGATCGGCATAGGCCTCGGTCGACACCAATAACGTGGCAGCCGTCAGTTCGAGACGCAGTCGCTTCGCCCTTGCGTCGGCAAGCTCCTGCTCGAGCCGTCGTGCAACTTCAGGGAGCTCATCGTACAGGCGGTTGTAGTCATCCACGAACTCGTTCCACCGGTTCGCGTCAACAAACTTGCGATAACGAGCGAGCGTCTCCTCCCAATTCTCGCCCGCAACTGGTTCGAGAGCTGCGAGCTCAGCCTGCAATCGCGCGCATCGTTCAAGCATCGATCTGATCAGCGCGATTTTCCGACGAGTCTCGCGCTCCTCAGCATCCGAGATCCTGTAATTCACGAAAACGAGCTTGCTCATGCCGCTCTTACCCTGGCTGTGGCTGCACGCGCAGCATGGATGAGACGCTCGCGCTCGCGCGTTAGGTTCTGGACCCACGACGATGATTGGATCCGGTGAAGAGTGAGTCCCGACCGGGCCAGCAACTTTGGCCTCCAGACTTCTCGCGCCCGAGCTTGGTGCAGCAGATGGTGTCGGGGGCTGTCGAACTCGACCCCCAGGGCATAGAGCCCCGTAACGGCATGCTTCACGGCAATGTCGAGACTGAAGGCGTCCTCCATAGGCATTAAGGATGCGTCGAACCCTTCCCGTTGGAGCGCCTCGAGGGCTTGTAAAACGAGTTCGTCTGCCGTTGGCTCTGGCCCGGACATTGCGTAGTGAGGCTTGCTGTCGAACGCGTTCAGGATGCTGCTCGCTGCCTCGAATTCACCTTCGTGGACAAGTTCAGCGTAGCGCATGTACCCCTGCAGGTAGTCGCGGGCCATCGTGGGGGCACGGCGCTGCCCGATGAAGCTCGAAATCTCCGCAGTCGGCATAGAAGTGACAAGCACGACCTTCTGCTTTGCACGGGTAACCGCGACATTGAGCCGGCGTTCACCACCCTGTTGGTTCAGAGCGCCAAACACGCGCTTGAAAACGCCGTTCTCATCGCGGCCGAATGTCGTGGAGAAGACAATCCAGTCACGTTCGTCGCCCTGGACGTTTTCCAGGTTCTTGACAAAGAAGCCCACATCTTCGCCTTCGGCCGACCGTGTCCGTTCGCGATCCAGGGCCCCGGCAAACCTGCGATCATCTTCCGCGCGCTGTTGAAGGCGCGCTTCGATCAGTTCAGCCTGTTTCATGTTGAATGTGACGACCCCGAGTGTCGGGGGCGTTGGCATCGAGGTCCAGAGGTCTGAGAGCAGATCCACGATTGCAGCCGCTTCGTCCCCGTTGGTCTGGTTTTTATAGAGCCCATCGACGCGGCGAACTTCGATGGGTTTTGCGCGCTGGATATCTTCCGCGGGCCTGCGGACTGGCACGTTCAGCTTGCCGCCGTAATAGGCTGCATTGGAGAAGGCGATCAGCTCGCGATAGGCCGAACGGTAATGGATATCGAGACTAGCCGGAGGCAACAGGCCTGAGGCGAGCGTGAGAAGATCTTCACAGTCTTTGATATGACGCTCGCTGGCGTCCAGCTCGCGCTGATCAATCGATGCCGAACCGGCTTCTGCATCTGCGCCATCTTCAACTAAGTCGTCATCTGGCACTGCCCAGGGGTCTTCAAGATCATCATCCACCGGATCCGGGGCGTCCAGTTTCGTGCCGAAGAAATTTGTAGGGGGTAGCTGCTTCTCATCCCCGCTTATGATGGCACGCTTGGCTCGGAAGAGCGCGGGGAGTGCATTGACCACGCGCATCTGCGAAGCTTCATCAAAAATGACGACGTCGAAGAGCCCGGGTTCCATGGGCAGCATGCGGCTGGCCACATCCGGGTTGACCAGCCATACGGGCCGGAGTTTTAGCAGCCCCAGGTTGCGGCCCCTGTCGAAGACCTGACGTAGCCTGAGTTGATTGGGTCCACCCAAGGCCCAGACGCGAGCCCACTGATCCACGCGCGCCAATCCGGATTGGCCTATGTGGCCGAGGTAGCGTCGGTTGATATCACGCATCTCGGTGTCGAGCCGCTCGAGTTCGCCGATGTCTTTCTCTAGTTGCGTTCTTAGGCGCTGCAGCTGCGGATGACGGGTTTCGATTTCTCCCTTCCATGCGGTCGCTGCCTCCCTACGCAGGAGGGCGGCGATTGAGCCGCTCGGGTTGGCCGCGGCGCGAAGCTTCTCGACAATCGGCTCCAGCTCGACGAACACGGCGCGCGCGGCGGGTGAAAGCGTGGCCTCGCGCAGTCGAAATGTCTGGAATGCGACAAGGGTGGGCAACGCCTGGTCGATAGCCTTCCAATCTAGTGGTAATGCCCGTTCGAACTCGACGCCTCTCGCAATACCTTGCATGGTCTCGTCAGCAAGGTGCGGAGCCAGGCGCTCGGCTCGTCTCAGGGTCATCTTGTTCACGGCGGCAACGGCGGTCGCAAGGCCGACGGCTGTAAGAAGGGGTCCCAGCGGCGAGCGTTTATCATCTCGACTGTTTTGATCGAGATCGTGGGCCAAGTGCTCGACATGCGGCCACAGCTCTGAAGACGGTGCTCTGTCAAGCCGGTTGGCCATCTCGCGGAAGCCATACAGCCACGTGGCGAGCCTTCGAGCCGCGCTCAAGAGCTTGCTGCGGTCCGCAGGGCATTCGAGCTTCTCGCCGAAGACCGAAGCGATCTCAATCAACTCCTGGAGCGAAGACCGGACCCCCTTCTCGAATTCTGCAGCTTCCGCATGGGCCAGGCAGGAGGCGCCATTGTTCGCAATGCCACGGCGTAACAAGACGGACCGAGCCGCTCGACGGCGCAAGATCTGCGGTAAATTGAGGAACGAGAAAAGGCCTCCGATACTGCGCAGTGCTGGCAGAGCTCCCGAGAGCAGCTCGATCTCTTCTGATGTCCACTCTCTAACCGCAGCATAGGCCAGCGACGCCGGACCCGTCATGGCGAGGCGGTCAAACTTCTCTTGGAGATCCGAAAGGCGTTTTCGGCCAGCCTCGGCCGCGACGACGTGCTGCCCACCAGAGGCAAAGAAGCTGCGCCAGCGGCTCGAGCGCTCGAGCAAGTCGGGCGAGACGGCTTTTAGAGCCTCCTGATTCTCATCGATCCACTGTCCGAGGGCATCGGGATCATGGCAGGTGATTTTTTGAAGCTCCGCATCGAGCTTCTTGCGCTCGGCCAATGCCCTGGAACGGGCCTCATCCGCAGTCCGCAAGGCGCCGAGGTCTGACGCGATCTGTTCGGCAAGAGCCGCATCCGTCGCAAACGGACGCAGGATTGCAAGCGGGGTGCCGGAGACGCCCCCGTCAAGCCAGACCTGAACAAGGCCGGTGCATTCGCTTATGACAGCCTCGACTTCACCAGCATTCAACGGTGCGAGCTGCGACCGCAAACCGGGTACGGACACATCGGCCACGCGCTTGCCATTCTCAGCTATCATCGCAAGCACTTCGCGATAGGTGAGACCCAGACGATCGTCGGTTGCGTGAAGAGCTGAGTGATAGCTGTCAAGATCTGCTTCGATGGCGTCGAGCTGTGTCGCGATCTGGCGTCGTTTTGCTTGCGCATTGCCATCGGATACCGTACGGGCGTCGAGGATATTGGGCACTTGGGCACGCAATTGCTCCAGGACAGGCTTCCGGTCGCTTTGCGTATTCTCGATACGAAAGACACGATGGTCGAGCTTCTCTGCCGCCAGACGCTTCTGCACGACATCGAGCGCCGCCTTCTTTTCGCAGACAACGAGCACGCTTTCGTTTCGGCCGATGCAGTCCGTTATGATGTTGACAATAGTCTGGCTCTTCCCGGTTCCGGGCGGACCTTGCACCACAAGCCCAGGGGCGTGACGGGCCCGGAATACGGCGTCCTCCTGCGAAGGGTCCGCCTCCAAGGTGGTGTAGCGTTCGAGGTGAGAGACGTGACGAATTTCTTGTGCGGACTCGGGCGCACGAAGGCGAAGCAGATACTCGAGAGCTGTACCTTCAAGCGGCTGCTGCTGTAATAGTCGGAGATCATTTGCGATTGCCTGACTCGCAAATTCCGCCACGAAGATTGCAGCGCTGGCATAAATTTCGAGCTTGTTGGTCGCCTTGATGGTCTTGGCCTGAGGCACCGGCACAATCTTCTCGCCGATGTTGCCTTCAACCATCTCAGCGGCCGTTCTCAACACCGAGCTAAAGCTATCAAATCCGTCGCGAAGCCGGTCGTTTGCCCAATCTTGCCAGCGAGCACCGGCCTCGGGACCTATAATGGTCTCCAGGGCGGGATTGAGTTGCACCTCCCGCGTCTGATCGAATCCGATCGAAACGCGGCCTGCGGCTCCGCGCTGAACGGAAAGCGTCACAGGCCAGAGAAAGACGGGAGCAATTCGGGTTTTCTCTCCATCGTCATTCTTGGCTCTGAGCGTGAGAATTGGAAACGCCATGAAGAGCGCATCAAGACCCGTATCGCGCCGATAGGTCCGCGCCTTTGACTCCAGCGCACGCAGTTTATCGACGTGGCTTGCAGGCATGGCATCTCGAGGCAGTTCAACGGCGCCGTCCGAGCGGCTAACGACGCTGTCGAGAACGCGGGCCAGCAGGTCCGCTCCTCCGAGCCCGGTCACATCAAGCACGCTGGCTGTTACCCGCATCTGGACAAGGGGACCGCGCTGTATACCCGAGAGAACACGCCGTTCGAGGAAACTCACGACGTTCCGCACGTAATCTTGATGTGGCGGTTCCGCCCAATCGGAAGCTGGCACGGCCAAGACGACCAGCAGTCGGGAGAGCGGCATACGCCGGTTGGCGGCACGATACGTATCCATCCAAGAGTCAATGGCTGCACGGCCGCAGCGCTCGAATCCCGGCACCCGCGCATCGAGATCATCAGCGAGATCCCGCCTTGGTCGAGCAAGGTCTTTTGTCGCCGATCCGCGGTCAAATTCCGGAATACCGGCCTCGTTAGCGAGGTTCTGTGCGTCCCTCAGGAGCTCCTCCGCGGGCCGAAAATTCTCAATTGCCGCAGCTGACAGGAGAAGAAGGTCTTCATCGGTGAGGCTGCGCCGATCGATGAGGCTACCGAGGACAGCATTGTCGCTGTCCGGAAAAAGCCCGCGTTTGGCTCTCCACCGCTGTTCGAGAGCGGCTGTGGACGTCGCAAGCTGAAGGACAGATAAGCCGCTTTCGTCGAGCTTGATGCGAGCGTCCTTCGCGCGCGAGCGAACGCGCTGAGCCCTATCAGCGAGCAAGATGAGCCAATGGTCGCTCGGCCTCTTGAGACGACGCAGATAGGCGATCGTCTCCCGTGCGAGCCATTTGGATCCCATATTCGGGTCTGAGAGCAGCGCAGTCGACGTGACGAATTCACCCTTGATGCACAGAGGCAGATTTGGATTGAGCGCCGCGATTGCGAGCGCCATAGGGAAATCGCTGTTCAATTCCTTCAGACGCTGATCGGATGCGAGCTTCTTGACCAAGTCCAGAGCAGCCGGCGTCTTTTCGAACTCGTCGAGCCAGCTGGCAATCCGACCATGATCAAGCGCTGCCTGGGCGTCAGACCAATTCGCCTCTTCCGCCGCGATGAAGGCGAACTCTGCTGGTGATGTGATCTTGCGGTCTGCAAAGTGAATGAATGGACCGACGCCGGCCGCAGCGGCATGCTCGTACCCCGTTGGAATGTCGCTCTCGCCCTCCACCCAACGGAGGGCCTGCTCCGAGCGCCAGCGGCTTTCGTGGTTCCGCGTCAGCAGCCCCTCGAGAAGATTGCGCCACCGGGGCTGGAGATCCTCCGGCAAGGCTACGCCACGCGCCACGAGGTGAAGCAAGAAGGCGCGATCGTGCACGCCCTCAAAGCATCGGCCGTCCGTCAACATCTCGAGCAGAATGATCCCGAGACTCCACCAATCGGAAGCTGCGGTCGAGGCCTCAGCCACGGTTTCGGGAGCCATGTACCGGCTGGTCTGCCGGAATCGGCTGGCCTCTACGTCAAACTCCGCGATACGTGCTGAGGCGAAGTCGGTTACGCAGGCGACCAGCGGACTTGTCGATCTCAGTCGGATGACGGCGGGCTGTAGATTGCCGTGCCTGAGGCCGCGCTGCTCGAACGCAGAGAGCATCCGAATCAATGCGACAGCGATTTGTTCGATGGCATCGAGATCGCCAATAACTTCGTGGCGGAACTCCCCGAGGGTTCTACCTTCGACGTGCTCCCAGACCTCGTAGGCCCGACCCTCACTGCGCCCATGGGCGATAAGCCTGGCAACGTCGGGGCGCTCTAGGCGTTCTAATACAGCGTAGAGGGCTGGATCAGGCTCCATCCCCGCCTGGAAATGGCGTAAGACGCAGACCGCCTCCTCACTCGTACGGCGGGCAAGATAGAGGTCAGCGTCAGGCGAGGTCTGGGGCAACTCGGCGACGATCTGCCAGTCGCCGATACGCTTGGTTCTTGGATCTTTGTTCTCCTCGGAAGAACCAAGCCTTGCTCCGCAGATGAGGCATAGGACATCATCCGGTTCAACCGCATGTCCGTTGGGGCAAAGGCCGTCAGGTTGTGTTCCCGCGGGCTCATCGTCGTGAGCGGTCGGCTCGGTTGTGACATCTGAGGGCGCTGCGGGACCAGCCGTCTCATCTTTCGCGTTCTTAGCCCCGCCGGCCGGCGTTGGATGGATGTCCAGCAACGGAAAGCGGCAGATCTGTCCAGTCTCCAGAACGTTGAGACATTCGTCTTCGTCATATGGGCGCTCACTCGCGCAAGCAGGACAAGTGCGGACGTAGAGGGTCATGTGCTCACCCCCAGACGTCCGGCCGAAGTCAGCGGCGTAATGCCGGCACTCCGCAATCGGGACCCCAGTCGCTCCAGATCTCCTGGTCCCGGAACCCCCGCGACCCAGATCAACCCATCAGCGTCGGCAATTAGATCAAGCCTTCCTCCGCGATCCCGCCAAGCAGCTTCGGCCATCTGCCAGATCTCAGTCCCGCGCTTGGTGAGACACGTGGCGCGCTGGTTGGCCGAGCCGAAGAGGGGCGCACTGACCGCCTTCGAAAAATCAAAGGGCTCGGAGATCAGGAGGTCAATGAGCTCAAGAATTGAGGAATGCCGCTCCATCAGCGGTTCGAGAGAAAAGCCGGAGTACGCGATGACGCTTGTGTCGGCGGCTACCCGAATGCCCTCCAGCAGTTCCTTCAAGGCCGCGGGCTGCTCGAACGGCTCACCGCCGGAAATTGTAATGCCATCTGCTTCTTCCAGCCACGGCTGAATGCGATCTAGAAGCTCGGATACAGCCTCCCTGCTGCGCGCCTCTGTCCACGTATCGCGACTCATGCATCCGTCGCAACGGATCGAGCATCCCTGAAACCAGATGCCGATCCGCCGACCCGGCCCTAGTGCCGTGATCGGGAAGTGAACCCGTGAAATCCCCACCTTATTCGACATTAGAAAATCGATCCCGCCTAAGTCTTCCTATTGAGCCAGCGTCAGCGTCGTGATGCCTCGCTCGCTAACGACATCGGTAATAGCAACAGCCGTCCCCGGCTGAGGATCGAGAGCGAAGAGCGCGCGAGCCAGCGGATTCACGAGATGAACTTCAACCTGATTTCGGATGCCGCGGCCGCCATTCGAGAGATCCCGCAGACAAAGCTCCTCCAGGCGTGCGCTGGCATCCGGTGTGAAGGTCAGAGAGAGCCGTTGCTCCGACTGGAGGTCCTCAAGAACACGACCAACCATCAATTGGAGGATCTCGCGAGCAATAGCGGGACGGATGAAGTCGAAGACGATGATGTTTTCGCCGATGCGGTTCAGGATCTCGGGTCGAGAAATCTCGAGCTTGAAGTGACGTTCGATCTCGGAGCGCACCTTGTGACGGATCTCATCAAGTGGCTCCTCCGAGGACACATTCGCCACCCGCGACCCGTCAGGCAGCATGCGTGTCATCCCAAGGTTCGAAGTGAAGATGATCAGGCTTTCGGAGAAGTAGACCCGCTCGCCGCGCCCGGACGTCAGGACTCCGTCGTCGAGGATCTGCAGGAACTTGTCCAGGATCCGCGGATGGGCCTTCTCGATTTCGTCGAACAGAACAACGGAAAACGGCTTCTGCCGAATCGCGTTGGTGAGCTCGCCACCAGTGTCATACCCAATGTAGCCTGGTGGTGCGCCTATGAGCCTTTGGTCCGCATGCTCGGCCGAGAATTCGCTCATGTCGAAGCGGATGTAGGCGCTTTCGTCCCCGAACAGAAGGCTCGTGATCGTCTTCGCAAGTTCCGTCTTACCGACGCCGGTCGGTCCAGCCAGGAACGCCACGCCACGTGGACGTCCACCGCGTTGGCCACCAATGCCGGTCGCGGCTCGCTTCACGATATCGAGTATGTGCTCGACTGCGTGATCCTGTCCGCGCACACGAGCCTGGACGTAGGCCTCAGCGCCCCTGAGCTTTTCACGATCGATCTTGCGCCAGACGTCTTCTGTGACGCCGAGCTTGTAGCGCCGCACGGCCTCTCCCGCATCTGTGAGGGCCAAACCTTCGGCGCGTGAGAGCTGAATGATGTTTGCAATGTCAACGACGAGCAGTCCCTCCGTTCCATCGACGAAGGCCTGCTCAGCTTTCTGGATGGCGGCCTGATTTGCTCCATCAGTTGTCTTCAGCGAGCGTGAGAGCTTGGTTATGACCGAGCGACGGACGACGTGGTCAGGCTTTGGCAGAGGGATGTGACGTAGCCGCGGGTTGTTGACGACGAGCCAGTCTGGCAGGTCGCCTTCCTTCTCTACGATGGAGATCAGCGGATTGTAGTAGGGCTGACGCGTCTTGGGATGGACCTTCGGCTCGACCGTGAGCCCTGAGACCAGTGCGCCTGTAAAGCCCCGGTGCTCATTGTCAATCAGCCGCTCTGGGTGGACGATCATCCTAGCAGCGAAATCAGCAATGATCGCGGTGGGCTCGGGCGCTGTGTTCACGATCTTGGTCGACAACTCGAAAAAGCGCTCGATCGACGCTGGTGCACATCCTGCGCTGTCGAAGGTGATGCCCTGGTCGGCGAAATAGGCCTGATCGGCCTTCGGATCCCGGCCAACAATCGGAGGTAAGCGGAAGCCTCGGGCCGGATCGTAGGCAATGACGCGCTCAATGCCGGCCTCCACCAGCTCGGCACCGAGATAGGTGACGAGCGGCAAGATCGTGACCTCACCTTGCGCACCAAGCCGCGGGAAACGGTCCCTGACATTTCCGGAGAGCACGAACTGGCTCTTGAGCGGCAGGAACCGCAGGAAGTCCCTGGTCCAGCGTGGTTTTTCGATTGGTCCAGACATGTCGTCCCCGTTACGCAACGGCCCCATCGGCATTATGGGCCAACGGTCCCACCGAGTCATTTTGTTGCGGCGTTGAATTGCTGATGCGGATGACGCTGCGGCCCCCGCCGCGTTTCTCGACGCGCACCTGCACCGCGATTCGTTCGATCATGGCCTGGACGTGTGTGATAAGACCGACCTTGCGGCCCTGACCCTGGAGAGATTCGAGCGCGTCGATTGCGACATCGAGCGTGTCGCGGTCCAGGCTGCCAAAGCCCTCGTCAATGAAAAGCGAGTCTACAAAGGACTGGCGACCTTCCAGCCCCGACAAGGCGAGCGCCAGCGCGAGCGAGACGAGGAAGCGCTCTCCGCCGGACAGGCTGCGCGGTGCACGGATCTCGTCGCCCATCTCGCGGTCTATGACCTCGAGAGCAAGTGGCGATGTGCCAGCCTGACGCAGCTGATAGCGCGGATTGAGCAAGGCGAGCTGCTGGTTGGCCAAGCCGACGAGATGGCGCAACGTAATTCCCTGAACATAACTGCGGAACTTTGCTCCATCACTCGATCCGATGGCATCGTGCACGTCCTGCCAGCTGGACAGGTCCGTCTTCAGCGCCTCGATCTCCCGCAGGACGTCGGCCAGCTGTTTTTTCCTGTCGTCATCCTGGGCGAGCCGGTCGCGTGCGGCGCCGAGACTACCGTGCAGCGCATCCTTTTCGCCCGAAAGCTTTTCGAATTCCTGCCGCAACTCGGCGATTACTTCCGCCGACCCCTCGCCTTCGACCGGCGCAAGACCTTCCAGATGAGCCCGCCAAGTCTCTAACTTGGTCGTTGCATTTCGGAGTGCTGTCTCAAGCGCACCGACTTGCTGCGTTAATGATGCGCGCGTGTCGTTGGAAACGGTGAGCAGGTCCCGTGCTACGGCCTCATCGAAACCGGCTTCTTGCAGCGCCGCCGTAAACGTTTCGTTGGCCTCAGTGACAGCCAGTTGGGTTTCTGATTGTTTTGCAGACGCGCTGGCGACTGCCTCGACAAATTTGACGATTTCCAGTTCAACAACTTGACGTTTCTCAACGGCCTCGCTTTTAGCCTTGTCCGCCTTATCGCGCGCGGCCTCAAATTGCGCCTTGTGTTTGTCCGTCGCTTCGCCGTCAAGAAGTGCCGCGCGCTGTTGTTTGAGACCTTCATGGCGATCGCGCCGCCTGGCCTGCTGCGTGAGGCAATCTGTTACCTTCGATTTTGCGCCGTTGAGTGCTTCGCTGGCCGTGCGTAGAACGTTTTCCGCGGCTGTGATCTCAATTCCAATTTTATCCCGATCGGCAACGAGCGCGGCGTAATCCGCGGCCAGTTTCGAGACATATCTCAACGCGCTGTGACTGTCGCAGATCAGGTCGTCGGTGGTGAGGCCCGCAGCAGCGAGGTAAGGCGTGAGCATAGTCCGCTGTACCCCGAGTTGGCTCTCCAGCGAACGCCTTTCTGCGTCAAGGCCTGCGCTTCTTGCGCGAAGGTCCGACAGGTTTTGATCGGCCTCCCTTACGCCTTCTCTGGCGCTTTTCGTTTTCGCTTCAAGACCTCTGAGTTTGTCTTGAAGGATATCGCACTCTCTTCGCAGAGTATTGGCGGATTGCCGAAGCCGAGTCGTCTCTGTCCGCGCCAATTCCACCTCCGCGATCGTAGCCGGATAAACTTCGATCGGGGCATCCGCGCCGGCTGTTCCGGTCAGCGCATCGACCTCGATCTGCGCCGGCCCGGCATCACGAGCGATCATTGTAAGTAAATGACCAAGTTCAGCCATCGCCTCGTCGAGCCGGCGGCTTGCGTCAGCGGCGCGGGACGCCGCAGCCTGTTGCTCCGCGTCAGCCTTCGCCCGCGCCCCCTCTGCTGCCGCAATGTCCTTTTGTGTGGACGCGAGCGTGGCGTCGAGCTCCGCCCTCTGCTGGCGCACCGTCGCGACGAGCTCATCAGCACCAACCGCTCCCGAGGCATAGGGATGCTCCCTCGCCCCGCATACCGGACACGGCTCGTCAGCCACGAGATCTGCCCTGAGAGCCTGAGCGTGCTGCGAGGCCGTTGCTTCGGCCAGATCGGCAATGTGCGCGATTCCTTCGCGCTTCAGCCGCGCCACTTCGTGAGCGCTTCGGTACTCCAGGAGCTTCGCCTCGACATCGTCACGCACCGCGATGGCCGCGTCGCGGGCCTTCACCGCAGCCGCATGATGGGCCAGCGAATGATCGCGCTTGCGGGCCGCCTCATGGGCGCGGTGCAGCTCCAGGTCGAGCTGGGTGAGAGCCTCGCTGCGCGCCACTGCCGCCTCGAACGGGATCGCCTCGAGGGCTGCGGTTTTCTTGGATCTTTCCGTTTCGAATTTCTCGATTTCGGCCTCGGCGGCTTCGATCTCCAGGGCGGCAGCCTGACGCCGCTCGTCCTGCGCCTTCAGCGCAGATTGCGTTTTCTCGTATTGATCGGAGGCAGTTGCGTGGTCGATCGACAGCCGGTTGTGTGCGGCGAACGCTTCAGCTAATCGTTCCTTGTTCACATGCAGCGTTTCGTGACTCGCACGGGCCGCAATCGCAGTCTGCGCACTTATGCGCTTCTGGATCAGGTCTTCGCGGGCGGCGGTTTGGCTATTGTGCGCGGACTCAGCTTCAGCAAGACGCTGGCGCGCCTCGGCCAGCACCCTATCGGCGGATTCGAGTTCCTGTAACGCCGTCGCAATCTGCGTATCGAGGATGGCCGCTTCGCTCCAAAGCGGCGAGAACCTTTCCACGTCGCTACGCGCCGCATCCGCAGCAGCGCTCGCCTCCTCGACTTCCGCCTTTAGAACGGCGCGGGCTTCCTGCGCTTTTTCTCTGGCCTCACGCGCTAAACGAAGCGTGACTACGGCACGATTGAAATTATCGTTCGCGCGTGACAACGCCTCGAGCTTCGCCCGAAGCGGATCAACCGCCTGCAAAGCCTTTAGCTGATCACGTTTTTCTAGAGCGGACTGCCAAATCGCTTCAGCCTCAGCCAGACTGGCCTCGGCTTTTGCCAGACTCTCACGAGCCTTTGCGACGAGGTCGCTGCGATTGCGCTTCTGGGTCAACACCTGGATCGCCGCATCAAGTGCCGTGAGTTTCTGGCGCTTGCCTTCGACTTCGGCAACAAGCCGCGCACGGTCCGCGTCGCTCAGCGTCTCCATGGCAGCGCTCACGCTCTGCCGCTCTCTCAACAACCGATCTCGCTCATCCTTGCCGGCATGAACCTGTCTCGAGATCCGCGCATATATTCCGGTGCCGGTGATCTTTTCGAGGAGTTCAGCACGCTCCTTGTCTGAGGCGAGCAGAAATGTGTCAAACTCGCCCTGTGCGAGGAGAACGGTCCGGCGGAACTGGTCGTAGGTGAGGCCAGTGAGGTCCACGACAGCAGTCTCGACATCGCGGATCCCGGCAGCCACATTCGCTGACCCGTCCCTGCGATCAAGCCGACGCTCAACGCTCTGCAGCTTGCCGGATGCCTTGCCGCGTGCTCGGCGTACGGCCCACGTCGCGCGGTACTCGATCCCGTCCTGCCCGATGAAGTCGACCTCGGCAAAACCTTCGCTGGCACCGCGGCGCAGGATGTTGCGCGGGTCCCCGGCCTGGATCTCTTCGTTTCCTGGATCGAAGACCTTTTCGCGTCCCTCGGTCGCGGCCCGCGGATAGGCGCCGTAAAGGCCAAGGCAAAGCGCATCGAGGATGGTCGACTTACCAGCCCCCATGTGACCTGTGATCGCGAAAATGCCGGTGCCGGCCAAGGGCGGCGTGGTGAGATCGATTTCGAAGCGTTCTGAAAGGCTTGCAAGATTTTGACCGCGGACTGACAGGATGCGCATGTCATTCCTCCGTGGCAGCGGCGGCCAGAACTTCGTGAAAAACCCGCTCATGCGTCTCTGAAGGAGCGACCGAATGCTTTTCTTTAAACGCGTCGCGAAACATTTCGAGCGGCTGCAGGTCCTGCAAGCGGTCCGTCGGCGTGGTGTCCTGTGATGCCGGAGTGTCGCCGTCGGCTTCGGCCCGTTCGCGCGAAATCCCAACGAGCCTGACGGGGAACTTCGAAACAATCTCCTCGATTTGCCCCTGGAGACCGGGTCCAAGCCCCTCGCGCGAGATCTGGACCTGCACGAAGGGCTGCCTTTCGCCAGGTAGCCCTTCATCAAGATCGAGCCTCTTCAGATGGTCGCCCAGATCGCCGATAGTCAGCCGCGGCAGCCGAATGAACTCGACCGGACGCGGCAGCGCGATCTCTTCGATTTGAGGCGTGTTGTCGCCGTCGAGGGTTACGAGCGTGACGGAGTGCTTATAGCCTGCCTCGGTTGCCGACAGCGGGAACAGTGAGCCGCTGTAGCGGATGCTCTCCGCCCCAATACGCTGCGCCTTGTGCAAATGCCCGAGTGCCACATACGCAGCGTCCTCAAGGAAGATAGAGGTCGGCACCGCGTGCTGTCCGCCAACCAGAATACGCCGTTCCGAACCTTCCGACTCGATGGCGCCAACCACATGAAGATGACCAGTGACGATCACCGGCAAGCCATCACGTCCGGCACCCGACCGCTCCCACATCTCACTGTAAAGCGTGCGCGTTGCTTCGACGATCGAGGACATGCCGTTCTCGGTCGCCAGCGCGCCGAACGGCGGCAGGCAGGCGGGTGTTGGATAGGAGACCGCGAGCACGTGCGCGCCAACCTCCCCGCCGGGCGCGGGCAGTGGCACGAGGTGACGCCGCGCGTCGAGCCGCCCATCGATCCGGCGCGCATTCCCAAATACGTGCACGCCCAGCTCGCCGAGGATGGCGGCGGGCGCCTCAAGCCGTCCGGCCGCGTCGTGATTGCCGGCCGTGATCACAATCGTCATCCGGGGACAAGCCCGGCGCAGGGCGAGAAGCGTCCGGTAGTAGAGCTGCTGCGAGGCTCCAGACGGGTTCTGGTGATCGAAAATGTCTCCGGCGACAATCAGCGCATCAACCTCGCGCTCGACGCAGATATCTTCGATAGCCGCGAGCACATTCTCATGCTCGTGGTCGCGGGCGAAACCAGCGAGCGTCTGTCCAATGTGCCAGTCCGCTGTGTGAAGAACTCTCACGCCTCTGCCCCCCGGCTCAGCAGCCCCCGGATGAATATGCATCTAGTTTTTAGATGGCCGAGGACCATCCGTCAAGCTAGGTTGAGCACCATGACGCGGAGACCTGCAAAAGATGCGATCCGACATGGTGCGCTGGAACGGCTGCGGTTCATCGATGCGCGGCTGTTCTGGGAGGCCAAGATCAATCGTGCCGATCTAATTGATGCGTTCGCAATCTCGCCCGCGCAGGCAGCGCTTGATTTTCGAGCCTATCTGGATCTTTCAAGTGGCGGGGTCGTCTATGACACGCGTGCGAAATCCTACGTGACGACGGATGCCTACAAGCCAGCTTACGCGCAATCGAATGGCCGCCACGAACTCATGGAGATGGCTGCGGCGGGTGATCCTTTGACGGCGACGCTTCCCAGGCTCGAGCGTCCACTGAACGCAAGCATTGCCGCCAGGGTCCGCCGCGCGGCTCGGGACTCCGAGCGGCTCCTGATCGACTATCAGTCCTTTACAAGGCCTGACGCTTCGCGGCGCTGGATCGCACCGGCGCGGCTCATCAACGATGGCGAGCGCTGGCACGCACGCGCCTGGTGTTTTGAGCGGTGCGAGTGGCGCGACTTCGTTCTTGCCCGCATTCTGGCGGTTCGCGCCGAGAAGCTTGCCGGCGACTTGCCGGTCGACGTCGACTGGGAAGACATGGTCGATGTCCGGCTTTTACCGGCCTCTCATCTCTCGCCGTCTCAACAGAAAAGCGTCGAGCGCGAGTTCGCGATGACGGATGGTTGCCTGGTGGTCCGTCTGCCACGGGCGATGTTGATCTACGCAAGGCGGCGATGGGGCCTGGACCTCCCCGGGGCTCGTCTAGAGGCAAGCACGCCAGCAGAAAACCGTCTCTCTGGAGATGATGATCACTGAACGCTTGTTCGACTCAGCTTCGCTGCCGTTCCGCACTTCAACACCTGGGGCAAAGCAAGTCGACCTCGCCTTGCTGATCGTCATCCGCGACGGAAGCGGCGAATACTGCTTGTGTTGGACGCAACGGTGGAACTAGCACTGGCCACCAGAGTGCAGCGTCGGGCCAACCAGAAACCACTGGACTTCACCTGCGCCGCGAGCGTTGCTGTTGTCGTGTCAGGGTCGGCGTTGCGAAGTGCGCCGGCCATAAACCTCGCCGGAACTGCGGGGCTACAGGTCGTGCCGGCATCGCGATTGGCGAGGTGCCCGAGACCTGGAGCGTTATAATGACCGCGAAATCCCGCATATCTGCCAAGACACCCGCGAAGCGTAGTGTGGCCAGTGCAAGGCCGGTAGCGACCAAGAACACCCGCCGAGCGAAAGCACCCGAGTGTGGTCCCGATACCCTCGGCACGAGCAAACAGCAGCGGTGCCTTGATCTCCTCGCCCGCCGCGATGGCACGACACTGGCGGAGTTGATGAACGCAACCGAGTGGCAGCCACACAGCGTGCGCGGCTTCCTGTCCGGCACTGTGAAGAAGAAGCTCGGCCTGACGCTTAACTCGTCCCGCGACGCTGATGGTACCCGGCGCTATTCGCTGGAACGACCGACGCGGGGGCAGTGATGAGCGGATCTCGCATGGAGGACGAGAGCGCCCGAGAGCTGGCCGATCTCCCAGAACTTGATCTCGACGGGCTGCGATGGCGATGGCGGCGTCTGACCGGTCGCGCCGCGCCCGAGCACATCACAAAGCAACTGCTTATCCGGATGATCGCCTATCGCATTCAGGCCGATGCCTTCGGCGATCTCGACGGCCAGAGCATCAAGCTGCTGCGCCGGATTGCCGAACAGAAAGCTAAGGACAAAGCTGGCACCGGCTTACCGACCCTGGAGAGCCTGAATGTCTCGTCTCGCGGCGCCAAATCTCTCGCGCCGGGAACGGTCATTGGCCGTGAGCATGGCGGTACGATGCACCACGTCATGGTGCTGGCCGAAGGCTTCGCCTGGAACGGAGTCACGTATAGTAGCTTGTCCGAAGTTGCCTTTGCCATCACTGGCACGCGATGGAATGGCCCGCGCTTCTTTGGTGTGAAAACCGGTGGAAAGGCGCGCGCTGCCGATCGAAAGGGGGACACCCCATGACGACACTGAGTCCCAAACCACTGCGCTGCGCAGTCTACACCCGAGTCTCGACGGACGCAGGACTCGAACAGGACTTCAATTCTCTCGATGCGCAGCGTGAGGCCTGCGAAGCCTATATCAAGAGCCAGACGCACGAAGGTTGGCGTCTCATCAAAACGCGCTTCGATGACGGCGGCTTTTCGGGCGGCAGTATTGAGCGGCCCGCGCTGCTGGCTCTGATGGACGAAATCCGCGAACGCCGGCTCGACATTGTTGTGGTCTACAAGGTCGATCGGCTGACGCGGTCCTTGGCGGACTTCGCAAAGCTGGTCGAACTGTTTGATACACACGGCGTCTCGTTCGTCTCCGTCACACAATCGTTCAACACTACCACCTCGATGGGGCGTTTGACGCTCAACGTGCTCCTGTCGTTCGCTCAGTTCGAGCGCGAGGTCACGGGCGAGCGCATCCGCGACAAGATCGCGGCTTCCAAGAAAAAAGGACTATGGATGGGCGGTGTCGTCCCGCATGGCTACAGGGTGGCAGACCGGAAGCTGATCGTCGTCCCAGAGGAGGCCGCGGAAGTTCGGCTGATCTTCTCGCGTTACCGGGATCTGCGCTCTCTTCCGGCCCTACAGCGTGACCTGCGCGAGCGTGGACTTGTGACGAGGACGCGTCGTCTTGCAACTGGACGCACCATTGGTGGCATTCCGTTCATGGTGGGAGCGATGGTCTCTCTCCTTCGCAATCGAACCTATCTCGGCGAAATCAACCATCGCTGTCAAAGCTACCCCGGCGAGCACGATCCGATCATCGATCAGGATCTCTTTGATCAGGTCCAAGCGATCCTCGAAACCAACCGGCAGGGGCACCGCCAGCACTGGCGGAAATCAAATGCCCTTCTACTTGGCAAGATCTACGACGACCGAGGAAACCGAATGTCTCCGAGCTACGGCATCAAACGAGGTATCCGGTACCGCTACTACGTTTCGGCCGCCCTTGTGCAGGGGAACAAGTCCGATGCTGGTTCAGTGCCGCGGGTCGCGGCGCCGGACATGGAGCAACGTGTGATCAACAGCCTCATCGAGAACGGAAGACTCGATCAATCGGACGCGAACCTGAGCGAAACGTTACAGGGGGCGGTCGACCGAGTCACAATCGGATCGAGCGAGATCACGATCAGGGTTCACACGCCGGGAGATACGAGCTATTCGCCAGAACCAATCCGAATCCCCTGGACGCCCCCTGTTCACAGACGTCGTCGGTCCTTTTCAACTCCTGATACAGCAAAGCCGCCCAATGTGTCTCCCAGTCGCAAGGTCATCCGATCCGAGGCTCGCGCCCGTCTGCTAATAGCCATTGCCACGGCTCGCCAGTGGTTGGAAGAACTCATGCGCGGCGCGGTGCCTCATCTTGACGCCATCGCTCAGCGGGAAAGCCGGAGCGAGCGGTCGGTCCGCATGATTTTCTCACTGGCCTTTCTGTCGCCCAACATCGTATCCGCCGCGATCGCAGGAACACTTCCACGCGGGCTCGGCATGTCCGACATGACCGACCTGCCGATGGACTGGGCAGAACAGGACAAGAAGTTGGGCCTATCCCAAACTCGCGACTGACTGGACGCATTATCCCTTAGGAGACATCGGCTCGCCTAGTCATTTGGTCCCTCCGGTGTTAGCAAAAGCGTCTGGAACTTGGCGCATTACGTCGCGGCAAGCGGCGTGGCGCGGAGCGCTGCGCCGGCTGGCCATTTGCTCGGATGGCGCATGCAGAAAGCCGAATCAGCCGCGGTCTGCTATCAACATGCGTTAGGGCTGGTCTGGGGGGCCGCGATCCGGTTGGGTTTGCGCAATGTATATCGAAGGCCAGACGTTGGATGATCTCCTTCAACCCGTGTTCCGTCGTGCGTTGAAGAGCAAGGTCGTTACGCGATCGTCGAAGGGCCCTGCGCGTGAGTTGATGGGCGTCATGCTCAAACTCACAAACCCACGGGCGCGGTTCAGCCGCACCGAGCGCCGTGCGACGCTGCTATCGTGCCTGGGTGAGACGCTTTGGTATTTCTCGGGCTCGGACGCACTCACCGTCGTCGAGCACTACATCCCTGCCTACCGCGAGTTCCTCGGCGTGTCTAAGCGGGCGACGAGGGCACCCGGCGCTTACGGGCCGCGGATATTCGGCGGAAAAGCGCCGTCACAGATCGAGAAGGTCATCGAGCTGCTGCGACGGAAACCGGACACGCGGCAGGCTGTAGTCCAGCTGTATGGCGCGAGCGACCTCGGAAAGAAGGATGTGCCGTGCACGTGCACGCTGCAGTTCTTGGCTCGCAGCGGCCGCATGCACATGATGACATCGATGCGCTCAAACGATGCATACCTAGGCCTGCCACACGACGTCTTCGCCTTCACGCTGCTGCAGGAGGTAGTCGCGCGTACGATGGGGTGCGAGCTCGGCGAGTACAATCATGCCGTCGGCAGCTTGCATCTCTACGAGGAGCACGAACGCCGAGCCCGGGAGTATCTGGACGAGGGCTGGCAAGACAAGCTGGCGATGCCGGCGATGCCAGTCGGAGATCCCTGGAACGCAATCAAGTGGCTGCTGGATAAAGAAGCGCGCATCAGATGTGGCGTCCTCGACATTGGCGATGTGACGGCAATCGATCCGTTCTGGGTAGACTTGGCTCGCCTGCTTCTTGTGCACGCGCACCTTAAGAGGAAGGACCGACGGGCAATCGTGGAGGTGAAGAATGCTATGGCAGCGGGGGTCTACGACGCCTTCATCCGTGCCAAAGCGACAAGTGTGCCAGCTCCTGTCGACGCGCCGCTGCTCGAATGGACGAAGCCATGACAGGGAAGTCTGATCGCTCTGGCGAAAGGGACCGCGCGAGGAGGCTGCAGGGTCTGCTCCGGAAATATGAGCACGATGTCGCGCAGTTGCCGGGAATTCGTGCGGGAGCCGCGCTCGAGTGCCTCGTCGCTCAATTAATCGATAGCGTGAGGCGCATTGAATTCGTTCACGCCATTCGCGACGGACGTCACGATCAGCGCCGCAAGCAGCCTGGGTCTGGACTTTTCGATCCGCTTCGCGCAGCTGTGCTTCATTATCGCGAGGGGCAATCGGACGAGGCCTTCTGGTTGGTGTTTCTGGCGACCCATTTCGGCAAGCACGGCGAGGATGGCTGGCTACTGACGGAGGCCGTCTACGGCAGCCTCGGCCAGGGAATTCTCTGGGATTGGCGTCGTACCAGTCGTGCATTGCCCGATTTTAGAGCTTGGGTCGCGGCAAATGAAGCTGTCCTTCGAGGAGGCGACGGGATTTCTCGCCGCTTCAGTAATCACCGGAAGTACGAAAGCCTGAAGGCCCATTCGAAAAAGGGATTGCCCACCGTAGTGGAAAGTTACGTCGCGTGGGTGACGCGCTCGGGAACGCATCCGGGCCTTGTCCGCGAATTACACAAGCAGGTCGGGCAGAACCCGCGCGAGGTATTCGCCGCCATGTACCGATCGATGGACGAAGTGATGCGCTTCGGACGGCTCGGCAAATTCGACTATCTCGCCATGCTGGGTAAGCTCGGCATCGCACCGATAGAGCCCAACTCGGCATATTTGCGAGAGGCGACCGGTCCATTGTCGGGTGCGCGCCTGCTTTTCGCGGGCGATACAGAGGATGCCAGCATGGATTCACAGCTGGATTCCAAATTGGAAGGCCTGGACGGTTACCTTGGGACTGGCATGCAGGCACTCGAAGATGCGCTCTGCAATTGGCAGAAGAGTCCACGCGTATACGAGTATTTCAAGGGATGAGTTGAATCGCTGAACTCTCGCTCCAGCTATACCGACGCTTAAGGCTATTGAGCTGATCGCGACGCGCTTGCCCGGTGTGCTGCAGTTGGCCGACCACAATTCCGGGTGCGACCCCTATACGACGCGCGAAGGCCACGATCGCCTTGACGTTCAGCCGAAGCCGCGAAAGCTCCGTGATATGCTCCTTCGGCACCAGAACGCGAGCCGCATACTCATTGGCTTCTGCTTCTTCGGTGGCCGTCACATCGCTACCGTCTTCGAGAAATAGAGTATCCTCAGCATGCAGAATGAGATGAGCAGCCTCGTGAAAGAACGTGAACCAGAAATGGTCGTCTGTTCGATGACGGAAGCTGACAACGATCAAAGCCTTCTCAGCGCTCAAGAAGCGGGTCGCGCCGCTGGCGCGACAACCTTTCGGCGCACGCACGACAACGAGCGCCACACCGCATGATGCGCACAGGCTTTGCAGCTGTGGCAGGAATTGCTGCGGGTCTTTGAGGCGTGAGAGCGCACGCATTTCCAGCAGCTTTGCTATGAATGCTTCTCTATTCCATCGGCGGCACGCGATCCTCGCGCCCACGATTTCGGCTTGGCGCAGCCAAGCGGCGACAGAAAAGGGGTTTGCTTCGAACGTTGGTGATGTCCGAAAGGCCGCGACCGCGACTTCGCTTCTATAGCGATAGTGCCATGCCGATACGTCATCGACATCGAAGAAGCGGAGGCAAGCGGCTAGGCGCGCCGCCTTTAACGAAGCCGAATCGATCCAGCCGAAGCGCCGCATATCAGCTATGGGAAGCTGTTTGACTAGGTCCTGGGCGTCTTCCGCCGACAGGATAGCGGCCTTTGTTGCAAGGCTATCCCGGTAATGGCGCTCGCGCCGCATCCAGAACTCGGCCGAGGGCCCCAAGATCGCCAAGCGGTCCGCTAGATCGGCGTCGATGGCAGCGCTACCACGAATGACGGCCGTCGCTTCGGATGTCGAAACGCCGACTTCTTGTGCAAACTCGGCCAGGGTCAGACCGCGGTGCTTGAGAATCTCAGCGATTGTAGACCCTGGCGCGGAGGCCCAGGATGGCTGGAAATCAGCTGCTCTGGCCATCTACGGTTCCGATGCTCATAATTTTGAGGCGCGTCACCTCGACCCAAGAAATCGCGCCGCTAGCATTTCGGGGAGGCTTGAGATGATTGGCTCGCAGTAGCAGCACAGCTTCACCGGCCAAGTCGATACATAATGTGGGGTGGTTGCCGGAGAGTACCTCGCGGGGAGCACCTATCACCAAGTCGCGGATGGTCGCGGCCGCGCGAAGGTCGGCGAGACGTCTGACGATCGCCTCTCCGACAATCTCCCCATACTTGGTCTTAAGCATATCCTCGCTCTCACAGACGTCGCGAAGCGCCTTCGAATGGAACGCAATATCCATGACCTCACCGTGCGCACGGATGGTCACCGGCGCCGCGAATCACTTGGATATCAGACCGTGCCCACCCGCTCGGGTCAATGACGCGTTGCTGCAAAATACGGAACCGCGGAACGTCTCAACGAAGAAGGCCTTGGCACTACGGCTTGACTTCATGGTGCAGAAACGGGGCTACCAAACTGTTCCCCACCACTGAGTTGCTCCGAACGCGACGGCGTATCTCAATGGTCCGCTGAACGACCGTTTGCGGCCATAGCCACTCGTCAAATGTTTGAGACAGGGACGACCGCTCACCATGTCGGCAAACTCTGCTTCTCGTCTCATTGATTGCAGATCCGCCGAGCGTGATGCCGCTGAGTTCGAATCCAAAATCTTGGACATCCAAGATGAAGCCTGCGAACTCGTCATGCTACGGCGGGCTCATACACGACTGCCTCTTCGAAGGTGAGAGCATCTCAAATAGTCGATGACGAGCTATAGCAATGACGAGTGACGCGCCTCTCTCAAACCGGTCTCAGTTCGCGCGCAAACCAGTCTCTCGCGGAGTGTGCCCACCGTCGCCCGGAAAAGGAATTTCGACGCAAGAGACAGCGGGACGTTTCCCGCACGAAGACCGACAAGTCACGCCGCAGAGACCGCCCGAAACGCGGACGAACATCCGCTAACCGGCGGAAAGGTCGCCTGAATTTGCGATGGTAAAAAATACTGTAAAATCAATGACTTATAATTGGTGGAGCCGAGGGGAATCGAACCCCTGACCTCTGCAGTGCGATTGCAGCGCTCTCCCATCTGAGCTACGGCCCCGCTCGGGATGGCGGCATTTAGGGTGGGGGGCGGAAAGTTGTCAAGGAACGGCCCCGGACCACCAACCAAGCCCGTGACCCGCATCCCAGCGGCGTTCAGCACGCCGTTCGGCCCACCCTTCGACACAGAATGAACCGGTGACGCGCCAGGGTGGGCGATTGCCGCGGATGCCGAGTGTGGCGTGCAGCGGATGTTCCCCGCCCCGCACCACGCCAGTCTTGCCCCCCGAACGCCCTACGGTTACACCGGGGCGGAACCTAGCGCTCGATCCGATCCTTCGGTTTCGGAAAGTCGTTCTATCCTTTTGTTTTGGCGAGCAGCTTCACGCGATCGGCCGTTCCGTCCGATCGCAATCTGCTCTAGGCAGACCCGAGCAGGACCCGATGCCCGAATTTCTCGGATTTATCAGCTACCTCCTGACCCTCTACACGTACGTCATCTTCGCCGTCGTGATCCTGAGCTTTCTTCTGGCCTTCAACGTCGTCAATCCACGCAACAACTTCGTGCAGTCGCTCTGGAATGCGCTGACGGCCGTGACCGAGCCCCTTCTGGCGCCGATCCGCCGTGTGCTGCCGGATTTGGGCGCGATCGACATCTCCCCGCTCGTCCTCCTGCTCATCATCCAGTTCATACAGATCGTCGTCTTCCCGAATATCCTGAAGGCAGTCTGATGCCGACTGGCCCGACCAACGCGCCGCCGCCTTGGCGCGAACGGCACGGGTGCGTCATCGTGCGCGTGCGGGTCACGCCGAAATCGTCCAAAGATACAATTGACGGGTTGGAAGTGACGGTCGACGGCCCCGCGTTTCGGGTTCGCGTCCGCGCCGCGCCAGCCGACGGGGAGGCCAATACGGCGGTCACGAGGGCGTTGTCGGATGCCCTCGATGTTCCGCGATCGGCCATCTCTCTCGCCGCGGGCCCGCGCTCGCGCGTCAAATCTTTCGAAATCTCTGGCGACGTGACGAGCCTCCGCGCGAAGCTCGACGCGTTGCTGGCACGCCTCGCAAACCCATGAACCACGAAACGGGAGAAAACTGAGATGCATCCGCGTGTCATCGACGGCAAGGCCGTAGCCGCAACCGTTCGCGCCGGTGTCGCCAAGGATGTGGCGGCGTTGCAGGCGAGCCATGGCCTGACACCGGGTCTCGCCGTCGTGCTCGTCGGTGAGGACCCGGCCAGCAAGGTCTACGTCAAGAACAAGGGCGAGCAGACCAAGGAAGCGGGCATGAACTCGTGGGAGCATCGGATGCCCGCGACCGCGACCGAAGCCGAAATTCTGGCGATGGTCGAGAAGCTCAACGCCGATCCGGCCGTCCACGGCATCCTGGTCCAGCTGCCGCTCCCGAAACACGTCAATGCCGAGAGAATCCTCAACACGATCGACCCGAACAAGGACGTCGACGGGTTCCATCCGGTGAACGTCGGCCGTCTCTGGATCGGCGAACGGACGCTCGTTCCGTGCACGCCGACGGGCTCTGTGATCCTGGCGAAGACAGTCGAGCCCAATCTCTCCGGCATGAACGCCGTGGTCATCGGACGCTCGAACATCGTCGGCAAGCCGGTCGCCGCACTTCTTCTTCGCGAGAACTGCACGGTGACGATCGCACACTCGCGCACGCGCAACATCGAGAGCGTCGTCAAGGGCGCCGATCTCCTGATCGCGGCCGTCGGTATTCCGGAAATGGTCCGCGGCGATTGGCTGAAGCCGGGCGCCATCGTGATCGACGTCGGCATCAATCGCGTGCCGGCCGAAAACGGAAAGACGAAGCTCGTCGGCGATTGCCTCTATGACGACTGCGCGCGCGTTGCCGGCGCCATCACGCCCGTTCCCGGCGGCGTCGGTCCGATGACGATCGCGTGCCTGCTGCAGAACACGGTCGAGGCCGCGAAGATGCAGAAGGGTATTAAATGAGGCAAAAGGCGGCGGGCGCAGGCTTGGCCTGCTGCCTGCTGCCTGCTGCCTGCTGCCTGCTGCCTGCTGCCTACCTCCTCACCACCTCTCCGCGATAGCTCAACGCCTCCGCGACGTGCACGCGGCCCACCACCTCCACGCCGTCGAGATCAGCCAACGTGCGCGCGACCTTCATGACACGATGAAAGCCGCGGGCGGTGAGCTGCATGCGCTCGGCCGCTTGCCGCATGAGCGCCTTGCCGGGATCGTCGGGCGTTGCGACCTTCTCCAGGTTCTGCCCTGAAAGCTCGGCGTTCATTCGGACACCCTTCATGCCGAGGCTGGATGCGCGTGCGCGAGCGAAATCACGCGCCGCCGCCACCCGCGCTCTGACATCCGCCGACCCTTCGAGCGGTGGCGGAAGCGCGAGATCGGCGGCCGAAACGGCCGGCACTTCGATCGACAGGTCGAAGCGGTCGAGAAGCGGACCCGAGAGCCGGGCCTGATAGTCGTCCTGGCAGCGCGGCCCGCGCTTGCAGCTCATGCCGGGACCGGTGCCACCGCATTTGCACGGGTTCATCGCCGCGACGAGTTGAATGCGTGCGGGATACTGTATGCGATGGTTCGCGCGCGCGACGATGATCTCGCCGGCTTCGAGCGGCTGACGAAGCGCATCGAGAACGTTCGGCTGGAACTCCGGCAATTCGTCGAGAAACAACACGCCGAGATGCGCGAGCGAGACTTCACCCGGCTTCGGCCGCGAACCGCCGCCGACGAGCGCGGCCATGCTTGCCGAATGATGCGGGGAGCGAAACGGTCGCTCGACGCAGATCCGCCCGCCCATGAGTTCGCCCGCGAGCGAATGCACCATCGAGACCTCGAGAATCTCTTCGGGCGTCAGAGGCGGCAGGATCGATGGCAAGCGCGCAGCCAGCATGGATTTGCCCGATCCCGGCGGCCCGATCATCAGGAGATTGTGCCCACCCGCCGCGGCAACTTCGAGGGCGCGCTTGGCGCTCTCCTGACCTTTGACATCCCGAAGATCGGCCGATGACGCCCCCCCGTGCTGAAGCTCTGGCCGCGGCCGCGAGAGGGTCTGCAGGCCCTTAAAGTGATTGACGAGCGAAAGGAGATGCGGAGCCGCGAGAACATCAACGTTCTCACCGGCCCAGGCGGCCTCCGAACCCGAGACGTCCGGACAAATGAGACCTTTGCCTATCGCATTCGCGCCGATGGCGGCAGGCAGGGCACCCGGCACGGATCGGATCGAACCGTCGAGCGCGAGTTCGCCGATCGCGGCGTATCCTTCGAGCGCCTCGGGCGCGATGGCACCCATCGCGACCATCAATCCGAGCGCGATGGCGAGATCATAGTGGCTGCCTTCTTTCGGAAGATCGGCCGGCGCGAGATTGACGGTCACGCGCTTGTACGGGAACCCGAGACCCGTCGCGTGAAGCGCGTTGCGCACCCGCTCCCGGCTCTCCGCAACCGCTTTGTCCGGCAGCCCGACGATCGCAAAATTCGGCTTGCCGGGCGTCGCCCGAACTTGCACCTCGACGGCTCGGGGCTCGACACCGACGAAGGCCAGCGTCGCGATCTGACTGTACATGCCCCACTCCCCACCACGCTCGGAATGCGCCGTCTGGAAAGTGAAACGTGCCGACGTCTGATTTCCGTCGCACCCTATAGCCCACCAAGGGATCAAATCCGCAGGTGGTGCCCGGACGCCTTGAGTTTGCTGGCAAGTTTCCGGCTCGTGCTGCTCGTCGTCAGGAACAGCCACGTATGGGGAAGCTCGGTCGATTGGCTAAGTTCGGCGGCAAGACGCTGCCCGATCTCCTCCTTGGCCAGCGTGAAGAGATGCGGTTCCGCAAGCACGACATAGATCGGCCATTCGGGGAACTGCGCGACGACTTTCTCGGCGATCCAGACGCGTTTGATCTTCTGAGCGACGGGTGCACACCCGACGGCCTCGCCGAACGCCACCAGCAAAGCCGCATCGAGACGGGGCGGCTGGAACGTGTCGGCCGGCAACACATCGTTGCGTTCGACCTGCGCCGCCGACATGCGATCGTAGGCCACCTCGGCCCTGCTCTGCCAGACTTCGGCGAGATCAGGCCTTTCATGTGACTGGTGATAGGCAGCAATGAGCCCGGCCGCAACTTCGGCATGACGCGGGTCGTCGGCGGCAATTTCCAGATAGGCGAGGCCGCGCGGGTCCTCACGTTCGATCAGTTGGATGCGCCCGATCGCGAAGTCGGCATCGCGGTCGTGGGGATACTTGTCTTTATACGCGAGATAAGCCGGCAGCGGATCGGCATCGGGACAGACGTCTTCGATGAGCGTCGCGACCTGCCAGGACTCGGCTTGCGTGAGTTCGTCGGCCGGTTTCTGCGCCAGCTGTTCGAGGTGCCGGCGCGATGCCTGGGCTGTCTCGTGCCGTTGCCGCCACGCCTCCCCGTTCCGCTCGAGCCATTCGAGATCGAAATGAGCCAGGACCTCGCCGAGCTTCTTGCCGAGCCAGGACTCGGCCGCCGTCTCCCCCGGATGCAGTGAAACCGGTCCTGCCGCAATCGCTTTCAGGCGATCACGCAGGGCCGGATGTGTATCTGCGTAGCCGGTTTTCACCCGCAACGCGGCGCCGAGTTTCACGTCGGCGAGGGTTGCGTTGACGGGAACCGATTTCAAGTGCTGGAAGAGCTTCGTGAACGTCTGCGTCTCGGGTTCGGGCTCCAAAATGGCGCGCTGGAGCAGCGGCTTCCAGAATGTCTCGCGCGTGATCTCATCCCGGACATTGACGAGCATGAGCGCCGCGGCCGCATCTTCGCGCGTCGTCAGCCGCACGGCGACCGCATCCGCCTCGTATTCCTGATTGCGTGCCAGAGCGAACGAATAGCCAGTCAGCCGCGGCACATACCAGCTGATGAAGCTGGTCATCGGTGCCGCCGCCAGTCCACCACGCTCGCTGAACGCCTGCCCAATGCGCGCCCACGTCAGACGCTTGCGATAGATCCAGTTTCCGAAACGACCATGCGAACCCGACAGGTGCCCGAACTCGTGCGCCAGGACCGAACGTGCCTGTTGTGGAGAGAGCGTCATCAGAAGCTCGAGCCCAAGGACGAGTGTGTTCTTGTGCGGTCCGAAAATGCCGAAGCGTGGCGTCTGCGCGACGGCGGCGTTCATATCTCCAGTGAGGACGGCCTCGTGCACGGGCAGCGCCGCCAGTGACGATCTGAGGCCGTCGACCTCCCCCCACAGACGAGGATAATCCGACCGCGCGAGCGGGAGGCCCGTCGGCGCGGAAATTCTCACAAACAGAGATCTGAAGAGAATCCAGATGGCCACGGCGAGAACGATGAAGAGCTTGCTCTTCACGAGCAGAATGAGAAGTCCGCTGCTCATCAGTGCTGCATAGACCGTCCCGCCGAGGATGGTGATCAGGAGCACGAGAAGACCGACAATGACCACATAGCCGAGTGCTGCCAGAAGAACGAGGCGCAACCTGTACCCTTCCGGGTTGGTGGCGATCTCGGCTTCGGCCTTCTGCACAAGTCGCTCAAATCGCTTGCGCAATGCCGTTGTCGATAGTTGGGACATCCCGTCTCCCGATCCGCCGGTTGCCGGGTCCCGCAAGCGGAACCTTGATAGCCACCGGCATCAGCCTGCCGCCGCGAGATCCCATGCGAAACGGACCCAAATCACGAGAAGGACGAGGGTCGCGGCAGCGAACACGATGATACGATGCAAGACATTGTTGTAGGAAAGATGGACGAGGCTGTGGGTGATGCGAAGCCCGGTGAACGCCCAGGCCAGTCCGACGAAGATGGGATCGACCCGACTGGTGACGTAGAGAATAATCGCGATCGCGTAGAACAGAACTGGCAGTTCGAGCAGGTTCATATAGTCCCGATTGGGAATCGCAACATCGCCCGGGACTCGCTCGCTCTCACCATATCGGAAATCCTTGGGGCCGAGGCGACGGGCTATGACGGCCCTGATCCGAACGAGCGGAACCAAGAGGAGAATGGCGAACGTCCAGAACGCGAGGACGGCCACGGGCCAGAAGATCGCAGTCTGGATCATGCGGCGCCTCCCGGTCTGGCGCGATCGTTCGCCGAAACGCGCGCCTCGATCGCATCCCAGATCATCGCCGCGATGTCCGCGCCGCCGAACTGTTTGACTTGCCGGATGCCCGTCGGCGACGTGACGTTGATCTCCGTCAGGTAGTCCCCGATCACATCGATGCCGGTGAAGATGAGGCCGCGCGCTTTGAGCTCGGGTCCGAGCCTCCGGCAGATTTCCTCTTCGCGTGCCGTGAGTTCCGTCGGCATCGCCGTTCCGCCGACATGGAGATTGGAGCGCGTCTCACCGAGCGACGGCACCCTGTTGACAGCCCCGCCGAACGCGCCGTCGACGAGAATAATGCGCTTGTCCCCTTGCCGGACTTCGGGGCGGTACTGCTGCACCATGAACGGCTCGCGGAAAACCGTCTGGAACAATTCGACGAGCGATCCGAGGTTCGTATCCTCCGGCTTCAGACGAAAGACGCTCGCGCCGCCATTGCCGTATAGCGGCTTCAGAATGATGTCGTGGTGCTCGTCCCGGAACGCTTCGACCTCCGCGCGAGACCGCGTGACGATCGTCGGGGGCATGAGATCGAGGAAATCGAGCACCCAGATTTTTTCAGGTGCGTTCCGCACGTGCCGCGGATCGTTGACGACGAGTGTGCCGGGATGGATTCGCTCGAGAAGGTGCGTCGCTGTGATGTACGCCATGTCGAACGGCGGGTCCTGACGCAATAGCACGACATCCATGCGCGCGAGGTCGAGCGCCCTAGGATCTTTCAGCGTGTAGTGTTGCCCTGCCTCGTCCTTGACTGACAGAGTATGGCCCCGCGCCATAAGCCGCCCGTTCCGGAGCGTCAGATCCTGGGGCAGGTAGTAGAAGATGTCGTGTCCTCGCGCCTCGGCTTCGAGCAGCAGCGCGAAGGTTGAGTCACCTCGAATGTCGATGCGGTCGATGGGGTCCATCTGACACGCGATCTTCAAGCTCATGATCCGATGCCTCCGACGGTGCGCCTCTTATCGGCGCGACTGGAGATAACAGTTCTTCCCGACGGCACCAATGCGCACCCCGGCACCTTAAGACCGTGTTTACCAACTTGGGCGCATCCAAGAACAGTTGTAGCGAGGAGTTCCCAGTCATGGCGCGTCATCTGCCATCCGCATGCCTTCTGGCCCGCCCTATCCGCATCCTGTTGGCCGCTTCAGCCGCCGTTCTTGCGGCCGCCTGTTCCCAGACGTCCAGCACAGCCCCCAACCCGAGCCTGCTCGGGTCCGACGAGAACGGCTTTAGCCGCGGCAGCCGGACGGCACGCGCAGCCACGCCGGGTACGATCGAAGACTTCCGGTCGCAGAGCCGCGACATTGTCTATTTCGCGTCCGACAGCACCGACCTTAATCCCGAATCGATGGCGACCCTCGACAATCAGGCCCGCTGGCTCGGACGATATCCCTCGCACACGATCGTCATCGAAGGGCATGCCGACGAACGCGGCACTCGCGAATACAATCTCGCGCTCGGCGCTCGACGCGCCCAGTCTGTACGCGCCTATCTAGTCTCCAAAGGCATTCCGGCGTCCCGCATCCGCTCGCTCTCCTACGGAAAGGAACGGCCCGTCGCAGTCTGTGACGATATTTCCTGCTGGTCGCAGAACCGGCGCGCCCAGACCATCCTCAACGGCCTCGCCGTCTCACAGCGCTGACACGCCATCAAAGTCCGTCGGCGATGAACCGCGGCATTCGCCAGGGGGCTACGAGCGCGAGATCGAAATGCATCTCATGCTCGCGGTATCGTGGATTCTTGAGTAGCCAGACGTCCGCCGCATCCCGGATGCGCCGGCGCTGACCGGAAGACACCGCCTCGTGGGCGTCGGAATCGGCCGTCCCGCGCGTGCGTTTCACCTCGACAAAGCGGATTTCCACGCCACGGCTGACGACAAGATCGATCTCGCCCGCGGAAATTTTCCAGCGCCGTGCGAGAATGGCGTACCCCCTGAGCCGCAGCATCAGCGCCACGAGCGCTTCCGCCCGGGCCCCTCGGTCGAGACGCCGCCAGCGTTCCTTGGGACCATCCGGGAGCGCGGGCTTCTCCCTCACCCGTCCCGCTCCCTCTGTCGCTTCAAAGCGAGATCGTAGGCGCGAGCCTTCGGAATACCGAGCTTGTCCGCAACCGCGCGAGCGGCATCCCTGAGGCTCATCGTAGCGGCAGACAGATCGAGTTCCTGAAGAACGCGGTCGTCGTCCACAACCGTCTCGACAGGCGGTCCGACCACGATCACGATCTCGCCCTTGATCGGCTCACGTGCCAGTTGATCGGCCAATCGATCGAGCGGCAGCCGCACGACCTCTTCGTGAAGCTTGGTCAATTCACGCGCGAGAGCCGCGGGTCTCGGACCGAGCACGTCGGCAAGATCGGCAACGGCTTCAGCTACGCGCGTCGGCGCCTCATAGAAAATGAGCGTACCGGGCACGTCCGCCAGTTCCGCGATCCGCGTCCGCCGCGCCACCTCGCGCGATGGCAAGAAGCCCGCGAAGTGAAAGCTGTCGGGCGGCAATCCGCTGGCCGTGATGGCCGCCAGAAGCGCACTCGCCCCGGGAATGCTGACAACCGGATGGCCAAGTGCCGCCGCCTCACGCACCAACTTGTAGCCGGGATCCGACACGAGCGGCGTCCCCGCATCACTGATGAGCGCGACCACCTTTCCATTCGACAAAGCCGACAGGATGCGCGGCCGTTCCTGATCCTCGTTGTGCTCGTGAAAGGGCCTCAAAGCCCCGCCAACCCCATAATGTTGAAGGAGCGTCCGGCTGTGCCGCGTATCCTCACACAGGATGATGTCCGCCCGCACGAGGACACCGAGTGCACGGATTGTGATGTCGGCCAAATTACCGATGGGCGTCGCGACGAGATACAGCCCAGGCTCCAATGGGACGGCGATCTGCCGGGCGAGTTCGTGAGCGACCCGGTCCACTGTAAAACGCGTCGTGTGGATGTCTGTGCCCATGGAAAATGGCCTTGCCGGGTTGGCCGCGACGACCGCGACGCAAGCCTCAGATACTTGGCGGAATTCGAGGGGGCTGACCAGAGGCGCAGCGCGTCTTGCCGGGCAATCCGAAATCCGACCCCGAATTCTTCGGCCCTACGAAAGGACCTACGCGGCCAGCCGCCTGCGCCGCTCGAACGGCACCACCGTGCGTGCCGGCGGTTCTATCGCCATTGAATGAGGCTCGACGGCAGCGTCCAGCAGAACGGGCGCGATTTCCGCGCGAATCCGCGCGATCGCATAGGCCGTCACTTCCAATTGCTCGGCAGCATCCCCGTGCCGCCGCTTGGCGGTCTGAGCGCGCCGAATGCTGTCGTCGAGAAAGTCCGTGACGGCCGACCATTGAGCCCTGTCGTCGAGCCGCGGATCGCACTCGCCAACCTGAGCGCCCAAGCTCGGCCCTGGCCCAACGGGACGATCGTCACGCAAGGGCCCAATCCCGGCGCGCCCGCGCGATACCTCGATGAACCCCGAGACGATGCCCCGAAGACTCATCGCTGCCAGCCGCACACGCTCGAGATATCCAGAAGCCGTCATTGTCCTGTTGCGATTGAAGAGGGCCTAAGTGGTCCCAAACTCAGCGCGTCGCTCGACCGAAAACGCCATTGGCGATCAAAAAAACACCATTCGCGCCGGCTGGGACCGGCGACGACATGATCGCGTCGCGAATGGCGGGCGTTCCAATCGCAGAAATTCAGGTGAGATTTAACTATCTCGCTATTCGCGAATTGCGACAAGAGGAAAAGAGCTGCGAGTCATTGAAAAAATTTCGCATCAGAGTTCGAAATCGTCACGAATTGTAGCGCGAATCCGAATTGTGCATCGCGGCGGCGCATTGAGGCGACTTGCGCGACACTTCTAATTGGGGAGACTGACCCGCTGGACCGGTGTCGCCGTCACGGCCGCGTGCGGCTTCCGGCCGCCTGCCAGGCGTTTGCTGACGATCGAATGACCGCCGTTCAAGCGATAATGTCCGATAATCTCGTCGACGAACAGCGCGTCTTCTTCCTGTGGCCCCCACCCGCGATTGTGGACGATGAGCGGGCGGCCCGATGCCGACATCCGATCCGACACGATCGCGATATGCGTTCTGGCCCGCCGGTTTTGCGGGCGATGATACGCGACGATGTCGCCCGGACGATAATCCTCGGCATAAGGCGAAATTTCCAAACTATCGCCATATCGGGAGAAAAAGCGGCGCAGGGTTTCGACACGGCGATGATCGATATTGGGATCTCCCGTGCCTACCCCCGTTTCCCTGACGAGGGCCTGCAAATCGATGCCGAAAGTTCGGTAGGCACGAATGATGACGTCGGTACAGACGCCATACATCGGATGAACATCACCTCCGGGATACGAGATCGGAACATACTTGTCGTTGTAGATCACGAACCGCCCGACTTGCGCACGCGCCGCTGAGGCAAGCGCTAGCCCGAAGTTCTCCGGATCGTCCGGCGCGGCACGGGTCTCTGGCGCCGCGCCCCAAAGATCGCCGTCCGGCGCGCGGCACTGTTGTGCAAAGCCCAAACGCACTTCGTCGTCGTCCGAAAGCGTCGTCGGGACGACGGCGGTCGGCACGCTTGTCGACATCGGCTGATCTTCGAGCCGGGCGACAACGGAAAGCCGCGTGCTGTCCTCGGTCACGCGAAGAGGTTCCTGATCCGACGCGGCTGACGCGACGCCGGGCACCTGTTCAGTCGGCGTGGCAGTCCGCGGAAGCAGTGGAATGGCGCGCCCATCGAGGCTCCGCAACTCCCTGGAGACCATCTCCGAAGCGTCCGGCATGTTCGGCCCGGGCGTCACGATCGGCGGCAGATCCCCGACCTCGACCCGGGTGAAATCGGGGCTATGAACGTCAAGCTTCGTCATCGTCACGGGAAGTCCCGTCAACGCGGGTGAAGCGGCCGAACGCGCCGGCCACGCTTCGTCTGCCGGACGCGGCGGATTGAGTTTGGCGCTCCCGAGAACGCAACAATAAAGAACGACCGGCAGCGCCATCATCATGACGTCGCGTAAGTCGCTCCGGCCAAAATGGGCAATCGCTGACGACAAAGTGGAACGCACCCGGCTCGGCCGTTCCATCTGCGGTGCGAGAGACGAAGCCAGAGCAGCGGCTTCGCGCGGCGGTTTCGGGCATGACGCCCGTGCCGATCCGGCCTCGTTCGCGAGCGCCTTGCGCTCGGCCTCACGCCGCGCCGCCTGTCGCCTTTTCCCGCTCTCCGCGGGCTTTCGAACTTTCGACGACTTCCTCAAGGGGAACGCCTGTCACGCAAATGCTGCAACGTTCGCGACCGTCACGACTTATAGGTTGAGGGCGCTTGGACATCCATCGTGACACCCGCGCCGTCGGACCTCAAGGGATGAGAACGTGATCGGGTAAATCCGGCACATCACAAACTCCGAAACCTATGATCGATCGCAACTCGGCTGGCGTCACACCTTGCGCGCGAAGTTCGGCGAGCGCCCGCGCATTCTCGCTCTTCGAGAGTTTGCGGCCCTGGGCATCGGTCACGAGCCGATGATGATGGTAAACAGGCTCCGGCAGATCGAGCAGCACCTGCAAGAGACGCTGAAGCCCGGTCGACGGCTGCAAATCCATCCCACGGGTCACGTGCGTCACACCTTGAGCCGCGTCGTCGACGACGACCGCAAGCACATAGCTAGCCGGTGTGTCTTTGCGCACGATGATCGCATCGCCCCAAACCTCGGGGTTCGCTGGAATTTCCTGCAGTTGCCCATCCCCCGACAATTCGCGGAACGTCAGCGGCCACCGGGGAGCCTTCCGTTGCGCGACCCGAAGCGCCTGAGCCATATCGATCCTCATGGCATGCGGCAGCTCGGTCGACAGCATATCGGTCACATCCTCGCCCGCCCGGTCTCGCCAGATCCCGGGATAAAGCTGCGCGCCGTCGGGATCGGTGCCGAAACCCCGGTCGCGCGAAAAGGCATCGACCTCGCGCCGGCTCGCCCAGCAGGGATAGAGTACGCCTTGCCTCCGAAGCCGTTCGATCGCCGACCCGTAGGTCTGGAACCGCACCGACTGGCGCATCACCGGCTCTTCCCACGAGAGCCCGAGCCAGCCAAGATCGTCGAGGATTGACGCGACATGGCTCTCGCGCGAGCGATCCGGATCGATATCCTCGATCCGCACGAGAAAGCGACCACCATTCCGACGCGCCAACTCGTGCCCGACCAGCGCCGACAGCGCGTGCCCGGCATGCAGTCGGCCATTGGGGCTCGGTGCGAAACGAAATGTCGGAGGGGAAGCGGTCAATGTCGGCTCTTGTCAGTCGCATTCGCCGGTCGCACCGCGCCCCGGCTTGTATCGCTTCGCCATCGCCTCCACGATCCGGTCATAGGTCTCCCGCGCTGCCATCGGATAATAGAGCGCCCAGCTGTTGATGAGCTTGCCGCCGCAGGTGAATGTCACGCGCTCGTAGAAATGCAAGGCGCCGCGCGTACCCGAGAGGACGAACCAGCGGCCTTTCCGCGGCTGATACTCGATCGTCGCATCGGCATAGTTCTCGCTCAAGAGGACATGGCGATAGTCGGCGATCGACACGTCTTCGTCATTGGAGAATGCCGCGACCGCGACCTGGGCCACACCATCCCGGGAGACAAGCACCAGTCCCTCGGACGGCTCGTCCTCTTTGCGCGGCTGAAAGACGTCCGCAGGATAGGCCAGCGAAAACCCCGACACGGGATGCCGATAGGTCGTCCAGCCCTCGGCATGGAGCGCTGAGGCGGACAACATCCCACATCCGAAAGCGATGATCACCGTGGGCACGGCCGCCGCGAGCAATCGAGACCTCGGACCGGAAACACGCATCGCGAACCTGCCTCGGCGTCCGCGCGACTTGCACATTTGCGAACGCCATCTCATCATTCTACTGCCAACCGGCCATCATCAATAGATGTGCGGACATGATTGTCTCTCGTCGAGAAAGCGTCCGGAAATCGATCGACCGCCAACGTCAGGAGCGCATCCTGCGCTCCACGGCGGATATCCGCGATGGCGTTGCGGCACTGGTCGCGGCGTGCCCGACCATGCGCCGCATCCACAAAGTCTGTGGCGATCCGCCACTTCGCCGCGAGCGCGCCGGCTTCGAGGGTCTCGCGGGCATCGTCGTCGCTCAGCAGGTCTCGGCCGCGAGTGCCGCAGCGATCTGGCGTCGGACGCGCGCCATCCTCGGTCCCGTGACACCCGGCGCGATCGCGGCAGCGTCCGACGAAACGCTCCGCGCGGCGGGACTCTCGAGCGGCAAGATCGCCACCCTGAGGCGTATTGCTGACGCGGCTTCGGAGGGACGTCTCGATCTGGCGAAACTCGCCCGCGCCGAAAACGAGAAAATCCACGACACCCTGACGGCGATCAAAGGCATCGGGCCCTGGACGGCCGACATCTACATCATGTTCGCGCTCGGCCGGTCGGATGCCTGGGCGCCGGGTGATCTGGCGCTCAGAACGGCGTTGACCCGCGCCGATGATCGCGGCGAACCCGTGTCGCTTCAGGAAATGTCCCGCGAGGGCGAGCGCTGGCGACCCTGGCGCGGCGTGGCAGCTAGGCTGCTCTGGGCGTTTCATGCCCGATCGACCGTGACACCGCTCCCGGCAAATCACTCCACGAAAAAGCGTGCACTTTAAGCCACTTGCAGCCCGCGGGGCCGCCTGATCAGAGCCTGTCGCGCACGCCTTCACATACGTGACATCGGCCGCTAGTATCCCGGCCGGCGAATGGTGCGACACGATTCGTCGACGAACCGACTGGAAGCAAGCTCGTGAACGCTCATGCTGCCACGCCGGAAGCGTTTCCGGCACTGGTTCTGAACGCCGATTTCCGCCCCTTGAGCTACTATCCTTTGTCGCTCTGGAGCTGGCAGGAGACGGTGAAGGCAGTATTTTTGGACCGCGTGAACATCGTGTCCGAATACGAGCGATGCGTTCGAAGTCCGGGCTTCGAAATGCGCTTGCCGAGCGTGGTCTCGTTGAAGACCTATGTCCGCCCGGCTCTCTACCCGGCCTTCACGCGCTTCAACGTGTTCCTGCGTGACCGCTTTTCCTGCCAATACTGCGGTGACCGGCACGATCTGACCTTCGACCATCTGATCCCGAGAGCCAAGGGCGGGCAAACCCGCTGGGATAACGTCACCACGGCCTGCGCGCCCTGCAATCTCAGGAAGGGCAGCGCTCTTCCACACGAAGTCGGCATGCAGCCGTTCTTGGCGCCCTACCGCCCGACAGTGTTCGAGCTTCACCGCAATGGCCGCGCGTTCCCGCCGAACTATCTGCACGATAGCTGGCTCGACTATCTCTACTGGGATACCGAACTCGAGCCTTAGCGCACATTGCGCCGAATTGGTCCTCGAAGCGCCGCAGCCGCTCTGACACCCCCTGAAATGAAAGAAGCCATGACCGGTTGGGTCATGGCTTCAGGTTTGAGACCGCTCGTTCGCGGGTCGGCGTTTTGGCATGTGAGTGATGCCTCAGCGCCGAAATGCGGGAGTGTCAGCCACCTCGGTGATGGCGTCGTCGTGATACCAGCCCGTCGATGCGACGCAGGGAGCGGTCTTCATCGCCGCTGCCGTCGCTTCGAGTTCCGCGATCCGCTGGGCGGCCGCCCGCTGATGCCGATCGGGGAAGGGGATGATCGTCGCTGTGGTCTGATGATGCTGCACGTCGGTCATGATGCTCCTCTCTACCAGGTGGTCCGCACCAACGCGTCCCAGCCGGTTTCGTTTCAGGGGCAAGCAGAATAGCACTTATTTGCCGACAGTGTATGCACGCTGCACGAATAGAGGCAGCAATTGCCTATATTATTTGCATGTAGAGCGCTGCTTAATTCGATAGCATCTCCGCGCGGAAATCCTCCGGTCGGATCCCGATAGCAAGACGGGATCCATCGGAGAAATGCTCGCATCGAAAGAACTGCGATGCAGGCATCCGCTGGCTCGACGCCAAGATGAAGCCAGCAATTGCTGGAGTCCCGATCGTGCAGAAATGCCCATCGTCCAATAGCGCAGCATGTGCGCGCGATGATCGTTCTTGCAGCAGGATTCCGAGGCTGGATTTCGCGAGGCCCGTGCAGACGCCGCGACCGGCGTTAACCGCACGTCAGCCATGCGAAATTTTTTTGGAGTTCGGCCGTCCGATCAACCCTGGAGAGACCCCAACATGACGAAGTACAAGCTCGAGTACATTTGGCTCGACGGCTACACGCCTGTACCGAACCTGCGCGGCAAGACACAGATTAAGGAGTACAGCTCCTTCCCCGACCTCAAGGATCTTCCGCTCTGGGGTTTCGACGGCAGCTCGACGAAGCAGGCCGAGGGCCATAGCTCCGATTGCGTGCTGAAGCCGGTCGCTCTCTATCCCGACCCGGCACGCACCAACGGCGTACTCGTCATGTGCGAAGTCATGATGCCCGACGGCGTCACGCCGCACGCCACCAACAAGCGCGCGACCATCCTCGACGACAGCGGCGCCTGGTTCGGCTTCGAGCAGGAATACTTCTTCTATAAGGACGGCCGCCCGCTCGGCTTCCCGACATCGGGCTACCCCGCCCCGCAGGGTCCTTACTATACGGGCGTTGGCTACAAGAACGTCGGCGACATCGCCAGAACGATCGTCGAAGAGCATCTCGATCTCTGCCTCGCCGCCGGCATCAACCACGAAGGCATCAACGCCGAGGTGGCCAAGGGTCAGTGGGAATTCCAGATCTTCGGAAAGGGGTCGAAGAAGGCCGCCGACGAGATGTGGATGGCCCGCTACCTCCTCCTCCGCCTCACCGAAAAGTACGGCATCGACATCGAGGTCCACTGCAAGCCGTTGGGCGACACGGACTGGAACGGCTCGGGAATGCACGCAAACTTCTCGACTACTTACCTGCGAGAAGTCGGTGGCAAGGCCTACTTCGAGGCACTGATGGCCCAGTTCGACAAGAACCTGATGGACCACATCAATGTCTATGGACCCGATAACCACATGCGCCTGACGGGCAAGCACGAGACGGCGCCGTGGAACAAGTTTAGCTACGGCGTTGCCGACCGTGGCGCTTCGATCCGCGTGCCCCATTCGTTCGTCAAGAATGGATACAAAGGCTACCTCGAAGACCGTCGTCCCAACTCGCAGGGTGACCCCTACCAGATCGCCTCGCAGATCCTGAAGACGATCTCGGAAGTTCCGGCGAGTGCGGCCAAGGCTGCCTGAAGCAAGAAACCTGTCGCGGCGCCGGAGACGATCCGGCGCCGCATAACCCTTCAGAACTCGAAGTCGAGTTCGTCGATCTCATCGGGCTCAACGATCGCGTCCGCGGTCCATTCCGCCATCAATGGCCAGGAAAGAATGCGCTCGCTGTACGCGGCCAGTTTCGAGTCGAGCGGCACGGCGTAGGTTCGAAAGCGCGAGCAAACGGGAGCATACATCGCATCCGCCATCGAGAGAGACGCGCCGAAGAGATAGGGGCCCCCATAGGTTTCGAGACATTCGGTCCAAATGGTTTTGATGCGCTCGACGTCAGGCCGCGCACCGGAGAAGATTTTGAACGAGTTATGGCGCGCCTTGAGGTTCATGGGGAGAGCCGAGCGGAGATTGTAGAAGCCCGAATGCATCTCTCCAGAAACCGAACGACAGTGAGCGCGAGCGGCGCGTTCCCGGGGCAAGAGCCCCGCATCCGGCGCGATTTCCGCCAGATACTCGGCGATGGCCAGCGTATCCCACACGACGACGTCACCATGCGTGAGCCTCGGCACGAGGACCGAGGGCGAGAGCAGGAGCAGCTCCTGCCGTGCCTGGGCGTCGTCGTTGCCGACGAGGACCTCGTCGAACTCGAGCCCGGCCATCTTGCACAACAGCCAGCCGCGGAGCGACCAGGACGAATAGTTCTTCGAGGAGATCGTGAGCGATGCGTTCGCCATACCGTGTTCTCGTGTCGCGGGCTTCGACTTTCGATCCTGTCGCACCGCAGCACAGAATGCACTAAGTTTTTGGTGCGACAATAGAATGCGTGATTGAAGGAAAGTCCGGTCGGCATGCTGTATGACGCCTATCAGTTTCACGACGACGCCATCGGACATTTCCGCAAGCTGGCCCACTGGGCCTCGCTGAGCGACCTCTGGCAAATGCCCTCGCCCGCGAGCCGGCACATGTCGGCGAGCCTCGAAATGATCACGCGCTTCAAGCTTACGCACACGCGCCCCGAGTTCGGCATCGCCAAGGTGATGTCCGGCAATCGCGACGTCGCCGTCCGCGAAGACGTGATCCTCGATCTGCCGTTCGGAAAGCTTATTCGTTTCGTCAAGGATATGGAGGCGCCGCAGCCACGCGTTCTCGTCGTAGCCCCGCTATCGGGACATTTCGCGACACTGCTGACGAAGACCGTCGAAACGCTTCTCCGCGACCACGACGTCTACATCACCGATTGGTCGAACGCGCGCGACGTGCCCCAATCCGCGGGCAAGTTCGGCATCGACGACTATCTGGCCTACGTCATCCGCTTCATCGAGGAGATCGGACGCGGCACCCACGTCATGGCCGTCTGCCAGCCCTGCGTCCAGGCCCTCGCGGCCGTGGCCGTCATGTCCGAAGACCAGAACCCGGCGACGCCGCGCACGATGACGCTGATGGCGGGGCCCATCGACCCGCGCGAGAGCCCGACAACCGTCAACAAGCTGGCGAATGAAAAGCCGCTCGAATGGTTCGAGAAGTCCGTCATCTCCCGCGTTCCGGCGCGCTACGCCGGAGCCGGACGCCGCGTCTATCCGGGCTTCGTTCAGTTGACGGCCTTCATGACGATGAACATGGAGCGTCACCGCGCGCAGCACGAGAAGCTCTATTTTCATCTCGCGGCCGGCGAAACCGAAGAGGCGATGAAGATCAAGACGTTCTATGACGAGTATTTCGCCGTGCTCGATCTGACCGCCGAATTCTACCTAGAAACGATCGACCGCGTTTTTCAGCGGGCCGAACTCGCGACCGGCCAGTTCACCTACCGCGGACGCCGCGTCGATCCCGCCAAGATCATGCGCACCGCACTTCTGACCGTCGAAGGCGGACGCGACGACATCTGCGCGCTCGGCCAGACCGCCGCCGCGCACGATCTATGCCGTTCTTTGCGTCCACATCTGCGCCGCCATCATCTGCAAGCGAACGTCGGGCACTACGGGACTTTCAGCGGCAAGCGGTGGGAGAACGAAATCTATCCGGTCGTGCGGAACTTCATCCTCGCGATGGAATAGCGTGCGACCGGCAGGGCGGCACTCAAGGCAAGCCGCCGTCGCTCCGCGACTTGAGATAGACGATGAGATCTGCGACCTGCTTCTCGTCGACGATTCCCGCGAACGTCATCTTCGTCCCGGGCAACATCGCCTTCGGATCATGAAGGAACCGCGCGAGACGCCGTTCGCTCCACGCGCCGTCGAGACTCTTCATGGCCTTCGAATAGTAGTAGTCCTCGGCTGCTGCGACCGGCCGGCCAACGATACCCCAGAGATCGGGACCGAGCCGGCTAAACTCGCCCTTCTTGACCGTATGGCACGGCGCGCACTTTTTGAACGCCATACGCCCCGCTTCGACATCGCCGATCGCGACCAGCGCAACGGCAAGGTCGGGATCGAATGTGCGCGGTCTGGCTTCGGGACCGGGAGCATCCGGGGCCGGCGCGGTCGATTGCGAACCTTCGGATGGCGCTCCGTCGTCAGCCCCGCTGTCGGCCCGGCCGTCTGCAGGCGCGCGACGCTTGCCGAAGATCGCCTCGATCTGCCGCTCGATGTCTTCGATTGAACGGATAGTACTCTCCTCGGGACTGTTATGGACACTTCCCCCGTCAGTCGATGCGCTTGGCACGTCGGAGGGCCCGGTTGGCGCATCCGAATGCTGAGGTCCACTGGTCGTGACGCTGTCCAACTGCACCATCAATCGGCCCCAGAGATCTTCGAGCGCGTCGCGGGCGTCACGAACCGCCTGCCAGGGATCGTGCAGCGTTTCGGGCTGAGGCAATTCCTTCGCGGCTTGTTGACCCGGCAGCGTCCAGAGCCCAGCGAGATTGGCGCCGAAAATGGCGATGACGGCGAGCGGAACGAGAATGACGAGCCAGCGCAACGGCGACGATGCCGTCGCCTGGAGACGTTGATCGGCGTCGAGCACGCTTCGGCGGCCGGATGAGTGACCCGGATCGGCGGCCGTCTTCAGCGCGTCGTCGATTGACTGGTCTGCCATGGAAAAGTCCGCCGTCCGCAGCGACGAGATGAGAATCGCTTTGAGTAAGAGCGAGACTGGCCCGTTGCGGGCCGTTCGACAACTGCCGAACCGGCAACGTCGCTAACGTCTTGCCGACTGAAAAAAACAGCCCCGCAAGGCGGGGCCGGAGTCTCGCAAATGGAAGGACGGGACATCGCAAGGTTGGCACCGTGCGACGCGGATTGTCAGCGGGATCAGGCCGCACGCCGCTGGGGCGACGCACAGAGAGAGGCCGCGATCCGATCGACCGCACGGCTCCAATCGGCATCGTCTTCACTGGCGATCGCGAGGCCGAATGCGCGCATGGCATCGGTCGGCGATCCGCCGTCGCGGAAGAACCGCGCGCACGACTGACGCGCGACGCCCTGAGCCTGCTGCCACATGAGCGGATTGACGTGATCGGGGGTCATGACACTCTCCTCGAAGTAGGAAGGTGGCAGGCACAAGGAGCGCAATCGGTACACATACGCAGTACTGTGCCAGTGTGCACCTGGAGGGATGTTGTCCCACGCTCGATGTGCCTGCCGATGGTCGCCGGGGCGGGGGCTGCCCTGGCAGAATTTCACGGACTTTGAAGTGATCGTTTCCGATCGAGGTCGATTACCTCGGTGTCGTGGGCGATGGAGCGACCGTCACGCGCCCGACGAGAACGCCGACGATCTCCGACAGGGGACGCCACTCACTGCATTCACTCGACATTTCACTGCCTCTGAGAAACGGGAACCTGGACGCAACGCCTGGAAACGCAAACGAAGGGAACGCAACTCGGGCCTGAAGTCTGCGGCATCGGATTGGCCGCGAGCCTCTCGGAGAGCCGTCCCTCGAGGCGCCGAAAGCGCCGGCTCGAGACCGCTCGTCCGAGAGATTGGAACGTGCCCGAAAGCACGCTCTTTGGCGGGGGGACTGAGGACGCTACTGACACGAACGCGGACGCAACAAACGCAACCGGAACGCAACGCTTACAAAACTCAGGCGAGGCGAACGCACGGCCGAAGAACTCACGGGCCGACTGCCCCTCAGGTACGCGACGATCCTTGTGCCCGCCCGAATGGGACGGAGGCCGAAGCCCGCGGAATTGGGAGACGCCTTCCGCCACGCGATCGCTCCTGGAACGTACGGCCCGCATCCGATCTCGATTGATTCTCGGTGCGTTCCGCTGATGGTGTGAATTAACTGCCACACAAGGGCTGAAAAATGGCGCGACCTCGGCCGAAGCGAGGATTTTTGCTTTACATCCGTTCAGGTTCTTATTCCGCCAGAGAATTGACGGTCGCGGACTCACAGGGCCGCTGTGGATATGGCCTTAATACGCTGAAAAGTATGAGCTATTCGTCACGCCGGATGGCCGCGAAGCCCGCCTGCAACCCGATCAGCATCAGAATGAGGCTGACGACGACGTTCCAGCCCGCGAACGACAGGCCGAACAGGCGCCAGGAAGCCTCGTCGCACCGGATGGCTTGGGTCCCTGCGAGTCCTTTCAACAGATCCCCGGTTGTCGCCGGTGTCGCGATCTCCCCGGAACACGTCTCAGGGCCCGGCCAGAACTTCCATTCCGCCCCCGCCTGATAGGCGCCGAGTATCGCGTTGGCGAAGAAGGCGAGAGCGACGGCCCCGAAGAGAAGACCCGAGAGTCGTGGTTTCTCGCCTGCGAGCGCCAGAGCAACGAAGAGCGCCGGGATGCCGGCGTAGTACGCATAGCGCTGCTGCAGGCAGAGCGGGCAGGGTATGTAGCCGCCGATATGTTCGAACGCCAGGGCCGCGAGGATCACGGCGGTAGCGATGGCGAGCGCGAGGCTGCCCCAGCGGTAGGCGTCGGTCGTCACGTCGGAAAGCTCAGCTGTCGGTCGCATCAGACACGCACTCCGGTCATCTCGGACGTCATCGAGATCAGATGAGATAACGGACCGCAACGAAACCGCCCACCAAGACGACGACGAACACGGTCGTGACCAGCGTCAGGCGTTCCTCGACAAACTTACGGATCGGTTCCCCGAAGTAGTAGAGAAGCCCCGCGACGAGAAAGAAGCGCATGGCCCGCGTGACGATGCTCGCGAGAATGAAGGGAATGAGTGGCATGTGGGCGACACCGGCCGCGATCGTCAGAACCTTGAACGGAATGGGTGTCCAGCCCTTGGCGATCAGAATAACGACGCCCCATTCGTTGAACCAGCTCGTGAATTCCGCGAAGCCCTCCGATTTGCCGTAGAATTGCAGGATGGGCTGACCGATGAGATCGAAGAAGTAATACCCGATTGCGTAACCGGCCACGCCGCCGATGACCGACGAGATGGTCGCGAGCGAAGCGTAGAACCACGCCTTGGCTCTGTTTGCGATCACCATCGGGATGAGCATGACGTCGGGCGGTATGGGAAAGAACGAGCTTTCCGCGAACGAGACCACCGCCAGCGCATGTGGAGCCCGGTCGCTCGCGGCCGCCCGCATCATCCAGTCGTAGATCCCGCGCATCATGGTCTGTCGATCTCGTCCGCTGCTCTTGGTCATCACTGCTCTAGGTGGATCGGCCTCGACCTGTCTACGGCGGGTTCGTCACAGGACCGCCGCCGCCACGGGCTGCAGGCCTTGAGAGAGCTGGAAGACGATCTCGTTCAAGACGAACCGCCCCCGTCCACTGGCGCGAACGCGATCCGGCGAGTCCGGAACAAATTCCAGGAAGCCTTGCCGCACGAGCCGATCGAGCGCGACTCGGGTCGGTCGGAACCCCGTGACACGAGCCAGCCGACCGAGATCGAGCCCCTCGCTGAGCCGAAGCCCCATCATCAGCATCTCGTCCGCCTGTTCCGCCTGGCCGAGAGGCGTCTCTTCGATCATGCCCTGTCCATGGGCTTCGACACGCGCGAGCCACCGCTCGGGATTGCGCTCCGTCGACGTGGCGAGCCGCCGCCCATCCGAGACGAGGCGACCGTGCGCACCGGGACCGGCGCCCGCATAGGCTCCATAGCGCCAATAAAGGAGATTGTGCCGGCTTTCTTCACCCGGCCGCGCGTGATTTGAAATCTCGTACGCCCGGAGCCCGGCCGTGTCCGTCAGCTCTTGCGTGATCTCGTAGAGCGTGAGCGCCGCATCGGGATCAGGCACAACGAGCTTTCCGCGTGCATGAAGCTCGGCAAACGGCGTGTCGGGCTCGATGGTCAGCTGGTAGAGCGACAGATGCCCCCGCGCTAGGTTGAGGGCCTCGCGGAGTTCAGCCCGCCACTTGACAGGCGTCTGCCCTGGCCGCGCATAAATCAGATCGAATGAAACGCGCTCAAACACGCGGCCGGCGATATCGATCGCGCCGCGCGCCTCGGCTGCCGAATGCAGCCGCCCGAGCCGCTTGAGTTCCCCGTCGTCGAACGATTGCACGCCGATCGAGACGCGATTGACGCCTGCCGCGCGATAGCCCTGAAATCGTCCGGCTTCGACACTGTTGGGATTGGCTTCGAGCGTCGCTTCCGCGCCGCAGGCGATCGTCCATAGGGTGGCGATGTGGTCGAGCAGGCCGGCGACGGTCCCGGGCTGCATGAGAGACGGCGTCCCGCCCCCGAAAAAGATCGATTGCACCGGCGGACGCTGGGAACGAAGACCCTGTCGCTCGGCCATCGCCGTGAGTTCAGTTCGGAAGGCCGCGAGAAAACGCGCCTCATCCCACCCGCCGTGACGCACATGACTGTTGAAGTCGCAGTAAGGACATTTCTGCGCGCAGAACGGCCAATGGAGATAGATGCCGAACCCGTCGTCGTCGGTCACGGAACCGGCCCTTTGGGAGACGCCGCGGACAGCATCAGATGCGCGATCGTGCGCCATCTCGGCTCGTCGACAGCTGGACAATCGGCAACGGCATCCCCGAGCACCGCAAGGAAATCGGCGACCGACGCCGCCTGCCACGCCTCGGGATGACGCGCGAGATCGGCTCGGAGATTGGCAACGAACGCCACGAGTTCCTCGCGCGTCGAAATGTTCGCCGCCGCAGCCCGGAGGCCATCCACGTCGCGCGTGGCATTCGGCCGGAGCGGCCGCGCATCGTCATCGTCGAGGCATTGACGCCGGAACGCATCGAACGCGCGCGTCCGGTGTGAAATCGCATACTTCTGCGCCGGCTCCATCTCGCCGAACGTCTGTGTCTGATCCTCGGCCACGAACATCGGATCGTATCCGAAACCATTCCCGCCACGCGGCGGCCAGACGAGGTGTCCGTCGACGCGTCCCTCGAAAAAGCGATGCTCGCCGTCGGGCCACGCCAGGCAGAGAACCGAAATGAAGTTCGCCGTGGGTCCCGGCGCCGACCAGCCGTGCCGCGCCGTAACCTCCTGCGCCACCTTGCGCATCGCGAGGCTGAAATCCTTGGCTGAGCCCGCCCAGCGCGCAGAATAGATGCCGGGCGCACCCCCGAGACAGGCGACCTCGAGACCGGAATCGTCCGCCAGCGCCGGCAGGCCCGCGTCTCGGGCTGCGGCCTCGGCCTTGAGTCGGGCGTTACCATGAAACGTCGCTTCGGTTTCTTCGGGCTCGACAAGCCCGAGGTCTCCAGCCGATACGGCCGCGAGCCCATATGGCGCGATGAGCTGATTGATTTCCCAGAGCTTGCCCTTGTTGTGCGTGGCAACGACGAGCTTCGTGCCGCGAGCGAGCTTAGGCATGGAAACTCCGATGCGAGTCAATTGCACGAGGCGGAAATCCGGTGGCGCTCAAGCCACCGTCAACTTCTGCAGCTCCACAAGCTCCCCGATCCCTTTCCGCGCGAGCGCCATCAGTTGATCGAAACTCTCCTGGCTGAAGGCCGTCGTCTCCGCCGTTCCCTGCACTTCGACGATACCGCCCGACCCCGTCATCACGAAATTCGCGTCGGCGTCGGCTGAGGAATCTTCGGCATAGTCGAGGTCGAGAACCGGCGCGCCTTTGTAGAGCCCGCAGCTGACGGCAGCCACGTGATCGCGTAGGACCCCATCGCGGACCATGTCGCGTGTCTTCATCCAGTTGAGGCAATCGTGGAGCGCCACCCAGGAGCCCGTGATCGCCGCCGTGCGGGTGCCGCCGTCCGCCTGGATGACGTCGCAGTCGATCGAAATTTGACGTTCACCGAGTTTCTGAAGATCGACGACGGCACGCAATGCCCGTCCGATCAAGCGCTGGATTTCCTGGGTTCGGCCAGATTGATGCCCGACCGACGCCTCGCGCCGCGTCCGATCCGTCGTGGCGCGCGGGAGCATGCCGTATTCTGCTGTGACCCAGCCCCGCCCCTGCCCCTTGAGCCAGGGCGGCACGCGCTCTTCGAGGCTCGCCGTGCAGAGAACATGCGTGTTGCCGAACTTGATTAGGCAGGAGCCTTCCGCGTGCATGGAGAAGGCGCGCTCGAAGGAGACGCGCCTTAGTTCCGCCGGTTGACGTTTCGAGGGCCGCATATTGATTTGAGTCCCAGTAGGGGTTTCGCTGTCCGAAATTCGCGCGAACCTAGTCTCGGCCCGGCGGCTCCGCAACCCGCTCGGCGGTCGAAAAATACGTGCACCGTTTGACGTGGACCCTCTGAAACTTGAATATCGATGCCGGAAGATCAGGGCCTGAACCACGATCGCGGATTTCGCGGGAAGCGCATGTCAGAAATCTCGAAGCTCAACGATCGCTCGCGCACGATCCTGCGCCGCATTGTCGAGAGCTATCTCGAGACGGGCGAACCGGTCGGATCGCGCAATCTGTCGCGGGTCCTGCCGATGAGCCTGTCACCGGCCTCGATCCGCAATGTGATGAGCGACCTGGAAGCACTGGGCCTCATCTATGCGCCCCACACCTCCGCCGGTCGCCTGCCGACCCAGTCTGGTCTGCGCATTTTCGTCGATGGGCTTCTCGAGACTGGAAACTTGACCGAGGACGAGCGACGCCAGATCGAAGCGCAGATCGCCGCGTCGCGCACGACGTCGCTCGAAAAGGCCCTGGCTGAAGCCGGCGAGGCGATCTCTGGGCTCTCCCACTGCGCCGGTGTCGTGCTGACCGAAAAGCAGGTCGGCCGCCTGCGCCAGATCGACTTCGTCATGCTGGAACCTCGAAAAGCCCTCGCGATCGTCGTCGGCGAGGACGGCGACGTCGAAAACCGGATCATCGATCTGCCAGACGGTTTGCCATCGACGGCGCTCGTTGAAGCCGCCAACTATCTCAACGCCAAAGTGCGCGGCATGACCTTCGACGAGGCGCGCAAAGTCATTGAGGACGAAGCCGGGCAAGCGAAAGCCGAACTGGATACGCTGACCCAGAAGGTGGTCGCGGCTGGGCTCGCCGAATGGTCGGGGTCCCCCGACGATCGCAAGAGCCTTATCGTTCGTGGCCAGGCAAATCTTTTGAAGGATTTGACGGCCCTCGACGATCTGGAGCGGATCCGCCAGCTGTTCGAGGCCCTCGAACAGAAATCCGAACTGGTCGAACTCTTGGGTCTCGCCGATCGCGCCGAGGGCGTCCGCATCTTCATCGGTTCTGAGAACAAGCTCTTTTCGATGTCCGGCTCTTCGCTGATCGTGGCGCCGTTCCGCAACGACGCTCGGAAAATCGTCGGTGTTCTGGGTGTCATCGGGCCGACCCGCCTCAACTATGCCCGCATCATCCCGATGGTCGACTACACGGCGAAAATCGTCTCCCGCGTCATCGCTTGATTTTTCGCCAGAACCGGCCGATATGCGGAAGCCGATCGAAGGCGCGGCGCGCCCGACGCGACACGCCGGAAATCTGAACAATCTCAAGAAATTCGAGCCACATGTCTGAACCGAACGATCCCGCGCCAGCTGCCGGCTCTCCCGAGACCGCCGTCCCGGCCGATGCTCAACGCCAACCGGCCGCACAGGCGGCGCCAGAGCCCGTGGAACCGAACCCTCGCCCTGTCGCCGATAGCGACATCATCGACACGTCGGCGTTCGGTCCGGCAGACTCTGAATCGCTTTCATTGTCGCCAGACGCCCCGAATTTGGCGCCCGAACAATGGCGCAGCATTGTCGATCAACTCAGTTTGGACCTCGAGAAGCTGCGGTCCGATGCGAAGTCGGCGAGCCTTCGCCATGCCGCCGACCTCGACAACCTCCGCAAGCGTCTTGAGCGCGAAAAGGAGGACGCGGGCAAGTTCGCAATCACGAAACTCGCCACCGCGTTGATCGGCGTCGCGGACAACTTCGAGCGCGCTCTGGCCGCCGTCCCGGCCGGTGCGGCCGAGACCGATCCGGCGTTGAAGACGTTAGTTGAAGGCGTCGGAATGACCGAGAGGGAGTTGAAGTCGATTCTCGAACGCCATGGCGTCAAGCGAATCTGGCCCGAAGGTGAGGCATTCAACCCCCACCAGCACCAGGCCGTCATGCAGCAGGACCGGACCGACGTGGCTTCGGGCACCATTCTGCAGGTGTTCCAGGCCGGCTATCTGATCGAGGAACGCGTCGTCCGCCCGGCTATGGTCGTGGTAGCGAAGGGCGGCCCGAAGACGGCAAAAGCCGATACCGCTGCCGGCGATCAGAACGGGGGCTGACGCCTCTGGACACCCCGCCACGGCGTTCGTTCAGAGAGCCCGTTAAGTCTAACCTCGCCAGTCCGGTGATCCGATTTTGATCAGGTAATTCGGTTGTTCGGGATTTCCGATCCGACCGCCACTGCCAACCGCAAACGGCCACCGCAACCGCATGTCGCGGGCTCCGTTGAGCGAGACTTGTGGCCAGCAGGTCCACAGGCGTTGCACCCGCCCCTGACGACCCTATATACCCGACCATCACGTCTCGAACCTCCAGGGGACCGCACACCCGATCATCCCGTCAGCGGACGGGGCGGGTCTCGCCGGACGCCCACGACGGGTCCGGCCGGTTCGCCGACACAGAAAGGAAGACCTCGGATGGCTAAAGTTATTGGCATCGACCTCGGCACGACCAACTCCTGCGTTGCCGTCATGGACGGCGGCAAGCCGCGCGTTCTGGAAAACGCCGAAGGCGTGAACACGACCCCCTCGATCGTCGCATTTTCCGACGACGGCGAGCGGCTGGTCGGCCTGCCCGCGAAGCGCCAGGGCGTCACCAACCCGACCGGCACGTTGTTCGCCATCAAGCGCCTCATCGGCCGCCGCTTCGACGACCCCATGGTCGAGAAGGACAAGAAGCTCGTCCCCTACAAGATCGTGAAGGGTCAGAACGGCGACGCTTGGGTCGAGGTGAACGGCAAGGAATATTCCCCCCAGCAGATTTCGGCCTTCATTCTTCAAAAGATGAAGGAAACCGCAGAAGCCAAGCTCGGCGAATCTGTGACGCAGGCCGTCATCACGGTTCCGGCCTACTTCAACGACGCCCAGCGCCAGGCGACGAAAGACGCCGGCCGCATTGCGGGCCTCGAAGTTCTGCGCATCATCAACGAGCCGACGGCGGCCGCGCTGGCCTATGGCCTCGACAAGAAGAAAGAGGCGAAGACCATCGCCGTTTACGACCTCGGCGGCGGCACGTTCGATATTTCGATCCTTGAGATTGGTGACGGCGTCTTCGAAGTGAAGTCGACGAACGGCGATACGTTCCTCGGCGGCGAAGACTTCGACATGAAGCTCGTCGCGTACCTCGCCGACGAGTTCAAGAAGTCGAACGGCATCGACCTCCGATCAGACAAGCTCGCCCTCCAGCGTCTCAAAGAAGCCGCCGAGAAGGCGAAGATCGAGCTGTCGTCCTCGGCCCAAACCGAGATCAATCTTCCGTTCATCACCGCGGACGCAACCGGTCCCAAGCATCTGACCTTGAAGCTCACGCGCGCCAAGCTCGAGAGCCTCGTCGACGACCTCATCGAGAAGACGAAGGGGCCGTGCCTGCAGGCTTTGAAGGACGCGGGCCTGAAAGCCGCCGAAATCGACGAGGTCGTTCTCGTCGGCGGCATGACGCGCATGCCGAAGGTCCAGCAGATCGTCAAGGAGCTGTTCGGCAAGGAGCCGCACAAGGGCGTCAACCCGGACGAAGTGGTCGCCGTCGGCGCTGCTATCCAGGCCGGCGTTCTGAAGGGCGAGGTGAAGGATGTTCTGCTCCTCGACGTGACGCCGCTGTCGCTCGGCATCGAAACGCTGGGCGGTGTTTTCACGCGGCTGATCGAGCGCAACACCACGATCCCGACCAAGAAGAGCCAGGTCTTCTCGACCGCCGAGGACGGGCAGACCGCGGTCACGATCCGCGTCAGCCAGGGCGAGCGCGAGATGGCGGCCGACAACAAGCTGCTCGGCCAGTTCGATCTGATCGGCATCCCGCCTGCACCACGCGGCGTTCCCCAGGTCGAGGTCACCTTCGACATCGACGCCAACGGAATCGTGCACGTTGCGGCGAAGGACAAGGCGACCGGTAAGGAGCAGTCGATCCGTATCCAGGCCTCGGGCGGTCTTTCGGATACCGAGATCGATCGCATGGTCAAGGACGCCGAGGCGCATGCGTCGGAGGACAAGAAGAAGCGCGAGTTGGTCGAGGCGAAAAATCATGCCGAAGCGCTTGTCCACGACACGGAGAAACAGATCGCCGAGCATGGGTCGAACCCGGCCGTCACTGCTGTGAAATCCGACGTCGAGCAAGCCATCGCCGCGACGAAGGAGGCGGTTCAGTCCGACGATGCCGACCGCATCCGCGCCGCGACGACAGCGCTGGCTCAGGTCGCTATGAAGATCGGCGAAGCGATCTACAAGGCCCAGGCCGGTGCCGGCGGCGACGCGGGCTCCGATGCCGGGTCGTCTGATAGCTCAGGCTCCGACGACAGCGATGTCGTGGACGCCGATTTCGAGGAAGTGAAGGACGACAAGAAGCGTTCGGCCTGATCGAATTGCACACTGAACGCGGCGCGGCCGGGATGCATGACCAGCATCGGCCGCGCCGATCGACTTTCCCAAATTGAATTTCCAGCAAGATTTTTGATCACCATCGCTCTGTTGCGTCGCAGCATGTGGTAAGGTTAGTTGTTAACTATACCTGCCTGAAGGCAAGTTCGCAGTTTGAGTGTTCCGGGAGCGTAGCCATGTCGCCCGAGCTGATCAGAATTCTCGCCTGCCCCCGCTGCGCCGCACCGATCAGCACGCGCCCGCGGGCCTCCGAACCGGCCTATGCCTGCTCGAACCCCCGCTGCCAGTTTTACGGCGAGGGCTTCCCGGTCTTCGATGGCAAGCCGGCACTGATCGATTTCGACGACAGCGTGATGACGCGGGACAGCATCGCGCAGTCGGCGGCCGAACAGGCCATCGAGACGCGCCCCGGCCTCAAGGAGCGGCTGCGCGGGTTCGTGATGGCAGGCGATAGCTCCATCGGCGAGATCAACTGTCTTAAATTCTTGAATTACCTGAGGAAAATCGCGAATAGGCCGCGCGTTCTCATCGTTGGCGGAGGGTCTCGCGGGTCGGGCCTGGACGTTCTTTACGACGCCCCCGACGTCGAGGTGATCGGCACCGACATCTACGTCTCCGACAACGTCGCGCTCCTCGCGGACGGGCACCACTTGCCCTTCGTCGACCGGGCATTCGACGGCGTCGTGATCCAAGCCGTCCTCGAACACGTCCTCGACCCGCCTCAGGTGGTCGCGGAGATCCACCGCGTCCTGAAGCCCGACGGCCTCATCTATGCCGAGACGCCGTTCATGCAGCAGGTGCACATGGCCGCCTTCGATTTCACCCGGTTCACGCCGAGTGGCCACCGCTGGCTGTTCAAGAACTTCGCACAATTGGACGCTGGGACAAATGGCGGACCGGGCTTGAGCTTGTTCTGGTCGATCCGATATTTCATGCGGTCGCTGGTGCGATCCGACAAAGTGGCCACGGCCCTCACGCTCCCGTTCTTCTGGCTCCGCTTTGCCGACAAATGGGCGGGGGGACACTTCGCGGGAGACGGGGCCAACGGCGTTTACTTCATCGGCCGGCGCGCGGAGCGGACACTCCGCCCGCGTCAGATGATCTCGTACTATAACGGTACGGGGGGCATCGAGGCTCTCGACGAGAACTTGGAAACAGAATGGCCAAGCGCGACTATTACGAAACCCTCGGGGTATCTCGCGACGCCGGCGAGCCGGAACTGAAAAGCGCGTTCCGCAAGCTCGCGAAGGAACTGCATCCCGACCGCAATCCCAGCGACAAGACCGCAGAACAGAAGTTCAAGGAAATCAACGAAGCCTATGAAGTTCTGAAGGACCCGCAGAAACGGGCCGCTTACGACCGCTTCGGCCATGCTGCCTTCGAAGGCGGCATGGGTGGCCGCGGGGGGCCCGGCGGCGGCTTCGGTCCCGACTTCGCGTCCTCGATGTCGGACATCTTCGACGACCTGTTCGGAGAGTTCATGGGCGGCCGGCGCGGACAGGCCGGACAGCGCCGCACGGGTCGCGAGCGCGGCGCCGATCTCCGCTACAATATGGAGATCACACTCCCCGAAGCCGTGACCGGCAAGACCGCGCAGATCCGCGTGCCGACGAGCGTCACATGCGAGACATGCCAGGGATCGGGTGCGCGCGCTGGAACCAAGCCAACGACTTGCGCGACGTGTTCCGGCATGGGCAAGGTGCGCGCGAGCCAAGGCTTCTTCACGATTGAGCGCACATGCCCGTCATGCCAGGGACGCGGTGAGACGATCACCGATCCCTGCCCGACCTGCACAGGTGCGGGTCGCGTCGTCAAAGAGCGCACGCTTTCCGTCAATATCCCTGCCGGCGTCGAAGATGGGACGCGGATCCGTCTTGCGGGTGAAGGTGAGGCTGGTGCGCGCGGCGGGCCAGCCGGCGATCTCTACATATTCCTCGCCATCAAGCCGCACGAATTCTTCCAGCGCGACGGCGCAGACATCTTCTGCAAGGTGCCGATCTCGATGACGACGGCCGCACTCGGCGGACAGATCGAGGTGCCGACCCTCGAGGGCGCCATGACGCGCGTACGTGTTCCAGAAGGCACCGAAAGCGGCAAGCAGTTCCGTCTGAAGGGCAAGGGCATGCCGGTCCTGCGTTCGACGATGACCGGCGACATGTACATCCAGGTCGAGGTCGAGACGCCGAAGAACCTGACGCGCAAGCAGCGCGAGCTGCTCGAAGAATTCGAGCGTGAGAGCCGCAAGGAGACGAGCCCGGAGAGCCACGGCTTTTTCGCGCGTGTGAAGGATTTCTTCGGCGGCGACGGAAAGTCGAGCTGACACGCTTTATCGAGCATGCCCGACGCCCCAACCCTGAGATCGAGGCTCCGTCGAGCCTCTTCGACTGAGAACTGCACATGGCCAGCCAGAAGACAGAAGCGCCGCGTCTCCTCTTTTTCTCCGGCAGTTCGCGCACGGGTTCGCACAACAAGCGCCTGGCGGACCTCGGCGCGCGCATCGCGGAAGCCAACGGCATTGCCGCGACGTTCGCGGATTTGGGCGACTATCCGATGCCGCTCTACGACGCCGATCTGCAGACCCGCGACAGCATACCGGACACGACGTTGAAGTTCGAAGCGCTGATGAAGGTCCACAGCGGGATCTTCATCGCCTGCCCTGAGTACAATGCCTCGATCACCCCCCTGCTCAAGAACACGCTCGATTGGGTGAGCCGCATCCGCCGCGACGACGAGGAGCCTCTCGCCGTCTTCAAGACGCGCGTCTTCGCACTCGGCAGTGCGTCGAACGGGGGACTAGGCGGCCTGCGCGGTCTCAACACCGTCCGCACGGTCTTGGAACTCGGCCTCGGCGCGCTCGTGCTGCCGGACCAGTTCGCCCTCCCACGCGCCCACGAAGCCTACGACGAGGACGGGCATCTCAAGAACAAGGACCAGAGCGAGCAGCTGAAGCGCCTGATCCAGAAGCTCGCGCGGGCGGCCCATGTGCTGCACGGATGACGCGCGAAGCGGAACCCGTTAGGGTCGGCCGCGTGCCTTGACGAGACCAGCCAAGAAGAATCTCCGGATCCGATGTCCGTCCGAACCGCCAAAAGCCGCCTCATCGTCGCGCTCGACATGCCGACGAGTGAAGGCGCTCAGCGCTTGATCGCCGAGCTCGACGATCATGTGAGCTTCTACAAAGTCGGCCTTGAGCTCCTCTTCGCCGGCGGTCTCGACATCGCACGCGCCTTGAAAGCCAGAGGCAAGCACGTCTTCCTCGACATGAAGCTCCTCGACATCGGCAATACCGTCGAGCGCGCGGTCGCAAATGCCAAGGACCTGGGCGTCGACTTCCTGACCGTCCATGGCCACGACCTGAAGACGCTGCGCGCCGCGGTCGCCGGGCGGGGATCGAGCCGACTGAAGCTCTTGGCCGTGACAGTCATGACCAATCTGACTGAAACCGATCTCCGCCAGCAGGGAACCGAGCTGTCGCCCGCCGAACTCGTGCTGCACCGCGCGCGCATGGCCTACGAAGCCGGATTTGACGGCGTGATCGCATCGGGTCTCGAAGCGGCCGCCGTTCGCGCCGCGACGAGCCCCGACTTCCTGATCGTGACGCCCGGCATCCGGCTCGAAGGCAGCGCCGCCGGCGATCAGGAACGCGTCATGACGCCCATGCGCGCGATCTCGTCCGGCGCATCCCACATCGTCGTCGGACGTCCGATCACGGAGGCCGACGATCCCCGCCGCGCGGCCGAGACGTTCGTGAAGCACATCGCGGACGCCGTACGCCACGACGCATGAGACGCTTGCCGAGGCGATGAGCGCCCCTTATGCCTCCCGGCCGAGGTATTCGATACACCCACTGACACACAGGGAGACAAGAGATGCCGAAAGGCTACGTCATCGCACATGCTACGGTCACGGACCCGGAGAAATGGGGACAGTACGTCGCCAAATCGAAGATCGCGCTCGACAAGTTCGAGGGAAAGCCGATCGTGCGCGGTGGCAAGTGCCAGATCGTGGAAGGCAACGGCACGCAGCGGAATGTCGTCCTGGAGTTCCCGAGCTACGACCACGCGATCGGCTACGCGACGAGCCCCGAGTACGCGGAAGCCAAAGCGCTGCGCCAGGGTGCCGGCTCGATCGACATCACCGTCGTCGAAGGTGTCTGATCGGGCATGGCCCATTTCCCCGAGAGCGATGGCCGGAAACCGTGGCGCGCCCATGTGGTGACGCTCTTTCCAGAGATGTTTCCGGGCCCGCTGTCGGTTTCGCTCGTCGGTCAGGCACTCCAGGCCGGACTCTGGACCCTCGACACCACCGACCTTCGCCAATTCGGCATAGGACGCCACCGCCAGGTCGACGACACACCGGCGGGCGGCGGCGCAGGCATGGTGCTGCGCGCCGACGTCGTCGCGGCTGCGATCGATTCCGTCGAGGCATTCGGCCCCGATGTTCCCCGCATCTATCTCTCGCCGCGTGGCGAGCCCCTGACGCAAGGTCTCGCACGCGAACTCGCCTCGGGTCCGGGATGCCTTCTCCTGGCCGGCCGCTTTGAAGGCGTCGACGAGCGCATCATCGAAGCGCGCAACCTGCGTGAAGTGTCGATCGGCGACTATGTCCTTTCCGGCGGCGAACTGGCCGCGATGGTTCTGATCGATGCCTGCGTCCGGCTGCTGCCGGGCGTCGTCGGCGCTCCCGAAAGCTTGACGGAGGAGAGTTTCGAGGCGGGCCTTCTCGAGCATCCGCAGTTTACGCGACCGCGTGAGTGGGAAGGGCATTCAATTCCAGATATCCTGCTGTCGGGCGATCATGCCCGCATCGCGTCTTGGCGCAGGGCGCAATCGACCCGCCTGACCGCCGAACGCCGGCCCGACATCGCCGCGCGAACACGGCGCACGCCATCGAAGCCGGATGACCGCAATTGACCGGCGAAGACATGCACCCTACGGTGCCGGCGTCGTCAATGGATTGGAGCGGACCTGGATGTGATGTCCAGGCCGGCACTGCGTGTTCGAGGCTTTCATCGTTGCCGGGCTCATCGTCCTCAATGGACTGTTTGCCCTCTCTGAACTGGCCGTCGTCTCCTCGCGACAAACCCGCTTGAAGTCCATGGCCGCTCAGGGCCGCTCCGGCGCGCGGAGCGCGCTCGACCTCGCCGCCGACCCGAGCCGCTTCCTGTCAGCTGTCCAGATCGGCATCACACTCATCGGCATCGTCAACGGCGCATATTCCGGCGAGGCTTTCGGAGATAGCGCTGCCGCGTTCTTGACAAGCCAGGGCGTGACTCCGGCCTGGGCCAACTGGCTCGGATACGGCTTCGTGATCGTGGTCATAACCTACCTGTCGGTGATCGCGGGTGAACTCGTCCCAAAGACGCTCGCACTCCGCAACCCCGAAGCGATCGCCTGCACCGTGGCGCCGGCCATGCAGCTTGTCTCGACCATCGCCACGCCCTTCGTCTCGCTTCTCGACACTTCGACGAAACTCGTATTCCGCCTGTTCGGCCAGACGACCGAAAGCGAGGACCGCGTCACCGAGGAAGAAATCAAGACACTGATGGCGGAAGCCGAGTCGGCCGGCGTCATCGAAACCGGCGAACGCGCAATGATTTCAGGCGTGATGCGCCTCGCCGATCGACGGGTCGCGGGCCTCATGACACCGCGCACGGACGTCGAATGGGTCGACGTAACGGCCAGCGATGAGGCGATCCGCGAACGCCTGCGCTCGACCGTTCACTCGCGCATTCCGGCCGCGGAAGGGACCGTCGACCAGATGATCGGTGTCATCGCTACCCGCGAGGTCCTGGCGAGCCTGCTCTCCGGTCATGAACTCGACGTCAAAAAGCACGTTCGCAAAGCTCCGATCGTTCCCGACACGACCGATGCCTTGGATATCCTGACCGTTCTCCGCGATGCCGAAGTGCCAATGGCTCTCATCCATGATGAGTATGGACATTTCCAGGGCCTCGTCTCGCCCGCCGACATCCTCGAAGCGATCGCGGGCGTGTTCAAGGCCGATGCCGAAGGTGAAGAGCCGATGGCCGTAGAACGCGCCGATGGCTCGTGGCTGATAGCTGGCTCCATGGCCGCCGACGAGATGGCCGACGTGCTGGGTCTTACATTGCCGAAGCCGCGCGAATACCAAACCGCGGCCGGCTTTGTACTGGCGGCACTCGAGCATCTACCGAAGACGGGCGAGGTTCTTGAGACCATGGGTTGGCGCTTCGAAGTCATCGATCTCGACGGCCGGCGCATCGACAAGATCATGGCCTCGCGATTGGTCCCCATCGCCGACGATGACAGGTCCGGCTGAGAGCGGCATCGAAAGTATTTTTGATCGGAATGCCGCAATCAGCCGATCGATCTATTGCTCGACAGTGCGAAATCAATGCAATTTTCAAATCTGAAGCGGGACGCCGCAACGCGTTGATTTAAATCGTCAATAATTGAATTCAGCTCGCGCCCAGATTCGCGCGAAATGAGCATAAATCGCGCGAATTGAACCAATCGTTTCCGCATTCTTAACTGTCGAACAAGGTCCATGACTTCCGGTGTTCAATTGGATTTGAAATGAATTGCCGTCGCGATCAATAACGGGGTGTTCACGATGATCAGCTGCGCAAAAGTTGCGTTGCATCGAGCCCGAGTTCTGATCGCTGGAGACGCCGGCCATGACGGTCACGCACGACTCCGAAATCGACACTCCAGGACACCAGATGACGCTTTCGAGCGCCTTCCGCGAAATCTTCGACAATCCGAATCTCGAACTCGAACTCTACGCGCTCTGTGCGGCCCTCGTCGGACTCTCGATCTGGTTCGCATCGGTCGACCGTGAAGAGAATACCGAAACGATGATGGCATCGACGTCCGCCGTTGCGTCGGCCGCTGGCGAGAAGCGCAGGCCTGCGCCGCCGCAGAAGCCCGCCATGCCGTCAGATGCACCGATCGAAACGGGAAGCAATGGACAGGCCGCCGCGCGGCACGACCGCTTCGCGTTCGTCGCGATGCCGGCGGCCTTCATTCCGGCGCGCGCAGGAACCACGCTCCCGTCCACCCCGCGCAAAGACGATCGGAGCATGACGACGCCCGGCATGGTCCGGCTCAGCCCGCAGTCTGAGGCGCATTTTCTGCTGGCGAGCCGAGCGGGCTTCGACCCCTTGGGCGTCGCCGAGATCCGAGGCCTGCCCCTGAAAGTCGGCCTCTCTTCCGGAGTGCGTCTCGGCACGAACGACTGGGCTATTCTCCTCGGGAATCTCGACAAACTGGTCGTGGAGCTGCCGCCGGCGGACGGCGAACCACTGAAAACGAGCGTCAACGTCCTGACCCGCGAGGGTGTGGTGCTCCATTCCTTCGAAGTGGAAGTCCATCAAGCGGCCGCGCTGGCTCAAGTGAACGGCGCCGAAGCAAGCGCCAAGTCCGGAAAGCCGAAGAAGGCTCGCCAGAAGGCCCTCGTCATGCCGGCGGTTGCCAAGGCCCCCGCCTCCAAATCCGTGCCCAGGGCGGTGAAGACGGGCGCGGCAAGCTCGGTCTGGCCCGGCGAACAGGCCGGGGTCGGCGCCGGCGCGACACCCAATCTGATGCCCGGCCAACTGTTCGGCGCACCGCAGAAACCCGCCGCCGGCGACAACGGCTTGCGCGGCCGGCCGGACGATCCCCGAAATCTGACGATCCGCGGTCTCGAGCCGCCCTCGATCTGAACCGCCGCGACGGCCGGACCGCGTTGAACCCGATGCCCCTCGACAACCGGTGGCGTTTCCGCTATCACCCGCCGATCAAATCCCCGAATTAAGGGTGCCCTGAAGGGCCGCACGAGCATTACGCGCTCGGCCGCGAGGCCGGAGGTTTTGCTCCTCTGCATTGAAAAATAACGAAAAAGGACCAGTCATGGATATTATCAAGCAGCTCGAGCGCGAGCAGATGGATGCCGTGCTCGCGATCCGCGGCGTTCCCCAGTTCCAGCCCGGCGACACCGTCCGCGTGAAGGTCAAGGTTGTCGAGGCCGCCGACATCGATCCCAAGGACAAGAAGAAGAAGAACGCCGCTCCGAAAGAGCCCGTCGTCCGCTACCAGAATTACGAAGGCGTCGTGATTGCGCGCTCCGGCGCCGGTCTCAACGAGAGCTTCACGGTCCGCAAGATCTCGTACGGCGAGGGCGTCGAGCGCGTGTTCCCGGTCTACTCGCCCCACATCGCTGAAATCGAGGTTCTCCGCCGCGGCCGTGTCCGCCGCGCCAAGCTCTATTATCTCCGCGATCTGCGCGGTAAGGCCGCCCGCATCTTCGAGCGGACCGACGCCCGCGCACGCCGCCTCAACGCGGCCTGGAAAGGCTTCAAGAAACCGAAGGGTGAGGCTGATGATCTGACCCAGATCAACGGCATCGATGTCAACCTTTTTGCGCGCCTGAAGCAGTTGAACTGCTTCAAGTTCGAGCAGATCGCGAACTTTTCCGATGAAGACATAGCGAACGTTGAGGGCGCGTTGTCGATCGACGGCCAGATCGAGAAGAACGACTGGATCGGCCAGGCCCGTGCGCTCTTGACCGCAGCGGAAGCGCCGGCCGAGGGCGAAGAGGCACAGAGCTGAGTGCTCTGAACCTCCGGTGACGCAAGACGGAAGAAGCGGCGGCGACGGATTTCCAACCGCGCCGCCGTTTTCACATCCGGACGCGGCTCGACCGTCGATTGCAGTCAAATGGATTTGAGCTAGAATCCAATTGCTCGCCAATCGGGGAACAAGTTGCTCCATAAGGTCCACGCCATCAAATTCCGTAACGTTCGCGACGCTGGATAGGCATGTCCAACCTCGAAGTCACCCGCGCCGCACCGCGCGAAACCGCCATCAAACTGCATGGCCCCGAAGCATTCGAGGGCATGCGCAAGGCCGGCCGCCTCGCAGCGGAAGCGCTCGACATGCTGGTCCCCCATGTCGTGCCGGGCGTTACGACCGAACGTCTCGACCAGCTCGTCATGGAATTCGCCCTCGACCACAAGGCGATCCCCGCGCCCCTCAATTATCGCGGCTACCCCAAAGCGATCTGCACCTCGATCAATCACGTGGTCTGCCACGGCATCCCTGGTCCGAAGCCGCTGCGCGAGGGCGATATCGTCAACATCGACGTGACGCTGATTGTCGACGGCTGGCACGGCGACACGAGCCGGATGTATCCGGTCGGAAACATCTCGCGCCGCGCGGAACGCCTGATCGAAGTGACCTACGCCTCGCTCATGAAGGGCATCGAGGTCGTGAAGCCGGGCGTTTCGACGGGCAAGATCGGCGCCGTGATCCAGGCCTACGCCGAAGGCGAGCGCTGCAGCGTCGTCCGGGATTTCTGCGGCCACGGCCTCGGCCGCGTGTTCCATGATCGACCGAACATCCTGCACTATGGTGAGGACGGCGAAGGCATCGTCATGCGCCCGGGCATGTTCTTCACGATCGAACCGATGATCAATCTCGGCAAGGCCGCCGTCAAAGTATTGCCGGATGGCTGGACGGCCGTTACGCGCGACCGCGAATACTCAGCCCAGTTCGAGCACACGGTCGCCGTGACCGAAACCGGCCATGAGGTCTTCACCTATTCGCCCGCGGGCCTCCATTGCCCGCCCTGGACCAAGTCCACTTGATCGACGACGGGGCCGAACAACATGGCCGGCAACGTGAAACGTCCGATTGCAGGCGCTGACGAGCCGGGGCTGTTCGAAAATCCGGCCAACCTCTCGAATACCGATGGTCATCGCGCGCGCCTCCGCGCCCGCTTCGAAATCGGCGGCCCCGACGCCCTGCCCGACTACGAGCTCCTGGAGCTGCTTCTCTTCCGAGCGATCCCGCGCCGAGATACCAAGGCCCTCGCCAAGCGCATGATCACGCGCTTCGGTACCTTCGCCGCTGTCCTAAACGCGCCCGATACGCTGCTCCTTGAAATCGAAGGTGTCGGCCGCACGGTCGTCACGGAACTGAAGCTCGTCCGCACGGCGGCGCTCCGCCTGACACGCGCCGAAATTCTGCACCGCCCGATCCTCTCCTCCGGTGTTCAGGTGATCGATTACCTGCGAACCGCCCAGGGACACGCGGCCGAGGAACAATTCCGCATTCTGTTTCTCGACAAGAAGAACCGGCTCATCGCCGACGAAGTCCAGGGCCGCGGCACGGTCGATCACACACCGGTCTACGTGCGTGAGGTCGTGAAGCGCGCGCTGGAACTATCCTCGACCGCGATCGTTCTCGTCCACAATCATCCCTCCGGCGATCCGACGCCCTCGCGCGCCGATGTCGACATGACGAAACTTGTCATTGACGCTGCCAAACCCCTGGGGGTCTCCGTGCACGATCACATCATCATCGGGAAGGAAGGACACGCGAGCCTCAAGGGCCTCCGATTGATTTGAGTGGCCTCCGCATTGCCCACGGTCCTGCGAGCGGCTAATGTCCGCCGCGCGCGACGCTGGATTGTTGACGACAGGAGACATCAAACATGCATCTGCGGACGTTGAGAGCACTGACGCTGGCTGCCGCGGCAACGACCGTGTCCATGGGAACGTTGAGCGCCTCGGCGAACGCCCAAGACGGCGGATTGGCAGGAATGCATGACCAGCGGCGCGAACGTGGGCGGCTCTGCATGTCCGATCACTTCCATTCCGGCAGCGGCGTTGGCAAGACGAAGGAAGCTGCAAAAGCTGCCGCCATCCGGTCGTGGGCCGATTTCACGGCGTTTGAATACGGCAACCGCTGGGCAAGCTTCTCAATCGCCGGTTCGAAGGGCATCTCCTACACCAAGGAGAACGCAGGATGGAGCGCCACGGTCGAAGCCCGTCCCTGTCGTCGCTGATCCTGCCGGTTCGGGCAGCCGACCTCACGTGCCGCGCGGTTTCGCCCGCGTTGTCGGCACCGCGTTGGCCGGATCGTCCGGCCAGACGTGTCGCGGATAGCGACCCTTCATGTCTGCTTTCACCTCGCGCCACGAACCGGCCCAGAAGCCCGGCAGATCTCGTGTGATCTGGATCGGACGATGCGCGGGAGACAGCAGTGTCAGCGTGAGTGGCAATCGTCCGCCGGCGATGCTCGGATGCGATTTGACGCCGTAGAGTTCCTGCACCCGGATCGCCAGTGCCGGCGCGCCCGCGCCTTCGTAGTCGATCGAATGCCGGTTGCCCGTCGGCGCTTCGAAATGCGTGGGCGCCAATTCGTCGAGCCGGCGCATGTCCGCCCAGGGAACGAGACCTGTCAGAGCCGCATCGAGATCACTGGCCGTGATGTCTGTCACGCGCAGCCTCTCAGAGACGTACGGCGCGAGCCAGGTTTCCACATCGACCGCCAACGCGGCATCTGAAAGATCGGGCCATCGGGATGACGCGCCCTCGGCCGCTCTCACAAAGGCCACGCGATCGCGCAACTGAATTTGTCCCTTGGTCCATGGGAGCGCACCGATGCCAATGTGCGCCACACCATGCGCGAGCAGTCGGGCCGTCTCGTTGTCCGGCGCGATTGTCCGCGCTTCGCTCTTCAGCGTGATGGCGCCGAGCATGCTGACACGGCGCGCGCGAACGGCCGCCGCTTCGCGATCGAACGACACCTCGTCCTTGGTCGTGATCCGATCAGCGGCGATCTCCAGGAGCTCGACTTCGGGGATCGCAGCGGCGGCGAGAATGCGTGTCTGCGCCGCAGCGCCTTGCATCTCCGCAACCGCAAGAAACGGGACGCGTGAGAGACTGTCGGTCTCGTCTACATACGCTCCGCGTCCCGAGGCCAGGAGAAACTGTCCCCGCCCGCCGCGTGCCTTGGCGAGACGATCGGGATAGGCGAGGGCCACCAGTTGCGCGACCGACAAAACGGCCTCGCCCGCCACCACTTCGGGTGCGATCTGAAAGGATTTAAGCCATCCCGACGCAAGCCGCCGCATGTCCTCGGCGCGTCTCGACCGGTCCCGCTGATATGAGTCGACCCTCTGGACCAGATCACTTCCAGTGCCGCCAAGCCCCCGCTCGACAAGAACGGCCGCCACATCCGCCGCGCGCTCCGCCGTTGTCCGGCCGTTGGTGCCAGCAAAAATCAGCATTCGTGCGAGCGGCGGCGGCAGGGGCAGCGCGCGAATCTGCCGTCCAATTGCCGTGATGTTCCCATCGCGATCGAGCGCACCGATCGCCTCGAGACCCGCGCGTGCTGCCGACAGAGCCGCGGCACCCGGCGGATCGAGCCACGCCAATGACTGCGGTTCCGTGACGCCCCACTCGGCGCAATCGAGAATGAGGCTCGAGAGATCGGCGGATCGGATTTCCGGATCGTTGAAGGGCTTGAGGCTCTGTGTCTGCGGTTCGTCCCACAGGCGATAGCAGACGCCCGGTTCCGTTCGGCCTGCACGCCCCCGCCGCTGATCCGCCGACGCGCGCGACACACGGACCGTTTCGAGCCGCGTCACGCCCTGATCAGGCTCGAACCGCGGAACGCGCATCAGACCCGAATCTATGACGACCCGGACGCCGTCGATCGTGAGCGAGGTCTCCGCGATTGCCGTCGCGAGAACGACTTTTCGTCGAGGCGCCTTCACCGGCGATATAGCGCGGTCCTGCGCCTCAGGATCGAGCGCGCCGTAGAGCGCGGCCAGCACGATGCCGCGATCCGCAACCAGGGGCGCAAGGCGTTCCTCGACCCGCCTGATCTCGCCCTGCCCGGGGAGGAAAACGAGGATGGAGCCGGATTCCGCACGCAAGGCCCGTTCGACCGCCGCGACGACGGCGTCCTCGATTCGGCGCGTCGGATCGCGCCCGAGGTAGTGCGTCTCGACTGGATAAGACCGGCCCTCGCTTGCGACGATCGGCGCGTCGCCGAGCAATTGTGCGATACGCCCGCCGTCGAGCGTCGCCGACATGATGAGAATGCGAAGATCAGGCCTCAACGCCCGTTGTGTGTCGAGTGCCAGCGCGAGCCCGAGATCGGCGTCGAGCGAACGCTCGTGAAATTCGTCGAACAACACCGCACCGACGCCCGAGAGTTCGGGATCGTCGAGAATCATGCGGGTGAACACGCCTTCCGTGACCACTTCGATGCGCGTACGTGGACCGGTTCGCGAATTGAGTCGTGCGCGCAGTCCGATCATGTCCCCAAGCGATTGGCCGAGCGTCAGCGCCATGCGCTCGGCGGCTGCGCGCGCCGCGATCCGGCGCGGTTCGAGAACGAGGATCTTGCGGCCGGCAAGCCAGGCCTCGTCGAGAATGGCGAGCGGAACCCGCGTCGTCTTTCCCGCACCCGGCGGCGCGACGAGCACCGCGCTCGGCCCCAGAGCGAGCGACCGGGTAAGATCGGCGAGAACCGCGTCGATCGGAAGGTCGGTTTCAAACCGCATCGGCGTACCGCACTAGGAACGCGGATGTCGCGGCACCTCGGCGGCCGTGCGGATAGCGCCGATGTTGGCGGCATAGGCGGCCTTGCTCCCGCCCTTGAAGACCGACGATCCCGCGACGATGACGTTGGCGCCTGCCGCAGCAACGAGCGCTGCGGTGTCCGGCGTCGCGCCCCCGTCGATCTCGATGTCGATCGGCCGGTCGCCGACCATCGCCTTGACCCGCCGGATCTTGTCGAGGACAGCCGGAATAAAGGCCTGCCCGCCGAACCCTGGATTGACAGTCATCAGGAGAACGAGATCAAGCCGGTCGAGCACGTATTCGATAACGCTTTCCGGCGTTGAGGGATTGAGCGAGACACCGGCCTTCTTGCCGAGCGCCTTGATGGCTTGCAGCGAGCGGTCGAGATGAGGTCCGGCTTCCGCGTGGACGGTGATGATATCGGCTCCCGCGTCCGCGAACGCCGCAAGATAGGGATCTGCCGGCGCAATCATCAGGTGGCAGTCGAAAACCTTCTTCGATGCGCCGCGAATGGCTTTGATCACGGGTGGTCCGAACGTGATGTTCGGCACGAAATGCCCGTCCATCACGTCGAGATGGATCCAGTCGGCCCCCGCCGCATCCACGTCCGCGACCTCCTGCCCGAGCCGGGCGAAATCCGCCGAGAGGATCGATGGCGCGATGAGGAGTGGCCGGGTCATGTCTCGCCCTTGGTGACAATCGGCACCATGCCGTGCCGGGGAACGGGTACACGTGCGCTCCCCTGGCCGCAAGCGGGGACATCCGGAAATTCAGGGCTTAAAAGAACGTCCGCCGCTTTCGTTCCATCAATTGCAGGATGAGCGGCGTCAGGATCAATTGCATCGCGAGATCGAGCTTCGAGCCAGGAATGACGATCGAGTTCGCGCGCGACATGAAGCTGTCCTTGAGCATCGAGCAGAGATACGAGAAGTCGATGCCGCCCGGCTTCCGGAACCGGATCACGACCATCGATTCGTCTGGTGTCGGAATCCAGCGCGCGACGAAGGGGTTCGACGTGTCGACGGTTGGGATCCGCTGGAAGTTGATGTCCGTCTCGGTGAACTGCGGACAGATGTATTTCACATAGTCCGGCATCCGCCTCAGGATCGTGTTCATCACGTCCTCGGTCGAATATCCACGATCCTCGCGATCACGATGAATTTTCTGAATCCATTCGAGATTGATGACGGGCACGACACCGATCTTAAGGTCGGCATACTGCGCGATATTGATGTCCCCCGTGACCGTCGCGCCATGCAGACCCTCGTAAAAGAGAAGGTCCGTGCCGAACGGTAGATCAGACCAGGGCGTGAACTGCCCTGCCGGCGTCCCATATTGTTCCGCCTCGAGATCGTTGTGCGCGTAGTGCCGCGTCCGCGCCGTGCCGATATCGCCGTAGCTGCGGAACGCCTGCTCGAGCTCCTTCAAGAGATTGGCCTCGAGCCCGAAGTGCGAGAACTGCAGGTTGCCCGCCTGCTCCGCCGCGAGCAGCGCGGACTTCATCTCGTTGCGGTCATACCGGTGGAACGCGTCGCCTTCGATGAAGGCGGCATTCAGTCCCTCACGGCGGAAAATCTGTTCGAACGTCTTTCGGACCGACGTGGTGCCGGCGCCCGATGAGCCCGTGACGGAGATGATGGGATGCTTGGCCGACATGCGCGCGTCGTCTCGTTCTTGTGTCCGTCAGGTTCGGAAAAGTCCGCGCCGTCCGAAGAGCGGGGAAAGCTCGCCCGGGCCGTGCGGCTCGCTGTGAAGCCTCGTTACATAGTCCACCTCGGCTTTCGAACCGGCAAAAATCGGTGTTCTTTGGTGAACTGACGCGGGTTCGATGTCGAGGATCCGGGCAAGCCCGTTGGTGGCCGCCCCACCCGCCTGCTCGACGACGAATGCGATCGGGTTCGCCTCGTAGACGAGCCTCAGCCGGCCAAGCGCGTAACCCTCGCGCCGATCGCCGGGATAGAGGAAAATGCCGCCACGATTGAGGATTCGGTAAAGATCGGCGACCGGCGTCGCGGTCCAGCGCATGTTGAAATCTTTGCCCCTGGGCCCTTCGCGGCCCCGCACGAGATCATCGACATAGATGCGGACGCACTGCTCCCAGTGACGGATGTTGGACGTATTGATCGCATATTCGTTGGTGATCGGTGGAATTCCGACACTGTGCACGGTGCGGATGAAGCGTCCACTGTCGGGATCGTGCGTGAAGATTTGCGTTCCCATGCCGACGGTCATGACGAGACTTGTGTACGGTCCATAGACGACGAACCCGGCACCTAATTGCGCGCTTCCGGGCTGGCGGAAACTCGCGTCAGGCGTCACACCCCGAACGGGCAGGATCGTGAAAATCGTACCGAGTGGAATGTTCGCATCGACGTTCGACGATCCATCGATCGGATCGACGGCGACGGCAAGGGGTGCACCCGGCGCCAGTGTCACCGCCTCCTCGACTTCCTCGGACGCGAAATGCTGAACCGGCGCCGCCCTCATGGCATCTCGGACGAGGTCGTTGGCGACGATGTCGATCTCCTTCTGCGGATCAACGCCGCTTTTTCTGCCCGTAAGCTCCCCGAGTTTTCCGCTGAGCGGGCCCTTACGCACGAGGGCTGCAATTTCGCGACACGCCGCGACGAGACCGAGGATCGTATCGGCCACGTCCCTGCTCCCGTGAGCCTTCGAGACCCAGCGGTCGAGATAGCCTTCGATGTCGATGCGATCGGGCATTCCGTGTCCTGGAAGCGACGAGCCGACGGCGTTGACGGCCCTTGTCGCACATTCGACGGCCGTTCGGGCCGCGATGCAAGCCCGTCCCTCCATTCGACCGTCGCTCCGTTCGAATGCCGATCAATCTCGCCACTGTCGTCGTTCCGCGCTATGAGGATCGCGCAACGAGGACCAAACGAACAGCGACCAAGGGAGAGATGCAATGACCGGGGATCAGGCGTCTGGCGGCCAGCGGCCCGAACTGGCGAAAGACGAGTTGCAGAAGCGCGCCGTCGTTGCCAAGCAGATCGCTGCTTCGTTCGGAGAAATCGTCACCCTGTTGATGCGCGCCCCAAGCGAGCGAACCCGGCAGTTGAGCGACCTCGAATGGATGGTCGTCCCCGCGCTCCAGACCGGCCAATTCGCCATCGCCGACGCCCAGTCCAAGGAAACCGGCGTCGTGATGCCGGTCGGCGCGGTCATGTGGGCCTTCGTGTCGGACGACATCGACAGGCGCATGAGCGGGGACCTGGAACGGCCGTTCAAACTCGAACCCAACGAATGGCGTTCGGGAGCGAACCCCTGGATCGTCGCCGCATTCGGGGATCCCAAAGTCGTCGGTGGATTGCTGCAGCAACTAACGAAGACGGTCTTCAAGGACAAGCCCGCAAAAATGCGCGCCCGCGGGGCGGACGGAAAACCGTTCGTCGGCCGGTTGGAATTCAACGCCGAAGGCCCGCTCCCAAGCGCCTGATCTGGGCTTGTCGAGAGCCGTCAGAACACCTCATATTGGACGTATTGCAGCGACATCCCCACCGCAAGGATTCGGGAAATCGGTTAGTCATACGTGAACCATAACCGTGCCATATGGAATTGAAGTCGATCCTTGGCGTTTCCCGGCTCGGTACCCGGAGCGCCCAGAACCGAAAGCGTTCCGAGACGCGTCTGCAGTCGATTGACCTGAAAGCTTACCACTCATGAGCACACGCGCCCGCCAGGGAATGAAGCCGAAAAGCCCGGTTCGCCAAGCCTTGAAGGACGCCCGGGGCGTATTCATTGGGGTCGGCGTTTTCTCAGGCATAATCAACGTTCTAGCGTTGACCGGCTCATTCTACATGCTGCAGGTCTACGACCGCGTCCTGCCCTCACACAGCGTGCCCACGCTGATCGGCCTTACGATCCTCATGGCCGGTCTTTATGTCGCCAACGGACTCCTCGACCACGTTCGCGTCCGCCTCATGGGCCGCGTCGGCTCGCGCATCGACCTCGCAATCAGAGACAAAGTCTTCGACGCCGTCCGCACCCTGCCACTGCGCTCGCGCCAATCGGGAGACGGCATCCAGCCGATCCGGGACCTCGACAACGTCCGAGGCTTTCTGTCCGGTCTTGGACCGACGGCGTTCTTCGACCTGCCGTGGATCCCGATCTATCTCGCGGTCATCTTCCTCCTCCATCCGCTCTTGGGTCTTTTCTCCGTCGCCGGCGCATTGATCCTGATCGCGCTGACGCTGATGACCGAATATTCGACCGCCGGCCCGATGAAAGCCGCATCCGCCAGCGGCTCTCGCCGTTACGCGTTTGGCGAAAGTTCGCGCCGCAACGCCGAAGCAATTCGTGCCCTCGGCATCGGGCGTCGGATGCGCGACCGCTGGAGCGAGCTGAGCGACGTCCACCTCGTCGATCATTCCGACGCCTCCGAGGCCGCGAGCGGCATCAGCAGCGTTTCGAAAGTCATCCGCCTGTTCCTCCAGTCCGGCATCCTGGGCCTCGGCGCCTACCTCGTCATCGAGGGCAAAGTCTCGCCAGGCACGATCATTGCGGCGTCGATCGTGATGTCCCGCGCGCTGGCCCCGATCGAGACGGCGATCTCGCATTGGCGCGGCTTCGTTTCCGCCCGTCAGAGCCACCAGCGACTGGTCGAGCTGTTCGACGCGCTCGATGTCAGCGAAGCCGACGTCCTGAAGCTTCCCCCACCCCGCCAGACGCTTGCCGTGCAGGGTTTGGCCGTGGCCCCGCCCGGGGAACAGAAGCCCGTCATCCAGGGCGTCACATTCAATCTCAAGGCTGGCGACGGCCTCGGCATCATCGGACCGAGTGCCTCCGGAAAATCGACGCTCGCGCGCGCGCTCGTGGGTATCTGGCAACCGATGCGGATGGGCGGAAGTGTCCGTCTCGACGGCGCCTCGCTCGACCAGTGGGACCCGGACGAACTCGGCAAGCACATCGGATATTTGCCGCAGGAAGTCTCGCTCTTCGAAGGGACGATCGCCGAAAACATTTCGCGCTTCGATCCCGAAGCGACCGACGACAGTATCGTCAAGGCAGCGATGGCGGCAGGTGTCCACGAGATGATCGTCGGTCTGCCGGAAGGCTACCAGACGATGATGGGAGACGGCGGCATGGGCCTGTCCGCTGGCCAGCGCCAGCGCGTCGCTCTCGCCCGTGCTCTCTACGGTGATCCCTTCCTCGTCATCCTTGACGAACCCAATTCCAACCTCGATACCGCCGGCGACAACGCGCTGACGGAAGCCATACGCTCTGTAAGACAGCGTGGCGGCATCGCGATCGTCATCGCGCACCGACCGTCGGCGCTCGCCTCCGTCGACCTCGTCCTCACAATGGCCCGCGGACAGGTTCAGGCCATGGGAGAGAAGGAAGAGGTGCTTCGCAAGGTGCTGCAGGCCATGCCCGCACCGCAATCGCAGCCCGGCACGCAGCAACAAGCGGCGCCGCAACCGGCTCAATACGCGCCCTCGCACGCGACCGGTCCCGCGGCAGCAGGCGGCACCGCGGCCGCTCTCGCCTCGTCGGGATTGAAAATCGTCGCTGATCGTCAGCCCGGAGGTCCGGCATGAAGATGTTCATGAAATCATCCGGCAAGATCCCGCGCTCCAAGGCGAAAACCGGCGTCGCCGCCTACATGCTGATTGGTCTCGCAGTGAGCTTCCTACTCATCGGCGGAATTGGCGTCTGGGCCGCGACGACTGAGATTTCCGGCGCCGTCATCGCGCCCGGACTGGTCGTGGTCGAATCGAACATAAAAAAGGTCCAGCACCCGACCGGCGGCGTCGTCGGCGAGATCTACGTCAAGAATGGCGCCAAAGTTGAAGGTGGTAATCTCCTGCTACGCCTCGACGAGACCGTGACACGCGCCAATCACCAAGCGGTCGTCAAGCAGCTCACCGAGCTTTTGATTCGCGAGCAGCGCTTGAAGGCGGAACGCGACGACGTCGAAGCGTTCAAGGTTCCAGCTGAACTCGAACCCCGCGTCGAGGAGACCGATATCGCCGAAATCATTCGCGGCGAGGAAAGTCTCTTGAAGACGAGGCGGTCCGCGAACGAAGGCGCGAAATCGCAGCTCGGAGAGCGCGTCCGTCAGCTCGAAGACGAGCGGAAGGGCATCGAGGCCCAGATCAACGCCAAGACGCGCGAGATCGAGCTCATCGCGAAGGAATTGGAAAGCCTCCTCGAACTCGAGGTGAAACAGCTCGTGACGAGCGCCAAGATGGCCGCTCTCCGGCGCGAAAAGGCCCGGCTGGAAGGCGAGCTTGGCCAATATATGTCGGCTGCTGCCCAGACCGGCGGCCGCATTGCCGAGATCAGGTACCAGACGGTTCGCATCGACCAGGAGTTCAAGACCGAGGTCGTGCGCGAGCTGCGCGAAATCCAGTCGAAGATCGCCGAGTTGACGGAACGCCGCATTGCGGCCGAGGATCAGTTGAAGCGCGTGGAGATTCGCGCACCTCACGCAGGTATCGTTCACCAATTGACCGTACACACCGTCGGAGGCGTCGTGAACCCCGGCGAACCGATCATGATGATCGTGCCCGAAGACGACCGCCTTGTCGTCGAGACCAAGATTTCTCCGATGAGCATCGACCAACTGCACGTCGGACAGTTGGCACGCGTGCGCTTCACGGCCTTCAACCACAACACGACGCCCGAGCTCGAGGGCGAACTGCTGGGCATCTCGGCGGACCTGACGCGCGATCAGAACACCGGCGAAGCGTACTACACCGCACGCGTCGGCATCGGCGAAGATCAACTGAAGCGGCTCGAGGGCAAACATCTCCTCCCCGGCATGCCCGCCGACGTACAGATCCGGACCCAGGACCGGACCGCTCTCTCCTACCTCATGAAGCCCGTGACCGATCAGTTCGCGAGAGCATTCCGAGAGCGCTGAGCCCGGCCGATCCGCTGGCCCACCAGGGTGGGTTGTTAGAACCCACCCTTCCCGGCAGTTGCGCCACGCCGTTCGCCGCCCCAAAAAGCTCGACGCCGCCCTTGGTTCCGGCTTGGCGGCACGATGAGCTTTCGCCAATATCCGCCCGGGAAGACCGTCAGCCGGCTCGCCGAAGCGAAGCCGGCACAGGTCTTTTTGGAATGGGCACGTTCGGCAGAAGCAGGACGGGTGCAATTTGAAACGCAAAGGGAAACGCCAGTGACCGTGAAATCCGACATCGAGATCGCCCGCGAAGCCAAGATGCGCCCGATCACCGAGGTGGCGCAGAAGGTCGGCATCCCGGTCGATGCCCTGCTTCAATATGGCCCCACGAAGGCGAAGATCACCGCAGACTACATCGCGAGCCTTCAGGGCCGCCCGGACGGCAAGCTGATCCTTGTCACCGCCATCAACCCGACGCCGGCAGGAGAAGGCAAGACGACGACGACGGTCGGCTTGAGCGACGGCCTCAACCGCATCGGCAAGCGGGCGATGAGCTGTCTGCGCGAGCCCTCGCTGGGTCCCTGCTTCGGCGTCAAGGGCGGCGCAGCCGGCGGCGGATACGCCCAGGTCGTGCCGATGGAGGACATCAACCTCCACTTCACCGGCGACTTCCACGCCATCACCTCGGCTCACAATCTCCTCTCCGCGCTGATCGACAATCACATCTACTGGGGCAACAGCCTCGGAATCGATAGCCGCCGCGTCGAATGGCGCCGCGTTCTCGACATGAACGACCGCGCGTTGCGCTCGATCGTCAACTCGTTGGGCGGCGTCTCGAACGGCTTCCCGCGCGAAGACGGCTTCGACATTACCGTCGCCTCGGAAGTGATGGCGATCCTCTGCCTGTCGAGCGACTTGAAGGATCTCGAGAAGCGCCTCGGCAATATCATCGTGGCTTACACACGCGACAAGAAGCCTGTCCGCGCTCGCGACGTGAAAGCCGACGGCGCCATGACCGTCCTCTTGAAGGACGCCTTGATGCCGAACCTCGTGCAGACACTCGAGAACAATCCGGTTTTCATCCATGGTGGCCCGTTCGCAAACATCGCGCACGGCTGCAATTCTGTTCTCGCCACCAAGACGGCCCTGAAACTCGCCGACTACGTCGTCACCGAAGCCGGTTTCGGTGCCGATCTCGGCGCCGAGAAGTTTTTCGACATCAAGTGCCGGAAGGCTGGTCTCTCGCCGTCCGCCGTTGTCATCGTGGCGACCGTCCGGGCATTGAAGATGCACGGCGGCGTCGCCAAGGACGACCTGAAGGCCGAGAACACTGCAGCCGTCGCCAAGGGCTGTGAGAACTTGAAGCGGCACATCGAGAATGTGAATAAATTCGGCGTTCCTGCGGTCGTCGCGGTCAACCGTTTCATCACCGACACCGAAGCCGAGATCCAGGAAGTCATGCGGGCGGCCGAGGCCATGGGCACGCGCGCGTTCCTCTGCACCCACTGGGCCGACGGCGGCAAGGGGACCGAGGCGCTCGCCCATCACGTGGCCGAGATTTCCGACAGCGGCAAGGCCGCGTTCAAGCCGCTGTATCCCGACAACATGAGCCTGCGCGACAAAGTGAAGACCATCGCGACGGAAATCTATCGCGCCGCCGATATTTCCTGCGACAGCTCGGTCGAGACGCGTTTCAAGGAACTGGAGGCGATGGGCTTCGGCCACCTGCCGATCTGCATGGCGAAGACGCAGTACTCGTTCTCGACCGATCCCGCGAAGCGCGGCGCACCGACCGGCCATATCGTCCCGGTCCGCGAGCTTCGCCTCTCGGCGGGTGCGGAGTTCATCGTCGCGATCACCGGCGAGATCATGACCATGCCGGGCCTGCCCAAGGTCCCTTCGGCAGACTTCATCCGCTTGAACGATCAGGGCCAGATCGAAGGTCTCTTCTGATCCGCGACGACGTTGTAGCGATTGACCGGGCGGCAGGTTTTGAACCTGCCGCCATTATCATGCCGTGACCTGACCGTCGGCCGCCACGCCACCCTTGTGATGCGGACCTTTCCGCTCGGGATCGATGAGCGCGAGAATCGCTTCTTGCACGCCGGTATCCTTCCAGTAGTCGAGGTGCCCACCCGGACGCAGCGGCACGTTCGCAACGACGCCGGCCTTTTCCCCCACGATCCGGTTTCCGATGGGATCGTCGATGCGCCACATGTTGGTCCACGTGATCCGGTCTCGTCCGACCACGTCGAAGCCGCCCGCGGCGCGATCGTAGGTCTCGAAGTAGTGCCGGTAAATGTACGAGAGCGGAGATCCGAGCGTGAGGATGTCGATCTCCCGAACATCCCGGAATACGGGGTCGTTCCGATGCGCGCGCAGATAGTCGTAGAGAATGACCGAACCCTGGCTGTGCGCGACGAGCACGAGCCGGTCGCATTTTTCGCGGACAACGATCTCGTTGAGAAGGACTTCGAGACGCGCGGCGACACGCTCGCGCCGGGGATGGCGCAAAGCTTGGCGCGACGGATCGTGTTCGTTCGCGCGGGAGAAGGGGAGGCGAGGCTCGTACTGGTGATCGACGATATCGCGCACAATACGGAGAATGCCGCGCGAGGCGTTTTGCATGGCACTGAATGCAGAGAACGCGAACGACAGCGCCGTCGTCCCTCCGACGAGCACGATCATCGTCTCAGCGATCGGCAATAGCGAAACGTCGACCATCCGGTAGAGATCGACAGGAATGTAATTCCGCCAATAGAAGATGATAAGATTGAAGATCGTGCCAGCCATCAACACCGCGATGATCAAAGGCGAGACGATCATGCGCGGCATCGGAACCGCATCGATCTTCTGGATCCGCCGCGCCGGCAGACGCATCAACGCCCGAACGCTCGCAACCAGGGCATAGGCCGTGGCGAGGATCGTCAGCATGATCAGGTTGAAGACGACGATACCGGCGAGATTGTTCTTGAGGCCGACGAGGAACTGACACGTCCCGAGAGGATCAAGGACGCACTGGGGCACCGAGCGCTCGTTGAAATCAAGCGTCATCAGGATCAGCACCCAGAGGATCGCGAAACTGACCTTGTAGATCACGCCTTGGATGAGGCTAAGGCCGATGGCGGCCGCTGCGCGCGCAATCCCGAGGCGCCGATCCGCGCCGCCCATGACGGCGTGATGCAGCATCAGGATGAGGAAGAGAAAGATCGCGAAGAGGACTGCGTAGTTCCAGACGATCCACGCCGCCAGGATGACCCGTCCGGCCACCATGAGATAGAGCGCGGGATTGTCGAGCATGGCGGGATCAGCCGCGAACCGAACGACGAGAATGGCGACGGCCATGAGCCCTGCGAAAATCGCCGTCGACATGCCGATGTCGGCGAGCGCGATGTCGCGATCGACGCGGCTCCGCGAAAATCGCCACGCCGCCCCCGCCAAGAGCACGAGGATACCCGCCAGAAGCAGTGGCAGGTGCTCATTCAGGACAGGCGTAAGAAAAGTGAACCCGGCCGCCTTCTGCCGGAGCAGAAGTGCGATGGCGACGACGAAGGCCGCGGTGTTGAGACCCGTGATCGGCCAGCGCAGCATCACATTCGCAAGCCAGAGCAGCGCACCGATCATGCGCGAGAGGCCGTTCTTGCGCCAGTCGAAGAAGCACTCGCCGAGAACTTGCGGCGCTTCGTAGAAGAGTTGCAGCGTCGCGAGCCAGCCCTCGATCGCGCCATTGCCGACCCGCGATAGGTCCGCCCAATGGAACTCGATGAACGATAGGGTCCGTCCGCGCGAGGAGGTGGCGCGCCGCACGTGCGCGGGGAACTCTTTATCGCCGCTCGCTAGCGGATCCTCGAGATCGAAGACCTCGGTATGCCCTGAGAATGCAGGTGGCTCGGAACACTTCTTCAATCGCTTGACGAGCTTCTCGCTCGACCAGCCGGGCTCGGTATCGCCGATACCGTGAATGAGGACGACGCCGACCCGCTCCTGTGACGCCTGACTGGTCGAAGAGACGTTGGTCATTCCGATACGTTCCCGGCACGACAGAAAGCGCTGAGCCCGCCAGAATGCGTTTGCAGAACGGGCTTCGCCCCACAGCACATTCGCACACTCGGCCGCCTCTGACAGGTCGCCATGAAATCAGTGTTTCCAGCAAGACCAATACCGCCTAAAATTTGGGCAAATACGCGATGTTTGCCCGGACGACAGGCGGGGGCGAACACACATCACATTGAAATATATAGGTTTTCCTTTTGGCCCGTGTCTTGCGCTAGGAAGCTGGAAGAAGCCGGTCCGGCCAAAAGATCAAAGGGGGAGGGGACGTGCAGGCGTTCGACGAGATGAACGGCTATGGCTCGGGTATCCGCGAGCCCTACAACGCCGTCTCCGAATGGTTGGCTACCCAGAAGATCGAGGACCTGCACCAGAAGCGCATCGACGCCGAGCGCTTGTTCCGCAGGTCCGGCATCACGTTCGCGGTCTACGGCGACGAAAGCGCCGCCGAGCGGCTGATCCCGTTCGACATCGTTCCGCGCATCATCGCAGCGTCCGAATGGCGGCGCCTCGCCACCGGGATCGAACAGCGCGTCAAGGCGCTGAACGCCTTCATGTACGACATCTATCACCGTCAGGAGATCCTGAAGGCGAAGCTCATCCCGGACGAACTGGTGATCCAGAATTCCGCGTTCGTGCCCGAGATGATCGGCGTCGAGCCTCCGCTCGGGGTCTACTCGCACATCATCGGCATCGACATCGTTCGGACGGGGCCCAACGAATTCTACGTACTCGAAGATAATGCTCGGACCCCATCCGGGGTCTCCTACATGCTCGAAAATCGCGAAACGATGATGAGCATGTTCCCCGATCTCTTCGCGCGGAACCGCGTCGCGCCGATCGAGACCTATCCCGAAAATCTTCTGAAGACGCTCGAAAGCGTCGCCTCCCGCAATCTTGGCCGCGAGCCCGTGATCGCGCTGCTGACGCCCGGTCTCTACAACAGCGCATATTTCGAGCATTCTTTCCTTGCCGACCAGATGGGCATCGAACTCGTCGAGGGCCGCGACCTCGTGGTGGTCGACGGTGCGCTCTACATGCGGACGACCCAGGGCCTGACGCAGGTCGACGTTCTCTACCGCCGGATCGACGACGACTTCCTCGACCCTCTCGTCTTCGATCCGAATTCCATGCTCGGTGTGCCGGGACTGTTCGACGTCTATCGCGCCGGCAAGGTCACGATCGTCAACGCGCCCGGCGCCGGCATCGCGGACGACAAGGCCATCTACTGCTACATGCCCGAAATCGTGCGCTTCTATACCGGGCAGGCGCCGCTTCTCGAGAACGTGCCCACACGCAACTGCCGAAAGCCTACCGATCTCGCCTATGTCCTCGAACATCTCGACGAACTCGTCGTCAAGGAGGTCCACGGCTCCGGCGGATACGGCATGTTGGTCGGACCGACCGCAACCAAAGCCGACATCGATAAGTTCCGCGAGAAGCTGATAGCGAACCCGACCAATTACATCGCGCAGCCGACATTGGCGCTCTCGACGTGCCCGACGCTCGTCGAGAGCGGCATTGCTCCGCGCCACCTCGATCTCCGTCCGTTCGTGCTTGTCGGAGACCGCGTCAGGCTTGTACCCGGAGGATTGACGCGCGTCGCCTTGCGCGAAGGCTCGCTCGTCGTCAATTCGAGCCAGGGTGGAGGGACGAAAGACACTTGGGTACTGCAGGACTGATCCGACGCACCAAACTCCAATAAACGAAATGAAATCACCCTGACATGCTCGGACGCACCGCAAACGATCTCTTCTGGCTGTCCCGCTATCTGGAGCGCGCCGAGAACATGGCGCGCCTGCTGGAAGTCGGCTACCGCATCGCACTTCTGCCGCGCGAGGGCGAAGGCTACAACGAGGAATGGCGCTCGACGCTCCAGAGCGCGGGCTGCGAACTCGGCTACCTCAGCCGGCACGAGGCCCTGACGACGCGCGACGTGATCGATTACTTGCTGTTCGATCCCGAGAACCCCTCGAGCGTTCGAACGTGCCTCTCGATCGCGCGTCGCAACGGGCGCGCGCAACGCACGGCCCTCACCCGCGAAATGTGGGAGAGCCTCAACAGCGCCTATATCGAGTTCCAGGCGATCAAGCCGGCCGAACTGAAATCGGACCGCCTGCCGCAACTTCTCGACTGGGTGAAGCGCCAGTCTGCGACCTATCGCGGCGTCCTCCTGAACACGATCCTGCGCAACGACACCTTCTACTTCAGCCAGCTCGGCACCTTCGTCGAGCGCGCCGACAACACCGCCCGCATCATCGACGTCAAATACTACGTCCTCCTCCCGAGCACGGGGCTCATCGGCACGAGCGTCGACAACGTGCAGTGGGCGTCGATTCTGCGTTCCGTTTCCGCGCACCGAAGCTACCGCTGGGTCTACAAGGACAGCTACCGTCCTTGGAAGATCGCCGATTTCCTGATTCTCAATCCCGAGATGCCCCGGTCCCTCGCCGCCTGTTACGTCGAGATCGAAAGCGCACTGGCCGGCCTCGACCGCTTCTACGACAAAGCCCAGGCACCCGACGCCACGGCCCGTGAAACTCTGGAACTCTTGTCACGAAACAGAATGGACGAGATCTTCCAGGGTGGTCTGCACGAGTTCCTGACCGACTTCATCTACCGCAACGGCCGGCTGGCGACAGACATCGCCGAGGCCTACCATTTCAACGGCTGAGTTCAGCGACAGATGCTCCTCGAGATCAGGCATATCACGACCTATCGCTACGGCAGCGCGGCCCGCTACGCCGTCGAGGCCCTACGCCTGACGCCGCCCGAATTCGACGGCCAGCACGTCCTCAACTGGTCGATCATCATGCCCGGCATCGAACGCGCCGCGCGCTTCCGCGACGCCTTCGGCAACCTCGTCCATCTCGTGTCGCAGACGACAGAGCACGACCAACTCGTCATCGAAGCGCAGGGAATTGTCGAGACGGAGGACCGCATCGGCGTAACGCGCGGCCTAGTCGAACCCGCACCCCTGCGCGTCTACCTGCGAGAAACGGCACGCACCAAACCAAACGACCCCATCCGCGCCATGGCGGCGAAATGCACGACCGGCTGCATGCTCGATCGACTGCACAAGCTGATGCATGGCGTCCATGCGGCAATCGCCTACGAGACCGGAGCGACCCACGTGCACACGTCCGCCGCCGAGGCGCTGGCGGATGGTCGCGGCGTCTGCCAGGATCACGCGCACCTGTTCATTTCGGCCGCGCGCACGATCGGCATTCCGGCGCGCTACGTGAATGGTTACTTCCTGTCAGGTCAGCCCGAACCGTCCGAAGCGCATCACGCCTGGGCCGAAGCGTGGGTCGAAGGTCTCGGCTGGGTCGGTTTCGACCCGGCCAACCTCATTTGTCCGACGGAACGCTATGTCAGGCTCGCGACCGGCCTCGACGCCTCGACGGCCGCACCGATCCGTGGAACACAGCGCGGCGGAGGTCACGAGACCCTTGACGTCTCGGTCGAAGTCCAGCAGCAAGGCGCGCAGCAGCAATAGGCTGGGTGCCGCCGGACGCGGCCGCACCGTACCTGCTTCCAAGACCTGGACATCCGATGACCTACGCCGTCGCAATGCGCCTCGATCGCGGCCTCGTCTTCGCGGCCGATACCCGGACCAACGCCGGCGTAGATCATATTTCCAAATTCCGTAAGCTGCACGTCTGGCGGAAACCGGGTGACCGGGTCCTCGTGCTCCTGACCGCCGGCAACCTCGGCGTCACGCAGTCCGTCGTGAGCCTGTTGAACGAACAGCTCGCGAGCGTCGACGAACCGGTGCACGACGCCGAAGGCAACGAGGTCCCACGCGAGACACTGTTCACCGTGACATCCATGTATCGCGCCGCCCGGCACGTCGGAAGCGCGATCCGCGAAGTGCGCAAGTCGGACTATGAATCGCTCGAAGCGAGCCGAACCGGCTTCAACGCGTCGTTCATCCTCGGCGGGCAGATCGGCTCCGAGCCGCCGCGCCTGTTCCAAATCTACGCCGAGGGCAACTTCATCGAGGCGCTGGACGACAGCCCGTTCCTGCAGATCGGCGAGCACAAGTACGGCAAGCCGATCCTCGACCGCGTGGCTCAGCCCGGCATGCGCCTGGGCGAAGCGGCGAAGCTCCTGCTGCTGTCGTTCGATTCGACCATCCGTTCGAACCTCTCCGTCGGGATGCCGATCGATCTCCTGATCTATGAACGCGACACCCTCGACGTGCGCCGCCAAAAACGCATCGAGCAGGACGACGAGTACTTCAAACTCCTCTCCGCCTCCTGGGCCGGTGCACTCCGCGAGGCCTTTTCGAAGATCGACGAGTTCAAGGTCTAACGCCGGACCGAACTTCGCCGCCTGCCGCGTCCCCCGCGATCCGCTCGGCGACGACGATATTCCACCACGGCCCCTGCGTCGCTCCCGTGAGCGCGGCCCAGTACCACGCGGGCACGTCTGGCCAGGACATGGTGGACGCTTCGTGACCATCCTCGCGAACGACCTCGCAAACACGGAACGTCTCGCCAGCCTTTACCGCCCGAAAACAGCCCATGTGCTGCGCGTCGATGGTCCGCATCAACGGCAAGGGTGTCGTCTCGTATCCAAGCCCTCGAAAGCAATCCGCTGCGGGATGCAAGCGCCGCGTCGCGCTGACGGCCCACCGCACGATGATCTCTCGCCGGCCATCCGAAAATCGCCCGACGCGTCCAGGAAAATCGCGCGCGAATGCCGCTTCGCGCGTCGAGAGCGGCAGCGCCACAACGGGCCGCCCGTCGAAGGTCGACGGCCATCCCGGAAACGAAACGGCGTCCGCGGCGCGCTGCGCTCCATGCTCGACGACGACGGAAGACGTCGCCGCGGCCAAGGCAGACGCGACAAGGATGAGGATTTGCCTCATGGACTGTCCGTCCTCTCGACGGCGGTCCCAGACGCAAGCCGTACGATCATCCACCACAGTCCAGCGCACGCACATGCTGCCGAGGCGAGGCCGATGCCTTCGTGCATCCAGGGCGCGGCAGCGAGAAGCCCGGACGTCTCGGCAACGATGAGACTGGCCGCGCGGAACGCGTTGGCGACGATCGCAACGCCGATGGCGAGCAGGCATGCGGTCACCAGACGCCAAGGCTTCAAACGGAACAGCAGGCCCCCGGCCAGTGCGACAAGCCAGAGCGTCCAGAGCGTCGTGACCCCGCTGCACGGAGCATCGAATTGCACCGTCTCGCCGTTGATCGCGACGAGCGTGCCGTTGCGCGAGATGGCAAGACCCTGAAACGCGAGCAGCTCCACCGCAATGGCAGCCGACGCGACCCGCATGGGATAGCCGAGCACCATCTGGAGCGACGGCACGACGGGGAGCGCCAGCGCAACGAGCCCGTAGAACGCGAGCGGCGGCGGCGTAGGCGTCGCCGCTCGCCAGACAACGAAAAGAACCGCAACAACGGCCGCGGCAGCCGCAACGATGTCGGGCGCCACGACAACTGCGACGGCGTACACGAGAAGCAGGACGGAGACCGGCCCCAGAGGAACAAGCAAGAACGAGCGCCGCGCGATGACATGCGGGGCGACGAGCACAACGATCAACGCCGCCGCCGCGACGAGACTGAGACCTTCTTCGAGCGACGGAGACAATCTCTGCCAGAGCCATGGCCAAGCGCTCCACGTCGATAGAACGACGATCGCCAGCACCAGACTTGGCTGATGCCGCGAAAGGCCCGCACGCATTTCAGGCGAGGCCCCTTGCCGGCCGACCGCCAACTCTCCGGGTGACAGAACGACGCCAGTCATCGCCGGCGCTCCACAGCCACACGCTGCCGCCAGAGCGCATGCCCGATCATGAGGCTCGCGAGAATGATGAGCACCCATTCGTGCGGCTCCGGCACGGTCGGTACCGTGCCTTGCGCGACCGGCTTCAATTGATGTGCGTCGTACTGCGCTTTCGTTTCGAGAACGACCGCGCCGCTGACGGGCGTGACGAGCTGGTTCTCGGTGGCCAGCGCCGTGGCGCGCACCCTTCCGCGCTCGCCGTTCCGCGCCATGAGATCGAGCACCGCCGCCTGCGCCCAGAGCCGCGAGATATGCGCCGAGCCGATTCCGCTCGCGGACGTATCGGTTCCAACCGGTCGGCGAACGATGTCGAAGCGCGCGTCGCCACCAAGCACGCGTCGTATCGTGCCTTCGAGATCGCGCGCGACATTGCCCGTCGCGGGAACCGATTGCGCGCGCCACGCCCAGGGTGCATCCGGCAAGACCTCGTTCGGTCCCGCCGCAACTTCGTACATCAAAAGCCGTGGCATCCGCTCGATGCGTCCCATGAGTTGTTCAAGACGGGCGGACCCATCCGTGAAGGCGATCGGCTGAGGTCCATGGACCCAGAAAACCACGCCGTCTCGCGCATGTTCGAGCCGGCCGATGGCCTCGCCTAGCGCGGGCGCATTGTCCTGACCTCCGACGAAGTCGTGCGACCGGAGGGCATTTTCGAATCTCGCACGCTGGTCCTCGTCCCAAGGCTTCAAATCGATCTCGACCGGCGTCGCAGATGCAATAGCGAGGCCGACGATTCGCCCTACCGGTATCGCGTCGAGGACTGAGAGCAACGCGGAACGGTGGGTGCCTGTGGCGATTGAACCATCGATGACGAGCATCAAGGCGTCGGCATCGGGGCCCATGCGCTGAACGATCCGTTGCTCGATCGCCGCGCCACCATCACGCGGCGCGATCTTGCGGACCACGGCCGGGTCGCGCCGAACCTCGATCGATGGCCGCTTTCCGGTCAGCGTCGTGTCGGCGATTTCCGACTGCAACCGAAAGCGATCGCTGGTGATGACGGTCGCAGCGAAACCCGCCGATGGATCGACAAATGGACTTGGACTTTCAACCCAGACCGCATGACGGAAATCCGCGCCGATGTCGAAGTTCCGCTCGAGAATAGCCGGCAGAACCACGCTAGCGGTATCGTCCCCGGCAAGTTCGAGTGGCGCCGTGATGCCGAGCTTGAACTTGATCGTCCCGCCGTCACGCGGCACGGGAAACGCCTGCGCCAGAACCCGATCGGCCCCCTTGGTCGTCACCAACAGGGGATCGCGCCTCTGAGCGACGGCGACGCTTTCATAGGCAGCGCGAGTCTGGCCTCGCCCGCCGAACGCGGCTTCCCGCTCCTCACCATTGATCCAGAGCGTCGCCCGCGATACGACCCCGCCGGGCGGCAGCGCGAGTGCGAGCCGCGCCTCGCGATCGAGCGCAGTTTGGTTGCGGAACTCAATCGTCCATTCGAAGTAGGCAACCGCATCGTCGCCCGCAACGGAGCCGTCGAGACGAGAGCCGACGAGGTCCAGTCCCGCGATGCGCTGCCCGACGATCGGGCCGCCATGATCCCCATCGAACGCTGGGTTCCAGAACACCGACCCGCGCCGGGCCCGCGGCGCCGGTTCCGCGTTGAAGGGTGTACCGTAGGCCCTGAAAAAGACCTCCCGTGCCGCATCGGACGAACCGCCTGCGATGCGCATTTGGCCATTGACGAGATCGGACGAGCCGAGCCCCATGAGGAGCGTCAACGGTCCGCCCGGCCGCCGGTCGACATCATAGGCGACGCGGAGGAGGTGATCCCGATCGCCGAATGAACGAATGAGCGACAGGCCCTGCTCACGCTGGCGCGTGTCCGCACTTGCCGCCCAGTCGAGCCCGAGCCGCGTGAGTGCGGGCGGGAGGTCGAGAGCGATGAGGAGAAGCGTGCCGGCGACCACTCCCGCGCCAAGCGCCATGCGCGTGTCGGTAGCCTTGGACCGCCGAACGATCATGCGCCGCAGAATGACCATCGACACGAACCCGGCGAGCGGCGCCATTGGCAGGAGCCCGAGGCCGTAAAAAAGAATCGCGACGGCCGCGAGCGGCATGAGCGGCAGGAACAGGAGCGCGTAGAACGCGGAGACCGCGAGACCGCAGCCGAACAGCAGAGCCAGCCAGCGTGGTGACGCCACGGCAGCCCGCTCGGCCCTCCGGACAAAATAAATGCCGGCGAGATTGACCGCCGGCACGAGAGCCACGAGCGCGACATGTCCCCATGTCGGGATGGGATCGAAGAGCGCCTCTGCGCAGATGCCCGTCACGAGTTCGATCACCAGCACCGCGACCGGCAACACGACGCCAAAGACCGCATGCAGTGTTCCGCGCGGCAGCTTCGACCTGAGAGCGAGACGCGGCGGCGTTCCTCCGGGCGGCGAGTTGGGTGTCCATTCGATGACGGATCCGGCCCCAGCGCCATCCCGTTTGCGTTCACTCATGACCGTCCTCCCAGGCGACCGACCCGGCTCATCGTCCGGCGCGGAGCACCCACGATCGCCGTGCCAGAGAGTGCGCGATGCTTCGTTGTCTGTCCGCGGGCGACATTTGCCGGCTCTGGCCAAGTTCGAGCCCGTGCGTGCGGTCTTGTACGGATGTGTGCGGCCGGCCGGCGGCGACTGGCCCATCTCTGCCCCGCCTGCTAAGCGATATTGAGCGCATCCGCCCAGTTAGTTACGGACCCAGGAAGTTGCGGACGTCCAAGGACACGCCATGACACGTCGAGAGCTCAGCCGAACACTTCTCAAGACATACGTTGTGCTCTTCGCCGTGCTGTCGCTGTCGCTCGGCGCCAAGCTCGCCGATCAGATCCCGGGGCTCTCGGGCACGCCCTTGGCGGCCATGGCCGGCGGCCTTTACGAATACCTCCGCGACATGGCGCTGGTGATCATCACGGTCGTTGCGGCCTACCTCGCCAACGTCTTTCAGAAGCGCTCGAAGTTCATCGAAAGCCTTGAAGAGGAATGGCGCGGCATCGTCCGGACGAAGTCTGCGCTCTTTGCCTATTGCGAGACACCGAACCCGGCGCCCGAAGCCTACGTCCAGGCCTTCTGCCGCATCAGCGAGACGCTCGACAACATGCGGATTGTCTATCGGAACGTCGGCGAGACGGACACACTCGTCGGTCTTTACCCCTACGCGCCCTTGCACGACATGCGCCGCGCGCTTCAGTCAATTGATCCGCGCAAGGGCCGCGTGATTTCAGACGAGGAGCGCAAACTGGCCCGGGATGCCATCCTGCAGTGCTTCTATGCGCTCCGCGAAACATTTCTCGAAGAACTCGAACTCGGCGAGCCGGACCGACCGCTGCTCATTCATAGCGCACGCAGGCGAAAGTCACCGGGATCGACCGCGCGTTCGCAGGCAGCGCGGGACCGACAGCGGTCTCGCCAGAACACCGCGCCGGGCGGGCGAGCCGACATCGATGCGCTGCTGGCTCGACTCTACGACGAGGAGAACGTCGCCTATCCTACCCCGGACCGGCGGAAGACCTGACGATCAGCTCCGCGGCGCGGACGTGAAGACGGGTTCCGACGCGCGAGCCGCACGCGCCTTGTCCTCGACGCGCACCTTGTCGAGCGCCGCGTAGGCGAGATTGATCCGCCGGGCCGTGACTTCGAGATACTGACGCACCTCGTCGGGCAGTTCGACATGACTGTACCGATCAGGGTGATACGACTTCGACAGCTTCACGTAGGCTGCGCGGACATCCTCCCACGTTGCGGGTTTGGCGAGTCCGAGAACGGCATAGGGATCGAAGGCCCCCGCATCGCGCGCTCGGTTGTCGAGCCCCGGCGCGGCCGGCACGACGACGATCCTGACGCTGCGGATCTGGGCCTTCGCGAGCAGCATCTTCTCCCCGTCGTAGGGGTCGAACTCGACGAACGGCGCCGGACCGTTGAGAAACTCCGCAAATGCCCGCGCGGCGTTGAAGACGAATTTGCCCGTGAGGATCGTCCCGTCGGTGAGTTCGACGTCCGCCGGCTGGGTGACGATGTGCGTCACCCCCGAATCGACCCTGTTACGCTCGAACATGGCGTCTGATGCTCCTTCCGACGCTCAAAAATGTGTCACACTGAGACGGTTCCTGGAGCCGAACCGCATCTGCCGGTTCCGCGACGCAAAGCCTGTGCTAGTCCAAGACCGGTTTGGTTGACGGCTGCGCGGCTTGGCCGCTGGCGGCTCGAAGCCCGCTGTGCTACTTGCGGCTCACGATTTCCGGCTGTGTGAGCCGATGCCCGCGGCGGCCGTCCGGGCGAACCCCGTTCTCGAGACAGATCATGGACCTCAGGAATATCGCGATCATCGCGCACGTCGACCATGGCAAGACGACACTCGTCGACGAAATGCTCAAGCAATCAGGCGCTTTCCGCGACAACCAGAAGGTTGCCGAGCGCGCGATGGATAGCAACGACCTCGAACGCGAGCGCGGCATCACCATTCTCGCCAAGTGCACGTCCGTCGTCTGGAAGGATACCCGCATCAACATCGTTGATACGCCCGGCCACGCGGACTTCGGCGGCGAGGTCGAACGCATCCTCAACATGGTTGACGGCGTTGTCGTTCTCGTCGACGCCTCGGAAGGTCCGCTGCCGCAGACGAAGTTCGTCGTCTCGAAGGCCCTGAAGCGCGGCATCCGACCGATCGTCGCCATCAACAAGATCGACCGGCCCGACGAGCGCCATACCGAAGTCCTGAACGACATCTTCGATCTTTTCGCGAACCTCGACGCGACCGACGAGCAGCTCGACTTCCCCGTGCTCTACGGGTCGGGCCGCAATGGCTGGATGGCCCTCGATCCCGCGGGACCGAAGGAAAGCCTCGCGCCGATGTTCGACCTCATCGTGCGCCATGTGCCGTCCCCGACGATCGAGCCGGGGTCCGCGCGCATGCTGGCGACGACGCTCGAAGCTGATCCGTTCCTCGGGCGCATTCTGACCGGCCGCCTTTCGTCCGGCACGCTGAAGCCCAACCAGCCATTGAAAGCCATCACGCGCGACGGCAAGGTGATCGAGAATTTCCGCGTCACGAAGGTCTTGGCCTTCCGCGGGCTCGAACGCCAGCCGGTCGACGAGGCGCAAGCCGGAGACATCGTCGCCGTAGCAGGCATGAGCGAGGCGAACGTCGCCGATACGCTCTGTGATCCGGCGATCGACGTGCCGCTGCCGGCACAGCCCATCGATCCCCCGACGCTGTCCATGATCTTCCGCATCAACGACAGTCCGTTCGCGGGCCAGGAAGGCGACAAAGTCCAGAGCCGCGTCATTCGCGATCGACTGATGAAGGAAGCCGAGCGCAACATCGCGATCCGCGTGACCGACGGCGAGGGCGGCGAAAGCTTCGACGTCGCCGGCCGCGGCGAATTGCAGCTCGCGATCCTGATCGAGAACATGCGCCGTGAAGGCTTCGAGCTGACGGTGTCGCGCCCGAAAGTCGTCTTCAAGACCGACCCTGACACGGCCCAGCGCTTGGAACCGATCGAGGAAGTCATCATCGACGTTGACGACGGGCATACCGGTGTCGTCGTCCAAAAGCTTTCGGAACGCCGAGGCGAGTTGATCGAGATGCGCCCATCGGGCGGCGGGCGCACGCGCATGGTACTGCTCGTGCCGACCCGCAGCCTCCTCGGCTACCAGGCCGAACTGTTGTCCGACACGCGCGGCACCGCCGTCATGAACAAGCTGTTCCATAGCTACGCGCCCTACAAGGGTGAGATCGCCGGCCGGCGCACGGGCGTGCTGATCTCGAATTCGGACGGCGAGGCGGCGGCCTACGCGATCTTCAACCTCCAGGATCGCGGCCCGTTCTTCATCGGCCCGCAGACCAAGGTCTACCTCGGCATGATCGTCGGCGAGCACACGCGCGACAACGACCTCGAGGTCAACGTCGTCAAGGGCAAGAAGCTCACGAACGTCCGCGCGTCAGGCAAGGACGACGCCGTCCTTCTGACACCACCCATCAAGATGACGCTCGAGCGGGCGATGTCCTACATCACGGATGAGGAACTGGTCGAAGTGACGCCCCAGTCGATCCGCCTCCGCAAGCGCTGGCTCGATCCGAACGAGCGGAAGCGTCAGGAGCGCAAGCGGGAAGCGGAGCGCGAAGCCGCCGCCGGCTGACGTCCGGCGGCTGTTGCCTTGCGGCGAAAACGGGTGAGAAAACCAGATATTTTCCCTATTTTTCAGGGAAGTATTCCCATTGTGCGAACGCGAACGATTGCCCATTGATTGGGCTGCGTTCATCGCCACCACGGTCGCCAATGACCGGCCACGGCGCGATGGCGTGTCATCCCCATGACTAGCGAAACCATCACAACGGAGACGATCCCATGAAGACGGCGCTTTACTCCGCCATCGCGTTGATGCTCGGCACCTCGGTCGCATTCGCTGACGAGAAGCCCTCGGCCGACGAACTCGGCAAGATCACCGCAACCGCCAAGGCCTGGGGCTGCACGGGCGGCGAAGGCGAGAAGGAGAGCGAGGCGACGGGCGTGTACGAGTTGAACGACACGACCTGCGCCGATGGCGCCAAGTATGACATCAAGCTCGACAAGGCCTTCAAGGTGATGTCGATCACGGCCGACTGATTCGGTTCGAGCCGAAACCCGACGATTTGCGGGCGGAACCATTCGGCGTTCCGCCCGCTTCTTTTTCGCCGATCGCGCGATCTGAAGCGGCGTCGCGCTTCCCACATCATGGGAACACCCCTATGAGGATCGAAAGCGATCGATCCCATGAGCCGAAAATCCATCACGCCAACCAGCGATCATCAATGGCCCAAAGGCGTCACGCCGACGCCGGAATACGATGCGGCCGTGGCCTATCTGCGGGAGCCCGGCGGCCACCTGTTCGTGACCGGCCGCGCAGGCTCGGGCAAGTCGACGTTGCTGCGGGCGATGCGCGACATGATCGACGGCGAGGCGATCGTCGTGGCCCCGACCGGCCTCGCGGCCGTCAACGTCGGCGGCCAGACGATCCATTCTTTCTTCGGCCTGCCGCCCCGCCTCTTGAAACCCGACGACATGCGCCGCAGTCGCAACGGCCAGATCATGCGGAAGCTCGATGTCGTCATCATCGACGAAGTGTCGATGGTGCGGTCTGATCTCATGTGGGCGATGGATCAGTCGCTGCGAATCAATCGCGGACGGCCGCGCGAACCGTTCGGCGGTGTGCGTCTCGTGATGTTCGGCGACTTGCATCAGTTGCCGCCCGTCGTGCAGGAAGCCGAGGTTGCTGCCTATCTCGAAAGCGAGCACGGCGGCCCTTTCTTTTTCTCGGCCTCTGGCCTCTCCGAAGGACAGGGGACGATGCTGATCGAGTTGGAGCAGGTGTTCCGCCAAAGTGACGAGTCGCTCATCCGGATCTTGAATCGCATTCGCGAGGGTGACGTCGAAGAGGTGGACCTCGAGCTTCTGAATGAGCGCGTGCATCCTGTCCGCACGCTCGGCGAGGGCGACGCCTATGTCATCCTGACGCCGACGAACGCCGCGGCTCAGCGCATCAACCTCGCCTACCTCGATGCCCTTCCGTCCCGCGCCTACAGTTATGAAGCGGGCGTCAGCGGGGAATTCAGCGCCGGCGCGCACCCGACTGATTTGAGCCTCGTGCTGAAGGAGGGCGCAAAAGTCATCATGCTGCGCAACGACCCCGACCGCCGGTGGGTCAACGGGTCGGTCGCACGGATCGCGCGCCTCGACGAAAAGAGGGTATGGATCGAGATCGACGGCAAGGAGTTCGAGATCGAGCCGGCAGCCTGGGAGAGCCGTCGCTACGCATTTGATACTGCCGCCGGGAAAATAGTGGAAAACGTCGCGGGCACGTTCAAACAATTCCCAGTCCGGTTGGCCTGGGCGTTGACGATCCACAAGGCGCAAGGGCTGACGCTGGACCGCGTTTATATCGATCTCGGGCGCGGTACGTTCGCGCATGGCCAGGCCTATGTCGCACTCTCGCGCTGTCGATCGCTCGAGGGCTTGGCCCTCGCCCGGCCGCTCCGCCCCGCCGACATCCTGTTCGATCCGGCCGCCATGGGATACCGGACCAAGTTTCCGGTGCTCTGAACGGATTTTCGTGCCGTAGACGCAATGCGACGGCAGTGGAAAACTCTGCCGGCTTGGTCCAGAATGTCGCACCCACCCGACAAAATTGCAGACGTTGGAATGTGTTGCGGGAACTGACTGTCCTGCACCGCACAACTTTTGTGTTGCACCGCACAAAATCGGTGCTATAAGTAGCACCGTTGCGCTGCTCCGATGAGCAGCCGCCTGCGGTCGCACCGCAGAACAGCATGCCCATGAAAAAATCCGCGTCTCATGACGACCGTCACGAACGCCATTCAAAAAAACCGATGGAGCTTCCCATGAACGATCAGTTTACCCGCCAGGCCCAGGAAATGTTCGCCGCTGCCAAGGACGCCCGCATTCCGGAGAACATCCAGCAGATCGCCGAGGATGGCGTTGCCAAAACCCGCGAAGCTTTCGAGAAGGTCCAGGCCGTCTCGCTCGACAACATGAAGACCTTCGAGACTGTGATGCTGACGGCCCAGGCCGGCGCACGTTCGATCGGCGAGAAGGTTCTCCGCAACGTCGAAGTCAACACGGATGCCGCATTCGACGCCGCTGAAGCCATGGCCCGCGCCCGCACGATCCCCGAAGTCATGAAGCTTCAGACGAGCTTCGTGCAGCAGCAGATGACGGCTTCCGCCGCTCAGGTGAAGGAGCTGTTCGAGCTCTCGACCAAGGTTGCCCAGCAGACGTTCGAAACGATGAACGCCGCTGCCGCCAAGACCTTCGAGCAGGCGAAGAAGTCGGCCTGATCTCCGACAAACGACGTCGCTCCATTGACGGACGAGAAAGCCCGGGCATCGGCCCGGGCTTTTTTGTTTCGCGATCCCATCGGCAACACATCGCGAAGAAGCTTCTCCTTGCCTCGAATTCACTCTCGGAGTGGCACGGTTCTGGCTATAATCTCAATCGAGACATCACGTGACGTGGAGTTGAGCATGCTCGACGGCCGGTCTGAGATCCTCATTCGCCAGGGCAAGCTGGCCGATGCCGGCACGCTCGCGGACGTGTTCCGCACGTCCTGGAGCGGAGCCTACCGCGGCATCGTCCCCCACGTGCATCTTGAGAACATCATTCGCCGCCGCTCGACCGACTGGTGGAAGCGCGCCGTGCGATCGGGTGACGGATTGATCGTCCTCGAATTCGACGGGCGCGTTCGCGGTTACGCGACGTTCGGCCAGTCCCGCGGACGTCACGCCCAGAAGGGCGAGATCTACGAACTGTACGTGACCCCCAGTTACCAGGGTCTCGGGTTCGGCGAATACCTGTTCGAGGCGTCCCGTGCCCGGCTCGACGACGACGGGCTGCGGGGATTGATCGTTTGGGCCCTCGCCATGAATGATCAAGCGCAGGACTTCTACTGGCGCCGCGGCGGCCGTCCTGTCGCGAAAGTGACCGAACTCATCGGCGGCGAGCGCCTGGACAAGATCGCGTTCGCCTGGTCTTGAGCCCCTCAGATTCTTGCCACGCCAGATTTGCCCGTGCGCGACGCCCTGTCGTGGGATTTCGGACGGTTCCGGGCCGCGCCGGACGCCCCCCGGGTGCATTGACCACACGGAATGCTGATTGTTGAACGAAAGCCGGGCTGGCAATTCCCCGCCGGTTGTCGGACAAGCTCCCAACGTCCATTAGAACGGCCTTGGCCCCGTGGCGGCCAGCAACAAGGTTTTCCCCGAGGCTCATCATGCGCATTGAAGCCATTCCGACAGGAAAGACTCCGCCCGAAGATATCAACGTGATCATCGAGGTCCCGGTCGGCGGCGAGCCGATCAAGTATGAGATGGACAAGGCGTCGGGCACGCTGATTGTCGACCGCTTCCTCTATACGCCGATGCGCTACCCCGGAAATTACGGCTTCGTACCCCACACGCTGTCCGCCGACGGCGACCCCATCGACGTGCTCGTTTGCAACACCCGTGCGATCGTTCCGGGTGCCGTGATCAACTGCCGCCCCATCGGCGTGCTCGTGATGGAGGACGACGGCGGCGGCGACGAAAAAATCATCGCAGTGCCGAGCAACAAGCTCACGAAGCGCTATCAGAACGTGAAGAACTATTCTGACCTGCCCTCGATCACGACCGAGCAGATCGAGCACTTTTTCGCGCACTACAAGGACCTTGAGCCCGGCAAGTGGGTCAAGATCGACCATTGGGGCGACGCGGACGAAGCCAAGCGCCTGATTAGTGAAAGTATCGTCCGGGCCGAAAAGGCCAAGTGATCCGGCCACGCCGTTCCCTGCCGTTGCAGTGCAGCACGCCGCAGGTGTCGCGGGCGCTCCACTGACGCACTTCCCGCACCCGGAGCGTGTTGCTATATCGCGGCCATCACTCTGCTGAGGGACGAGGTGAACCCGGTGAAGATCGCCGTCATGGGCGCTGCGGGCCGCATGGGCCGTGAGTTGGTCCGCGCGATCGCGGCCGAGCCGGGCGCCGCGCTCTCGGGCGGAATCGAGAGATCCAGCGCACCCGAAATCGGCGCCGATCTCGGTCAGCTTGCCGGCCTGCCCGATTTGGGCGTCAAGGTGACGAGCGACCCGCTGGATCTGATCGCACGGTCGGACGCAATCATCGATTTCACGAGCCCGAAGGCGACGATCGAGTTCGCCGGTCTCGCCGCGAACGCCCGGATCGTGCACGTGATCGGAACCACCGGCTTCGATCCCGCGGGCGAAGAAGCGATACGCGCCGCTGCCCGCCATGCCACCATCATCAAGTCCGGTAACATGAGCTTCGGCGTCAATCTTCTGGCCGCCCTGACCCGGAAGATCGCCGCGGCCCTCGACCCCGATTTCGACATAGAAATCCTGGAAATGCATCACCGTATGAAGGTCGACGCACCATCGGGAACGGCGCTACTATTGGGCAAGGCCGCCGCCGAAGGCCGGGGCGTTGCGATCGACGACGCGAGCGTCAGGACGCGCGACGGCCATACGGGCGCGCGACGCCGCGGCGACATCGGATTTGCCACCCTGCGCGGCGGCAGCGTCGTCGGCGATCACACCGTCATGTTTGCCGGGCCGGGCGAAATCATTTCGCTGACCCACCACGCCGCGGACCGCAGCATCTTTTCCAAAGGTGCCGTCAAGGCCGCACTCTGGGGCCGGGGCAAGCCTCCCGGGCTCTACTCCATGATCGACGTACTGGGCCTGTAGCTCTGATGACGAGCACGATGATCGAAAAGAACGCCGTAGCGACGACGCGCACGCTCGTTCTCGTCCGTCATGGCCAGAGTGAGTGGAACCGCCTCAATCTGTTCACAGGCTGGCGCGACCCGGACTTGACCGACAAGGGCGTCATCGAGGCCCGCTGGGCCGGTCGCGTGTTGCGCAACGAAGGCCTCCAGTTCGACCATGCCTTCACGAGCCGGTTGCGCCGCGCGCAGAACACGCTCGAAATCATCCTCGACGAAATGGGCCTCAAAAACGTACCAACCGAACGCGACGAAGCCCTGAACGAGCGCGACTACGGCCAGCTGTCCGGATTGAATAAGGACGAAGCCAAGGACCGCTTCGGCGACGACCGCGTGATGCTGTGGCGCCGCAGCTACGACATCGCGCCTCCCGGTGGCGAGAGCTTGAAGGATACCGCCGCACGCGTGCTGCCATACTATGACAGCCACATCTGGCCAGTCGTCGCGCGCGGCAAGCGCGTGATCGTCGCCGCACACGGAAACTCGCTCCGAGCCCTCATCATGCGGCTCGAAAACCTGACCGGCGAAGAGATCATCAAGCGTGAGCTCGCGACCGCCGCGCCGCTCGTCTACAACCTCGATCCGTCCGGCGCGACGATCGCAGTGAAGGACCTCGTCGGGTCCGAGGGCCGCGACAATGGCGTGGGATGAACTCTCGCGGCAGGCCATGGCCGAGAACGACCGCGACCGGGAACGCTGGATCGGCGTATATATCGGCATTCTCGCGGTGATGCTCGCCATCTGCGCGATGGGCGGGGGAAACGCCGCGAAAGACGCAACCTTGAAGAACATCGAGGCATCCAACACCTGGGCCTTCTTCCAGGCGAAGAACATGCGCCGGCACACACTGCGCCTCGCCAAGTCGGACCTCGAATTCCTTCTCATGACAGAGACGGGACTGCCGCCGACCGCGCGCTCCGCCATAGAAGCCAAGATCGCCGACTATGCGCATCAGGACGACATCTTGACCAAAGATCCGGAAAAGCCGGAGGGCCAGCGCGAAGGGCTTGATCAGCTCTGGGAAAAAGGCAAGCGCCTCGAAGCCGAGCGCGACGTCGCCATGCGCAAGGACCCCTATTTCGACTACGGGCAAGCACTTTTGCAGATCGCGATAGTTCTGGCATCGATCTCTCTCATAACGCAGGGCACGGCCCTCCTGGCCGCGAGTGCCCTGCTAGGCACCTTCGGCTCCGTCTGCATGGCGAATGGCTACATGCTGATTGCCGATCTGCCGTTCGTCGGCGGGTGAATAGCGCCATCACGGCATCTCGAACGTGCCCGTGCGTTCCGCGATCACGCGCCCGTCCCTCAAGACCTGGACCTGCCCGCGATACGTCCCGGCCGCCCAGCGTGCGGCTTTGAGCCGTTTTCCGCCGAACGCGAGAAACGTGGCCTTGTTGCGCTCGATCGGCTTCGTCGTGCTGTCGACGGCGAAGCCCTCAGGACCCGTCGCCACTACGCGCACCTGATCACCTCCTCGGAGATTCATGAGCCGCGTGTAGAACACGAGCTCGGCACTCTCGGGACGAGGATCGACAAAACCGCCGTCCTCCTCGATGGTCTCGAGCTTCGGCACGCGCCCCGTGAACGCGGCGGTCAGGATCTCGCCGTTGGCGTAACGGAATTGACCATCGACAGCGGCGGACCACAGCGATTGCGCCGGGTCCATCTCCTTGACACAGGCAGCCGTTCGCGGCGCGCCGAGGAATGGATCGAGCGCTGCGCCGTCCTTTCGAACCGTGAAATGGAGATGAGCGAATTCCGCGAGTCCCGAGAAACCCACATGTCCGAGCCGCGTGCCCGTCTCGACCCGATCGCCCTTCCCGACCGCGATCGAGCCCGACCGCATGTGGCAATACTGGGTCTCCCATCCGCCGCCATGCTCGACAACGACCCCGTTTCCGCATTCCCGGTTGGCAATCGATGACCGGCTTTCAGAGGTCGGAAACTGGTCCACCATGCCGTCCCGCGTTGCCTTGACGACACCGGCCGCGGCCGCGAGCACGGCGACACCGGCCCGCGCCTCCCGCGCCGAAGGAACGCGGAAGTCCGTTCCGTCATGCCCTTCATAGGTCGCGCTGCCACAGGCGTAATCGACGACCCCCTGACCTGGGTCGACATCGACGTAGCTTTGGATAAAGCACGTCTCCCCGAGGCGGCAATCGACCGGAAGCGCGAGGTCGGGACGGACGTTTTGGCCCGACGGTTCGCCGGAGACCGCGCCGTCACGGCCCGCGACGACCGCCAAGGCCACCAGACCGGCCACGACAACCGTCCGCCGCCACGTTCCCATCGCCATGACGTTTCGCAACCTTCTCATCCGACGTGCCCGGCGCAGCCCGTCCCTGCGACCGAGAGGGCTGCCCGGACGGCTTGCGGCTGACGGGCCCGCGCGATAGCTCTACCGGCCACTTCGCCAAACCGCCCCCCGTCGCGCCAATCTCTTCACAGGTACCCCACCTCCATGACGACATACAAACTGCTTCTCCTCCCCGGCGATGGAATTGGCGTGGAGACGATGGCCGAGGTCGAGCGGCTGATCGCTTTCTTCAACACGCGCAAAAACGGCGTGAAGTTCGAAACGGAAACCGATCTCGTCGGCGGCGCGGCCTATGACGCCCACGGCGTCGCCGTGACGGACGCCTGCGTCGAGAAAGCGAAGAATGCCGATGCGGTCATCTTCGGTGCCGTCGGCGGGCCGAAGTGGGCAGGCGTTCCCTATGCCGCGCGCCCGGAAGCCGGGCTCCTGCGTCTCCGCAAGGATCTCGGCCTCTTCGCGAACCTGAGGCCAGCCATCTGCTACCCCGCGCTTGCCGACGCCTCGTCGCTGAAGCGCGAACTGGTCGAAGGTCTCGACATCATGATCGTGCGCGAATTGACCGGCGGCGTCTATTTCGGCGAGCCGAAGGAAATCGTGACGCTCGAGAACGGCGAAAAGCGCGCCGTCGATACCCAGCTCTACACCACGCATGAGATCGAGCGCATCGCCAAGGTCGCCTTTGATCTTGCGCGCAAGCGCGGCAACAAGGTCCACTCCGCCGAGAAGCACAATGTGATGCGCACCGGCGTTCTCTGGAAAGAGGTCGTGACCGCCACACACAAGGCCTATGCGCCCGACGTCACCCTCGAGCATATCCTCGCCGACAACTGCGCCATGCAGCTCGTCCGCAACCCCAAACAGTTCGACGTGATCGTCACCGACAACCTGTTTGGCGATGTGCTATCCGACGAGGCGGCCATGTGCACGGGCTCGCTCGGCATGTTGCCTTCCGCGTCCCTGGGCGCGCCCGACGCCAAGACCGGCAAGCGAATGTCGCTTTACGAACCGGTCCACGGTTCCGCCCCCGACATCGCCGGGAAAGGCCTCGCCAACCCGATCGCGACAGTCGCGTCGTTCGGCATGGCTTTGCGCTATTCGCTCGACATGGCAGCCGAGGCGGACATCGTCGACAACGCGATCGCCGCAGTCCTCGCGAGCGGCCTGCGCACGGGCGACATCATGCAACCCGGCATGACCAAGGTCGGCACCACCGAGATGGGCAAGGCCATCGTCGACGCCGTGACGAAGCTGGTGGCGTAAACTCGGAACGGCGCACCTTCAGTTTGCGCCGGGATTTGCAGACAGCGCGTCCCGGCCGAACCGATATCATCCGCCGGTTTCGTTGGGCTGACACTGTCCGTAGGGATTGCGGTACATGCCCGCCGGGCACGGCTTGTTTTTGTTCTTCTCGGCTTTCACGCGTTCGGATTTCTTCTTCGGCGCGCATTTGCCGTTGAGATAGATCATCCCGATGTCGGCGCAGGATGCCTTCGCGCGCTTCTCCACGGTCGCCTTGGATGGCTTACTGGACTTCGATGAGCCGCTCGACTTTTTAGTGCTCGGCTGAGCGTCGTCGCTCGAAGAGCCGCTGGTCCGCACGGGAGTGAACGTGCAGAGCTTAAAGAGATCGGGACGCTCCGCACCCGTCGAACAAAGGATGCCGCCCCACATGTAGCCGGTGGTATCCCCGTCCCGGAACGCAATCTTGAACCATGGATAGTCGTTGGGCTGCACGGGAACGCCCGGACCCATCAACGTCACTTCCTCGCCTTCCTTGAGGCTCGCAACTTTTTCGAAGCCCGGTCCCGGTCCACCGCGGACGATCCCGCCCCAGGTGCCGGCGACCATCGGGTAGTCGAAGGCCGGTTCGGCCGGCGCGACCGGCGCGACCGGCGCAGCCGGTGTGGCTTCACCGAGCTTTTTGACGTAGGCACGCGCGAGATCGGCATGGAAGCCCTTGGGATAGTTCGAGAGGAACGCGTCCCAGGCTTCGACCGTACCGAGTTCCTTCGCGGCATCGAACGCCTGCTTCTCCTCGGATGCCGGCTCCTCGGCGAGTGCCGGCCCCACGAGTCCGGCGACCGACCATGCTTGAACGCACGCAAGCGCAAGAACTGCAAACACCAGATAGGCCGCCTGTCGCATGAAGTCCTGCCATCAACATTGGAGCCAATTTCTTCGACGTCTGAGTATATCAGACGGAGCGCGCTCGAAAGGCAAGCTCCCGGCAGTCGCCTTGGTTTCCGCCTCCCCAGGCTGCCGGTTGTCTACTTCCGCTTGGCCGGATCGTCGAGCCACGGTGCCGGACCGTCGGCGAGAGAGCGATCGACGACGCCGTAAAGACTGCTGATGGCTTCGGTACAAAGCGCACCCTTCCGCTGGCAGGCGGCGAAGGCCGCGTCCCTAGTCGCAAGTACGCCTTCAAAAATGCGCGTTTGCTGTTCCGGCGTAGCTGTGAAGATCGCGTAGGCAAAAAAGACAAGGATCAGGATTTTGAACAGCCGAGGCATCCACGCACTCTCGGAACGGAACCGGAACGAGACCACCGTCCCACGGCGCGATTAAGAGAAGATTAAGACGGCTCGGCCAATCGCTCCCATTGCCCTCTTACACGCCCACCTTCTCCGCGCAGGTCGAGGGCCGCGAACGGAGCCAGACCCGCGCCGTCCACGACGGGCGACCCGGATCGGCCCGCGCCGTCTCCTCCGTCCGCGCAACGAAATAGAACTCGAAACAATTGTCGCTCTCCCGCCTGACCCGATAGCAGCCTCCCGACGGGTCGTTGTCGTAGAGCGTGCAGAACGTGCCGGCCGTCACCGACCAGCGGCCACCCATGTCGTCCGGCCCCTCACTGTAGAGCACGCGACCACCCGCCATGTAGTGCTCGGCGAAAACGCGCCCGCTGCGATAGTGTCCGTCGACTTCGGCCCCGCCGAACATTGACTGAAGTTCTTCGTCGGCCATCCATCCAGAAAGATCCACGTCCGCCGAGACAGGAGCACTGAGAAAAAATGCGACTGCCGCGAGAGATAACCGCTGTGAACTGAGCATTGCGCCTCCGTAAGCGCGGGATATGAACGTGGCGAGATAAGACAATCCCAATTCGCCCCTTCCATGGCGAGTTTGGCATCCGGCCCACCGAAACACCCTTTGCCCCGCCGAATGTCACGAACACGCATTTGTTTTACGACACACATTGGACGATAGTTCCAGAAAAGGGACTTCGGCATAGCCGGCTCGGTCGATGCCGAATGCAATGCGCCTTCGGTGTCGTGCGTTGTGGGGGGAGCATGTTGTTCGGCCATAACTCGAATCAGAGTTCCGATCGGAAGACGTGGGCCGTCGCGCTCGTGCACGGCATCGGCACGTCCCAGCCATTGCCGATGATCGACGCCGTCGCGAAGGCCATCAAGGCGGCGCGCCCGACGTTCGACCTCAACCAGGACTCCGAAATTCATAGCGTTCCCGAAGCCGGCACAGCTCGCTACCAGTACGTGCGCAGCGGTTCCGTGGAGGGTGCCAAGGTCCGGATCGGCACGGCCCACTGGGCCGATGTCAGCTACTACCGGGAAGGCGTCATCTCGCTAATCGGCATTATGTTGATGGCAGCCTTCGGCGTGCGCTTCTTCGCCAATGTCGCAACCGCCCATCGCCCCGGGACGCCCGGCGTCATCCGCTTCTTCTCAGGCATCGTGAGCTGGCTGCTCTATTTCATGATCATCACGCTTGCCGTGCTGATCTTTCCCGTCACGTTCGATTCCCTTGTGTTCAGCAGCATCGGCCTTCTGGCCGAGTACACCGTTCGCTTCCAGGGCACGTGGACCGCGCCGCTTCAGATTGCGATGATCGCGGGTGGCGGCTTCGTCGTTTGCACGCTGCTGGCCTACATCGGCCTCTCGCGCATCGCATCCGCACTCAAGGAACGTTCGCTCGGCGTGTGGATCTTCGGCTCGATGATCCTCGTCGCCTTCGCGCTGGCCGCGGCGATGGTTGCGAGTATCTGGAAGCCCGAAATTCCCGACGGCCTTCGCGCTATCCTGCTCGATTTTGCGAAATCGACGATCCTTCAGGGGCACTTGCCGGCCCGTATCGAGATCACCGACGACATCGGCGTATTTTTCGCGCTGCTTCACGTCCTTCAGATCATCCTCGCGATCTGGATGCTGATCCTGACATCCCTCGTCGCGGTCGGGCTCCTGATCTACGCCGCCGTCGCCTTCTTCCTCGGACGTCGTTTCAACACGATGATCTTCGCCGTCGTGTCGGTCGTCTCGATCTGGATCGCGCTGTCCCTGATGCTCTGGCCCGAGAACCTCGCCAATCACTCGGCGCTCTCGCGCTTCGTCGAGAAGGAGATTGCCGCCAAGATCGGCTGCGTCCCCGTGCAGACGCTAAAGTCGTTCGAGGACAGGTCACTACCCGGCATGGCGAAATGGGCCTTCGAGGATCGCGACACACAAAGCCTCTTCATCGGGGATGCACTTCCAGGCAAGGCGGTCTGCCCGGCCCAATGCCCCGACGGCAACCCCTGTCCGCCGGTCTGGACGAACAACCAGAAGCCCGATGGCGTTCAGCGGACGCTGGATGACACCTATCCCATCAGCTGGTTCGAAACCGCCTACCTCGCGTTCCTCGTCGTCTGCGCCGCCCTGTTCGGGCTGATCTACATGGCGCGCAACGTCTGGATCTCGACCCGGAACAAGAACAAGCTCGGTGCCTATGCACCAGCCGAAGGGAAGGAACGCCCGCGCGCCTCGAATTGGCCGCGCCTCATCGTGTCGGCGCTCTACACGTGCGCCGTCCTATTGTTCACATATGGCGTCTCGACCTACTTTCTGTCGCGCGTCGAGGGGAACCTCTCCCAGCTCATGGGCAGCCCGAGCGTTCCCCACGAGGTGACGATCGGCGCCGAGTTCGTCCGCCTGGCTGTCATCCTGTTCGTCCTGGTCTTCGTGGTCTTCTCGACCTACATGGCCAACGGCCTGAAACTCGTGCTCGATGTCGTCAATCACTTCACCCAGCCCGCTCAGGGCTATCCGGTGCGCGAACGGATCGAGAAGCGCTTCGATGAGATGGTCGAATACCTGCTTGCGCCATGCAGCAAACCTCATCTTGTCATCATCGCCCACAGCCAGGGCACCATCATCACGATCGACGCCCTGATGCGGGACGAGTGGGTCAAGAGCACGCTGGACCGCGTGAGTTCGCTCACGATAGTGACGGTGGGCTCACCCTTCACCCACGTCTATCAGCAGTATTTCCCGCGCGAGTATCCCTTGCTCAAGGAGCGGCTCGAGAAGCTAGCCGCCGAGCCCAACGTCCGCTGGATCAATGCCTACCGCATCGACGACTACGTCGGAACGTACATCGAGAATTCGATACCCCGCTTCCCCGTCAACGTCCCTCTGCCGCCCGGCGGACACCTCCGCTACTGGGAGGAAGACGTGATGAAGCGCATATTCGAAACGCCCGAGATCAAGGACTTTCTTCTGAAGGCCTGAACCCCGTCACCCGGTGCCTGACGATGTCCAACGGCCACGGCAAGCGGTCGCGTGCGCTCGTCCCGAAGCGCACCACCACTCAATGGAGTTTGACGTGCGGTTCCGTCCGGCGCGTCAGCGTGCGCGCAACGGTGTCGAGCGCCACCTTCCAGAACCCGTGCAGCGCCCAGAGATGCATCTTGTAGAGCGACAGGTACATCATCTTCGCAAAGAAGCCCTCGACGATCATGTTCCGCCCCTGGATGAAACCCATCAGGCTGCCGACGGTCGAATATTCGCCGAGCGACACGAGCGAGCCGAAATCGCGGTACTTGAACGGCTTCAGCGGCCGCCCGTCGAACTGCGCCCGGATTTGCGCGGCGACGTGAGAGGCCATCTGATGCGCCGCCTGCGCGCGCGGAGGGATCGGATATTTCTCGCCCTCAGGCACGAGATAGCAGCAATCTCCGATGGCGAAGATGGTGTCGTCCTTCGTCGTCTGAAGCGTCGGCTTCACAACGAGCGTGTCCATGCGGCTCGCTTCAAGCCCATCCAGATTGCCGAGCACGACGGGCCCCTTGACGCCCGCGGCCCAGACCACGAGTTCGGAGGGAATGAAGGCGCCCCCTTCGAGTTCCACGCCATCCACGCGAACCCGCGTCACGCGCGAATTCGTGCGGATATCGACATCGAGGCCTCGCAGCACCTCTGCCGTGGCGTTCGAGATGCGCTCCGGCAATGCCGGCACGATCCGCGGCGCGGCTTCGACGAGTGTGATCTTCACGTCCTTCTCAGGATCGATCTTCTCGAGACCGAACGCTGCGATGCCGCGCGCCGTGCGGTGCAGCTCCGCCGAAAGTTCCGTGCCGGTCGCGCCCGCGCCGATGATCGTCACGTGGAGCTGGCCCGGCCGGACCGGCCCCTCCTGAGCTTGGGCCCGCACACACGCATTGAGCAGTCGCCGGTTGAACCGCTCCGCCTGCTCCTTCGTGTCGAGCATGATCGCATGCTCTTTAACGCCGGGTGTTCCGAAGTCGTTCGACACCGATCCGATGGCAATGACGAGGGTGTCGTAGACGAGCGCCCGCGTCGGCGTGATCTCGCGACCGTCCTCGTCGAATGTCGCAGCCAGCTTGACGAGCTTCTTTGCGCGATCGAGCCCGATAAGTTCGCCGTAGCGGAACTTGAAGCCATGCCAATGGCCTTGCGCCATGTATTCGAGTTCGTGGTCGTCGACTTCCATGCTGCCGGCCGCGATCTCGTGATAGAGCGGCTTCCAGATGTGGGTCCGCGAACGGTCGACCAGCGTCACGGCCGCCCTCTTGCGCTTGCCGAGTTTGTCACCGAGCGCCGTGACAAGCTCCAATCCGCCGGCGCCGCCGCCCACCACGACAATGTGATGAAGATCGGGCTTCGGCACGACGATCATCCGTTCGCTGGCCGTGGACATGGGTCTTCTCTCCATCGCTCGCTGTCTGTGAATTGATACGTCAGCCGCGGATCTCGCCGCCCGTCGCTTTCTTCACGTCAGCGATGATCTTTTGACATACCGACTCGATGTCCTTGTCCGTCAAGGTCTCAGACGTCGGTTGCAGCGTGACTTCGACCGCGAGCGAAACCTTGCCCTCGGCCGCCAGCGTGCCGCCCTCGAATCGGTCGAAGACATTGACGGCCGCCACAAGCGCCTTGTCCGCTCCCGCCACGGCCTTGACGACGTCGCCGGCGGCGACACCCTTGTCGAGCACGAACGCGAAGTCGCGTTTGACCGGCAAGAGGTCCGACGCCCCGAACGGCGGACGCGCCCGGCTCTTACGCTTCTCCGGCGGCAGGCTGTCGAGCACGATTTCGAACGCCACGACGGCGCCCTCGACGTCGAATGCAGCGATCGTGAGCGGATGCAGCTCCCCGAAATGCGCCAGAACAGTCTTCGGACCAAGACGCAGCGTTCCCGACCGGCCCGGATGATACCAGCCCGGCGCATCGCGCGTGATCTGAGCCTTCGACGGATCGATGCCGAGCGCGGACAGCACGGCGATCGCATCCGCCTTCGCATCGAACGCGGTCACGTCGAGCGCTTGCCCGTCCCAGTGTCGGCCTGAACCGGCGACCCGCGCGCTACCCGTTCGCAGACCCGCTGCGTTGAGCGTCTGCCCGGTCTCTTCGGAACTTCGATAGGCCTGGCCCAATTCGAAGAGCGCAACATCGTCGAACCCGCGGTTCTGATTGCGCGCGGCCGCAGCAAGCAGTCCCGGAAGAAGTCCCGGACGCATCGAGACGAGATCGGTCGAGATCGGATTGGCGAGATCGAGGTCGGCCGCACCTCCCCCGAAATGTTCGGCATGGGACTTCGGCAGGAACGACCACGTCACCGCCTCGACCATGCCGCGCGCGGCGAGCACGCGGCGGGCACGCCGTGCACGGCGCTGCCGTTCCGTCAGAACGGGCTTCGCGATCCCCGTAATTCGCGGCAACGGCGTCGAGGGGATGCGATCGAGACCGGCGATACGAACGACTTCTTCGACGAGATCCGCCGCGCCATGAAGATCGGGCCGCCACGACGGCGTCGAGACCGTCACCTCCGTCCCCTTGCCTTCGACGGTGCAGCCGAGCGTTTCGAGAATGCGCTTCACCTCGTCAGCCTTGATGTCGAGACCCGCCAGCCGAGCCACCCTCCCGAGATCGAACGCGATCGCGCGCGTCGCCTCGGGTTCTTTACCGGCGACCTTGGCCTTCGACGGCGTCCCTTGGCAGAGTTTCACGATCATCTGCGTCGCGAGATCGAGTCCCGGGATCACGGAATGAGGATCGACGCCGCGTTCGAACCGGTAGCGCGCATCCGTGACGAGACCGGCCTTGCGCCCCGTTGCAGCCGTTCTCGACGGATCGAACCACGCGCTCTCGATGAGCACGTTGGTCGTCGCCTCCGTGCAGCCCGACGCCTCTCCACCCATGATGCCGCCGAGCCCGAGAACGCCGGCGTCATCCGCGATGACGCACATCGTCTCATCGATGGCATGGTCCTTGCCGTCGAGCCCGAGGAACGACTCCCCACTCTTGCCGAGCCGCGCGCGGATAGCACCCTTGAGCTTGTCCGCATCATAAACGTGCAGCGGCCGGCCGTGCTCCTGACTGATGTAATTCGTCACGTCGACGAGCGCGTTGATCGGGCGGAGACCAACGGCTTTCAAACGGTTTTGCAGCCACTCGGGCGACGGCCCGTTCTTGACCCCACCGACATACCGCACCGCAAACACCGGGCAGGCATCCGCGGTGTCTTTCGTGAAGTCGAGCTTCACGTCGACCGGGCACGGTTTCGATCCTTCGACGCCATGAATACGGGTTTCATGCTTCAATGTTCCGAGACCCGCAGCGGCGAGATCGCGCGCGATGCCGCGCACACCGGTGCAGTCGGGCCGGTTCGGCGTCAGCTTCACCTCGAAGACGGGATCGTCGAGCCCCGTTACCTTCGCGAAGCTGTCACCGACATGATCGCCGAGTTCCGCCGGCAGTTCGATGATACCGTCGCTCTCCTCCGAGAGTTCGAGTTCCCGCTCCGAGCACATCATTCCGTTCGAGACGACGCCGCGCACCGGCTTCTTTTCGAGCGTGATGCCGGAGCCGGGAATGAACGTCCCGAGCGGCGCGAAAACCGAAACGAGACCGACGCGCGCGTTCGGCGCGCCGCACACGACTTCCATCAGCGGCTCGCCCTTTGCGACCTCGACCTGCACGACTTGGAGCTTGTCGGCGTTGGGATGCCGCTTCGCCTCGACGATGCGCGCGATCTTGAAGGCCCCGAGCTTGGCGCCCGGATTGTCGACGCTCTCGACTTCGAGACCGATGGCCGACAGCTTTTCGGCAATCGCATCGACCGTCGCCGTCGTCTTCAGGTGATCCTTGAGCCACGAGAGCGTGAATTTCATCGGTCGTTCCGTTCTACTTGGCCCGCGAAGGAGCCGCAGGCGAATTGAGCGCCATCAGAAAGACGAGCACCCATAGAAGTGCCGGAGCCAGCATGAACGCAAAACCATCGCGGAAGCGCTGTGCGAGGAAGACCGCGAGCGAACAGGGCTCTCGGACGTCGCCCGCACCTCCGCCGCACGTTCCGTCGTAGACTGTCGCATCATAGACGAGCGGCGAAAGCATCAAGACCATGACACCGAACGCGGCAATCGTCTGCTGCACCGGAACCGGCCGGCCCCGGGCGACACGGCCGAAGACCCACGCGGTCATGAGTGCGACGACCATGACGACAAGTGGTAAGGCGAGGGACATGCAGAATGCTCCCGATCCCGGCCACCTAGCTCGATAATCCGCCGCCGAGCGTCGGCACGTCGAGCACGGAGAAGCCGTAATGCCCGAGCCAGCGCATGTCGGCCGAGAAGAACGCACGCAGGTCCGGAATGCCGTACTTCAGCATCGTGATGCGATCGAGTCCCATGCCGAACGCGAAACCCTGATACCTGTCAGGATCAAGTCCGCAGTTCGCAAGCACCTTGGGATGCACCATTCCGCATCCGAGAATTTCGAGCCATTGCCCCGGCTTCCCGATAGCCGCCGCGTCGATGTCGACTTCCATCGAAGGTTCGGTGAACGGGAAGTGCGACGCGCGGAACCGCATCTTCACTTCGTCGACCTCGAAGAAGGCTTTGGCGAACTCTTCGAGCACCCACTTCAAATGACCCATATGCGTCGACTCGTCGATCACCAGTCCCTCGATCTGGTGAAACATCGGCGTGTGAGTCTGGTCGCTATCGCACCGATAGACGCGGCCTGGCGCGATCACGCGGATCGGCGGCTTCGTCTGCGTCATCGTGCGGACCTGCACCGGGCTCGTATGCGTCCGAAGCAGGAGCCGCGAACCGTCAGCGCGCGGATGGAAATAGAACGTGTCGTGTTCCTGCCGTGCCGGATGCTCGGCGGGAATATTGAGCTTCGTGAAGTTGAGATCGTCCGTCTCGATATCCGGCCCCTCGGCAACCGAGAACCCGAGATCGGCGAAGATCTCGATGCACTCCTCGAGCACCTGGCTCACCGGATGGATACGGCCCTCGCTTTCCGCGCCACGGCGGACAGGAAGCGTGACATCCGACCGCTCGGTCTCGAGACGACGCGCGATCGCTTCTGCTTCGAGCACGGATTTGCGAGCGTCGAGTGCATCGCTCACGCGCAACTTCAAGGCGTTGACCGTCGCGCCGAACGACTTTCGCTCGTCCGCAGGCAATTTGCCGAGCATCGCCATCAGATCGGAGATGCGCCCCTTCTTTCCGACCGCGTTCACCCGGACCGTGTCCAGCGAAGCGAGATCGGCGGCAGACGAGACGTCCGCAAGAATAGCCTGTTCCAGCGCGTCGAGATCGACGGTCGCGGTCGTCATGATCGAATGCTCCTCGCGCGCTTCGCGCCCACGCGCGATCGGCCCCGCAAGCGGTTAAGCGCCTGCGCGGCCCGGGTCAACCAGGGGCGACAAGAGCGATTGGCGCCGGGGGCGCGTGCGGGTGCCCATGTCGCCGAACGGCGTGCGCGGCACGATAGCGCCGCGCGCATCCGACGGTAGTCTCGGGTCCGCCTCGTCTCAGGCCGCGGCCGACGAACCGGCAGCCTTCGCGGCCTGGTCGACGATGGCCTTGAACGCCACGGCATCGTGAACCGCGAGATCGGCGAGAACCTTCCGGTCGATCTCGATGCCGGCCTTATTGAGTCCGTCGATGAAGCGGCCGTAGGTCATCCCGTGTTCGCGGACCGCGGCGTTGATACGCTGGATCCAGAGGGCGCGGAACGTCCGCTTCTTCACCTTGCGGTCGCGATAGGCGTACTGCATCGCCTTCTCGACCGCCTGCTTGGCGACGCGGATCGTGTTCTTGCGACGGCCGTAATAGCCCTTCGCGGCCTTAATGACTTTCTTGTGCTTGGCGTGAGCGGTGACGCCGCGTTTGACGCGAGCCATGGGACTTGCTCCAGTTCAGTCGGGTTGAGGCAGACACAGATCGACGGGTGCGGAGTTCGCACCGGTGTCGTTACCTGCTGTACGGCATGTACTTTTTGACGATCTTCGCGTCGCTGTCGTCGAGTACCATCGTCCCGCGTGCGGTCCGGATGAACTTCGAATGACGCTTGATCATGCCGTGGCGTTTGCCGGCGGCAGCCGCCTTGACCTTACCAGTGCCAGTGAACTTGAAGCGCTTTTTCGCGCCGCTCTTGGTCTTCAACTTGGGCATTTCGCTCGTCCTTTCTTGTCAGCCGACGGTCCGATCCCGAAGGAACGGCAACGGCCGATGCGACCTTGACCCCGATGCGTCGGGATGAGTTGCCTCACCCACACCCGCCCGAGGCACCGGCATCGGCGCCCGAATTGGCTATTGGTCTAAGCATGAAAGCCGCCACGGCATGCCCCGCCGGGCGGCTCCGGCGAGGCTTATAGGCGGGCCGGGAGAAAGAATCAACCATCGTCGAGCGCCTGGCGGCCAACTTGCGACGTCGTCGGAAGTGCGAGGCGGCAACCACATGAGCCGGCTGGGGATGACCCGGCCGTCCCGTCGCTCCGGGTGCGCATCAATACTGCGGGTCTAGGGAAGAAAGCCCGAAAAAAAGCATATATCCTCGCACCTTTGTTACAATGGACATTCTGCTTCGTCCTTGCGTTGACGATGCGTTCGGTCCATATAGTCGCGATCGAACACGCCTTGGCTTACTCTGAGACAGCCCGTTCCACGACGCTGACACTAGACGTCTCCAACGCGCGATTTGATGGCCGCTCCCGGGCTCAGAGCCCGCGAGCAACACACTGATGCTTTGGAGGCATAGATGTCGACTGGTACCGTGAAATGGTTCAACGGGCAGAAGGGTTATGGGTTCATTCAGCCGGATGAAGGTGGGAACGACGTTTTCGTTCACATCTCGGCTGTCGAGCGCGCCGGCCTTTCCTCTCTCCGTGAGGGGCAGAAGATCTCGTTCGAGACCGAGCGCGGTCGCAACGGCAAGATTGCTGCGATCAACCTGCGCCCGCTCTGATCGGGTCGGAACCACGGAACTGTTCTGGGGAGCAGATTGCATCTGCTCCCCATTTCACTTTATACGGCGCGCCAGACCGGGAGCCGAAGGACATCGTATGGCTAAGGAAGAAATGCTCGAGTTCGAAGGCGTGGTCGTCGAGGTGCTGCCCGACGCCCGCTGCCGCGTGAAGCTGGACAACGGCCACGAGGTCGTCGCCTACACGTCCGGCCGCATGAAGAAGAACCGCATTCGCATCCTGGCCGGCGACAAAGTCACCATCGAGATGACACCTTACGATCTGACCAAGGGCCGGATCAACTTCCGCCACAAGGACACGCGCGGTGCCCCGCCGCCATCGTCGGGTGGATCGCAAGGCGGCCAGCGCCGCGGCGGCCGCTGAGCGCAATTCGCAGCGCGCCGGACAATCGTCCGTCAGCCATCATGACAACTCTTCGAAGGTCGAGCCTACAACCCGTCAAAGCGGGCGGGCCGTCCCGGGCGCCCGCGCCCGTCGGCCGATCTTGCGCTTTTTCGCGAGGGCCGCGGTTCTGGGCACCGAGGCGCCGACGCGCCGGCGGGCTTCGAGAATATTGCCAACGAACTGCTCGTATGTCGTGGACCAGCTGAAATCGATCGCCGCATCGCGAATGGCCTCACGATCGAGCGCGAGCGCCGCATGCGCAGCCGTTGCCAGATCCTGGTGCAGCACACCCGTCCGCCCCGGCTCGATCACATCGAGTGGCCCGGTGACCGGATAGGCCGCGACCGGCAGCCCTGATGCCATCGCTTCGAGAAGAACGATTCCGAACGTATCGGTCTTGCTCGGGAAAACGAAGACGTCGGCCGAGGCATAGGACTCCGCGAGCGCCTCGCCGCAGAGCGCCCCGGTGAAGATCACGTCAGGGAAGCGCGCCTTCAACTGCGCGAGTTGCGGTCCGTCTCCGACCACGACCTTGCGCCCGGCGAGATCGAGCGACAGGAACGCTTCGATGTTTTTCTCGAGTGCCACGCGGCCAACATAGAGAAAGACCGGATCAGATCCGAAATTGCGGACTGGCCTTGGCCGGAACAGCTCGGTGTCGACGCCGCGCGTCCACGCTTCGATCCGCCGGAACCCCCTCGAGCGAAGTTCGCCGGCCAAGCTCGCGGTCGCGACCATGGTGCCGGCCGCTGCATTGTGGAAATGCCGCTGGAACCAATAGGTCCACGCGAGCGGCAACCCGAACCGGGCTTTCAAGTATTCGGGGAAGCGCGTATGGAACGACGTCGTGAATGGAAGGCCGCGTTGGCGGCAGACCGCCCGCGCCATCCAGCCGACGGGACCTTCCGTGGCGATGTGAATGGCGTCGGCGCGAAGCTCGTCGATCCGCTGCCGCGTCCTCTTGAAGCCCGGAACGGCGAGCCGGATCTCCGGGTATGTTGGGCAGGGGACCGTGTTGTAGTCGTTCGGCGTCAGGAACACGATCTCGTCGCCGATCGCAGCCGCGGCACGCTCCAGGTGCTCGTAGGTGCGAACGACGCCGTTGACCTGGGGACGCCAGGCGTCCGTGACGATCAAAACCCGCATCAAGCGGCCTTCAGTGCAGCGCGCCGAGGTTGAGCGGGAAGCATACGCGCTTCGTAGGACGGGCGCCAGCGGATGATTTCAAGCTGCCCCGTGTCACTCTCGACGACCGCCGTGCAGCTTTCGACCCAATCGCCTGTGTTCACGTATTGCACGCCGTCGATATCCCGCGAGGCCGCATGATGAATATGCCCACAGATGACGCCTGCAGCACCCTGCCGCTTGGCCTCGTCGGCGAGATTTCTCTCGAATTCGCCGATGAAATTGACCGCCGACTTGACCCGGTATTTGAGGTATGCCGACAGCGACCAATAGCCGAGGCCGAGGCGCCGGCGCAGAAAATTGAGCGGCTGATTCAACCAGAGCGCGAACGTATAGCCGTGATCGCCGAGGAACGCGAGCCAGCGGGCATAGCGCACGACGACGTCGTATTCGTCGCCATGGAGGATGAGGAACCGCCGCCCGTCCGCCGTCGTATGCGCGGTCTGGCGTTCGATCTCGATCGCCCCGAAATGCATCCCGCAATAATCGCGAAGACCCTCGTCATGATTGCCGGGCACATAGACGATGCGCGTTCCCTTGCGGGCCTTGCGCAACAGCTTCTGAATGACGTCGTTGTGCGCCTGCGGCCAGTTCGTTCCGCGCCGGACTTTCCAGAAATCGACGATGTCGCCCACGAGGTAGATGGTGTCGGCGTCGTGGTGCTTCAGAAAGTCCAGAAGAAGCTCGGCCTGACAGGCTCTCGTACCGAGATGCACGTCGGACAGGAACAGCGTGCGATGGCGGATCGGTTCGATCTCCATGGGGCCCGTCTCCTAGGGTCTGTCTCCTGGTGCCAGTCTCCGGGATGTCCGAGGTCTCGCCTCGCGACCTGAGAGTCTGATCTTCCAAGAAGATTCACGTCACAGCCGTGTGACAGTCCCATGCGGCATGGCGCTTCGCGGCGACGTTATGGTTTACACGCCACGATTTTCCCGATCCGAAAGATGCCGCGAAAGAAGAAGCCGGGCCTAAAGCACGCGATGCGGGAAGTAGCGCGCCACGAGTTCCTCGAACCGGCCGTTGGCGCGAAGTCGCTGAAGCGCTTCGTTGAGGATCAGGCGGATTTGCGGATCGTTCCGCGGCACGGCGATCGCGAGGCCGTCACCGAAATATTTGGGCTCGAGGAATGGACCACCGCGGAACCCGCAGCACCGCCGCGACAGCGTCCCGTTGAGCCAGAACGCGAGACTAATTCCGTCGTCGAATACGAAATCCACACGGCCCTGCTGCAACGCCTCGCGCGCCAGTTCACTCGTCTCGTAGGGTTGCACACGGCTCTGCCGGAAGAATGCCTTGATGAAGGCCTCATGCGCACTGCCCCGCGCAACCGCTATGGATTTTCCGTCAAGCGTCTCGGGGTTGATTTCGATGTCCGGCACCTCGTTGAGCGCAACAAACCGGCCGGGCGTGTAGAAATAGCGATCCGTGAACTCGACCTCCCCGAGCAGACGCGCCGAGACGTTGTGGGCGGCGATCACGGCGTCCGCGTCCCCTCGCCGCAACGCGATCAGAAGCTCGTCCCACGGACGCACCTTGATATCGCAGGCCGCTCCCGCTTCCGCACAGAGGGCCCGCGCGAGATCGACATTGAACCCCGACAGAACACCGTCGTCGTCGAGATAGTTGAACGGCGGGAAATCGCCTTCGGTCAGGAAGCGGATGACGACCCGCTTCGGCGGCTGAGGCTCGGCCGGACTGGCCGCGTCATCGGCCGGACTTTGCGCTCTGACCGGGTCGCCGCCGAACGCAACCATCGCGACAATCGAGAGAACGGCCAGCGCCACGGTCAACCAACGGTTCCGCAACCCGGGTAGGGGCTCGCTCGCGGAAAGGGACATCTGGAATTTTCGTTCGTAAGCAGACATTCTTGGGCTCGCGCTCGCCGAGGGGGGCCGGCATCATGGTGTCTGTTGGGGTCGATGATTATCGCCGAAAGAAGGCCGCCGACGTCGATCGGTTTGGCGGCCTAGTTTTTGTTACCGACAGGATCGAGATCGACTCTCCCCCGCTTATCGCCGCCCACGATTGCCACTTCAAGGCGGCACCGGCTGAGATGCTGGATGCACTCCCCCCGCATCTGTCAGCCCATGGACCGCTCGTGCTCTGGCAGAGGCTGGCTCTTCTCCTCGTTGTGACCACCCTATCCGCCACATTGCTGATGCACGGCCTCGAGGTCCTCCTGCTGGTCGTGACGGCCGCTCTCGGCCCCGTATTTCTGTGCATCATCGTGATCCGCTGGGCGGCCCTGGCGCACCTCTCCGCCGCATCGACCCAACCTTCGACACCGTCGCCGATCGGCGACGCCGATCCGAAAGCAAATGGCGGCTGGCCTTTCTACTCGATCATCGTACCGCTGTATCGCGAAGCCGGCGTCGTCGACGAACTTCTGGCGGCACTCGCGGCCATCGACTATCCCGCCGACCGGCGCGAGGTCCTGTTCGCGATCGAGGCCGGGGACTACGAAACCGCCGCGGCTCTGGCACGCGCCGTGTTGCCGCCCGGCTTCCGCGTGCTGACCCTCGAACGAAGCAATCCACAGACAAAGCCCCACGCCTTGATGCGCGCACTGGCCTACGCGCGCGGGACCTACGTTGTCGTCTACGACGCCGAAGACCTTCCCGAACCCGATCAATTGCGCCGGGCGGTCGCCGCGTTCCGCTCAGGCGGACCGCGGCTCGGCTGCCTGCAAGCACGGCTCAACATCTACAATCGCAACGCCAACTGGCTGACCCGTCAGTTCGCATTGGAATACACCGCACTCTTCGATGCCATCCTGCCCGCTCTGAAGTCGTTCGCACTGCCCGTACCCCTAGGCGGAACCTCCAATCACTTTCCGCGCGATGTCCTCATCGCGGTCGGCGGTTGGGACCCCTACAACGTCACCGAGGATGCCGACCTCGGCATTCGTCTCCTCCGCTCGGGCTTCCAAGTCGACATGCTGCCCTCGACGACTTGGGAGGAGGCCCCGCCGCGCCTGTCGATCTGGATGGGTCAACGAATCCGATGGCTCAAGGGCTGGATGCAGACCTTTTTGGTTCACACACGGAACCCCGCGCGGACCTGCCGCGAAATGGGTATTTGGCCGTTCCTCGGTCTCAATGTGCTGATGGGCGGCGTGATCGTGTCGGCCCTCGTTCATCCCTGGGCCTACGTCGCGGCACTATGGGTCACAGCGACGAACGGCACGTTTCTGGCGCCGCCCGCGGACAATGTGTCCCTGGTGCTCTGGCTCGTCGGCCTGTCGAACCTGCTCGCGGCCTATGCGGTTTCGATCGCGCTCTCGCTCCTTGCAGCGAAGCGGCGTGGCTTCTCCGACCTGTTCGCGACGGCATGGACGTTGCCCATCTACTGGCTCCTGATTTCGGCGGCCGCCTATCGCGCGCTGATCGAACTCGTCGTAGCCCCCCAGCGCTGGCGAAAAACCGCGCACGCACCCGGCCGCCATTTCCCGGTAGAGCAGCAAGCGCCCTCGGCTTCGTGATCGGAATTCGCTGGATGATGGAGCGGGCGAAGGGAATCGAACCCTCGTATGCAGCTTGGGAAGCTGCCGTTCTACCATTGAACTACGCCCGCATCTCCGAACCCGATAGCACACCCAATTCCGCCGCGGAAGGTCGCCCGAAACCCGCCCCCGCACCGGAGCGTAAGTGACGGCGAGGGCAAAACGTCATCGCAGTGCCGGGACTTGAAGCATCGCACAGCGGATGTGACAGTCGCAGCGTTCCGTCGAGGCCTCGAAGGGACCGCGGACTGTGAAGGAAGCCCAGTGCAACTCGAAGATGAGACCGGCCAGTCCGTAGATAAGTCCACGGACAATAACCTGGAAAAGTTCTCCGACCCGGACCGCACGGCGAAGGGCGAAACCCGCGCAAGTGTCCCACTCTGGAAACTCGAGACGCTTTGGATCAACACCGGCACGCTCTGTAACATCACGTGCCGCAACTGCTACATCCTATCGAGCCCGACCAATGACAGCCTCGTCTATCTGACAGCCGCCGAGGCCATGAGCTTCATCCGTGAAGCGAAGACGATGGGCGCCGTCGAGATCGGGTTCACGGGCGGCGAGCCGTTCCTCAATCCCGAAATCCTGGAGATGATCGGCGGCACGCTCGATCTCGGTCTGCGCGTCCTCGTACTGACGAACGCCATGCAGCCGATGCGTCGGCCACGCATCGCGGACGGGCTTCTCGCCCTCCGCGAACGCGCCGTCGATCGGATGACTCTGCGCGTGAGCCTCGACCACCATGACCGCGCGCGCCATGACGAGGAGCGTGGGGAAGGCTCCTTTGAGAAAACCGTAGACGGCATCGACTGGCTCGTCGCGCACGGCTTCCATGTCGCGATCGCCGGCCGGTCGCTATGGCGGGAAAATCGCGAGGAGGCCTTGGAAGGATACCAGCGCCTCTCCGATGCGCGCGGCTGGAGCCTCGACGCTCGAGACACGAGCCAGCTTGTGATATTCCCAGAGATGGACGGCAGCCACGATGTGCCGGAAATCACTGAAGCCTGCTGGGGCATACTCGGCAAGTCAACACGCGACGTCATGTGCGCCTCCTCACGCATGGTCGTGAAGCGCAAGGGCGCCGACAGACCGGTCGTGCTTCCATGCACGTTGCTTCCCTACGAGAGCCGCTTCGAGATGGGCGAGACGCTCGCCGCCGCCGCGGAAGCGCACGGCGGTATGTTCGACCGCGGCGCGGTCAAGCTCTGCCACGCCCATTGCGCGAAGTTCTGCGTTCTGGGTGGTGGAAGCTGCTCATAGCGCTGACCACAAACGACAGCGCCCCGCGTTACCGCGGGGCGCGATCGCCGTGCTATTGCCGACGACATAACCGGATCGAGGACTATTTCTTCACGAGCGCGTCGCGGATCTCCTTGAGATAGACCTCGGACGGCGAAGGCGGCGGCGGTGCGGCGGCGGGCGCGGGCTTCTTCATAGAATTGAGCGCCTTGACGAGCATGAAGATCGCGAACGCGGTGATGAGGAACTTGATCAGCGCGTTGAGGAAGAGTCCGTACTTGATCGGCACGCCGTCGCCCGTCGGCGTCGGCAGAACGACCGCGAGGCTGGAGAAATCGACCCCGGCCATCAGATAGCCGATCGGTGGCATGACGATGTTGTCGACAAGGGTCGAAACAATCGGCGCGAACGCGGCACCCATGATGACGCCGACCGCGAGGTCGACGACGTTGCCGCGCATCGCGAAATCTTTGAACTCCTGCAGAATGGCCATGAGGTGACGTCCCTTGTGATGGTCCCGATCCGATCGCACCTCAGATGGCGCGAACCCGCGGCGCCGGAACCCTGCCGCCGCAGGCGACCCTCGCAACGATTTTCCCCAGAAAGTTGAGCGAGGTAGCACGAGTCTAGAAGCTGATCCGCATGCGGGCAATACGCGCGTTCCCGGAAAGAAGCTTAACCGGAACGACACCAATCCCGGTGGGTCAGGGCCCGCGGGTGGCGCAACGCCCGTGGCCCTTTTCGCACCATACTGGCGGCGCAAGGATGCCCATGGCATGGAAGCGGTGTCGGCGGCCGGCCCGGCCGCCGTGTCGATCGAAACGCAGCCAGCCATGAGGAGCGTCTGGAAATCCGATGATCGAGCGGAAAGAACGAAAGCCCTACTGGCGGCACACCAAATGGCAGATGCTCGCGAGCCTCGTGCCGTTCCTGGCAGTGACGATCATCCTGCCGCTCTATGCCGACAAGCTCAACGCGAACAAATTTCTCGGCTTCCCGCTCGGCTACTTCCTGGCGGCCCACGGCCTCGTCCTGATTGCCGTTGTCATCGTGGCGACGTTCGTCAGCCAGCAGGATGCCATCGACCACTGGCACGGCGCACACGAAGACAACTGAGCCGATCGGCCAGCGCCTCGATCAAGCGCCTCGATCAAGCGCCACGATCCAGCGCCACCATCACGAACTCGAGGCTCACGAGCATGGCAATGGTCCGGCCCCAGCGCAGCATCAATCCGCGACTGGGAATCTATCTCGGCATATTCCTCAGTCTCTTCATGGCCATCGCGCTCCTGACCCTCATTTTCGAGGGGCTAGGCGTCGGCCGCCTGACGCTGGCTTGGGCGATGCTGCTCTGCCCCCTGGCGCTCTATGGCGTGATCGGCGCGGGCGGATTGACCAATGACGCGCTCGACTTTTTCGCAGCCGGGCGCCGCGTCCCGGCCTTCTACAACGGCTTTACCCTCGCGACGGCGGCGTTCGGCGCAACCGGAACCGTCGTCCTGACTGGGATGCTGTTCTTCGCCGGCTTCGACGCCCTCTGTCTCGCCATCGGTGCGCTCGCCGGCTTCGTCGTGATGGCGGTGATGCTGGCGCCGTTCCTGAGAAAATTCGGCACCTTCACGGTCCCGAGCTATCTCGGCCGCCGCTTCGACAGCCGTCCTCTGCGGCTCCTGTCCGCCGCGATCCTGTCCGTTCCCATCCTCATGCTTCTGACGGCCGAACTGCGACTGGCGGCCGAAGCCGCAAGCTGGCTCACGGGGCAGTCGCGCGCAACCATGGCCGTCCTGCTCGCCGTGATCCTGGCGCTGACCCTTGTGCCCGGTGGCATGCGGTCCCTCACCTGGGCGTCCGTCGCGCAGGGGCTGGCGGCATTCGTCGCACTCGTCGTGCCCGTCGCTATCGTCGCCGGCCTTGTGACCACGTTGCCTCTCCCACAACTGACCAATGGCCCCGTACTCCGTGCCATCGGCCGGGTCGAGGCCGCGCAGGGACTGCCCTACATCATTCCACCGACCCTGGCCTTCGACCTTCCGGGACAGGGGCTTCACGAGATGTCGAAGCGGTTCGCGGACGCCTTCGGCCTGGTCGGTCCATCGGCATTCGTGATGGTGACGATGACCTCGCTTGCCGGAGTGGCGGCCGCACCCTGGCTGCTGCCGCGCTTGGCATCGACACCCGGCGTCTATGAAGCGCGAAAAACCCTCGGCTGGGCGACATTCACGTTCGGCATTTCCATGCTGACGGCGGCGTCGATCGCCGTCTTCTTCCGGGACTATGTGATGGATGTCATCTCGGCCCCCGGTCCCGCGGCCGTTCCGGCATGGTTATCCGAACTCGTGACGCGCGGGCTCGCGACGATCAATGAGGAATCGTCTCGCTTCAGGGTTTCGAGTTTCGCGTTTGATCGGAACGGCATTCTCCTGAGCCTCCCAATCGCCGCTGGCCTCCCCGAAATGCTGCTCAATCTGTCGCTCGTCGGCGTCGTCGCGGCCGGCCTCGCCGCCGCTGGCGCCGCCGTCGTCTCGCTCGGCAGCACCTTCGGCGAGGATTTGATCTTCGGCCTGACCTGGGAGCCCCCTGAGGGCGCCGTCCGCATTCATGCGAGCCGGATCGGCATCGGCCTCGCCCTCGCGATCGGCGCGCTGGCCGCCGCGACGGTCTCGTCTGACCCGTTCCGCCTCACCTATTTCGCACTTGCGTTCTCGGGCGCGTCACTGTTCCCCATCCTCGTGCTGTCCATATGGTGGAAGCGCTTGAACGCCTACGGATGCATCGCGGGGCTTTCCACGGGATTCTCGATCGTTTCACTCGCGATCTTGAGCGCGGAAGGCGGCTTCTTGAATGTCGACCCCATCCTGCTCGCGGCATCTGGCATCCCGGCCTCGGCGCTGGCCGCGATCGGCGTTTCGCTGACGACACCTGCTCCCGGCCGCCATGTCCTGGAACTCGTGCGCGACATTCGCGTCCCCGGTGGCGAGATCCTATATGACCGCGAGATGCGGCTCCAGCGCCAGAAGCGCCACCGGCAGCGGTCCTGACCAGGGCTGTCGGCCCGAGAGACCACGCCTCACACGCTGGACGCTCGTCCCTTCGCCGCGCCGGGGGCATTCCCGAGATGATTTGTAGTCGGGATTTGACAAACGACCGCGCACAAACGTAACGGTTGGCCTATACTAATGGGTAGGTCGCCGCCCAATTGACAACGGAGTGAACCCGTGGACTGCCGACCACCGGTCCCCTGACCGACGGAAGCCTGACGACGATCGAAGGCACGATCCCGGCACGATGACGAGTAACGAGATGGTACGGCGGATCCAGGAACACGAAGCGGCACACAGATGCGGGACGGCCGACATGCGGCAATGGGCGAAGGGAGGACCGGAATGAAGTCCGACCTTCCATCTGCAGTCGTTCGTGCCGGCACGCAGAAGCCGCGCGTTCTCGTCGCCGACAAGAACCCCGTGGTGCGAACCGGACTGTCCGAGATCATCACGCGCGACGGCCGCTTCGACCTGTCGGGTACCGTCGCGACCGGCGGCGCGTTCATCGCACAAACGATGCGCGAGCCGATCGAGATCGGCCTCATCGGTTGGGCGCTGCCCGACATGACCGGCGGCGACGTGCTGGAAGTGCTGAAGCGCCGGCAGGTTTCGACGCGCGTCATCATCTATACCGGCGAGCCGGCATCCGACGTTCTGCGCCAGACGATAAAGGCCGGCGCCTGGGGCTTCATCTCGAAGAGCGACGAACCGCCTGTCTTGCTCGACACGATCTCATGGGTCGCGCGCGGCCGGCTTTGTTTCCCCTACGTCGATCTCGACACCCTCGCGCAGGACCCCCTCGAGATGCTGACGGCGCGCGAGCGTGAGTTGCTCGCGGCCCTGGCCAACGGTTGGAGCAATCTCCAGATCGCCTCGCGCATCGGCATCTCGCGCAACACCGTCAAATACCATCTAAAGAACCTCTACGATAAGCTCGGCGTCAACAACCGCGCCATGGCCGTCGCGCTCTATATGTCGAAGGTTCCCCGCGCGCAGACGCAACATCCCGAGACGTCTGCCGGGTAGACAATCGCCACCCCATCGGGTAGTTCGCCGCCGCCCGGCACCGGTCATCACCCTACCCAGGAGAGACGCTTTTCTCACCTCGCGGGTATTGTGACCCCTTAAGTCTTCATGAATGGTGCCGCGCGTCGGGAGAGACGACCTCACGTGGGGGACACGGGGGGTATCGCCACGCCCCGACGCCGTCTTCGTTCACCCGCCGCTCCGACATGGCTCCGATAGCGCGAAGCCCCAAGGGTTGATTGCGGCGCGACGCACTCGCTCAAAACAACTGGAGGAACCCGATCATGACCGTGACCCCGCATCTTTTCATTCCCGGCCCGACGAACATCCCCGACGCCGTGCGGATGTCCATGAACCTGGCCATGGAGGATATGCGGTCTCCGGAGTTCCCGAAGCTCACGCTGCCGCTGTTCGAGGACCTGAAGAAGGTCTTCAAGATGAAAGACGGCCGCGTCTTCATTTTCCCCTCGTCGGGCACGGGCGCTTGGGAATCGGCGATCACGAACACGCTCGCCGTCGGCGATACTGTTCTCATGAGCCGCTTTGGCCAGTTCTCGCTTCTGTGGGTGGACATGGCCGAACGTCTCGGCCTCAAGGTGATCCTCTGTGACGAGGAGTGGGGCACGGGCGTGCCGCTCGAGAAGTACGCCGACATCCTCGCGAAGGACACCGCACACCAGATCAAGGCCGTGTTCGCGACACAGAACGAGACCGCAACCGGCGTTTCCTCCGACATCGCCGGCGTCCGCAAGGCGCTCGACGCGGCGAAGCATCCCGCACTTCTGATGGTCGACGGTGTTTCGTCAGTCGCCTCGCTCGATATGCGTATGGGCGAATGGGGTGTCGACTGCTGCGTCTCGGGCTCGCAGAAGGGCTTCATGCTGCCGACCGGACTCGGCATTCTCGCCGTCAGCCAGAAGGCGCTCGACGCCAACAAGCAGCCCGGCCGCATGAACCGTTGCTTCTTCTCCTTCGAGGACATGATCAAGACCAATGACCTCGGCTACTTCCCTTATACGCCTGCGACGCAGTTGATCCGCGGTCTCCGCTGCTCGACAGACATGCTCCTCGCCGAGGGCCTCGACAACGTGTTTGCCCGCCACACGCGCCTCGCCAAGGGCGTGCGCGCCGCCGTGGAAGCCTGGGGTCTGAAGCTCTGCGCCAAGGAACCGAAGTGGTATTCCGACACCGTGTCGGCGATCCTGGTTCCCGAAGGCATCGATAGTGCGAACGTCGTGAAGACGGCTTACTACCGCTACAACGTCTCGCTCGGCGTCGGCCTCAACAAGGTCGCCGGCAAGGTGTTCCGCATCGGCCACCTCGGCGCACTCGACGAGGTCATGGTCGGCGGCGCGCTCTTCGGCGTCGAGATGGCGCTCCTCGATTGCGGCGTGAAGATCAAGCCCGGCTCGGGCACCGGCGCTGCCGCGGAGTTCTTCCGCTCGACCGCCACCAAGCCGGCCATGGCAAAGGCCGCCTGATCAGCCGGCGGCGTCCGAAAGGGCGCCGCCGCTTCCATTTGGGCGAAACCGTGAAACGCACGGACACGAGAGCCGGCGCAGGGTTTCGTCTGTTCGACCCGAGATCCAAAAACAGGAACGCATCCGATGAGCTACACCCTCTATCCGCTTCGCAAGCAGCGCCTGCAGCGCTCCGAACTCGCCGTTCCGGGTTCGAACCCGACGATGATCGAGAAGGCGATCGTCTCCGCCGCCGACTACGTGTTCCTCGACTGCGAGGACGCTGTCGCCCCGCCCGATAAGGAGCAGGCGCGCAAGAACATCATCCAGGCCTTGAACGATATGGACTGGAAGGCCGCCGGCAAGACGGTGTCGGTCCGCATTAACGGCCTCGACACGCACTACTGCTGCCGCGACGTCGTCGACATCGTCGAGAAGGCGGGCTCCAAGCTCGACACGATCCTTATTCCGAAGGTCGGCGTTCCGGCAGACGTCTACGCGATCGAAAGTTTCGTCAGCCAGATCGAGGTCGCCAAGGGCTTCACCAATCGCATCGGCATGGAAGCCCTGATCGAGACGCCGCTCGGCATGGCCAACGTCGAAGCGATCGCGTCCGCCAACAGCCGCCTCGAGGCCATGCACTTCGGCGTCGCCGACTACGCTGCCTTCAACAAGGCCCGCACCGTCGTCATCGGCGGCCTGAACCCCGACTATCCTGGCGACCAGTGGCACTTCGCGCTCTCGCGCATGACGGTCGCCTGCCGCGCCTACGGCCTCCGCCCGATTGACGGTCCGTTCGGTGACTTCTCCGATCCCGCAGGCTACACCGCCGGCGCCAAGCGCGCCGCCGCTCTCGGCATCGAAGGCAAGTGGGCGATCCACCCCTCGCAGATCGAGCTCGCGAACGCCGTGTTCTCGCCGACCGCCGCGGAAGTCGAGAAGGCGAAGCGCATCCTCGCCGCACTGAAGGAAGCCGAAGCTCAGGGCAAAGGCGCCGCTTCGCTCGACGGCAAGATGATCGACGCCGCCTCCGAGAAGATGGCGAAGAACATCATCGTCGTGGCCGAGAAGATCGCAGGATCCGCAAAGCAGTAAGCCTCGCTGATGAGGCGAATGGATTGAGGAGGTCCATCCATGGACATTCACGAGTATCAGGCGAAAGAACTGCTCTCGAAGTTCGGCGTTTCGGTTCCGCGCGGCGGCCTCGCATACAGCCCCGAGCAGGCCGTCTATCGCGCCAACGATATCGGTGGTTCGAAGTGGGTGGTAAAAGCTCAGATCCACTCCGGCGCGCGCGGCAAGGCCGGCGGCATCAAGCTCTGCCGGTCGGACGACGAACTCGAGGAGGCCGCCGAAAGCCTCCTCGGCAAGCGCCTCGTCACCATCCAGACAGGGCCTCAGGGTAAGCTCGTCTCGCGCCTCTACATCGAGGAAGCGACTGACATCGACAAGGAGATCTACCTCTCCTTCGTGATGGACCGCGCCGCCGAGCGCATCGTCGTCGTCGCCTCGGCCGCCGGCGGCATGGACATCGAGGAAATCGCGCACTCGAAGCCGGACACGATCATCCGCGTGCAAGTCGACCCTGCAGTGGGAATGCAGGCCTTCCAGGCCCGAGAAGTGGCGTTCGGCCTGGGCGTCGAGCCCGACCTCGTCGCCAAGTTTGAGCGCACGATCCTGGGCGCCTATCGCGCGTTCCGCGACCTCGACGCCACAATGGTCGAGATCAACCCGCTCGTGATCACCAAGCAGAAGAACGTCGTGGCGCTCGACGCCAAGATGAGCTTCGACGACAACGCCCTCTTCCGCCGCCCTCAGATTGCGGAACTGCGCGATAAGAGCCAGGAAGATAACCGCGAGACCTACGCCTCCGACCGCGGCCTCGCCTACGTCGGTCTCGACGGCGACATCGGCTGCATCGTCAACGGCGCCGGCCTCGCCATGGCGACGCTCGACATGATCAAGCTTGCAGGCGGTGAGCCCGCGAACTTCCTCGACATCGGCGGCGGCGCGAGCCCCGAGCGCGTGACGAAGTCGTTCAAGGCCGTGCTGCGCGACAAGAACGTCAAGGCGATCCTCGTCAACGTCTTCGCCGGCATCAACCGCTGCGACTGGGTTGCGAAGGGCGTTGTCGACGCCGTCAAGGAACTCGAGATCAAGATGCCGATCGTCGTCCGCCTCGCTGGCACCAACGTCGAGGAAGGCCGCCGCATCATCGACACGAGTGGCCTGACGGTCATCAGCGCGGAAACGCTTGCGGACGCGGCGAACAAGGCGGTCACAGCCGCCAAGACAGCGGCCTGATTGGGAGAGGGAGAAAACCGATGGCAATCTTCATCAACGAGAATACCCCGATCCTGATCCAGGGCTTCACTGGCCGCATCGGCACGTTCCACGCGCAAGAGATGATCGACTACGGTTCGAACGTCGTTGGCGGCGTGACGCCCGGCAAGGGCGGCTCGACCCATCTCGGCCGGCCGGTGTTCAATACCGTCAAGGGCGCGGTTCAGGAGACGGGCGCGGAAGCCTCGATCGTGTTCGTACCGCCGCCCTTCGCGGCCGACGCGATCATGGAAGCCGCGGACGCCGGCATTCGCTACTGCGTCTGCATCACCGACGGCATCCCGGCTCAGGACATGATCCGCGTGAAGCGCTACATGCGGCGCTACAAGAAAGAGAACCGCATGATTCTGACCGGCCCAAACTGCGCCGGCACGATCTCGCCCGGCAAAGCGATGCTCGGAATTATGCCCGGACACATCTACAAGCCGGGTCGTGTCGGCATCGTCGGACGCTCGGGCACGCTCGGATACGAGGCCGCAGAACAATTGAAGGCGCTCGGCATCGGCGTATCCACCTCCGTCGGCATCGGCGGCGATCCGATCAACGGCTCCTCGCACCGCGACATCCTCGAGCACTTCGAGAATGATCCCGATACCGACGCCGTGCTGATGATCGGCGAAATTGGCGGACCGCAGGAAGCCGAGGCCGGTCAGTGGGCCAAGGAGAACATGAAGAAGCCGGTCGTCGCTTACATTGCCGGTCTCTCGGCGCCGAAGGGCCGCCGCATGGGCCACGCCGGCGCCATCGTCTCGGCATTCGGCGAGAGCGCCGCCGAGAAGGTCGAGATCCTCAAGGGCTGCGGCGTTGCAATCGCACCGACCCCTTCTCAAATGGGCGAGACGATTGCGAAGGTCCTGTCCACACGCAAGGCGGCCTGATCGAACGGGCCGGCCATCGCGTAAGGCACCACGACGAATAGGCTGTCCGCAGCCCGAAAAGCTGCGGACGGCCCAACAATCAGAATGATCGAATTCACGGGCCGATCCGGAACGTGCGGGCGCCGGCGACCAAGGGAAACGCGTCGACGCCGACAGCCGAACGTGGAGTGGCCCTGCCCCTCGAGGAGGAACGCCGCGTGGACACTATCACTCCCCTGATCGAGGTTCTGGACGAGTTCAAGCTCCGCGACGAACTGAAGGCCATGCGCGCGCAAATTCCCGACGCGCCCGGCTTGAACCCCATCGTCAACATCGGCTTCTATCTTTCGCGCAGCCTGGAATCGGGCCGCATCAGCTTCGCCGAGATAAAGGCGCTCGCCGGCCGCCTCATGGATCGCGCGTGCGTCCGCCGCGCGGAGCGCCTGCGCGAGCAGATCGGCTACGTCGACAATCAATCGACGATCAAGGACTTCTCGAACTTCGTCGCCAAGACCGTCGGGTCTGAACCCGATGCCGACGCGGCGTTCGAAAAATTCAAGGCGCGATGGAGCCGCGCGCGCAACGGCATCGTCTTCACCGCACACCCGACGTTTGGCCTCTCGGAAGCCTTGAGCCGCCGCATGGTCGAGATCGCATCGGGCGAGACCGGCGCGGACCCCGTCATAGGGCTGCCGCATCGGCCCGACGGAAACATCACGCTCGAGTACGAGCACAAGGCTGTGCAGGTCTGCATTCAGAACCTCCGCGATGCATTCGAGGAACTTCTGAATGGCTTCTATTCCGTGGCCGCCGCGGGCTTCGGCGAACGCGCCTACAAATTCCGCCCGAAGATCGCGACCGTGGCCTCGTGGGTCGGCTACGACCTCGATGGCCGGACAGATATCAAGTGGATCCACTCGTTCGTCCTGAAACTTCAGGAGAAGGTCGCGGCCCTCCACGACATCCGCGCGCGCTTCATCATCCTGAAGCATCGGATCGCCGACGAGGCTGAGGCGCAGCGCGTAGCCCGTCAGATCGTCGCAAAGCTCGATCTCGCCATCGCGTCGGCCGAGAAGCAGCTCGAAAGCCTCAATGCCGCGACAACGGGCAAGAGCACGTTGTCGGACGCTGCGAACATCATCACCGATGCCGACGCCTACAACCTAACGTCGCCCCAGCCGATCATCGCGCTCCTCGACCAGTTGATCGACACCGTGCCTCAGCCCCAGTCCAAGCGCGAGATCGCGGCCCTCGCGAGCCTTTTCGAGCAGACCGGAATGGGCACATCCCATATCCATCTGCGGGTCAACGCGGTCCAACTCAACAACGCCTTCCGCGCCTTCGTTCATGAGCCATGGACACGCGACCTCACGGAACGCCAGGCCCTCGCCCGCATCGTCGAAATGATCCGGACCGCAGGTCAGGAGACCGTCAACTTCGAGACGCTCGATCTCGAGACAGCAACCGCGATCCGCCAGTTCGCGCTCGCCGCACAGTTCCACAAGCACGTCGATCGTGACACGCCGATCCGCTACCTCATCGCCGAATGCGAGAGCCCGGCGACGATGCTGATCGCGCTCTTTTTCGCGAAGCTCTTCGGCGTCGAGCGTGTCGTCGACATTTCTCCGCTCTTCGAAACGCCAGCCGCACTCGAAACAGGCGCGCGCTTGATCGAACGCCTGCTCGAGGAAGATGCTTATCGCGACTATGTCCGGGGCCGTAAGAGGCTCTGCATCCAGACCGGCTTTTCCGACGCCGGCCGCTTCATCGGCCAGATCGCGGCCACGCTCTCGATCGAGCGTCTGCATCAAGGACTTGCCGAGGTCCTCGACCCCGCGTCGCTGGGCGGTGCCGAACTTCTCCTCTATTCGACTCACGGCGAATCGATGGGACGCGGCACGCATCCCGGTCCCATGGCGACGCGGTTGCGCTACGTCTTCTCGCCGAATGCACGCCGCCGCTTCGCCGACGCCGGTATTCCCCTGAAGCACGAGACGAGCTGGCAGGGCGGCGACGGCTATCTCTATTTCGCGACGAAGCCCCTGGCGACCCGCGCGCTCGCGACCGTCATCATGGACGGTGAAATTCCCGACGCAATCGAGGACGAGTTCTACGACGACACCAACCTCGCGCTCGACTTCCTCCTGCGCCTGCGCGGCTACCAGCAGGATCTGTTCGCCCACCCCGGCTACCGCGCGGTTTTGGGCGCGTTCGGCCCGAACCTTCTGTTCAAGACCGGCTCGCGCCCGGTGAAGCGCCAGATGGAAGGCGCATCGACCGCCGATCGCGGCGATCCTGCACGCATGCGCGCCATTCCGAACAACGCGATCCTCCAGCAGTTCGGCTATATCGCGAACGTCGTCGCCGGCCTCGGCGCGGCAGTAGGTTCGGAACGCGAACGCTTCGTCGAGGTCGCGAAATCGTCCGCGCGCCTTCGTCCGCTAATCGAGATGGTCGCGCGTGGCAAGCAACTCTCGAGCCTCAACGCCATGGGTGCCAACGCCACGGTCTTCGATCCGGGCTTCTGGGCCATGCGTGCCTCATGGGGCCGTGAACCGCACCTGACGGCGGCATTCCGGAATCTCTCGACATTCCTTCTCGAAGACGAACGCAACGCGGCCATCAGCGGCCTCGTGCACGAACTGCGCCTCGACGCGATCGACCTTCACGGCTTGCTCGAAGACATTGGCATCGACGGCGGCAAGATCCCGGACGAGAACCGATTGGAATTGGACCTCCTTCAGGCGATCCGGCTCGCGCTCATTATGCGCATTTTCATCCTCGCGGCCCAGTTGCCGCGCTTCACGACCCGCGACGTGAGCCACGCGCAGATCTTCGCATCCGCCTTGAGCCTCGAGATTCCCGACGTCGTGACCGTCATGCGCCAGGCGTTCCCGAAGCGCACCGCGAGCGGGGGGAACGGCGCCGCCTTCCACGAGCCGGCGAGCTACCTGCCGAAGGGCATCGACGACTACGGACGCATCGAGACCGAAATTCTCGAGCCCATGGAAGAGGCCTACGAATTCATCCGCGAGATCGGCACAGGCATCTCGCACCACTTCGGCGCGTTCGGGTGAAGTGGTGTTGAGCGGGGATCGCTACTTGACCACTTTTGGCTTGGGCAGCTTGCGCTGCTGGGGTGGTACTTCGGTGAACTCGGCATCGACCGGTTCATCGGCTTGCGTAGGGCGGTTACCGGCTGATCTGCTGAAATCGGTAAAGGGCCATAGCCAAGCTGACGGGAGAAAGTTCGCTTGACCACGCTTGGTTTCCAGATAGGCCAACGTCGCTTTCACGTGGGTGATGAAGTCGTGCCGCGATACGTCTCCGTCAGAGTACCCGTGAAGTTCCAAGTTCGACCATCGGTTTACTAGAACCCACGGCAGTTGCCGGATCCAACGGTTGCAGCGCTCATACTTCCAAAACGCGCACGTGTTCTTTTCCGCCTGCTGCAACTCAACTTTCAATGCCGCAATGACGGCGTCGATCTCGTTGGCCAAGGTGACCTCTCGAATCGGGCTTAGTATCTGTTCCGTATAAATAGTGCGAAGCATCGGACCGCGGTAGGCCTGAAGTCAAAACAGCGATTCGGCGGGATCGCAAGCAATCCCGCCCGGTCGCCCCTTACATCAACCCCAGTGTCTTCGGCAGCCACAGCGACAACGGCGGCCAGTAGGTCACGAGCATCAAGAACCCGAGCATTGTCACCAGCCACGGCAGAACCGCCTTCGACGTCTCGATGAGCGACAGCTTCGCCACACTGCTCGCGACATAGAGATTGAGTCCGACCGGCGGCGTGATCATGCCGATCTCCATGTTGACGACGAGAATGATCCCGAAGTGGACGGGATCGATTCCGAGCTTCGCCGCGATCGGGAAGAGGATCGGCGCTAGGATCAGCATGATCGACGCCGGCTCCATTACGGTCCCGGCGACGAGCAGCACGATATTGACGACCAGTAGGAACGCGATCGGTCCGAAGCCCGCGTCGACGATCCATTGCGCAATGGTCTGCGGGATATGCTCGTGCGTCAGGAGGAACGAGAACAGAAGCGCGTTGGCGATGATGTAGAGGATCATCGCGCTCATGTTGGCGGCCTCGACGAGCACCTTCGGCACGTCGGTCCAAGTGACCGTTCGATAGACGAATTTGGCGACGGCGAACGCATAGACGGCGCTGACCGCCGCCGCTTCTGTGGCCGTGAAGAGCCCGCCATAGATGCCCCCGAGCACGACGACGATGAGCGCCAGCCCCCAGAAGCAATCGATGAAAGCGGCCAGCGTTTCAGCCCATGAGGCGCGCGGTGCTCTGGGATATCCTTCGCGGCGCGCGATACCCCAGGTCAGGAGACCCAAAAGCAAAGCCAGCACGAGCCCTGGCACGACACCAGCCATGAACAGATCGTCGATCGCGGGTGCCGCGACGCGCTGGCCTTCCGGTCCCTTTGCCGACATTCCCGCCGTCGCAACGGCATAGAGCACCATCACGATCGACGGTGGGATCAGAATGCCGAGTGTGCCGGACGACGCAACGACGCCCGTTGCGAAGCGTATCGGATACCCGTCCCGTACCATCGCGGGAATGAGGATAGACCCGATCGCGACGACGGTCGCCGGCGACGAGCCCGAAACGGCCGCGAAGATCGCGCACGCGATGACGGCCGCGATGCCGAGACCGCCCGCATGATGCCCCGCCAACGCCTTCGCGAAGCGGATCATCCGTTCCGCGACACCGCCATGCGTCAGGAACGCACCAGCGAGAATGAAGAACGGGATCGCCATGATCTCGAACTTCTCCATGCCCGTGAAAAGCTTCAACGCGACGACGTCGAGCGGGACTTCGGTCGCGGTCAAGAGCACGGTCAAGACCGTCAAGCCAAGCGCGATCGAGACGGGCGTGCCCGTAAGCAGGAGCAAGATGAGGAGGGCGAAAAGCAGTGCGGCTGTCACGGCGCGGCGTCCTCCTGGCGCACATGCGCTATCCCGACACCATGGCTTGGCAGCATTCCCGTGGCCGCATAATGCTGAGCGACCTCTAAAAAGCGGAAGCACATGAGAAATGAACCGAGCGGAACGCAGAGGTAGACGAACCACATCGGGGCTTCGAGCACCGCCGATACCGCCCCCGTGTCCCAGAGGTGCATCACGAGCCGCAGCCCGAGCCAGCCGACGAAACCCGTGAACAGCGCCCCGAGCAGAAGCGCCAGAATGATCGTCCGGCGCTTCCATTCAGGCGGCAGGCGCTCGACGAGGAGATCGACACCGACGTGAATGCCCGTGCGCACACCATAGGCCGCGCCGAACTTCGCCATCCAGACGAACAGAAAAACGCACAGTTCCTGCGCCCACGTGAGACGGATGCCGATGAGCCAGAAGTAAACTGCACGCAGGACGCTCGAGAGATCACCGTATCCCTCCTCGGCGGTCCACCGGACGAGATTGCCGAGATGCGCGAGGCCATAGCGCTGCACGACGGCGACGAAGATCACGAGCGTTGCCGCCCCCATCAGAAAGCCGATCAATCCTTCTTCGAGACGATTGAGCGCTTTCATGGCTGCGTTCCCCGATCGTCTCCCGTAGCAATCCGGATACGGGCCAGAAGTTCCGCGCCGACCCGCGATGCCATCCGATCCTGAACAGGCCTCAAAGCGTCACGCCACGACGATAGTTCTTCAAGTGACGGATCGTGAAAAGCCGTCGGACCGGACTTGCGCATTTCAGCGAGCGCGTCGGCGTTTTCTTCCGCCGCCCAGCGATTGGCATCGGGCGTCGCGTCCGTCATTGCCTTCTGAAGCGCGGCCTTGATGTCGTCGGGCAGGGGGTCCCAGAACTTCTTGGAGACGATCACCGCATATCCGAGGAACCCGTGATTGGTGAGCGTCGCGTGACGCTGCACTTCATACATGCGCTGCGTGTAGAGATTGGCCGGCGGATTTTCCGTCCCATCGACCACGCCCGACGAGAGCGCCTGATACGCCTCCGAAAATGCGAGGACTTGCGGCAGCGCGCCAAGCGCCGTCATCTGTTCCTCAATCACGCGCGAGCTTTGAATGCGCATCTTGAGACCCAGCACATCGTCGGGTGATAACAGCGGCCGGTTGGCTGAGAGGATCTTGAACCCATTGTTCCAGAACCCGAGGCCGACGATCCCCTTGCTTTCGAGACTGTTGAGTAGCTCGCGGCCGATCGGGCCTTGCGTGACTTTGGCGAGGTCCTCGGTGTCCCGGAAGAGGTACGGGAGATCGAAGACCTCGAACGAGCGGACACCGAGGGGCGCGAACTTCGAGAGCGACGGCGCCAGCATCTCGACCGCGCCCATTTGCAAGGCCTCAAGTTCTTCCTTGTCCTTGTAGAGTTGCGAATTCGGATAGAGCGCAATCTTGACGCGGCCGTTCGTATATTGCTCCGCGAGAGCTTTGAAACGCTCGGCCCCCCGGCTCTTGTGCGCCTGCGGTGCCGCGACGTGACTGAACCGGATGAGGATCGTTTCGCCATCTTTCGACAACGCACCTTCGGCTCCGACGGCCAGGGCCGCGGCGAGGCTCGTGACGATGCCGATGACGACTTTCCAAAATGCCATGAGCTGTTCCCCACCCGACGAACGCCATGGTCACGGACGGCGGCAATCTGTCAAGCAACGCGGACTGAAGATTTCGGCACATTCTGAACGCGCCATGCCTTCATCTGACGCCGAACGATCCTCATGACCCGCCGGACACGGCGCGCATCTTTGGCACCGAGACACCAGCAGCCGCAGCAGAAGCAGGGCCGCTGGGCGAGCCAAAGACTGAGCGCGTACTGGCGATGCGCGTCGCTCATACGCGGCTTCCCCGTTTCGTGTTGGACTGAAGTCCCAGTTCCGCCGCCGTCAATGCGAACACCTCGCCTTCGCTCACTTCGGTGTCGAGCCAGAGGAACGGGAGGTTCGGAAACTCGCTTTCGAGGATGTCGATGCCGGTTCCGATTTCGACGACAAGCACGCCCTGTGGTGTCAAATGTCGCCGGGCCTCGCCCAGAATGCGGCGCACGAGATCGAGACCGTCGTCGCCGCCGACGTGCGCCATAACCGGCTCGGCCGCGTATTCCGGCGGAAAGTCACGCACGGCGTCGGCACTCACGTAAGGCGGATTGGAGATCATGAGGTCGTATCGCTTGTCTCCGAGCGCGGAGAAGAGATCGGATGCGAGGAGCGTGATGCGATCTTCCATGCCGTAGTCGGCGACATTCCGGCGCGCGACCTCGAGCGCGTCGGGCGAGATATCGACGGCATCGACGACGGCATCAGGGAACGTCTCGGCCGCGAGAATGGCGAGGCAGCCTGATCCGGTGCAGAGATCGAGAATAGTCTGAGCCGCTGGCCCTTCGGAAAACGCTGCCGCAAGCCCGTTTGTCGTCAAAAGCTCACCGATGTAGGAACGGGGCACGATGACCCGCTCGTCGACAAAGAAGCTGCGACCGCGAATATAGGCCTCGTTGACGAGATAGGGCGCGGGCTTTCGCGTCGCGATGCGTGTCTCGATGATGTCCGACACACGCTGCCGCTCGATACGGGTCAAGCGGCAATCGGCCCACGTGTCCAGACTGTCGATCGGGAGATCGAGCACCTTCAGGATGAGGAACGCAGCCTCGTCGAGCGCGTTGTCTGTGCCATGACCGAACACGAGTCCCGCCGCACGGAACCGGCTCGTACCGTAACGGAGCCAGTCACGGACGGTTTCGAGATCGTCGAGCGCGGTCTGATGGGGTGCGCTAGTCATGGTGGTCCGGACGTTGTACCGATCGTGCGGACGACACTATCTGATTTGAGGAGGCCGGCAACGCACGGTCGTGCGGTCTCCGTCATGGAACAAATTTGCTGGCCTCCCGCGATGAGCCCGGTCTACGGTCGCGCCGCCGCGGAGACCAACGCGAGACCGCCCGAACAACGGAGCCGAGCCCCGTGCCGAAAGTGGTGTTCACGCCGAACATTCAACGTCACGTGGAATGTCTCGAGGCCGACGTCCCAGGCCAGACCGTGCGCGAAGCGCTCGACAACGTCTTCGCCGTCAATCCGCGTGCGCGCGGCTATGTGCTGGACGATCAATCGGCGCTGAGGCGACACATGGCGATCTATGTCGATGGCCGGCTCGTGCGCGACCGCACACAGCTCTCGGACCCCGTTTCCGCCAAGAGCCGCATTTACGTCTTTCAAGCATTATCGGGAGGATGATCATGAGCGAAAAGGTGCTCGTCTCGACTCGCAAGGGCCTTTTCACCGTCGAGCGAGGCAAGTCCGGATGGCGGATCACAGGCGTCGATTTTCTGGGTGACAACGTCACGCTGACGATGACCGATCCGCGCTCGGGCCGCACGTTTGCGGCACTCGATCATGGACACTTCGGCGTCAAGCTCCATCGCTCCACTGAGACTGGCTGGGAAGAGATCGCGACGCCCGCCTATCCCGAGAAACCCGAGGGTTATGAAGAGCACGACATGTGGGGCCGGCCGCTCGCCTGGAGCACGGCAAAGATCTGGGCGCTTGTCCCGGGCGGCGCGGACGAGCCCGGCGTCATCTGGTGCGGTACACTTCCCGGTGGTCTCTTCATCTCGCGTGACGGCGGCACGACGTGGGAGATGGTCCGGTCACTCTGGGATCACCCGAAGCGCAAGCAGTGGATGGGCGGTGGTGCCGATCTTCCGGGAATCCACTCGATCCTCGTCGATCCGAAAAATTCGCGCCGCGTCTGCATCGCCGTCTCGACCGGCGGTCTTTGGATGACCGAGGACGGTGGACAATCCTGGTCCCAGCGCGGCGAAGGCATGCGTGCGGATCACGTGCCGCCCGAATTGACCCACGACCCCATCGCCCAGGACGTTCACTGCCTCGCACAGTGCCGCGCGGACCCGGCCCGCATGTGGATCCAGCATCACAACGGTATATTCATCTCGGACGACGAAGGCAGGAATTTCCGCGAGATCACGGACGTGAAACCCTCCGTTTTCGGCTTTCCGGTCGTCGCGCATCCGACAGACCGCGACACGGCGTGGTTTGTCCCGGAGATCAAAGACGAGAAGCGCATTCCCGTGGACGGCAAGCTCGTCCTGACGCGCACGCGCGACGGCGGTCGAACGTTCGACATTCTCGACAACGGTCTTCCCCAGGATCACGCCTACGACGTCGTCTATCGTCACGGGCTTGATCTCGATGAAAGCGGGCAACGCCTGGCGTTCGGCTCGACGACTGGCGGGCTTTGGATCAGCGAGGACCAAGGCGACCACTGGGCAATGGTCTCGCACACGCTGCCGCCGGTCTACGCCGTCCGTTTTGCCTGAGCTGTTGGTCGCCCCGGCCAACTCTGCTTAGATTCGCCGAGCGATTCGCGATCGCGCGCGACATACGGGGACCGAATGCTGGACGTGACCGAAGCCTACGGACTGTCGTTCTGGTTTCCTGCCCGCGACGACGGTGTCGGCAGTTCCCTCCGCTCGGCCGGCGAGTTCGCGAAGCCCGAGGTCGATCTCCTGACGCGCCTCCACGAGCCGCACGCGTCCGACGCCTATGTGGATATCGGCGCCAACATCGGCGCAATCGCACTCCCCATCGCGGCCCGCTTCCGAAAGACGCCCATCTTTGCTTACGAGGCCCACCCGGGCCTGCACACGGTCCTCTCGGCCAATATCGTCGGGAACAAGTTGTGGAACGTGCGCGCGCTCCATTGCGCCGTCGGGGACCGCGATGGCGAGGTTTCGTTCCCCGCACCCCCGCTTGCCGGTGCGCAAAACTTCGGCGCAACCGGGTTCGGCATGGCGTCCGATGTCACGGCAACCGTCCTCATGCGCCGCCTCGACACGCTCCTCGGAAGCCAGAAGGTCGCGACCATCAAAATCGACGTCGAAGGCTTCGAGGCGCAGGTCCTCAACGGCGCTGAAGAGACGATCTCGAGGGACAAACCCGCGATCCTATTCGAAGCCAAGAAGGGACCCGCGACCGTCGAGAACGCGCGGTGGTTCCTGACACGCGGCTATGCGCTCTACTGGTTCTTCGCGCCGTTCGTCACGCCGAAAAACGAAAAAGGGGCCGCGACCGAAGCGAACCTCCGCGGCGACATCAATCTCTTGGCACTGCCCGAGGGCCGCGATCCGCCCGCACCGCTGCCACGTCTGAGTGATCCTGCCGAGGATTGGCAGTCACGCACCCGCGAGATGACTTATCTCGCCGAGTACGGCATCGGCGGCAGGGGCTGAGACCGGCACGACTGGCTTTGATCAGCGGTGTCACATTGATATGGTGCGCACGGTGTAATTTGACGACCGTAGCGGCGGGAAAGACATTCCTGGGCCTGGGGCACGATTGGGGGAGCGGACGATGGCCATCACTCGGACGGGTACGAATGCGGCCAATTATATCAACGGGGCAAATCCGACAGCGACCGACTTCATCCTCCGCGGCCTCCTCGGCAACGACACCTACGTCGTCGATAGCAATCGCGATCAGGTCGTCGAAGGTCTGAACCGAGGCATCGATACAGTCCGGTTGCGGGACGTCACGGTCTATACGTTGCCGCCGAACGTCGAGAACCTCCTGACGGAAGACGTCAACGTCAACGCGATCTATCGCGGAAACATCCTCGACAACGTCATCAATGGCCGCCCGTTGATCGTGAACTTCGTCTACGACGCGAAGCTCTACGGCTTCGGCGGCAACGACAAACTCTATAGCTCGGTCGGCGACGACTATCTCGACGGCGGCCAGGGTGCAGACACGATGGTCGGCGGACGCGGCGACGATACCTATATCGTCGACAGTCTCGGCGATGTCGTCGTCGAATTTCTTGAAGTGGGATTGTCGGAATCGAAACGAGATCTGGTCCGCAGCTCCGTCACATACACGTTGCCCGGTCAGGTCGAGCAATTGCAGCTCACGGGAACCCGGGCCTTGAACGGCACCGGCAATCAGTTCGACAATGTGCTGAAGGGCAATTCCGCGATCAACGTCTTCGATGGTCAGGCGGGACGCGACGTGCTCGACGGCGCCGGCGGGGCGGATCGCTTCGTCTACAATCAGATTTCCGACAGCGAGCGCATCAGCGCGCTGAACGGCGGCGACACGATCGAGAACTTTCGCTTCGCGGAAGGCGACCGCATCGATTTCCGGTCGTTCGATCCGAACCCGAATACGGCTTTCAACGATCCGTTCCGATTTCTCGGCAACGGAGACTTCACCGGCGCAGCCGGTGAAATCCGCTGGCAGCAATCGACCGGCGGGGTGATCCTGTTGATCGACGTGGATGGCGGGGGATTCGATACCATCAACGGGTCCGACATGATCATCACCCTCGTCAACAGCGGGACGCCGATCCAGGGCTGGTTCATGCTGTAGATCGACGCCCCCGCGCGATGATCTCCTGCAAACGCCGGCGGTGACGTTCGACGCTGGTATCGACTGAAGAAACTCGCTACCTTGTCAACAGCGGTTGACAAGGCGACGGGTCGATGACGGTTGAAAGGGGCCTCCACTCGGGTGACGGCGTGCTCTGGTCACCGCCCTTCGCGACCGCCGCCCCGCGTGGGCTCTGCACAGACTGCGGTCTTTCTCGGACCGCAGAACCAAAGCGTTGCGGTACCGCCTGCCAGTTCATCAAGCCCGACTATCCGGCGATGGAAGCGCGTGTGCACGGCCGTGACCGCGATCCTGCTCGCGGCGACGAACTTTTTTTCGGTCCTTACCGTCGTATGGTCCGCGCGGCACTCGCGAGCCCGATCCCCGGCGCCCAGTGGACGGGTATAGCGACCCGGATCGCCGAACGCCTTCTCGAAACGGGCGCCGTCGACGCCGTGCTGACGATGGCGCCCGACCCCGACGACCGCTGGCGGCCCGTGCCTGTCATCGTCACCAAGGCCGAGGGCATGGCCGCCTGCCGCGGCATGCGCATGGGTTACGCGCCGCTCCTGGCACTTCTCGAACCCGCGCGCGCCAAGGGCTGGAAGCGGCTCGCCGTCATCGGCATCCCGTGCCAGATCTATGCGCTCCGCGCGATCGAGCGCGAACTCGGGCTCGAACGCCTCTTCGTCATCGGCACGCCCTGCTCGGACAATACGACGACCGAGAACTTTCACACATTCCTGGCTCTCCTCGCGGACGATCCCGATACGATCACATATCTCGAGTTCCGCGCGGACTACATGGTCGAGCTTCGCTTCAAGGACGGCCGCACGAGGGAGATCCCGTTTCTGCAGTTGCCGATCTCGAAACTGCCGCCCGACTTTTTCCCGCTCACCTGCCGCACATGTGTCGATTACACGAACGCGCTGGCCGACATCACGGTCGGCTACATGGGCGGCCAAGGCGAGCAATGGCTCGTCGTCCGCAATGAGCGTGGGGAGGAGTTGCTGTCGCTGCTCGGCGACGAGGTGCGGGTCTCCGAGCCGACCGATCGCGGCAATCGCACGTCCGCCGTGAAAGGGTTCCTCGAAAACACCGCGCGCGCCGCCGGCGGCTTGCCGCTCCGCCGCATGCCCGAATGGCTGAAACCGATCGTCGGCCGCCTGATGCGATGGCTGGGTCCCAAGGGCCTCGAATTCGCCCGCGCGCGGGTCGAGATGAAGGCCATTGAAACCGTCCTCCACCTCCGCCGCCAAGAACCCGCACGCATGAAGCACATGGTGCCCGCGCACGTGTGGAAGCTTGCGGCACGGTACGGGGTGACGAAGGAGGAAGGCGCGAGCGGGAGCTGAGCGACCCGAAGACCACGGTGCCCGTTGCGCGAACGATCGGACGTCCCGGCATCCCGGGCAGTTCCCTCATTCGTTCGCATGGAAGAGGCCTCGGCCTGAAACAGCGCGGCGCTGTTCGCCCTCGGCCGGGCGGCAAGTCCGAACGGTTGGCCCGGAAGGTCGGCAAAGATATTGCCGTCGGCCCACGCCACTTATCCCAAGCTTTTCCACGTCCAGTCCGAGGCTAGTCGGAAGGCCGGTGGTAGGTTTGCGAGAGTGATTCTCGGCCTATTAAGCGGGAGACAGCCATGTCCACCATCGTCGTTAGAAGCTCGGATCCGGGTGCCGCCGCCGCTCAGGATGCGGCGCGCGAGGAGATGGCGGAACGCGCGACGAAATCCGCGCCCGAGAAGGCACCGAAGGCCGGCAAGGACGGCTGGCACCGGTTTACGGTCGACGTCTGGATCACGCCCTTCAACTCGATCGAATTCGGCATCTACAAGAAGAGCCGGAACAAGGCCAAGTCACGCCAGTTCACGTCCGACATGGACGTCTACGCCGAGGTCCTCGAGAACGGTGAGCGCACGGGCGTCCTCGGCTATCGCGAGGACCTCTGGAAAGACAACCTCGGGATGGACAAGCGCCTTGTCTTCAAGCTGTTCTCCGCGAACCTCGGCTGGCGGGCGACGATGGACCTGATGGTCGGCCGCAGCCTGCAGCAGACGATCGGCGCGCGCGGACTGCCGATCACGGCGTTCTCGATCAATACGGACGAGGACAACTTCCTCATCTACCTCGAACGCTCGGGCAACAAGTGGCCTCTGCTGCCCGAGAACTTCTCATTCTTCCTCATGAACGACAACCAGCCCGAATTCTATCGGCTGAAACGGGCGCTGATCGACCTCGGCGGCGACTACACGCTCTATGATCAGGCAGGGAATGTCGTCGGCACGCTCGACGGAAAAGTGTTCTCGATCGGCGGCAAGTGGTTCGGCAAAGTGAAACAAGGCCATGCCGACAAGCGCCTCCTCACCGTCATGAAACTCTTCGCGGGCATGCTGATCTTCAACACCGATAGCAAGCGGCACATGAAGCGGCTCTATCGCGAGGTCCGGGCTGGGCGTTTGAAGCCGCGGATCGAGCGGCAGGAGGCCGATCTCTACATGAACCCGCGGCGCGTTCGCTGAGGCGCAGAAAGCCCGAACTTTAGGCAGTTAAGCGACGCGATATGCCTGCGACTCGGGCAGAACGCGTCGCGTTGTCTCTGGGTGACTTCGTGTAATGTACTGATTTATAACCACTTAATTCGGGCATCCGACTGGCACGAATTTTGATCACGTCGCCCATATTCGCTGCAGATCGCCCGATCAACGGGCGACTGATCAACAAAGCAGCGAATGGGGGGAATGATGGACAAGATCCAAGCCGGTTCGGACGTCTTTTTTCTATTGATGGGCGCGATCCTCGTTTTCGCCATGCACGGAGGGTTCGCGTTTCTCGAGGTCGGCACGGTTCGCCACAAGAACCAGGTCAACGCGCTCGTGAAAATCATGGTCGATTTCGCGATCTCGACGGTCTCATACTTTTTCGTCGGCTACTGGATTGCTTACGGCGTTTCGTTCTTCGCGAGCGCGGCGGTCATTTCCGGTGGCGCTGAAGGGTTCGCGCCGCAGGGCTTGAGCCTCGTCAAGTTCTTCTTTCTCTGCACCTTCGCCGCGGCCATCCCGGCCATCGTCTCGGGCGGAATTGCCGAACGCGCGAAGTTCTGGCCGCAGTGCCTCGCGACGGCGCTCGTGGTCGGCCTCGCCTATCCGATCCTCGAAGGCGCGGTCTGGAACCGGAACTTCGGGCTCCAGGACGGCGTGTTCAAAGCGATGCTCGGCGCGGACTTCAAGGATTTCGCCGGCTCGATCGTCGTGCACGCGTTCGGTGGTTGGCTCGCGCTCTCGGCCATCCTGCTGCTCGGACCGCGTCTCGGACGCTACGACCGCGGACGCTCGATCGGCGTTCCCCCGTCGTCGATCCCGTGGCTCGCGATGGGCTCATGGCTCCTCTGCATCGGCTGGTTCGGGTTCAACGTCATGAGCGCGCAGACCTTGACGGGCATTTCGGGTCTCGTCGCAATGAACTCTCTGATGGCGATGGCGGGAGGCATTCTCGCCGCCCTCGTCGCCGGCCGGAACGATCCGGGCTTCGTGCACAACGGCGCGCTGGCCGGCCTCGTCGCCGTCTGCGCCGGCTCGGACATCATGCATCCTGTTGGTGCTCTGGCGACCGGTGCGGTGGCTGGAGCGCTCTTCGTCATCGCATTCGAGCGTGCAACGAACGCCTGGAAGATCGACGACGTCCTCGGCGTCTGGCCACTACACGGTCTCTGCGGTCTCTGGGGCGGAATCGCGTGCGGAATTTTCGGACTGCAGGAGTTTGGCGGGCTCGGCGGCGTCACCTTCGCGGCCCAACTCACGGGGTCCATATTTGGTGCGGCGTTCGGCTTCGCGGCCGGCCTGGCGATCTACGGCCTCGTGCGCCTGACGATCGGTATCCGGCTCAGCGCCGAGGAAGAGCGCCAGGGCGCCGATCTCACGGTACACAAGATCTCGGCCAATCCGGAAGAAGACGTCCGGATGGGGCGCGTCTGACAGCGAAAAACCGCGAGCGGGTTGCCTGCTCGCGGCTTCGAAACGATGTCTGCGTTATTGAGGTTGCGTATTCTGCTACTGGCGGCGCTTCGAGGATTTGCCCTGGGCGACCTTGTAGCGTTTGCGGTCTTTGGCCGTGACTTCACCGGCTGCGACGAGCGCGGAAATGCAGCCCTTGGATAGCTTGGGACCGACGGCGCGCATACAAGAGCGCACGGCCGGAGTTCCCACGGGATGCATACTGCAATGCGCGAAGTAGTCGTTGGCACAGGCGCGCTTGACAGCCGGGCTCACGTTCTGGGCCTCGGCGGGTGGTGCCGCCAGGGTCGCGATCACGGCGGTCAGGGCGATGAAGCCGAACCGGAAGGCACTGCGAACGGGTGAGCCTGTTGACACGGAGTTCCCCTCTCTCGTCTGGTTTTCGATGCCGCGTCTCCCCACACCGTCACTTTCTCATCTCCCGGCCGATGGCGGAAGTCGGAGCAACGTGATGTTGAAGCTTCGGCGGCCGACACCGCTCATAATCATGGACGCCTTGGCCGATCGAGACTAAGCGATTCGCCCGCGAAACTCCGATTGAACACTGGGTCCGATGACAAATTACTCTCTACCCGCGGATGCATACTCAGGCATGCGCGCGCTGAACGAAGGCCAAATCCTCTCGCCGTTCACGCGGCTGAGGCATCTGCTCGATGGCCGAGCGCCCGGACGCCAGCCGGCGATCGAACTGACCATTGGCGAACCGCGCGAGAAATGGCCCGATTTCATCCTCGACGTCATGCGCGAAGCGGCGGGCGAACTTGGCCGCTATCCGCCAATCAAGGGCACTGACGAGCTTCGTCTGGCCATCGCCCAGTGGCTCGAGCGACGCTTTGCGCTGACAGTGCCCGTCGATCCCGCGCGCGAGGTTCTGGCGCTCAACGGCTCGCGGGAAGGTCTTTTTTATGCCTGTTTCACGGCAATGGGCCGCAAGACGCCGAACAGCCGGCCTGCGATCCTCATGTGCAATCCCTACTACTCGTCCTACATCGCGGGCGCGCTGGCGGCGGGCGCGGAACCGGTGTTTCTTAACGCCACGGCAGATAGCGGCTTTTTACCCGATCTCGATCGGCTGAGTGACGAGCCCGAACTCCTCGAACGTTCGGTCGCGCTTTTCATCGGCTCGCCGAGCAATCCGCACGGCGCGGTCGCTCAACGCGCGTACCTCTCCCGAGCCCTCGCGCTCGCGCGCACCCACGACATCATGCTGTTCCTCGACGAATGTTACTCGGAGATTTACACGGACACTGCTCCGGCAGGCGGACTTGCAGTGGCCGCCGCGACGCCCGAGCGATTCCGGAACCTCGTCGTCTTCAATTCACTTTCGAAGCGGTCGAACCTGCCGGGGCTCCGATCGGGCTTCGCGGCCGGGGACGCCGAGTTCCTCGCCGCATATTCAGAATTTCGCAACATGTGCGCGCCACAGGTCCCTGGCCTCATCCAGCATGCCTCGGCGGCGGCCTGGCGCGACGAGACGCACGTCGAAGCCGCGCGGGTAGCCTATCGCGAGAAGTTCCAAATCGCGGACGCCGTGCTCGGAGGCAGGTTCGGCTACCGGAGGCCTGAAGGCGGGTTCTGCCTTTGGCTCGATATGGCGGACCTGGGAGGCGGTGAAAACGCGGCAGTAACCTTGTGGAAAGCCTTGGGCGTCAAGGTAATTCCTGGCGCATACCTGGCTCAGCCGGACCGGCGGGGCGTGAACCCCGGAGACGCTTACGTTCGCGTGGCGCTCGTGAAGGAACCGGCGGTCATCAGGGAGGCGCTCGAACGGATCGTCGAATTGTAGTGCGTAGAGACATTCGTGCCGATGCAGCCCGGTCAGAAAACCGATGACCTCGACCGATTATTGCCGCCCGATGTCGAGGCGAGGCTGATCGGCGTCATGGCGCGCGTCGCGGGCGTCGTTCTCGTCGCACTGGTGTTTGCAATCTGGCTCTCGCTCATTTCCTGGTCGGTCAACGATCCGAGCCTTTCGCATGCAACGGGCGGCCGGATCTCGAACCTGATGGGACGTCCGGGTGCCATCGTCTCGGACATCCTGCTGCAACTCATCGGACTGGCATCCGTACTCGTTCTTCTGGCGCCGCTTCTGTGGGCTCTCGAACTGCTCGGTACCGAGCGCGTCTCGAGCCTGCGCGTCCGCGGGCTGTACTATCCCGTGTCCATTCTGTTGGCGGCCGGCGCGCTCTCGAGCTTTCCCGAGCCGGCGACTTGGCCGCTGCATCATGGGTTGGGCGGTATTCTCGGCAATCTCGTTCATGACGCGGCGACGGTCGGCGTGTCGGCGCTCGGGCTGCCGGGGGCGGGCCTCCTCGTCGCCCTCGCGCTCATCGGCACGAGCGTTGCGGCGACGACGATCACCATCGGCGTTTCGGTGGCAGAGATGTGGGCCTACCTCTCCCGTTCGATCGAACGCCACGATGGTCTGCGCGGCCAGAGCTGGCACGAGAACCTCCGTGCCGAGGCGCGGCGTCTCTCTGGCTCGGTTCGTCCCGAATTCGGCGTGAAACCCGAGCCAGAACTGTCAGCGCCGCCGCGGAACGTGGCCAACACCCCCATCCAGAGGCAAGGTCCTGCCGATCACGACGACAGCGAACTTGACGACGACGACGCGCTCGAAACGCGAAGCTTCCTCTCGCGTCTGTTCGGAAACCGGTCTCACGACGAGACGACGGCGCCTGGCGTCGCACCTGATACGCCGATCGAGCCGGAGATCGCGCCGGCAGCAACGGCTTTCGAGACGTCCGGCCGCGCCTATCAGTCCATCGCCGCTCAGTTCGCGGCGAACTTCGATCGCATGATCCATCCTCTGGCCGGTCCGCCGTCTGAGGCATCCGACGGCAACGACGACGACGGCAGCGCCGACATTGCGCGACGGTTCAGTCCCGACGGTCGGATCCATGGACTCGCGCGCAATGCGCACGGCGATGAGCGCATGCCGCGCGTGGGAGCGCCATTTGACTTGCCGCATTTAGAGCGGATGCCCTCAACGTCGACGATGGGGCCATTCCCACAAGCGGATGACCGGGCTCACTGGCGAGCACCGGGTCAGCATGCCCGGCCGGCGGGACCACGCGGTCCTGACCCGCTCGTTCGGCCGTCACTCTCACTCTTGAATGCGCCTCCGCCGCATCAGCCCGCCGCGGAACTGTCCGATCATGTTCTCCGCCAGCGCGCAACGCAGCTCTCCGAGGTCCTCGCCGACTACGGAGTGAAAGGCGCGATCCGGGATATTCGACCGGGCCCCGTCGTGACACTCTACGAGTTCGAACCCGTGCGCGGGACCAAGTCTCAACGAGTTATCTCGCTCGCGGACGACATCGCGCGAAGCATGAGCGCGACGAGCGCGCGGGCCGCGATCGTGCCGGGCCGGAATGTCATCGGCTTCGAATTGCCCAATCCGGGCCGGCAATCCGTCGTGCTGCGCGAGATGCTGGAATCGTCCGCTTATCGCAATTCCCAGGCGGTCCTGCCGATCGCACTCGGCATGTCGATCGGCGGCGAACCGATGATCGCGGATCTCGCGCGGATGCCGCATCTTCTCGTGGCCGGGACCACGGGCTCGGGCAAGTCCGTCGGCATCAATGCGATGATCCTGTCGCTCATCTATCGCCATGCGCCGGAGACGTGCCGATTCATCATGATCGACCCGAAGATGCTGGAATTGTCGGTCTACAACGGCATCCCGCATCTCTTGACGCCCGTCGTCACAGATCCATTGAAGGCGGTCGCGGCCCTTCAGTGGGCGGTCGGTGAGATGGAAGTCCGTTACAAGCGGATGGCGTCGCTTTCGGTGCGCAACATCGAAGCCTTTAATCAGCGGGTCGCGGAAACCCATGAGCGTGGCGAGCCGTTGCGGCGCACCGTTCAGACAGGCTTCGACAGGATGACGGGCCAGCCGATCTATGTGCACCAGGACATCGATCCGACGCCGATGCCCTACATCGTCGTGGTTGTCGACGAATTGTCCGACCTCATGATGGTCGCGGGCAAGGAAATCGAGCACACGATTCTGAGGCTCGCGCAGATGGCGCGCGCCGCGGGCATCCATCTCATCATGGCGACGCAGCGTCCGTCGGTCGACGTCATCACCGGCACGATCAAGGCGAACTTCCCGAACCGGATCGGGTTCAAAGTCGCTTCGAAGATCGACAGCCGAACGATCTTAAACGAGACGGGCGCTGAACAGCTTCTCGGTCAGGGCGACATGCTGTGGTCGGCGGGTTCGGGACAAGTTCACCGCATCCACGGACCTTTCGTTTCGGATGCCGAGGTCGAGGCCGTCGCGCGGCACCTGGCCTCTCAGCGTGCCCCCGACTTCATCGACGGGATCACGTCCACGGCCGATGACGAGAGCGTTGGAACGAGCGAGACGTCCGCGGCGCGTGAGTCTGGCGAGAGGGGTCTCGTGGACCTTTATGACCGCGCCGTGGAACTCGTCATCACCGAACGGAAAGCGTCGATCAGCTTCCTCCAGCGCCGGCTTTCGATCGGCTACAACCGCGCCGCCAATCTCATTGAACGGATGGAATGCGACGGCGTCGTCTCGGCCGCCAGCAGCACCGGGCGGCGCGAGATCCTGGCTGCGTCCACGGGTTCCGACGCCTGAAGTGGCCGGACCCCTTCTTTCCCGCGGCGAACCAAACTAGACACAGTCGTCGTCAGGGCGCTGACCAGAGGTGCATGGCCCTCTTGTGGTCGCATTGTTCGGCTCAGTGACGCCGAATGGAAAGATTCCGCTCAGGCGGAACAATTTGGGGGTCTGGATGAAGGTCGTGGTTGGCTTTGCAGGCGCGCTCGCCGCGCTGGTCTCGATGGCGTCTGCTGCCGCGATAGCGGGCGAGCAGAAGCAGGCGGAACCAGCACCTGCCGCAACGCCAGCTCCGGCTGCCGCCCAACCCGCAGCCGCGCCTCCCGCCAGCGCCGCCGGAACCGGCTGGAGCGCCGAGGTCGCCCCCGGCGGAACGGCGGGTATCACGCTCGACCCCGGCCAGACCGCGACCGTCAACAAGGTCAGTCAGTATTTCAAGGATCTGACGACGATGGAAGGAGAGTTCGTACAGACGAACCCCGACCAAAAGAAGATGCGCGGCAAATTCCAGGTTCAAAAACCGGGCAAATTCCGGTTCGACTACAATCGTCCATCCCTGCAGGTCATCATATCGGATGGCGAATACTTGGCCATTCAGGACCACGACCTTCAGAACGAGGATCGCGTTGCGCTCGATCAGACGCCGTTCCGGCTTTTGCTCAGGAAGGAAGTCGATCTTGTCCGTGATGCCAGCATAATGGAAGTCCAGGAGGCCGACGACCTGATCGTCCTTTCCGTGGCCGACAAGAGCCCCGACACGCCCGGCAAGATCAAGCTCTTTCTGGCCAAACAGCCCGCCGTTGAATTGAAGGAATGGGTGACGACCGACGCTCAGGGCCTCGAAACCCGGGTCGAGGTGTCGAATGTCGTCAAGGGCAAGCCCATCGATGAAGCCCAGTTCAAGATCAAGGCTGTAACGGCTAGTCCGTTGACCCCTTGAATCGTGTACCCGAAGCAGGATGGCTGTTGCGACAAGGCATCACTGCAAGCGGGAGGGCTGTTGATAACAGGGTAAAAGCGATCACGTTTTCGTGAAGTTGCTGATCCCCCCTGTTGAAACAGGCAAGTCTGAGCTTAACTGATGAGCATACAGGCGGCGTTCGCCCCATCGGTAGCTCCCCCCCGTCTACCCGAGAACGCCCCTGCCGCACCGGATTCCCTCCCGGTGCCGAGCGCGAAATGCGCTTAGCGCCCAGCTTCGCCCCCCGGAGCTGGGCGCTTTCGTTTGGCAACGCGCCAATTGAACCCAGTGTAATTGCTGACCGGTGAACCCCAGTCGATGTTCAATGAACGAAATCGGGCCGCAGCGATTGCCCGGTGGGTCCTTCGACCGACATGCGCCTCCCAGACAACGGCATCCCGCTCGCCAGTTGCCCGTCGATTTGGCGCAGTTCGTCCAAAACATTGGAGAGGCGCCCCGAGATGCGGCGCATGAAGTGGTCGGCCAAGGCCCGATCTTCCATCATCTGCTCGACAAGATCGTCGCGCGCGATCCTGAGCGCGCGAACCTGAGACGTGGCGATGATCGTCGACGCGTGCAGCATGTCCGTCAGCATCGCCATTTCGGCTATGAGCGAACCCAGGGGTAACGGTTCACCGAGATCCGACAGGTCCGAGGTATCCAGGCGGACCGCGTCGCCAGATATGATCAGGATGGCGGCGTCGCCCGGCGCGTTTTCTCGCGTTATGACATCGCCCGCCTTGTAGGTGATGCGATAGGCGCGCCGCGCGATCTCGGTCAACTGCAGCGGCTTCAGGCCGCGAAAAATGTCGAGGCTCAGAAGTGGCCTCACAAAGGCGTCGATCGGCATTTCCGGTGCCCCAGCGCTTGGGAGGCGAGCCAGAAAATCCCAGGCCCACGCTCCTTGATCGAGGGACGCTCGAATGATTCTACAGTCCGGGTCCAGAGGGGTGTGGACGGCGCGTGGATGGTGCGGGGACAGGCTTTTTCGCGCGCTCAGGGCACGAGCTTGTAGCCGCCGACCTCGGTCACGAGAATTTCCGCATTCGAGGGGTCTTTCTCGATCTTCTGACGCAGCCGGTAGATGTGCGTCTCCAAAGTATGCGTCGTCACGCCTGCGTTGTAGCCCCACACTTCGAGCAGCAAAGTCTCGCGCGGCACAACGCGGTCTCCGGCCCGGTAGAGATACTTGATAATCGCCGTTTCCTTTTCCGTCAGCCGAACCTTCGCGCCGTTCTCGTCGATCATGAGCTTCTGCGACGGCTTGAAGCTATAGGGCCCGACCGAGAACACCGCATCTTCGCTCTGCTCGTGCTGGCGCAATTGCGCGCGGATGCGGGCGAGAAGGACGGCGAACTTGAAAGGCTTCGTCACATAGTCGTTGGCGCCAGAGTCGAGCCCGAGGATCTGATCGGCATCGCTGTCATTCGCCGTCAACATGATGATCGGAGACTTGAAGCCCGACTTCCTGAGCTGCTTCACGGCCTCGCGGCCATCCATGTCGGGCAGATTGACGTCGAACACGAGAAGGTCGGGCTGATCGGTCCGCGCCCGCTCGATGCCGCGTGATGCGGTATTGGCGTCGGTGATGTCGAATTCGTCGTAAAGGCTCAGCTGGTCCTTCAACGAGCCGCGCAAATCCTCGTCGTCGTCGACGAGCAGGATTTTGCGTGCAGTCATGCTTCCGGTCCTTCGTTCGCGACCTCGCGGCCAAAAGGCGGCGAGGGCAGGCTGGTGCTATTCAGTCAATCCGGTGCCGGGCAAAACATCCCGGGTCTCAGTTTCGCATCGCACGGGCTGCGGGAAAGGAAAATGATGAGAAAACGGCGGCACCGTCAACACTTCGTGATGGCCCTTTCGGCTTCGGCGACACGGGGCACGCTCGTCAGCGGATGGCTCCGCCTGCCGTGCGCCCTCGGACGGAGCGGTCAGCGCGCAATAAAAAGGGAAGGCGACGGAGCAACCCCGGTCGGGCGTCATCGCGTCGAGCGCCTCATGTTTCGCGCCGATCGCGGACCACGGCCCGGCGGAGGACTGCCGACGACCGCCATCGCGAAGAATGACGGGTGGTGTGACGCACCAGAGGATCGGAACTACAATCGACCGGTCCGCCATCCCTATGGGACGAGTGCCGAACACCTTTGGCGGACCGACGCCCTCTATGACGTGGTCGTCATTCTCGACCATAACCAGCGCCCGCGGGTCCGGGGCGGCGGAAGCGCGATCTTCCTGCACATCGCGCGCGGCGATGGACATCCGACCGAAGGTTGCGTCGCCGTATCCCGCGCCGGGATGCGGCACCTTCTCGGTCGGCTTTCGGCGGGCGACACCTTGATCGTCGGAACGTCTCGGCCGGGGCACAAAAAAAGCCCGGAACGCGGTCGCGTCCCGGGCTAGTGGAGAGCACGTCTAGGGGAAGTCCGTGCTCGGGAGTGTTACGAGACCGGGGCCGCGGGAGGAACGGCGGACCCGGTCTCTGGCGTCGCTCAGTAGTTGTACGCGCGCTCGCCGTGGTCGGTGATGTCGAGGCCCTCGCGCTCCTTCTCCTCGGACGGACGCAGGCCGACGATGAGGCCGACGAGAACGAAGAGGATCAGCGATCCGAGACCCGAGAAGAGGAGGGTGAAGCCCACCGCCTTGGCCTGGATCATGACCTGGTTTGCGATATCGACAGCGCCGACCTGCAGCGTGCCGGGAACCGAGGTGTAGTCGGGGATGCCCGTGCCGCCGAGGCTCGGGGCGACGAGAATGCCCGTGCCGATGGCACCGAGAACGCCGCCAACGCAGTGGATGCCGAAGACGTCCAGGCTGTCGTCGTAGCCGAACGCATGCTTCACCGCCGAGCAGAAGACGAAGCAGACAACGCCCGCGACGAGGCCGAGGACGATCGAGCCCATGACGCCCGCGAAGCCGCAGGCCGGCGTGATGGCGACGAGGCCAGCGATCACACCTGAGACGAGGCCCAGGAGTGACGGCTTACCCTTGGCGAGCCACTCGACGATCATCCACGAGAGGGCCGCGCCAGCAGTCGCCACGAACGTGTTGATCATCACCTGGCCAGCGAAGGCGTTGGCTTCGAGGTTCGAACCGACGTTGAAGCCGAACCAGCCGACCCAGAGGAGGGCCGCGCCGACCATGCACATCACCAGCGAGTGGGGAGGCATGGCTTCCTTGCCGTAGCCGATGCGCTTGCCGAGCAGGAGGCAGCCGACGAGGCCGGCGATGCCTGCGTTGATGTGAACGACGGTGCCGCCTGCGAAGTCGAGCGCGCCCCAGCCGAACAGCATGCCGACGTCCGATGCGACCTCGCCCATGCGGGTGTCGGCGGCAGCCTTGACGGCAGCGGCGTCCGCGAGTGCCTTGACGGCCTCTTCGCCCACGCCTGCCGTGATCAGGGCCGTCTTGGCGGCATCGAGAAGTGCGGTGTCGGTTGCGGCAGCGACGGCGGCTTCGGCAGCCTTGACGGCGGCGGAAGCATTACCGAACGCATCCGGGCCACCCCAGTACCAGACCATGTGGGCCATGGGGAAGTAGATGAACGTGACCCAGAGCGCCATGAACAGCATGACGGCCGAGAACTTGATGCGCTCGGCGATCGCGCCGAGGATCAGGGCCGGCGTGATGCAGGCGAAAGTCATCTGGAAGCAGATGTAGACATACTCGGGTATGTAGACGCCGTTCGAGAACGTCGCGGCGAGCGTCGTCGAATCGACACCCGTGAGGAACGTCTTCGAGAAGCCGCCGACGAACGAGTTCAAGCCGCCGCCGTTTGTGAAGGCCATCGAGTAGCCGTAGGTCACCCAGAGGATCATCACGAGGCAGAGCGTGGCAAAGACCTGCATGCACATCGAGAGCATGTTCTTCGTGCGGACGAGACCGCCGTAGAAGAGCGCAAGGCCGGGAACCGTCATTAGAAGAACGAGGATGGTGGCCATCATCATGAACGCCGTGTCGCCGTTGTTGGGTGTCGGCGCGGCCAAGGCCGGCATGGCCGACGCGGCGAGCGCAAATGCGCCGGCGGCGAGCCCCTGCATGGTTCGGTGTAGTCGAGACGTCATTGTGTCGTTACTCCCAAGTTCTTATCTAGCGTGTTGATATCCAGAGGATCGGAGCGCTCAGAGCGCCTCGTCGTCGGTCTCGCCCGTGCGGATGCGGACCGTGGCCTCGACGGGCGAGATGAAGATCTTGCCGTCGCCGATCTGGCCGGTCTTGGCGGCCTTCGCGATCGCCTCGACCGCCTTGGCGGCCAACGTCGAAGGCACGACAGCCTCGATCTTCACTTTGGGCAGGAAGCTCACCGCGTACTCGGCGCCGCGATAGATTTCCGTGTGGCCCTTCTGACGGCCATAGCCCTTCACTTCCGTGACGGTCATGCCCTGCAGTCCGAGCTCCGTAAGCGCCGCGCGCACCTCCTCGAGCTTGAATGGTTTGATGATGGCCGTGATTAGCTTCATTTGAGCACCCCCAATTCGACTTGCCGGACCCCGGGACAGAGCCCGGCACACTGGAAGCGGAACTTCGCACTGCGAAATACCGCGCCGACTACATTCTTTAACAAGACATGTGCCAGTTGCCCGTTCTGGCTCTAGTCAGCTGATTCGAAAGCCTTTTATTTCGGCATCCCTTGTGGCGAGTCCCGCGCCGGCCGCTTTTGCAGCACAAAATTTATGCAGAATCGGTGGTTTGCCTGCTATTTGACCTCGAAGGCCGTGTCGCGCTTCCGGATAAGCCCCTCCTGGGCAACCGAAGCGACCAGCAATCCATCCCGAGTATAAATGCTGCCCCGGCAGAACCCGCGTCCGCGGTGAGCCGAGGGGCCGTCCTGGCTGTACAGAAGCCAGGCGTCCGCCCGGAATGGGCGGTGGAACCACAGTGCGTGATCGAGGCTCGCGAGCTGAATATCGGTGTCGAACACGACCTTGCCGTGGGGGATGAGGGCCGTGTCGAGGAGCGTGAAATCTGAGGCGTAGGCCAGGACGCAATGATGAAGTTCGACGGCCTCGGGAAGCCGTCCCGCCGCACGCATCCAGATGTGCTGAACGGGTTCGGCCGGCTGGCGCGCCAGATAGCGTGTCAAATCGACGGGACGGAGTTCGATCGGCCGCTCTCGGCGCCAATAGTTGCGCATGTTTTCCGGCAGGCGATCCATGAACCGGGCAATGATTTCGTTGGCGCTCGGTAACTCCTCAGGCGGGGGCACGGCCGGCATCGGCATCGCGTGGTCGTAGGCGTCCTCGAGCTTGTGGAACGACACGCTCATCGTGAAAATGATGCGGCCGTGCTGGATTGCCTTCACGCGCCGGGTCGTGAACGAGCCCCCGTCACGCGTCCGCTCGACCTCGTAGATGATCGGATGCTTGGGGTCGCCACCAAGCAGGAAATAGCCGTGGAGCGAGTGGGACGGCCGCGGCTCGGCGACCGTCCTGCCGGCGGCAACGAGCGCTTGTCCTAGAACTTGGCCACCGAAGACCCGTTGCCACCCGTCGGACGGGCTTTGCCCTCGGAACAGGTTCTCTTCGAGCCTTTCGAGATCGAGGATGTCGAGAAGACTTTGAAGCGCGGAGATGGGTCGAGACGACTCGGTCGGCATGGATGGCCTAGTGTGATGATTGCGAAGTCCGCTTCATTCTGACAGCACGCACCGGAGCGGACTTCGCAATCTGAATCACACTAGAAACATAACTTTTTCTAGTGTCCTTTCGGCCGCGAAGTTCGCAAAGTGCCCGCCGAAGACCGAGGCGAACTTCGCGGCCGGGGCACTAGAGTGGGGATGCTATCGAAAGATCATGGTATTGGGTTCGGGAGCCTTGGGCGTGTCAAGCGAAGCGATCGACGCGGGGAACGCGAATTTATCGGCGAGGCCTTCCGCGCGGGACGAGGGCGTCGAGACCTTCGATGTCGTGATTTCAGGTGCCAGCGGCTCGGGTCTGGCACTTGCTCTCGCGCTTTCGCGCGGCGGGGGCGGAGAACTTCGGATCGCCGTGCTCGACAAATCGACGGGAACCGGCCCATCCGTCGATCTTCGTGCCTATGCGCTGTCGGCAGCGTCCGAACGCATGCTGGCTGAATTGGGTGTCTGGACGAGCGTCGCAGCGGAGGCACAGCCGGTCGGCACCATCGAGATCACGGATTCATCCCTCGACGCCGGTATCCGCCCGGTCGTTCTCACCTATGAGAACGTGACCAGCGACGGGCGCGCGGCGAGCACGATCGTGCCGAGCTCTTCGCTCTTGTCGTCGCTACGTTGGCAGGCACTCGCTGCTCAGGGCGTGACCCTCCTCCCCGGCACGGAAGCAACCGAGATCGACAGGGCAGATGGCGGAGCGCAACTCTTGACGTCCTCCGGCCGGCGCTACCGCGCGGGCCTCTTCGTCGCCGCCGAAGGCCGCGCGTCGCGCCTTCGGGATGGGGCCGGCATCAAACTCATCTCGTGGCGCTATCCCCAGATCGGGATCGTGACGATCGTTGCCCACGAACGCCCGCATGAGGGGAAAGCCGTGCAGCACTTTCTTCCCGGCGGTCCCTTTGCAATCCTGCCGATGACGGGTCAGCGATCCTGTATCACGTGGAGCGAAGACGAGACCGAAGCGCGGCGCATCCTGGCTCTCGATGACGCCGAATTTCTCGCAGAAGTCGATAAGCGCTTCGGCGGACGCCTCGGTCGAGTATCGCTCGCCGCCCCAGGTCCGCAGGGCCGCCAGTCCTGGCCGCTCGGATTTCATCTCGCGCGCGCCTATGTGGCAGACCGGCTGGCGCTCATCGGAGACACCGCGCATGGCGTGCATCCGATCGCCGGGCAGGGGCTCAATCTCGGATTCCGCGATGCTGCGGCACTGGCCGAGGTCGTCATCGATGCGTCGCGCCTCGGGCTCGACATCGGCTCGGCCACGGTGCTGGAACGCTACGAACGATGGCGCCGGTTCGACAGCGCGTTGTCCGCTGCAGCGTTCGACGGGCTCAACCGGCTGTTTTCGAACGACGGCACGATCGTGCGTGCTGTGCGGGATGTGGGTCTCGGGATCGTCGACCGGATGCCGGAGCTGAAATCGATGCTCGTCACAGAGGCCGCGGGTTTGTCCGGTGAGCTGCCGCGTATCATGCGCGGCGAGCGGATTTGAGGGTCATTGAGCTGCGATCGACGAAAGAAAGTCATAGGCGAGGTCGGCCCAATCGGTGGGGATCTCGTGCCCGCGCGGGTGCAGGCATAGCGAGAAGGCAGCCTCCGCGTTGCAATTGCGCCAAGTCTCGCATGAATAGTTGCCGATTGTGTCTCGGGACGCGGGTTTCGATCCGCATCGGGCCGACGATCGCATGATTTCCAAAGACCGCTTGACGTCTCCCTGGTGGAACGGACCGATGGCCCGTCCCGCCATTGGCACGGTCCGGTCGGCTGTTCCATGGATGTGGAGCAGATTGACGGCACCACCGGGACAGTGATCAGGGAGGGGCTGCCAAAAAGCGCCGGAGATCGGGACGTAAGCCTTGAACCGGGCTCCGATGAGGCAGGTCACCTCCCATGCCATCGATCCGCCCTGCGAGAAGCCCGAGACCCACATGTCGTCTTCGTTCAGATGCACGCGGCGAGCGAGGTCGACCATGAGTCGCTCAACATAATCGATCTCGTCGCGAAATTGACCGGGCGAACCGCGGAAAGACCACGTTCCATGCAAGCCGTCCGCCGCAACGAGCATGTATCCGCCGCGATGAGCGGCTTCACGAATGAGCGCATTTTCGACCGTCGCGCGGCCCGAGGATCGATAACCGTGGAAGAACAGGAGAATCCCGATGGCGCGGCGCCCGTCCCACGTTGGTGGCGGCGACAGATAATAACGATCTCGATTATCGCGCCCGAAGCTGCAGGGCCGGTCGATGCCCCCGCAAGAGGCGGCGCTGACCTCGGCGTGCGGCAAACTTCCAGCCGAGACGAGTGCCAGCGCAAACATCCCCGCGAGAGCTAGGAGGAGTGCACTCCCGCGAAATTGCGCGACAGAGCCCGAACGCCGGCGCATCGATTACCTCTCCTCTGCCTCTCGGCACCGGACCGTTGTGGATCGGCGGTCGAATTGATGTACGACGGCTATAGGCCCAGCGTTTTGTTGGACAACACGTTTGAATTGCGGCCGGCGCTATGGCTGGGAAGGAGCCTCGGCATGATCGAGCGGCATTAGTTTCCGATCGGCGGGCCGCCCGGTGTTAGCACCGCCTTGCTCCCGTCGTCGACGAGCCGGCCCCACGTCCGGTCGTAGCCGTGGACTTCGGTCGTCGGACCGCTGGCGTTGACGAGCGGGCGCCCTTCGTTGTGCCATCGAAAAATGCCGCCCTCGATGCTGGTGATGCCGGTCGCGCCAGCCGCGCTTGCGGCTTTGGCCATGCGTTCTGCGAAGCGGGCCGAGCGGCGCCCCACCGAGCAATAGACGTAGATCGGCTTTCCGCGCACATCGAGACCGATCGAACGCGAGAACTCCTCATTGTTCATGCCGGGAGCCGCGCGGCGCGCGCCGTCGATGTGGCTCACACGGAATTCTTCGTCCTCTCGAACATCGAGGATCACGATGTCGGCACGCGCCTCGGCCGGGAGGGCGGCGAACGCTTCAGGTGTGATCCTGGCAACTTTCGGATGGTCTTTGCGGATCGCCTCCATCACGGCGACGAGCGGATGGGGAGCGGTCGCGCCAGAAGACACGCCAGCATCGGCGTGCGCGGGCCGAGCGATCGGCATCGCGAGCAGGAGGCCCGCCATGAGGAAACACTTCACGAACGGATGAAAACGCATCTCTGACGCTCCTCATGGCGTTGCAAATTCTCTGTTGGCTAATAGCCACTCATGAGTTGACCACTATGGTTCGTCGTCCACGTCGACCCCTCCCTCGACGTAGTCCGGCGGGATGACCTTCATCCGGCCGGCCGCGAAATCGATCTCCGGCACCGAGGCTTCGGTGAAGGGGATGAGTTCGGTCTCGTGGGCTCCGGCTCTCTCGATTTCAACAAGATCTCCCGCACCGAAATTCTGGATCGCGACGACCCTGCCGATAACCTCGCCCGCGGGCGTTGTGGCCTCAAGACCGATCAGGTCCTCATGGTAGAATTCCCCGTCCGCAGGAGGCGGCAAGCGATCACGCGGCACATAAAGGCGGACCCCGCGAAGTTTTTCGACGGCGGTCCGGTCGTCATGGCCCGCAATGCGAACGACGACGCCCTTTGGCGTGACGCGCACGAGAGACACTTGAAATGTATTTCGACGCGTCTCGTCAGTCAGAATGCCGTAGGCGGTGATGTCCGCGGGATCGGCCGTGTAGCTTCGAACGATCACCTCGCCGCGCACGCCATGGGCCGGCCCGATCTCGCCCAGGAGCACGAGGCGTCCGGCGGGATCCGCTTGTTTGAGCGATGGGGACGGCATGTTTCGCGTGTTCGTCACGACCCATCAATTGGGGATCGGGCCGAGATAGGCAAGTCTCAAGGCAACGGGACGCCCCCCGATGTCGACCGTGGCGACCGCCTCGGGTGTCGCGCGATCGAGCACCGCGACGACATCGAGCAGTGCGCCGTCGCGGCCCGCGACGATGCCGTTGACCAGTTCGCCCTCCGGCGGAACCTTGATGCGCACATGGAAGTGGTTCGCTTCGTGGACCGAATCGAACCGGTAGCTTCCTTCGAACAACCCGCCCCAGCGGTCGGACCCGATGATGCGGCCGGCGCGCAGAACAGCCAGCGCATCGCCGCCGGCGTGGCCTTTCGCGTTCGGATCGGCGTAGCTCAGCATGTAGATGCCTTCATCGAAGGCCTTGTGGCGTCCTTTCAGCCGGCCAAGCTCGGACGCAACGGTGTCAGGTCCGGAATTTTCGAGCACGCGCAGATAGGCGTCGACGGGTCCGGGGACCGGAGCGTCGCCCGTGGCCCACATGCTGACCGTCCGTGGACTTACATCTAACAGCCGGGCCAACTCGACTTGCTTCAGACCGATGCGATCCAGCGTGTTCTTGAGTTGGCTCATGTCGAGATATCCATGAGGGAGGCGCGTATAGAACGACGTTCAGTTCTATCGTGATTTGTTGCCAAACTGGAAGTGCAATCTGTCTAGGCGCCAAACTGTAACAGTGTGCGGAGCGAAATGGCCACGGCCGAGATTCCCGTGACGAGCGCCGCGCGGCCGTTGAGGATTTGAGTTCTGTTGAATGCGACCACCAGCCGGTTGAGATCGTGTTCGTCGACGGCCTCGTTCTTGGTGATGCGCCGCAATTGCCGTCCGCTCGCATAAAACCACAGCATGGCGGCGACGAACGCCGAAATGATCGCAATCAAGTCCAGCGCCATTTGAATACTGGCAATCATCGATGCGTCCTCCCGACTCGATCGGCCATCAAGCCAGTTTACCCAACCGGAACGCGAGCCCGCAAATAGAACAAGGGAGCCCGCCGGACTCCCTTGATCAACGTCGGTAATCAACCCTTCGCGATCAGCCGGTCGCCGCTTCGGCGGCCTTGGCGGCTTTCTCGGCCGCGGCAGCGGCGCGTTCCTGCGCCTTCTTCTTTGGCTTAGACTTGTCGGGATTGTTCTGCGCCTCGCGCTTCAGGAGGCCGGCGGCATCGAGGAAGCGCGCGACACGGTCGGTCGGCTGGGCGCCGGACTTCAACCAGTGCTTGGCGCGCTCGACATCGAGCTTCACGCGATCCGCGTTGTCGCGGCCGAGCATCGGATCGTAGACGCCGATCTGCTCGATGTAGCGGCCGTCACGCGGCGACGTCGTCTGCGCGACTACGATGTAATAGTAGGGACGCTTCTTCGCGCCGCCGCGCGATAGTCTGATCTTCACACCCATAGGTCACCTTTTCCTTTCACGTCACTTTTTGTTGCTGGTTTCGCTCTTGAAGTTCGCCCACTCCAGGTCGAGGTACTTCTTGGCGACGATGCGCGCCGCGTTGTACCGCGCCATGTGAGCTTCATCCCTGGTCCCGCTGTTGCGCGGGAGGATGTCCTGGATCGCACGCACGAGTTCGTCGGCGTGGGGGTTGTCGCTGTCGATCTTGAAATCGACCTTGCAGACCTTTTCGACGAAGGTCTGCGTGAAGGCTTCGTTCCAGCGGTCCGAGCTGTGCGGGATGGCGGCGAAGAGTTCGGCCAGATCGTCGATCGTCGCTTCGAGGCGCGCCCGGCGTGCTTCGGCGCGGCGGCGCGGCCCTTCGGAGCGCCAGGCGAGGAATCCGAACACAGCCGACGCGAACGCCATCATCAGCGTTGAGAGCGGGATTGCGATCTTCCAAAGCTCGGTCGTTAAATCGGGGGGCATGGCCATCGCTCGCCGCTACTTCTTCTTGCCAGGAACGCCGGGGAACCGTGGACCGCCTAACCCGGGGAGGGGGCCTCCGCCGAGACCCGGCAGGCCACCCTTCGCGAGACCTTGCGGGAGTGTGGGTCCTCCAAGACCCGGCAATTTGCCCGCGAGCTTGCCGGGCAGCGCGGCCTTGAGGTCCTCGGGCAGTTTATCGAGTGCCTTGGGATCGAGCGACGCGAGTTCGGCCTGCATCTTCGCCAGCTCGGCTTCGCTCGGCGCTTTGCCCATTCCGCCCATGGGATTGAGACCGAAAGCGCCGGCCATCTTTGCCATCATGCCCGGATTGCGGCCCATGGTTTTCATCATGTCCGCCATCTGGCGATGCATCTTCAGAAGCTTGTTGATGTCCTCGACTCTGGTGCCAGAGCCCGACGCGATGCGGCGCTTGCGTTTGGCGTCGAGAATCTTGGGAACGCGGCGCTCCTTCGGCGTCATCGAGGAAATGATGGCGCGCTGGCGCTTGAGATCCTTGTTGAACCCGCTCTCGTTGATCTGGTTCTTAAGTTTCCCGATGCCGGGCAGCATACCCATGATGCCGGTCGCGCCGCCGATCTTGTCCATCTGGTCGAGTTGGGAGGCGAGGTCGTCGAGATCGAACTCGCCCTTCTTCATCTTGAGGGCGATCGCCTTCGCCTTCTCGACGTCGAGGTTCTCGGCCGCCTTCTCGACGAGGCCGACGATGTCGCCCATGCCGAGGATGCGGCCGGCGACGCGCTTGGGATCGAATTCCTCGAGCGCGTCCCATTTCTCGCCGACGCCCAGAAGCTTGATCGGCTTGCCAGTGACGGCGCGCATGGACAGCGCCGCACCGCCGCGCCCGTCGCCGTCTGCGCGCGTGAGAACGGTGCCGGTGATGCCGAGGCGCTGGTCGAAGGCTTTCGCGGTATTGACGGCGTCCTGACCGGTCAGGCTGTCGACGACGAGAAGGATCTCGTGCGGCGACGTCGCCGACTTCACGTCCGCGGCTTCCGCCATCAACTCTTCGTCGAGGGTGATGCGACCGGCGGTATCGAGCAGCACGACGTCGTAGCCACCGAGTTTCGCGGCTTCGACCGCCCGGCGTGCAATCTGGACCGGCGTCTGACCGGCAACGATTGGTAACGTTGCAACACCCGTCTGCTCGCCGAGGACGCGAAGCTGCTCCTGCGCAGCCGGACGGCGCGTGTCGAGCGACGCCAGCAGGACTTTCTTGCGGTCCCGGTTCGTGAGCCGATGGCCGATCTTTGCCGTGGTCGTCGTCTTGCCCGAGCCCTGCAGGCCGACCATCAGGATCGCGACAGGTGGCGCCGCGCGAAGGTCGATGGGGTCGGCATCGGAGCCGAGCATGCGGACCAATTCGTCGTGAACGATCTTCACGACCATCTGGCCGGGCGTGACCGATTTGATCACCTCCTGGCCGATGGCTTTCGCCTTCACCGCATCGACGAAGTCCTTCACGACCTCGAGCGCGACGTCGGCCTCGAGCAGAGCCCGGCGGACTTCGCGCATGGCTTCGCCGACGTCCGCCTCTGACAAGGCGCCGCGGCCGCGCAACTTGTCGAGTACACTCGACAGCCGATCCGACAGGCTCTGGAACATCGATCCATCCACAGAAACGACAACGGCATCCGAGAGCGCATCGCGCCGTCGGATGTTGACCCCCGATCTCCCGGGCGGTTGCCCATGGATCGGCCGGCGGCTCGCAGAACGAAGCCAATGATCAGGAGCGGTTTGTGACGGAACGGACCGAGAAAGTCAACTTGACCCCGCGTTTGCGGGCTTTTGGCCCGCGTCAGCGACCGGCCATCGCCTCAATTCACCAGTATTTTCCTTTTGGGGGTCCGCGATTGGGGAAAGTCCACAGGTGGCCTCCTGGAGAGACCGAAGGCCCTATTGCGGTCGCCGGCCACGAGTTTTAGTTCTCGACGAGAACAAGAAGCCGCTGCAACCGCATCGGGGCCCCGATCGGGGTTATGAGCGGCCAGAGGGAGCGAGAGAAGGTTCATGGCAGTGCGCCCGTTGATCGGCAGGACCGCAGGCGCTGCGGCTGCCCTCGCAATGGCTCTCGGGGGCTGCAGCTCCGCGCCGTCTCTGTCCTCGCTGACCGGCGCCATCCCATCATTCTCCCCGTCGTCATCCGTTCTCGACCGCACATTCATGGGCGCAGCCCAGACCTGGGACATCGACAAGAGCGGATCGGTGACCTGCGACGAGTGGAAGACCTATGCTGCGGGTCTCATGCGCGAATCCGACGGCAACGGCGACGGCATGCTCGACGGCTCGGAATTCGCCACGATGGCGCGCACGGATCGCCTGTTCGAGGTCGCGGACGTTGCGTATTTCGACGCCAACGGCGACGGCAAAGTGACGCCCGAGGAACTGACCGGCAAGCAGAACCACGCCTTCAAGCTGCTCGACAAGAACGCCGACTGTCAGATCGACCGCAACGAGACGGTCACTTTTATCCAGCGTGATAAACCGAAAGACAGTGGCGCGGGTACCGCCCCACAGCAGGACCCGAGCACGCCACCCATGCGGCGCTGACGATTGGTTCCGTCGAACTCGCGCGAGCGGATCGATCGATCGATCTTGTCATGCCTCGGCCTTGCCGGAAAATCGCCCGGAGGTCATCCAGTACGCGAGGCCCGCGGCAAGGCCCGCGCTCAGGAACGCCTTCAGAGCGTAGTCGTTCATGATCGTCGGCGGCCCGGATTCGCCCATGTACTGGAGGGTGAAGCCCGCGCCAGCGACCGCCAGTCCGAGCAGGCTGAAATAGAGCCATCCCCGGAGGCTCAGCCACTCGGCTGCGAGGATCGGCAGAAGCGCCACCGGTGCCGCAAAGACAGCCGTATGCGTGGCGGCGTAGAGCGCCAGGAGACCGGCGTTCGGCCAGCTTTCACGGTCGGCGGCGAGTTCAGTCGGGGTCATGACGAAGAGCGTCTGGACGAGACCGGCCGTCAAAACGGCGATGGCGAAACCGAAGACGATCCGCAATCCGGCGCCGATGGTGGACATGAAACCTCCAGCAGTTTCGGTCGGAGCTTGTGTAACGCCCCCCATGGGAGTCCATCGCCCCATGATAGAAGATCACATATAGGCCGTTGTTCCGAGCGGGAAAACCGCGTTTTCACGGACGCGGTGCGTCAGGCGTTGCGCCCCGCAACAAGCCAGTAGACGAGACCGCCCGCGAAGCCAGCCGTGGCGAGCACCTGCCAGAGCGCGGCCGGCGGTGCCGCGAGCATGTCGGGCGCACCGTAGCGGGCGAGGATCGGCAGGATGCCGAGCGCCACGCCTCCGCCCAGCATGTAGTAGAGCCATGACCGGATGCGCGCGACCTCGCCGACGATGACAACTGCGAGCGCGGGCAGGATCGTGAGCCCGGCCAGGAGCGCCGTGCCGGATCGCGCGAGTTCGATATAGGCCTCGATGGTTGTGAAGCCGCCTTCCCGTCCGGCCATGGCTGCGGTCATCTTTTCGAGGCCAAGCATCAGCGCGACGCCGAGCGAAACGGCGGCCGCGAGCGCGAAACCAAGCGGCACGAGGATCAGGCGTCCGATGATCGCGAGCATTATGTGTCCGCCGCGGTCTCACCTACGGAGGTATCGTCCGGCGTGGAGTGCGCCGTGGACTGGCGGTCACGCGCACGGAGCCGCTCCGTCTCCGATTTCAACTGTCCGCAGGCGGCAAGGATGTCCCGGCCGCGCGGGGTTCTGACCGGACTCGCATAGCCGGCTTTGTTCACCACTTCGGCGAACGCCTCGATCGTCTCCCAGTCCGAGCATTCGTACTTGGTGCCGGGCCAGGGATTGAACGGAATGAGATTGATCTTGGCGTGGATACCGGCCAGCAATTTCACGAGCTGGCGTGCTTCGGCCAGGCTGTCGTTGACGCCCTTCAGCATCACGTATTCGAACGTGATGCGTCGCGCGTTCGAAGCGCCGGGATATTCGCGGCAGGCCTCCAGAAGCTCGGCCAGCGGATACTTGCGATTGATCGGAACAAGTTCGTCGCGCAGGTCGTCGCGGACGGCGTGAAGCGAGATCGCGAGATTGGTGCCGCTCTCCTCGCCCCAGCGGGCGATCTCCGGGACGACGCCCGACGTCGAGAGCGTGATTCGCCGTTTGGACATCGAGAGTCCTTCACCGTCCGAGCACACCTCCATGGCGTCGCGGACGTTGTCGAAATTGTAGAGCGGCTCGCCCATGCCCATGAGCACGATGTTCGTGATCTTGCGCTCGCCCATCGGCAGAAGACCGCCGTCGGCGGGCGGCGCGGCACCCGGCCAGTCGCCGATGCGATCCCGCGCGACGAGGAACTGGGCGACGATCTCCTCGGCTTCGAGATTCCGGACGAGGCGCTGGGTGCCGGTATGGCAGAACGTGCAGGTCAGCGTGCAGCCTACTTGGGAGGAGATGCAAAGCGTGCCGCGATCCTCCTCGGGGATATAGACGCATTCGATCTCGGGGGCCTTCGCCTCGTGGCCGCGCTTCGGGAGCCGCAGGAGCCATTTGCGCGTGCCGTCGATGGAGACCTGCTCGGAGGTGATCTCGGGCCGATCGAGCGAATAATGTCTTTCGAGAGTGGCGCGGAGGTCCTTCGAAACGTCGGTCATGGCGTTGAAGGAGGTCGCGCCCGTGACATACATCCAACGCCAGAGCTGGTTGACCCGCATGCGGAGATGCTTCGCCGGCACGCCGACGGCCGCAAGGCGCTCGGAAAGGCGCTCGCGCGTGAGGCCCGCGAGCGAGGGCTTCGCGGGAACGGTGTCGGCGTCCGGCGTGGTAGGCGCGCCGATGGTATCGAGAACGAGGGCCATGGTGGCGGGGTTCTAGCGGGTTCGGAGAGGCTGTGGAAGGGTGGGCAGCGGGGCAACGGGCACAAGACCCTGGGGAATGGATGTGACGGAAGATCTTGCCAGCCCCCTCCCGCATCGGTGCAACGCGCTAGCATCACCACACCCGTCACCCTGGCGAAAGCCAGGGCCCAGATCAGCCGCCGCGACGGGAACGGCGCAATCGGACGTTCTCCAATGACGCCCCGCCTGGAGAGGTTCGATGTTCGAGAAGAACCCCTGTGTTTACATTCTCGCGAGCCGCCCGAACGGCACGCTGTATATCGGCGTCACGAGCGATTTGCATGGACGCATGTTCGAACACACGCACAAGCTCTATCCGGGATTTACCGCCAAGTATGGTGTTTCGACCCTCGTCTACTATGAGCATCATGTGACGATGGACGCGGCCATTTCACGCGAGAAGCGATTGAAGGTGTGGAAGAGACTTTGGAAATTGGTGCTGATCGAAAAAATGAACCTCGGTTGGCATGATCTGTTCGATCCAACGAGCGGCGAGATTGCGATGGGACCGTTCGACCAAGCGACGTTCGACCCGATCTGGTCCCGGTGTTGATGCCTATCTGGGTCCTGGCTTTCGCCAGGATGACGGTCGCGGTCGCAGCGCTATTTCGAAACGAAACAGCCACTCGCAAGATCGTCATGCCGCAATTTATTGAACCCCCGATCGTTGCCCACCAACTGCCGTCATCCTGGCGAAAGCCAGGACCCAGATAAGCGACCGCGACGGGACAAGCGTCGATCACGAAGGGCGCCGAAGGTTCTTGTGTGGGCGGCGACGTGTGGGCGCGTTGGATCTCGATCGGCCCGATAGCAACGGGCAGGCCAGATCGCAGCAATCAATAAACTGATCCCACTTTATTCACGCGCCCGCCCAGTTTCCCCACCCTGACACACTCGTGACCGATCCGTGATCCCGCGCTTGACCTCGATCAAGTGCTGCCATCACGCGCTCCGTAACTGTCCGGCCAAAGCCAAATCTTTGGAGGACGGCGCGGATGAACGAGATGGTGCGGGCTGCACACGCAGCGAGAACGGCGCAAGAAAGGGATACGCGGAGCGAAACTGCTGACACACCATGGACACCCGAAGAATTCGAGGCTCAACTCCGCGCGGTCGGGCCCGAGCGCTATCATGATCTCCACCCCTTCCATAAGCTCCTGCACGGCGGAAAGTTGCGCAAGGATCAGGTCGCGGCATGGGCGCTCAATCGCTACTGCTACCAGGAGGCCATTCCGCGCAAGGACGCCGCCTTCATGGGCCGCGTCCATGATCGCGAGCTGCGCCGCGAATGGATCCACCGCATCCAGGATCATGATGGCGTGCTGCCGGACGAGCCGGGCGGCATCGAGCGATGGCTGGTGCTGACCGACTGCCTCGGCTTCGACCGCGATTACGTCATCAGCATGCAGGGCGCCCTCCCCGCGACGCGGTTCGCGGTCGAGGCCTATGTGCGGTTCGTCGTAGAGCAGCCGATCCCGGTCGCGGCCGCATCGTCGCTGACCGAGCTTTTTGCGCCGTCCATCCATCGCGAGCGCATTTCGGGCATGCTCGCCAGCTACGATTTCGTCAACGACCATGTGATGGCCTATTTCAAGCGGCGGCTCTCCCAAGCGCCACGCGATGCGACCTTCACGCTCGAGTTCGTCAAGCGAACCGCCGTGACACGCTCCATTCAGGAGGCGTGCGTCGGCGCGGTCAAATTCAAGTGCGACGTGCTCTGGGCGCAGCTCGATGCGCTCCACCACGCCTATTTGGACGGGCAAATCCCGCCGGGCGCCTGGCTGCCAGAGGCGTGACGGCAACCACCGCGGTAACAGGCTCCCTCGCGATCCCGGAGCGAGGGATCCGGATCGGTGGACGATCCGTTTCATCGCCATGACGAGTTTTATCGTAACCCATTGTCGTGACGTGGGCGCTCCATTGGCGCGGCCGGCTTTGTCGGCCGCGTTGGGCGCGGCGCTCGTCGCATGGTGTCCGCAATCGGCCCAAGCGCTCGACCGTTACACCTGGAACGCGCGGCCGCTGGTGGTGTTCGCCGGAAGTGAGGACAGCGCCGAACTCGCGCGGCAGAAGGCGATCGTCTCGGACGCTCGGGGTGGATTCGCCGAGCGCGACATCGTGGTCGTATATATTGTCGGGGACAGCGTAACGGCGGAACTGGGTCCCGGGCCCGAAATGACCGCGGCGGCACTGCGGATACGGCTCGGCGTGGCAGCGGGGACGTTCCGCGCCGTGCTCGTCGGCAAGGATGGCGGGGCGAAGCTCTCGGCGTCGAAGCCGATCCTGGCCAAACGGCTGTTCGCAACCATCGACGCCATGCCCATGCGGCGCGAAGAAATGCGCCAGAACCGCTGAGCGCCGTTTCGGCCGGACACGGCCGGGGTGGCCGCTCTCCGAACGTACCCTTGCCAGCCATTGCCCCCGCGCGTATGGGATCGCGCTTGGATCAACAGCGCCGGCCGGGGACGACACGTCCCGGGTCGCGCTTACTCATGCAAGGAACGAGGACCATGGGCATCAAGGTCGCCGTCGTCGGCGCCACGGGAAATGTGGGCCGCGAGATGATGAACGTCTTGGCCGATCGTCGCTTTCCGGCGAGCGAGGTCCATGCGCTCGCGTCGCGGCGATCGATTGGTACCGAGGTCTCGTACGGCGACAAGATTCTGAAGTGCCAGGACCTCGAACAGTTCGACTTCTCGAAAGTCGACATCTGCCTCATGTCGGCGGGATCGTCCGTTTCGAAGGACTGGAGCCCGCGCATCGGCGCCAAGGGCTGCGTCGTCATCGATAATTCGTCCTACTGGCGCTACGATCAGGACGTGCCGCTTATCGTTCCCGAGGTCAACGCACACGCGATCAGGGGCTATACCAAGAAGAACATCATCGCCAACCCGAACTGCTCGACGGCGCAGATGGTCGTCGTGCTGAAGCCCTTGCACGACGCGGCAACGATCAGGCGCATCGTCGTTTCGACCTATCAATCGGTGTCGGGCGCCGGCAAGGACGCCATGGACGAACTGTGGTCGCAGACGAAGTCCAAGTACGTTCCTGGCACCGATGTCGAGCCGAAGAAGTTCACGAAGCAGATCGCATTCAACTGCATTCCTCAGATCGACGTCTTCATGGAGGACGGCTACACGAAGGAGGAATGGAAGATGCTGGCGGAGACCAAGAAGATCCTCGATCCCCGCATCAAGTTGACCGCGACGTGTGTCCGCGTTCCGGTTTTCGTCGGACACTCGGAGGCGATCAACATCGAGTTCGAAAACCCGATCTCCCCCGAGGAAGCGCGTGAAATTCTGAGAAACGCGCCGGGCGTCGCGGTCGTCGACAAGCGCGAGCCGGGCGGCTATGTGACCCCGATCGAGGCGGCGGGCGAGTATGAGACATTTGTCTCGCGCATCCGCGAGGACGCGACGGTCGAGAACGGTCTCGCGCTCTGGTGTGTGTCGGACAATTTGTTGAAGGGCGCGGCTCTCAACGCGGTGCAGATCGCGGAAAGCATGATCGAGCAGAACCTGTTGAAGGCGGCGGCATGACCGCCGGCGTTCGGGAGACCTCAGATGAGGGACCTGACGTTCGACCCTGACCGTCATCCAGCAAAATATGAAAAAACCGGCGACCTCATCGCCGGCTTTTTTCATGGCCACTGCAAGAACGGGGCAATAGGTCGACGAATCGGGGCGATCAGTTGCTCGTCGCCGGATCAGCGACCTTGCCGAGCGCGACGACGATCGTATTGAGATCCTGGATGAAACGCTCTCGCTGCTGGGTCGGGAGCGCCGACAGGATGCGGTCGTCGACGCGCTTGGCGACCGGATCGGCGAACTTGAGCGTGCGCCACCCTTCCTCGGTCAGCTTCACGGCGTAAGCGCGGGCGTCGTCCTTGGTTCGGCGGCGGCTCAAGAGGCCTTTCTTGAGCATCCGCCGGACGATGTCGGCCAGTGTGGAGCGATCGATACCGGTTTTTTCGACGAGTTGAGTCTGACTGAGCCCCTCGTTCTGCGAAACCGTCAGGAGAACGGCATACTGGCGCGGCGTGATATCGCCCCCGCCCATCTCTGCAACGAAGATGTCCGCGGCACACTGACCAGCACGGTGAAGCTGATGGATCGGAGATCGTTCGAGTTTGCCCATCGCAGGCTCGCGCAGTGACGTGTCCTTGGCCATGGTCGTTGGGATTACTCCTCTCCGTTTGTGTGTCCGGGCAGACGAGGCAAGTTCAGCGAAGCGCCGCCAAGTCTTTCTGGTCGAAACAGGTTCTCGAATTTCGAGAAAATACGAGATTTGCTAGTAGGTCCAGTGATAAAGTAACGAGCCGTAAAAAAAGTCCCAACAAAATCCCAACGATCGTCTTGTGCCCAACTAAAGGCAACGCTGAAAACAAGTCTTGCGCAGAAGATCTGCGCAAAGACAAATGAATTACATCTAGCTATTGTAAGACTTTATTAGGTGGATTTGCCGCGCGCCGCGTGGCGCGTCAAGACACCGACCTGGGCGATCCCGAAAATCATCGTCAGCGGCATGATGCCGAAGACTTTGAATGCGGCCCACGTCTCCGTCGAGAAGTTCCGCCAGACGATTTCATTCAAGATCGCGAGACATACGAAGAAGAGACCCCACCTCAACGTCAGTATGCGCCAGCCTTCATCGGTCAGCCGGAAGACTTCGCCGAAGACGAACCGCAAGAGGGCGTGTCCGGTCGCGAGTCCGCCGAGCAGAATTGCGGCGAACAGGGCATTCACGATCGTCGGCTTCAGCTTGATGAAGAGGTCGTTCTGCAGCCACAGCGTGAGGCCGCCGAAGACGATGACGAAGACGCCCGATACAAGTGGCATCACCGCGATGCGCCCGAAGAGTGTCCGCATCGCAATGAGAGCGACAATCGTCGCAACGATGAAACAGCCGGTCGCCCAGAAGATGCCGAGGTAGCTGTTCGAGAAAAAGAAGACGAGGAGCGGACCGAGCTCGAGTGCGAGTTTCAGGAACTGACCGTCCTCGAACTGGGGTTCCGCATCTTTGGACGGCGTGGCGGCGCCGACGTTGTTTTCGGCAGACGTCGCAGCGAGGTTCTCGGTAGATTCTCCGCCGGGCGCGCCCGCCGTCATGCTCCGGGCTCCCGGGCGATTTGAGCTCCGGGACGCGGGGCGCCGAGTGGGCCAGAATTGCGTGCGGGCACGTGCTCAGGCTCCGGCAACTGATAGGACGCCATCAGCTGTGTGAGTAGCCAGGCATAGAGGCCCGACAGCGGCATGATGCCGACGATCTTGAAGGCGATCCAGATCTCGACACCCGTCATCGGATAGCCGAGGACATCGTAGGTCACGTTCTCGGCCCAGGTCTGGCGCACGAATTCATTGAGGATCGCCGTGAAAATGAAGAACCATGCGAAGCTGAACGTGAACCGGTCCCAGCCTTCCTGCGAATAGCGGAACGTGCGCTCGAACACGTGGCCGAAGAAATTCTTGCGGAAGACGAGACCACCGAGAAGAAAGCCGACGATCATCGATGCAATGCAAAAGAGGTTCGTCGAGAGCGGATTCGAATTGTCCCCGAGCGCGGGAAGCGGCTTCGCGAGATCGACATAGGGCAATTGGAACATCAGCAGCACGGCCGTGATCGCAGCAACCGACTTCCAGCTGAGGTCGCGGACGTGGCTGCTCGTGGCCCAGAGCCCGCCGAACAGGAAGCCGCCGAACATCGCGTTGAAGATCGAGACTTTGATCTGGACCCACATCGGGTCGCCGGTCAGCAAAGTCAGCACGCCGAAGATGATCGTGACGCCCGACGCGATGATCGGGAACACCGGCAATCGCCCGAGCACGAGCCGCATCACGATCATCGCGATGACGGTCGAAATTATCAGCGCCCAGGTACCGGCATGAATGCCGGCGATGGCGTTGACGACGAACATCGTCACCAGAGGTCCGAACTCCGACAGGATGTTGATCGTCTGTTCGGCGTTGAACGGGTACCAGTGGCGCTTTTTGGCGGTGGTCATGGGTCGCGGAGAGCCTTGCATTTTGGGGGCCGTGCGCCTCTTCGGCAGAGCACGATACCTGTTGATCGTCTAGAATTCTTTCAACTCTGCGATGGCCCGCGCGAAGTCGCGCGCGGCAAACGGTTGCAGATCGTCGACGCTTTCACCCACACCGATGGCGTGAACCGGCAAACCAAACCGAGCGGCGATCGCCACCAGAATTCCGCCCCGGGCTGTACCGTCGAGCTTTGTCATGATTAAGCCCGTGACACCGGCTCGTTCCCTGAAAACGTCGACTTGCTGCAGGGCATTTTGCCCCGTCGTCGCGTCGAGGACCAGAACGACGTCGTGCGGTGCGGTGGGGTCGAGCTTCTTGATAACTCTGGAGACTTTCTCCAACTCCTCCATCAGAGCCTGCTTGTTCTGAAGCCGTCCCGCCGTGTCGATGAGGAGAACGTCGCACCCATTTTCCTTGGCCTGCTTCAAGGCGTCATAGGCGAGCCCGGACGAATCAGCGCCGGCCGCGCCCGAGACGACCGGAACACCCGTCCGCTCACCCCAAACTTTCAACTGGTCGATCGCCGCCGCACGGAATGTGTCACCCGCAGCCAGAAGGACCGACCGGCCTTCGCGGGTCAACTTCTGGGCGAGCTTGCCGATCGTGGTCGTCTTCCCGCCGCCGTTGACGCCGACGACGAGCACGACGTGCGGCTTCCGCGCCGGATCGATGGCCAGAGGATGGGCAACGGGCGCCAGAACGGTTTCGACTTCGCTCGCCAGGATTTCTCGGACTTCTTCGCCGGACAGTCCTTTTTCGAACCGACCCTTGGCGATCCGCTCGACGATCCGGCCCGAGGTCTCGACCCCGAGATCGGCCTGGATCAGAAGGTCCTCGAGGTCTTCGAGCGTCGCGGCATCGAGTTTCCTCTTCGTGAAGAGGCCGGTGATCCCTTCCGTCAACTTGCTCGACGTGCGCGCGAGGCCCGAAGTCAATCGCTGCAGCCAGCTCTTGGGCTTGTCGATTTGAGCGGCCGGAGCCGGCGATGCATTCGCGTCATCGACGGCCACCTGCGAAAGTGCTTCGCCATCGAGCGGCCCATCCGCCGGATCGAATGCCGTTTCGACATCGTCTTCGTGGACGGCATCGGACTGATCGACGGGCTCAGCAGTCTCGGTTTCCGCGACGGACGCGCGAACGTCCGGCTCCGGCTTCGCGCCGCCGAACCAGCGTCCGAAAATGCCGCCGCTTTTCTGTTTGTCGTCGGTCACGCGACCACCTCGCCGGTCATGCGCTGACCATCGTGCGCCATCATCCTGACACGCATTAGACGGCCTGCCGGCGGGACGCCAGTGGCGTCGACGACGCTGACCTCTGTGAAGTCGGGCAGGCGCCCTCTGCCGCTGCTCTCGGTCAGGATTTCGCCGATTGCGCCGACTTTTCCATCGAGATGATGGCGAAGACGCCGCGACCCGTCGTCCCTGAGGACCTGGGCGCGTGCCTTGATCTCGTGACCGGGAACCGCCGGCATCCGTGCGGCGGGTGTTCCAGCCCGCGCCGAATAGGGAAAGATGTGCGCGTAGGCGACATCGAGATCGTCGAGTACCGCGCGTGTCCGCTCGAACATGGCATGCGTCTCGGTCGGAAAGCCCGCGATGACATCAGCCCCGATCGCAATGTCGGGACGACGATCCCTGAGTCGCCCCGCCAAACGGAGTGCATCGGACGCGGAATGTCGGCGCTTCATCCGCTTCAGGATGAGATCGTCTCCGGACTGAAGCGAAAGATGCAGGTGCGGCATGAGCCGGGTGTCGGATGCAATCAGGTCTTCGAGCAGGCCGTCGGTTTCCGCGGGATCAATCGACGACAGCCGGAGCCGCGGCAGTCTTGGCACGCCGTCGAGGATCGCCTTGGCGAGGGTCCCGAGGGTCGGCGCGCCATCGAGCGTGCGGCCATAGGACGTGAGATCCACGCCCGTCAGTACGATCTCGCGATAGCCCGCCTCGACGCTCGCAGCGACGTGGTGCACAACTTCGGCGACCGGAACCGAGCGTGACGGACCGCGCGCAAACGGAATGATGCAGAATGTGCAGCGGTGATCGCAGCCCGTCTGTACCGCGACGAACGCGCGGCTTCGGCCCGATGCCGCCGTCCCCGGGAACGATGTCTCGACCGGTGGGAGCGAGGCGCGCGTCTCATGCATGATATCGCCGATGTCGATCAGGCGATCGTTCGTTCGGCGCAGCGCATCGTAGGTTCGAGGTTCGAGTTTTTCGGCATTTCCGATGACCGCATCGACCTCGGGCATCGCGGAAAAGCGATCAGGCTCAAGCTGCGCCCCGCATCCGGTGATGACGAGGCGCGCTTCGGGACGTTCACGGCGCAGCCGCCGGATCGTCTGCTCCGCCTGGCGGAGGGCTTCGCGCGTGACCGCACACGTATTAACAATGATGCAGTCGGGAATTCCGGCGCGGCGTGCGTGCGCGCGGATCGTCTCGGCCTCGACGGCATTCAACCGGCAGCCCAGCGTGACGATCGTCGGCTCGTGACCCATGCGCTGGTGAACCATGCCCGTCCTGATGCCCTTTTGTTTCCCCATCCGCACTTGTTTGCCGGGCCTTCAGCCCAGCGCGATCAAGCGCCTGCTGCCGCGCCGCCGAGCGAGAATTGGCCGTCGTACTCGAACTCGGCCGGCCCCGTCATCAGGATCCGATTGTTATCGGTCCACGCGATGTCGAGGTCGCCGCCGGGCAGCATCACCGTGACTGTGCGCTGGGCAAGCCGCTTCCGCGCGGCCGTGACAGCGGCGGCACACGCCGCCGTTCCGCACGCCTTTGTCAGTCCCGCGCCACGTTCCCACGTCCGAAGGCGAATGCGATTCGGTGCTTCGACGCGCGCGATCGAGATGTTGGCCCGCTCGGGAAAAATCGGATGGTTCTCGAGCATCGGGCCGAGGCGTGCCAGATCGTAAGAGTAAGGATCGTTGTCGACGAAGAAAACCGCGTGCGGATTGCCGACGTTGACGACCGCCGGTGAATGGAGAACCGGATTGTCGATGGGTCCGATCTGAAGCTCGATCCCGCGCGTGTCGTGAAATGGCTCGGCGAGCGGGATCGACAACCAGTCAAAGCGCGGCTCACCCATGTCGACCGTGATGCGGTTCCGATTCGCGACGGCGACATCGAGGATGCCGGCCTTCGTCTCGAATTTGAGCGCGGATCGCCCGGTCTTCCGGCTCTCCGTCCAACCGATGCAGCGTGTTCCGTTTCCACACGCCGCGCTTTCCGATCCGTCCGTGTTGAAGATCGTCACGAAGGCGTCGGTCCCCTTCGTGCGGGGCGGTCCGAGCACCATCAATTGGTCGAAGTGCGAACGCGGGTCTGCCGCCATGCGGCGCGCCAGATCGGGTGTCACGGTGAAATTGCTATCGCGCACGTCCACAACGACGATCTCGTTGCCGAGGCCGTTCATCTTCAGGAACGTCAGGGTTCCGGGACCGCTCATGGGCGCTATATGGCGGCGGCGCCGTGAAAACTCAAAGGGGCCTTTGACGCATGCTCGGACGTCCGCGCGTCACGCACCGACCTCACGTCATGGCGTCCGGCGGCACGCGACGCGGGCACACCACGGAGCGGTGGCATTTGACGAAGGCCCGAACACTCCCCACATCCCGGTCGAGCCCTCCGGAACTGAGCGAAATCGTTCGCAAATCAGGAGACCTAATGCGCCGCCGATCGAGCACGATCCTTGCCGTCCTCCCGATGCTGCTGGTCCCCTTCGCCAACGGGTCCGCCGCCGAACTCGCCATCACCAACACACCGGTCGTCCCCTCGCCGACGGCCATCGAGGCGCAAGTCGTCGCTGAAGGGCTCAAGAATCCCTGGGGCCTGGCCTTCCTGCCTGACGGGCGGCTTATCGTGAGCGAACGGGTTGGCACCCTCCGAATTGTCACGCAGGACGGAAAGATCGGTCCGCCGATCGCCGGCGTGCCCGAGGTCGTGGCGCGCGGCCAGGGCGGCCTTCTCGATGTCGCCCTTGCGCCAAATTTCGTAAGCTCGGGAACTCTCTATCTCGGATTTTCCGAGGCGCGGCCCGGCGGCGGCAACGGGACAAGTGTGGCGAAGGCCAAGCTGGTTCTCGACGGCGACAGCGGTCGTCTGGATGGGCTCTCCGTCATCTTCCGGCAAGAGCCGGCGATGGAGAGCACGTTGCATTTCGGCACTCGGATCGTGTTCGCCGCCAACGGCGATCTGATGTTCGGTCTCGGCGACCGCGGGATCGCACGCGACGAGGCGCAGAATCCCGCCAATCATCTCGGGAAGGTGATCCGCATCAAACCCGATGGCCAGCCTTCTGATCTCAATCCCAAGCGCGACGGCTGGGACGCCAAGGTCTGGTCGATCGGTCACCGCAACATCCAGGGTGCCGCAATCGATCCCGCAACCGATCAAATCTGGACCGTCGAGCACGGGGCGCGTGGGGGTGACGAACTCAACAAGCCGGAAGCCGGAAAGAACTATGGCTGGCCGATCATCACTTATGGCGTTGAATATTCGGGCTTGCCAATCGGGGACGGCCTCACGGCCAAGGACGGCCTCGAACAGCCGGTCTACTTCTGGAAACCGTCGATCGCGACGTCCGGGCTCGCGCTCTATTCGGGTGACTTGATCTCCGGCTGGAAGGGCAATCTGCTGGTCGGCGGATTGCGGGGCGCGCATCTGCAGCGGCTCGTCCTGGAGAACGGCCGCGTGATCGGCCACGAGCGCTTGCTCGAAGACCTGGATGAACGCATTCGCGATGTCCGCCAAGCCCCGGATGGGTCGGTCTGGGTCGCGACGGACGACGCGAACGGCAAGTTGATCCGGCTTCGTCCAAAGACCTAGAACAAGATATTTATAAGCGATAACAAATTTCTACGAATGTCGCATCGAACCTGTCCGGTTTGAGGCCAGGTAAAAAGGCTTTGTCAATGGGAGCGTGGCAGACTATTCTGATGCACTGCACAATTTGAGCTGCAACGCAGCAAGGCTCCGCGACCGAGGCCCCTCGAACATGTACGACCTCAGCCAGCAGGTGCGCATCGCGAAGAACTGCACGGAAGCGTCGCTCGGCTATGCCGAGGCGGCGACCCAGGCCTATAGCGAGATCGTTTCGACGAGCCTCGGTGCGCTGGCGGACTTCGCCCGGGACCTCAACGCCGAGGCCGCTCGGCAAGAACGCCGCCGCCGCAGCTGGTTCCGCGTGCCCGAAGACATCGATCACGAGCGCTCCAACTCGAGCGCTGGAACACCGCGTTCGGCCCTTCGGAATGAGCACCGGACAGCGGCTCGCACCGCACTTCGTCAGGCGGAGCGGCCGGTTGCAAACCCATTTGCCGCCGGACCCTGGGGCGACGTGAACCCGTTCAAGCTCTGGCTCGACATGATGCCGATGTCGGCCGAGAACGCCGCGAACTGGCCCGGGGCGTATGTGCTCATCGCATGCGGATTGCCCCGTTCGGTCGCTTGGCCGATGGCACGCGCGAACGCCGCCGCTTTGGAAGCGGCGACCTCGACGGCGGCGGCCATGCGGCAGACCTTTCCGGCATTTCATTCCGAGAGCGGCTATGCCGCGGCAGCGCTCTGGTCTTCGAATTGGCCACACCCCGCCAAGCCGGCAGCCATGATGGCTGGTGTTCCGACGGCGGCCGACGCGTTCTCCAGTGTCTTCTGGCCCTGGCTCCGCGCCGCCTGACTCGAGCCGTCTGTTTCCGCATCGCTTGACTCCGCATATTCGGGCCCACGGCATCAGGCGTCACCAGTCTTTCATTCTTGACCGCGACAGCTGGCACCCGCATCGGGCCTTGATGCGAGGTCGGCGCTCTCTATAGTGCGCGCGCGTTCGCGCCGCTTGCGCCAACTTTCCCGAAAGCTTCCGAGGACACGACGATGGCCGCCACGACCAGCACCACGCACGGCAAGATCAAAAAGGTGGTGCTCGCCTACTCGGGCGGTCTCGACACATCGATCATCTTGAAGTGGTTGCAGGAGACCTACGGCGCGGAGGTGGTCACGTTCACCGCCGATCTCGGCCAGGGTGAGGAACTGGAGCCCGCGCGCAAGAAAGCACTGATGCTCGGCATCAAGCCCGAGAACATCTTCATCGATGATCTGCGCGAGGAGTTCGTGCGCGACTTCGTGTTTCCGATGTTCCGCGCCAACGCGCTCTACGAGGGCGTCTACCTGCTTGGCACATCAATTGCGCGGCCGCTCATCGCCAAGCGCCAGATCGAGATCGCGCGCAAGACGGGCGCGGACGCCGTCTGTCATGGCGCGACGGGCAAGGGCAACGACCAGGTGCGGTTCGAACTCGGCTATTACGCGCTCGAACCCTCGATCAAGATCATCGCGCCGTGGCGTGAATGGCAGTTCAAGAGCCGCGAGGACTTGATCAGCTTCGCGGAGCAGCACCAGATTCCGGTGGCGAAGGACAAGCGCGGCGAGGCGCCGTTCTCGGTCGATGCGAACCTGTTGCACTCTTCGTCAGAGGGCAAGGTGCTCGAAGACCCCGCGGTCGAGCCGCCGCCCTACGTCTACATGCGCACGATCGCGCCCGAGGACGCACCCGACGCGCCGACTGTCATCACGATCGGGTTCCAGAAGGGCGATGCGGTGTCGTTGAACGGAAAAGCCATGAGCCCCGCGACGCTGCTCGCGGCGTTGAACGATCTCGGCCGCGACAATGGAATCGGACGGATTGATCTGGTGGAGAACCGCTTCGTCGGCATGAAGTCGCGCGGCGTCTACGAAACGCCGGGCGGGACGATCCTTCTTGCGGCTCATCGCGCGATGGAGAGCGTGACTCTCGACCGGGGTGCCGCGCACCTCAAGGACGAGCTGATGCCGCGCTATGCGGAGCTCATCTACAACGGCTTCTGGTTCTCGCCCGAGCGCGAGATGCTGCAGGCGCTGATCGACAAGAGCCAGGAGCATGTCGACGGCACCGTCAGGCTGAAGCTGTACAAGGGGACGGCGCGCGTGGTCGGCCGGAAATCGCCGAAGTCGCTCTATTCGATGGCGCATGTCACCTTCGAAGAGGATTCCGTCTACGACCAGCACGATGCCGAAGGCTTCATCAAGCTGAACGCGCTGCGGCTGAAGTTGCTGCGCCGCCAGCGCCAGGGTTGAGTGTCGCAAAGAGGTTCCGTGCATGAGTGACCGCGCATCCGCCCACCTGAACCGGCTGACCGACCTGGTCGGCCGGGCCCGCAAGGCGGGCGCCGATGCCGCCGATGCGGTGCTGTTCGAAGGCGCCTCGCTTTCGCTCAGCTACCGCCTCGGCAAGCCCGAGGACGTCGAGCGCTCGGAGAACCGCGACCTCGGCTTGCGCGTGCTGATCGGGAAGCGCCAGGCCTTTGTCTCCACCACCGACTTCGCCGCCCCGGCCCTGGACGAGCTGCTGACCCGCGCCGTGGCGATGGCGAAGGCGACGCCTGAAGATCCGTACTGCGGTATCGCCGACCCGTCGGAGATCGCCAAAAGCTGGCCGGATCTCGACCTGCAGGATCCGACCGAGGTGAGCGCGGAGACCCTGGTCGCCCGTGCCCGGGAAGCCGAGGAAGCGGCGCTGGCCGTCAAGGGCGTCACCAACTCCGAAGGGGCGGGGGCGGACTGGTCCACGGGCCTGGTCGTTCTCGCCGCGTCGAACGGCTTCGCGGGTTCCTATGGCGGTTCGCGCCATGGCGTCTCGGCCAGCGTGATCGCCGGCGAAGGCACGCTGATGGAGCGCGACTACGACTACGCCTCCACCCGCTTCCTCGCCGATCTCGGCAGCGCCGCGGCAGTGGGGAAGAAGGCGGGCGAGCAGGCGGTGGCACGCCTCAACCCCCGCAAGATGTCCTCCCGCCAGGTGCCGGTGGTCTTCGCGCCACGGGTCGCCGGCGGCCTGGTCGGGTCGATGCTCGGCGCCATAACCGGTCCGGCGGTGGCCCGCGGCACGTCCTTCCTGAAGGACAAGCTGGGGCAGCAGATCTTCGCCGCCGGCATCCGCGTGGTCGACGATCCGCACAAGCCGCGCGGACTGCGCTCCAAGCCCTTCGACGGCGAAGGGCTGCCCACGCGCCGCACCGTCATCATCGAGGACGGCCGCCTCACGACGTGGCTGCTCGACGGCGCCTCGGCCCGCCAGCTCGGGCTGAAGTCGACCGGGCACGCGGCCCGCGGCACCGGCGGCCCGCCGTCGCCCAGCTCGACCAACGTCTACCTGGAGGCCGGCAAGCTCTCGCCGGACGAACTGATCGCCGACATCAAGGACGGCTTCTATATCACCGAGCTGATCGGCATGGGCGTCAACGGCGTCACCGGCGACTACAGCCGGGGCGCCGCCGGTTTCTGGATCGAGAACGGAAAGATCACCTATCCGGTCTCCGAGCTGACGGTGGCGAGCAACCTGAAGGACATGTACCGGGCGATGACGCCGGCCAGCGATCTCACCTTCAAGTATGGCACCGATGCGCCCACCATCCGCGTCGAAGGGATGATGGTCGCCGGCTCGTGAGCATTGCCCGGGATCTTGCCGCCGACCATGCCCTCCTGATCGAAGCAGTCGAGGAAGCCGGCGCGCTGGCGCGCCGCTTCTTCGAGACCGGCTTCAAGTCCTGGGAGAAGTATCCCGACGATCCGGTGAGCGAGGCCGATATCGCCGTCGACAAGCTGCTCCGCGAACGTCTCCTTGCCGCCCGGCCGGACTACGGCTGGCGCTCGGAGGAATCGACGGCGCAGAAGGGCAGCGGCGCGCGGACCTGGGTGGTCGATCCGATCGACGGCACCCGCGCCTTCGTCGCCAAGAAGCCGGAGTTCGCCGTCTCCCTGGCCCTGATGGAGGCCGGACGGCCCGTCGCGGGGGCCGTCTTCAACCCGGCGACGGACGAGCTGTTCGAGGCGGTGAGAGGCGGCGGCGCGCGGCGCAACGGCCAGGTGATGCGGGCCAGTATCCGCACCGACCTGTCGAGCGCGCGGCTGCTGGCCAGCCAGCGCACCTTCGAAAAGAATCGCTGGATCGAAAGGACGCCCGGCGCGTCCTTCCACTACATGAACTCCATCGCCTATCGCATGGCCCGGGTCGCGGCGGGCGATTTCGAGGCGGCGATCTCGATGACCGAGAAGAACGACTGGGACGTGGCGGCCGCCCATCTTCTGCTCGAGGAAGCGGGTGCATGCTGCAGTGCGGTGACCGGCGAGGCGCTGTCCTATGCCGTCGCCGGCGCCCGGCTGCCCTCGGTCCTCGCCTCGGCACCGGGCGTGCACGACATCCTGGTCGGCATGCTGAAGTCGCGGGCCTAAAGCGCCTTCACCGCCGCCAGCACCTCGTCGACATGCCCGGGCACCTTCACCTTGTTCCAGACGCGGGCGACCTTGCCAGTGCCGTCGATCAGGAAGGTGGCGCGCTCGATGCCCATATACTTCCGCCCGTACATGCTCTTCTCGACCCAGACGCCGTAGGCCTCTGTCACCTTTCCATCGTCGTCGGCGCCGAGCGTGATGCCCAGCGCGTGCTTGGTCTTGAACTTGTCGTGGCTCTTCACGTCGTCGCGCGAACAGCCGATGACAACCGCGCCCGCCTTCTTGAACTCGGCCGCCTTGGCGGTGAACTCGATCGCCTCCTTGGTGCAGCCGGAAGTGTCGTCCTTGGGATAGAAGTAGAGGACGACGGTCTTCCCCTTCAGATCCTTCAGCGCGATGTTGCCCCCGCCGTCGGTCTTCATGCTGAAGGCCGGCGCCTTGCTCCCCGCTTCAATCGACATCCTGCTCCCCCTCCGGCGTGCGTGTCGGCGTGACAATAGGTTGGGTGCCGGCCGCTTCAAGTACCGCCGCGGGGGCTGCGATGCGCTCAGCGAAGCGGGCTGCGACCTTGGCCTCGACCGTGGAAAGCCGCCTGCTCAGCCCGGCGAAGCTGGCGGTCCCGCCGACCTTGGCGATGAACCGGCCCAGGCCCGGTGGGATCTCCTTTGGATCGAACTTCCCGGTGATGCACAGCCGCAGCACGTTCTGGACGGCGCGCAGGAACAGCGTCGCTTCCTTCAGCGCCTTAGCCTCCGCCTTGGGCAGGAGCCTGGCGGCGGCGAGCCTGTCGTAGAGATGCGCCGTGTTGCCGTCGACGATGTCAGGATGCGCGGCGGCATGGGCCAGCAGGTAGTACTGGGCCATGAACTCGAGCTCGATGAGGCCACCAGCGGCGTACTTCACCTTCCAGGGCTCGGTCGGCGGGTTCTGCTCGGCGATCCGCTTGCGCATGGCCGCCACCTCGACCAGCAGCCGGTCGCGATCACGCGGGCGGGTCAGCGTCGCCTTGAGCACGCCCTCGACCCGTCCGCGCAGCGACGCGGCGCCGGCCACCACGCGCGCGCGGCTGAGCGCCATATGCTCCCAGGTCCAGGCCTCCTCGCGGTGGTAGCGCTCGAAGGGTTCGAGGCGAACGGCGATCGGGCCCTTGTTGCCCGAGGGCCGCAGCCGCATGTCGACTTCGTAGAGCTGACCCTCGGCGGTCAGCGCTGTCAGCGCATTGATGTAGCGCTGGGTGAAGCGGCTGAACCAGACCGACGCCGACAGCGGCTTCGCCCCTGTGGATGCCTCGGCTTCGGGATCGTGGTCATAGACGATGATGAGGTCGAGGTCGGAGCCGAAGCTCATCTCGGCGGCGCCGAGCTTGCCGAGGCCGACCACAGCGACCTCGCCCCCGGGGACGCGGCCATGGACGCGCGCCAGCTCTTCCTCGATCGGCGCGATCAGCGCTTCCAGAACGGCCTCGGCGATGTCGGTGAGCGCCCGGCCGACGGTTTCGACATCCAGGTTGTCGCGCAGCATGCGGGCGCCGATCTGGAAGCGGTGCTCGCGGGCGAAACGCCGGGCGGCATCCAGCACGTCCTCCATATCGCGCGCGTGCTTCACCTGGTCCTGCATCTCGGCCAGATAGGCGTCGCGGCCGGGCGGCGGCGCGCGGAACTCCGGGCTGAGAAGAGCGTCCAGCATGGCTGGCGTTCGCCCCAGCACCTCGGCCAGCCGCGGCGCAGTGCCCATGATCAGGGCGAGGAACTCCAGCACATGCGGATTGGCGTGGATCAGGGACAGGATCTGCACGCCCGCCGGCAGGTTGCCGAGGAAGTCGTCGAAGGTGCGGAAGGCGAGATCCGGATGCGCCGTCTGGCTGAGGGCCTTCAGCAGCGGTGGGACCAGTTCGGTCATCAGCTCACGTGCCCGTACCGCCCGCATAGCCCGCACCCGGCCATGATGCCAGCCGCGGATGGTGGAAGCGACGCGCGAGGGTTCCTGGAACCCCATCTCACGCAGCGCGCGGATGGTGTCAGGGTCGTCCTCGGTGCCGGTAAAGACCAGGTTGTGTCCGCCGGAGGCCAGCGTCGGCGCGTTCTCGAACAGGCTGCCGTAATGCGTCTGGACCGTTGCCAGGGTCTGCTTCACGTCGCGCTCGAAATCGGCGGCCGACGCATAGCCCATGAAGGTCCCGATCCGGGCCACGCCCTCCGCATCGGCCGGCATGCGCTGGGTCTGCTCGTCGGCGACCATCTGCAGCCGGTGTTCCAGCGTGCGCAGGAACTCGTAGGCGGTGGTCAGCGCTTCGGCGGCGACTGGGTCAAGCCGATGGGTGGCGACCAGCGCCCTGAGCGCGCCGCAGGTGTCGGACACGCGCAGCCGGCGGTCGCGTCCACCCGCGATGAGCTGCTGGGTCTGGGCGAAGAACTCGATCTCGCGGATGCCGCCCGCGCCAACCTTGATGTCATGGCCGGCCACCGCGACCGACTTGTGTCCCTTGGCGGCATGGATCTGCCGCTTGATCGAGTGGATGTCGGCGATGGCGGCGAAGTCGAGGTTCCGGCGCCAGATGAAGGGGCTGAGGCGGTGCAGGAAGTCGCGACCCGCCTCGAAATCGCCGGCGATGGTGCGGGCCTTTATCATGGCCGCACGTTCCCAGTTCTGCCCGAGGCTCTCGTAGTAGACCTCGGCCGTCGCCATCGACATGGCGACCGGGGTTGCACCAGCGTCAGGGCGCAGCCGCAGGTCGGTGCGGAACACGTACCCGTCGGCGGTGCGTTCCTGCAGCGCCTTCACCACGCCCTGGACGACGCGGGAATAGATGTCGCGGGGGAAGCGCTTGCCGGTGGTGCGGACCAGGTGTTCGTCGAAGAACACGACCAGGTCGATGTCGCTGGAATAGTTGAGTTCACCCGCGCCCAGCTTGCCCATGCCGATGATCACGAGGCCCGACCCTCGCTCGGGGTCGTCGGGGTAGGGCAGTTCGATGTCGTCGAGTTCGGCCCGCCGGCGCAGGTGGAAGGCCGTCGCCGTGCGCACCGCGCGCTCGGCGAACTCGCTGAGCGCCCGGGTCACCTGGAACAGGGTCCAGACGCCGCCGAGATCGGAAATCGCGGTCAGGAGGGCGACCCGGCGGCGCGCGACGCGCAGCCGGGTCATCATGTCATCCTCGCTTTCGCCGGCGGGGGAGGGGCCGGCCTCGCGCAGCAGGGTGGTAAGGGTGTCGCCCGGTGGCGCGTTGAGCGCCGACAGGAAGAATCGCCTGTCCTTCAGCACGCAATCGGCGAGAAAGGGGCTGTTGCCGAAGATGCCGTCCAGCAGCGCCTTGCCCCGGCTATCGGCCAGCAGCAGGCCGAGCGGTGCGGCCAGATCCGCCTCGGACGGATCGTCGATGGCCATCAGGTCCTGGCGATGACGCGCGGCGCGAGGTGCATCGGCGGCTTGCGGAAGTCGGCTCAGCCGTTCAAGAAGTGTGTATCCGGTCATTTGTCGTTGATAAGGTTTCCGGCAGAGTGCGGGGCGGGCATCTGCCGCGTCAAGGATGGGACCGGAGCGCGTCGTCTTCAACTGGGGTCCGCATGGGCTCGATCCGCCTCATTGGTGCACTGATCACCGGCCTGACGATCGTGACTCTGGCGCTTGCGCTTCGCATCGCCAGCGGGCCGATTGCGCTCGGGCCGGTGGCGCCACTTCTGGAAGAGTTCATCGCCGACCTGGGCGGGGATATCGGCATTCGCCTGGAAGACGCGCAGATCGCCTGGGACCGCGCGGACCGGACGGTTTCGCTGCACCTGCGGTCGGTGCAGATCATCGGCCAGGACGGGCGCGGCCTGGCCACGATCCCCCAGGCGGCGCTTGGCTTCGACATGGGCTCGCTGATCAGGGGAGAGCCGCGGCCGACGCGCATCGATGTCCTCGGCCTGACGCTTCGCCTGGTGCGCGACCAGAACGGTCTCGGCTTCGGCCTCGAGTCGGCGCCTGAGCCGGACCTGCAGCCCTCGCCGGTGCCCGGGCTTCTGCAGGCCATCGTCACGGACGATCCCGAAAGTCCCTTTTCCAAGCTTCGCGAGATCCGCTTCCGCGACGCGGCGCTGCTGCTGGACGACCGGGTTCTGCAGCGGACCTTTTCGGCCCCCGACGTTGATATCGCCGTTCGCCGGGAGGCGGGCGGGCTGCGTGCGGTGCTCGATGGCGAGCTGAAGCTGGGCGAGGCGTTGGTGGGCCTCGGCCTCAACCTGAAGATCGACACCGGAACCGGGACCGCCGATGTCGCAGCCTTGGTCGACAGGCTGGAACCCGCGCATCTCGGCCTGTTTCTTCCCGCGGCAGCCGCCGATCTTTCCGGCGTCCATGTGCCGCTGCGCCTGCGCCTGAGCAGCCGGGCCGACCTTCGCCGGCTTCTGGCGCCGGTTGCTTTCGCGGTCGAGGCATCGGGAGGAGAGATCCGGCTGCCGGCGCTGGGTGCCGATGTCATTCGTCCGACCCGTATCCTGGCGGATGGGGAGGTCGCCGCCGACTTCTCCAAGGTGCAGCTTCGCGCCGCCGAGGTGGTGATCGACGACCTGACCTTGCGTATCGGCGGCGACGTCGTCTTCGAACCAGCCGGACCCGCGGTGGACGTCGTGGTGAATGCCGAGCCTCTCTCGGTCGCCTCGTTGAAGCGTCACTGGCCACGGACCGTGGGTACCGATGCCCGCGACTGGGTTGTTGAGAACATCCTGGCCGGACAGATCCGCGACGTGCGCGCCCGGCTTCGGGCCAGCGGCGCCCAGCTGGCTGGCACCGCGCCGATGCCGGCCGACGCGGTCGCTCTCGAGTGGCGGGTTGAGGGCGGCGAGGTGCGCTATTTCAAGCCACTGCCGACGGTGACGGCGGTGTCGGCCTATGCCCGCATGAACGTGCAGAAGCTCGATGTGACGGTCAGCGACGGGCGGGTCGGGGAATTGGTTGTCCGTGACTCGGTGGTCGTCATCACCGGGCTGCACCAGAAGGACCAGTTCGCGGACATCAAGGCGACGGTGGCCGGGGCGGTTCCGCTGGTGCTGGCGATCCTGGACCGCGAACCCCTGGGCTTCATCCGGCGGTTCAACCTCGACCCCGCCGCCACCACCGGGACATCGACGACAACCGCGCGGTTCAAGTTCCCGCTCGCCAAGAACCTGTCGATCGAACAGCTCGACGTGGCCGCCGATTCCGATATCTCGGGCTTCTCCTATCCCAAGGTGTACGAGCGATTCGCGGTCAGCGACGGCAAGCTGGCGCTGAAGGTCGACCGGAAGCGGCTGTCGGCCCGCGGCAATGTGGCGCTGAACGGCGTGCCGGCGCAGCTCATCTGGGTGGAGAACTTCGAAGGCGGTGCCTTCGCCAGCCGATACGACCTGACCGCGATCGTGGACGACGCCGGCCGCCGGGCACTGGGTTTCCCCCTCGAGCCGGTCCTGACCGGCACGATCGGCGCCGATGTTGCGATCCAGGTGGCGCGCGGCGGCGGGGCGCGCCTAGATGGCTCCTTCGATCTGATCGACAGCGTCCTGACCCTGAACCAGATCGGTTGGACGAAGCCGCGGGGCCAGAAGGGGACGGCGCGCGTCGCGATCGACTTTCCCCAGGGATTGCAGGCCCGCATCCTGAGTGCCGAACTTTCCGCGGCGGACCTCACGGCACGTGGAAAGGGGCAGTTCGGCCCCGGCGATACCCGGCATTTCGAGATCCAGAATCTCAAGCAGGGGCGAAACGATCTCGCCGTGGTGATCGACGTCGCAGCGGACGGGGCCACGGTGGTGCAGGCAAGCGGCCAGGGTTTCGACCTGCGCCCCATCATCAAGGACCTCGACAAGCCGTCGGAGCCGAAGTCCCCTACGGCGCCCCCTGAACCGCCCCTGACCGTGAATTTCGACGTGGCGCGGGTAAGGCTCCTCGACGACGTCTCGCTCAACAAGCTGAAAGGGCAGTTGCTCCAGCGCGACGGCAAGGCCTCGAACCTGCGGACGTCGGGACAGCTGGACGACGGTGCGGTGATCGAGCTCGACCTGCACCCCGACGGCAAGGGCAGGGTGCTTCAGCTCCGCTCGGCCAATGCCGGCGCGGTGATCAAGGCCTTCGGCATCACCGACGACGTCGTCGGCGGCACGCTCGCCATCGACGGACGGATCGCCGACGAGCTCGAAGGTGCGCCCATCCACGGCACCATCAGGATCGACGCTTTCAAGCTGCTCGACGCGCCGGTCCTGGCCCGCATCATTTCCGTCGCCGCCTTGAGCGGCATCGGCGATCTCCTGCGCGGCGACGGGGTTGCCTTCACCGAGGCGAAGATCCCCTTCATCATGACGGGGCCGAACCTGCGCATCGACGGTGCGCGCGCCCACGGGCCCGCCATGGGGTTCAGTGCCGAGGGCAACATCAACCGGGCCGAAGAGACGCTGTCGCTCGCCGGTACGCTGGTCCCCGCCTATGCGATCAATTCTGTGCTGGGCAATATACCCATCCTCGGCCAGTTGCTGGTCGGCCGCAAAGGCGAGGGGATCATCGGCATCACCTATAAGATGTCGGGGCCGTTTGCCGATCCGAGTGTCGCGGTTAATCCGCTATCCGCGCTGACGCCGGGTTTCCTGCGCCGCATCTTCGAGTTCGGCGACGGTTCACCGTCCCAGGCGCCACCGCCATCGCAACCCGAACCGAGGAACTAGCAATCAGCCTGCACCAACGAGCCGCTGCGGGCGTTGCCAGTTGAGCCGCCACTGCTCGAAGGCATCGATCTGGACCGGCGCGCTGATGTGATAGCCCTGCGCTGCTGCGCAGCCCAGTTCGGTCAGGGCCAGCATGGTGCGCTGGTCCTCCACGCCTTCAGCAACGACGTTGAACCCGAGCGCGCGGCCGAGATCGATGATGGAGCGGACAATCGCGCGGTCGCGAGGGCTGTTCAGCATGGTGGAGATGAGCGAGCGGTCGATCTTGATCTCGTCGATCGGAAGTGTCCGCAGGTAGCCGATGGAGCTGTAGCCGGCGCCGAAGTCGTCGATCGAGATCGAAGCGCCGAGATTCCTGACCGCGGTGAGTACCGCCCGGGCGCGATCGATATCGCGGATCAGTACGGATTCGGTAATCTCGAAACTGAGCGCACCGGCCGGTGCGTTTTCCTCTCGCAAGGTGTCCTCGATACAGGAGACGATGCGCCAGCTTCTAAGCGAGGCGGCCGAGAGATTGACAGAGATCGGCATGACGCATCCCCGGCTTGCCAGGGCGGCGCGATCGCGCAGGGCACGACGCATGGCCCAGCGCGTCAGGTCTTCGATCGATCCATTGCGTTCGGCGATCGGGATAAAGGCATCGGGCGACAGGCGGCCGCGGGTGGGATGCTGCCAGCGGATCAGGGCTTCGGCGCCGCAGAGCCCGCCTGACGCGAGGTCAATCTTCGGCTGATAGAACAGGAGGTACTCGTCCCGCTCAGCCGCCAGGTGCAAGTCCCCCGATAGGGCATGGAGGGTCGCTGGATCCCCCGCCGCCGCTCCGGTGAAGCTGGCGATCGACGTCGGGCTCGCCTTCGCCGCCTCGGTGGCGATGTCTGCGGCTACAAGCAGCTCGTCGACGCTGCTTCCGTGGTCGGGCGCCGCAGTGACGCCGACGACGACGTTCAGGCGGAACGTCTCTCCGGACGCGACTACGGGTTCGGTGAACAGGTCGAGCAGCTTGCGGGCGACGGTCCTGGCGGCTTCAAGCGTGGTCTTCTGGGTAAGCACGACGCCGAACCGGTCACCGCCCAGATGACCTACGATGTCGACGGCCCGGATGCTGTCGCGCAGTCTCCGGCCGACTGCCTGAATCACGGTGTCCGCGGTACGATGACCGAAGAGCCGGTTGATGCCACGGAAGTCCTGGATATCCAGGCAGAGATAGCCGATCGACTGGCGACGCGTGCGGGCATCGACCATCAGGCGTTCCATGGCCTCGACCAGTCCGTCGCGGGGCAGGATCGGCTGTCCGACGCCGGCCGAGGGAGGATTGAGCGCGCGGCCCGGATCCGCCTTCCGGACCGGCGCCAGCATGTCGAGTGCGAGTTGCTCTTCAAGCCGTGCGCCGCCGGCGAGGTAGGTGTGGGCACCGATCTCGCTTAGCTTGCGCGCATCAGGGTAGCTCTCGCCTTCAGCGAGGAAGAAGAGCGGGGTGCCGCGCCCTGGCAGATCGGCCTTCCGGAGGGACGTCAGCAGCGTGCCGTCCGCGAGCGTCGCATCGAGGAGCGCGGCATCGAAGCACCGCTCGCGCAGCGCCGCGCCGGCGGCCTTTCCGTCCAGGCAACGAACGACCTGCAGGCGGAAGCCCTCGGCTTCGAGCAGGATCGCCAGCCGTGCCAGCCGGTGCAGCGGTTGTTCACCGGCTACCAGCAGGTCGAAGGCCGGCGGCGCCGGAGGAAGCGGAGAACCATGATCGATCACAACGCCCGGAGTGTTGCGCGGGCTCGGCTAACGTGCCGTGAAGATCCATGGTTACCGAATGGTAACCTCAGTAGGTCCGCTTCAGCTTGAGAAAGTCGTACCGGCTGACCGATTGGATCTCGATCTCTTTGAGGTCGTTGCCGCGCACGACCTTGCGCTGGACGCGTACGCCCGCGTCGCCGAGTGCCCACATGCTTCTGTAGAGTTGTGCCGGATTGCTGATTTTCTTGTCGCCGACCCCGACGATGATGTCACCGGGCAAGAGTCCTGCCTTCTCTGCCGGCCCGCCCTTGGTCAGCCGGGTCAGCATGGGATGGCTGCCGACTTCGCCGTTGACGGTGATGCCGATCCACGGGCGATCGGAATTGGACGACCGCCCGTCGATCAGAAGGTCGGACAGGATGGGTTTCAGCAGGTCGATGGGAACGAACAGGTTGCCGGGCGTGCCACGCCCGTCGCCCGCCGCATCGCCGATGAAGAGCGAACCCACGCCCACCAGGTTGCCGTTACGGTCGACCAGCGCGGTACCGCCCCAGTTCTGATGCGGCGGCGAGGTGAAGAGCGCCTGATCGAGGAGATACTCCCAGTAGCCGGCAAACTCGCGGCGGGAGACGACCAGTGCCGCAACGGCATCGCTGCTGCCCCCGTGGCCTACGGCGAGTACCTTTTCGCCCGCCTTCACCTCGCTCGAGCGGCCGAGGGGAATAGGTTTCGCCTCCAGCGGGGCAAGGGCACGCACAAGGCCGAATCCGGTGTCGTGGTCGTAACCGATGACCTCGGCCGGGACACGCCGTCCGTCCTTGCGGTGCAGCGTCACGTTCTGCGCTTCGACGATCAGGTAGCCGATGGTCAGCACCAACCCGCCGCCATCGATGACAATGCCGTTACCTTCGCGCTGGGCGCCGAGGGTGGAAGCGCTGCGCGAATCGCTCGGCACCTCGGCTTCCAGGCGGAGGACGGCGCCGAGTGCGGTATCGAGACCCGTGGTCTGCGCCAGCGCGGGCAGGGGCGCCAGCAACCACGCCAGCAACAGCGATACAGCCCTCCGACGAAACATCCGGGCACCCTTCGACCGGCCACGACGAGGGTACTTTAGGCTTCGAAGGGGCGTGCGTCATCGCCAGTATAGGCCGTACTTGTGGGAGGAATCGGGCGTGCCGGTAATGTCGATCGCAGAGTTGGAAGCCTTCCTGAAGGCCGAGTTTCCCGAGGTCGGAGGATTGGGCGTCCGGGTGGAAAGGATTGACGACCGGTCGATCACTGTCCGCCTGCCAGCCAATGCAAACAACCTGCGCCCAGGTGGAACGATTTCCGGCCCAAGCATGATGACGCTGGTGGATTTGGGCATGTACCTGCTGTTGCTGGCCCAGATCGGCCCGGTTGCGCTGGCGGTTACCACCAACCTCAACATCGATTTCCTGAGGAAGCCGCCGCATGGCGATCTCCTGGCCGAAGGCGAACTGCTGAAACTTGGCAAGCGCATTGCCGTCGGCGACTTCCGGCTGCGGGGGGCCGAGGGCGGGCCGATCGTGGCGCATGCCTCGGTCACCTATTCGATCCCGCCCCAGCAGGGCAGCTGAATGCCGATCGCACCTAGCCTTTTCTCTGCGGTATTATAGTACCGCAGTCAGAATCTGCGGAATTCCGGGACGAATCCGGTTGACTGCAACGGACAGCGAAACTAGGTTCCGCCGCTCTCCGGGGACGCTTGCGCATCTCGCGCGACGTCTCGCCCCCAAGGCAATGGTGCCATGAAGACCTACAACATTAAGCCCGCCGAGGTGAACAAGAGCTGGGTCGTGATCGACGCAGACGGCCTCGTCCTGGGGCGGCTGGCGACCGTCATCGCCATGCGTCTGCGCGGCAAGCACACCCCGCGCTACACCCCTCACGTTGATTGCGGCGACAACGTCATCGTCGTCAATGCCGAGAAGGTGCACCTGACCGGCCGCAAGCGCGAGAACGAGGTGTTCTACTGGCACACCGGCCATCCGGGCGGAATCAAGGGCCGTACCCTGGGTTCCATCCTGGACGGCAAGCATCCCGAGCGTGTGATCGAGAAGGCGGTGGAGCGCATGCTCCCCAAGGACAGCCCGCTGGCCCGTCGCCAGTTCGGCAACCTGCGGGTCTATGCCGGCCCGGCCCATCCCCATGAGGCGCAGCAGCCGACGGCACTCGACGTCGCCGCGCTCAACCCGAAGAACAAGAGGAGGGCCTGAACATGGCCGAAGGCCGCGTTCTCAGCGATCTCCGTTCACTCGGTCAGGCGGGCCAGGCTGAAAAGCCCGTCCATGAGCAGAAGATCGATGCCCAGGGTCGTGCCTATGCGACCGGCAAGCGGAAAAACGCCATCGCCCGCGTGTGGCTGAAGCCGGGCTCCGGCAAAGTCCTGGTCAATGGCCGCGAGAGCACCATCTACTTCGCCCGTCCGGTGCTGCGCATGCTGATCGGACAGCCGTTCCAGGTATCCGACCGGTTCAACAGCTATGACGTCGTGTGCACTGTCGTCGGCGGTGGCCTTTCCGGCCAGGCCGGTGCCGTGCGCCACGGGATCAGCAAGGCGCTGTCTCTCTATGAGCCGGCGCTGCGCCCTGTGCTGAAGCAGGTCGGCTTCCTCACCCGCGATCCGCGCGTGGTCGAACGCAAGAAGTACGGCAAGCCGAAGGCTCGACGTAGCTTCCAGTTCTCCAAGCGCTAGGCGTCGCATACACGCCCCCGACATGGGGGCATGCGAAAAGGGCGCCTCTACGGCGCCCTTTTTGTTTTAGGCTTCCCTTCAGTGGAGGAAAGGTGATGACACAGCGGCGGATTCCGGTCGCGATCCTGGGCGCCAGCGGCTACACGGGTGCCGAACTGCTGCGCCTGCTGGTGCGTCATCCGGGTGTAGACATCCGCGCCCTCACGGCCGATCGGAAGGCGGGCGAAGCGATCGATACCGTCTTCCCGCACCTGGGCGGGCTCGGCCTCCCCGACCTCGTCTCGGTAGACCAGGTGAACTGGGCCGGGATAGAGCTGGTTTTCTGTGCTCTGCCGCATGGCACGACCCAGAAGATCGTGGCTTCGCTGCCGCGGCATCTCAAGGTCATCGACATCTCGGCCGACTTCCGCCTGACCGACCTCGATACCTATGCCCAGGTCTACGGCCATCCCCACCAGGCTCCTGACCTTCAGCCGGACGCCGTCTACGCTGTGACAGAACTGGCCCGCGAGGCTATCCGGCGGGCGCGGATCGTGGCCTGTCCCGGCTGCTATCCGACCTCGGCCCAACTGCCGCTGGTGCCGCTGGTCGAGGCGGGACTGATCGATGCCGACGACATCATCATCGACGCGAAGTCGGGCGTTACCGGCGCCGGCCGTGCGGCGAAGGAGAGCAGCCTCTATGCAGAGGTGGCCGAAGGCATCCACGCCTATGGCATCGCCTCGCACCGGCATGCCCCCGAGATTGAGCAGGAATTGTCGAAGGCCGCGGGCCGGCCGATCGTTGTCAATTTCACGCCGCACATGATGCCGATGAACCGCGGGTTGCTCTCGACCATCTATGTAAGATCGGCCGGCGGCGCGACGACGGAGGACATTCGGGCGGCCCTGGTTTCCCGCTACCGCGACGAACCCTTCGTGCGGGTGGTGCCCCAGGGCATGCTGCCGGCGACCCGCCATGTGCGCGGGTCGAACCACTGCCTGATCGGCGTCTTCGCCGACCGTCTGCCCGGCCGGACGATCCTGGTCTCGGCCATCGACAACCTGGTCAAGGGTGCCTCCGGCCAGGCGGTGCAGAACATGAACGTGGCCTTCGGGCTGCCGGAAACAATGAGCCTAGAACAGGTACCGATGTTCCCATGAGCGGTCTTCGTCTTCCCTTCAGGGGCATCCTGCCGCGTATCGCGGAGGATGCCTTCATTGCTCCCAACGCCACTGTCATCGGTGACGTGGTGATCGGGCGTGAGGCGAACATCTGGTTCGGCTGCATCATCCGCGGCGACGTGCACGAGATTCGGATCGGCGACCGGGCGAACATCCAGGACGGCACCGTGGTGCATGTCAGCAAGGGGAAGTTCGGCTGCTACATCGGCGATGACGTCACCATCGGCCACATGGCGCTGATCCACGGCTGCACGCTTGAAGCGGGGGCATTCGTGGGCATGAAGTCGACGGTGATGGACGGTTGCATCGTAGAAGGTGGCGCCATGCTAGCGGCCGGCTCGCTGCTCACCCCCGGCAAGCGGGTGCCGAGGGGCGAACTCTGGGGCGGCAGCCCGGCCAAGCTGCTGCGGCCCCTGACCGAGGAACAGCGCGCGACCCTCGGGAATACGGCGGCAAGCTACTCGAAGCTCGGCGCCGAATACCGGCTGGCGCTGAAAGGCTGAGCGCATGAGCATCGCGGCGAGCACGGACGGCTGGACCCGCGATGCGCGGGTGATCGGATCGATCGGCGTCGCCCATGGCGTCAGCCACTTCTACCAGCTCGCGCTGGCGCCGCTGTTTCCGGCGATCATCACCGATCTCGATGTCAGCTACACGGCGCTCGGCTTCGCCATCACGCTGATGTACGCGATCTCCGGTCTCTGCCAGCCGCTGGCGGGATTCGTGGTTGATCGCTTCGGAGGCTACCGCGTGCTGGTCGCCGGACTGGTGCTGGGCGGGGTCGGTACGGCGCTTGCCGGCCTGGCACCGAACTATCCCACGCTGCTCGCCGCCGTCGCCATTGTCGCGCTCGGGAACAGCGTCTACCACCCGGCCGACTTTTCGATCCTGAACAACGCTGTCAGCGACCGGCGGATCGGCCGGGCCTTCAGCGTCCACGGTGTCTTCGGCACGCTCGGCTATGCCCTGGCGCCGGCGGTGGCGGCGCCGCTCGCCCTGGCATTGGGCTGGCGTGGAGCGCTGGTGGCCATGGGCTGCGTCGGCCTGGCGATGGCCCTGGTCATCGTTTTCGAGCGCGATCTGCTGCGCAGCGAACAGCCTGCCCGCGAGGGAGAAGCACCCCCGCCGCCCTTGAGTGCCAGGGCGCTGTTCCAGGTGCCGGTGCTGCTCTGCTTCGCGTTCTTCGTCCTGCTCGCCATGGCCCAGATCGGCCAGCAGACCTTTCTGGTGGCGACACTCGGCGCGCTCTATGGGATCGCCATGGAACACGGCCAGCTGATCCTGACGACGCTGCTCCTGGGTGGGGCGGCGGGCGTCCTTTTCGGTGGCATCCTGGCCGACCGCACCAGCCGGCACGACCTGGTGGCCACAACCGGGCTCCTCGTCGGTGCCGCGGTGGCACTGGTCTTGGCCACCGGCGCCGTGCCCGCGCCGCTGCTGGTTTTCCTGCTGGGCCTGAGCGGCTTCTGCATCGGGACGACAAATCCCTCGCGGGACATGCTGATCCGGGCGGTCACGCCCAAGGGATCCTCGGGCCGCGTCTACGGCTTCGTCTACTCCGGGCTCGATATCGGTTCCGCCGCCACGCCGGTGGTCTTTGGCTGGCTGCTGGACCATGGCCATCCGCAGACGATCTTCGTCGCCGTCGGCGCCGTGTTGGCTGTTGCCGTGGTCACGGTGATGGGTGTTGGACGGGAGGCGCGGGCCTACGCCCGCACGTAGGTTCCAGGAGCATCGCAGAGCGGCTTCAGCTTCCCGCCTGGCTTCCGCGCCTTCACCAGGGGACCCGACTTTGGCGCCAGCCAGCGGTCCCAGTCCTCCCACCAGGAGCCCGGGATCTCCTTCGCCTCGGCCAGCCACTGCTCGACCGTCGGCGCCAGAGTCTTCGCCTCGCTGATCCAGTGCTGGTACTTCTTGTGGTGCGGCGGGTTGACCACGCCGGCGATGTGGCCGGAGCCCGCCATCATGAAGCGGACCGGCCCGCCGAAGAGGCTGGTCGCCTTGTACACGGACCGGGCCGGCGCGATGTGGTCCTCGCGGGCCGACTGCAGGTAGATCGGAATCTTCACCCGGCCGAGGTCGATCGGCACGCCGTGCATTTCCAGGCCGCCGGGCTTCGCCAGCAGGTTCCGCTGGTACATGTTGCGCAGGTAGAAGCTGTGCATCGCCGCCGGCATGCGGGTTGAATCGGCGTTCCAGTACAGCAGGTCGAAGGGGAAGGGGTCGCGCCCCAGGAGGTAGTTGTTGACCACGAACGACCAGATCAGGTCGTTGGCCCGCAGCATGTTGAAGGTGTTCGACATGTCCCGCCCGTCGAGATAGCCGCGGGCGTGCATCAGTTCTTCCAGATGGCGGAGCTGTTCCTCATCGATGAAGACCATCAGTTCGCCGGCTTCGGAGAAATCGACCTGCGAGGCGAAGAAGGTCGCCGCCTTGATCCTCTTGTCGCCGGTCGCCGTCATGTAGGCGAGCGCGGAAGCCAGGAGCGTGCCGCCGATACAGTAGCCGATGGCCGTCAGTTCCTTCTCACCGGTGGCCGCGCAGACGGCGTCGGTGGCGGCGACGATGCCCTCGGTCAGGTAGTCCTCGAAGCTGACCTCGGCCAGGTTCTCGTCGGGATTGACCCAGGAGACGACGAACACGGTATAGCCGCGTGCCACCATCCAGCGGATGAACGAGTTATCCTCGCGCAGGTCGAGGATGTAGTACTTGTTGATCCAGGGCGGGAAGATGAGCAGGGGGCGCTTGTAGACCTTCTCCGTCGTCGGGGTGAACTGCAGCAGCTCGAAGATGCGGTTCCGGAACACCACCTTGCCGGGTGTGGTGGCGATGTTCTCGCCGATCCGGAACGACTTCATGTTGGTCATCTTGACGGCGAAGGTTCCTTCACCGTCCTCGAGGTCCTGCAGCATGGCCTCCAGGCCGCGGACGAGATTCTCGCCGTTGCTCTCGAGCGTCGTCTTCAGCACTTCCGGGTTGGTGAGAAGGAAGTTCGACGGCGCCATCGCATCGACGAACTGGCGCGTATAGAAATCGACCTTCTTCGCCGTCGCCTCGTCCAGTCCCTCGACTTGACGGACAGTGCGCTGCAGCCAGCGGGCGGTCAGCAGGTACGACTGCTTCACGAAATCGAAGATGTGGCTTTCGTCCCAGGCGGCGTCCCGGAACCGGCGGTCGTTGCGCTCGGGCTTTATCGGCGGTTCCGGCGTGGCGCCCATCATGCGGGCGGCCGTATGATGCCAAAGCTCGGAGTAGGCCTTGATCAGGTCGAGCTGAGCCTCGATGAGGCGCCGGGGCGAGGCCAGCATGCGCGCGGTCATCTCGATGAAGGCGCTACCTACGTTCAGCGGATCGGCGCCACCGCGGCGCTTCTGACGCTTGACGAACTCGGCCACCAGCTTCTGGCTGCGCTCGGTGATCAGAACCATGTTCTTCGCGAACTCGGTCGGATCGGGAAGTTTGATCTCCGGCTTTTCGTCGGCCATGTCCCTAGGTGCTTTCTGATTTTGCTGTCGCAATCCCGTGAGGCAATGCTGTGGCCCGGCGCGACATCTGTTATAAATAAGCAGAGTATTTCCGTTCGGCACAAAATCAAGTTGGACAACACCATGTCGTTCCGGGCAGGGACCTCCGTTGTGACTTCGCTTCGCCGCTCCTCGCCGCCCATGCCTCGTAAGGCAACGGTGGCTCTGCTGGCGCTTCTGTCCGTCGGCGCCTGCTCCTCGGTGCCCGACTGGGCCAACCCGGTTTCCTGGTACGACGGGATTTTCGGCGATGACCAAACCCCGCCGCCGGCCACGCCACGCAGCGCGCCGACAGCCGAGGGACGGTCTAGGGCGGAGAGCGCCCAGCGCCAGGAACCGCCGCGCGTCGGCTCGGTCCCTGAACGCCCGCGCGCCTCGAGTCGCGAGGAACGTACCTCCGTAGCAAGCGGCCTGACCGCCGATCGTGACGCTGCCCGCTACACCGATGAGGATCTTCGCGGCCGGCCCGCCGCTCCCGCTTTCGCCCAGCCGGCGCCCGCGCCCGCCCCGGCGCCGGCTTCGTCGGTCGCGGTTGCTCCGGCCAGCGCGCCGCCGATGGCGGCACCGCCAGCCCCGGCACCGGTTGCCGCTGCGCCCCCCGCGCCGACGGCTCCAGCGCCGATCCCGACCCCGCTGCCCCTGACCCAGATGCCGAGCCCGGCGCCGCTGCAGCAGAGCCCTGCCTATGCCTCGGCCCCCACCATGCCCCCGGCGCCGCTGCCGGGCGTCGTGGCGCCGTTGCGCGACACCGCGGCCCTGGACCAGTCCTATCGCTCGGCACTGATGGCATCGGCCGCCACCGTGACGACCGCGCCGGCCAATACGGGCTTCCAGCCGGCGCGGCCTGCCAGCATCGCGGTGCCGGCGACCGCTGTGCCCGGCAATGTCCTGCAGACCTACCAGCAGCCACCGATGCCGCCGGCCTCCCTGCCGGTGTCACCCGCCACCGCTTCGATCCCGCTTGTGCCGATCACCGCGCGTGGCCTGCCTGCGCCGAATGCCGCGGGCACGTTTGCCAGCGCGGGATCGCGGCTCGCCGGCCAGATCACTTTTGGTTCTGGCAGCACCGGGCTCGGCCGCCGGGACCTGCAGACGGTGAGCGAAGTGGTGGCACAGCACAACACCCGCGGCGGCACCATCCGCGTCATCGGTTTCTCGCCCGCCGGAAGCAGCGGGCAGAGCAAGCTCAACGCGTTCCGTCTGGCGCAGGACCGGGCAACCGCCGTCGCCAACGCCCTGACGCGGGAAGGTGCCAAGCCCAACTTTGTCTTCGTGGAGGCACGCACCGATGCGGCCGGGGACCCGGCAAACCGCGTCGACCTCTACCTCGAGAACTGATATCCGGTAGTTTCCCGGCGGCCGATCGACTCGGCTTCGCCCTTATCGCTCTTGGAAAACGGCCATGGAAGAGTTCCACCGCATCCGTCGTCTGCCCCCTTACGTGTTCGAGGAAGTGAACCGGATGAAGGCCGCGGCGCGAGCCGCCAAGGAAGACATCATCGATTTCGGCATGGGCAATCCCGACATGCCGACGCCCAAGCACATCGTCGAGAAGCTGGTGGAGACCGCCCGCGACCCGAAGGCGCATCGCTATTCCATGTCGCGCGGCATCCCGGGCCTGCGCAAGGCGCTGTCCGCCTATTACGGCCGTCGCTTCGGGGTCGATATCGATCCGGAAGCGGAAGCGATCGTCACCCTGGGGTCGAAGGAGGGGCTTGCCAACCTTGCCCAGGCGATTACGTCGCCGGGCGACACGTTCCTGGTGCCCAACCCCAGCTACCCGATCCACCCCTTCGGCTTCATGATCGCCGGCGCCACGCTTCGCCACGTGCCGATCGGCGAGGGGATCGACTTCATGGCCGGGCTCGAGCGCGCCGCCAAGCACTCGGTACCGGCACCCGTGGCCCTCGTGGTCAGCTTCCCGGCCAACCCGACGGCGATGACCGTCGATCTCGACTTCTATGGACAGATCGTCGAATTCGCCCGCGCCCGGAACATGTACGTCATTTCCGACTTGGCCTATGCGGAGATCTATTTCGGGGATACGCCGCCCCCCTCGATCCTGCAGATTCCAGGCGCCAAGGACGTGGCGATTGAGTTCACCTCGATGAGCAAGACCTATGCGATGCCGGGCTGGCGCGTCGGCTTTGCTGCCGGCAACCGGACGCTGATCCGGGCGCTCGGCCGGATCAAGTCGTACCTGGACTACGGTGCCTTCACGCCGATCCAGGTTGCCGCCGCCGCCGCGCTCAACGGACCCCAGGATTGCGTGGCCGAGATACGCGCCACCTACAAGGCGCGGCGCGATGTGCTGATTCGCGGCCTGTCGCAGGCCGGTTGGGACGTGCCGAGCCCCGATGCCAGCATGTTCGTCTGGGCGCCCATTCCCGAACGCTTCAGCAATATGGGCTCGCTGGAATTCTCCAAGCGTCTGCTGGCAGAAGCCGGCGTCGCGGTAGCGCCGGGGCTGGGCTTCGGCGAATACGGCGACAACCATGTCCGTATCGCGCTGGTCGAGAACGAGCATCGCATCCGCCAGGCCTGCCGCAACATCAAGCGGTTCCTGACGACCGCCGACCCGGCTGACCGCAGCACGACGCGACGGCTCGCCTCGTGACCGCGCCGCTTCGTATCGGGCTCGCCGGCCTTGGGACGGTGGGCGGCGGCGTCGTCCGTCTTCTGGCCGAGCATGCTGATCTGATCGCCGAGCGGGCCGGGCGGCCGATCCGTGTCACCGCCGTCTCGGCGCGCGACCGCGCGCGCAATCGCGACCTGCCCCTGGACGGCGCGCGCTGGGCGGATGATGCGCTGTCGCTTGCCGGCGCATCTGATGTCGATGTGGTGGTCGAGGTGATCGGCGGCGCCGAAGGCATCGCCAAGGCGCTGACCGAGGCCTCCATCGCAGCGGCGAAGCCGGTGGTCACGGCGAACAAGGCTATGCTTGCCCTGCACGGGACAGCACTGGCGCGTCTGGCCGAGGGGAAGGGAGTACCGATCGCCTGCGAGGCGGCCGTGGCGGGGGGCATCCCGATCGTGAAGGCGCTCCGCGAAGGCCTCGCGGCCAATCGGATGACCCGGGTCTTCGGGATCCTCAACGGTACCTGCAACTATATCCTGACCCAGATGCAGACTTCGGGGCGGGGCTTCGGCGACGTGCTGGCGGAGGCACAGGCGCTTGGCTACGCCGAAGCCGATCCCAGCTTCGACGTCGACGGGATCGATGCCGCGCACAAGCTCGCCGTCCTCGCCGGCATCGCCTTCAACCGCCCGATGGATTTCGGTTCGGTGCATATCGAGGGGATCCGCGCGGTCGAAGCTGTCGATATCGAATATGCCCGGGACCTCGGCTACCGGATCAAGCTGCTCGCCATCGCCCGTCGAACCGCCACCGGAATCGAACAGCGGGTCCATCCGTGCATGGTGGCGGCGGATTCGGCGATCGCCCATGTCGATGGCGTCTTCAACGCGGTGGTGGCTGAGGGGGATTTCGTCGACCGGACGATGTATGTCGGTCGCGGTGCCGGCGCTGGCCCGACGGCCTCCGCCGTGGTCGCCGATCTGATCGATGTCGCCCGTGGGCGGGTGCCCCCGCTGTTCGGCGTCGGCAGCACCCGCCTTGCCGATATCGCCGCGTCCCCGATGCAGCGGCATGTCGGGCCCTACTATGTCCGCCTCAACGTGCTCGACCGGCCTGGCGTCATCGCCGATGTGGCCGCGATCCTGCGCGACGAGAACATTTCCATCGAGTCCATGCTTCAGCGTGCCCGCGCGCTGTCGGGCGAAGCCGTTCCCGTGGTGCTGGTGACGCATCAGACCGAGGAAGCGGCGATGCAACGCGCCTTGGCCAAGATCGCGGCACTTGCGGCATCGGTGGCACCGCCCTGCATGATCCGTATCGAACAGCTCTGACAGACGAGGAAGGAACCGCCCGATGGCGAAAGAGACCGGAATTCAGCGCCAGCTGACGCTCGAAGCCGTCCGCGTGACCGAGGCGGCGGCGCTTGCCGCCTACAAGCTGATGGGGCGCGGCGACGAGAAGGCAGCCGACCAGGCGGCCGTCGACGCCATGCGCACCGCCCTCAACAAGCTCGACGTCGTCGGCACCGTGGTGATCGGCGAGGGTGAGCGCGATGAGGCCCCGATGCTCTTCATCGGCGAGAAGGTAGGGGCCGGAACGGGTCCGTCGATCGACATCGCGCTCGATCCGCTGGAGGGCACGACCCTCACCGCGAAGGGCGGGCCAAGCGCTTTGGCGGTCCTGGCCTTCGCAAATGCCGGCGGCTTCCTGCATGCCCCCGACGTCTACATGTACAAGATCGCCGTCGGTGCTGGCCTGCCCGACGGAATCGTCGATCTCGATCGCTCGCCGGCCGAGAACGTCAAGGCGGTTGCCAAGGCGAAGGGGGTCGATGTCGGCGACCTGGTGGTCTGCATCCTGGACCGGCCGCGCCATAGCGAGCTCATCAATGCCGTGCGCGCCACTGGCGCGCGCATCCAATTGATCACCGACGGCGACGTCGCCGGCGTGATCGCCACCTCGGAAGCGCACACCGGCATCGACCTTTACATGGGTTCGGGCGGTGCGCCTGAAGGCGTGCTGGCCGCCGCGGCGCTGCGGTGCATCGGAGGGCAGATCCAGGGGCGGCTCCTGTTCCGGAATGACGACGAGCGCGGCCGCGCCGCTAAGGCTGGGATTAAGGACCTGAACCGGAAGTACTCCACCACCGATCTCGCCTCTGGCGAGGTGATCTTCGTGGCGACGGGAGTGACGGACGGGTCGATGCTGAAGGGCGTGCACCGCGTGCCCGGTGGCATGACCACCGAGTCGATCGCCATGCGTGCCTCGACTGGCACCGTGCGGCGCATCGAAGCCTTCCACCGGGTGTGACGACGGCCGCCGCGGCCTTCCTCGGCGTCGAGCGTTCGGTCAGCGGCCGGCGTTGGGTCGCCCGCCCGGGCGACCCCCCGCAGGCCGCGGCCCACGCCCAGCGCCTTGGCCTGCCCGAGGCGGTGGCGCGGATCCTGGTGGCGCGCGGCGTCGATTCCGATCTTGCCGAACGCTATCTGGAGCCCCGGCTGCGGGATTGGCTGCCCGACCCGTCGCGGCTGCGCGACATGGAACCGGCGGCGGAGCGCCTGGCGCAGGCGATCCTGAAGGGCGAGGGGATCGGCATCCTCGGCGACTATGACGTCGATGGTGCCACGTCCACCGCCGTGCTGACCCGCTTCCTGCGCGCGATGGGCTGCGAGCCCTTGATCCATATCCCCGACCGGCAGCGCGAAGGCTATGGCCCCAATGGCCCGGCCATGGAATCGCTGCGTGCGCGGGGCGCTCGGGTCGTCATCACCGTTGATTGTGGCACGCTCGCCTACGCGGCGCTCGATGTTGCCCAAGGACTTGGCCTCGACGTGCTGGTCGTTGACCACCATCTGGCAGAGCCGGCACTTCCGGCGGCGCTCGCCGTCGTCAACCCGAACCGGCTCGATGAGAGCGGGGAGTTCGGCATGCTGGCCGCCGTCGGTTGTGCCTTCCTGCTGGTCGTCGCCACCACCCGCGCGCTCCGCCAGACCGGCGCCTTTGCCACCCGGCCGGAGCCGGCGCTGCTCGACCTGCTCGATCTGGTGGCACTCGGCACCGTCTGCGACGTCGTGCCCATGACCGGGGTGAACCGCGCTCTGGTGGGGCAGGGACTGCGTGTTCTGGGCCGTCGCGGCAATGTGGGCCTCTGTGCGCTGGCCGACGCCGCCGGGATGACCGCCCGGCCGATGGCCTATCATCTGGGCTACATCCTGGGTCCACGCGTTAACGCCGGTGGTCGGGTGGGCAAGTCCGATCTCGGCGCGCGGCTGCTTTCAACCGACGATCCCGCAGAGGCTGCCGCCATCGCCGAGCAGCTCTGCCACCTCAACCGCGAACGCCAGGCCATCGAAGCCGAGGTCGAGGCACAGGCCCTTGGCGCCGTCGCCGGCCTGGACGATGCGGTCGCCGTCATTGCCGGCCAGGCCTGGCACCCGGGCGTTATCGGCATCGTCGCTGGCCGCCTGAAGGACAAGCTGCGGCGCCCGGTCATCGTTATTGGCCTCGACGGCAAGTCGGGGAAGGGTTCAGGCAGATCCATTGCCGGTGTCGACCTGGGGGCGGCCGTGGTTGCGGCCCACCAGTCTGGCCTGCTGCTTGCCGGGGGAGGGCACGCAATGGCGGCCGGCCTCAGCATCGCGGCGGAGCAGGTCGGCCCGTTCCGCGCCTTCATGAACGATCGCCTGGGCCCCGCCGTCAGCGCGCAGGCAGACCGGGAAGCGCTCGGCATCGATGCGGCGGTGGCGGTGGGCGGCGCCACGTTGGAACTGGCGGAACTGATGGAGCGGGCGGGCCCCTATGGCCCGGGCAATCCGAAGCCGCGATTGGCCCTGTCAGATGCACGGGTGATCTGGCGCGACGTCGTAGGCGAAAAGCACGTGCGGACCGAGTTCGCCGCGGCCGACGGCGCACGGCTGAAGGCGATCGCCTTCCGGGCCGTCGACACGCCGCTCGGCGAGGCGTTGCTGAAGAGCAACGGGGCGCCGATGCACGTCGCGGGCGAACTCTCAGTCGATGAATGGCGGGGCGAAAGGCGGGCCCAGTTCAGCATCGACGATGTCGCACCCGTCGGCTTATCGCAACCTCGGGCTTGATTTACCGGCCGGCCCCCGATACACCCTGCCGTCCTCTACACGACCCCATCGTCTAGAGGCCTAGGACATCACCCTTTCACGGTGAGGACAGGGGTTCGAATCCCCTTGGGGTCGCCATTCAAATCAGCCACTTAGGTGGTTGGTCCGGATAGAGAGACAGCGCTGCTCGCAGTATCGGCGGGGCACCGAATCCGACTCGGGCGGACCGATCAGCACAAAAACAAGGGGAGAGAGACGGATGAGCCAGTCAACGCGGATCATTCTCGCCAAGCGCCCGCAGGGCGCGGTCACCAGCGACTGTTTTCGGACCGAAAAGGCCAGCCTGTCGGCCTTGGCCGACGGGCAGATCCTGGTGGAGACGCTCTATCTGTCGCTCGACCCCTATATGCGCCCGCGCATGACCGAGATGAATTCTTACGTGCCGCCGTTCGATCTCGACAAGCCGCTCACTGGCGGCGGGATTTCCCGCGTGGTTGAGTCGAAGAACCCGAAGTTCGCCGCTGGCGACATCGTGGTGGGGGCCGTCGACTGGGCCACCTACACCGTCCATGACGGGCGGGGTATGCGCAAGATCGACCCCAACGCCGCACCGCTGCCGGCCCACCTCGGCATCCTCGGCATGCCCGGCTACACCGCCTATCACGGCATGATCCGCATGGGTCAGCCGAAGCCGGGTGAGACGGTCTTCGTCTCCGCTGCCACTGGAGCCGTCGGCCAGGTGGCGGGCCAGCTTGCCAAGCTGAAGGGGGCGCGCGTGGTCGGCTGCGCAGGTGACGATACCAAATGCGCCTATGCGGTCAGTGATCTCGGCTACGACGCCTGCTTCAACCACAAGACCGAGAAGGATTACGGTGCCGTGCTCGACCGGCTGTGCCCGGACGGCATCAACGTCGATTTCGAGAACGTGGGCGGGGCGATTTTCCATGCCGTTTTTGCCCGCATGGCGACCTTCGGGCGCATGGTGATGTGCGGGGCGATTGCCGAGTACCAGGACGCCACCCCCCAGCCCGGTCCCGACAAGATGTTCTCCATCATCCAGAAGAGCCTGCGCATAGAGGGCTTTATCGTGTCCAATCACGCCTCGACCATGGACGAGTTCGTGCGCGAGGTGGGTGCGCTCCTCCGTGATGGCAAGATCAAGAGCCGCGAAACCATTGTGGCCGGGCTGGAACAGGCGCCTGGGGCTTTCATGGGTCTGCTGAAGGGCGAGAATTTCGGCAAGCTGATCGTAAAGGTCGCCTGAGCCGATCTGCTGTCGTGGGTTTGTAAACGGTTGTACGCCTAGAATCGCCTGCAACGTTGCAACTCTAGCGCTGATCGAATGTCGGAGTGGATCGAGGTCGTCGAGGCGGCGGAAAGCTGGCATCCGCGGATCAAGGCCGTGTTCGGCTATTGGCGCGGCATGGCTCCGGCCGGGCGGCTCCCGGGGCGCCAGCACTTCGATCCGCTGCACATTCCGAAGCTGATGCCCTATGTCTGGATGCTGGATGTGGTCGGCGGACGTTTCCGCTATCGGTTGGCCGGGACGCGTGAGGTCCAGACCCTGGGGCGCGATCCGACCGGTGAATGGCTGGATGACGTCCATCCCGTGCTGAAGACGAATTCTAAGCGGCTGGCCCGTTACGTTTTCGTCGCCGAGACTGGCAAACCCACATGGCGGCGCGGCCACGTCAGTTTCATCCACGACAAGGACCATCAGATCGTCGAAAACGTGGTCCTGCCCCTCGCCCGGGATGGAGTTACCGTCGATATGCTCTTCTGCTGTTCGGTCCTCTTCGACAAGAACGGGGAGGAAGTCTCCTGATCGGTCTGCAATGTCTTAAGGAGTGCGACCGCATCCTGGATATGCTGCGGCCCGGGGGACCCGGGAGCACCTGTCCTGCGTCAGCGTTGTTGTGAGTATGACGGATTCAGTAAAGTTGCCTGTGATCGAAGGGGCACCGCGCGTGCCGTATCCTGACTTCCAGAGGGCGCCGGAGGCAATCAGGTCCGAGGACAGTCGGACTTTCCTGCGGGCCTGGCACAGGTGGCGGGGCGACAACCTGCTGCCGCGCCGAAGCGATTTTCACCTGGCCGACATCAAGCCGCTTCTGCCGCGCCTGCTGCTGCTCGAGGTTCGGTCGGCGAGGGAGATCGTTTTCCGCCTGGCCGGCACCATGGTACGGGCCCGCGTGGGCGCGGAACTCACCGGGCGCAACTTCATCGACCTTGCCCGGCCCGAGGAGCGGGCGGAGCGTGCCCGCTTGCTGCTGGCTGAAGTGGCACAGCCCTGTGGCGCCGTGATGATCTATCCCCTTGCCTACCCTTCCGGCTACGAGGCTCCCGTCGAGGTGGTGTCGGTTCCGGTGGAGCCGAACCAACCCCACGAAGCCAAGCTCGTGCTCGCGCTGTTCACGGAATTGTTCAAGCCAGAGGGCGAAATCCCGGCCAGCATCGACCAGCACCTCGCCCCGGGAAAGCGCGTGAGCTTCTTTGATATCGGGGGCGGTGTGCCCTCGATCACTGCCTGATATCACGGACGCATGAAGGTATGCTCACCGTCGGGGTCGAGATTCTCGATGGCGGCTTCCAACTCGCTGCGGATGTCCTCGATGCTGCGCTCACGGCGGTAGATGTCGATTGCCATGCTGAGAAGAGCGCGTCCGACCGTGTCGGCTGGGTGCCCCTCGGCGCGCGCCTCCGCGAGACAGGTATCGACGATTGGACGGACAATTGACCATATATCGCGCATGACGCTGACCTTCATAAGCCTACCATCCCCCATTCTGGACATCCGGCGGGCCGCCGCCTTGCGGTGGATCAACGGGTTCGTCAGGCGGCGCCGGCCGTGATCCTGACCCTGGAAGGCACACCCGCTGCCGTGGGCCGCGCCGTCGAGGCGGTCAGGCGGTTCGCGCTCGGCAACGGCCTGGGCGAGGCAAAGGCGGCGGCGCTGGGGGTGGCCGTGGACGAGGCGGTGACCAACGTCGTCCGCCACGCCTATGACGGCGATCCCGCCCGGTCGCTGACGCTGTCGCTGTCGGCGGGCCGGGATGCGGTGCAGGTCGATATCCTGGACAACGGGCACCCCTTCGATCCGCTGGCCGGCGAGGCGGCGCTGCCTGAAGGCGGGGCAGAAGAGCGCGACGTAGGCGGACTTGGTTTACTTTTGATGCGAGAATTGGTGGATGAGGCCCGCTACATCCGGGACGGAGATCGCAACAAGCTGATGTTGCGGGCCTTTGTAGGGCATAGTCCTGACCGGAGGGAGCCGGGCTTGGCCTAGCTGATGGGGGGCATGGTGGCGACGAGTGAAAAGAAGGTCGGCAATGCGTCGGTGCTCAGTCCGACCGGCCGTGTCGATGTGGAGACGACCCCGCCGCTGCAGGAACGGCTGCTGCCGTTGCTGGGGCAGGCAGGCGCCGTGGTGGTAATCGATTTCTCCGGCGTCAGCTACATTTCCAGTTCGGGCCTGCGGGCGCTGATGCTGGGGGCCAAGGAAGCCAAGGCGAAGGGCGGCAAGCTGGCGGTCTGTGCGTTGAACGAAACGGTATCGGAGATCTTCCGCATCAGCCGCTTCAACCAGGTCGTGCCGGTCTATGCCGACCTCAACGGGGCCCTCTCGGCGCTGACGCCCACCTGACGAGGCAAGCCATGCGGATCAGGTTCTGGGGTACCCGTGGATCGCTTCCCGCCCCGCTCGGCGTGGCGGCGGTGCGCAGCAAGCTGCGCAACGCGCTGCGCAAGGCGTCCGGACGCAGCTTTGCCGATGACGCCGCGATCGACCGCTTCATCGCCTCCGAACTGACCTTCGCCGAAGCAGGCACCTTCGGGGGCAACACGTCCTGCGTCGAGGCGGACCTCGACAGCGACGAGCACCTGATTTTCGATCTGGGAAGCGGCGTGCGCGAGTTCGGCAACCGCGTCATGTCGGGCGCCTATCCGAACAAGAAGAAGGTCTTCAACATCCTGATGTCGCATCCCCACTGGGATCACATCATGGGATTCCCCTTCTTCGTGCCGGCCTATATCCCCGGCCATACGATCCGCATCTATGGCGGGCATTCCACTCTCGACAACGCCTTCCGCCGCCAGCACGCGGAGCCGAGCTTCCCCGTCGACTACAGCCAGCTCGGGGCGCGCATCGAGTTCATCACCCTGGATCCGGCCAAGACCCACGACATCGCCGGCGCCAAGGTCAACCTCATGCGCCAGCACCATACTGGTGATTCCTACGGCTACCGCATCGAGCACGGCGGCAAGGCCATGGTCTATTCGACCGATTCCGAACACAAGTTCGAGGAAACCGGCGATGCCTACCCCTTCGTGGATTTCTTCCGCGACGCCGACCTCGTCATCTTCGATGCGATGTATTCGCTGGCCGATGCGGTTTCCATCCGCGAGGACTGGGGCCATTCCAGCAACATCATCGCGGTCGAGCTCTGCCACCACGCCGGGGCGAGGCGCCTCTGCCTGTTCCACCATGATCCCAATTCCGACGACCGCAGCATCGGAGAGGTCCTTGTCGACACCCGGAAGTTCGAGGAACTGGCCCGCGAGGGCCGGCTGCCGCTTGATGTGCTCTCGGCCTATGACGGCCTAGAGATCACGCTCTAGCCCGTATGAGTGCCGCCGTCGCGCCACGGCTGACCTGGCGGCGGCCTTGGTACGGGGTACCGCTTGGCATTGCTCTCGCGATCCTTCTGGCAGGTCTGCGCTGGTACGACCCGACGCCCGTCGAGCGGGTTCGCCTGCTGCAGTTCGACCTGTTCCACAAGGCGGTACCGCGCACTCCCGGTGAGGTGACCGTCTGGATCGTCGACGTCGACGATTTCAGCCTGCGCGAACTGGGCCAGTGGCCCTGGCCGCGCTGGCGCCTCGCCTCGCTGGTCGAGGTGCTGCAGAACGCCGGTATCGCCGCCCTCGGCGTCGACATGGTCTTCGACCAGCCGGACCGGCTGTCGCCGCCGCTCTATGCGCAGCAGGCGGAACGGCTGCCGTCGGAGGTGAGGGACCGTCTGGCCACCCTGCCTTCGACCGATCAGCGCCTGTCCGAGGTGCTGGGCATGGGGCCGGTGAGCATGGCGGCGCTCGGCAGCGAGGACGAAGAGGGCGCATCCCGGCCGCCGCGGACGAGCTACCGCCTTCGCGGCGGGGACCCCAAGCGGATCGGCTATTTCAAATCGGCGGTGCGCAGCCTGCCGGAGATGACCCTGGCCGCGTCCGGCGAGGGGCTGGCCAATGCCACGCCGGAGCACGACAACATCGTCCGCCGCGTGCCGGTGGTAGCGAAGGTGGGCGAGGGCTACATGCCCTCGCTGGGCCTGGATACCCTCAGGTTGGCGACCGACAGCCCGAGCTTCTCGATCCTGTCCGAGGCGGGGCGCATCCAGGGAGTCGAGGGTCGCAACCTCGCCGTCCGCACGACGGTCGACGGCCGCTTGTGGCTCTACTTTTCCGCCCACCGGCCGGAGCGCTTCGTATCTGCCGCGGATATCCTGGCCGGCCGCGTCGACCTGAAGCTCCTGCGGGGCAATATCGTGCTCCTGGGCAGTACCGCCTTCGGCCTGGGGGACTTCCACGCCTCGCCGATCGACGGCCGCGTGCCCGGGGTGGAGATGCAGGCGCAGGCGATCGAGAACATGGCCGAAGGCTCCTACCTCACGCGCTGGGAGCGGCCGGGATTGTGGGAAGGGGGCATCGTCCTGGCGGTCGGGCTGCTGGTGGTCCTTCTGCTGCCCTACCGCCAGCCGGGCCGGGTCGGTGCGGCCCTCGCCGTGGGTGCGGTCATCCTCGGAGGGATCAGCTTCGGCCTGTTCTACTTCGGCCACATTCTCGTCGACGCCACGACGCCGGTCTTCGGCAGCCTGCTCCTTGTCGGCCAGATGTTCGTGGCGCAGCTGCGTGCCACGGACCAGGAGCGCAAGCGGATCGCGAGCGATCTGGCGCGCGAGCGCGAGATGGCGGCGCGGGTGGAGGGCGAACTGGCTGCCGCGCGCCAGATCCAGATGGGCATGCTGCCTCAGGTCTTTCCCGAGGTGCGGGGCTTCGAGATCGCCGCCCGCATCGAACCGGCCAAGGCCGTGGGCGGTGACTTCTACGACGTCCGCCTGCTCGACGACGGGCGCGTCTATTTCGTGATCGGAGACGTATCCGGGAAGGGCGTGCCGGCGGCCCTGTTCATGGCCCTGGCACAGTCGCTGTCACGCGCCAGTGCCCGCCTGTCGGTGGATGTTGGCCGCATGGTGACCGAAACCAACCGCGAACTCTCGGCCGAGAACCCGGCGATGATGTTCGTCACCCTGGTGGCCGGGCTGCTGGATCCCGCCTCTGGCGCGGTGGTGTTCGCCAATGCCGGTCACGATGCGCCGATCCGGATCGGTCCCGACGGCGCGCTGGACACGCTGGAGGGGGACGGGGGTCCGCCGCTTTGCGTCATCGACGACTGCGAATATCCCTTCATCGAGACGTCGCTGGCGCCGGGCCAGGCGCTTGTCCTCTTCACCGATGGCGTGACCGAGGCGACCGCCGTGGATCAGGCGCTCTACGGGATGGAGCGCCTGCACGGAATCCTGAGAAGGGGCGGGAGCTCCTCCGCCGGCGACCTGGTCGGCGCGGTGGTGAGCGACGTCGGCGTCTTCGCGCAAGGCGCCGAGCCGGCCGACGACGTCACCGTGCTGGTGATCCGGCGCGCTGTCAGCGCACTGTGATCTCCACCCGCCTGTTCAACGGCTGATCGGTTTCATCGGGGGTCGCGACCAGCAGGTCGGCCTCGCCCCGTCCGGTGGCAATGATGCGATCCCCGGCCAGGCCCCGGCCGATGAGGTCTGTCTTGATCCGCTCAGCCCGCTGCAGCGAAAGGCGGGCGTTATAGTCGGCGGTCCCCTTGGTATCGGTGTGGCCGACGACTTCGACATCGTAGTGCTGCCGCTTCCTGATGTCCTCGAACACGCCCTCGAAGGCGATCTTCGACTCTTCGGTCAGGGTATCGGCGTTGAAGACGAAATTGAGGCGGAAGTTCCGCGGTGGCAGCGGCCGGGCGGAGAGGGCGCCGCCGAAGAGCGTCTGCACGTCCTCGCCCGCGACAGCCACCGCCTCGGTCTTGCCGCCGGGATTGCGGTGCGCGGCGGTGGTCGACTGGTCGAGCACGAACTGGTTCGCCCCGTCGACGACGACGACCGAGCCGATCTTGCCGTCGGCGTCGGGTTGCAGAACGACCAGCTCCTTGCGGTACTTGGGCTCGGCGCAGGCTGCCAGGAGCAGCAGCAGGCCGATGGCGATGCCGAAACGTCCCCCCACCATCGTGCTCACTCCTCCACTCGGACCAGGAAGGTCGTGCCACGGACGGCGAGCACGGCGGAAGGGGTGCGCACGCGCATCGCTCCCGGATTGCCGCGGGCGATGTCGCCGCTGCTTGCGGACAGCGTCCCACGCTGCAGGTTGGTCAGTGAACTTCCCTTCAGCGTCGAAGAGTCATAGTCGAACTCGTCCACCGACACCTTCGACCGGGGCCCGGCCGAAAAGGTCGAGTTGTCGGCGAGGGTCACCCCGGCTGAGCCGTCGTCGCCGGTCTCGATCACGTCGCCCTTCTGCAGCGGCATGCCGATGGTGGCCGGCGTGGCCTGGCCGCCGCGCTGGATGCTGACAGTGCCGGAAACGGTCTTCAACCAGCCGATCTGGGCGCCTTGCGCCCATGCCGTGAACGGCAGGCCAGCGATAGCCAAGGCAAGCAGGATGGATCGCATGATGGTGTCCCTTCGGAACTCTCTCCCTCGCGGTGCAACCTTAGCGCAGGTTTTGCGCCTGTCGCATGACGAAGATCACGCCGATGTATCGGCCGGAAGCACGATCTCGGCGCGCAGTCCCGGCAGGTTGTCCTTCAGTTCGAGCCTTCCTTCGTGCAACTGGGCGACGGCGGCCACCAGGCTTAGACCCAGACCGCTGCCCGGCCGGCTGCGGCTGCGCTCGCCGCGATAGAACCGTTCGGTGACGCGCGAGCGCTCCTCCTCGGGAACGCCGGGCCCCCGGTCGGCGACCGACAGGTGGACCCAACTGCCCCGCTTTTCCGCGGAGATCGTCACTTCCCGGCCGTCCCGGTCGTACTTGATCGCGTTGTCGATCAGATTGCCGATCGCCTGGGCCAGAAGCTGGCCGTCGCCGGCGACCGTCAGGTTTGCCTTGTCATGCACGAGCGTTAGGGTGACCCCCTGGTCCTCCGCGACGGCGCGATACAGCTCGACCGCGTCTTCCAGCAGGGGCACGATTTGTACCTGCTGGAAGGAGCCCCGCCGGGCGCCGGCATCCACCTCCGCGATCCTGAGGAGGGCGCCGAAGGTCCGCAGCAGGTCGTCGATCTCGCTCAGCACCCCTTCCATCGCCATCGATTGCTGCTCGGCGTCGAGCTTCCGCACCGAAAGCTCCTCGATACGGGCGCGCACCCGGGTCAGGGGGGTCCGCAGGTCGTGGGCGATGGCATTGGCCACGTCGCGGACGCCGTCCATCAGGGTCTCGATCTTGTCCAGCATGTCGTTCAGCGTGCGGGCAAGGAGATCGAACTCGTCGTCGGTGCGGCCCGCCGGCAACCGGGTGGCCAGGTGGCCGGCCACGATGGAGGTGGCCGTGGTCCTGATGGCCTCCACCCGCTTCAGCACCATGCGGCGAAACAGGTAGCCACCGGCGATGGCGAGCACGGTGGTGAGGGCGACGCCCGCCAGGAGGATCTCGTTGATCTCGCGGCGGAGCGCGATTCGCTCCTCGGCATCGCGTCCCACCAGAAGCCGGTGGCCGGTCGGCAGGTTGAAGAACTGCACCCGGGCGACCGACCGACGGCCGGCGCGCTCTACCGGAAGCTCGATCGCGCCATCCACGGCGAGACCCTGGACGGGCCATTGGCTGAGATTGCCGGCCAGCATCCTGCCCATGGGGTCGACGAGCGCGTAGACGGCGCCCATGTGTTCCTCACTCAGTGTTCGCGCCCTGATCAGGAGGATGAGCCCATCCACATCCTCGGAGCGATAGCGCTCCTCCAGGCTGTCCACATCGGCGCGAATGGATGCATCGAGCTCGCGCGTCAGGCTGTCATTGGTGGCGATGCGGATGAAGGCGACCAGGATGAGGGCCGATGCCGCGAACAGTGCCGCATAGACCGCGGCCAGCCGGAATCCCGTGGAACCCAGGATGGCCGGCTTAAGCACGGATCATGTAGCCCGCGTTCCGCACGGTGAAGATCAGAGGCTTGTCGAAGCCCTTGTCGATCTTGCTTCGGAGCCGGCTCATATGCACGTCGATCACGTTGGTCTGCGGGTCGAAGTGATAGTTCCAGACGCCTTCCAGAAGCATCGTCCGGGTCACCACCTGGCCGGCATGCCGCATCAGATACTCCAGGATCTTGAATTCGCGACCCTTCAGTTCGATCGGCTTGCCGCCGCGCTCGGCCTTCTGCGCCAGGAGGTCCAGTTCGAGGTCGCCCACCCGCAGCACGGTATCAGGACCGACCTGCCGCGCCCGCCGCGACAGGGCTTCCACCCTTGCCAGCAGCTCGGCGAAGTTCAGCTCG
>JANRIH010000022.1:0-1633 GCA_033765145.1 Hyphomicrobium sp. | reverse complement strand
TCCGCGCCCTCGTCCAGCGTGCAGAGCTGCAGGTCGGGATTGAGCACGACGATGTCGCCGACGGTCTGGATGTCGCCGGCGGTGACGACGCCCGGACCCGACTTCTTCACGACCATGCGCTTGGGGCCTTCGCCCTGCATCTTGATCGAGATGTCCTTGATGTTGAGCACGATGTCGGTGACGTCCTCGCGAACGCCCGCGATCGAGGAGAACTCGTGCAGCACGCCGTCGATGTGCACCGACTGCACGGCGGCGCCTTGCAGCGACGACAGCAGGATGCGGCGGAGCGCGTTACCGAGAGTCTGGCCGAAACCGCGCTCGAGCGGTTCGGCGACGACGGTGGCAAACCGGGTCGCATCGGAGCCCGGCGTTACCTGCAGCTTGTTCGGTCGAATGAGTTCTTGCCAATTCTTCTGGATCGTCACTTTGTCACCCCTTCGGGTCCGAAGACCGGCCAGTCGATCCGCCTTCAGATCACTGGCGTTGGAGATCGCGGATCAGTCCGCGCAGTCAAATTCCAAAACAATCGCGAGACGGACGAGCTGTCTCGCGACCAAACATCAAACGCGCCGGCGCTTGCGCGGACGGCAGCCATTGTGCGGGATCGTGGTCACGTCGCGGATCGACGTCACGGTGAAGCCCGCCGCCTGCAGCGCACGAAGCGCCGATTCGCGGCCCGAACCGGGGCCGGCCACTTCCACTTCCAGCGTGCGCATGCCGTGTTCCTGCGCCTTCTTGGAAACGTCCTCGGCCGCGACCTGCGCGGCATAGGGGGTCGACTTGCGCGAGCCCTTGAAGCCCATCGTGCCGGCCGACGACCAGGCAATGGTGTTGCCCTGCGCGTCGGTGATGGTGATGGTCGTGTTGTTGAACGACGAATTGACGTGCGCGATACCCGAAGCGATGTTCTTGCGTTCGCGGCGGCGTACGCGGGTGGCTTCCTTGCCCATTCCTAAAACCTTCCTGTGATCTCAAACGCCGCCGTACTGCCAGCGGCTACACCTAAAAAGACGCGAATGGCGAGTAGCGAATAGACTCTATTCGCCACCCCCTATTCGCTATTCGCAAACTTACTTCTTCTTGCCGGCGATCGACTTGGCCGGGCCCTTGCGCGTGCGCGCATTGGTGTGGGTGCGCTGGCCGCGCACCGGCAGGCCGCGGCGGTGACGCAGGCCGCGATAGCAGCCGAGGTCCATCAGCCGCTTGATGTTGATGCCGGTCTCGCGGCGAAGGTCGCCTTCGACGAGGTAATCGCGGTCGATCACTTCGCGGATCTGCAGGACTTCCTGGTCGCTCAGCTGGCTGACGCGACGATCCTCCGGAATCTTCACCTTCTCGATGATTTCGGCCGCGTTCTTCTGGCCGATGCCATGGATGTACTGGAGCGCGATCAGAACGCGCTTGTTGGTCGGGATATTCACGCCGGCAATACGGGCCACGGACTTCTCTCCTGTCGCCGGTCCCTCGCGGAGCGGCCTTTAAGTTCTTGCTATCGGGCGGGTTTCCGCAAACGCGAATACGACGCCCTTCCCCTCATCTGCTTCGGGGCCCGGCATCGTCAAAAAACTATCCGACTTGGATGCGGGGCTTATTAAAGGATTCAACTCGGTTTCGTCAACCGCCTCTATCGCTT
>JANRIH010000021.1:0-94282 GCA_033765145.1 Hyphomicrobium sp. | reverse complement strand
GCAAGTCGAAGCGCTGCGGCGGCTGATCGAGCCTCAGATCATTCGCCGGACCAAGGCCGATGTGGCAAAGGACTTGCCGGCCAAGATCCTAGTTCCCGATCTCAGGCTCGAGATGTCTGCCGAGCAGCGCAGTCTGTATGTCGGCGCACTCAGTCGGATCAACGCGAAGATTGACGAGGAGGCCAATTCGCCGGACGGACTGCATCATTTCGCGGTTCTACAGTATCTGCGCCTCGTGTGCGCTGATCCGCGAGACTATGGGATCGAGTCTTTCGCGCCGGAGGACTCGGCCGCCTATCGCCGGAAGGCGCCGAAGATGGATTGGCTTCTCCAAACTCTGCGAGGCATCAGAAACAAGGCAGAGAAGGCGTTGGTGTTCGCGGAGAGGCGCGACATCCAACTTCTGCTGCAGCACTACATCCATGCGGAGTTCGGATTTCGTCCGCAGATCGTGAACGGCGATACCGTGGTATCAGCAAACGTGGATCGCAGCAGGCAGAAGATCATTACCGCGTTTCAGAGGCATCCAGGGTTCTCTGTACTTATCTTATCCCCGGTCGCCGTGGGGTTTGGCGTCAACATTCAGGCTGCAAACCACGTCATCCATTACCTGCGGCACTGGAATCCCGCGAAGGAAGACCAAGCAACTGACCGCGCCTATCGGATTGGTCAGACAAAGGATGTGCATGTCTACTGCCCGTTGGCCGTGGCGCGGGACTTCAAGACCTTCGACGTCAAGCTCGACGAACTGTTGTCGCGAAAGCGAGCTTTGGCAACCGACATGCTACGGCCACCAGGGGATGTTTCACTCGTCGAAATGGATATTGAAGATATTTTGCCACCCGGAGCAGAGCCGCCGCCGGATGCTCCTGTGACACTAGACGTTCTGGAGCGCATGAATGGACGGGCTCTTGAAGGTCTGGCTGCGGTGCTCTGGCGTAAGCAAGGATTCAATACTCAACTAACGCCACCCTCAGACGCCGGCGTAGACGTAGTGGGCATTCGCGGTAACGAGGGTGTACTGATCCAGTGCAAATCATCCACTCGCTCTCGGGCGCTCGGTTGGGAAGCAGTTCGTGATGTCAAAGGGGGATCTGACATATACGCAGATCAGTTTCCCCTCGTGCGATTCAGAAAGATCGGGCTGACCAACCAACGGTTCAATGCAACAGCAAAAGCACGGGCACAAGCGACAGGCGTGATCTTGATCGAACAGCCGGAACTGTGGGCACTTGTTGAGAAGCACCCGATTTCGATGCGGGAACTATCAAAGGCGCTGCTTAGATAGCTCAAGCATTGAGATCGAGAGGGAAGTCGTTCCGACGGTCGTGCTTCGCCCCGGGACCATGACGGGGTCTCTTCTATTGGCTAATGGATCGTGTTGGGTGATACCCGCAGTCCCGGTAGAGAATCGAGCTACAATTGCGCTCATGGATGTCACGGCGCTATCAACACTAGAGCTTCTTCGAACTCATGGTGCTGTTCTCGACGAGTTGCGTCGGCGTGAAATCGTGCGGAGCGCTAACAGTCCCATTAGCGATCTTGCCGAGGTCCTGTTTTGTCGAGCCTTCAACTGGATTCGCGAAGGCAACTCAGCTGCGGGCTACGATGCCAAGGACGGGGTAGGCGCGCGCTATCAGATCAAGGCGCGCCGTTTGACTGGTGGGCCAGGAGCGCGGCAGCTCAGTTCAATTCGCAATCTCGATCGAAATCCATTTGATCAACTGGCCGCCGTACTGTTCGAGCCCGATTTCTCAATTCACCGTGCTGCACTGATACCGTTTGCCGTCGTCAAAGCACGAGTGCGGCATTCAGAGCATACGAACAGTTACGTCTTCCATCTTCGCGATGACGTTTGGGGCGAGCACGCGGTCGTCGACGTGACGGCTGAGATCCGCAAAGCGGCCAGCGGGCTTTGAGGTTTCAATGTAATTGCAGTCACCGGCCGGCCGCTCATTCGGCTAGGGAGGCTTGCCAAGTAGCCTGAAAGGGGCTGGCGCTTTTGAAGCGCTGCGACAAGAGCTCGATTGGCGGGTGAGTCGAAAAGACCGCTAAGGAGCTCGGTCGGCCACTGATTCCAGACGCTTGAATGTTTAGAGGTAGTTCCCCTCAAGCTTTCTGGCGCGGCAGGAAAGGCTTCTTCGCACAACAGCCGCACGCGCATCCGGAGCTAGACACTAATCCTTCGCCCCAAAAAGCTCGATCCAGGTTTCGAGCGAGTCGACATACGGGATCACAACGACTCCGCCCTTGCTCTTCGTGTCTTGCTCGCCGTAACGGGCCTCGAATGCCTTGTACATTTTGAACGCCCGTGTGTCGCCCTCTAGTGCAACTCGGCGCAGTTGTATGACAACGATTTCGAGGGTCGTCCATTGGAGCGGTCGGCCGGTTCCCGTAAGATCAACTTTGCGCTTCTCCAACAAGACGCGGCGCACGGTCCGAGCGCGACTCCGGTCCTTTCTCGGTCGGCCACGGGGATTACCGGACTGCCCGTTCCGATACCGGTACATCTTCGGCGGACGTTTGTAGCCGACGGCGTCCTCGCCGTTGTCCGCCGCCTTTGGTTCGCTCCTGGTGCCGACGGATCTTGCGAGCGGTGCATCGTCGTCTTCGCTACTCATGGTCGTCCTCCGGGTCTGAGGGGCCGTGGTCATCAGGCGGGTAGAAAATTGCATTGTAACGCGCGATATCCTCGGCAGTCTTCAGCGGAACTAGCACGACCCCACCGCCAGCGGCCGGCGGTGAAATCTTTAAGAGATCCTCTTCTGCGGCCACATCCAGAACGGCCTTGATAGCCGATACCGAGCGGTTCTTGACGGCGCGCTCCACCTGCTTCCGGAGCATCCCTTCGAAGGGATCCATTTTCTCAACACGCCCGCCCTTCCTCACTGCAACCGGTTCAGCAAGAAGCGGCGCGAGATTGACCTGTTCCGGATCATCCGCGGCACCTTTGCGGCGCTTGCGGGGGCGCGGGCTTGTCTCCGCCGGGTCGCGATCTTTGGCTTTGAACTGATGCTCCTCGGGCGGCTTTCCATAGCCGACCTTATACGGTCGGCGCTTGGAGGGATCCTCATCGTGGCTCATGGCGTCGCCTCCTCTGACATGACCGCGGACGTCTCGGCCGCCATCGCGGCGCTGAGTTCGGCAAACGTGCGCCCCGTCTCAAAATGTTCAGCCTGGAGCCCCGTGAGCTTCGTCAGGCGGCGCAGGATGACGTCGCAGTAGAGCGGGTCGAGTTCGATCCCATAGCCGCGCCGTCCGGTCCGGTGGGCGGCGACCAGCGTCGTGCCCGAACCGGCAAAGGCGTCCAGCACGATGTCCTTTCGCTTCGAACAGTCGAGGATCGCGTCGGCGACCATCGCGACCGGCTTCACCGTCGGATGCATCGCCAGATCGTCATCCCGGGTCGAGCTGAAGCTGTTGGCGCCGGCATAAGTCCAGACGTTCGTCCGGTATCGGCCGTGCTTGCCGAGCTCGACGTTGTTGATGTGCGCCCCGGTCCCGGCCTTGAAGACAAAGACCAGCTCATGCTGCGATCGATAGAGGGACCCCATGCCGCCATTGGTCTTCGCCCAGACGCACAGGTTCTTCAGCTCCGAGTAGGTGCCCTGGCCTGCTTCAAGGACTTCCGTCATGTGACGCCAGTCCATGGCCACAAAGTGAATCGACCCACTCGTTGACGCTGCGGCGAGGTTCTGGAACACGATCCTCAGAAATCCCGTGAACTCGGCAACACTCATCTCGCCGCTCGCCATGGCGAACTCGCGGTGCTGGACCTTGCCGAGGCCGCTGACGTGCCCCTCGATCGGAACGTTGTAAGGCGGATCCGTGAAGACCATCTGCGCCTTCTCGCCATCGAGAAGCTGCTCATAGGTTTCCGGGTTGAGGGAGTCGCCGCAAATCAACCGATGCGGTCCGATCCGCCAAACGTCTCCGAGCCGTGTGACGGCACGGTCCGCAACCTCAGGTACCGCATCGGCGGGATCAGGCTTGGACGGCTTGGCGTCGAGACCAGCAATCAGGACGTCGATTTCCGGCATGTCGAAGCCGGTGATCGAGACGTCGAAGTCGAGATCGAACTCCATCAGGTTCTGGAGCTCGATCGCCAGGATCTCGGTGTCCCAGCCCGCCTTCTCGGCCAACTTATTATCGGCGAGAATGTAGGCGCGCTTTTGGGCCTCGCTCATGTGCTCAAGCCGGATGACCGGAACGGTCTCGAGCCCGAGCGTCTTCGCAGCTGCCACTCGGCCGTGCCCGGCGATGATGACGCCATCCTTGTCGATCAGGACTGGATTGTTGAAGCCGAACGCTCGGATGCTGGCCGCAATCTGAGCGATCTGCTTCGCGCTGTGGGTGCGGGCGTTTCGGCTGTAAGGCCGAAGGCTCGACAGGGGCTGTGTAGTGACTTCTAACTTACGCACGTTGACACCTCAGACAGATTGAACTGCCGCCCCCGCGAACGCGACAATCGTCGCTGCCGCGGGTGCGGCTGCTTGGTTTCCGTTCGTGTGTTCTGAGGGTTATCGGGCCCCGCGATCGCTGTAGATCCAGCGGCGGCCGGCGATTTCAATAGCACAGCTGCGCGGAATGTGAAAGGGCACCACCAACGAGATGTGTTTCAAATACAGTGGGATAGAGCGGCCAGATGTCATTTGCTGTGACTGGCGACACGCTAGAGGCTTTCGCGGCCGCCCTCAGGGGTCGAATGACTGACCGTGAAGTGCAATCAGGATTTCCCTGAAACGCTGAAAAAAATCCCTGATACGGCTGCACAAAATCCCTGTTATTTTTCACGGGAATTTGTGAGCTAACCTACTGCAAAGTCGACGACTTTTCGGACGAACCACCCAAAGTGGCGCGGGAAAATTGCAAAAATTCCCTGTTATCGGTGCGCCGGCAAGTTGAGACCCGTTCGCGCCAGACTGCGTCCACCGCCATCATGCGCCTGTCCGAACCTTCGCCTAAGCCCAAGGTTTGGAGATATTGCCGAAATGGAGAAGAGCGTGGGACTCTGGCCCCCTCGTTTCCTTGGCTATCGGGCCGAGGCCGGAAACCGCGGGCTCGCATTCCCACGCTGGTCCGTCCGATTTTTGCGAGGATGGCGGAGAGAGTGGGATTCGAACCCACGGTAGAGTTTCCCCTACACACGCGTTCCAGGCGTGCGCCTTAAACCACTCGGCCACCTCTCCATTTCGCCGGGGCAGGCGAAGCGCGGGACTATAGCCAAGACCGATCCCAGCGCAAGGGTCGGGGCCGGGGTATTTGTGGGCGACTTTCACCCCGCCGCGCGCAGCTAGGGACGGGTGTCCTCACCCGGTTTGCGGTGCTAGGATGATGAGGTCGTCGCGCCATGAGCGTCCTTGTCCGGGCGCCTCCATAATTGAATCCGCTACCCTACCTCAACAGGCATCATGGCTGCCCTACGCTTCATTTCCGGACTGTTCGCGCTGATCGCGGTCATCGCTCTTGCGAGCGACCTGACGCCGGTCTTGGAACTCGGCGCGGCGTTTCAGCCCAAAACCGTCGCTGAACATTGGGGACAAGTATCTCCCAACACGCTGGCGTCGGCCCGCCAGAGCTTCGAATCCGGCTGGACGAATTCGCTCGGACTTGGAACGGCGGTCGAATGGCTCGTCCTCGGCGTGCCGACCTTCGCATTGACGGGCGCGCTGGCAATCGCTGCAGGGTTCGTCGGACGGCGTCGGCGAGAGGTCCGCGTGTTCGTCAATTGACGCGGGCCGCGATCGGCCCGCTGTTGACGCCCTGCTGGCCGTCTCCGGTGTTAACGGCCTGCCGGCCGTCTCCGGTGTTCACGGCCTGCCGGCCGTCTCCGGTGTTGACGGCCTGCCGGCCGTCGGGGCGCCGCGCCGCATCCCCCGATGCTTCCTGGACGATGGCCGCTGCCGTCAACGCGGCCACGCCGAGAGACAGCGCGACGGCGACCGCCCGCTGTCGTGACGATACGGCCGCAACGGCATCTTCCGTCAGTCGATCGAAGCGCCAACGGCCGGGGTCGACACCGATGCGCGGCGCGATCTTCACGTGCCAAAGTCCGCTCCGGTCGATCAATGGGAGACGAGCGCGTTCGGCGATGGCCGCCGCGATCCTGCGCACGGGAAACGCCTCGTCGCTATCGACATCGCCCGTCACACCCAATGGAACGATCGTACCGTCACGAAGCGTCACGCGTGCGACGGCGACAGTCGCGGGGACAAACGTCCCATGGATTTCGCGCCGCACATCGATCGTTTCGACATCGTCATATGCGAACGCGCGATCGAGGAAACGCAAGGGCACGGCGCTCGCCGGCTGAGCCGGAACGTTCGCCTCTACACCTGACGACCCGAGGACGACCCGGGTGCGAAGAGCGTCATTGAGTTCATTTGCGAGCAATAATGCCAGAGCCGCGCAGATGACGGCCAGCACGGGCGTATGCCAGCCCGCAGCGAAACCGATGTCGGCTCCGAAATGTCCCGAGAGGAACGGGATCGCCGGGACCATGGCTACGACGGCCAGAACGGTCGCTATTAGCACGGACCGTCCGAGACCGGGCCGAAACATCTCGACAGCGTGGCTCGTGGCATCAATCCCGACTTTTGACTGCCTCGCGTCGCCTGGCATTTCTGCCCTCCTTCGGGTCGATGCTGGCGTTCCGTGCCATGGGCCAGGGTCGCGGGCAGCAAACCTCAGACCTTCGCCGCTCGTTTTTTCTCCCCCGTTTACGGTCACGACGCCGTACAGGATCAACAGGGGGCCGGCTGCCGTCGCGATCGAGCTTCGCTGCCGACAACGCTGCACGCAACCGTGATCGAGCGACACGGCTCAGAAGCGAAACCGCACGCGCTCCGAATGTGTATCCTGCGCACCAAAGTGACCCGCGGCTCGTCGTGCCGCCAGAACATCGGCGCCCGGAGCGCCCCACCGGAGGCGATCATGCTGTTTTCGAAGAAGAAAGTGACGATGCCCACGGCCGAGACCGCGCTCAAGGGCCGCGCGGGCGCAATCCCGACGGCGGACGAGCACTTCATTTTCGGTCGCGCGCTAAAGGGACCTTATCCGGACGGCCTCGAGGTCGCGATGTTCGGCCTGGGTTGCTTCTGGGGTGCCGAACGAAAGTTCTGGCAGCTCGGCAACGGGATTTGGATCTCGGCGGTCGGTTACGCTGGCGGGCTCACGCCGAACCCAACGTATGAGGAAGTCTGCACGGGCCAGACCGGGCACAACGAAGTCGTGCTCGTGGTCCATGACCCGCGCATCATCCCCTATGCGACGCTCCTGAAAACGTTCTGGGAGGCTCACGATCCGACCCAGGGTTACCGACAGGGCAACGACATCGGCACGCAATACCGCTCAGGCGTTTACACGTTCTCGGACGCGCAGGCGAACCTCGCCCGCATGTCGCGTGATGCCTACCAGAAGCGGCTCTCGGCGGCTGGCTTCGGCGAGATCACGACGGAGATCGTATCCGCGCCGACGTTCTATTTCGCGGAGGACTACCACCAGCAATATCTGGCGAAGGTCCCGCATGGATATTGCGGTCTTGGCGGGACCGGGGTTGCGTGCAGCGTTTCGACGGGTGTCGCCGCAGCCGAGTAGGCAGGCTATTGCGGCTTCGGGCCGGAATATTCGGGATCGGCGGCGGCCTTCGCCGCCGATTTTTTCGGCGTACGCGGCTTCTGCGGCTTCTCGGACTTGTCCGATGTTCCGTCCGGCTTGGCGACCGAGCCCGTCTTGGTGGCCGGCGGGGCCGGTGCTGCGGACGGAGCCGCAGGCGGTTTCACGGCCGCGGCCGGATCATCGGCGTTGGCCGACGATGGGACGCCGACGCCCGACGGCTCCGACGCAGGTTCGGTGCCGGCGGCGACGACCGTGCGGCATTCAGAGGGCAGATCGGCGAGCGTCAGCGGCGGCTTCGGCTTGACGGGCGCTGCGGGCTTCGACGGCTTCGGCGGCGGCGCGGTCAGGAGCTTGAACCAGTCGTCGAGTTCCTTCGTGCATCCACTGTCTCCCGGCGGCGGCGCCTGCGGTTTGCATCCGGGACTGTCCTTCGGGCAGCCCATGCGGATATGGAAGTGATAGAAGTGTCCCCAGATCGGTCGCACTTTGCCGAGCCACGGCGCATCGCCGCCGGCTTTCTCGCACAGCGCTTTCTTGATGGCGGGATGGACGAGCACGCGCTCGACATCGGGATAGGACGCGGCGCGCTTGATGATCTTGTACTGGCCTTCGCCCCAGACCTTGGTGTTAACCGAGAGATTGTCGCTCGCCAACATGGACGTCGCGGCCAGAGATTCGCGCTTCTCTTTCGACAGGCGCGTGCGCGGCATCGGCGTGAACCAGATGTCCGCATCGAGACCGACCTGATGACTGGCATGGCCGGTCAGCATCGGCCCGCCGCGCGGCTGTGATATGTCACCGACCAGTAGCCCGGGCCAGCCATCCTTTTCCTGCACCTCGGTCGCGAACCGCTCGACGAGAGCGATCAGTTTCGGATGGCCCCAGTTCCGGTTGCGCGAGAGCCGCATCGCTTGCCAGGCGGGTCCGTCGATTTCGAGCGCCTTGGCACCGGCGAGGCAGCCCTTCGCATACCCCCCGATCGCGCGGGCCTCGAGGGGAGCGGCCGACTTCTGCGCGCCGAAGATCTTCTTCGCCGGGACCGCGTCGGTCGTAGGTTTCGCCGATTTGTCAGCCGCCTTGTCGCCTGCCTTCTCTCCGGTCGCATTTTCTCCGGGTGAGGTGGCGCCGCTCGTTGTGGGCGGGGACTCGCCGTTCTTCTCCCGTGCCGCGGCGGCAGCTTTTGCGGCGGCATCGTGCCATGGATTGACGGTGTCGGCCTGGGGGGCCGCGGGCTCGGACGACAGTGCGGCCGCGCCTTCGTCGGCAGCGGTTTCGCCAGAGCTCTCGGCCATTGCCGGCGCGCACGACAGCGCGAGCATGACAAACCATGCCCCGACCTGCCGCACTCTTTCGCTCGTCAACGTCATGGATCCCCTTCCCTGACGGGGCTTAGCATAAAGCAAGGGTCACGGGGCGAAATTGCGGCTTTGCCTCGAATGCCGCAGAAGGTTGCCGTTAGAAAGGCCGGATGCACTGTGATCAGCGGACCTAAGATCGTGCCGTCGCACGAGGAACCCATCTTGCCTATCGGTCCGCGCAATGCGGGCCGGCATCTGTTGCTCGCCCACGGCGCGGGGGCCTCAACGGCGAGCCCATTTCTCGTCGCGCTTGCACAAGCCCTCGCGGACCAGGGCATCACGGTCTGGCCGTTTGATTTCGCGTACATGCGGTCTGCTCGCACGACGGGCAAGCGTCGACCGCCACCGAAGATTCCGCTCCTCGAAGTGGAGTACCGCGTGGCGCTCGAAGTGGTCCGACAGGTGATCCCTCCGGACGCCATTCTTGTCGCTGGCGGCAAATCCATGGGCGGGCGAATTGCGACGCTTGTGGCCGCCGATGCCTCTCACGACGGGCTCATCCACGGCGTGGTCGCATTCGGCTATCCGTTTCATCGGCCGGGCAAACCGGAAACCGCGCGAACGGCACATCTTGCCGCGCTCGCAACGCCATTGCTGATCGTCCAGGGAAGCCGCGATCCCTTCGGAGATCGTGACGACGTCGCGGGCTACACCCTATCCCCTGGAATAACGATGTCCTGGATCGAGGGCGGTGATCACGATCTCGGCTGGAGGCCGGGCCGCCCTCTGACGATCTTCGATACTGTCGCGCGAAACGTTACGACGTTCATAGATGCGATTCCTGCGACTTGATCGGCGCGGCGCGCGTTCGCATTCGGCTCACGCGCGCTGATGACGCGCCCTGGCGGCGCGCTCCAAGGCCGCACAGGTGAGCTTGTCGAGCGAGAGGCGTTCGGCCAGTAGTTCGAGGCAGCGGACTTCCTCGGGACGGACCTTGAGGTCGCTCGCTGCGACCTCAGCCGCGAGAACGTAGGCCGTCTCGCGCAGGTGATCGGGAAGGTTGTCGCGCACGAGGCCCAGAACTTTCTCGAGACCGTCGGGTTTGGACAGAATGCGCCCACAGGCCTGGGCTTCGTCGGTCAGCCAGTTGCGATCGTAGGACTTGAACGACGGCAACTCTTTCACGATGGACCCGATCCGGCTCAATTCATCGTCCGAGATCGTGCGATCGACGGCCGCGATCGTGATCATCGCGTAGATCAGGGCTTCGGGGGCAGTCAGGGCGGCGGTCGTCATCGCGTTTCCTTTGTTTCCGGGCGGGTTCGGCTCTTCCTATCAGAAGCCCGAAACACCAACGGGGATGTAGGTTCGCCTACATCCCCGTCAAATGACAAATCCGAAACGTGGGCGTGCGGACCGCGTTGGTCGCGGTTCGAACCGGGTTCGATTTGGCCTCAGCCGAACTTCCAGAAGCGGATCGCGGCCGGACCCAGGATGACGACGAACAGAACCGGCAGGAAGAACAGGATCATCGGCACCGTCAGCTTCGGCGGCAACGCGGCGGCTTTCTTCTCGGCTTCCGACATGCGAATGTCGCGGTTTTCCTTGGCCATGACGCGGAGGGCATGGCTCACCGGCGTACCATAGCGCTCGGCCTGGATGAGGGCCGTGCAAACCGCCTTGACGCCGGGCAGGCCCGTGCGCTTGCCCAGGTTCTCGAACGCCATGCGCCGTTCGCCGAGATAGGACAGTTCCGCGGTCGTCAGCGACAGCTCTTCGCCCAGTTCGAGCGACTGCGCGGTGATTTCCTTTGCAACCTTGCCGAACGCGGATTCCACGGACATGCCCGACTGCACGCAAATCAAGAGCATGTCGAGCGCGTCGGGGAACGCCTGCTTGACGGAGGTCTGGCGCTTCTGCGCAAGGTTTTCGATGAAGAGGTTCGGAAGGTAGAAGCCCACAAATCCGCAGCAGACCGCAATCAGGAACTTGATCGCCGGGGGATACTCGAGCTTCGTCGCGAACACGAAGAGGTAGACGAGCGCGATCACGAATACGATCGGCGGAACGGCGACGCGGAAAAACATGTAGGCGACGAGCGGGGCCTGACCACGGAGGCCGGCCATCTTCAGCTTATTGCGCACGTCCTCGTTGTCGAACTGAGAGCGCAGATCGAGACGGTCGACGATCTGCTGCATGTAGCTCTTGGGCGACTGACGCAGGCGAGGGCTTGACGCGCTTATCTTGTCCTTGACGGCAAGCTCCGCGAGCCGCTGCGAACGCATGCGGTCGCGCTCGACCGCCATCACCTTCATGCGCTGACTGAGGCGATCCTTCTGCAACATGGGCATCGCCAACGACAGGACTGTCGCGAACGCCGCGACCGCCGCGAGCATGGTCGCGACGAAGGCCGGGTTCATCAGCGTGTCGATCAACTCTTGCATGGCAACGGGCCTTCTCGATCAGCGACGCGCGGCAACGCGTCTCAATACTTGAAATTGATCATCTTCCGCATCACGAACACGCCGATGCTCATCCAGACGAGACCACCCGCGATGAACAGGTTTCCGGTCGTCGTGTTGAAGAGCGGCGCGATGTAATCGGGTGACGACATGTAGACCATGGTCATGACGCCCGGCGGCAGCGACGCGAGGACCATGGCGGAGGACTGCGCTTCGGCCGAGAGCGCCTTGACCTTCATCTGCATCCGGAACCGGTCGCGCAGAACGCCCGAGAGGTTGCCAAGCGCTTCGGAGAGGTTGCCGCCCGCCTGCTGCTGGATCGCGATGACGATGGTCAGGAACTTCACCTCGGGCAGCGGCATCCGGTTGATGAGGCGATCGAGCGCTTCGGCCAAGGGCACGCCGACGCGCTGCTGCTCGACGACGTAGCGGAACTCGCCCGCGATCGGTTCGGGGCTCTCGCGCGAAATGATCTGCAAGCATTCATTGAGCGGCAGACCCGACTTCACGCCGCGGACGATGACGTCGATCGAGTTTGCAAGTTCGGCCGTGAACTTCTTCTGCCGGCGCACGATCATCTTGCCGAGAATAAAGCGCGGCAAGCCGAGGAAGCCGATGAAGCCTGCGACGATCGCACCGATGTTGGTCAAGGGGCCCGACGGCAGGAACATGAATGCGAGGCCCGTGCAGACAAGAGACGAAATCGCCGAGGCGATCCAGAAGCTCTTGGGATCGGGTTCGAGACCGGCGCGCTCCATGCGCAGGCGGAGCGTGACCTTCTCGCGCTTCTTGGCGCGAGTCTCCATGTCCTTCAGTGCTTCGGTCACCTGCTTCTTGCGCTGCGCAGCGATATCGGCCGCCGAGCGGCCAGCGCCCGTCTTCTTCACGCGCTGCTCGGCCGCGACGGAGGCGACGCGCTTCTCCTTCTGCTTTTCGCCGGAGAGGTAGGGCCAAACGAGTGTGAGGACCACCGCGGCGAATGCCGCTGCCGCGAAGAGTGCTGCGAATATCGGCATCATCTCCGAACTAAACATGAGACTCACCCAACGGGTTGCCGTTCGCATCCAGGACTTCGGCCGCGGCAAGTGCCTCGGCCAGGCGGCCCTCTTCCTTGTAATATTCCGCGCGTTCCCAGAATCTCGGTCGCGCGATACCCGTTGAGCGATGGCGACCCAGGAGCTTGCCGTTCGCGTCTTCGCCGGTGACCTCGTAGACGATGATGTTCTGCAGCGTCACAGTCTCGTCTTCCATGCCGAGCACTTCGGTGATGTGTGTGATCTTGCGCGAGCCGTCGCGGAGGCGCGACGCCTGGACGATGACGTCGATCGAGCCGCAGATCATTTCGCGGATCGTCTTCACGGGCAGCGCGTAGCCACCCATCATGATCATGGATTCAAGACGCGAGATGGCTTCACGCGGGCTGTTGGCGTGGAGGGTGCCCATCGAGCCGTCATGGCCGGTGTTCATGGCCTGGAGGAGGTCGAACGCCTCCGGGCCGCGGACTTCGCCGACGATGATGCGTTCGGGTCGCATACGCAGGCAGTTCTTCACGAGGTCACGCATGGTGATCTCGCCCTCGCCTTCGAGGTTCGGCGGGCGGGTTTCCAAACGCACCACGTGGGGCTGCTGGAGTTGAAGCTCGGCCGAGTCTTCGCAGGTAATGATGCGTTCGTCGTGATCGATGCAGCCGGTCAAGCAGTTGAGCAGCGTCGTCTTACCGGAACCTGTGCCGCCCGAGATCAGCACGTTGCAGCGGACGCGGCCAATGACTTCCAGTACCGTCTTGCCGGCCGGCGTGATCGACCCAAACTTAACGAGGTTGTCGAGTTTCAGGCGGTCCTTCTTGAACTTACGGATCGTCAGTGCCGGACCATCGATCGCGAGCGGCGGCGCGATCACGTTGACGCGCGATCCGTCGGGCAAGCGCGCGTCGCAGATCGGCGAAGATTCGTCGACGCGACGGCCGACCTGGCTGACGATGCGCTGGCAGATGTTCATCAGCTGCTGATTGTCGGCGAAGCGCACGGACGTCTTCTGCGTCTTGCCGCCGACTTCGATGAACGTCGTGGCCGCGCCGTTGACCATGATGTCGGCGATGTCGTCGCGCGCGAGCAGCGGTTCGAGCGGACCATAGCCAAGGACGTCGTTGCAGATGTCCTCGAGGAGCTCTTCCTGCTCCGCGATCGACATCACGACGTTCTTGACCTGGATGATCTCTGAGACGATGTCGCGGATTTCCTCGCGCGCCGCCGTCGCGTCGAGCTTGGCGAGCTGCGTCAGGTCGATCGTATCGATCAGCGCATTGAAGACCGTGGTCTTGACGTCATAGTATTCTTCCGAGTGCCGGCGCTGCGGCTCCTGGGGCTCGATCTTCGGCGGTGGCGCCGCAGCAGCCGGAGCCGCCGCGGGCTTCTGTTCCGCGGGACGCTGTGCGGGTGCGGCGGGTGCCGCCTGCTGGGGAGCGACCCGGCGCGGAGTGGCCGGATCATTCGAACGCCTGCCGAACATGCTCTGTCACCTTGCCGCTGTATGCTTGCCGCTGATTACCGCTTGAGCTTGAAACGCTCGAGGATCGGCGCGAGTGCCGACTTCTTCTCGACCTTGACCTCTTTCTTATGGGCGAGCGTCATGGCGATCTCCCGGAAGCTCGCCGACGCCTTCGCCTTCGGATTTAGCTCCTCGATCATCTGGCCATTGTTCGCGGCCTGTCCGAACGTATCGGGATCGAAGTCGATGACGCATAACGTCTTGATGCCCAGTGCATCCTGGAATTCGGCCATGGAGATTTCCGGCCGCTTCGGCACGTTCGCCATGTTGAGGACGAGATGCGGGATCGAATCGTGCTTCCGCGACTGCTTCAGTAGGTCGAGAATGTTCTTCGCATTGCGCAAGTTCGCCAGATCCGGCGCGGCCGTGATCACGACCTCATCGGCCTGCATCAGCATGCGCTTCGTCCATGGCGACCAGCTGTGCGGCAGGTCGACGGAGACATAGGGGACGTTCTGGCGGACGACGTCGATCACCATTTCGCAGCTCTCGGGCGACAGGTCGTAATCGCGATCGAGAACGACGGGTGCCGCAAAGATCGACAGGTGCTCGGAGCACTTCGTCAGAAGACGGTCGAGCAGCACTTCGTCGAGCCGCTCAGGCGTCGCCAGCGCGTCAGCGATGCCCTGGACGGGGTCCTGATTGAAGTCGAGACCGGTCGTTCCGAAGGCGAGATCGAGATCGGCGATGATGACGTTGTTCTTGAGCGTCTGGGACAGCGTCCAGGAGACGTTGTGGCAGATCGTCGACGAGCCGACGCCGCCCTTGGCGCCGATGAACGCGTAGACATGTCCGACAGGATCGGCGTCGGGATCGTTATAGAGATTGGAGATGCTCTCCATGATCTGGGGCACGGAGACGGGCGCCACCAGATACTCGCTGACGCCGCGCTTCAGAAGCTCGCGGTAAAGGATCACATCGTTGACGTGGCCGACGATGATGACCTTCGTGCCCGGATCGCAGCACTCGGCCAGCTTGTCCAATTCGCCGAGCAATTGCTGGCGCGGCAGTGCGCTCTCGACGATGATAAGGTTCGGCGTCGGGCTTTCCTGATAGTGGGCGACAGCCGCCGTCGCGCCACCCATGTGGACGCTGACGTGCGCCTTGGCGAGCCGGCGGTCGGCCGAGGCATCCTGCACGATGTCGGCCATCTGGGGCCGCTCGCAGAACGCCTGGATCGAAATCCGCGGGATCGGACGCGCGCGCTGAAGTGCGCTGTCCGCGCCATCGTCGTTGGCCAGGCCCTGATCGTCGAAGGTGTCGTCCGAACCCTGCAATGCGACAGGATTGGCGCCCGATTGCCTCGTCATCGCATTATTCCCCATCGGTCTTGGCTTTCTCTTCCTCAGACTTCTCGGCGCCGGTGACTTCGCCCTTGATGTACTTCTCCCAGGTCACGAGACGGCGTTCGGCGGGACGGGCCGTCGTGCCGCGCGGCATCACGAGATCGGCGGGATTGGCGATCATGGCCGCCAGGTTCTTCTGCGTCGCGCAGCCCATATTGGGATGTGGAAGGTTATCGCGCTGTGAAGCGAGGTTCGTCGGCCAGTGGCCGCACTCGGGACCCTCGGCGACGAAGCGCAGGTAGGCGACCTTGACGGCCGGTGCGCTACCGCGATCACCGGGGTAGGATTCGACCACGATGTCGGTCTCGGATATGCCCGCGCTGCCGAGTAGCTCGCCGATCTCGTGCACGCTCTGCATCGCGGCGACTTCGTTTGACGTTCCGCTTGGGGCCGAGATGACGACGCGGCTGTTGCCGGCGTCACTGGCCCGTGCTCCGCGGGCGAAATTCAGAACATCCGCACGCTGTACCGGGGAAAGGCCCGACGATCCCTTGGGCACGTTGACCGACATGGTCTCGGGCTGCTGGGAGACGAGGATCGGGTGGCGCTGCGTCGGCTCGACGAGGGACCAGCCGGCGACGGCGGTGTGTTCCTCGCCGTGCTTGCAGGCACCAAGTGCGAGTGCCGTGAGCGACAGGGTGGCGATCCGGAGCCCGAGCGAGGTCGAGCGATGGGGCGCCGTCAGGGACTTTTCGGTCTTGCGTGTCATGGGTGTCTCCAGCGGGTCCGTCACTCGACGATGAAGCCGTAATCGCCCTTGAGGTCGCCGGCGGGTGCTGACTGCGGCGATCCGTAGATGCGATTGAGGTGGCCGAGGAAGTTCGCTTTCAGGTCGGTTGCCTCGCCGAGACCGTCGAGCGGCTTCGCCAGCTCCTGGCGGGTGGTCGCCTTGACGATGTAGGGCGTGACGATGACGACGAGTTCGCTTTCCTGCTTGATGAAGTCGCGGCTGCGGAAGAGCGTGCCGAGAACCGGCAGGTCCTTGAGGCCCGGCAGGCCGTCGATGTTCTGGCGCACGTCGTCGGAGATGAGGCCGGCAAGCGCCAGCGATCCACCGGAGGGCAGTTCGACGGTCGATTTCGCCTGGCGCTTGCGGAGAGCGGGGATCGAGAAGCCGGTCACGACGACCGCGCCGACGTTCGACAATTCGCTCACTTCGGTTTCGATCTTGAGGCTGATGCGGCCCTCGGACATGACCGTTGGCGTGAAGGCGACGGCGACACCGAATTCCTTGTAGGTGACCGAGATGCCGCCCTGGCCGTCCGCAACCGGGATCGGGAACTCGCCACCGGCGAGGAACTTGGCGCTTTCGCCCGAGATCGCGGTCAGGTTCGGCTCGGCGAGCGTGCGGACGAGGCCGGCGCGTTCGAGTGCGCGGATCGCGTGGGTCACGCGGGTGTCGCCGTTGGTCCAGCCGCCCGAGAGGCCCGAGTTGCCGAACGTGCCATCGGTCGGTCCGGGGTTGAAGTTGCAGAGCTGGCCAGCCGACAAGCAGGTGACGGGATCACCCGCAGCCGTTCCTTGCGTGCCGACACCGGGGATCGGCAGGTTGCCGAGACCGGCGGCCGCCGTCAGGGGCAGCGCGTTCTCTGTCAGGAGCGTCGTCGCGAAGTTGCCGGCGTTGATCGACGCGCCGAGATTGACGCCGAGCTGCTTCAGGAGCGAGCGCTGCACTTCGGCGACCGTGACCTTCAGCATCACCTGCTCTTCACCTTCGACGGTGAGCATGTTGATGACGAGTTCGGTGGCTTCCTTCTGGCCGGCTTTAACCTCGACGCCCTGGACGTTCTCTTCGGACTTCGCGTCGAACTCGACCGTCACGAACTGCTTGGCCAAGGCGGAGGCGCGGTTCGCGTCGACCGGCGTTCTGACCGTACCGGTCAGGATTGCGGTGCCGTTCAGCATTTCGACGCGGATGTTCGAGCCCGGCACGAGGCGGCGAAGGAGGTTTTCGAGCCCGGCCGTCTCGCGTTCGACGAAGATCTCGAGAGTTGCGAACTGCTCGCCGGTATCGTCGAAGATGAACGCGTTCGATTCACCGAACCGACGTGCGACGATGAAAATCCGGTTCTGGCTTTGGACGATGGCGTCGACCGTGCGCGGGTTCGAGACCATCACATCGCGAGCCGCGCGCGGCATCTCGATCAAGACCGACTTGCCGAGGCCGAGCTTGATGTTCCGGCGCTTGCCGGCATCGGCATCGGTGAGGCGGATCGTCGATTGGTGGTAGGACAGATCGCCGACGGCCGCGTCCCGGTCTTCGGCCCGAGCTGGCGCGGCAATCATGAGGGCCGCGGTGATCATGACCGCGAAGACGGAGGCGAGCCGTCTCAAGTGAATGTGGAACATTGGATTAGCCTTCCGCGAGCTCTGCTCTGACTGCACAAACACTCAATTCACGCCGTATGCGCGTGATTTGACGCCGTAACGCAGAACTTGAATGGCGTTTCCGTTCTTGGACTTGGTTAGATCCTCGCCGGCGATCGGACCCTTGCCCTCGATGTCGAGGTCGGCGATGGAGCGCAGCGAGAGACTGATCTCGCCGAGCGAATTGGCGAGCGCCAGCATCTCGGACTGGCGCGGCGTCAACTCGACCGTCGCCGTATTGGCACTGCCTTCGGCGGCGCGCTTGCCTTCCTTGGTTTCGATCTGCTGGCCGATGGCGAGCACGCGCACGTTCCGGAAGAGCGTGTCGCTGACGTACTCTTCCTGGCCGCTCTTGGTGCGCAGGCGGCGGGTCAGGATGACGTCGACGTGGTCGTTCGGCAGGATGAGGCGGCCGACGGCCGTCTCTTCCTTAATCTTGGTCGAGATTGCGCGCATGCCCGGCGGCAGGATCGCGGCGAGAACGCCGCCCTGACCGGCCTTGACAAGCTTGTTGGGCGTAATCGGCTCACCGGCCATGATCGGCGCGCGGGCGATGGCGCCCGAAAGCTTGCGCATCGCGTCTGAGCCGGTCTGCTTGGTGATGAAACCCTGGGACGCGGCGGTCGGCCACGTCTGCCAGCGGAAGAGGCTTTCGTTGGTGATCTGACCGAGGCCGATATCGGCGCGGGCGACGAGCACCTCGGTCGAGTTCACCTGAACCTCGACCTTCTTCTCGACCTGGGGCTTGTTCAGCATGCCCTTGACCATGACGAAGGCCAGGAGTGCTGAGACGCCAGCGATCGAGATACCGATGAGTTGTGCTCTTTTCATAGCGCCTACCGCTGCCGAGATGCCCCGGGGAATCGACCCCTTTGTCCTCGGCGAGTGTGCGCAACAAACGTCAATGCGAGGTTAACCGGCGTAGTAAATCGGAGCGCCGGGCGGGCCTGCAAATTGCGCAAGCCCTGGAAATGCGGCCGAAATCACACGGAGTGGTGCTGGGGGCAAACCTCAACCAATGAGGCCGCGGAAAATTTCCGTCTTCGGGTAGACCCACATCGCGCCGCCCGCAATCGCAAGTCCATAGGGAATGCCTGATTCGGCCCGATGGAGACGCGCGACCCAGTCATGGCCGGGCAGCGCCTCTGCGGGAATGCGGCGGTAGAGAAGCATCACGACGGCCAGCGCGCCGCCGCAGATGGCAATGTAGGCGAAGAACGGCACCAGCAGCGGGAAGCCGATCCACAGCGAGCCAGCGGCCATGAGTTTCGCGTCGCCGCCGCCCATCCAGCCGAGCGAGAAGACGACGATGCCGACCGCGAGAATGAAGGCGAATGCTCCGACGTGCATCAGCATCGTCTCGAGCGACATGCCGGCCAGGGGGGCGGCGAGGAAGAAGCTTACGATCAGAGCCAGAGAGATCCGGTTCGGAATCGTCAAGGTCAGGACGTCGGTCGCCGCCGCGAATGCCATGGCCGCGGGGAAGATGAAGAGAACCGGATACTCGAGGAACACGTGCCTACTCCACGTCAGCAAACTCGTGACCAGACTAGCCGATGGAGGTTAATCAGCGGTTCAGTGACCTCTTCAACTGACGATAATGCCGGCAAGGAAGCCTGAAACGGCGCCGAACATCGCGCTCAAGCTATCGGCGAAGTCGGTCGTCGCGACGATGATGCTGATCGAGATTAGGCCGGCGATGAGGCCGTACTCGATTGCCGGACCGCCATGTTCGTCGCGGATGAACCGCCGGATCGAAGCCTGCATCGATCTATCCTTCCCAATTCATTTGACCGCGGATGCGTTGCACGAAGCATGCCTCCAGCCCGCGTCCACTGAGCAACGCTAGCGATCAGGCGGTTAAGAGGCGCTGTCAGCGATCTCCGAAAATTTGCCTTTGATTGAATGAAATTTGGATATAGCGACCCAGGCCTTACCTTAATTCCTTACCGGGCGGGGTCTCGAATTCACAATTCGTCAAGACTTGTGGCGATCAATGCGCCCACCTCAGACGAAGTGCTTCGAGAGCTTCAAGCGCTGCGCCTGATAATTCGAGCCGAGGTCGGACCCGTAGAGCACCTCGGGCACTTCGACCATGCGCTCGTAGACGAGCCGGCCGATGATCTGCCCGTCCTCGAGAATAAAGGGCACCTTGTGCGAGCGGACCTCGAGGACGACGCGCGAACCCATGCCGCCGGCCGCGTCGTGGCCGAAGCCCGGGTCCATGAAGCCTGCGTAGTGGACGCGGAACTCGCCGACCAGCGGATTGAAGGGCATCATTTCGGCGGCGTGGGTCGGAGGGATGTGCACGGCCTCCTTCGAGGCCAGGATATAGAACTGGTCGGGGTCTAGGATGAGGCTCAGGCTCGGATCGGCCGTGATCGGCTCCCAATAGTCCGCGACGCGGCAGCTCGCGGGGGCATCAACATCGACGAGGCCCGTGTGGCGTTTGGCGCGATAGCCGATCAACCCATCGGGCCCGCCGACGAGGTCGACGGAGAGCGCGATACCGTCCGCGATGTCGACGTGTCCGCCGCTGACGAGCCTATTCGACGCGTGGAGCGTCGAGAGCCCGGCGTCGGTCTCGCGCGGATCGCCGACGCGGAATCGCAACTGCGTCAGCTTCGATCCCTTGCGCGCGAGGATCGGAAACGTCTGTGGGCAGATCTCGGCATATAGAGGTCCCTTGTAGCCTGCCGGAATCTGGTCGAACGCCGTCACGCCCTCGGCGATCACACGCGTGAAGACGTCGAGGCGGCCGGTCGAGCTCTTGGGATTGGCGGATGCTGCGATCGCCGGCGGCAGGGCCAGCCGTTCCAGTAGCGGGACGATGTAGACGCATCCCGTTTCCAGGACCGCGCCCTTTTTCAGGTCGATCTCATGCAGCTTCAAACTTTCGAGCCTGTCCCTGACGCTCGCTCCGGGCGCGGGCAGGAAGCTCGCCCGCACGCGCCAGGCCTTGGCCCCGAGCCTCAGATCCACACTCGCCGGTTGCAGCTGGCCGGGTGCCAACGGTTCGTCGGAAGCGAGCGATCCCGAGGACACGAGCGCACGCAACGCCTGGACTGGGAGGATGCCGTCGGTGACGGCGACACCCAGCAGACGATCGTCGTCGCTGTCCGCGGGGGAGTTCGCTTCAGCCTTCGTGCGTGCGCGTTCCTTCTTCATCTTGCCGCATCTAGCCCATGGTGCTCTTGACGCCAAGGGCCGCCTCAGCGTACTCCCCGGACAGGATGTCGTGGTGATTTGGCCGGCCGGCTTGCAGCCACGTAAAACAACTCGCTAAAGTGGCCGCGCGCACCCGGATTTCCCGGCGCACGGTCCCCTTGGCGGGGCAGCGCCCGCGGAGCCGGGTTTTTCGTGTGCCGACGCGGTCGGGCGCGGAAGGGAGAACACCATGAGCGGCAAGCCTACCGACCCCGCATCGCCGGCGAGCGCCAGCTGGGCGCCCGAAACGCAACTCGTGCACGGCGGGACTCTGCGTTCGCAGTTCGGCGAGACATCGGAAGCGATGTTCCTGACGCAGGGCTTCGTCTATCAGTCCGCGGAACAGGCCGAGGCTCGCTTCAAGAACGAAGACCCGGGCTTCCAGTATTCCCGTTTCAGCAATCCGACCGTTGCGATGCTCGAAGAGCGCCTGAGGCTGCTCGAAGGCGCGGAAGCCTGCCGCGCGACGGCGACCGGCATGGCGGCCGTGACCGCGGGCCTTCTTTCGTATCTCAAAGCCGGTGATCACGTCGTCGCGGCGCGCGCGATGTTCGGGTCGTGCCGCTATATTGTCGAGACGCTTTGCCCGCGTTTCGGCATCGCCTCCACGCTGATCGACGGGCGGGATCTCGCCGAATGGCGCGCGGCCATCCGACCCAACACGAAGGCCTTCTTCTTCGAAACGCCCGCTAACCCTACATTGGAGCTCGTCGACATCAAAGCGGTCTCGGCGATTGCCAAGGAGATCGGCGCGCTTGTCATGGTCGACAACGTGTTCGCGACGCCGATGCTGCAGAGACCGCTGGCGCTCGGCGCGGATGTCGTCATCTATTCTGCGACGAAGCACATCGACGGACAGGGCCGGTGTCTCGGCGGCGCGGTTCTCTGCTCGGACAAATTCCTGGTCGACCACCTGCAGGATTTCGTGCGCCAGACGGGGCCATCCATGAGCCCGTTCAACGCCTGGGTCATGCTGAAGGGCCTCGAGACGCTGCCCATTCGCGTCGCGGCCCAGCAGGCCGGTGCACAGTTCGTCGCCGATCACCTGGCGAAATCCAAGGGCGTTACGTGCGTCCTCTATCCCGGACGGGACGATCACCCGCAGGTCGCTCTCGCGCGCAGGCAAATGGCGGGTGGCGGTCAGATGATCGCGTTCGAACTCGACGGCGGGAAGGCCGCCGCGTTCAAGTTTCAGAATGCGCTCAGGCTCATCCGGATTTCGAACAACCTCGGCGATGCCAAGAGCCTCATCACCCACCCCGCGACGACGACGCATCACCGAATCGGCCCCGCGGCGCGGGCCGAGCTTGGCATTTCCGACGGAATGCTGAGGCTTTCGGTCGGGTTGGAAGCGCCACGCGATCTCGTAGCCGACATCGATGGGGCGATCGCGGCGGCCATCGCGTGAGGGCCGTGCGGCAACTTCGAATGCTCGCAAGGACCCCGTCCGCACGTTAGACTGTGTGCCAACAGCCGATTGCCGAGGCCGCACGTGAGCCGCACGTATCAATACGAAACCACGACGAAGAAGATCCGCGTGCGCGTGCTCCCCGAGTACCAGGCCGAGCAATCGTCACCGGACGAGGGCTACTACTTCTGGAGCTATACGATCGAGATCGCAAACGAAAGCGAGCTCCCGGTCCAGCTCCGCTCCCGTTGCTGGCGCATCACGGATGGGTATGGGCGGACCGAGGAAGTGCGCGGTCCGGGCGTCGTCGGCCAGACCCCGGTCATCGCGCCGGGCGAAGCGTTCACCTATACCTCAGGCTGCCCGCTCGCGACGCCGTCGGGGATCATGGTCGGCAGCTACCAGATGGCGATCGATGGCGGGCAGATGCTCGACGTCGCCATTCCGGCCTTCTCGCTCGACAGTCCCTTCACCGTCCGCAGCATGAACTGAGATCGGGGCGGAGACCGCTCACACCATGACCGCCGTGGCATTCGACATCGCATCACTTGAAAGCCGGACCGCCGAGATCCTGGCGCGGCTTGTCGCGTTCGATACGACGAGCCACAAGTCCAACATCCCGCTCGTCGACTACGTCCGCGACTACCTCGCCGGTCACGGCATCGCATCGGACCTCATCCCGACCGAGGATGGCGAGAAGGCGAGCCTCGTCGCGACGATCGGGCCGGCCAATGCCGGAGGTGTCGGCCTCTCAGGGCACACGGACGTCGTGCCGGCGCGGGCAGAAGACTGGTCGAGCGATCCGTTCCGCCTCGACGTTCGCGACGGTCGATACTGGGGCCGGGGCACGGCCGACATGAAAGGGTTTGTCGCCTGCGTTCTCGCGATGGCGCCGGAATACCAGCGCCTCGATCTCCGGGAACCGATCCACATCCTGCTCTCCTACGACGAGGAGATCGGGTGCATCGGCGTCCGGCCAATGATCGCGGAGATGGGTTTGCGGCTGCCGCGGCCGCGGATCGTCATTGTCGGCGAACCGACCGGGATGGCCGTCGTCGATGCCCACAAGGGCCCGGTCCGGTGGTCCGCCGATTTCACAGGCCGCGCCGCGCATTCGAGTATGGCGCACATCGGCGTCAATGCGATCACGTTCGCGGGCGAGTTTCTCGCGGAGTTGCAGCGGATCGAGAACGAACTTCGAACGCGCTATCCCGATCCCCGGTTTGATCCGCCCTATCCGACACTTCAGGTCACGCGGATCGACGGCGGCACGGCGTCGAACATCATCCCCGTGACGTGCCGCGTCGGTTTCGAGGTCCGCGCGACGCGCGCACTCGATATCGACACTCTCGACGCGAAATTTCGCGCGTTCGCGGAGCACGTCCTCTTGCCGCGGATGCGCGCTATCGCACCGGAAGCCGCGATCGACATCGCGCGGCAGAACTCGGTCCCGGCGTTCCAATCCGAAGCGGGATCGGAGGCCGTGGCGCTTGCGCTCGCTCTCACGCGACAGAACGAAACGTTCGGCGTCTCCTACGCCACGGAGGCCGGGCTCTTCCAGGATGCCGGGGCCGCGACCGTCGTTTGCGGACCGGGCCACATCGCGCAGGCGCACACGGCCGACGAGTGGATCGATGAAGCCGAGATCCGCAAATGCCTCGCGTTTCTCGCTCGGCTCGGAGACTGGGCCGCGCGATAGCCGCCGTGGGAACGTCGACCCTCACTCCGATGTGGACAGGTCCGACCCGGCAGGGAAGTTGTATTTCGTCGAGCAGAATTCGCACGTGACGGAGATGCTGCCATCCGGCTCGCGCAACGTGTCGAGGTCGGTGGGCGTGAAGCGGGTCAGGAACATGGCCACGCGCTCCTTCGAGCATCGGCAGCGCACGTCGAGGCCTTGGCCCTGATAGATGCGGACATTCTCTTCATGGAAAAGGCGCAGCAGTAGCCGCTCGGAGGAGAGCGCGGGATCGAGCAGTTCATGGTCTTCGACGCTCGCTGCGAGAATGCGTGCGCGCTGCCAGTTCTCGCGATCTTCGTCGTCGGGGTCGCTCGCGTCCTCAACGTCGGACGCGGTCGGATGCTGGATGAGGAGCCCGCCCGCACGCCAATGCCAGCCGTCGCCGCCCGCGCGGCGCTCGCGCGCGACCGCGAGACGCACATAGCTCGGCAATTGCTCGGACTGTCGGAAGTACGCCAGGGCCGCGGCCCCGAGGCTCATTCCGTCGAGCGCGACGATGCCCTGGTATTGTTCCTCGCCGGGCCCGCGTTCGAGGGTCAGAGCCAGATGTCCGTTGCCGAGCAGCTTGGCTTGAGCGTCGCGGCCATGGCCCGCGCGCGATGCCGCCTCGACGGCGGCCGCGTCGTACCCAGCATAGCCGCGGAGCCGGCCAGGGGCTTCGTAGTCGGCAAGGATCATGCGGATCGGGCCATCGGTGCGGGTCTGCAATCCGAGGCGTCCGCCGGGCTTCAATGACGATCCCAGCATCGCGGTCAATGCGAGGGCCTGCCCCAGCGCTTCGCTGACAGCGGCGGGATAGCCATGCCGGCCGAGAATAGTGTCGACACTCTTGCCGAGACGCACCACGCGGCCGCGAACGCCGGATTTGTCCGTCGAGAACGGCAGAACGTAATCGTCCGTGCCATCGTCCAATTTGCCGCTTGTGGCCATGGCGCACTCCACACCACTAGTCGACGCCGAGACACCACGCGAGGATCGCCTTCTGCGCGTGCAGCCGGTTCTCCGCCTCGTCGAACACGACCGATTGCGGGCCTTCAAGCACGGCTTCCGACACCTCGTGTCCGCGATAGGCCGGCAGGCAATGCATGAAGATCGCGCCCTTCGCGGCCTTGGACATGAGTTGCTCGTTGACCGCGTATGGTTTCAGGAGCTGCTTGCGCTTGGCGGCGTCGGTCTGGCCCATGGACACCCAGGTGTCGGTGACGACGCAATCGACGCCTTTCACGGCTTTCACGGGATCAGTCCCGATTGATATGTCGGCCTTCTCCTTCTTGAGGGCGGCCACGACCTCGGGCTCGGGCATCAGTTCGTCGGGACAGGCGAGGCGCAGTTCGAAGCCGAATCGTGCGGCGGCATGCATCCAGGACACGGCGACGTTGTTGCCGTCCCCGACCCAGGCGACCGAGCGGCCCTTCAGCGGACCGATGTGCTCCTCGAACGTCATGAGGTCGGCCATAATCTGGCAGGGATGAGACTTGTCGGTCAGGCCGTTGATGATCGGGATCGTGGCATGGCGCGACAGTTCGAGCAGCGTTTCATGCGCGTTCGCGCGGATCATGATCGCGTCGGCGTAGCGTGAGAGAACCCGCGCGGTGTCGGCGATACTCTCCCCCCGGCCCAGTTGCAGATCCGTATGGTTGAGCGACAGCGTTTCGCCGCCCAGCTGGCGCATGGCGAGATCGAACGACACACGTGTGCGCGTCGACGGCTTCTCGAACACGAGGATCAGAACCTTGTCCTCGATGCCCTTCGGGCGCAGCTTCGGCGGCGTCCTGCGGCCGGCGGCCTTCAATTGATGCGCGTTGTCGAGCATCCGACGCAGGACCTTGGCGTCGATGAGGTCTATGTCGAGGAAATGACGAACAGCATTCGCCTTGGCCATTGCGCAAGGACCCTTCCTTCGGGCTACGATTTCAGGTGGTCGCGGAACGGACACGGGCGAGTGCGCGATCGAGGCGGGCGATGCCTTCTGCGATCTCGACGTCCGACACGTTGAGGGGGGGTAGAATTCGAACGACATTTTCGCCAGCGCCGACGAGCAAGAGCCGCTCCTCGAAGGCCACGCGGACGACGTCGGCCACGGGAAGAGCGAGCTTCAGTCCCATCAGGAGCCCCTGTCCGCGCACCTCGACGATGAGGCGCGGATGGCGGGCCATCAAGGACGCCAGGTCTGCGGAAAAGCGTTCCGACGCCGACAGGACCCCCGGCAGAACGCCCGGCTCGAGCATCATGTCGAGAATTTCCGATGCGACCGCGGTCGCGAGCGGATTGCCACCGAACGTCGAGCCATGCGTGCCCGGCACCATCGCCCCGGCCACGGCCTCGGTCGCAAGAAACGCGCCGACGGGGAACCCGCCGCCCAGCCCCTTCGCGACGGCCATGACGTCGGGCGTGATCCCGGCCCACTCGTGCGCGAAGAGGCGCCCGGTTCTGCCCATGCCGCACTGAACTTCGTCGAGGACCAGGAGCAGGCCTTGCCGGTCGCAGATGTCCCGCAGCATCCGCAGGAACTCAGGCGACGCCACGCGGACACCGCCCTCGCCCTGAACCGGCTCGATCATGATCGCTGCCGTCTCGGGTCCGATCGCGGCCTGGACGGCCTGAGGATCGCCGAACGGGACTTGGTCGAAGCCGCCCGCCGGCTGGCCGAAGCCTTCGAGATATTTCGGATTTCCGCCGGCGGCGATAGTCGCGATCGTCCGGCCGTGGAAAGCGCCTTCGAACGTCACGATGCGCCAGCGCTCGGGACGGCCATTGACGAAATGGTACCGCCGCGCGGCCTTGATGGCGCCTTCGCAGGCTTCCGCGCCGGAATTACAGAAGAACGCCTTGTCGGCGAACGTCACTGATACCAAGCGCTCGGCGAGCTTTTCCTGACCCGCCACGCGATAGAGATTGGATGTGTGCCAGAGCTTTTCGGCCTGCGCCTTCAGCGCTTTGACCAGGCGCGGGTGGGCGTGGCCAAAGGCATTGACGGCGACACCGGAGGCGAAATCGAGGAAGCGCTCGCCCGTTGTCGCGGTCAGCCACGCGCCCTCGCCACGCTCGAACACGACGTTCTGGCGGGCATAGGTCCCCATCACGGCCGGTGAGGGGCCGTCCGCGTTTGGCAAAGACACCGGCAACGGCGCCGCCTTGGGCATCGCCATCTCACAGGTTCCTGTCTCAGTTTCCTGGCCCACAAATCAAAAAAGCCGCCTCGGCGGCGGCCCAATCGAAGCGGTGTAGATACGCGCGTGCGCCGGTCGTGTCAACGCGCCACACAGGTGTCGCAAATACACCGGACGGGCTGTTTTTGTCGGGGACACGCCGATCGGGGCCCCGAATTCCGCCGTCTGTCGAATCGATCTGTGGCGGGCGCGCCACTGGGCAAAGTCTACGACCCCGGTCCGGACCCGGCCATGCTTGTAGGCTGAAAGCTAGCTGTTGTATGGTTTCCAGGTCTGGCCACGAGATGTCGCGCCGTAGCGCGACCCAAGTAGGTTCCGTGTCCAGCACGCGTTAGGGATCGGGTTCGGTGATCCCTTTTTTGTCCGCGTGAACAAGTCTCGCGTTTCCCAGTCAAGCGTCTGTCGCGGTCTCGTGTCGGAGACCCGTGAGCAGTTGTGCGTCGTCGCATAACGGCCCGCCTCCGATTCGTCGACCAGTTTCGTGTGCCGGAGCGCGCCCAGAATGGGCTTGCGCACCGCGTGGATTTTTTGCTCGAGGAGACCCCAATGGGCTGGAACGATGAACGCGTCGAGCAGCTGAAGAAGCTGTGGTCGGAAGGTCTGAGCGCCAGCCAGATCGCCGGACGGCTCGGCGGCGTGACCCGCAATGCCGTTATCGGCAAAGTGCATCGTCTGGGACTTTCCGGGCGCGCCACCACGATCCGCATCAAGTCTCACCGCCCGCGTCCGAAATCGATGCATGCCGCGCAGGCCAAGCGGATGGGCCAGAAGCCGCGCTTCCCACAGCCGGGCGCTTCGCCCCTGCGCAACATCTTCGAAGTCGAGCCCTATCAGTCCACGGCGGAAGAACTCGATATTCCGCTGGCCGAGCGCAAGACGATCCAGACGCTTACGGAATGCACCTGCCGCTGGCCGATCGGTGATCCGCAGCACGCGGATTTCCATTTCTGCGGCAAGCAGAAAGTCGCCGGGCTGCCGTATTGCGAATTCCACGCCCGGCGCGCGTTCCAGCCGCCGCAGGCCCGCCGCCGCGAGCGTGACGTCAGCGAAGTGACCGTGCCGGCGCTCGCCGCCACACCGCCGGCCGGCAAGGAGCAGGCGGACGCATAATCGCGTCGCACATACAATTCTGTCGGCCCCGCAGGGTCTGGCAGCGGGGGCAGAGGGCGGGAGGCGTGGGGGCGTCTCGCGCCCTCTGAGTTTATGAAACGTGCTGCTCGGATGGAGCGTTGCGCCTGCCAGAACGGGCCGTCGTCGGTACGGCAACAGATTAACCTTGGCACCAATTGTCCCGGCCACGCCCTGTTCCGGACTTGTTCCGGCGGTAACAGCGTCTTTAGATGATCCTCACCATATTCTGGTCATATCCGCGGTCGCCCATGGAAATTCAGGCTGCCGCCGCGCGTTGTCGTTTGGGGCGTCTCCAAGTCCCGCGTTCCCTCTCCAGGAGGCCTGCATGACTGTCCGATCGATTGTTCGCTCCACCGCCCTTATCGGTGCCGTGGTCCTTGGCACGCCTGTTCTCGGTACGCAGGCCGCGCTCGCGGGTGGCGATCCAACCGGCGTCTGGATGAACGACAGCGGCGAAGGCGCGATCGAAATCACGCCATGCGGGTCGAAGATGTGCGGCCGCCTCGTCTGGATCAAGAACAAGGCGGACATCAAGCGAGGTTGCGGCAAGCAGATCATCGGCGAAGTCGCGAAGGTGGGATCGAGCACCTGGGATAACGGCTGGATCTACAGCCCAGAGAAAAAGCGGAAGTTCGACGTCGAGTTGAAGCCGCTCTCGAACGGCAATCTCAAGGTCACGGGCTACATGGGCTCGAAGATGTTCTCGCAGTCGTTCATCTGGAAGCCGGCGCCGGGCGATCTCATGCGCTGCGACGGCTCGGGGACGATCATGGCCTCGGCCGATCCGAAGGCCGATGTCGCCAAGTCCGCTGACCAGAAGCCGAAATCGAACGTCGCGTCGACATCGGAGAAGTCCAAGGGTGAGAAGGTGGCTTTGACCGAACCGACGGCTCCGCCGAGCGCGCTTGGCGGGCCGAAGGGCGAACCAGCGACCGAGCCGGCAGCCGAGATCATTCCGCCGAAGCCCGTACCGGCCGTCCGGCCTCCGAAGCCCGTGACCGAGGACAAGGAAGAGGTCGCAGCCGCGGAACCGAATTTGCTGCCCGGCGATCCGCCGCGCGGTAACGTCGCTGAAGGCGTCACGACGGATGGCGAAGCCGCTGCGGACGCCACGCCCGATGATGCCGCGTCGTCTGAGGACGACGAAGAGCCCGCCGCCACGCCGCGCCTTTCGCGCCTTGCTCAGCGCCTGCGCGAACTCGAGCAGGAGACGGGTTATGGGCTCAAGAAGACCGGCTCTGGCAAATGCCTGCTGAAGGTCCCCTACGCGACGATCGAAATCCCCTGCAAGAAGTAGCAGCGCAATCCGGCTATCGCGGCATCAGACCGAGATAGCCCATCGCGATGGCCGCCAGTGCGGCGGCCGATACCACGAGTGCCGCCGCTTTGACGCGATCGGTGAAGCCGCGTGACTTCGCGAGGCCTTCCAGACCTTCCGGGCTCAATGTCACACCGTCGCTCGCCATCCGCCCGAGCGCTCTCATACCCTTTTCGGCTTCCGTGACGAAGGCCGGCAGAGATCCGACGACACGCGCGAGGCTCGAGGCTCCTTCGCCAGCCTCGCGCAACCGGCCGGCCGCCCCGAGATTGCTCTCGACCCAATCTTTCGCGATCGGTTCGGCGGCGACCCAGAGATTGAGGGCCGGGTTCAGACCACGGGCAACGCCTTCGACGATGACCATGCTCTTCTGCAACAGAATGAGTTCGGGTCGCGTCTGCATGTCGAAAACTTCGGTGTAGGCGAAGAGCTGGCCCAGAAGATCGGCCATCGAAATCTCTTCGGCGGTCTTGCCGTGGATTGGTTCGCCGATGGCGCGCAAGGCTTGTGCGAAAGTCTCGACAGGATGATGGGGCGGCACATAGCCAGCCCAGAAGTGGACTTCGGCAGCGCGGCGGTAATCGCGCGTGATGAGGCCGTGCAGGATTTCCGCGAGAAAGCGGCGCTCGGCGGGACCGAGGCGGCCCATGATGCCGAAATCGACGGCGACGATGGTGCCGGATTTCTCGACGAACAGATTGCCCTGGTGCATGTCGGCATGGAAGAAGCCCTGCCGCATGGCGTGGGTCAGGAATGCGCGAATGACATTCAAACCGAGCGCGTGGAGGTCGTGACCCGCCGCGACGAGCGCGGCCTTGTCGTTCATCGGAATACCGTCGATCCACTCCGTCGTCAGCACGCGCTCGGCGGTCCGCCGCCAATCGACGGCGGGAATGCGGATGCCCTCTCCGGGCCGGATGTTGTCGGCCATCTCCGACATGGCGGCCGCCTCGAGACGGAGGTCCATCTCTAGCTTCGTCGTCCGCGCGAGGTTTTCGACGACTGCGAGCGGACGTAGCCGGCGTGCCGGCGGGTGATACCGCTCAATCTGGCGCGCGGCGAACGCGAAGCTGTCGAGATCACGCTGGAAGCGGCGTCCAATGCCGGGGCGCAGAACCTTGACCGCAACGGCCCGCCGTTCGCCCTTTTCCTCGACGATCGCTTTGTGAACCTGCGCGATGGACGCGGCCGCGACCGGCGGTCCGAATTCGACGAAATGATCCTCGAGGCGCCCGCCGAGCGATTGCTCGACGACGCGGCGCGCCTCGCTCATGGAGAACGGCGGCAAGCGGTCCTGCAGGCGCGAGAGATCGGCCTGGAGCTCGGGCCCGATGATGTCGGCGCGCGTCGCGAGAAACTGGCCGAGCTTGATATAGGATGGCCCGAGCGAGGCCAGCGCGCGGGAAATCCTCTCGTCCTTCGGCTGGCCCCAGTTGAATGGCGCCGCGACGAGGCGGATTGGCAGCGTCGCCCACTGGGCGAGACGCATGGGCCAGGGGACCGGCTGGCCTTTCGGGACGAAACGGACGCTATGACCGGCCAAGACGATGCCGGCCTTCGCCAGTCTCACGAGGTTCACGACGGCTCCGGCCATGGGTTCGGCAGTCCACTGGTGGTGCGGCCGGTCGAGCCGCGGAGCAGGCACATTGCCTCTCGGACCCTTAAGGTCAAGCTGACCAGACGCGCCCGCAACGGGTTTCGATCAGCATGGTATCGAGACGTTGCCGCTGCACCCGTGTCTGGCCCCTTGGTCCGGCTCTGGACGATCAACAGTGCTCAACGGCGGTAAGGCAGGTAATGCCGGTCGGTGCGCACGTAGTCGTCGTCCGAGGGATCGGGCACTGCTCCCTGCGTCTCGGTCCAACGGCGACCCTTGCCGAGATCGACGGTCAGCCGCGTCGCTATCGGCGTTCCCGTCTTGGCGGTCGTCCAGGACGACCGGACCACGCGACCGGCCGCGATCGCATCGGCCAGAGCCGTCACGCCAGCGAGATCCCCCGCGGGCAGGTCGTCGAAGGCGACGCCGTCGAGCACGACGGCATAGCGCTGACCCGATTTCAGAACGACTTCGAACGGGCACGCGCCATGGACATGCGGGGCGACGGCGATGCGCCAATGAGCGTCGGACTGATCCTCATCCGCCTTCGCGACGTCGCTGATCGACGGGATCCAGTAGCGGAGGCTTTCGACCGCCGTCGTGAGCTTCGAGCGGTAGATGTCGTCGGGCAGCATCGCGCGGTCTTTCGTCGACGGAGCCGGTGATCAACTCGCCGTCGCCGCGCGGTGGGCGACCTCGAGGTCGAATGCGGCGGCGAGCAGTGCCTTCGTATAGTCTTCCTTGGGCGTGGAGAAAATGCGTTCCGACGATCCCTCCTCCACGACGCGGCCATTCTGCATCACTAGGACGTGGTTACAGAGCGCGCGGACGACTTTGAGATCGTGGCTGATGAATAGATAGGCGAGGCCGTAGCGGCGCTGGAGATCACGCAGAAGCTCGACGATCTGAGCCTGCACGCTCATGTCGAGGGCGCTCGTCGGCTCGTCCAGCATCACAAAACGAGGATTGAGGACCATGGCACGGGCGATCGCGATGCGCTGGCGCTGGCCGCCGGAGAACTCATGCGGGTAGCGGTCGGCCGCGGCCGGGTCGAGGCCCACTTCGGACAGGGCCTGGTCGACGCGCTGGCGGCGGGCCCGTGGGTCGAGGTCGGGCTCCTGGATGGTCAGCCCTTCGGCGATAATGTCGGCGACCGACAGGCGGGGTGACAGCGAGCCGTAGGGGTCCTGGAAGACGACCTGCATTTCCCGCCGGAGCGGCCTCATGTCCTTCGACGTCAGTCCATCGATGCGGCGGCCACGGTAGGTGATCGGCCCCTCGGACGAGATGAGGCGCAGAAGTGCCAATCCGAGCGTCGTCTTGCCTGAGCCGGATTCGCCGACGATGCCCAATGTATCGCCCTCGCGGAGACGGAGCGACACGCCGTCGACGGCCTTGATGTGATCGACCGTCTTGCGCAGGAGCCCGCGCTTGATCGGGAACCACACTTTCAGATTTTCCGTTTCGAGGACGACGGGGCTCTTTTCCGGCGAGGGAGACGCGCGGCCCTTGGGCTCGGCATCGATCAAGTGGCGCGTGTAGGGGTGGCTCGGCGCTCGAAAGAGCGCTTCGGTCGCACCGCTTTCCACGATCTCCCCGTGCCGCATGACGTAGGTCCGGTCGGCCATCCGACGCACGATCCCGAGGTCGTGCGTGATGAGCAGCATGGATAGGCCGAACTCCATCTTCAAGTCGCGCAGCAGTTCGAGAATCTGCGCCTGGATGGTCACGTCGAGCGCGGTCGTCGGCTCGTCCGCGATCAACAGATCGGGCTCGTTGGCGAGCGCCATGGCGATCATGACGCGCTGGCGCTGTCCGCCGGAGAGCTGGTGGGGATAGTCCTGGAGCCGCCGCTCGGGATTGCGAATACCTACCTTGCGCAGGAGCTCGATCACGCGGTCGCGGGTATTTGCATCGTCCCAGCCGCGATGAACTTTCAAGACCTCGCCGACCTGCCGCTCGATCGAATGGAGCGGATTGAGCGACGTCATCGGCTCCTGGAAGATGATCGAAATGCCATTGCCGCGAAGCTTCTGGATCTCGTTTTCAGGGAGGGCGAGGAGGTTCTTGCCGCGGAAGTAGATCTCGCCCGTCGGATGGGATGCGGCCGGATAGGGCAGGAGCTTCAGAATCGACAGTGCCGATACGCTCTTGCCGCTGCCCGATTCACCGACGAGCGCGACGGTCTCGCCGTTGCCGATCGTGAAATCGATGCCTTTGACAGCGATCGTCTCGACGCCACCCGCGCGGAACGCGACGCTGAGCTTCTTCACTTGAACGAGCGGTGTCGTCAGTGCCGGCGCCTTCTCGATCATCTGTATGTCTTCCTGGGATCGAGGGCATCGCGCACGGCTTCGCCGATGAAGATCAGAAGCGACAGTGTGACGGCCATCAGGAGGAAGCCCGACAGGCCGAGCCAGGGCGCTTCGAGATACTTCTTGCCCTGCAGAAGCAATTCTCCGAGCGATGGCGAACCAGGGGGCAGACCAAGACCCAGGAAGTCGAGTGCGGTCAGAAGGCCGATGGAGCCGGAGAGCTTGAACGGCAGGAACGTCAGGGTCGCGACCATGGCGTTCGGCAGAACGTGCTTCCACATGATCGTCGTGTCGTTGAGGCCGAGAGCGCGTGCCGCACGGATGTACTCGAAATTCCTGGCGCGCAGGAATTCGGCCCGCACGATGCCGACGAGACCCGTCCACTGGAAGGCCAGGAGCACGAAGAGCAGCGTCCAGAAACCCGGGATCAGAACGGACGAGATGATAAGGAGCACGTACAGCTCGGGGATCGACGACCAGATTTCGAGCAGGCGCTGGAAAAAGAGGTCGATGCGGCCGCCGAAGTAGCCCTGCACGGCGCCGGCGGCCACGCCGATGATGGTCGCGAGAATGGTCAGCAACAATCCGAACATGACCGAAACGCGGAAACCGTAGATCATGCGTGCGAGCACGTCGCGGCCCTGATCGTCCGTGCCAAGCCAGTTCGTGTTTCCGAGCGCGGAATAGCGGGCGATCTGCTCGGGCGTGGCGGGGCAAAGCGGAAGGGATGACGCCCACTGCGGCGGCGCGGGATACCCGATGCCGACAGGAATCTGGACGCCGTCGCGGTCCTCGACGCAGCGCCCGTCGCTCCGCGCGCGCGTCGGATAGTCCTTGTTGATGGTGTCGTAGGAATAGGCGATCGGCGGCCAGAGCGCCCAGCCGTTGTCCTCGATCTCCTTTAGGATCATCGGATCGCGATAGTCGGTTACGGCGAGAAAGCCGCCGAACTTCTCCTCCGGGTAGTCGATGAGAACGGGTGCCAGAAGTTCGCCCTTGTAGCTGGCGAGAATCGGCTTGTCGTTAGCGATGAACTCGGCGAACAGCGACAGCCCGAACAGCACGACAAAGATCCAGAAGCTCCAATAGCCGCGCTTGTTGGCCTTGAAGTTCGTGAGGCGGCGACGGTTGATCGGCGTCAATTCGATACCGCGCCAGAAAAAGATGCGCTCCAAGACGGACGATGCCGCCCGTTCAACGTGTGGTGAAGTCCCTTTGGCGTTCGTCGTCGGCCGGGTGTCCATCGATCAGACCTCGCGGCTTTCGAAGTCGATGCGCGGATCGACGAGCGTATAGATGAAATCGGATAGCAGGTTTGCGATGAGGCCGACGAGCGAGAAGATGTAGAGGGTTGCGAAGACGACCGGATAGTCGCGGTTCAAGACCGACTCGAAGCCGAGCAGGCCCAAGCCATCGAGCGAGAAGATCGTCTCGATCAGGAGCGAGCCCGAAAAGAACGCGCCGATGAAGGCGGCCGGGAACCCGGCGATGATGAGCAGCATCGCGTTGCGGAAAACATGCCCATAGAGCACCTGCCCTTCCGTCAGGCCTTTGGCGCGCGCGGTCACGACGTATTGCTTCCGGATTTCATCGAGGAAGGCATTCTTGGTCAGGAACGTCATGGTCGTGAACGTGCCGAGCGCCAGTGCGGTCAGCGGCAAGACGAGATGCCAGGCATAGTCGACGGCTTTGCCGAACAGCGAGAGTTCGTCCCAGTTGTCCGAACCGAGGCCGCGCGAGGGGAACCACTGCACGAACGATGAGCCTGCGAAGACGACGAGAAGAAGAACCGCCACGAGGAAGCCCGGCAGCGCATAGCCGATGATCAGGACCGTAGAAGTCCAGGTATCGAACGGCTCGCCGTCGCGAACCGCCTTGCGGATGCCGAGCGGGATCGAGACGAGGTAGGTGATGAGCGTCATCCACAGGCCGAGCGAGATCGAGATCGGCAGCTTTTCGGCGATGAGATCGATGACGGAGATCGAACGGAAGTAGCTCTCGCCGAAATTGAAGGTCAGATAATTGTACATCATCAGGAGGAAGCGCTCGTGCGCGGGCTTGTCGAAGCCGAACTGCTTCTCGAGCTTCTTGATGAACTCCGGATCGAGCCCCTGGGCGCCGCGGTAGCCGGAACTCGCGCCTTCGGCCATCTGCTGCGCGGTTTGTCCCGCAGCACCACCGCCCGACAACTCGCTTCCGCCGCCACCGCCGAAGCGATCCGTCGCACCGACACCCGTGCCCGTGACCTGAGCGATGACACGCTCGACAGGACCTCCGGGGGCGAACTGGATGATGACGAAGCTGATCAGCATGATGCCGAAGAGCGTCGGGAAGATCAGGAGAATGCGCTTCAGGAGGTAGGCGGCCATGCCTCTTTCTCTCATCCCCGTTCAGTCGTCCCGGTTCGGCTCACGCCGTGTCAGTTGGCCCCGGTCTTGGCAGCCTTGACGCCGTCGTACCACCAAGTGTCGAGCGCGCCCCGCTCGTACTTGGGTTTCGTCTCGGGCCAGCCGAACCGATCCCAGAAAGCGAGATTATGGGCTGCTTTGTACCAGTGGGGAACCCAATAGTGCCCGGCCCGAAGGACGCGGTCGAGGGCGCGGGCGGCGGTCACGAGCTTCGGGCGGGTTTCGGCTTTGGCAATCGCGTCGGCAAGCGCGTCGACGGCCGGGTCCGAGATACCGGCCAGATTGTAGCTGCCGTCGATCTTGGCGGCTTCAGAGCCCCAGAAATTCCTGACCTCGTTGCCGGGGGTGAGGCTCAAGGCATAGCGCTCCGTCGTCAGATCGAAGTCGAACGTCTTCAAGCGGCGCTCGTACTCGGCGGACTCCACGCGGCGCATGGTGGCGTCGATGCCGATCGTGCGCAGATTTTTGACGTATGGCCCCGCGATCCGCTCGAACGACGGACTGTCGAGCAGGATTTCGACCTTCAAAGTCTCGCCCGCCGCATTCTTGAACAGCCGCGCAGAGGGATCGATCTTCCAGCCGGCTTCGACCAAGAGCTTCGTCGCCGTCCGGAAATTCTCACGCGGAAGGCCCGAACCATCCGTCACGGGCGGCGAATAGGGCTCGCCGAAGACTTCGGGCGGCAGCTTCGACCGCCAAGGCTCCAGAAGTTCGAGTTCCTCGGGCGACGGCGGACCCACCGCCTTCATCGGGGAGTTTTCGAAAAAGCTCGCGGTGCGCTTGTAAAGTCCGAAAAAGAGATTGCGGTTGCTCCATTCGAAATCGAAGGCAAGGTCGAGCGCCCTACGGACGCGCACATCCTTGAAGGCTGGGCGACGGGTGTTGATGAAGAACCCTTGAGCGCCTGACGGGCGTTCGTCGGGGAGCGTCATGAGTTTGATGCGGCCAGACTTCACGACCGGCTTGTCGTAGCCTGTGGCCCAATCCTTGGACGTAAACTCCTCGCGGAACTGGATCGTGCCGGCGAGCAACGCCTCCAGTTCGAGCGCTCGGTCGCGAAAATAGTCGAAGCGCACCTCGTCGAAGTTGTTGCGGCCGCGATTGACGTTCAAATCCTTCGCCCAATAGTCGGTCCGGCGCTTGTAGGTCACGAAGCGCCCTTGCACGTGATCGGAGATCGCATAGGGACCGGACCCGAGCGGCGCTGCGAGCGAGGATTCGGTGAAGGGCTGCTTCTGATAGTAGGCGCGCGGCAGAATCGGCAATTCGGCGACCACGAGCGGCAGCTTGCGGATCAATGTTCCCTGAAAGGTGTAGCGGACCGTGGCCGGATCGAGGGCTTCGGCCTTCACGACGTCGCGCAGCGTGAGGCTGAAACGAGGATGCGCGGCGTCGGACTTCAGACTTTCCAACGTGAAGACGCAATCGTCGGCCGTGACGGGCGTGCCGTCGGCGAAGCGTGCTTCCGGGCGAAGTCGGAAAGTCGCGGAGAGGCCGTCCGCCGCCACGTCGGCGCTTTCCGCCACGAGGCCGTAAACCGCGTCGGGTTCGTCGAAGGCGCGCACCATCAGGCTGTCGTAGAGAAGGTTGAGCCCCTGCGCCGCCTCGCCCTTCAGGATGAAGTCGTTGAAGCTGTCGAAGGTCGTGACACCGGCCGATCCAATGTGGGCGACCTTGCCGCTTTTCGGGGCGTCGGGGTTGACATAGTCGAAGTGGGCAAAGCCTGCGGGATATTTGAGATCACCAAAGGCGGAGAGGCCGTGCGTTGGATCGGCCGATGCCGGAACGACGACGCTCGGGATTGCGATCAGGACGCCGGCGACAAGGCCCGCGATTTGGCCCGCAAATGCTTTCGACCAGCGACGATTCCGACGATCGGCGCGGACGAAGCTCACATGCCCCTCGCGGCAGCGAGCGCGCTCTGTTTGGCAGGATCGATCCACCAGGCCGAGAAATAGGCCGGGCTCTGGGACGGGATCTTTTCCGCGCGACCGAAGACATTCCAATAGGCCACGCGGTCGAACGGATAGTACCATTGGGGCACCACGTAGAAATTCCAGAGGAGCGCGCGGTCGAGTGCGCGGGTCGCGGCGACGAGTTCGGCGCGATCTTTCGCGAACACGATCGCATCGACGATCTTGTCTATCGCGGGGTTCTTGATGCCGATGGTGTTGCGGCTGCCGTCCATCTTGGCCGAGTCCGAACCCCAGTAGTCACGCTGCTCGTTGCCCGGCGAATGCGACTGGCCAAAGCTGTCGACGATGATGTCGAAATCGCGGGTGTCTTCGCGGCGGGTGTATTGGGCGCTGTCCACGACGCGGGCCGTCGCTTCGATGCCGAGGCGCTTCAGGTTCTCGATATAGGGCAGCGCGATCCGTTCGAAATCGGGCTGTACCAGCAGGATCTCAATCTTCAACGGTTCGCCGGCCGCGTTCTGGCGTTTGCCAGACGCAACCTTCCAGCCGGCCTCTTCGAGCAGCTTCGAGGCCTGCCGCATATTGTTGCGGAATTCTTCGTCCGTGCCGCTCACGGGGCTCTTCCACGGCGTCGTGAAGACTTCGGGCGGCAGCTGATCCTTCACCGACGTCAGGATTTCGAGTTCGCGACCCTCGGGCAATCCCTTGGCCTCGAGTTCGCTATTCCCGAAAAAGCTCTGCGACCGGACATACTGACCGTAGAAGATCGATTTGTTCAGCGCCTCGAAGTTGAAGGCGAGCACGAACGCGCGGCGGACGCGAATGTCCTCGAACGCCTTGCGGCGTGAGTTGAGCGTAAAGCCCTGCATGGACGCCACACGCGCATGGGGCAGCGCTTCTTTCGCTACCAGGCCCTTTTTGACGGCGTCGAAGTCGTATTGCGTCGCCCATGCGGATGCGACCGACTCCGGCCAAAAATCGAACACACCCGACTTGAACGCCTCGAAGGCGGGGAGCCTGTCCTTGAAGTAGACGTAGGAGATCTCGTCGAAGTTATAGAGCCCGCGGCTCACGGGCAGGTTGGTGCCCCACCAATCCTTCACCCGTTCGTAGACGACGCGGCGACCGGCTTCGACCAGTTTCACCTTGTAGGGACCGGAGCCGAGCGGCGCGTCGAGGGTCGATTTCGCGAGGTCGCGCGGTTCACCCTTGGCGTCCTTGCCCGTCCAATAGTGCTTGGGGATGATGCTCAACTGTCCGACGATCAGGGGCAACTCGCGATTGCCGGCCTTGTCGAACGTGAACGTCACCTCGCGATCGCCCGTCTTCTCGGCCTTGACGACGTTTTTGTAATAGAACGCGATCTGCGGATTGACCTTCTTCAATTCCTCGAGACTGAAGATGACGTCCTCAGGTGTCACCGGTTGACCGTCGTGGAACTTCGCTTCGGGACGGAGCCCGAACGTGACGCTCGAATAGTCGTCCGGGTGCGAGACCCATTCCGCGAGAAGCCCGTATTCGGTCGAAGGCTCGTCAGGCGAGCTGAACATGAGGCTCGATTCGACCAGGCCGAGGCCGGTCGCGGGCACACCCTTGATCGGATAGGCGTTGAGGCTGTCGAACGTCCCGATCGCCGGCATCCTCAGCGTGCCACCCTTGGGCGCGTTCGGGTTCGCAAACGGGAAGTGAGCAAAATCAGAAGAGAGGGCGGGCGCGCCCATCAGTGAGAGGGCGTGATGACGCTTTTGTGCCGATGCCGGAGTGGAATCCCCTTCCGCGAACGCCGGTGAGCCGACCACCATCAGCGTCGCGAGTACCGCGAGCCGTGCGACGCTCCGCGTCTCGATCCAATTCCCGACGGCCGCTTTCGTGGCCGCACCCGCTCGCCCGCTCGTCGCCATGATCACCCGTCGCGCTTGTTGCATTCCGCGATTCGTCGTTCTCGACGTTACGCTGACATCGTTCGATAGCACGTCATACCGTGCCGAATTGCGCTTCAGGCATTTAACTTTTCTTAATGTCGCCAACTAACGAAAAGCCCCGCCAAAACACTGGCGGGGCTTGATTTTCTCCGTCATTTTCGGCGGCTCGCCGGGTCAATTCGGCAAGGGAGCCGGGCTGTCGCTCAGCGTGCGGAGGTAGGCGATGAGATTCGCCAGTTCCGCATTGTCGCCGATGCCGTTGAAGACCATCTTGGTGCCCTTCACGTAGCCCTGAGGCTTGTGCAGGAAGCTCGCCAGGTTCTCGTAGCTCCACGCGCCGCCTTTGCTCTTCATGGCGTCGGAGTATTTCGTGAAGTCGGCCTGACCGGCTTTCGCACGATTGACGATGCCCCAGAGATTGGGACCGGCCGTGCTCGCCTTGCCAGCTTCGGAGACATGGCACGTCGCGCACTTGCGGAAGGCTGCCTTTCCGTCATCGGCGCTGGCCGTTTTCAGCAGAGCCACGACGCCGGCAGGGTCGAACCCGCCAGCTGCTGCCGGAGCGGAAGCGGCTGGCGCAGGCGCGGCTGGAGCCGCGGCGGCTGCCGTCGGGGGCGTCGCCGGGGCTCCCGCTGCAGGTGCCGGAGCAGGCGCGGCTCCATGTGCTTCGACAGGAGCGTCCGACTTGGCAGCCGTATCGGTTGGCAGCGTATAGCCTGCCTCGTTGTGGCCGTGGGATGCCGAATGGGATTCGATCAGCACCTTGGTTCCGACGATCAGAAGCAGCGCCGACAGCACGGCACCGCCGATCTTGCTCAGTTCGAAAGAGTCGAGCATGCGTTGTCCTCAATATGCGGCCGGCCGCGATGGCATGGTCATGTCGTAGAGATTATGACCCCTCGCGGCGGGCTGAGTTCGTTTCGCGACCGCGCGCGCGGCGATCGCAGACCTGGGGCGGATGTATCGGATTTCCGGCGCGCCTTGCAACGCGACTAAACGCTGGTCTAAGCCGTTCAATCGAGACCTATTGTCACCGGTAACTAAAGACATGCCGCAAACCCTGATCGTCATTCCAGCGCGCCTTGCCGCGACACGACTGCCGAACAAGCCGCTGGCGGACATTCATGGCGAACCCATGATCGTGCGCGTCTGGCGTCGTGCCATGGCGGCGGATGCCGGCCGAGTTGTTGTTGCGACCGATAGCGACGCCATCGTCGCGGCGATCCGCGACGCCGGCGGTGAAGCCGTCATGACCCGGAACGATCATGTCTCGGGATCGGATCGCGTCTACGAAGCCGTCAACCGGGTCGATCCGGAAGGCGACGTGGAAGTGGTGGTGAACCTCCAAGGTGATCTTCCGACCCTCGATCCGGCGCTCGTACTCGCAAGCCTCGCGCCGCTCAGTTCCAAGGGGGCTGATATCGCCACCCTGGCGGCCGAGATCACGCACGTCGAAGAAAAGACCAACCCGAACGTCGTCAAAGTCGTTGGCTCGCCGCTGCCGGAAAAAGGACGTCTAAGGGCGCTCTATTTCACGCGCGCGACAGCGCCATGGGGCGACGGTCCGCTCTATCACCACATCGGAATTTATGCCTACCGGCGGCTGGCGCTCGAACGCTTCGTCGCGCTCGCGCCATCGACGCTCGAACTCCGTGAGAAACTGGAACAATTGCGCGCCATCGAAAACGGCATGCGCATCGACGTCAGCGTCGTTGACACTGTTCCGGTCGGTGTCGATACTCCGGCCGACCTGGAACGGGCGCGGCAACTTCTGGCGCCGGGCGGGCGCTAGCTTGGCCACTCTGGGACCTCACCGCCATCGAGATCGACCATTCCCATGCCGCAGACGATCAGCGACAAGACTGCGCTCAGCATCGCCTATCAGGGCGAGCCTGGCGCCAACTCTCATCTCGCATGCCTCGAAGCCTTTCCCGACTGCAATCCGCGTCCCTACCCGACTTTCGAGGACGCGCTCGCGGCCGTCAAATCGGGTGAGGTGCGCTATGCCATGATCCCGATCGAGAACTCGGTCGCGGGACGGGTCGCGGACATTCACCACCTGTTGCCGGGTGCCGGGCTCTACATCGCCGGCGAGCACTTTCTGAGGGTGCGGCACCAATTGATGGCGAAACCCGGTGCGACACTCCAGACCATCAAGACCGTTCTCAGCCACACCCAGGCCCTCGGCCAGTGCCGCAACACGCTGAGGTCGCTCGGCGTGAAGCCGGTCCCCGAGGCCGATACGGCCGGTTCGGCGCGGATCGTCGCGGAAGGCGAGGATCTCACGGCTGCGGCGATAGCGTCGCGCCTTGCAGCAGACATCTACGGATTGACGATCCTAAAGACCGACATCGAGGATGAAGCCCACAACACGACCCGGTTCGTCATCCTCTCGAAAGAGCCCGAGGACGCGGAACCCGAGGACGGCCCCGTCATCACCACCTTCATCTTCCGCGTCAGGAACGTGCCGGCCGCACTCTACAAGGCGCTCGGCGGGTTCGCGACGAACGGCGTCAACATGACGAAACTCGAAAGCTATCAGACCGAGGGCACGTTCAATGCCACGATGTTCTTCGCCGACATCGAGGGGCACCCCGTCAACCGGCACGTCAGGCTCGCGCTCGAAGAATTGTCGTTCTTCTCGACCGAGATCGTGGTTCTTGGAACCTATCTCGCGAGCCCCTATCGCCGTGAAGCCGCTTCACTGGCAACGCCAGGAGCCGAGGCGTGAGGCTCAAGGGGCTCCGTGCCATCGTGACCGGCGGCGCGTCCGGGTTCGGGCTCGGCATCGCCGAAGCGTTCGCCGCCCAAGGCGCGCGCGTGCTGATCGCCGATCTCGACGGCGCGAAGGCCGAGGCCGCTGCGCGCCGCATCGGAGACGGGGCGGCTGCATGTCAGGGCGACGTGTCGGTGAAGTCCGACGTCGACCGCATGATCGAGGGCGCGGTGGCGCGTTTCGGTGGTCTCGATATCGTTGTCAACAATGCCGGGTTCACGCACAAGAACCAGTCACTGCTGAGCGTCAGCGAAGACGAGTTTGACCGGATCTACGCCGTCAACGTCAAATCCATCTATCTGACGACGCTTGCGGCGGTGCCCCATCTCGAACGCGCGGGCGGCGGCTCGATTATCATCACCGCGTCGACGGCGGGCGTCAGACCGCGCCCGGGCCTCACGTGGTACAATGGCTCCAAAGGGGCTGCGATCACTCTCACGAAATCCATGGCGGCCGAACTCGCGTCGAAGAACATCCGGGTCAATGCCATCAATCCCGTGATCGGCGAGACGGGTATGCTCGGGCAATTCATGGGCCTCGAGGACACGCCGGAGAACCGGCAGAAATTCATCGCGGGCATTCCCTTGGGCCGCATGTCGAAGCCGACCGACATCGCGAATGCCGCGCTCTTTCTCGCCGACCCCGCCTCCCACTTCATCACCGGCGTCGCCATCGAGGTGGACGGGGGGCGGTGTATCTAGAGATTTGACATGCTTCGAGCGGGCTTGCGCGACCTTGGCGATCCGCCGTATTCGGATAACAATTCATTTTCGTACGGTTGGGCCCGTGACTCGAGTATGCACCAAATGCGATCCTGACGGTCGGTTCGGCCGGGCCAACCTCGTCTCCGACGAACACGCCATCTACCAGTCTTTGAGCGATTTTCTGGTGTCAGAGTTTGCTCAGAACGTCAAACCTCGCTTCGGAAGCTGTCGTGTGTTCGTCGAGGACACGGCCCGTCTGCAAGCGCCGAACGGCGGAAGGTGGAGTAGGCCGGACGTTAGCGCCATCGCAATTATCCGCGCGAGATTCGAGCCAAACGTTCGCATCGAGTTGATGACGTTCGAGGTCAAAACACAACGTGGTGGTTCACAATTGACGTCCGTCTACGAGGCATTGAGCCACAATCGCTTCGCAAACCGCTCTTTCCTCGTTTGGAACCGTGACACGTGCACTTGCGAGGCCGGAGACAGTTTCAACGAGATCGATGCTTGCTGCGATTCCAATGGTATCGGCTTGATCACCGTCCATGATCCCAACGACCGCAGAACGTTCAAGATTTGGCGTGACGCCCGACTCCGATCCTTGGATCCGCGAGACCTCGACGAGTTCATCGTCAGCCGCTTCAGCGAGGTCAACCAGAGAGCTATTGAGACTGCGATCTCCCAGTTCATGTCGAGGGGTCCATGAAAACCGTCGCGGTCGCAAATCTCAAAGGTGGTGTCGGCAAGTCCACGCTCACACTTTTGTTGGCAGAACATTGGGCCCTCAAGCTAAATTTGCGGGTTCTCGTCATCGACCTCGATCCTCAGGCGAGTGTCAGCTATATGCTTTTGTCCAGAAGAGGGATCGAAGCCTGCGAACTCGCCAATCGCACTTTGCCGCAGGCGTTCATCGATCATGATCGCGGTGCGATGCAGCCCTTGCCTGCTTACATCGAGCACCGTGCGAGCGATCTCAGGGAACTCCACGGCAATTCGCGTAGCTTCGTGTCCCTGCTTCCAAGCGTACCTAGCCTCTGGCTGACTGAGTATGACTACGATCGCAAACTTTATTCCAATGGTGGTGATCCCGTTGCTGGCCGAAGACAGCTCCTGCAGAAATTTATTCTTAAGGTCCAACGGGACTACGAGTGCGTGCTGCTCGATTGTCCTCCCGGCCTTGTGACCCTGACCAGAGCGGCACTTCCGCTTGCCGACCACATCATCTCGCCGACACTCCTCGACGACGTGTCGATCCGGAGCACCCGCGACTTCTTCGAACTTGGAGTCGAGCGGGCATTGGGGATGTCGGATGCGGACAACCGCTCGATTGTTGTCATGAAGTATCAGAACGTCATCGAACATCGAGCGAACATCGACGCGCTGCGGAAGCACTTCAATGTTCGCGGAGATCCGGTCCCGCTCAGGGAGCAATTCGGCAAGATCACGCGGCGAGACCATGGGGTACTGCGGACTTACGGACAAAAATACGAGAAGCCGCGGTTCAGTCCCGTCAGCCGGTCCGTCACGAATGTGGCAGAAGCCCTCGCGCGTGCTATATTCTGATTCAATTCCTGGAGGCGTGGACATGGACACCCGCAAGCCGATCGACCCTTCGACAGCCATCGAGAATCTCTTTCAGATCATTCGTGACGAGGCGCTTGCCAACCCGACTTTTGCGCGTCGCCTCTTGGAGGCCGTTGGCCACAAAGTCGTGTTCCGGGGCGATGAGGCGTTGGCAGCCATCGACCCCTACCTGATCGCCATGAATGGTCCGGAGGAGTTTCGAAGAACGTTCATGTCGATGCCCCAGAAACAGGCCGAGAAAATTGCGCTCGACTACGAATTCGTCCGGAAGCCGGCCAGGGGAACCAAGGCGCCGAAGCTCACACACAATCAGCTCGTCGATCTGATGTGGGAGCGCGCGCAGGAGCGCGTGGAAGACTTGTTTCCAAAGCGACGAGTCGCGGCTGAATAGAAGTGAGCCCGACGCGCAATGGCAACTGGACGGGGGGCGGTGCATCTAGTAGCACCACGGCGCCATGGCCGCGCAGCTTCTCTCCCTTCATGACATCCACCTGACGTTCGGCGGAACGCCGCTTCTCGAAGGCGCTGATTTGACTGTTGCGCCCGGTGACCGGATCGGTCTCGTCGGACGCAATGGCTCCGGAAAATCGACGCTTCTCAAGGTCGCCGCAGGCATGGTCGAGCCCGATGCGGGCGAAGTCTTCCGGCATCCCGGTGCGCTCGTGCGTTATCTCGCGCAGGAACCGGATTTCGGGGATCACTCGACCGTGCTCGACTACGTCGTTGCGGGCCTCGGCGCGGTCGATGATCCCTACCGGGCACGCTTTCTCCTGAACGAACTCGGGCTCACGGGCGACGAGGCGCCGGCGCGCCTGTCGGGCGGCGAGGCCCGGCGCGCCGCCATCGCGCGCGCAATAGCCGCCGATCCCGACGTGCTTCTCCTCGACGAACCGACCAATCATCTCGATCTGCCGGCGATCGAATGGCTCGAATCGACCCTGCGGCCGATGAAAGCCGGAATCGTCCTCATCAGCCACGACCGCCGCCTCCTCGAAACGCTCTCCCGCACGACGGTCTGGATCGACCGCGGACGCACGCGCGTCATGGAGCGGGGATTCCAGCACTTCGAGACTTGGCGCGACGAGGTTCTCGAGCAGGAGGAAACCGAGCGGCACAAACTCGACCGCAAGATCGTGCGCGAAGACCAGTGGATGCACGGTGGCGTCACTGCGAGGCGGAAACGGAACGTGCGGCGCGTCAAGGAACTCGCGGCGCTGCGCCAGGAGCGCAAGGACTGGCGCAAAAGCCAGGGGAATGTGCGCCTCGTCGCGAGCGAGGGCGGCGCGTCGAGCCGGCTCATCGTCGAGGCCAAGGGTATTTCCAAGAGCTTCGGCGAGCGGACGATCGTGGACGACTTCTCGACGCTCATCCTGCGCGGTGACAGGATCGGTGTCGTCGGCCCGAACGGCGCCGGCAAGACGACACTGCTCAAAATGCTCATGGGCCAGCTTCCGCCGGATCGGGGCGACATTCGCCTCGGACAGTCGCTCGACATCGTGTCGCTTGACCAGAAGCGCGACGAGTTGAAACCAGATTGGACCGTCGCGGAAGCGATGACAGGCGGGCGAGGCGATCAGGTCATTATCAACGGTCAGTCGCGCCACGTCGCAAGCTACATGAAGGATTTCCTGTTCTCGTCCGAACAGGTGCGTTCGCCCCTTAAGGTGCTCTCGGGCGGCGAGCGGGGACGGCTCATGCTGGCGCGCGCGCTCGCGAAGCCTTCGAATGTTCTCGTGCTCGACGAGCCAACCAACGACCTCGACCTCGAGACGCTCGATCTCCTGCAGGAACTCCTCGGTGACTACCCCGGCACGGTCATTCTCGTCAGCCACGATCGCGATTTTCTGGATCGCGTGGTGACGAGCGTCATCGCGGCTGAAGGCGATGGCCAGTGGGTCGAGTATGCGGGCGGTTATTCGGACATGCTCGTGCAGCGCAAAGGTCAGGACCTCGCGCGGAAATCCGAGACCGGTCGTACCGGCAGCCGCCCCGCCGGCGAGGCTGCGCCGCCCGCGCCTCCGTTCGCGGCCGCGCCTGTTCCGACGAAGCGCAAGCTTTCCTTCAAGGACAAGCACGCGCTCGAAACGCTGCCGGGCGACATCGAAGCGCTCGGCGCCGAAGTGGGGCGCCTGCAGCAGAGCCTTGCCGATCCGTCGTTCTATGCGCGCGATCCCAAGGGCTTCGAAGCGGCCGGCCGCGACTTGTCAAAGGCCGAGGCGCAGCTCGCCGCGCTTGAAGAGCGATGGCTCGAACTCGAGATGCTGCGCGAGGAATTCGAGGGTTGAGGCGAGCGCCCAACCGCAGTTCCGACTGGGGACCTCGGCGCCGTGGCTTCGGGCCGGTGGCGGCGGCCATCGCCAAAGCAACACCGTTCAATTTGCCCTAGATCGTGCGCTTGAACGACGGCGACCCGACCCCATATGATCGTCAAGTCCTGTCGGCCGGAACTGGCGGCAGGGGAGTGGTTGGCCAGTCGGCACCGCTCCGGGACGATTACTGCGGTCGCTTCATTGGAAAGGACCCGCCGCCATGTCACGGATGACCATGCTCTCGAACCCTCTGCTGCTCGGGTTCGAGGAAATCGAGCGAATGATCGACCGCGCGAGCAAGAGCGCAAGTGGGGGATACCCACCCTACAACATCGAGCGCATCGCGGCTGAGGGTGCCAACTCCGAGCTTCTCAGGATCACGCTGGCCGTCGCCGGTTTCACGCGCGACGACCTCGATATCACGCTCGAAGACAAGCAACTCATCATTCGCGGCAAGTCGCAGGATGAGGGCGAACGCGACTATATCTACCGCGGCATTGCCGCGCGGCAGTTCTCGAAGACATTCCTGCTCGCCGACGGCATCGAGGTGCACAAGGCCGGGCTCGAGAACGGCATCTTGTGTATCGATCTCATTCGCCACGAGCCGGAACGGCTCATCAAGCGCATCGAGATTGGCCAGAGCAAATTGAGGCCGTAGGTGCCGCCGCGCTACAGCCAATACCTCTGAATCATAGGACTATTCCCGGAAGGGTGCCTAAGGCATCCCGCTGTGGGGCTGGTGCTCCCCGCCGTGACGTCCGGAAGCTTCTCCCCGAGGAGGAAGTGCGTCATGAACGAAACTACACCGAAGAAATCCAAGCCCGAGTCGCTGGCAGCGCTGCACGCGCCGGTCATGAGCCAGATCGAACTGGCCCGATTGGGCGGCGGTGAGGTCGCTTACATCAAGTCGCTGTCGTCCGAAGAGGCCCGTGAAATGTTCCCGGCCATCGAAGGACTGCCGTCGGGTGTGAGCCTGTTTGCGCTCCACGCCGCGGACGGAACACCGATCGCGCTGACGGATACCCGACAGGCGGCGTTGAGCCATGCGATGGACGGCGAACTTTCCATCGCGAGCGTCCACTGATCCCAGACCGAATGATCCCAGACTGAAAAGCCCCGGTTCGCCGGGGCTTTTTTGTTGCGTGGCCGTCGCCGCGATCTGCTGCGACGGACTCCGGCAGAATACTAGAGCCGATCCGAACTGTTCGACGTCTCGACTGTCGGCGTCGCAAGCACCACGGCCGGATCGCGGGCGTGGGGATTGAGGCGCGCCACGTGCCCAGACCGCGCGAGATGGCGATTGAACGCGTCGATATCGTAACGTCCGTGCAGTTCGGCCACGATCGTTCCGGTTCGATCGAGAAAGTCGGCCTTGGCGAAAATCTCCCGTTCCGCGCCTTCGATGTCGATCTTCAGGAGATCGATGGTTTCGAACCCATGGTCGGCCATCAATTCTGAGAGCGATGCGCCGCGCACCTCGAGACCTTGGCCGGCGCTGTTCGATCGGTAGCTCCACGCAGGTCCGGTATTGCCGATGAACAGCTTCTGGCGCGGCAGTGGCGTGACACCGGCTTCGACGGCCGCAATGCGCGGTTCCCTCGCCGTATTGCCCTTCAGAAGCTCGAAGTTGTCCGCATTGGGCTCGATGGCCAGAATGCGCGCATTCGGATAGCGCGACGCGAAGTAGAGCGCCGTCAGACCGATGTTCGCGCCGGCGTCGACGATCGTCCGCACACGCTCGGGCGGCAGCGTGTCGGCTGGAACGAAATACGCCTCGCGGGCCAGGACTTCGTAGAGCACCGCGAGGTCGCTGCCGTTCCGGCGCAATTCCAGGTCGAGAGGGTAGCCCGACAGATCGAACGAAAGGCGCGTGCGGCGGTCGTCATCCGACCGGAACTTCATTCCGTTGCGGGCGTGAAACTCAGCCGTCATCGCCATCAGACGAAAAGACCCGCCAAGCGTTGTCGGCGCGCGCCAGGCGAAGCGCAATTCCTCGCCGTACAACCGGGCCTTTTCGGCAAGTTTCGCCAACCGTCCCGCGCCTTGTGGTTTGCAAACTGGCGCTCTGACAATTGGCGCTCTGGCGGCTGGCACTCGGTCCCCCATTTCTCAGCGACCCGGGTGCTCTGGCATCAGCGCCGATAGTGCGCGAACTGACCCTTCGGCTGGAACCGCTCCAGGTAGCCGGGGACGATCGTACCCACGGCATGCGGTGTCGCGATCCCGAGACCCTTCAGTGTCCGGCCTTCCTTCTGGGCAAGCTCGGAGACCACGTTGTCCCGCTCGAGCATCTTCACCTGATCGAGCGTCACGGGGCGGAGCGTGTTGGCGACAAGCGCCAGAGGCATCGTGGCGACGGCCTGCATCTTCGCCATCCAGAACGGCATACCGAGATACGCACGGTGGCGTCCCGCGTAATCCTGCGTCCGGTCCAGAAGTTCGCGGAACGAGAGCGTCTCGGGGCCACCCAGCTCGTAGATGGTGCCCGGCTTCGCCCCGCCTTCGATCGCTATGACGGCGGCCGCGGCGACGTCGCCCACGTAAACCGGCTGGAAGCGCGTCCGTCCGCCACCGATCAGCGGCAGCAGTGGCGACACCTGGGCCATGGCCGCGAAGCGGTTGAAGAAATCATCCTCGGGTCCGAATACGATCGACGGCCTCAGGATCACGGCGTCGGGAAACTCTTCGAGAACCGCGCGTTCCCCTTCCCCCTTTGTCCGGGCATAGCGGGCAGACGCGCGCGCGTCGGCGCCGATGGCAGAGAGATGGACAAGTTGCTTGGCCCCCGCCTCGCGACAGGCCTTCGCGACGGCGCGGGCGCCTTCATCCTGTAGCTTGCGGAACGACTGCCGCCCGCTCTCGGCCAGGATGCCAACGCAATTGACGACAGCGTCCGCGCCCTGCACCGCGGCCCTGACGGAATCCGGGTAGCGCAAATTGGCCTGAACCGCGTGGATCTGGCCGACGGCGCCCATCGGTTGGAGGTGCCCGGCAAGATCAGGACGGCGACATGCCGCGCGGACCCGCCAGCCCTTTTTGGCGAGCGCCCGGACGATATAGCGGCCGACGAACCCGCTGCCGCCGAACACCGTGATGAGCCCGCCCGCCGCCGTACCCGTCGTCATGGCCTTCGCCCCTTGACCCTATCGCTACGCCATCCATAGCAGGACCGCTTTGGGTTTGCTCTAGTCAGAGCCACTGCAATTGACAACGTGACCGGCTGCCACTAACTCCTGCGGCTCGCGCCCGTCGCGAGCCCAGATGGCGGAATTGGTAGACGCACTAGTTTCAGGTACTAGCGCCGCGAGGCGTGGAGGTTCGAGTCCTCTTCTGGGCACCAGTTTTCTCGCGCGCAGCGACCATGCCGGCGCTGCGCGGGCTCCATCGGGGCCCTCTCCTCCAAGCTCACGTTGCGTTGTCAGTTACTCGACCGGCGTTCCAGCGGCGCCGGGCAGGCTGATATGGTAGTCACTACTTCCGAACAACTGCGAGGAACACCAACCATGGCTTCTCCGGTCATCAGATTGCACAAGGGTGACCTGCCGGCGGGCGTCGGGTTTGGTGCGAGCGTTGCGATCGACACCGAAACCATGGGATTGAACCCGGCCCGCGACAGGCTTTGCGTCGTGCAGCTTTCTGCGGGTGACGGCACCGCGCATCTTGTCCAAATCGGTCGCGACCAGCGTTCCGCGCCGCGGCTCGCGGCGCTGCTGACCGACCCCGCGGTCCTCAAAATCTTCCACTTTGCCCGTTTCGACGTGGCCGTCCTGAAAACGCACCTCGGGATCGACGTTCAGCCGATCTATTGCACCAAGATCGCCTCGAAGCTGGCGCGCACCTACACCGACCGCCATGGACTCAAGGACCTTGTCGGCGAGGTCGTCGGGATCGAGCTTTCAAAGCAGCAGCAGAGTTCGGATTGGGGCGCGGCCGAACTCACCGAGCAACAATTGGCCTACGCGGCCTCGGACGTGTTGCATCTTCATACCGTCAAGGACCGGCTCGACGCCATGCTGGCGCGCGAAGGCCGGACGGAGATGGCTCAGGCCGCCTTCCGGTTCCTGCCCGTCAGAGCGGCACTTGACCTCGCAGGCTTCGAGGAAGCCGACATTTTTTCCCATTAGCCGGGGTCCGCCCGCCGTTCGTCTCGAGCGGGTCCCAAAGTCTCCCCAATTACTGGTAGATTGTGCGCCGCGGCGCAGCGTGTCCGGGCGGGGCGACTTGAGCCCGGGGCATGCCAGCGCCACCCCTCGATCGCCGCCCGAAACCGGACTTGCGCCCCACTGGCACACACTCTGGACAACATTCGCGATGGTCATGACGGCCGAACCCGCGCAAACGATGACTGAACCGCGCCGCACGGGATTGGGCATCGTCATCGGCATGGACCGGTCGCGAAGTTTTCGCGACGCGAGGCGGCACTCGTCCATGGTCCGCATGTTGCGCCTTGGTTTGCCGGCACTCGCGCTTGGCCTCGTCGGGTTCTATGGCGCGGCGCTCTTCAAATCGTCCAGCCCGTTGGGCGCGCTTCCCGCCATTCCCATTCCGCGGATCACCGCCGAAGACCTCGCGATGCAGAACCCGCACTACGAAGGGTTCACCGACGATGGGGGCTCCTACGCGGTCGATGCAAAATCGGCGCGCGTCGACCCCAAGAACGTCAACGAAATTCTCCTCACGGGCGTGTCGGGCCAGATGATCGACGCGCAGAAGTCTGCCACGAGATTGAGCGCGGATCGCGGACGCTTCTCGCAAAAGACGTCGGTGCTTCAGCTCAGCGGCCGGATCAACGTTGTTTCCGAGCAGGGGCTCAAGGCGGCACTTGCGACAGCGCACATCGACACAAAGCAAGGGATCGTCCGTAGCCGCCAGCCCGTCAAAGTCGCGTTTCCGGCGGGGACGATCACATCCAAGGAAATGACGCTCCGTCAGAAGGCGCGCGAGATCACGTTCGTCAACGCGGTCGTGGCGAAGCTGACGCCCCCCAAGGACGCCGCGGCTTCCCAACCTGTTGCCGGCGCGCCGGCCAAACTGTTCGGCGCATCGGACACCCCTGTCGACATCACGGCGAGCCGTCTCGACATCAAGGACGCCGAAAAGAAAGCCATTTTTACCGGCAACGTGAAAGCCTCACAGGCGGGCAGTCAGCTCGAAACGCCGGAACTCGCTGTCACCTATTCGGGCGCGGCACTCCCCGTCGGCCAGACCAATGCCGGAACCGGCACGCCGAGTGCTGGTATCCGTGAGATCGTCGCCAAGGGCCCGGTCGTCATGACGCGCGGGGACGGTGAGCGTGTCACGGCGAACGGCGCGACGTTCGACGCGGAACGCGAGACGGCCCTCTTGCAAGGAAACGTCGAGATGTCCGCGGGCCCAGAACGGCGCGCGTCGGGCGATGAAGCATTTCTCGATCAGAAGGCGGATACGGCGGTGCTGACGGGCAATGTCGCCGTCACCCAGGGAGCCAACGTCCTCAAGGGCCGGCGCCTCGCGATCGATCGGACGGCGGGCGTCACAGAGCTGACGTCGCCGCCGATGAACGGCAGCGGTCCGGGGCGGATCAATGTTCGCCTCGTGCAAAATAAGAAACCAGGCGCATCGCCGAGTGCCAAGAAGCCCGAACCGTCCGCGTCCACCAAGTCCTCCGGCGCGATGATGAGTTCGGAAAGTTTCCGCGCCGACCCCAATCAACCGCTCGACCTCGAAGCCGACTCTCTCGAAGTCCGCGACGCGACGAAGATCGCATACTTCCGCGGCGGCGTGGTCGCGACGCAGGGTGAAATGCGGCTCAAGGCCGACACGATTGAAGCCCGCTATAGCGGCACCGCCAAACTCGCCGACATCACCGCCGCGCCTGCGGGCGCAACGCAGGGCGGACAGCAGGGCCCGGGCTCGACGCAGGAGGCCACCGCGCTCGAACGGCTCGACGCAAAGCGCAATATCGAAATGACGTCGAGCGACGGCCGCAAAGTGACCGGCGACTGGGCGACATTCGATGCAGCGGCCAACACTGTTCAAGTCGGCGGACAGGTGGAGCTTACTCAGGGTCTCAACACCGTTCGTGGCAAGCTGCTGGTCGTCGACCTCACAACCGGCGACATCAACATCGACAAGCAACCGAAGGCCGCGGCAAAGGGAACGCCAGGCGGCGGGTGGTCGGCGGACGCGACGGCGGACGGTCAGGCGAACGGTCAGGCGGCCGGCTCCAAGGCGCGGCCGAGCGCCATCTTCTTTCCACGTCAGTTGAAAGAGGGTGGAGCCGGGGGTGAACCTCCCAAGGCGGCGAAGTCGGGATCGGAGCCCGCATGGAGCACGTCGACGTCGACGCCAGAAAGCGTGGACCGAGCCCAGTGACCATGAAAGCCAGAGCGTCAGTCGGCGACCTCGATCGAGGCTTGCTTTCGTGCCATGACTGGCATCGGACCGGGCGGTCCACGACGTGTTCCAGCCGTCCGTTGCACAGGGCTGCCTGCTGATGATGCGCAGTTTTTTCGGTCGCGGGACCAACGGCGCGAAACCGTCTCAACGGCGGGAGATGCCGCGCGCGCACACCAACGGGGCCGGACCGCAGCCGCACCACGACGATGCCGAGGCGGTAGATCCCTCAATCGGCGGCGAAGGTTGGCTGACCGTCGTCGACGTCCAGAAAAGCTACCGCAAGCGGAAAGTCGTCAAGGGCGTGAGCCTTGCCGTGGGACGGGGAGAGTCGGTTGGCCTTCTCGGACCCAACGGCGCGGGCAAGACGACCGTATTCTACATGATTACGGGCCTGGTGCCGGCGGATGCCGGCCGCATCACGATCGACGGCCGGGACGTGACGAAGCTGCCGATGTATCGGCGCGCGCGGCTCGGCATCGGCTATCTGCCGCAAGAGGCGTCTATTTTCCGCGGGCTCACGGTCGAGGAAAACATCCTGGCCGTTCTGGAACTCGTCGAGCCCGATCGCAAACGCCGGAACGAGCAACTCGACAGCCTGCTCGAGGAATTTCAGATCACGCGGCTCAGGAAGTCGCCGTCGATCGCGCTTTCGGGCGGCGAGCGGCGGCGCTGCGAGATCGCGCGCGCGCTCGCGTCGCGGCCGTCGTTCATTCTACTCGACGAGCCGTTCGCCGGCATCGATCCCATTGCCGTCGGGGACATACAACAGCTTGTCCGCCACTTGACCGACCGCGGGATCGGCGTGCTGATCACTGATCACAACGTCCGCGAGACCTTGAGCCTCATCGATCGCGCCTACATCATCTATGATGGTCAAGTCTTGACCCATGGTAACCCGTCGGAAATCATAAACAACGAAGACGTCCGTAAGGTGTATCTCGGCGATATGTTCGTTAATGGCCGTTGAGTACAAAGGGCCCCGAACCCATCGCGGGTGCTTGAGAACTGGACGATGGCGCTTACGACGAAACTCGAGCTGAGACAGGGCCAGCAGCTGGTGATGACACCCCAGCTGCAGCAGGCCATCCGTCTTCTACAGTTCTCGAATCTCGAGCTCAGCCAGTACGTCGAGACGGAACTCGAGCGCAATCCGCTGCTCGAGCGGGACGATCCTCAGCCGGAGCGCGAAACCCCAGCGACCGAGGATCAGCGCGACCAGGACGGCAGTGAAGCGCCCGATGGTTCATCCGGGAACGAGGGCGAAGACTGGCTCGATCTCGAAAAACGTTCGGGCGAGGCGGCCGGCGAACTCGATGCCGAATACGACAACGTCTATCCGGACGCCTCGGCCGCTGACATCGGTCCCGACCTGCAGGCGGGGCAATGGAGTCAGGTCCGACAGCGCGGATCGTCATTCGAGGACGACGACGTCAATCTCGAATCCTACGCGACGAGCGACGTGACGCTTCGCGAGCACCTTTCGGAACAGCTCAATCTCACGATCCACGATCCTGTCGATCGGATGATCGGACACTACCTCATCGATACCGTCGACGAGACCGGCTACCTCAACGCCAATATCGGCGAACTGTCCTTGAAACTCGGCGCGCCGATCGAACTCATCGAACGGGTGCTCGCGGTCTTGCAGACGTTCGAGCCTGTCGGTGTCTGCGCGCGCACTCTCGCCGAATGCCTCGCAATCCAGCTCAAGGATCAGAACCGCTACGATCCACAGATCGGCGCGTTGCTCGACAACCTCCAGCTCCTCGCCCAGCACAATCTCGTTGCATTGAGGCGGGTGACGGGAGCCACGAATGAAGATCTCGCGGACATGATCAGCGAGATCAAGCGGCTCAATCCGAAGCCGGGACTGAAGCTCGGCCGCGTCCACATGCAGCCCGTCGTGCCCGACATCATCGTCAAAGCGGCGTCGGACGGAAGCTGGTTCATCGAACTCAACAGCGAGACGCTGCCGCGCGTGCTCGTCAATCGCGTTTACTATTCGAAAGTGTCGCGCACGGCGAAGAACGACCGCGACAAGGGCTATTTGCTCGAATGCCTGCAGACGGCGAATTGGCTCGTCAAGAGCCTCGACCAGCGAGCGCGCACGATCCTCAAGGTCGCCGAGGAGATCGTGCGCCAGCAGGATGCGTTCTTCACCTACGGTGTGCAGCATCTGCGCCCGATGAATCTGAAGACCGTCGCCGATGCGATTTCGATGCACGAGTCGACCGTTTCGCGCGTCACTTCGAACAAGTACATCGCCACGCCGCGCGGAATTTTCGAGTTGAAGTATTTCTTCACGTCCGCAATCGCAGCCGCCAATGGCGACGGCGAAGCGTACTCATCAGAGTCCGTCCGCCACCGGATCCGACAGATGATCGACCAGGAGCCGGCGACTGCCATCCTGTCGGACGACATGATCGTCGAGCGGCTCAAGGGCGACGGCATCGATATCGCCCGGCGTACGGTCGCCAAGTACCGGGAGGCGATGCGAATTCCCTCCTCGGTCCAGCGTCGTCGCGAGAAGCGGTTCAGCTCCGAGGCGGGTCGCGGCTTCTAGCATTCGGCGGCCGGAACGCGCCCCCGGAGCGCCGTTCTTGGGGCCCGAAACCGGCGTTCCAGGCGCCGTGACAAAAACGGGTGTTTGCACAACGCAAATTTTGCGTTATCCCGCACCGCACAAAGTTGTAACCGCACAAGCGTTTGACAGGCCGTGCGACACACTCTAGCGTCGGCCTCGTCGGCGAGGGGGAAGCTCGCAGGGGAGTTAAGTCGCTGACATCATTGCATGACCTTGGCCGCCGGACAGGCGGTAGGTTCTTACGGGGTGGCGTCGGTAACAACCAGAAGACCATGCGGTTCAGCGGATGTCGTTGATCGCCCGAGGAGATACCCGTTGGCAGACAATTTGCGGCTCCAGCACTCATTGCTGGATCGCCGACGTCTACCCATCTCAGACAGGCAAAGAACGATCGGGGTATTCGCACAGGCGTGCCCGCCCGCTGGCCTAGAGGCCGGGTCTGGCACGCGAGTTGCGCACAAGACGATGCGGGAGGCCGCGCCAATGGCGGGCGGCCACCACGGCAAGCAAATATGGACCCGGTGGACGAACAGTCATGGATCTCAGTGACATTCTGGCTCCCGAAGCGGTCATCGAGCCGGCCAATGTGACCTGCAAAAAACAGGCGCTACAGGACCTGGCCTACCGAGCTTCGGACCTGACCGGCATCGACCAGCGCGAGATTTTCGACGCGCTCCTGCAACGCGAGCGCCTCGGTTCGACCGGTCTCGGCCGCGGCATTGCGATCCCGCACGTCAAGTTCAAGAAGCTCACGCGGATCATGTGCGTGTTCGCGCGATTGAAACAGCCAATCCCGTTCGACAGCCAGGACGGCGAGGACGTGGATCTGGTGTTTCTCCTGCTCGCGCCCGAGCATGCCAGTGGCGATCATCTCAAGGCGTTGGCCCGTATCTCGCGCCTCGTCAGGGAACCGTCCATGCTCGAAGCGCTGCGCTCGGCGAAGGATGTCGATGCGCTCAGGAGCATCCTCCTGACGCCGGCTACGTCACACGCGGCCTGACGCTGGCGCAAGTCGGCAGGCTCGACCCCTGCTTCCTTCGACGCTGCAACCCCGATCCTACGCCGACTTGACTTCCGGGCGCGGCGACCTCTCTCCTTCTGGCTCCCGTTCCTCGATCATGGACGAGCCGAATGAAGCGGATTGCTAGCATCTTCCTTGCCGGCCTCCTCGCGATCCTCCCGGTCGCGGTGACAATCGCCATCGCAATTTGGATGGTCGATGTCGTCGCGACATATGCCGGCCCCGGCAGCACGTTCGGAAGTCTCTTGACGTCGCTCGGGCTCAGCATCAACCGGGGCAGCGCGACGCCCTACGTGGTCGGACTGCTTTTCGCCGTGGCCATCGTCTATGCCGTGGGATTACTGGTCGAATCGCAGATCGGCCAATGGCTGGTCGAGGCGATCGAGGGCTTCCTCATGCGGATCCCGATCGTCTCGCAAATCTACGGGCTCTCGAAGACCTTCACATCCATCGTCGACACGCAGAAGGGCGAGAACCTCAAAGGCATGACGCCGGTGTGGTGTTTCTTCGGAGGCGAACCCGGAGCGGCCGTGCTCGCGTTGCAGGCATCCGCGAAGCCTGTGAGCCTGGGCGGACAGCCCTACGTGGGCGTGCTCGTGCCCTCGGCGCCGGTCCCGTTCGGCGGCGCGCTCATCTACGTGCCCGCGACGTGGGTGCGGCCCGCGGAGGGCGGCGTCGAGCAATTGATGGGCGTTTATGTCTCGATGGGCGTCACGCCGCCACGGCCGGACGGCAAATAGCGCGTCACGTTCGGACAAAGACCCCGTCAGCCCAGCGTCGCTAGGCCGATGAGGCCTAGAGTCCCAACGATTATGCGCCACCACGCAAAGAGCGCGTAGCCGTGGCGGCTTACGTAGTCGAGCAGATAGCGCACCACGATCATGCCCGAGATGAACGCCGCCACAAAGCCGACGACGATCGGCGTCATGTCGTCGGGCTTCAGAACATCCCAATTCTTGTAGAGATCGTAGGCGAAGGCGCCGGCCATCGTCGGCATGGCGAGAAAGAAACTGAACTCGGCCGCCGAGCGCTTGTCGGTGCCGAGCAGCATCGCGCCGACGATCGTCGCGCCCGATCTCGAGACACCAGGGATCATCGCGAGCGTCTGACAGAGGCCGATCTTGAGGGCGAGCGACGGCGGGATATCCATCACATCGGTGTAGCGTGGCGTCAGTGAGAGACGGTCCACCATCAAGAGCACGATGCCGCCCAGAATAAGCGTTGCGCAGACGAGTTGGGGCGTTTCGAAGAGCACGCCCTTGATGAAGCCGTGCATCGACGCGCCAATGATCGCGGCGGGCAGAAACGCGATCAGGATTGCCAGGACGAACCGCTGCGTGCGCGCGTCGGAGGGCAGCGCCACCAGGAGTTGCCAGAGCTTGCCGAAATAGACCGTCAGAATCGCGAGGATCGCGCCGAGTTGGATCAGAACCTCGAACGTCCGCCCCGGCGAGTGAACGCCCAGGAAATGCCCGACCAGCAGAAGATGACCGGTCGATGACACCGGGATGAATTCCGTCAGGCCTTCGATGAGGCCCAACAGGACTGCTTGCCAAGTCTGCATGGATCGAAGCCCCCGCGAACCGGGCGCACACCTTTGCTACCCCGACTTTCGCGGCGCCGCTTATGGCATGTCGCTTCGCCGTGACGCCAGTGCTCACGCGCCGCAGACCACGCATCACCGCGCGATCCGGGCTGGGACAGAAGCCTCGTTTTCGCGTAAACGAGACAAGCTGCCGGGGCGCGCGCCGGTTTCAAAGGCAATCGGGCGCGTCCGCCATCGGGTGCGAGAGGCGGGATAGACTTGGCACGTGCGGGCACCGCGTGCCGCCGACATTTGCGGGGGCAGATCGGGCGATGAACAGGCTTATCCATTTTCCGTTCTGCGCGCGCTCCCGCTCGATCCGCATCGCGCTCGTCGAACTTGGCTGGGACGTGCATTTCGAGGAAGAGGATCCGAGCGCGTGGCGGCCAGACTTCGTCGCGCTCAATCCCGCGTGCGAGGTGCCCGTCCTCGTCGTGTCTGGGCTCGCGACTGTGGCGGGCGTCTATGCCATTTCGGAGTTCCTCGACGAGGCGGCGCGGGACTACGATACCAGCGACGAGCACATCCAGCTCTTTCCCGGTGACAGCGTTGCGCGAGCCGAAGTTCGTCGGCTCGTCGACTGGTTTCACGGCAAACTCGATCGGGATGCGACGGGGGAACTCGTCGAACAGAAACTCGTACGTCGTGTCCGAGGCGCAGGGGAGCCGCCTCCGAGCGGCGAAAATCTGAGGGCGGCGCACGCGAACCTCCGCTATCACCTGCGGTACGTGAATCATCTGGCCGGGCAGCGCGACTGGCTGGCCGGTGACGCACTGAGCTTCGCGGACATGGCGGCGTCCGGGCACTTCTCGGTTCTCGACTATGCCGGCATCATCTCCTGGGACGAGTTCCCCGCGGCCAAGTCGTGGTACATGCGCATCAAGTCCCGACCGTCGGTCCGGCCCCTTCTGCAAGATCGGCTTCTCGGCCTTTCGCCCGCGCCAATCTACGCAGAACTCGACTTTTGAACATCCCACGGGTCGCGCTTCGAGACCTCGTGGCAACGGCGGGCTTGGCCCCGCGCGCGTCTCGTGTGAACTTCCTCTGCGCCAAGTTCCAACAGCCCATGTCCCGAAACACAATATCTGCAGCGTCTGCCGGCTCACCGCTCTCTCTCGAGCGGCGCATCAAGGGCGACGGCGCGCAGCTCGGTCTCGATCCCGTGCGGATCGTGCGCCTGGCGGACGACCCTGAGCAGGACCGGCGACTCTTGCACTTCCTCGACGACGGCCGGCATGGCGATATGGCTTGGATGGCCGAGACGTCCGATCGGCGGCGTAGCCCGACCGCGCTCTGGTCCGACGCGCGGAGTGCCATCGTCGCCGGGCTGTCCTACGCGCCCGATGCAAACCCACTCGACATCCTTCACCACCACGACCGCGCCGCGATCTCGGTCTACGCCCAGCGCAAGGATTATCACGACGTCCTGAAGCCGAGACTGAAGCAACTGGCGCGAACGCTGGCGAGCGCCACCGGGCACGAGGTCAAGGTCTTCGTCGATACCGCGCCGCTCATGGAGAAGCCGCTCGCCGCCAAGGCGGGTGTCGGCTGGCAGGGGAAGCACACGAACCTCGTGTCGCGTGAGCACGGGTCATGGCTTTTTCTCGGTGCGATCCTGACGACGGCCATGCTCGAGCCCGATGCTGCGGAGGCCGATCACTGCGGACGTTGCCGAAAGTGCCTCGACATCTGCCCGACGGATGCCTTTCCGGCGCCCTACCAGCTCGACGCACGGCGCTGCATCGCGTACCTCACGATCGAGCACAAAGGCCACATTCCGCGGGCCTTTCGAAAACCAATCGGAAACCGCGTTTTCGGATGTGACGACTGTCTGGCCGTGTGCCCGTGGAACAAGTTTGCACGCGCGTCCTCCGACAGCGGCCTTGCGCGTCGAGCAGCGATGGACGGACCGGCGCTGGCCGAATTGATCGAACTCGACGACGCGACGTTCCGCACGCGTTTCGCGGGGAGCCCGGTCAAACGGACGGGTCGCGATCGCGTCGTCAGGAACGCGCTCATTGCGGCTGGGAATTCCAGTGACGCTGCCCTTCTGCCCCTTGTCGACGCACGCCTCTCAGACCCGTCACCGCTCGTGCGGGCGATGGCCGTCTGGGCGCTCTTGAGGATTGCGGATGACGAATTCATCGCACAACGAAAGGCATCGTTCGCCACAAGCGAAATCGACCCCGATGTCAGAGCCGAATGGCAACAATGGAACGAACCGTGACGCATCTTTTCGCATTCGGACTTGGCTATAGCGCGCGGGCGCTCGCGGCACTGCTCGCGCGTGATGGGTGGAACGTCAGCGGAACCGCCACGACGGCCGAGGGCGCCGGACGGATCGCCGATCTTGGCTACGACGCGCACGTCTTCGATGGTCGCGCGCCGTCCGCCTCCGTGTCGTCGGCGCTCGCGACGGCGACACACGTCGTTGTGTCGGTGCCGCCCGGCGATGGCGGTGATCCTGTCCTCACCCACCATGCAAGCGATCTTGCCGGCGAGCACATCACCTGGATCGGGTATCTCTCGACGATCGGCGTCTACGGCGACCGGAACGGAGAGTGGTGCGACGAGTGCACTGAACCCGCGCCGACATCGGACCGCTCGCGCCGCCGGCTCGACGCCGAGCAGGCTTGGTTCGCATTCGCGGAACGGACTGGACGCCGCGTCGAAGTCTTTCGCCTCGCAGGCATCTATGGGCCCGGACGAAGCGCCATCGACAATCTCGAGGATGGAACAGCGCGGTGCATCGTGAAGTCCGGGCAGGTCTTCAACCGCATTCATGTCGCTGACATCGCGCACCTCTTGCGCGCTGCGGTGGATGCCCCGCCTTCACATGCCATTTTCAACGTGACGGACGACGAACCCGCGCCGCCGCAGGATGTCGTCGCCTACGCGGCCGGGTTGCTGGGCGTACCAGTTCCACCGGACGTGGCAATCGAGAACGCGGGCCTTTCGGCGATGGGTCTCAGCTTTTACGCCGAGAACAAGCGGGTCCGGAACGCGCGCATCAAGGAAGCGCTCGGCTTGTCCCTCCTCTATCCGACCTATCGCGAGGGCCTCGCGGCCATCGCTGCCGAACGCCGCTAACCAGCTGAGCAAATGATCACGATTGGTCCATGTTCTCGCCATCGTCCCCGACGAAAGGTGGGTTGGGATCACACGGGATTTTTTCGAACAGATGTCTGCGTCGTTCATCCGCGCGCGCGCGTGGCTCATCGTATTTTTCGCTGCTTCGACGTTCGCTTCGGTCGAGGCCGGTGACACGACGGCGCACGAACTCGCGGAACGCTTCGCGCGCGATGCTGCGCCGTCCGGCACGTCGGAGACGCGCGCCGAGCCCTGGCTCGACGGGGACGATGCCCGCGCGCTCCTCGATGCGATGCGGGCCGCCAAAGAAGCAGCCAATTCCGCGGCACAATCACCGGACTACAAACAGGACGATCACGGGACATCGCGTCCAGCCGAAACCTCCTCGTTCGCTCCGCGCTATTCCCTCGGCGGACCAGATGCGCCGATCAATAGCGACCCGACGATCGTGACGATCCTGCTCGTGATGACGCCCGGACCGTCGGGCCGCGCCGACCCGATCCTTTGCGTCGACGGCGAATGCTTGGCGAGCGCGGGGACGCAAAATCCCGCCCGACGACTTACGGCAAAGAAGGCGGCGGGGCCAAGGGCGCGCGCCTGCGAAGGCGTATCCGTCTGCGTGTTTCGTGGCGTTGCGTTCTCGCCGTCCGGAGCACGCATTTTGCCGGTCGATCTCAAGGCGGGGCGACCCGACCCTGATCGCGCCGTCACGGCCACGCCCGATCGATCGTGCCGGGCGGGGGGTGGAGAGCTGCATTGCTCAGCCGGATTGACGGGCGCATCGTGGCGCGCGTGGATCGTTCCCGAAGCCGTCGCGCGCGAGGCGGGTCCGGGCGCACTCATGGCGGCGCTCGTCGGTGGTCTTCCTGCCGGGGCCCATCACGATGCCAACTCCGCTCCCACGCCCGATGCGATGAAGTGAGACCGACGCGTCTCAGCTCGATGCCGCGCGGTCGATGAGGCGGAACAGTTCGGCGAGATCGCCGGGCCGCGAAAGCCGATGCTCGCCGTCGGGGATTTCGGTGATCGACACATGTCCGCCCGGCAGCAGCGCAGGCAGGCGCCGGACGTGGTCCGCAGGAACGTCGCGGTCCATCCCTCCCTGAAGAACGAGGACCGGGCGGCCCGGATCGAACGGCCGGGTTGCGATCAGATGCTGGCGCCCCTCCTCGATCAACGTGCGCGTCAGCGCGTAGGGCTCGCCGTAGTCCGAGGGCCGGTAGACGACACCCTGCTCGACCAGCGCGTTCTTCTGCCGCTCGTCGAAGGCGTTCCACATGAGTTCCTCGGTCATGTCCCAGGCCGGGGCGATGAGCACGAGCGCCCTGACGCGCGCGGCGTTCTCTGGGTCGGTTTCGACGAGGGTGCGCAGCAGAAGCAGCGCGATATGGCCGCCCATGCTCGAACCGACGATGATCTGGGGTCCCTCGCTGACGGCACGGAAAACCTCCAGCGCCTCTTCAAGCCAGCGGCCGATGGTCCCCTCTTCGAACCGTCCGCCCGACAGGCCGTGTCCCGAATAGTCGAACCGGACGCATGGCACGCCGACGGCCTCAGCGCGCGCGGCCAAGGCCGAGGCTTTGGTGCTCGCCATGTCGGACTTGAAACCCGACAGCCAGAAATATCCTGGTGCGGCACCGGTGGCCGAACCTGACTTGAGACAGGCGATGCGGCGGGCAGATTTCCCCGTGCCGACAGTCAAAAATTGCGGTTCCGATGGCGACATTCTATGAGTGCCTCATTCGAGACGACTGTTCCGCGGCGGACTGCCGGAAAGGCCTTGACCGTGTCGCGTGATACCCGACCAACCCGACCCACGATATTGCAGATCATCCCCGAGCTTGAAACAGGCGGGGCGGAGCTTTCGACGATCGAGATCGCCGGCGCAATCGTGAGAGCTGGGGGGCGCGCGATCGTCCTGTCGGAAGGCGGGCAACTGGTGGCACGGCTCGAAGCGGCGGGCGGCGAACTTGTTCCGTTTCCCGCCAAGACCAAGAACCCGTTCCGGCTGGCGCTCAACGCGCGGCGTATCCGGCGCATGATCGCCGAAGAGGGCGTCGATCTCGTGCACGCCAGGAGCCGCGCACCGGCCTGGAGCGCCCGATCGGCCGCGCGCGCCGCGGGTGTGCCGTTCGTCACGACGTACCACGGAATTTACAAGGAGAACTCTGCGCTCAAGAAAGCGTACAACCGCGTCATGGCAGAGGGCGATGTCGTGATCGCCAACTCGGGATATACGGCTGAGATCATCCGCACGCGCTATCAGCTTCCCGAGAACCGGCTGGTGATCATCCATCGCGGCGTCGACACAGCCGTCTTCGATCCCGCCGCCGTTTCCGCCGACCGCAAAGTCGCCCTGCGACGAGCGTGGGGCCTGCCGCCCGATCTGCCCATCGTCCTCCACGCGGCGCGGCTCTCGAAATGGAAGGGCCAGAGCGTCGTGATCGAGGCCGCACGACGCCTTTGCGCGACGATGCCCGCGACGCCGTTCGTCGTCGTCCTGGCCGGCAGCGAACAGGGACGCGACGCCTATCGGTCTGAACTCGAGCGCCTCGTCGAGGCGGCGGGGCTCGGCGACGTCGTGCGTCTCCCAGGGCATGTCGCGGACATGGCGGCTGCCATGGCGATCGCCGACGTCGCGGTCGTGGCATCGGTGGAGCCGGAAGCCTTCGGGCGCACCGCGATCGAGGCGCAGGCCATGGGATGCCCGGTGATCGCGACCGCGCACGGGGCGCCAGCCGAGACGGTCATCGCAACGCCAGAGGATGCCCGGTCCGGCTGGCTCGTGGCGCCGGGCGACCCCGGTCCCTTGGCCGAGGCGATCGGCGCGGCACTCGCCCTGGCGCCGGCCGACCGTTCGGCGATGGGCACCCGCGGGCGCGCCAATGTCCTTCAGGACTTCACGCTGGAGGCCATGAGAACCCGAACCCTCGAGGTCTATGATCGACTGCTTGGAAGCGACCTTGCGGCCTCATACGTGGCCGCCGATCCACAGTCCAGGTTGGTTACCCGGCCGCCCGGACCCGGCCTCGCTTGACTTCGCCCGCCAACTCTCAGATTTTCCGGGCATGACGCCAAGGGAACGGGGCCAGCCGGCCACCGGCTCCTCGTAGTGCGTTTGAACTACACCGTAAGACATCCGCAACAGCGACAGGAGACTGAGCCATCCGCAAACCCATGCGCCCCGAGCCCAAGCGCGAGCCAACGGGCCCCCGTATCAACGACGCCATCCGGGCCCGAGAGGTCCGGCTCATCGACGAGAACGGTCAGAACGTCGGTGTCGTTTCGAAATTCGATGCGATTCAGCGCGCGACCGACGCAGGTCTCGACCTCGTCGAGATTTCGCCCGACGCAGAGCCACCCGTCTGCAAGATCCTGGATTTCGGCAAGTTCAAGTACCAGGAACAGAAGCGCGCCGCCGAAGCGCGGAAAAACCAGAAAATCGTCGAGATCAAAGAGATCAAGATGCGTCCGGGCATCGACGATCACGATTACGACGTGAAAATGCGCGCCATCAGACGATTCTTCGAGGAAGGCGACAAGGTGAAGATCACGCTCCGCTTCCGCGGACGCGAGATGGCGCACCAGGACCTCGGCATGGATGTCTTGCGCCGGGTCAAGGCCGACATCGACGGCATCGCGAAAGTGGAAAGCGAGCCGCGGTTCGAAGGCCGCAATCAGATGATCATGATCCTGGCGCCGAAATAGGCGCCGGCTCTCGCCCGGGGGGCGCGCGTGCCGCGCCCATGGCCCGGGGGATCTCCCGAGTAACCGCGAGGGCGCAGCCGGCAACGGTAGCGCCCTCGGTGTTTTGTGGGAGTTACCGTCCGGCTGCGGCAGAGCCGTCAGGTTATGAAGAAGTCGAGATTGGTGACATTCGTGGGCTTGTTTTGAAGCGTCGCGAACTGCACCGCGCCGCCGGCTGCCCTGCCATTGCTGTCGTAGATGAGCGCGCCGGTGTCCCGGTTATAGATGATGCGGTCGTCGAGATCGCGGGCGGCCGTGCCGACCACGAACTGCGAGGCCGAGAGCACGCCAGTGCCCACGAGCTGCGTGAAGATCGCATTCTCCAACCTGATCGTGTCGTTGTTGCCCGAGGCCGATGGGCTGAAATCGGTGATGGCATCGTTGTTCGTTGCGGTATTGAGCGCGGTGTTGAAGACGAAGGCGTCGTTGCCGAACCCGCCCGTCAGCCTGTCATTGGCGAGGCCGCCGTTCAGGACGTTCACACCGGCGTTGCCCGTGACCGACTGGGCCATCGCGTTGCCGGTCAGGTTGATGGCGGTGGTCGCGGTCGCGTTGATCGTCTGCAAGACCTCGACGTGCGCAGGAACGCCCAACGTATAACTGACGGCCGCCCGCACCGTGTCGAGTGTGCCTTGTCCGGCAACCTCGACAACGGCGTCATTCGACGAGCGAACGATGAACGTATCGTTGCCTTGGAGGCCGATCAAGCCGTCGTTGAATGTGTCGTCGCCTGCGTCGAGGACGTTGTTGCCCGCGTTGCCGGTGATGGTCTGCTTGAACGCATTGCCCGTGAGGTTGATGGCGGCCGTGCCGGCGTCGTTCGTGGTGCTCATGAACTCGATGCTGTCATCGGCCGCCAGCGTGAAGCTCACGACCGAACGGACCATGTCGAATGCATCGCCCTCATTTTCGATGATCGTGTCGCCCTGGCTCTCCACGATATATGTGTCGAAGCCGGTGCCGCCGATCAAGAAGTCGCTGCCCGCGCCGCCTGTCAGAACATCATGATCAGCGCCGCCGCTGAGATTGTCGGCGCCCGCGCCGCCGGACAACGTGTCGTTGCCCGATCCTCCGACGACGTTGTCGACATTGCTGAAGGCGCGTTCCGACCCGAGATAGTTGTCGGCACCGTCACCCAGATCGACGAGCCCGGTGATCAACCCCTCCCGGTTGTCGACGACGTCGATACCGATCCCCATGAGGACATTGCCGTTGATCGTGCCACTGTTCGTCAGGCTGTCACTGCCGGCGCCCAAACTGGTGTCGCCGATGATGCTGCCGGTGTTCTCGACGGTTTCGAGCGAGCTGAAGACCGTGTCCGCTTCAATGGCAAATTTACCGGACGCCACGGCGGAGATGATGCCGACGTTGTTGATGAAGTTCGAATCCAGCGAACCTGATGTAAACCGGACGCCGCTCGACACTGCGCTGGCGATCGTGCCGCGATTGTCGAGAACAGTACCTCCCGCACCAAACAGGTCGATGGCCGGGCGGTTCGTTCCATCCGTCGATATCGATCCAAAGTTGGTGAGCGACTCGATACGATTCCCGTTATTGCCGATGATTGCTGCGTCCCGGCCGAATACATGCCCGGTCGACTCAACGACGATTCGATGAACGCCGGACCCGGCAGCAAACACGATGCCTGTTGTGGCCGCACCGTATCCGGCGACCGAGCCTGCGACGGTGACAGCGTAATTCTGTGTCCCTGAGCCTGTGAGATCAAGCGCTGCAAACGTGGACCCCGACAGCGCATGGGCGGCAACCTCCACCGTCACTTGTTGGCCCGTGGACAAAGCTAGCGCGGCGGTGGAGGGGTTGTTGATGACCGTGCCGGTCGTGATGGTAGCCATGCGAACCTCTGCTCAGGATGCGATTGGAAGGACGATTTGGGGTGTGAAGTGGCGCTAGCAGCCCATATTCGAAGGGACGCCGGATGCTTCGCGCAAATTATCCGCCATCGTATGGATGCAGAAGCCGCGCCACTTCGTTCACGGTTAAGAACCGTTCAATCCGGCGCGGCAGACGGGGGACGGCGGAATGTGCGAGGACGGCGTTGACCTTGACGGCGGCGGGCATGGCACGTCCTCAAAATATCGCGCTGAAAAGCCTTAGTTGGACTATGGGCAAAAGCCGGCCAAGGTCCAACGATAGTTGGACCGATCGGACCTCAGTCCGTACTGTCTCCGTTAACTGCTGACGGACGAGGCACCCGCGCGGGTAAGATTGCCGATGTCGGCGCAAAAATCACGTCCACGAACAGACTTCGTCCGGACGGCTTGCCTCCGTTCAATCCGTGGGCCACGGCAGAGCCGAGGGGCAGCGTCGGGCACGCATCTCTCGAATTGGTTCGGGCGTACGGGTCTGGGCCGGCCGCTTCGAGCTATTGCCGGCGTGCACGATCCTCAGGCGAAGACGGTGTCGGACCGCTCAGTCGTCGCTGCCCGACGCCAACACGCCATGGTTCGCGGATATGCAACGTGGCCGCGCGCGCTGTCTGTCGCAACGACGGCCGCGCGTCGTCCGAAAGTTCCCACATCGGGCTGGCTCGATTGGTACCGCCTCCCCGGCTCGAACGGGGGACCTCTAGATCCACAATCTAGCGCTCTAACCAGCTGAGCTAAGGCGGCAATGGAGTATCGGGCCAGCGCCGGGGGCGCGGCCGAAGAGTGGTAGAAACCGTCCGAGCGCGCGGCCGTCAAGCGAAATCCGCCGGGCCGAGACGGCGCCGGCCCATCGCTCCGGGCCATGTCGTCGCCCCACCTTGCCGGCGCGCTGCTGCCAACTTCATGGACGGGTTCCGCCGTTCCCTCTAACATACTGGCGTCCGTGAGAGTTTTTCATGACACAAACACCGCGCCGCGCGCCGCATACGCCCATTCCCGAGAGCCTTGCCGCCGAGATTCGGGACGCGCCTTCGGTCGTTCTTGCGATTGCGCTCGAACGTGCAGAGGTCGTTGCGGCCAGTGCCGGTGCACGACGCTTCTTTGGCTACGACGATGCGCTCGGCACAGCATCACTCGATGCCGAAATGCCCGCGGTGCGGACGCTTCGGGCTCTGGCGCGTGGGACCCACGCGGGCGGCGCTGAGCCGGCTCCGGTCGCGCTCGTGTTCTGGGCTCGAGGACAGGTTGTACCGGTCGTGGCCGACGTCGCCTTCACGGTGTCTGACACCGGCCGAACGTCACTCGCGATCGTCCGGGCTGGCGATACTGATCCCCGGGCCGATGACATGGGGCCTCAAGCGCGCCGTACGACGCCTGACAAGTCTCACATCGAGCCCAACCCCGACGTTTCTGGACGTTGGTCAGCCGGCGTGGCAGATGCTCAACCCATGGTCGAACCCGAGAACATGGTCGAACCCAAAAACGAGACCGGCGGGCTCGAGGGCAGGCTGGCGGACGAGGGCGCACCCGAGCCTCAACTCCAGTCCTCAATGGCTGAGGCATCGACGCCGTTCACTCTTCCCGCCGATGTCGCCGCCGAGCCGCTCGGGCGCGCGAAGCTGGCGCACGAACTCAAGACGCCGATCGGGGCGATTGCGACGGCCGCCGAGATCATGGCCGACGCGCGCTTCGGGCCCCTGGGCGACGCGCGCTATCAGGCCTACGCGGCGGACATGCTGGCCAACGCACGGCACGCGCTGACGCTCATCGATCGCATGCTCGCACGGAAGCCGTCGGCGGAGGCCAAGTCACCGCCTGCCGTGCTCGAACGGTTCGAACTCAATCCGCTCGTCGCCAGCGCCGTCGCGACAGTTCGGGACATGGCGAATGCGAAGCAGGTCGAGATCGCGCTCGCGCTCGCGGATGCCGAGCCCGTCATCGCGGCGGACGCGACATCGGTCCGTCAGATCGCGCTCAATTTATTGACGAATGCCATCAAGTTCACGCCGTCAGGCGGGCATGTCGCCGTCGCGACACTGGCCGCGTCAAGCGGAGGCGCCGTCCTTCGCATCCAGGATACAGGACCCGGCATGTCGGCACGTGAGATCGCCGACGCTCTGAAACCGAAAGCGGACTTGAACATCGATGCGCATCGGCCGGGCGGCGGATTGGGGCTAGGGCTCCCGCTCGTCAAATCGCTGGCCGAGGCCCTTGGCGCGGACCTCGATATCGAGAGCGCCGTGGGTGGAGGAACCTGCGTCTCCGTGCGCTTCCAGGGTGGTCGATTGATCGTCGTGTGATGCGGATCGCGGTACCCGGCGATGCCGCGCGTTCACTGGCTCGTCGGACAATCGCTAAGCGCATGACGCTCATCAGAATTAGACCATTTCTAAGTTGCAGGATTCTGACAAATGTCCGTTGACGCCCTGGGGGAGTGTTGGTCATATCCCGACGCGCAGAGTCACGAATTCCGACGTCCATTCTGCGCACGTGCAACCGATGGTGGGACCTTCGATCCCACATATTGGAGATCAGCTCATGTCACTCAATTCTGGCGCGGCACAGATGAACCGCCGCGTGCTTGCCCTCGTCGTGGGCGGAACGCTCGCCGCAAGTGCCAACGTCACGGCCTCGGCGAGCGAAGCGGTCAACGTCTATTCCTACCGCGAGCCGAAGCTCGTTCAGCCATTGATCGATGCCTTCACGCAGAAGACCGGCATCGCGGTCAATATGATCTACGCGAAGGACGGACTGATCGAACGGATGGAGGCGGAAGGCGCCAACAGCCCGGCGGACGTTCTCTTGACGAACGAGTCGGGGCTTCTCGTGCTCGCAAAGTCGAAAGGCGTGACGCAGCCTGCAAAGATCGACGCCTTGACGTCGGCCGTGCCGGAGAAGCTGCGCGACACGGACGGGCATTGGTTCGCGCTGACGCAGCGCGCGCGGGTTATGTACGTTTCGAAAGAGCGCGTGAAGGACACGGCGCTGCGCTACGAAGACCTCGCCGACCCTAAGTGGCGGGGAAAGGTCTGCATGCGTTCGGGCCAGCATACCTATTCGATCGCACTCATCGCATCCATGATCGCGAACGACGGCGAGGAGAAGACCGAGGCTTGGCTCAACGGGCTCAAGGGCAATCTCGCGCGCAAGCCCGCCGGCGGCGACCGCGAAGCGGTGCGTGATGTTCAGGCGGGGCTCTGCGACGTCGCCATCGGAAATACCTATTACATGGCTGCTATGCTCAACAATCCCGAGCAGAAGGTGTGGGCGGACGCGGTGCGCATCGTGTTTCCGAACAGTGACGACCGGGGCACGCACGTGAATATTTCCGGCATGGCGATGGCGAGGAACGCGCCGCATCGCGCCAATGCCGAAGCGCTGATGACATTCCTCGTGTCGGCGGACGCGCAAAAGCTCTATGCGAATAGTGTCTACGAATATCCGGTGCTGGCGGGCGTCGAACCCGCCGACCTCGTGAAGAGCTGGGGCGAACTCAAGGCCGATCCGTTGCCGATCGAAAAGATCGCGAGCCTTCGCGCCGCAGCATCCGAACTCGTCGACAAGCTGCAGTTCGACGCGGGGCCGGGCACGTGAGCGCCAGCGCCGGACGGCGCAGCCCGTCGCCGGTTCCGGCGATCGGTAAAGGTCCTCTACCCAATGGATGCCCGCGCACCGCGCATGCGCTCGGGCGTTCGTTCCGCTGCGGCGTGCACGCGGCATCCGGCGGGGACGAAGCCGCTCTCGCTTTCGCGTGGCAGGAGCTGGCGGACAGTGCCGGCGCGGAACATGCCGACCGTCTGCTCGCGGCCCTCATTGGCTTCGTCGAGACGGTCGAGACGACAGCTCAGCGGCCTATCGTCGTTCTGCCGCGGGCCTGCGCTGGTCTCTGCCGGGACGAATGCCTAGCGGTCTCGATCGTCACGGCTTCGCAGGCCGGGGCGTGTCCCGCACTAAAGGCGTGTGCGTTCGCGCTTCTCGCATCCGCCGATGTCGAGCCTTGCCTCACAGCGGCGCGTGAACTCGGAGACCGCCTCAAGGACGCGGGCCGGACGTTGCCGTCGACCCTCATCTGTAACGCGGCGGCGTTCGTCGATCCGACCGGCGGCTCGCGGCATTGAGGCTATTCGCAGCGCGGGGATGTCGACGTAGAGTGGCCGCAACCACAAAGACGCATCCGGCTTCCCCGTCATGAGCCTTTCGCCCGCGCCGCCGGCCCTCACGCCACACCCCAGCAACCGAGGTCTCGTTGCGCGGGTCTCGTCCTGGCGGGGCCGTCGCCGCGCCGCGCCGGCCTGGACGATCGCGGTCGGGCTCATCGCGCTGTCGATCACACTGCCGCTGACGTCCGTGACGATCCTGGCCGCCCGCGGCTCGGGCGAGGTGTGGCCGCACCTCGTGCAATTCGTGCTTCCGACGGCGCTCGTGCAGACGGTGCTTCTGATCCTCGGCGTCGGCGGTGTTTCGCTCGTCCTCGGCGCGGGGACGGCGTGGCTCGTCACCATGTACCGGTTCCCCGGCCGCACCATCCTAGACCGGCTGCTCGTTCTGCCGCTCTCGATCCCGACCTACATCGTGGCCTATTGCTACGTCGATCTCCTCGACTACGCGGGGCCGGTGCAAAGCGGGGTGCGCGCACTGGGAGGGTTCAAGAGCGCGTCGGACTATTGGTTCCCCGACGTCCGCTCGCTCGGCGGCGCAATCTTCCTCATGTCGGCGGTCCTCTACCCTTACGTCTATCTCACCGCCCGCGCGAGTTTCGTCCAGCAATCCGTCTGCGTTCTCGAAGTGGCGCGGACGCTCGGAGAAACATCGATCGGCGCATTCTGGCGGGTGGCACTTCCGCTGGCGCGGCCCGCACTCGCAGCAGGGCTCGCGCTCGTCGCGATGGAGACCCTCAACGATCTCGGTGCGGTCCAGCATCTCGGCGTGCAGACACTGTCGGCCAGCATCTATGCGACGTGGCTGCAGCGATCGAGTCTCCCGGGCGCGGCACAGATTGCCGTTGTCGCGCTCGTGGCCGTCGGACTGGTGCTCGCGGCCGAGCGCGCCGCGCGCGGCGACAGCCGGTACCACCATACGACCGGACGGTTCCGCGCCATTCCGTTCCAGGATATCGAAGGCGTCCGCGGCTATCTCGTAATGGTCGCCTGTGCGCTGCCGTTCGTCTTCGGCTTCGTCGTTCCGATCCTCTTGCTCATGCGGCATGCGGTCGTGCATCTCGATCTCAGAGCGCTCGACGGGACGTTTCTCGCGGCCGCGTTCAACAGCATCTCGCTGGCCGCGGCTGTCGCTTCGGTCGCCACTCTCGTCGCGCTCGTGCTCGGATATGCGGGGCGCGTGGCGTCGAACGGCTTCATTGCGCCCGCACTCCGCATGTCTGGTCTTGGCTATGCGGTTCCCGGTACCGTCCTGGCGCTCGGCGTCCTCATCCCCCTCGCGGCATTCGACAATTGGATCGACGCGGCAGCGCGCTCTCTGATCGGGATTTCGACCGGGCTCCTTCTTTCGGGAACTCTTGCCGCACTCGTCTATGCGCTCGTGGCGCGGTTTTTATCCGTGGCTCTCGGGAGCGTCACAGCGGGTCTCGAACGGATTTCACCTCACCTCGACGCGGCGGCCCGGACACTCGGTGAAACGGCGTTTTCGACGCTTTTGCGCGTTCATCTCCCGTTGCTTGCGCCGGCGCTCGGCGCCGCGGCGCTCCTGGTCTTCGTCGACACGATGAAGGAGCTTCCGGCGACGCTCCTGCTCAGACCCTTCAATTTCGAGACGCTGGCGACGCATGTCTATGGATTGACTGCGCTCGAGCAGTTCGAACAGGCTTCGCTCGGGGCGCTCGCGATCGTGCTTGTCGGGCTCGTGCCCGTGCTTGTCCTGCATCGCGCGATCACGGGTGGACGCCCGGGTTCCACTCCTCGCGGCTCGAACGGCGAGGAGGGCGGTTGAAGTCCGCCCTCCGATTGTGCGTCGTCGAATCCGGAAGCGCTGGCGGAACCGGCGTTACCAGGTCCGGCGCGGCCCGGTATCTATGTGGAACAGGCCGCCGCCGTAGTGCTTGAAGCCGCCGATGCCGCCGTGTCCGCGCAGATAAGCCGCTGCGGCGCGCCAATTGCCATGGACGCGGAAGTCGACCGCATTGCCCGTCAGGTGATGGGACTTGTGCGCGCCGCCGACCTTGCGGTTGTGCGATTTGGATCGGCAGGTCGAACTTACCGTGACGCTGCCGTAGTTCGCCGCGACCTGCTGCACGACGCCGATCAGCATTCCGTTGAGACAGCCGGAGGATGCGACCCAGCGGACGCCACCACCAGTCAGGCTCTTGGCCGGCTGCGTGTCGATCATCGCGCCGGTATCGAGGGCCGCGTAATTCTTGCCCGCTTTCTTGGACGCGGATTTCTTGCCGATCTTCTTGCCGTAGGACGCGCCGTAGGCTTTGAGAGCCTTCGACTTGTTGCGCGCTGCATTGCGGCCGGCCTTCGGCCGCGCAACGTATCCACTGTCGCCGTATCCGGCCCAGGCATTCGCACCACCGGTCTTCAGTTCGGACTCGCTCTGCCAGCCGGTTGGCTTCGCTTCAGCGCGTGGCGCGGCTATTGCCGCCAGGAACGCGAACGAAAGAAAGGCGCATGAGAGCACTTGCCCCATTCGGGCATCGAGGAGATTACGCATGACCAGCTCCATCGCTTACAACCTACGAGCCGCTCGGAACTTCTCGCCGTACCCGCCTGTACGGTTTAGTTAATTTCAACGAGCGATTGGGTTGGCGTACACGGGGCGCATGGACGATCGTCAGTACTCTTTTTGCCGCACGTCAGAACGCAAGAATTCAGGAGCCACTTGCGAAGCGGTTTGCTTGCCGAACAGCTGATTATATTTGCCTCATCAGTATTTGTGCGCTGAATTTGACTTGGCTGGCCCGCCCCGGTGCATCGCCCTAAATTCAGAACACTTACAGACAAGAAAAAACCGTCCGAATGATTGGGCCTCGGCGCCAACGGCGTGTGTTCACCAAGATTAACTCGGTTATCCCGCAGGCGATCCGATCCGGTGCCGCGACCATGGATGGCGCGCCATTCTCCGGCCGAAGGTCGGTTCAGGGGTGGAGGCGGGCCAGAATGTCATCCGCGTCGGACTTGCGATGGCGCGGTATCAGGCCCACCAGGACACTTAAGAGCAACGCCAGCGGCAAGCCGATCACGGCATTGGCCGCCGGGGCGATCCCGAACCAGTTCGCCACGCCCGGACGGACGAGCGTTCCCCCAGCCATGGAGCGTACCGTTTCATAGGCTTCCGCCCGGGCTGCGTCGTCGGGTGTCTGGAGCCAGACACTCATGGACTCTTCGAAGCTCGCGACCGCTTCGACATCGGCATTCGACAGCGACGACCACGTATCGGCGAACGTGACGGCATAGGGCCCGGTTCCGAGCGCGTAGTATCCTGATGCGCCGAGACCGGCGACGAGACCGAGCAATACGCCGGCCGCCGTCGCCCGCCGGCACCAGACGGCGGCAAGCAGCATCGGCAAAAGGCCGACCGCTGCGATCGAGATGGCCGCCAGCATCAGAACCGCGAGATCGAGCCCCTTCATCGCATAGGCGATCACGGCGGCGACAACGCACGTGGCCACGATGGCGCCTCGTGTGACGAACACGTCCCAGCGCTCCGACATTCTGCCGCGCGTGACGACCCCGACGATATCATGCGACACGGCCGAGGCGACCGTCATGGCGAGTGCGGCCAGGGACGCAAGCGCGGCCAGCATGGTCCCGGAGAGGACAAGAGCCGCTACGATCGCGGGCTGTTCTTCGAGCGAGGTGAAAGCGAGGGGGAGGGCGTCCGTCTCGAGCTCCATCGCCGACAACGTGAGCTTGCCATCGCCGCCCGCGGCATTGACGGCAACCGGCAGAACGTTCGATTTGAAAACGTGCATGAGCAGCGGCTCGCCGGGTTCGGCCGACAGACCGCTGGCCGCCGTCTCGAGCGCCGCATCGACGTCAGGGGGGAGAGACGAACTGGCGTCCGCGGGCGGCGGCCTCAGCAGCATCCCGGCCGAAACCCCGTGCAGGCGGAGCGTGTCGGTGGCCGAGAGGTTCCAGACCCATGTCGGCAGGTCGGTCGTCGGCGTCTCGCTGGCGGCGAGCCGCGTCAGCTGGAGGCGAAAGACGGTCGCGTAGGCGGGTAGCGCCGCGAAGATCAGAAGCGCGAACAGCGCCGTCCAGGCGACGGCGCGGCGCGACTGCTCAGCCGAACGGACGGCCAGAAAACGCTGAGCGACCTGTGGCATCGCGGCCGTTCCCGCCGCGATGACGAGCGCGATGAGGCCCCAGTTCAGGGGATCGATGTCCATGTTCGGGCGCAGGAACGGGCGGAACGTCGTGAAGTCCACGAGGCCCGCTTCGGCCAGCTTCGCTTCGAGCCGATCGATCTCCAGAAGCGCCGGACCGTACGCGATTTGCGGTATGGGATTGCCGAAGTGGTTCCAACTCGCGGGCACGAGCGGGACCAAGAACGCGGCCAGGATGATGAGAAACTGGAACGCGCCCGCCCAGAGGGCTGCACGAAATCCGCCGATGGCCAAGACCGTCGCTGTGAGGGCGGCGATTGCCGCAATGGCCGGGAGTGGTGCTATCCCATAGGCGCGGGAGGCGATGTCCGCGGCGATGGCCAGGGTCGCGAGCATGATCGGCAATGCCACCATGACGACGAGCAATGCTGCGACGCCGCGCACGACGGGACCGAACCTCATGCCAATGAACTCGGGCACGGTCAGAGCGCCCGAGCGGTAGACATAGGGCGCGACCAGCGCCTGCATGACGACGAGGCCACCGATCAATCCCGCAATCGGCAAGAGTGCGTCGAAGCCGTTCTCATAGACGAGACCCGGCAGCACCGTGAACGCGCCGAACGAGGCCCAGGATGCGGCAACGGCCATGGCCGTCAACACGGGGCCCATGTCGCCGCCGCCTGTCAGCATCCCGACGCGAGACGCCGTCCGGCCGGCGAAAGCGCAATAGATGACCGCGATGATCGCGAGGCCCGACAGCGCCCACGTCAACTGGGATTTGCCAGCGCCGAGACCTTCAGCCACGCCCGCGAAAGTGGTGATCGCAAGAAAGCCCGCGACAAGTGCCGAGACGAGCATGAGCAGCATGCTCCCGTCGTGTGCGCCTCGTTCTCCCGGACCGCTCATCGCTGCACCTATCTCGCGTCACGCGCGTCTGCGGTGTCCGCTTCCGAAGCAGCCGTCTTCGCCTCATGGCGAAATGCAAGCATGACGAGCAGAAGTGCCGCGCCTTGCGCGACGAACCAATAGCCGAGCGGAAATCCGCCGATCGTAAACAGTGACAGCGCCCGGTTGAGGACCGGGATCGCGAGGATGACAACGGCAACGAACACGACGGTCGACGTCGCAAGTTGGGCGGCCGCGAAACGCGACTTCAGACCGTCCGCTGTGTTCGCTACGACGAAGCCAAGGATGCCGTTCGTCAGAAGCGCGATGCCGGCTGCGATGACAAATGCCGCGCTCGACGTGCTGAGCGCGGGAAATGCGACAACGGCGTCCAGCCAACCCACGGCTGAAGCCATCGCCGCGACGATTGCCACGAGGCCGATCCCGATTTTCAGCAGTCGCATGATGGCCTCCCGCACACCCCGGAGACTAGTCGATGGCCGGTAAGGCGGGAAGTGGGCCGAGCGTCAGAACGCGACCCGACGAGCTCCGGCCTTCATGCACGGACGGCGGCCACGGCCGCTTTCACGGCATTGATCAGGAAGCGCATGTCTGTCGGGAGCGAACAGAGACCAAAGCCCTGGGCGTAACGCTCGCGCGACGTTTCCGCGCCGTCGGTATGGATGGCGGCGAACTTGCCATGCTGTCGCGATGCCGCGAGCGCGGCTGCAATCGCGGATATGACGGACTCGGCCGATGGGCGCATGTTCGGCGCCTCGCCGAACGAGAGCGACAAATCCGCCGGACCGACATAAAGGCCGTCGATCCCGGGCACAGCCGCGATCGCATCGACGTTCTCGATGGCACGGCGCGTCTCGATCTGCGCGAAGACGAGAATTTCGTCGTTGGCGTGAGCGGCGTAATCCGTGCCCGCGTAGTAGACGACGCGATTCGGACCGAACGAGCGCGTGCCGAGCGGCGGATACCGGCAGGCCGAGGCCAATGCCCGCGCCTCGTCGGCGGTTTCGATCATCGGGCAGATGATGCCGTAAGCACCACTGTCGAGCGCTTTCGCGATGATCCCAGGCTCGTTCGTCGGCACGCGAACGATGGGCGTCGCGGGCGAGGTCGAGATCGCCTGGAGCATGTGAAATAGTTCGCCATATCCGATCGCGCCGTGCTGCAGATCGACGGTCACGCTATCGACGCCCTGGTGGGCGATGGCTTCGGCGGTATGCGAACTCGCGATCGAGCACCAGGCGTTCAATACCTGGCCGCCGGCCGCGAGTTTCTTTCTCACGGGATTGGGCCGCATGCGCACCGCCCGTCACGCTCGCCAATCGCGCGAGGCTCAAAAACTGGAGCGGGGCCGCGCCCTGCAGCGCCGCCCCGACCCGTCTCCCCAGACTTGGACCATTCTTTTTCTTGTGCCGGGCCGTCCATGCCCGATGCGGGGCGGAGAATGTGAGACAGACAGACGCATGTCAAGCGCGACGATCACGGAATCGCGAGAATTGAGTGAACGGAGCGTTCAATGGCCTTCATGCCCTGAACCATGTCCATCGTGTCCGGCCCCGTGACCTTCATGAGCGTCCTTCCCGGCCTTAGGTTGATCGGTCGGCTGATGATCAAGGCCATGGGGTCCCCGTGCCCCGACGGGCTCGATGGTCGCGTCGATCGTGACGGCGCCCGACTTCTCGAACACCAGCGTCAGCGGCAGCAGTTCGCCTTCGACCAGCGGCTTCTTGAGATCGAACAACATGACATGATAGCCGGCGGGTTTCAGTACGACGGACGCGCCCGCGGGGACGTCGAGGCCGTCGACCTTGCGCATCCGCATGACGCCGTCGGCATGCTCGTGTGCGTGGATCTCGACCTTTCCGGCGATCGGCGAATTGGCCCCGATCAGCTTGTCGTCCGATTTCGACTTCGATGCGATTTCGAGAAACGCCGCGCCGACCGATGTCCCGCCGGGCGTCGCGCGGGCCCAGGGGTGGCGAACCTCGATATCTGTCGCGGCATATTCGTGGGCGGCGACGCCAGTGATGGCCGCGCCCGCGACAAGCGCGGCTCCGACCAGAGACAGGACCCGGATAGTTGTAAGCACGCGCGTTCTCCCCATTTCAGGACGGTCTACGGCCGTTTCGAGCGTCAAATACGTCTTCATGTGCAAAGTTCAAGCCGGGACGGGGGAGGTCCGGTCGTCACAGCCCCCAGCTCCTCACAGCACGAAGCCGAGCCTGAAGAGTGCCCGCCGCACGACAACGCTGCCGTTAACCTCTTCCGACGCGGTCAGCGGGAGCGGCGCCAAGATCACGGGTATGCTAGCCTCTTACGTCCTAACCGGCACGAAGGGCGCGGGGCGCGCGTGGCAAATCGTATTCTCCTCATCATCGGTGGCGGAATAGCGGCCTACAAGTCGCTGGATCTCATCCGGCGGCTCAAGGAGCGCGGACATCACGTGCGCGTCGTCCTGACGGGTGCCGCGCAATCCTTCGTAACGCCCCTTGCAGTTGGTGCGCTCTCGAACGATCGCGTGTTCACGGATCTCTTCGATCTCGACGACGAGCGCGAGATCGGCCACATCCGGCTTTCGCGGGACGCCGACCTCATCGTCGTCGCTCCGGCGACGGCGGACCTCATGGCCAAGATGGCGGGCGGGCACGCCAACGACCTCGCGACCGCGGTCCTGCTCGCAACCGACAAACCTGTTCTCATCGCACCGGCCATGAACCCGCGCATGTGGGAGCACCCGGCCACACGAAGAAACCGCGGACAGTTGACAGCCGACGGCCACTTCTTCGCCGGACCCAATCGGGGGGAGATGGCCGAGCGCGGCGAAGCGGGCGTCGGCCGAATGGCCGAACCCCATGAGATCGCGGATGCCGCCGAGCGGATCCTGGATCGTGCAGGCCCCGCACCATCGGGCGCGCCGGACGGTCCGCTCGCCGGTCGTCATGTTCTCGTCACGTCCGGTCCAACGCACGAGCCGATTGATCCGGTGCGCTATATCGCGAACCGCTCGTCCGGCAAGCAAGGCTACGCCATCGCAAAGGCCGCGCAGATGCTCGGTGCACGCGTCACGCTGGTGTCGGGGCCGGTTCGGCTTCCCCCGCCCGACGGCGTGACGGTGATTTCCGTCGAAACCGCCGTCGAGATGCTCGCGGCCGTTCGCGCAGCACTGCCGGCGGATGTCGCTGTTTTCGCGGCGGCCGTGGCGGACTGGCGCGTTGCCGAAGCGGGCCAGCAGAAATTGAAAAAGGATGCCGCGCGCAAGACGCCGGTTTTGACGCTCGAAGAAAACCCCGACATCCTGAAAACGATCGCGGCCCGCGGTGCTGCGCGACCGCCTCTCGTCGTCGGGTTCGCTGCCGAGACGGAGAACGTCGTGGCATTCGCCAAGTCCAAGCGCAAAGCCAAGGGCTGCGACTGGATGGTCGCGAACGACGTCTCGCCCCCGAGCGGCACGTTCGGCGGTGATCGCAATACCGTCCACCTCGTCACGTCCGCCGGCGTCGAAGACTGGCCGCCGATGACGAAGGAGAATGTCGCGCAGGAGCTTATGCTCCGGGCCGCGCAGCATCTCGCAACCGTTCTCGTGGAGACCTAGACATGCCGGCGGCGGTTCCCAATCCGGTCACCGTGCGTGTCCAACAACTGCCCCATGGCACGGGTCTGCCGCTCCCGTCCTACCAGACGGCGGGGGCTGCCGGCATGGACCTCGTATCGGCACTTCCGGACGATGCCCCCGTTCTCATCGCGCCGGGCATGTCGGCGGCCGTTCCGACCGGGCTCGTGATCGAGCTTCCGGAAGGGTATGAGGCCCAAGTCCGTCCCCGTTCGGGCCTCGCCGCCAAGCATGGCGTCACGGTGCTCAATTCTCCCGGCACGATCGACAGCGACTACCGGGGCGAGATCAAGGTTCTGCTCGTCAACCTCGGCGCGTTGCCGTTTCTCATCCGGCGCGGCGAACGCATCGCCCAGATGGTCGTCGCACCGGTCGTCCAGGCAACACTCGTTCCCTCCCTCAGCCTCTCGGACACCGATCGCGGCACCGGCGGGTTCGGTTCGACCGGGCGATCTGATGGCCGCTCGGATGGCCGGCGCAAACCATCCGAGGCGCCGAGGAACAAAAAACCCTTGTCGGGCGCCAAGGCAAAATCGTCAGCAGTCAAAACGACCGGCAAGTGAACCGAACGACTGCGCATGTGCAGCATGTGCCTTGCTCTCCCGGACAATCCCGATTGCCGCACAGGCTAAAGCAGGGCTATCTCAACTGGCAGAATCACCGCTCGGCCGAGAGCGGATCAGGAGGCCCGGAAACCGATGACCCAAGTTCCCCCGATCAAGACGCTCGGCGCCACGCGTAGCTGGGGCCGCGGCCGGATCTACAACGATATCACCGAGACCATCGGACATACGCCGATCGTGCGGCTCGACAAGATCGCACGCGAGGCCGGCGCCAAAGCCGAAATCCTGATGAAGCTCGAATTCTTCAATCCGCTGTCGAGCGTCAAGGACCGCATCGGCGTGTCAATGATCGACGTCCTCGAAGCGCAGGGGAAGATCACGCCCGGCAAGAGCATCCTGGTCGAACCGACGTCGGGCAACACAGGGATAGGTCTTGCATTCGTCGCCGCGGCCCGTGGCTACACGCTGGTTCTCGTGATGCCGGAATCGATGTCGATCGAACGGCGCAAGATCCTGGCGCATCTTGGCGCTGAACTCGAACTGACGCCGGCGTCGGCCGGGATGCCGGGCGCGATCGCGAGGGCCAACGAACTCGTCGCGACGACGCCTGGCGCTGTCCAACCGAGCCAGTTCGAGAACCCGGCCAATCCGGCCGTGCATGAGCAGACGACGGCGGAAGAAATCTGGAACGACACTGGCGGCAAGATCGACGCCATGGTCGTCGGTGTCGGCACGGGCGGCACGCTGACGGGTTGCGGCCGCGTCCTCAAGAAGCGCAAATCGGGTTTCAAGATCTTCGCCGTCGAACCGGCGGGAAGCCCCGTGTTGTCGGGTGGCAGCCGCGGGCCCCACAAGATCCAGGGCATCGGCGCGGGCTTCGTTCCGGGTGTGCTCGATACCTCGCTCATCGACGAGATCGTCACGGTTTCGAACGATCAGGCCTTCGAGGTGTCACGGCTCTGCGCGCGGCTCGAGGGCATCCCGGGCGGCATTTCGACCGGCGCCAATCTCGCCGCGACGATCTCGATCGCCACGCGCGACGACATGGCCGGCAAGACACTGCTGACGTTCGCGCCATCGTGCGCGGAGCGCTACTATACGAGCGACCTGTTCCTCGAGCCGCCAGGCGCGAAGGTCTGATGGCCGAGACCGCACCCGCGCCGACAGCGATCTGACATGCTCACGGCTGACGAAATTCAACGCTACAAGCGCCATCTCGTCTTGAAGGAGATCGGCGGCCAGGGGCAGCAGCGTCTCAAGGCGGCGCGCGTGTTGGTCATCGGTGCCGGCGGCCTCGGCTCGCCGCTCATTCTCTATCTCGCCGCCGCGGGCGTCGGCACGATCGGCATCGTCGACGACGATCGGGTGTCGCTCGACAACCTGCAGCGTCAGATCGTGCACGACACCGCGCACGTCGGCGCGCTCAAGGTCGTCAGCGCGCGCGACATGGTCGCCCGGCTCAATCCACACGTGAACGTCGAAGTGCATCCCTTCCGCCTCGATTCATCGAACGCGCTCGACATCATTGGCCGCTACGACATCGTCGCGGACGGGTCGGACAATTTCGCGACGCGCTATCTCGTGTCGGACGCCTGCTATCTCGCGAGAAGGCCGCTGGCGTTCGCCGCCGTCGGGCCATTCGATGGATATGTGACACTGCTGAAACCCCATGCCGTGAGCCCCGAAGGTGAACCCTACCCGAGCTACCGGTGTCTTTTCCCCGAGGCGCCGCCGCCGGGAACAGTCGCGAATTGCTCGGAGGTCGGCGTGCTCGGAGCCGTCGTCGGCGTCGTCGGCACGTTGCAGGCAGTCGAGGTCTTGAAGGAGATCACTGGAACAGGAGAGACGCTCGCGGGCCGGCTCCTCATCTATGACGGGAAGGATGCGCGGTTCGAGACCGTTTCCATCGCGTGGGACCCGGACAATCCGCTTTCGGGGCACAATGCAACGATCAAGGATCTAAGCGTTCATCGCGCGGGGACACTGGCCGAGAATTGCGCGCCGTCGACCGCAGGTGACTGACGGCCTCGCTGAGACTGAGAAGGACGATCGCCTCCCATGGCCGCGCTCTCCGGGATCCTCTACTTCTCGCTCGTTTTCGGCGCCGGATTCATCCTCGGCACGATCAGGGTTCTTTTTCTTGCGCCAGTTCTCGGGGCCATGGCTGCGACGCTTCTCGAAATTCCGATCATCCTCGCTGTTTCATGGGTCGCGTGCCGCTGGATCATCCAGCGCTTTCATGTGCCGCCGAGCGCTGTGGACCGCGTTGTGATGGGGGCGGTCGCGTTCGCGTGCCTCATGGTCGCGGAATTCGGGCTTGCCATCGTCGCGTTCGGACGAACGCTCGTGGATCATCTGGCCACATATCAGACCGCTTCGGGACTAGCGGGGCTCGTCGCGCAGGTGATATTCGCCACGTTGCCGGTGGTTCATCTGAAAATCGAGGGAAGCCGTTGAACGAGAGCCGCGCTCAATCGACCGTCGGTCCGATGATCACGATCGGGCTTCTGTTTTTCATCTTCGGGTTCGTGACGTGGCTCAACGGACCGCTCATCACGTTCGTCAAGCTCGCCTTCACGCTCGACGATGTCGGTGCGTTCCTCGTCCCGATGGCCTTCTACCTCGCGTATTTCTTTCTGGCTCTCCCGGCATCCGCCATTCTGAGGCGCACGGGCATGAAGGCCGGCATGGCGGTCGGGCTTATCGTCATGGCGGTTGGCGCAGTCGCGTTCGGACATTTCACGACAGAGCGCGTCTACGCGGGCGCGCTCATGGGGCTATTCACGCTCGGCGCGGGCTTGTCGCTCCTGCAGACGGCGTCGAACCCCTACATCAGCATCCTCGGACCGATCGAGAGCGCGGCGCAGCGCATCGCCGTCATGGGCATTTGCAACAAGCTCGCTGGAATTCTGGCGCCGCTCGTGTTCGGCGCGCTCGTGTTGCAAGGCCTCGATCATTTCGAGGCGCGGGTGGCGGCCGCAGCCGACGACGGTGCCAGGGCGCTGCTGCTCGATCAGTTCGCGGCGCAGGTCTATTGGCCCTACATGGCCATGGCCGCTGTCCTGGCGGGGCTCGCGGTTTTCATTCTTCGCTCGGGGCTACCGGACATCGAGGCAGAGCAGGTGAACGACGCTCCGGGCGATGCCGGCCGCTCCATCTTCTCGTATCCGCACCTCTGGTTCGGCGTGGTCGCGCTTTTTCTCTACGTCGGCGTCGAGGTGCTGGCCGCGGATGCCATCGGCGTCTACGGCGAGGGCTTCGGGATGTCGGCCTCAGATACGGCCTATTTCACGTCGCTGACGCTCGCGGCCATGCTCGCGGGATATCTCGCGGGGCTCGCCGTCGTGCCACGAGTCTTCTCACAGGAGGCATACCTCGCCCTATCGGCCGCACTCGGGGCCCTGATCGCGCTTGCGGCCTATGCGACGTCAGGATGGGTCTCGGTCGGCTGCATTGCCGCGCTCGGATTTGCCAACGCCATGATGTGGCCAGCGATCTTTCCGCTCGCCATCCGCGGATTGGGGCGGCACACGGAACTCGGCTCGGCATTTCTCATCATGGCGATCGCGGGAGGAGCGATCCTGCCCTACGTGTTCGCGGTGCTGAAAAATACTATCGACTTCCAACTCGCCTATCTCGCCATCGCTCTGCCGGGGTATCTGTTCATAGCCTGGTACGGCTGGCGGGGCGCGCGGGCGTAACGCCTAGCGTCGCGGGCCCGTCTACCCGCTCAGTGTCACGCCACCCTTGCGCAAGGCGGACAACAGCTTCGATTTCCAGCGGCCTTCGCTGTCCATCGCGGTGACGAGCTTCCCGGCCAGGTCGGAGGGGTCTTCGAAGCGGGGCATCTTGTTTTGAGCGCCACGCCGCAGCACAAAGACCCGATTGAAATTCTTGAGCTTGCCGAGAAAGAACCCCAGCTCGAGGATCACGTTCTGGCGGGCGCGATACTGGAGCGCCGCGAGCCCGCCGTTCGGCTCGTTGTACTCCTCGAGCGACGCGCCGAGATCGTCCGCCGAGAAGATGACGACCGCGAAGATCGCTTCCTCGGCAACGCTCAGAAAGCGCTGCAACAGCCAATCGTCTTCCGTTTCGATCTCGGCCAGCACCACGGCCCGGACGCCGACCTCGTCCAAAACCGCTCGAACGTCATTCAGCGCGTCCTTGTTGTGACCATGGACCACGAACACGGACGCTGCGGCTTCGGGTGAGGGCTGCTCGCCCGCGGATTGCGCCTCCTTCGCGAGGTCCGCGGCAAGGTTTTCGATCGGCAGTCGGGCCAAGCTCGCCCCGGGCTCGATCCGCTTCAGCCACTCCGCAATCTCGCGCGCGATGTCGCCGATTTCGTCGATGTCGTCGGGCGACCGGACGAGTGCCGCTTGGACATGCGCCAATTGGGGCGGCAGGAACTCATAGCCGCCGATGACGATCGGAAAGATCGGCACGTCGATCTGCGTCGCCATGCCGATCTCATTCTGGACCCATGCGGAGCGTGCGCCTTCCGCGGACGCGATGATGACAAGGCCGGTCGACTTGCGGATTCCTTCGGCAATCGCCTCGGTCCAATCGGTACCGAGTTCGAGGTTCTGCTGATCAATCCACGTCGATATACCGAGCGCCCGCAGTTGCAGCGCGAGCAACTTGGCAACGCGGTGATCGGGCCGCGCGTACGATATGAAGACCGTTCGATCCGACATGAGCGCCCCTCCCGATCCGTTGGAAGCGCGACTGAACGAGACTTCGAGCGCGGCTCGACACTCGCGCCGTCAGAACATCGCCGGATGGACTTTGTCCGGCGGCGCGTGCCCGTCCATGAACGCCTTGATGTTGATAATGACCTTCTCGCCCATCTCGATTCGGCCTTCGATGGTCGCGGAACTCATGTGCGGCAGCGCCACGACGCGATCGGACGCGAGGAGCTTGGGATTGATCGCGGGCTCGTGCTCGAAGACGTCAAGGCCGGCCCCCGCAATCGAGCCCGCTTCGATGAGGCGCGCCAACTCGTTCTCGTCGATCACCTCGCCGCGCGCGGTGTTGACGACGTAGGCGGTCGGGCGGAGCAGCTTCAAGCGGCGTGCCGACAGCAGGTGGTAGGTTGCGGGCGTGTGCGGGCAGTTGACCGACACGATATCGACCCGCGTCAACATCTGATCCAGGCTTTCCCAGAATGTCGCCTCGAGCTCCTGCTCGACGTCGGCCGAGACGCGCTTGCGGTTATGGTAGTGGATCTGGAGTCCGAACGCTTTCGCGCGCTGCGCGACGGCCGTGCCGATGCGGCCCATGCCGATGATGCCGAGGCGCTTGCCAAAGATCCGGTGTCCGAGCATCCAGGTCGGCGACCAGCCCGCCCATTGCGTCTTGGGGTCCTTCAGATAGCGCGTACCTTCGGCCAGGCGGCGCGGCACGGCGAGGATCAGCGCCATCGTCATGTCAGCCGTGTCCTCGGTCAGGACGCCGGGAGTATTCGTGACCGTGATGGCGCGGTTCCTGGCGGTGTCGAGATCGATATTGTCGACGCCCGTTCCGAAGTTGGCGATCAAACGCAACTGCGGACCGGCCTGGGAGATGACACCGCGATCGATTCGGTCCGTGACCGTCGGCACGATGACGTCGGCCGTCTTTGCAGCCGCGACGAGTTCAGCCTGCGACATCGGCCGGTCTTCCTCGTTCAGCCGAGCGTCGAACAATTCGCGCATGCGCGTTTCGACGATATCCGGCAACTTGCGCGTGACAATGACGACAGGCTTCTGGGCGGTCTTTGGCATGATCTATCCGGAAAGGCTTCAGGGGCGGGCCGGGTGGAGATGGGACACCACCCCGTCGGGCGTGTCTATCAGATGGAACTTCCGATGACAAAGCACTGGGTGCCGCTTCGCGCGGCCTTGCCGGTGCCATAGGCGTGTGATCTTTGGGCGCCGACCGGCAGGGGGAGCCATGACAACAGCGGCGCGCGGCGGGGGAGCATCCGTTCCGACAGTGCTAAGGATCTGCGTTGCGGCCGTTGCCGCCGCGGCGATGATCATTCTGCTGCCGAGCCTCGCTTCGGCGCAAGCACCGGCCGGTGGAACCACTGCGGGATCTGTCGCAGCGGGCGTGGGCCCGGTGACTGGCCTCAAGTTGCCGCGCTTCGTCAGTCTCAAGTCGGACAAAGTCAATATGCGGACCGGCGCCGGCAAGGACTACCCGACGCAGTGGGTCTACCAGCGGGCGGGACTGCCGCTCGAAGTCCTGAACGAGATCGACAATTGGCGCCAGGTTCGCGACGCCGATGGCGTCACCGGATGGGTCAGTGCGCATCTTCTATCGAGCCGGCGGACGGCGCTCGTCCTTCCATGGGAGGTGAAATCCGGGCAATCGCCGCCTCAAGTTCCGCTCCGGGACGACGACAGCGAGAGCGCGCGGACGGTCGTCTTCGTCGAAGCTGGCGTCATCGCCAACGTGCACTCCTGCGACACGCGATGGTGCGAGGTCACGGCCGGCAACTGGCGCGGGTACGTCGAGCAACTGAAGTTGTGGGGCGTCTACCAGAATGAGGAAGTGAAATAGCCCTCTGGCGTCACCGGCGGAGCATTGCCCGCATGACCCTTCAAGGGTTCCCCATCAAACGCCTTGGCGCGACAGCGACAATCGAAGACGCGCGTTGCTCCAGCGCCGGACTGAAGTGACCGTGAGTTCCCGGACGGCGCGCCGGCGCCGATCCGGGACGGTCAGCACTCGCCGATGGGCACGGAAGCCTCCTGACAGCCACATGTAAAGACACCGGATACGCGCGTGCCGCGCCTTCTGGGGACCATTCGTTTTTTGGGTTCGGTGATGCGCTACTTCTTGGCTAGGCGCACGACCACATCGATGTGGGTGATGCGCATGCCTTCGGGCGGTTCGGGCAGGCCATCCACGCGGATGCCATCGCTCTCGATGTCGATCAGGTGCCCGTCATCCTCGACGAAGAAGTGATTGTGATTGGACGTGTTGGTGTCGAAGTAGGCCTTTGAGCCGTCGACCGCGAGTTCGCGCAGCAGGCCCGCCTCGGTGAACTGATGGAGAGTGTTGTAGATGGTCGCGAGCGACACCTGCTCACCGGCGGCGATGACCTCCGCGTGGAGCATTTCCGCCGAAACGTGGCGGTCGCCGCGGCCGAACAGGATTTCACCGAGCACCTGACGCTGGCGCGTCGGCCTCAAGCCGGCGGTCCTGAGCTTGTCGGAGATGCCCGTCGGGTCCTGCTCGCAATCGTTATCCACGGCGGTTCGTGCTTTCGTTGGGTTCAAGGCATGTTGCACGGTCTTTTTCGCGTCCCGACCTGCCTCGAAAGGCCTGTCCTCAGCCGCGCGGCCGGCGCCCGGCACGATCGACCAATGGCCGTCGAATACCTGCGCCGGCGAAGTCGAATATATTGCCCTCCCCGGTTTGCCGCAACTGCACGCGGCATCGGGTCCGGGAGGGGCCGGCCGTCGTCGCTTGACGATCAGCGCATTTACCGATTGAACGTCACTGGGTTCGGCTGACCCGGCACCGCCCGAGGCGGTCTCGGGACGCGCGTGCATGCAAGAAGGAAGCCCAAAATTCATGGCTGAGCGCCGTTCGAGCTACGACTTCAACGACCTCCTATCCTGCGGACGGGGTGAGCTGTTCGGGCCGGGAAACGCCCAACTTCCGCTCCCCCCCATGCTGATGTTCGACAGCATTTCGGCCATCTCGGACGGGGGCGGCGCACACGGCAAGGGGCAGGTCGTCGCCGAACTGGCAGTCAAGGGCAACAGCCGCCTCGACTGGTTCTTCGACTGCCATTTCCAAGGTGACCCCGTCATGCCCGGCTGCCTCGGCCTCGACGCACTTTGGCAGTTGACCGGCTTCTATCTCGGCTGGCTCGGTCTCACCGGCCAGGGGCGCGCGGCCGGCGTCGGAGACGTGCGCTTTACAAAAGAGATCACACCCGACGTCCGCCATGTGCAGTATATCATCGACATCAAGCGGGTCATCGCGCGTAAACTGAAGCTGGCAGAGGCCGACGGGCAACTCATCGCCGACGGGGAGGTCATCTATACGGCCAAGGACTTGCGGGTTCTTCTCAAGTCTTCCGAGGCGTGATCGGACCAATTGAACAAGACCGTGCCCGAACGCGGCATCGAAACTGGCAGGGGGTCATTGGCGCATGAGGCGCGTTGCCGTTACCGGGATGGGGATCGTGTCCTCCATCGGGAACAACACCCAGGAGGTGGTCGCCGCGCTGCGCGAGGGCCGCTCCGGCATCTCGCGCGCCGACAAGTATGCGGAACTCGGCTTCAAGTGCCAGGTTCACGGTGAGCCGAAGCTCGACTGGGAAGGCCTTGTTCCGCGCAAGCCCAAGCGCTTCATGAACCCCGGTGTCGCCTGGAACTACATCGCCATGGACCAGGCGATCCGGGACGCCGGTCTCGAGACCGCCGAAGTCGTCAACGAGCGCTCCGGCATCATCATGGGATCGGGCGGACCATCCACACGCGCCATTGTCGATGCGGCCGAAACCACGGTCAAGTCAGGTGGACCCAAGAAGATCGGCCCGTTCGAGGTGCCGAAGGCGATGTGCTCGGGACCTTCCGCGGCGCTCGCCACCGCCTTCCAGATCAAAGGCGTCAACTATTCGATCTCGTCGGCGTGCGCGACGAGCGCGCATTGCATCGGGAATGCGGCCGAACTCATCCAGTGGGGCAAGCAGGACATCATCTTCGCCGGCGGCTGCGAAGAGCTCGACTGGACGCTCTCCAATCTCTTCGACGCCATGGGCGCGATGTCGACCCGCTTTAACGCGACGCCCGACAAGGCGAGCCGGGCCTATGACAAGAACCGGGACGGCTTCGTAATCGCGGGCGGGGCAGGTGTCGTCGTGCTCGAGGAGCTGGAAAGGGCGAAGGCCCGCGGCGCCAAGATCTACGGTGAGGTCGCGGGCTACGGCGCGACATCGGACGGCTTCGACATGGTCGCTCCCTCGGGCGAGGGGGCTGTCCGCTGCATGAAGCTCGCGATGAAGGGGCTCGACGGCCGGGGCGTTCCGAAGATCGACTATATCAATCCCCACGGAACCGGCACACCGGTCGGCGACGAGCGGGAAATCGCGGCCGTACGCGAGGTGTTCGGCAGCGCCATTCCGCACATTTCATCGACCAAGTCTCTCACCGGCCATTCACTCGGCGCCATCGGGGTCCAGGAGGCGATTTTCTCGCTCATCATGATGAACAACGGGTTCGTCTCAGCGAGCGCCAACATCGAAGAACTCGACCCGGCATTCGAGGGCGTTCCGATCGCGCGTGAGCGGATCGACGGCGTCGCGCTTAACTGTGTGATGTCGAACAGCTTCGGATTTGGCGGCACGAATGCCACGCTGGTGTTCCGCCGACATGATGGTTAGCAGCCCCGAGACACGCGGAGCCTGACCGGCACGCCGAAGGCGGCGCAACCGGGAACGCCGCACCATGAAACTCTATGACAGGTCCACCGGCTGGTTCGAAATCCGCGGTGAAGCGCCTGACGCCAAAGCGAGGCCAGTTATGTCCGAATTCGATCTCACGAAACCGCAACCGCTGATGGCCGGCAAACGCGGCCTCGTCATGGGTGTCGCGAACGACAGGTCCATCGCCTGGGGGATCGCGCGCATTCTCTCCGGCCAGGGTGCGGAACTCGCGTTCACGTATCAAGGCGGTGCGTTCGGCCGGCGCGCCATGCCGCTCGCGGAGAGCCTTGGGGCGAAGATCATCGAGGAATGCAATGTCCTCGATCTGCCGAGCGTCGATCGCGTGTTCGAGCGCATCCGGGCGGAATGGGGCGGCCTCGACTTCGTGGTCCACGCCCTGGCGTTTTCCGATCCGCGCGAGCTTTCCGGTCGATACGCGGATACGACGCGCGAGAACTTCACCAATACCATGGTCATCTCATGCTTCTCGTTCACGGAGATCGCCAAGCGCGCTGCGGAACTGATGCCGAACGGCGGGTCAATGATCACGCTGTCCTATGGCGGCGCGACACGGTGGGTCCCGTCCTACAACGTCATGGGTGTCGCCAAGGCCGCGCTCGAAGCTTCGGTGCGCTACCTTGCGGCGGATCTCGGTCCACAAGGCATCCGCGTCAATGCGATTTCGGCGGGCCCGATGCGCACGCTTTCGGGCGCTGGCGTCAGCGACGCCCGCGTCATCTTCAATTTCCAGCGGGATCATTCGCCCTTGAAGCGGACGCCGACACTCGACGAGGTCGGGGGGTCGGCACTCTATCTCTTGTCGTCAATGTCGGGGGCTGTCACGGGCGAGGTGCACTTCGTCGACTGCGGTTACAATACCGTCTCGATGCCCACGCTCGATGCCCTGAAGGCCGCGGATCAGGAACATTCCGCGGCCGCGAAGGGGCGGAGCCCTGGCGAAGCAGCGGAATAGGCCGCATCGCCATTCGACAGTTGACGGGTCGTCAAGCCTTGGCGCATCAAGCCGCCCCATGATCGGTGTCTTCGATTCCGGCCTCGGCGGCCTCACCATTCTCCGAACGCTCGTCGAGCGGTTCCCGGGCGTCTCGTTCGTCTATCTTGGCGACCACGCCCACGTGCCCTACGGCAACCGGCCCTCAGCGGAGATCGTCGATCTTACGGCGCACGCGACGGATGCCCTCTTCCGGCGTGGCGCGAAACTCGTCGTGCTCGGCTGCAACACTGCGACGGCTGTCGCCGCGCGCCACCTGCAACGGGTCTGGCTGCCGACGACCCCGTGGGCCGGGTCGCGCCACAATGTGATCGGGATCGTGGCGCCGACGGTCGAGGCGGCGACGCAAACCCCGTGGTCGGTCACGACCCCGCAATATCCGCAGAAAAACCTCACGGACCGCATCGCCGTCTTCGGCACGACGCGCACGATCCAGTCCGGCGTCTATGCGGAGGAGATCCGGAAGCGCTGCCCAAAGGTGACTGTTGTCCAGCAGATCTGCTCGGACCTCGCGGGTGCGATCGAGAATGCCGCGCCCGAGGCGCATCTCGAACAGCTCGTGATCGACGGGATTGCGGGCGCCATGGCGCATGCGGGAGGTCTGCCGCCGCATCGGGCGATTCTCGGATGCACCCATTTCCCGCTGGTCGAGCACCTCTTCCACAAACACCTTCCGCCTGCGACGCGCATTCTCTCGCAGCCCGAAGTCGTGGCCGACAGCTTGGATGACTATCTTGCCCGTCACCCGCACTACACACACGGCGATCGTGGCGGGCTCGCGATGCTGACGACGGGCGAGGACATCGCGGGCATCAGCGCACGGGCGCGGATCTTCTGGACCGACGTGCCGGCCTTCGCGAAATCCGAGCCCATTCCGGTTTGAGGCACGATCCAATCATTGCCGCGCGTGACGAGGACCAGCCTCGCCGGAAGCATCAGTCCATGAAGGAAATGCGCTTATATTCGCCGCTCGCCGATGCGAGCACCGACAGCAATTGACCGCCGCTGACCGGCTTCTGGACGCGCGGCAAGTGGGGCGCGAAACTGGACCAGGCCTTCAGTCGCCACGCCGACCCGACGAGAACGCAGGGCAGGTTCTTCTCCGCGATGGCGCCGACGATCGCCTCGACCTCGTCGCGAGGCGCATCCATATCGACGACGGCCATGTCGATGCGCACGAGGCCGAGTTTGCGCGAGGCTTCGGCGAAGTTCGGCACAGGCCCGATCGTCAGATAGCCTGCGTCGAACAGAATGTCCTCCAACGCCATCGCGTCGGTGCCATCCGGCTCCACGATCAAAACCCGCATGCGCTCGGGCTGGCTGACGTTCGCGCTGACCTGCCGGAACTTCATCAGGCGCTTGCCCGGGTTGAAGAGGTTCTGCGGATCGCTCTCGGTCGCGCCGAGGGCCAGGTCGATTTCGGCCCGGATGCCGTCCGGATCGAACGTGACGTCCGCCTTGATCTGGGGCGAGCGGCCGGTGCGTTCGATGAGGTTCAGTCCAAAGCCCTTCTGCGGGAGCGCCGCGACCGATGGGCCACCGGCCTTTCTGCTGACGGAACTGATCCGCCGCGTCGGTCGTGTTCTTCACCCGGCTCGGTGTCACGCGCGTATTGACACCAACAGACGCCAGCATATCTAAGGTTTCGCGAGCGTATGGGCCAGGCTTTACAGCGGAGGAATTCAATGACAGCTCATCAAGCAAGGCCGAACGGTTATCCCTCCGAATCTCTTCGGGAAGCTGCCGATATCGCGGATAATCTCCGGCGAGGGCAGAGTCACCGGGAGCTGATGGCTCGGGTCCGTCGCGAGTACCGCCGTTCCCACCCGTTGGTCCTTGAGAGTCGTTGGGACCGGATGATCCGCCGTTTGCGTTACCGGCTGTTGGGACCCTACGACGTTGAATGATGTCGTCGATCATTCGATCGGCGTTTAGGGCTCCTCCGCCCACGCGGAGATCGACCCCCGTAGCGGGCGAAGGTGCGCTGCAGGGCCGGGGCTCCTCCGCCCACGCGGAGTTCGACTCTTGCTGGGACCATTGAGCAGCCTGGGAAGCGGCGCCTTCGCAGATGCGGAGAAGCCTGTCAGCGCAAGCTAGTTTGTCTTTTGACAACCGTAGTTGTGCCGGTCCTCCGCAATACCTCAATGAGCGGACGTAGTAGCCGATGGCTCCATCGTCACCGATTGCGAGAGGCTCGAGGTCTGCAATTGGGATTTGACGCACCTTGCATCGGTCACGCTTCGTGCAGCGCCGGGTGAACTCGAACCACTGCAGAGGATGTGACGTCTTGGTTCAACGTTGATCTGGAGCGATTGTTTCAAAAATCAAGTTGCTGCCGTTCGTCATGTCTGGCCGTGCTGCTAAAGAAGCTTGCGCTTCCATGATCAAAAGTGTGCTGGAATTCTATCTCCGCTGGTCCGCGACGGCTGCAACACCCGCCACGTTGGAACCTATATGGAACCTTTGAGAAATCGCATCTTTATCTAAGTCGTTGATTGAGCTGGCGATCCCGGCAGGGCTCGAACCTGCGACCCTCAGTTTAGGAAACTGATGCTCTATCCAGCTGAGCTACGGGACCATGTCTTTTATTTCAATAGCTTACCTGTTGGCTGCGTTGCGTTAGGCTCGCTTCAGGCTCTCTAACGTGATGTGCTGCTAGACGCGACAATGTGCCAGAACCACACCCAGCCCGGTCGTTATGGTGCGCCGCGTGCAAGGTCAATAGCTGTTGTAGCGCACGCTAGGCTCTCGGCCTGTGCCTAACTGGCCAGCCCGGTAGAGCACATCCGAATGTCCGATGCAGCAGCGCTCACTCGGCCAACGAGCGCAGCTCTCGTCGGGACGTCCACAAGGACTCTATCCCAGAAGCGGTCATCGGGACTTCCCCGATCGGCGATACTTTTTGTTGCTCTCAACATGTCTGCTTTCTGATGTAGTGCGCTCGCGTGTGAGCGGGCACCGCAGCGCCGGCAGTGGTGGCCGGTCTGGCACATGTTTCAATCCGCGCCCGCGTGTGAGCGGGCGACGCAAGTACGAGGCCTACAAGCGG
>JANRIH010000054.1:0-49908 GCA_033765145.1 Hyphomicrobium sp. | reverse complement strand
CGGTGATGTTCTTCAGGTTATGGCCGCGCGCGTTGACCACCTTGAGGGCGCGGCGCTGCTTCGGCCGCCGCTCCGGCACGTCGACCATCAGTTCGCCGGACAGGTACTTGCCGGTGATCGATTTCGGCTCGCCGATCAGGTCGGCGACCTGGCCCGCGGCGATGATCTCGCCGCCATGGATGCCGGCGCCGGGGCCGATGTCGAGCACGTGGTCGGCGGTGCGGATGGCGTCCTCGTCGTGCTCGACGACGATCACGGTGTTGCCGAGGTCGCGGAGGTGGCGGAGCGTGCCGAGCAGGCGGTCATTGTCGCGCTGGTGAAGTCCGATCGATGGTTCGTCGAGAACGTAGAGAACGCCGGTCAGGCCAGAGCCGATCTGGGACGCCAAGCGTATGCGCTGGCTCTCTCCGCCTGAGAGTGTGCCGGAGGCCCGCGCAAGCGTCAGGTAGTCGAGGCCGACGTCGACGAGGAACTTCAAGCGGTCGCGGATTTCTTTCAGGATACGCGTCGCGATTTCCGTTTGCTGCGTGTTGAGTGTCGCCGGGAGCGCGTCGAACCAGAGATTGGCCGCGCGGATCGACATCTCGGTCACTTCGCCGACATGTTTGCCGCCGACTTTGACGGCCAGCGACTGGGGCTTCAACCGGTAGCCGTGGCAGGCTTCGCAGGGGTGCGCGGACTGGTAGCGCGACAGCTCTTCGCGCACCCATTCGCTATCGGTTTCCTTCCAGCGCCGCGCGATGTTGCCGATGACGCCCTCGAACGGCTTCGAGGTCTTGTAATTCCGCGTGCCGTCCCAGTAGGTGTATTCGATCTCCTCGTCGCCCGATCCGTAGAGGATCGCGAGCTGCACGTGCTTCGGCAGCCGCTCCCACGGCGTCTTCATGGAGACCTTGAAGTGCTTCGCGAGGCTTTCGAGGGTCTGCTCGTAGTAGGGCGACGTGGCGCCGGTCTTGGCCCACGGATAAACGGCGCCGTCGGCGAGTGACAAGGACCCGTCTGGTACAACGAGGTCGGGTTCGAATTGGAGTTCCGTGCCAAGGCCGTCGCATTGTGGGCAGGCGCCCGAGGGCGCGTTGAACGAAAAGAGGCGCGGCTCGATTTCTTCGATGGTGAAACCGGATACCGGGCAGGCGAAGCGTTCGGAAAACGTGATGCGCTCGTGGGTTTCGTTTTTCGACTTGTTTGCGCCCTCGATGTCGGCGGCGGGGAGGGGCTTGTCGACGAACTCAGCGATGGCGAGCCCGTCAGCTAGTTTCAGGGCCTGCTCGAAACTGTCGGCCAGACGGGACGCGATGTCGCCGCGGACGACCACGCGGTCCACGACCACGTCGATGTCGTGCTTGAATTTCTTGTCGAGCTTCGGCGCGTCCGCGATTTCGGTCACGGTGCCGTTGATCTTGACCCGCTGGAAGCCCTTCTTCTGCCACTCGGCGAGCTCTTTGCGGTACTCTCCTTTTCGACTGCGGACGACAGGGGCGAGGATCATGAGCCGCGTACCCTCGGGCAGCGCCATGACGCGGTCGACCATCTGGGTGATGGTTTGGCTCTCGATGGGGAGGCCGGTCGCGGGCGAATAGGGCACGCCCACGCGCGCGAACAGTAGCCTCAGGTAGTCGTAGATCTCGGTCACCGTGCCGACTGTCGAGCGCGGGTTCTTGGAGGTCGTCTTCTGTTCGATGGAGATGGCCGGCGAGAGCCCGTCGATGTGATCGACGTCGGGCTTTTGCATCATCTCGAGGAACTGGCGCGCGTAGGCCGAGAGGCTTTCCACGTAGCGGCGCTGGCCCTCGGCGTAGATGGTATCGAAGGCGAGTGAGGATTTGCCCGATCCCGAGAGCCCGGTGAACACGACGAGCGCGTCGCGCGGGATCTCGAGATCGACGTTCTTGAGGTTATGCTCACGCGCACCGCGGACGTGGATGGTCTTCATCAATTCGGAGCGTTGCGGCGCCGCCGGCGATTTTGTCTGTTTGGCCATCATGCACGTCTATCGGAGCAACCCGAGCCCCGCAATGTGGCGCGAGCGCGTCGAGAACAATTAGCTGTTTCAACAACTTATGATCAGCGGTATTTTGAGAGCGAAGCGGCCCGATCGGCGTGCGGGAGCGGGACGACCACGCCTTGCGACAACGAGCATTTCGACCACTGCGGAGCGCACACGCGTTGCATGATCGGATCGGTCTCGGCCAGGCACGGCCGGTCGAAGTCTGCAATGTAACCACGATACTGTCTCATATGAGTGCTCACGTTGTTCTGTATATAAGTTGATGCTGCTCGGTCGACCCAACCCGAACCTCATTTGGAGGCTCAGATGGCCGTCACCACCTCATTCGCATTCGATATCATTTCGCTCCGCGATCATAGACGAAGAACCGCGCCGGTCGTTCCCGCCGCCTTTGAACTCGGCGTGTCGTCATGACAACGACACCGACGATCTGGCAGGGCGGTCGTGACGTTGCTGTTGCGCCCGGCGTGCAAAGCGATCCGATGTCCGTCGAGTTGGCCGACGGCCGCATCTTCACGCTTTGGGTTGACGACACTAACAACGTCGATACGGCGGCGGGCACCGATATCATCGGGCGGGCTCTCGACGTCTATCAGGGCTTCGCCGCACCATTCCACGTCAACACCAATGTTTTCTCCGGTGGCGAGAAGCGGCCTGAGGTTGCGGCGCTGCCGGACGGCGGCTTGTTCGCCGTCTACAATTCGACTGCCAATGGCAACGACGTCTATTATATTCGATTTGATGCTGCGGGCGGCGTCGTGTCTTCCGGCACGATTGCAGGTGGGGCCAACAACTACAATCGTCCCTCCATCACGCTCCTCGGCAATAACACGCTGGCGGTCGGCTACACGTCGGAGGGCACATCCGAGAACTACGGAGTCGCTGTCTTCGATCTCGCCACCAACACGATCGTGTCTCGTCCGGTATTCGATGATCCCGTAGGTCCCAACGCCGGCGGAACCTCGATCGAGGTGGCCGCGCTTGGTGCCGACCGCTATGTCGCCATCTATGCCGCTGAGCTTTTGGCGATCGTCCCCCCATTCGACATCCTCGAGTTGCGTGGGGTCATCTATGGTCCGTCCGGGCAGATCGCTAGCTTCACCATACCCGATACAGAAAATGCCAGTTCGTTGCAGGTGTCCCCGATTTTGGGCGGTGGATTTGTCGTCGCCTATGACCCGTTTTCCGACAGCGCTTTTTATGCGCGCGTATTCAACGCCACCGGAAGCCAGACCGGGAGCACGATCAATCTCGGTTTGCCGACGGGACAATTTTCGACCGTCCTCTACGACGTAGTCGGACTGAAGGAGGGTGGTTTTTTCGTTCTCTACGAAAGCGGCCAAACGAGCCTCATGCAAGGGCAGCGCTATTCGGCCACCGGCGCGAAGGTGGGCAATCCAATCACACTCAGCGGAAGCGGCGTCGAAGGTGGCGAGCTTTCGCTCACCCAGGACGGCCGCATCATCGTCACGCGCCAGGAATTCGGCAACGTCATCGTGACGATCCTTGATCCACGTGACGTCGGGTTAGCCATTGTCGGTGACGAGACCGATCAGATTCTCTCGGCGCGAACAGAAGGCTCGTGGGTGCTCGGCGGTGGTGGTCGCGACATCCTCTTCGGTTGGACTGGCCCTGATATTCTGGACGGCGGCATCGACGCCGACATTCTGAAGGGTGGAGCAGGTGCAGACAGGCTCATAGGCGGCGGCGCCCAGGACACGGTGGAAGGCGGCGCGGGCAACGATACCTATGTCGTCGGGACGCCGGGCGTCACGATCGGCGGCGGCGCGGTGATCCTGGATACCTTTATCGAGTTTGCCGGCGGCGGCACCGACACTGTCGAAGTCGAGTTTCACGACATTCCGATCGGCGGCCCGTTTGGGTTCTTCTTCGATACCTACACGCTGCCGGACAATATAGAGCATGGAATCATCGTCGGAACCGACTCGTTCGTGCTGATTGGAAATGGCCGCGACAACAGCCTGCAGGGGAATGGCGCCGCAAGCTTTCTCTACGGGGAGGACGGGAACGACACGCTCGATGGTGGCGGTGGCGCGGACTTCATGTTCGGCGGGACCGGCAATGATACCTACATCGTCGACGTTGCCGGCGACCGGGCGACCGATACCGCTGGGATGGATAATCTCCGCTCGTCGACTATCTCACTCGACCTCAACTCATCCAACTACACCGGCATCGACAGCGCCAGACTGCTCGGCTCGGCCAACCTGAATCTCACGGGCAACGGCAGCGCGAATTTGTTCTTTGGGAACGATGGCACCAATATTGTCAATGGTGCCGGCGGCAACGACTATCTCGACGGCGGCGTCGGTGCCGACCAGCTCATTGGTGGCGACGGTAACGACACGTTCGTCGTCGACAACGCGGGTGACACCACGACGGACACCAACGCGGCGGGGGCAGGCGGTATCGACACTGTTATCGCTCGCGTGACGTGGACGCTCAGCGTCAATATCGAGAAGCTCACTTTGTCAGGTGCGGCCGCAATCAACGGCCTCGGCAATGCTCTGGCCAACACCATGGCGGGCAACGCGTCTGCCAACCTGCTGAACGGCGGAGCCGGCAACGACGTGATGAGCGGGGCGGGCGGCGCCGACATTTTGAATGGCGGGACGGGCAACGACAATCTGGCCGGCGGTGACGGCAACGATCTCTATGTCGTCGACAGCTCGACCGACGTCACGACGGAGAGCAACGCGGCTGCTGCGGGCGGTATCGATACGGTGCAATCGAGCGTGACGCGGACGCTGTCCACCAATATCGAGAGGCTTTCGCTGACCGGTACGGCTGCGATCGACGGCACGGGCAACGGCCTCACGAACGTTATCGTAGGCAATGCGGCGGCGAATACTCTCAAAGGGCTCGGAGCCAACGACAGCCTCAACGGTGCTGTGGGGGACGACGTGCTCGAGGGCGGGCTCGGCAACGACACCCTGACCGGCGGTGCCGGTAACGACTTTTTCGTGTTCAACACGGCGCCGACGGCCACGAACCAAGATTCGATCACCGACTACAGTGTCGCGCAAGATGCGGTTCGGCTGGACAATGCCGTCTTCACGGCGCTCGGTACGACGACCGGTGTGTTGGCTGGAGCAAAGTTCTGGGCATCGGCCAGCGGGCTAGCGCACGACGCCGACGACCGCATCGTCTACAATACGACGACAGGCGTGCTGTCCTACGATTCCAACGGCAACGCCGTTGGCGGCGCCATCCAGATCGCGGTGTTTTCGACTAAGCCTGCTCTCACCGCAGGTGAGTTCTTCGTTATATGAAATTGGGGACGCCACGCCAAACGCGTGAACCGAATTGCATTGGCGTCAAGTGCCCACGTGTGGCCGGCGCGCCGTTCCAAGCCCGGGTCGGAGGTCGAGGCAAGCGAGAGCCGGCGATGTCGCGCTGCCGTCCAAGGACCCTCTGCCCGCACCGGCAACCCCTTGTTCTCGGGCCTGCTTGGGCTAAGTTCCGGGACCGCGGGGGGTGGCTGAACGGCGGATGAACGGACCACACACGGCCGGTTCAGGCGCCCCCTGGTAGATCGTCTGCCATAACCCCGCCAACGGAGTGGGCCATATGGCTGCCGCGATCCCTATCCCCGAGGAGCAGACCTTCATGACCGAGCAATCGATGCGGACGCCGGCCGCAGGACGGAGCTACGAGCGGATGCTGGACTTTCTCAAAAATGCGGCCCTCGTGGTGACCATCGTCGGCGCCATCCCGACCGCGATCACGGCCTATCACGCGTGGAACTTCGGCGTGCCGTTCACGCAGGTTCCGGCCCGCCTTGCACAATACGATCTCTGGGTGAAGAACATCGACTGCCACATCGATTATAAGGCGCTGTCGACCACCCAGGGGACCGTCATCGATGTCGGCGCCTGCCCGAAGACCGGCGACATCGCGCTCAAGGTCTCGGCGGCGGACGGGCGTGCGGCGTATCAGTGGATCGCCTACGACGAATTGCAGAAGCCGGGCCAGCCGATGCAGTCGAAGAGCTTCATCGACATGCTGATTTCCGCGGCGCGGGCGGACGAGAGCGCCCCGAAGCCGTTCAAGCTTGCGCAGGGCATGCAAGTCGTCTGTCAGGCAAAAAAGGGCAATCAGATCGTCCGCGTCGTGAACGAGGGCGGCAAGTGCTTCCGCGAGGTCATCTCGCCCTTGAAGGGTGCGGTCGAGGAGCGGAGCGAGGTGTCGTGCGACGCGGGTTGCGGCTGATATCCCGCACCTGCGAAGTGAACGAGCATCGGCTCGGCAATCGTGCGGTTGCCGAGCCGAATGCATTTCTGGCGCCTTCCCGGTTTCAGTCCGTGTGATTGGTGACCGCGATGAAGGTGTCGTCCTTCTGGCAGCGGCGCTCGTGCATCAGGAAGTCGTAGTAGCCGCAGCGCCCGCTGCCGGGATACGCGCGGCACGTGGCGGGGCGGGCCTCGTAGATCGTGCAACGCCGCTCTTCGGTATCGAAGAAGCGGCAGATGCGCCCGAAATGGACATCATTCTTGCGCCGCATCGTATACTTGTGCCCGTGCGCGACTTTCGTGAAGCGCTTCCTCGCCTCGTCGAACGTCAGTCGGAAGTGCCGGGCGAGGCGTCCGACGTCGCGCTTGGTTAATGCGATGACGGGATAAGAGCAGCAATAGCCAGGGCAATTGAGGCAGTTGTACACGGAGCTTGAAACCGCAGCCTGTCAGAGTTCGGGGTGGCTCGGCCGGTCTCACAACGGCCGCGTTCTCAGGGATAGACGATAGGCGGATGGGGTCAAGCTGCACGTCGGGCGCGGACGTGGCACGCACGACACACAATTTCGTTTAAGGTGCACGACGCCAGTCGCGTTAGTTCGGAACTGCATGATGTCCGATGCGTTGAGACCGCCGGTCGAGCCCGAGACGCCGGTCAATCCCTACACCTTGCTCGACGCCGTCAACAGGGCCTCGGATTCGGCGCATGCCGCATGGCTTATCTTTCTCGTCTTGATGACGTACCTGACGATCGCGGTCGCGGGCGTTACGCATAAAGATCTGCTGCTCGACGCACCGGTGTCCCTGCCGCTTCTGCAAGTCGATATTCCGATCGTCCAGTTTTTCCGTTTCGCCCCGATCGTCCTCGTGATGCTGCACGTGGGATTGGTGTCGCAGCTCATTCTGCTGGCTCGTGAGACGATCGAACTCGATAAGGCGATCCGGCTTCTTGAGGTGTCGGACCGGCGCCAGCACCCGCTGAGGCTGGAACTCGACAACTTCTTCTTCGTTCAAGCGCTCGCGGGTCCGCAACGGAGCGCCCTCGTCGGTATGCTGTTGCACGGCATCTCGTGGCTGACGATCGCGGTCCTGCCCGTTATCCTGCTGCTCTTCATCCAGGTCTCGTTCCTGCCCTATCACGACGTCGCCGTGACGTGGCTCCATCGCGTGCTGCTGCTCGTCGACATCATTCTCCTGGTCACTATCGGCATTTTCCTGACGCGTTCGGAGACGTCATTTCCGGCGGCCGTTTCGGCCTGCGCATCGGCGCGGCCCGTCACGGTGTCGATTACGGCCGTGCTGTTCGCGATGGTCGGCGTCTTCGCCTGCTTCGTCGCGACCGTTCCGGGCGAACTCCTCGACAGGGTCGGACACCAGATCATGAAGCCGGCGCGTCCGAGCACCGAGGCCAAGCAGGGCGGCGTGCAGATGGTCAGCGGCTTCGTCGTTCCGTTCTGGCAGAACCCGCGCGATGGCTCGCTCATGGGTCTTTTCTACCGGAACCTTGTCGTCACCGACACCGATCTGACCCAGGGGCCGGGGACGGCCAATGGAAGGCCGCCGACATTGCGGGAGCGCGATCTCAAGTTCGCGCGGCTCGACCGGTCGCGGCTCGATGGCGCCGACCTGACCGGCTCCGATCTCACGGGCGCAAGTCTCGTCGGGGCGAGTCTCGAGGGGGTGCGACTGGGCTGTGTCGATTTTTCGGCGCTCTCGGGCAGTGACAGAGGCACGCTTGCGGAGTGTGTGACGGCGTTCGAAACCGATCTCAGACGTGCGCGGCTCTCGGGCGCGATCCTCGACGGGATCGATCTCACGGATGCCATTCTGTCTGAAGCCGATGCGACGGGCGCGTCGCTGCGCGGCGCACGCCTCAACGGGGCGCGGTTCACCGACGCGCGGCTCGACAAGGCGGATCTTTCGGGCGGTGTTTCGGCGCGGGGTGCGTCCCTCGTCAATGCCTCGCTGCAGGGCGCGGTGCTGACGGCGGCGGAATTCGTGGAAGCCGATCTCTCCTCGGCCGACCTGTCGGCGGCCGGGCTTGTTCAGGCTGGTCTCGAAGGGGCGCGGCTCGGCGGCGCCAATTTGACCGCGGCGGATCTTTCCGGTGCGCGGCTCCACGGTGCTGATCTTTCACAGGCGCGGATCGCGGGGACGAATTTCGCGAAAGTCTCCCTCTGGTCGACATCCGCGCCGCCTGCGGACCCCGTGTCCGTCTCCGATTTCACGGGTCTCTCGATCGCGGCGGCGGATGCCGAGCGGCAAAAGGCCCTCACACTCCCCGTGACCGCCGTCAAGGCGCCCGAGGCCGTGATCGATCGGGGCGCGCTGTCACCGATCGAGACGCGCGTCTCCGATCCTAATTGGTCGGGGTCGAGTGACGAGCGGACGTGGCAGGCGTTCGCGGCACCGGAAACGCCGCAGCCGGGCGCGCCTGATTTCGGGCCGCGCCTCACGGCGTACCTCAGCCAGCTCATGTGCAAGCCGCGCTGGAGCAACGGCGCCATCGCGACCGGCATCGTGCGCCGCGCACTCGGACCTGATTTTCGCGGCGACATCCTCAGCATCCACGAGGCGTTGCGGTCTTCGACCTGTCCGGCCGGCCCGTCCGTGCCGCCGCACATCATGGAACAGCTCATCAAAGCCGCGGATCTCGCTCGCGGGAACTGAGCCGAAATTTGTGCGTGTCCGCAATGGCGCTCAGGGGGCGTCGGTGGCGGGCCGCATCAGCTGATCGAGCGTATAGAGTTGCGCGTCGGCGGCATTCGTCCGGCAATAGAGCGAAAAGGTCAACCTATCGCCTTTCGCGGGATAGGCATAGCCGCCCGCGCCGCAGCGGATATAGACGGCATCGGGGATGAGCGGCCGGCAGTCGCGGCCCGCGAGAAGCCGCGCAAGATCGGGGTCGTCCCCTTCGATCTCCGCGACGATCCGCATTAGGCTCCGGTGGTCGAGGCATCCCACCCGGAGTTGAGCCGTCTCGATCGCGGTATCGGGACTGAAGCGTGCGCCAATCTCGGGGTCGGACGCGAGGGGATGGGGTGCATCGACGTCATCCGCGTGGGTCGGAACAAGCGCGACGAGCACGATGGCTGCGGCTAGGGTCAGTCGCTTCAGCATGTCAGCAGTAAACTCTTGAGGGTTGCAGTTCGAGGCGACTTGCCCATGTGCCGTCAACGCCCTCCAGCAGTTGGCGGATCAGGTGCCGGGCCGTTATGGAAGGTGAAGAGCCGACGTGGTCTCGGGGCTGGGGGAAGGGATACTTCATGGATGTCGGCGTCGTGGGTTTCCTGCTGCTCGGGGCTTTCTACACGTTCGCGGGTTTCGCGGGGGTCGAGATGGCGTGCCGGTCACGGCTTTTCGACATTGCCATCGCAAAGATCTCGATGAAGCGTCCGCCGCAGGCGGAAACGCTCAAAGGCTTGTGGTTCATTGGCCAAGGTCTCGTGATCCTCGCTGGCGGTCTCGCGCTCCTCCTGCGTCTCGACCTGGCCGCTGTGTTCTTTCTGATCGGCGCTGCCGGGCAGGCGCTCTACCTCGGGCTCCTCGGCCCCTTTTATTTCGACAAGTCGGACCCGCCTGATCCCCGCGGGCGCGCGCAATCGCAGAATGCTTTCGTCATCTATCTCGCCGCGACGGCGATCGTCGTCTGGGGGACGTGGACGGGACGCCTTCTCTCCATCGACCGCGTTTCGTGGTGGGCCCACGGGGCCGCGCTTGCCGTCTTGGCCGGGTATGGGGCGTTCGCGGCCAAGCGTTTCGCCTGGCCGCTGGCCGATCGTGGCGCATCCACGGGTTCAGAATGACGGCTTGCACAACTCGAGTGTTGCGGGTAATGTGAACAAAGAAGGAACGCGATGTCCCGGGCCGCGGAGACCTGCGCAGCGGACACCCGGGAATTGCGCGGAAAGGCGTGGACAACGGCGGCTCGGGCCGTGCGGCCACGGCGCGGCGGAGTAGGGTCGGCGTTCATCGAATCCGGGCGTTCGGCGCGCGTCCCGGACGGCTCCGTTCGGGAACAACAGTCGGCCCGCGTGGCGGGTCCATGCACAGGAGTGTCCATCATGGCCGGATCGGTCAACAAAGTCATTCTGGTCGGTAACGTCGGCAAGGACCCCGAGATCCGCCGCACGCAGGACGGCCGTCCGATCGCGAACATCTCGCTCGCGACGAGCGAAACCTGGCGGGACAAGGCCACTGGCGAGCGCAAGGAAAAGACTGAATGGCACCGCGTCGTCGTCTTCAACGAGAACCTTTGCAAGGTGGTCGAGCAGTACGTGCGGAAGGGTTCGAAACTCTACGTCGAGGGCCAGTTGCAGACCCGCAAGTGGACCGATCAGTCGGGCGCGGAAAAGTATTCGACCGAAGTCGTGCTGCAAGGGTTCAACGGCTCGCTGACGATGCTCGATGGCGGTCGGCAGGGAGCGGGCGCCGGCATGCAGGAGGTCGGGCAGTCCGATTATGGCGCGGACGACGGCTTCGGCGCTGGGGGGGGATATTCGGAGCCGAAGCGAGCGGCGCCAAAGGGCGGGGGCAAGACGTTCGATAAGTCGCTCGACGACGAAATCCCGTTTTGACGATTTGTTTGGCGGATGTGATCTGCGTGCGGTGTATGGCGATCGAATGCCGGTCTATCGATCGGGCATGTTCAAAAAAAAGCCCCGCCGCGACCGCGCGGCGGGGCTTCATCGTTCGTCGTATTCAAGCTGCGACACGCGGCGTCGCTTGACCCAAGGTCAGGGCGTCGGCGCGGGCGCCGGTGCTGCGGGTGCGGCCTCGGGAGCGGCAGGTGCCGGGGTCTCGGCAGGCTTGGCAGCATCCTTCGCTGCTTCGATGGCGGTGCCGACGGCTTCCTTGGCCTTCTCGTAGGCCGGACCCGCGGCCTCCTTGGCGGCCTCATAAGCTTCCTGGGCCTTCTTGGACGCCTCGTCGAGCATGGGCTTGGCGTCTTCCAGCGCCTTGTTGGTGGTCGCCGACGTCTTGTCGCTCAGTTCCTTGGCCTTTTCCTTGGCGCGCTCGAGCAGCGACTTCTTCGGCTGCTGGCGCTGGAACGGCTCGACCGCAGCGATGTTCTCGGCCGTGCCTTCGGGCAGGGACACGACGAGTTTGCCGCCGTCCTCGCCAAACTTCAGCGCGGAGAGCGCGACGCCAACCTGCTTCTCGCCCATGCCGAGGAAGCCGCCCGTGCCCATGACGATGCCGACGACGGTATTGCCGTCCGTGACGATGAGGTCTTCGATGTCGCCGATGATCTTACCGTCCGGACCCTGCACCTTCATGCCGATAAGGTGATCCTTGGCGAGATATTCCTCGGCGGTCTGAGCGTTGATGAACACACCCGCCGGCGCCGTACCTTGCGCGAAGGCGGGTGCGGCAGTCATGACCAGCAGTGCTGCGCCGACGATGAGCTTGTTCATAGTGTCATTCCTTTTGCTTTGGTGGCGCGCCCTCGCGCCGACCTTATCGTTGGCGCACGGAATGCCCAGCGATGGCGGTCACATAGGAGCCGAGTGTGACCATAGCAAGTCACAATCCGGCGTGCGGCAAATGCGACCTCAGTGCAGCTAAATAACTGAGCTAAATGAGGAACTTGGGGACAAGGTTTGCCGCGCGCCGGGTCGCGGTTGTCGGGTGCCGCGTGCGGGGCTATCAGAAACCCATGAGTGCCGGATAAGTTCCACGCGGAATGTTCGCCGGACCAATTAGAAAAGGCTTCACGACTTGGCCAACAAGCGCGACGACGAAACGGGCGGCGAGGGTAAGAGCCCGAGTGACATCCGCCCGATCCAGCTCATCGACGAGATGCGCCGCTCGTATCTCGAATACGCGATGAGCGTCATCATCAGTCGCGCGCTGCCCGATGTGCGCGACGGCTTGAAGCCCGTGCACCGGCGCATCCTGTTCGGGATGAAGGAACTCGGCCTCGACTGGAACAAGTCGTACAAGAAGTCGGCCCGCGTCGTCGGCGACGTCATCGGCAAATATCATCCGCACGGCGACAGCGCAGTCTACGAGGCTCTGGTGCGCATGGCGCAGGAGTTCTCGATGAGCGTGCCGCTCGTCGACGGGCAGGGCAACTTCGGTTCGGTCGACGGTGATCCGCCGGCGGCCATGCGCTACACCGAATGCCGTCTGAAGAAGATCGCCGAGAGCCTGCTCGACGACCTCGACAAAGACACCGTCGAATACCAGGAGAACTACGACGGCTCCGAGCAGGAGCCGTCGGTGTTGCCGGCGAAGTTCCCGAACCTGCTCGTCAATGGCGCGGGCGGCATCGCGGTCGGCATGGCGACCAACATTCCGCCGCACAACCTGGGTGAAGTCATCGACGGATGCCTCGCGCAGCTTGCTAACCCCGAGATCACGATCGACGAACTCGTGCAGTTCATTCCTGGGCCCGACTTTCCGACAGGCGCGATGATTCTCGGCCGCGGCGGCATCCTCGGCGCCTATCACAAGGGCCGCGGCTCGATCATCATGCGGGCGAAGGTCCATGTCGAAGAGATCCGCAAGGATCGCGAGGCCCTGATCGTCACGGCGATCCCCTACCAGGTGAACAAAAAGACGCTGATCGAGAAGATCGCGGACATGGTGCGCGAGAAGCGCGTCGAGGGCATCTCCGATCTCTGGGACGAGAGCAACCGCGAAGGGATGCGGGTCGTCATCGAGTTGAAGCGCGATGCGATTGCGGACGTCGTCTTGAACCAGCTCTGGCGGTTCTCAGACCTGCAGACGACGTTCGGCGCCAACATGATCGCGCTCTCCGGCGGCAAGCCCGAACAGTTCAATCTCAAAGACATGATCGAGGCGTTCACCAGCTTCCGGCAGGAGGTGGTGACGCGGCGCACGAAGTTCCTGCTTTCAAAATCGCGGGAACGGGCCCACGTCCTGGTCGGCTTGGCGATTGCGGTCGCCAACATCGACGAGGTCATCAAGCTCATCCGTCACGCGGCCTCGCCGGCTGATGCCAAAGAGCAGCTGATGGCGCGGGACTGGCCGGCGAAGGATATGGCGCCGCTGCTCGATCTCATCGCGGATCCGCGCCACAAGATGGCTGCGGACGGGACGTACCGGCTCTCTGAGGAGCAGGCGAAAGCGATCCTCGAACTCCGCCTTTCGCGCCTTACGGCCCTCGGCCGCGACGAGATCGCGGACGAACTCAAGGTGCTCGCCGAGCAGATCAAGGACTATCTGGACATCCTCTCCTCCAGGGCACGGATCGTCGACATCGTCCGGGGCGAACTCGAGGCGATCAAGTCGGAGTTCGCCGTTCCGCGCCGCACCGAGATCATGGACATCGAGGGTGAGGTCGAGGACGAGGACCTCATTCAGCGCGAAGACGTCGTCGTCACGGTCAGCCACAAGGGCTACATCAAGCGCGTCCCGCTTTCGACCTACCGGGCCCAGCGGCGCGGCGGCAAGGGACGCTCGGGAATGTCGACGCGCGACGAGGATTTCGTCACGCAGATGTTCGTCACCTCGACGCACACTCCGGTTCTTTTCTTTTCATCGCGGGGCATGTGCTACCGCATGAAGGTGTGGCGGCTCCCGGCGGCGACGCCGCAATCGACCGGCAAGGCGCTCGTCAATCTGCTGCCGCTCGAGGAGGGTGAGGTCATCACGTCGATTCTTCCGCTGCCGGAGGATGATGCGACGTGGTCGAGCCTCGAACTCATGTTCGCCACGCGCTCGGGCAACGTGCGCCGCAACGCGCTTTCCGATTTCGAGAACATCAATCGGAACGGCAAGATCGCCATGAAACTCGACGCGGAGTGGGGCGAGGGCGGCGACCGGATCGTTTCGGTTGCCATCGCCCGGCCCGAAGACGACGTGCTGCTGACGACGGCCAAGGGTCAGTGCATCCGCTTCCTCATCGCGGACGAGGTGCGGCTCTTCAAGGGCCGCGATTCCGACGGCGTGCGTGGCATCCGGCTTGATGATGGGGACGAAATCATTTCCATGACGATCCTGACGCACGTCGAGGCGTCGCCGGCCGAGCGCACAGCGTATCTGAAGCAGGCGGCCGCTGTCCGGCGTGCGGCGGGCGACGAAGACGGGGAAGCGTCGGCCGCGGAACCCGAAGTGGACGAGGAGAGCGACGGCAGCGCGGATCTCTCGCCCGAGCGGTATGCGGAACTGGGCGCCAAGGAACAGTTTGTCCTGACGATCTCGGAGAACGGGTTCGGCAAGCGCTCGTCATCCTACGAATACAGAACGAGCGGGCGCGGCGGCAAAGGTATCGTCGCGATGGTCGTCAACGACCGCAATGGCGATCTCGTCGCCTCGTTCCCGGTCGAGCACAACGATCAGATCATGCTCGTGACGGATGGCGGGCAATTGATCCGCTGCCCGGTGGACGATGTCCGGATCGCGGGCCGTAACACCCAGGGCGTGCGCATCTTCAAGACCGATAGTGAAGAGCACGTGGTCTCGGTCGAGCGGGTGACGGAGACTGACGAGGACGGCGAGGAGGACGCCGGCTGACGGGGTTCGGCGCCCTCGCAGCCGACGGCGCTCATCCGCCGTCCCCGATCGATGGGCCGGTGATCAGCGCCGGCAGGGTTCGGACGGAAACATGCCGGACGGCACGAGACGGATCAGCGCCTGCAGATTGGGAAGCCAGTAGACGTTTCGGCCCCGCCGCTGAAGCAGTCCTTTGTCCTGGAAATGACCGAAAATTCGGGAGAGCGTATCGGCATTGAGTGCGAGATAGTCTGCCGTGTCGACCCGCGAGGGCACGAGTTCGAGGAGTACGCCCGAACCCGACGCCTTGCCTGATCGGCGCGCTTCGGCAACGAGGTAAGCGGCGACGCGTTCGGGCCCCGAAAGTCCACCGATGCTGGCGAGATGCCGGGCAAGTGCTGCGGTGGATTTCGAGAGCTTGTCGACCAGGAACTTCTGATATTCGGCACTCTCGGCGGCGCGGGCCTCCACGACGCTCCAGGGTGCGCGCCGGAGTTCCCCGTTGGAGAGGGCGCGGAGGGCCTCCCCTTCGATACCGGGCCTCAGACTCGAGCGGAACACGTCGCCGGGGTGATAGAGCGCCAGCAGCTGCCGCGTACGGCTTTGCATCGGAACTTCAAGGGCGAGAACGCCGGTCGAGACGACATAGAGGCACTCGGTTTCCTCGGCGCCTATGGCGATGCGCTGGCCGCGCCGGACGCGGACGGTCGTCGCGTCGGACATCAGCCGATTGAATTCCGTTTCGAACACATGCGCCTGGAGGCCGTTCGGCAACCGGGCCTCAGCCACGGGTCGGCGACGCTGCGTCGTATGGATCGTCATCGTCAGGCTCACTCTCCCGAGGGTCGCGAGACATTCGCGACTATGGATTGAGCTTCGGCCTGTTCCGCAGCCAGAGTGTTGATCGAGGTCAACAATTGCGCCGTGTCGCAGACGTGGGCAGGAATGTGGTGGTGGCCGGACGGAACAAATTGATATTGATCAATAAAAACGTGATCGCCGGGCAACACGTGCACCGGACTCCGAATGCGGATGACCTGTAACAGCCGGAGTGGGCTTTCTGTCCTCGTCGCCGATGGCCGGCCCCCGTGAAGATCGGCGCGTCGAATGACGAGTCGTCCGGCGCCTCATGCGACGGCAGCTCATGAATTTTGGGGGACCCAATGATGAAGACGTGTTCTGCGCGCGGTGTTGGCTTCGTGGTCGCGATGCTGACAATGGCGGGGAGCGCTCCGGCCTTGGCCGGCAGTGAAAGCGGCGACGTGATGGTGCGGGTGCTGGCGACAGGCGTTCTGCCGGACACGTCAGCCGGGGGCATCTCGGTCAATGGCGCGGCAAATGCTGTGCCTGCCGGATCCTACGAAATATCCGACGAAGTCATTCCGGCGCTGACGCTCTCGTATTTCGTCACGAAGAATGTCGCGCTCGAACTCTTCTGCTGCTTCGCCAAGCACGATGTCGAGGGCGAGGGGGCGCTGGCTGGTGTCGATATCGCGGATACGTGGATCTTTCCGCCGGCCGTGACGCTGCAGTACCATTTCGATAATTTCGGAGCTTTCAAGCCCTATGCGGGCGTCGGATTCCAGTACATCAACTTCTTCAATACCGATTCCAAGGATCCCGGCGGATCGATGAGCATCGACGATGCCGTCGGCTTCACACTGCAGGCCGGCATCGACATCTCGCTCGGTGGCGGGTGGTATCTCAATGCGGATGTGAAGAAGACTTGGCTCGAGACGGAATGGACGATCAACGATGCCGCCGGTGACCGGCTCCACGGCTCGTTCGATCTCGATCCGATCATCGTCAGCGCGGGCGTCGGCTACCGCTTCGATCTTTTCGGGTCGAGGACCGAAGTGCCGCTGAAGTAACATCGCGCCGAGACATCATGGGGCCCGGTTCCGCAGCCGCGGGACCGGGCCTTTCGCGTTCGCTGCCTTTACCATCTCTTTGGGCTCATCGGCTGCCTGCGCTTGCGGCTTCGAGACGGTCGTGCGTAGTAGTGCTGATGACGCGTATCGGCTTTTACTCCGGCTCTTTCGATCCCGTGACGCACGGCCATACGGACGTGATCGCCCGGGCGTGCCGGCTTGTCGACCGGCTCGTGATCGGCATTGGGGTCAACCCCGGCAAAGCGCCGATGTTCTCCGCCGAGGAGCGCCGCGAGATGCTCGCAGGCGAGACGCAGGCGCTGGCCGCCGGGCTCGGGACGGATGTCAAGATCGTCACGTTCTCGGGTCTTGCGGTCGAGGCCGCGCGCACGCACGGCGCGACTGTCATTGTGCGTGGTCTCAGGGACGGAACTGATTTCGACTATGAGATGCAGATGGCCGGCATGAACGGTGAAATGGAACCGGGCATCGAGACGGTGTTCGTCGCGGCTTCGCCGGGCGTCCGGCACATCGCGGCCAATCTCGTGCGCGCGGTCGCGCAGATGGGCGGCGACCCGAGCCCGTTTGTCTCGGCCGAGGTCGCGCGCCTGCTCAAGAAAAAAGTTTCCTGAACGGAGCCTGCCGGTGGTGCGCTTGGCCAATCGCTCCCCGTTGAGGGCCGATGTGCTGGCGATAGTCATGAGTGTCCCGTCGGGGCGCGTGACGACGCTCGGCACGCTGGCGGCGGCGCTCGGCGTTCACGAGCGGCGGATCGCCAGTATTCTCGCGGGCCTCGACCCGAGCGAGTTCCAGACGGTTCCCTGGCACAGGGTCGTGCAGAACGGGGGCGCCATCGGACGCCACGCCCGGCGCATGGATCAGGTGTATCGTCTCCGCGAGGAGGGGGTTACCCTTTCGGCGGCCGGCATCGTGCAAGACCTCGCCGGTCGTCTCTCGCCATACAGGGCTTCGGCCCCGGGAGTCGCCCGGTCTGCTGGGCCCACGCCGTCCGAGCCCCCGCATTCGGCCAGACGGGCGAGAGGATCGAAAACAGCACCCAAATCCACCATTTAGCAGACCGTACTTGCCTCGTTCGGTCCCGGTGGCCATAAGAACGGCATCGGCCGGTGTCGACCGGCCCCGCCGGACCATTTGGGCCTCGGCTGGGAACAACAGGACAGTCCTCGATGCGCTTCGCCACTCTCCTCGCACCCTTCGCCGCGGCGGCACTTCTCGTCGCGTGTGGGAATGCGTCGGGCCCCAATATCGCCTCTCCGAGTGCCGCGGGCGCGACTCCGGCAGCAGCACCCGCGGGAGCCGCGAACGAGACCGTCGTCATGGAATTGAAGACCGGCAAGGTGACGATCAAGCTCCGGCCTGATCTTGCTCCTCAGCATGTGGCGCGCGTGAAGCAGCTGGTTTCGGAGGGCTTTTACGATGGCATCATTTTCCATCGCGTGATCCCGGGCTTCATGGCGCAGACGGGTGATCCGACCGGCACGGGCGCTGGCGGCTCGAAATATCCCGATCTCCCGGCCGAGTTCACTCCGACGCCCTATGAGCGCGGGACGATCGGCGCGGCGCGGACCATGGACCCCAACAGCGCCAACAGCCAGTTCTTCATCACATTCCAGCACACGCCGAGCCTCAACGGGCAATATACGATCTGGGGGCAGGTGATCGACGGCATGCAGCATGTCGATCAGATCGCGAAGGGCGAGCCGCCGCCGAAGCCCGACAAGATCATCAAGATGACGCTCGGTACGGCTGGCCAATAGGGCCGCCGCTCAGCGATGGAACCGCTCGGCGCCGTCGACCGGCGGCCGGTGCAACATTGTCAATGAACGAGAGGAGCCACGGAATGGCCGATACGACCGATGCCGAGAACACCCTCATCATCGAGACCAGCCAGGGCCGCGTGACGATCGCGCTTCGGCCCGATCTCGCGCCGAAGCATGTCGAACGGATCAAGGCGCTCGCGCGCGAGAAGTTCTACGACGGGATCGTGTTCCATCGCGTCATCGCGGGTTTCATGGCTCAGACGGGTTGTCCGCAGGGACGGGGAACGGGTGGATCGAAGCTGCCGAACCTGCCAGCTGAATTCAATGCCGAGCCGCACGTGCGCGGCGTCTGCTCGATGGCGCGCTCGTCGAACCCCAATTCCGCGAACAGCCAGTTCTTCATCTGTTTTGATGACGCCACGTTCCTCGACAAGCAGTATACGGTCTGGGGCAAGGTGACGGACGGCATGGATGCCGTCGACAAGCTCGCCAAGGGTGAGCCGCCACGCAATCCCGACAAGATGATCACCGTGCGTGTTGCCGCCGATCTCGCGTGAGGGAGACGCCTCATGGCGCGCTTTGACGAAAGCCCGCGCGCCGATCTCGGGATCGCCATCGCAGCGGGACTGATTGGCGCGGCGGGCGTCGTGCTGGCATCGGTCGCGGCCCACCGCGTGCCCGATCCCGCGCTCGTCACCGCGGCCAATTTCCTGATGCTTCACGCAACGGCGGTCCTGGCGCTCTCGGCCTGGAGTGCGCAGTCGCGTGGTGCGCCGGGGTGGTGGCGCGTCGCGGCGCGGCTCATACTTCTCGGCGTCGCGCTTTTCTCCGGGGCCATTGCCGCGGAGAAAGTGGGCGGCTTCCGGCTCTTTCCGATGGCCGCACCGATCGGGGGTATGACGCTCATTCTCGGGTGGATAATGGTCTCGGTCGCGGCGGTCGTCGATTGGCGTGCGGCGGGTCAAGCGTCCGCGACTGCTCCGCGGCCTGAGGCTCGATAGAACAGGGCTTCATGGACAGAAGCGTGGTGCGCAAGCCGAAGGTCATGGTGGTCGGTCTCTCGAAGACGGGCACGTCGACGTTGCGCACGATGCTCGAAATGCTCGGCTACCGGGTGTGCGGTCCTAGAAAGAAGCTCCTGCCGGCGGTCAGAGCGGGCGACATGGCCGGCGTCGATGAATTACTCGACGTCTACGATGCCTTCGAAGACTGGCCCTGGCCGCTCGTCTATGGCCACGCGCACCAGCGGTTCGGGAACGACATCCGCTTCGTCCTGACGACGAGAGCCTCGCCCCAGAAATGGTTCCAGAGTCTCGTCAATCATGGTCGCGGCTCGAGCCCGTTTCGCGGCATGTGGGCGACATACGGCCATTATCGGCCGGACGGGCACGAAGCCGCGTTCAAGGCGATCTACGAGCGGCACAATTCTGATGTTAGACATTATTTCGCGGCCCATCCCGGCGCGATGGCGGAGATTTGCCTCGAACGCGGGGACGGGTGGAATGTCCTCTGTCCGCTCGTCGGCGCGGCCGTTCCGGCGGAGCCGGTGCCGCATTCGAACAAGGCCGGCGAGAAGCCCCGTCTCGTCAATCGCGCGATCAACAGCGTCATCACGCCGATCTATGCGCGCCTCAGCGGGTGAGGCGCCGCGGGGCTCCGCTTCTCATCGTCATCACTACCGCCAATGCTCCGCGATCCAGGGCGTCGGGCGGACGTGTTTGTAGATCTTCTTCCACGCCTTTTCCTCGCCCCAGCGGCCGTCGCGCGCCTCGTCGGGATCGGGTTTGCCGGTGAATGCGACGACGCGTGTTTCCGGCGGCAGCTTGGCCGTCTGGAAGAAGTTCAGCGGCCACTTCGGCATCAGCGTGTGCTTGAAACTTTCGCACCATTCGGCCGGCCAGAAGACCTTCTCGGTGATTGTCCGCGAAATGTAGGTCTGGCTGTTGGGATGGGCGGCAAGGACTGCTTCCGGATCGGACATCAGCCGCTGATAGATATACGGATGCGATCCGACGCGGAAGCGATAGACGGAGGTGTTGCCGATGCCCGAACCCATCTGCGTCCAGTTCTCGATCACGCAGAACGTCGCTTCGGGTCGATAGTCGAAAAATTCGTCGAGCGGGCCGGTTACGACGAGGTCGAGATCGAGGAAAAGGACGTCACCTTCGAGGCCCGATACCGTCGGCGCCCAGAGCGAGATCTTGCGCCAGGGCTTCCACTTCACCCGTTCGGGTAGCGTGATCGGGGGGAGGGGAAGTGCTACGATCTCGGGATCGCAACCGGTCGTGTCGTCGGTGTAGCAGACGAGGCGCGTCGGCCGGCGGGTGTTGCGCTTCACCATCGACCAGAGCCGGTTGGCGTATTCGGCGGGGTAGCGCTTGCCCCACTTCATGCAACAGATGGTCTGCATGGTTCTCCCGATCGTTCGGAACAGAGGTGGTGGGCCCGGCAGGACTCGAACCTGCAACCAGGCGGTTATGAGCCGCCAGCTCTAACCGTTGAGCTACGGGCCCACGGGGCGCTCTGCGAGGGGCGACTTCTACACCAGCTTCGGGGTGTGCGAAACCTCGTCATGTCACGAGGACTGGACCTCACGCCCACACGGCCAACGTGAGCGTCGACGACGAATTCCGCGATCATGGCGGCTCCATCGAAGACGTGGCAGGTTGGCCGATGAAGCCCCGAAGGCGGGCATCAGACGAGCGTCGCCGAGCGGATCAGGCGTTCGTGGCCTCACAGACGATTCTCAGCCGGTTCATCCCGTCGACGCGCGTGTAGTCGATTTGGCTCGCCCGCTCTTTGATGAGGGCGATGCCGAAGCCGCCGAGCTCTCCGGTCATCAAGTCTCTGTCCTTTGCCGACGTCCATTCGCGGAGATCGAAGTATGGACCGTTGTCCGAGACTGTTGCGGCCGCGGAGTCTTGGCGAAGCGTGACGTCGATGACCATCAATGGGTCGGGAGTTTGCTTGAATGAATAGCTGATGAGATTGGCTACGATCTCGTTGAGACAGAGCTTCAGATCGGCCGCCAGGGACCTATCGAGACCACTTTCCGTGAACTTCCGATCGAGCCATTCATTGAGCCGTACAACTTCGAGAGCGTTCGGCTTTAAGCTGATCCGATCGGAAAGGATCATCTACTACACTCTGCGATCGCGGCCTTCTCGTCCGCGACGACGGGGACGATCGTATCGATGCCCGTCGAGCGCAGAACTTTGCGGGCCTCGTCCGTCGGATTGAAGACGACGAGCCTGCCGTTCCGGTTTCCGATGGTGCGCGCGGCCTTCACCAAGGTCCGGATACCGATCGAGGCCAGGAACGACACATCCGTGAAATCGACGATCACTCGATCGTATTGGCCGGAAATGATGCTGAAGGGCAAATCGATCTCGCCGGCACCGGCGATATCAAGCGCACCTGTCAGCTTCACCTTCAGGATTCCGCCAGCCACTTCGATTTGGTCCAAACGCATTCCGATCATCCATTGTTTGCGGCGTTCATATGACGAAAGCTGTCACACGATCATTACAGTTTGGCGACAACGCAACACGCGGTAGACGTTGTGAAATTCCCCGATCCTCCGTTCCGGCTCGAAGTTGGCTGATGCCGGTTGAACCGGGTTTGTTCAGTTCCGTTTGTTGCCCAGGGGGCAGGAGGCTTCGTCACACTCAATGAACGCGAAATGTGCCCGACCCGAGTTGCCTGCGCGATCTGTGCGCTGCAGCGACGCGCGTGTGGGTGGTGTTCGTCCAACGGGCTTTTTCGGGCGTCGGCTTCCAGGCCAGCCTCCGGCCCTGCGAGTCCGCGGACCGGCCTTCAATCCGCCGCACCGTACGGTACTTTCTGCCCCCTACACTGGAGGACGGACATGCAGCATGCGAACGCGGCGCTCGGCACGGCACTCACCCTGGCCTTCCTGGCGATCGGAGGTATTTCGGGCAAAGCGATGGCCGGAGACGAGATGATGAAAGCACAGCGGACGGTCACGGTCTCGGCTTCTGGCACTGCGACCGCAAAGCCCGATCAGGCGCGAATCGCGTCGGGTGTCGTCGCGGAAGCGGCGACCGCCAAGGAAGCGCTCGCCGACAACTCAAAGGCGATGGCCGGGCTCCTGCAGACGCTCAAGGCGAACGGGATCGACGCCAAGGACATCCAGACGTCGTCGTTCTCGGTCGATCCGCGTTACACCAATCCGCAGGACGGCACCGCGCCCCGCGTCGACGGCTATCGCGTCTCGAACCAGGTCGACGTGGTCGTGCGCGATCTCGCGCGCTTGGGCGAGGTGCTCGATGCCGTGATCGGGGCCGGCGCCAATCAGGTCAGCGGACTGACGTTCGAAGCGAGCACGGCCGAAACTCTGCGCGACGCGGCTCGCAAGGATGCGGTTGCGAATGCGCGGCGCCGGGCCGAGCTTTTTGCCGCTGCGGCTGGCGCCAAGGTCGGAGACGTCGTCACGATCGTCGAAGGACAGAGCGGCGGATCACCAGTCCTCTACCGGGCGGCGAAGGCCGCGATGGATTCGGCTGTGCCGATCGAAAGCGGATCGATGACGCTCACCGCCGACGTGACCGTGACGTGGAAGCTCGAGAACTGAGCGGCGTGCAGCAGGCTCGTCACGGCAGCGGGACGATCTCGACGCGGTCCTTGAGGCTCTGAGCGCCCGGCTGAAGCGACCAGTCGGCAAAGTTGCGCATTTCTCCGGTCGCGCGGACCCGCGCGAGGCGTGCGAGATCGATCGTCGCGGTCACCCATTGTGCGGCATTGACTGTTCCTTCCGCGAGAACACCGTCGTCCGAGACGCCATGCTCGGACGGCACATAGATGCCCGCCGCGCCCTCGTTACGATCAACCGCGGGCGACCAGAGCGCGTCTCCGACCGTGGGGCTCTGCACTGTGGCGACTGTGTTCTCGAGCGCGCGGGCCTTGGACCCCGTGCGGACGCGATGATAGCCCGATATTCGTTCGGTGCAGGACGGCACCAGGATGATGTCCGCGCCGGCTTCCGCGAGCGCGCGGGCGAGGAGCGGGAACTCGCTGTCGTAGCAGATGAGTATCGCGATCTTACCGAGCGCCGTTTCGAAGACGCGCAGGGGTCCGCCAGCCGAGATGCCCCAGTCGCGCTCGAAGGGTGTCATCACGATCTTCTCTTGAACGCCGACGGTGCCCGACGGCGTCACGAGTTGTGCGGTGTTGACGTAGCGGCCGTCTGGGGTTCGAACCGGGCCCGAGCCGACGAGGATCGTGACGCCGTGCGCGGCGGCGAGTTCGCGGTGGAGTGCGACACGGGCGTCGGCAAGGTTCGCGACACCCGAGAGTGTGAGTTCGAGGCTCGATTTCGTCTCGGGCCCTAGCGCTGCGGCCTGCTCGATCGCGGCGTATTCGGGAAACACGAGAAGCTTGGCGCCGGTCGCGGCGCCGCGTGATACCCAGTCGCGGATCTTCGTCTCCCACTCGGCGAGCGTCGTGGGCTCTCCGATCGGGTACTGGGCCGAGGCGACGGTCAGGGTCGAAGGCGTCGGCATTCGTGTCAGAGCTTCTTCATCCAGAACTGCATGCGATGGGTCGTCTCGTCGGCCTGGTCGATATCCTTCCAGTCGTAGGTCGCGAAGATGTCGACGGACTCGTAGCCCCGCTTCCGCCAGAAGGGATCGAGGGGCTGGTAGTCCGCGGGCTTCAGCGGATGATCGTCGGGCCTTAGGACCCGGCAGAACGTCGAGTGCGTAAAGCCGCCGAGTTTATGCGCTTGCGCTTCGCGTCCCTCGAAGAAGGCGTGACCGAGGCCGTAGCCGCGGTGGCTCTTCAGAAGCACGCTCTCGCCGCAATAGAAGATCTTCGCGATGTCGTGGCCGGCGGCGGTGAACGGGCCGCCGAATTCGTCCGCGTGCTCGATCATCGGGGCGCCGGTCGAGGCGCCGACCATGAGCGGCCCGTCATAGGCGGCGATAACGACGGCGCCTTTCGCGGCCGCGAATGTCGCGAGGTATTTTTCCTCGTAGGCCAGCGTTCCGTCGTAGAGGTAGGGCCAGTCGCGGAAGACCGTGATGCGCAGCCGCGCTAGGTCAGGGAGAACGGCCCTGATCTCGTCGCCCGTGAGCGACCGCACGTCGATCTTCTTTTTCGTATCGGACATTTTGCGCGCGAGCCTCGGGATCGTGCGATCAGGCCATCTCGGGGGCGACCTGGGCGATCCAGTCGGTCAGATTGTAATAGGTCGTCACGCGGGCGATTTTACCGTCGCGGATGGCGAAGAACGTGCCTGCCGGAAGTACGTAGGTCTGGCCCTTGGCTGGGGGCAGGCCTTCGTCGGTATTCTTGTAGACGCCGTGGACGTTGAACTCGGCGGAGGCGCGATTGCCGTCCTTCGAGACCATCACGACAATGTCCTTCAGCTGTTCCTTGTAGTGGTGGTCCATACGTGCGTTGAACGCGCGAAACTTCTCGATGCCCTGACGGCGCTCGCCCTGGTTCACGTCGTGGATGACGTCGTCGGTGAGGAAGGCCAGCATGCCGGCGCTGTCGCCGCGATTGAAGGCTTCGTAGTAGCTGCGAATGAGCTGGGCAGTCGCCACGCGGTGGGCGCTCTCGACGGCGTCGGTCATCTGTCGTCTCCGGAATAGATCGGGTGGGCCAGGATTGGCGGACTGGATTGGGGATTGGGGCCTCATTATCAGGTTGACCCCTCGGCGCAAGGGGGGCATCGGCCTCTCCGGCGCGACGCGGGCGCGCGGCGGACTTTATTCGCCTACCCGAACGGGTTAGACGGAGGGGCATGGCGCAATTGAAATCACTGTTCGTCACGCGGATTTACCGTCACGAACTCGGGGGCGGAGGATCGCGCGGACTTGTCGCCGACCTCGAACATGCGGCGCTCGCGATCGCTTCGGATGATCGCGCTGGGCAGGCGTGGTCGAAGGCCAACGGATACGGCGGATACACGTCCTACGCATCGCTCACGGATCTCGTCGAGCGCGATCCTGTGATCGCCGATCTGGCGACGGCGCTGTCGCCCCACGTGCAGGCATTCGCGCGCGAGGCGGATCTCGACCTCGGCGGACGGAAGCTCGTTCTCGACAGCATCTGGATCAACGTACTGGAGCCGGGCGGGTATCATACCGCGCACATTCATCCCCATTCCGTCGTCAGCGGCACGGTCTATGTCTCGGTTCCCGACGGCGCCAGCGCCATTCGCTTCGAGGATCCCCGGCTCCCGATGATGATGGCCGCACCGCCACGCCGGCAGCGGGCACGGGAGGAGAACCGGACGTTCGTTTCGATTGAGCCGAAGCCCGGCACACTGCTGCTCTGGGAAAGCTGGCTCCGGCACGAGGTGCCCATGAACAAGGCGCGATCCGAGCGCATCTCGATCAGTTTCAATTATCGCTGGTCGTGACACCGCAAATTGGCTTGCCGTTTAGACCCGCGACCGACCATCAAATTTGATCTTCGGCAAGGATCGGCCAGCCTTACGGTGGCACGGTTGCCCGCGGTTTTTGGATCAACGCCGCTTGAATGGAGGCAACGATGCATCTCAAGCACGGCATGTGGGTTGTGGTTGCCGACGGGGCTCGTGCACTCGTTCTCGAGAACCGCGGCTCGGCATTGGAGCCCCGGCTCGCCCTCGTTCGCGAATACGATCAACGCGTACCGCGGTCGCATGAACTCGGGAGAGACCGGCCTGGACGGGCCTTCGAATCGGTCGGGACCCGGCGCTCGGGCGTCGAAGCGCCAGACCTGCATGAGCGCCAAGAGGCACAGTTCCTCGAGGGCTTGGCTCAAGACCTTGCGGCGGACGCGGCGAGCGAAGCCTTCGAACAGCTTGCGGTCGTGGCGCCGCCTGTGGCTCTCGGCGTCCTGCGCGGCGCGTTCGATAAGCCGCTCTCGAGCCGCGTGGCGGCCTGGATCGATAAAGACCTCACGAAGCATCGGATCGAGGACATCGCGGCTGCGGTCGAAACAGCGCTGCAGCACTGATCACAACCCAGGTTCAGGACCGAGGTGTTGCCCGTTGGCGATGGCTCACTCTCCGATTGCAGAGATCACGATCTCGCGACGATGCGGTCGCCGCCGGTGCTCGAAAAGATAGATGCCCTGCCAGCGGCCGAGCGCCAATCGGCCGTCGAGCAGGGGAATCGTCAGAGACGTTTGTGTCAGCGCCGCCTTCACATGAGCGGGCATGTCGTCTGGCCCTTCGGCGGTGTGGACGAACAGCGGATCGCCTTCGGGAACAAGCCGCCGGAAGAAGGCATCGAGGTCGCGCACGACGTCGGGATCGGCGTTCTCCTGAATGAGGAGCGAGGCGGACGTGTGCCGGCAGAAGATCGTGACGAGACCGGCCGACATGCCAATGTTTTCGACGGATCGTGAAATGCGATCCGTGATCTCGACGAGGCCGGGAGTGTGGATTTCGACCGTGCAAATGTCATGGGTCTGGCGCATGGATTGGATTTGCCGTGCCTCGGGTTGATTTGCGTCTATAGTTCCATCATGAGCCGCGCATTCGTCAAAGACGACGACGGCGGGGAAGGCGTCGATGACCTGCCCGACCGTCCGATCTCGCCCCATCCAAACCTTGTCACGCCCGAAGGCCTCGCCGGGATCGAGGCCGAGCTTCGTCGCCTCGGCGCCGCTTATGCCGAAGCTCAGCAGGCGGGCGACCGTTTGCTCCTCATGCGAACCGCTCGCGATCTCCGGTACTGGACCGAGCGGCGTGCCACCGCGGAACTCGTCGTGCCGCAATACGGGCGCGAGAGCATCGCCTTCGGCGCGACCGTCACGCTCGAGCGGCCGGACGGGCGCGTCGTCACGTGGCGGATCGTCGGTGAAGATGAGGCGGATCCGTCGCGCGGAACGATCTCGTATGTCTCGCCGCTGGCGCGAGCGCTGGCGGGGAAATCGGTCGGGGATCGGGTGGCCGTCGCGGGCGGGGACGCCGAGATCGTCGCGATCGACTGAGCATTCGGGCAACCCGGTCGCCTCGTTCAATCCTTCCCGCTCTTGCGCCTCAGCCGCGTGGCAAGCGCGTGCATCACAAAGAGCGAGAACGCGGGCATCTCACGCACGAGGTCGAGGAATGTCGCGCGATCGATGACGGCTACTTCGCCCGCTGTCGCCGCGACGACCGTGGCACTGCGGGGCGCGTTGTCGATGAGCGCCATTTCGCCGGCGATGCCGTGGATGCCGATCGTCTCGGTCGTCGCCCCGTCGATACGGATATCGAGCTGGCCCTCCAGCACGACGATCATGTCGTGGCCTGGATCGCCAGATTTCATGAGCATGTCGCCTTTGGAGAAGCGGCGCAGCGGTACGCCGAACTCTTGAAGGAAGCCGAAGTTGAATGGGCTTGTTTGAACCATTGGGTGGCCTCGCTCGGCGTTACCAGGCGTTCAACAGGCGGCGGACGCCACGCACGAACAGCACGTCGGGCACGATCTGGCGGGCGGCGAGAGTTGCGGTTCCGCGCGGACTATAACGCAGGCGAGGCCAGCAGTCGGTCGCGGCGCGCCAGATGGCTTCGGCGACCGCAGCCGGTCCGGGTGCGGCGCGTTCCGCATCGGCCATGCGGGGCAGAACGTCGGCGACGAAGTCGTCGTAGGCGGCGTGTCCGCGGCGTTCCGCCAAGTCCTGCATCTGTTGATCGAAGGAGCCGGTCCGGAAGACGCCGGGCTCGATGAGCTTCACCTTGATATTGTGGCGCCGGAGTTCAAATCCGAGCGCCTCTGTGAAGCCTTCGATGGCCCACTTGCTCGCACAATAGCCGGTGTAGAGCGGCAGGGTCATGCGCCCGCAGATGGAACTCATATTGATGATCCGGCCGCCGCCCTGGGCGCGCATCGCGGGCAGCACGGCGCGCGTGACGCGCATGGCGCCCATGAGATTGGTCTCGATATGTCGGCGAAAATCCTCCTCCGATTGCGCTTCGAAGGCGCCGGGGAGGCAATAGCCGGCGTTGTTCACGACGGCGTCGATGCGACCGCAATCCGCGAGCACGGCCTCGATCGCGAGGTTCACGCTTTCGGTGTCGGTGACGTCAAGGCGATAGGTGCGGATGCGGTTCCCGTCCGCGGTCAGGATCGCGGTATTGGGCGAGCGCATGGTGGCTGCGACCTGCCAGCCGCGGGCAGCGAACATTTCCGCCGCTGCCAGACCTATTCCGCGCGAGGCACCGGTGATGAGGATCGTCTTCGTCGCGGTCGAAAGGGTCATGGATCGCCGTCTCCTCGCCGTCTCGGGGCTCGTGAGGGGGCGGCCGCGCGCGTGCGGCGGTTCGAGATCGGCGACAGGTCCCCCGTCCTGCGGTCGTTCCGATCAAGATGCGGCGTTCATCGCGCTGTTGCAATGGCGGAGGCGGCACACTGTTGCTGCTCGTCCACAATCGCGTCCGTTGGGTCAGAGACCTATCAGCCTTGGGGACAGGAATGGACGCGCTTCTCCCGACACCATCGAGAGCGCTTACTCGCCGTCGTCGACCGGCACATGGAAGCGATGCAGGATCCGATGGAAGACCGGGGCCAGCACGACGCCGGTCGCGATGACGATCAAGAGGCCGGAGAAGATCGCATAGCAGCCAGCGAACAGCTTGCCCGCCTCGGTCTTCAGCTCGGAAACAGGGCCCATGCCGGAGAGGATCATCGCGGCGTTCAGGAACGCGTCGTCCCAGGGCATGTCTTCACTGTACGCGTAGCCCGCCATGCCGATCGCGAGCCCGCCGGCGATGATCATGGCCCAGAGGATAATCGCGAGCGTCATGCGGTGCATGAACGCCCAATGCGTGATGACGCTCTGGGCGCGATGCTCGAGGTTCAGCATGTCGAGCATGGGTGGCCTCGCGTTTTTTTTGGTGTTGGACTGAGATCAGTTGTCCAAGAAGCTGCGGAGCTTCCGTGACCGGCTCGGGTGCTTGAGCTTGCGCAGCGCCTTTGCCTCGATCTGGCGGATGCGCTCGCGCGTCACCGAGAACTGCTGGCCGACTTCCTCGAGCGTGTGGTCGGTGTTCATGCCGATGCCGAAGCGCATGCGGAGCACGCGCTCTTCGCGCGGGGTCAGCGAGGCGAGCACGCGGGTCGTCGTCTCGCGCAGGTTCGACTGGATCGCGGCGTCGATCGGCAGGACGGCGTTGCGGTCCTCGATGAAGTCGCCCAGGTGGCTGTCCTCCTCGTCGCCGATCGGCGTTTCGAGGCTGATCGGTTCCTTGGCGATCTTCAGAACCTTGCGCACTTTTTCGAGCGGCATGGCAAGCTTTTCGGCCAGTTCCTCGGGCGTCGGCTCGCGGCCGATCTCGTGCAGCATCTGGCGCGACGTTCGGACGATCTTGTTGATCGTCTCGATCATATGGACCGGGATGCGGATCGTGCGCGCCTGATCGGCGATCGAGCGCGTGATGGCCTGCCGGATCCACCACGTGGCGTAGGTCGAGAACTTGTAGCCGCGGCGGTACTCGAACTTGTCGACCGCCTTCATGAGGCCGATGTTGCCTTCCTGGATGAGGTCAAGGAACTGGAGGCCGCGGTTGGTGTACTTCTTGGCGATCGATATGACGAGGCGGAGGTTCGCCTCGACCATTTCCTTCTTCGCCTGCCGGGCCTCGCGCTCGCCCTTCTGGACCGCCTTCACGATGCGGCGGAATTCGGGGATTTCGAGGCCGGTCTCGGTTGCGAGCGTGGTGATATCTCCGCGAATGACGACGACGGCGGTGCGCTCGTTCTTGATGAACTGGCCCCATTTGCGGCCTTTCTGGGCCATGCGGTCGAGCCATGTCTGGTCGAGTTCGTTGCCGAAGTATTCGTCGAGGAATTCCTGGCGCGGTACGCCATAGCTGTCTGCCAGGCGCATGAGGCGGCCCTCGAAGCCGACGAGCCGCTTGTTGATCGCGTAGAGCTGCTCGACGAGGCTCTCGATACGGGCGTTGTTGAGCGACAAGCTCTTTACGTCGACGATGATCTCGTCGCGGAGCTTGTCGTACGCCTTTTGCTGCTGCTTGGAGCCCTGCTCGCCCGCGGCCTGCTGCTCGAGCTTCTTGTCCTGCTGCTTGCGGAGCTTCTTGTAGGTGCCCGCGATGCGATCGAAGGTTTCGAGCACTTTGGGCTTCAATTCCGCTTCCATCGCCGCGAGCGAGAGCGCGTTCTCGAAGTCCTCCTCGTCGTCCAATTCACCGGGCGGTGCTGCGCCTTCGGCTCCGGGCTCACCCTCCGCGGCTTCTCCGGCTCCATCCTCGCCGATCACGGGCGGCTGCTTGGCTTCCGGACCCTCGTAGGTGGCTTCGAGATCGATGATGTCGCGGAGGAGGATCTTCCCCTCATTCAGTTCGTCGCGCCAGATGATGATCGCCTGGAACGTCAGCGGGCTCTCGCAGAGACCGGCGATCATCGCCTCACGGCCGGCCTCGATGCGCTTCGCGATGGCGATCTCGCCTTCGCGGGAGAGGAGTTCGACGCGCCCCATCTCGCGGAGATACATCCGAACCGGGTCGTCGGTGCGCTCGGTCGGCTCCGCACGGGTCTCGGTCTTGGCGAGCGCCGTCGTTTGCGTCAGCGCTCGGCCTTCCTCGTCGTCACCCGTCTCTTCGGCCGCTTCCTGCGGTTCTTCCGCCTCTTCCTGTTCGACGACATTGATGCCCATGTCCGAGAGCATGGCCATCGTGTCTTCGATCTGCTCGGAAGAGACTTCCTCCGAGGGGAGCACGGCGTTCAGCTCATCATAGGTGACGTACCCGCGCGCCTTGGCGGTCTTCAAAAGCCGTTTCACCGCCGCATCGGACAGGTCGAGCAGCGGGCTGTCACGCTCGGGCGCCTCGGTCGCCTGATCCTCGGATCGGGCGGGCGTGGCGCCAGCGGCAGCCTGATTGCGCTTCGGGGACGGCGTCGTCGTCTTGGCTTGCGGCGCGCGGCTCATCTGTTCTCGCTCTCGCTCTGGTTCGTCTCGATCTCTCGCCCGGCGGCCTCTCGCGCTCTTCCGGGGATCGACGAATGTTTCGGTGGTGTGCTTCAGGCTCGGACGACGGGTCGGCCCGTGCCAAATTGGCAGCGGCTCCGCCACGCCGCCATTTGAATTCCCGTCTCACGTCTCAGGCGGCTCATCACGATCGCACCTCTCAACCCCAGGCGTCGTCGCGAGTTTCCGGGTTCTCGAAACCGCCAAGCCGTTCTAGCTCGGCCTTGATCTCGCGAATCCGCCCGTAGGCATCCTCGCTGCGATCTTCGTGCCAAGCCCGCTCAGCGCTTTCGAGGGCCGCCTTGAGACCGACGTGCAGATCATGCAACGCGAGGGCGTGGCGCCAGCCAACTTCCACCTCGGTGCGTTCCGTGTCGGGCTCTGCGAACCGGTCGCATTTGTGGGTGGCGGAGCGATCGACCATTCCGACGACGGCTCCTAGGCCCACAGAGGCCAAATTGGTGCGGAGCGCGAGGCTGTCAAGAGAATTGTCAAGTGAAAGCGTGGAAAGAATAGCGTCCCGTAGCCGCGCGAGGGCCGGGGAGGTGAGCGGCAGGGCGGCGATTTCCTCAGCGAAGGCCTCGGCCAGCCAAACATGGTTCAAGACCGCCCGCAAAATCAGGAGTTCCCTGTCCGGCGGGCGGCCGGCGTCGCCTCGGGCCAGGGGGCTCGCGACCAAGCTTTGGGATGGCGGCAGGCGTCCGGGAGTGGGATCGGCGTACCGTCCGCCCGTGCCCCGTGCTCCGGCACCCCGGCCGCCGCGTCCAGGAAAGCCGGCTCCCTGACCGCGTCCCCGCCAGGGCGTGGCACCGTCATAGGGTCGCGGCCCGCCCGGCGCATTCACCGGCGCGCGCCGGTTTGGTTGTCCTTGTGCCGAAGCCCCCCAGCCGGATGCCCAGGACGCGGCAAGTCGCTGGCGCATCTCGCGTTCATACTGGTGGCGGACCGCCGGGTCCTCGATCCGTGCGATGAGCAACCGGACCTGCTGTTCCAGTCCGGCGCGGCGTTCCGGCGTCGACCAGTTTCCTTGTGCCCACTCGCGTTCGAAGAGGACGTCGGCCATGGGCCGGGCTGCCGTCAGGACGCCTTCAAGGGCCTCCGATCCCTGCTGGCGGACGAGATCATCGGGGTCGAGGCCGTCGGGCAGGAAGGCGAATGCGATGCTCTGGCCGGGTCGCAAGTGCGGGAGGGCGACGTCGATCGCACGCCATGCAGCCTTCTTGCCTGCGCTGTCGCCGTCGAAGCAGAGAACGGGCTCGGGCGTCATGCGCCAGAGGAGTTTCAGTTGGTCCTCGGTCAGCGCGGTGCCGAGTGGCGCCACGGACTCGCCGACGCCGGCCTCGGTCATGGCGACGACGTCCATGTAGCCTTCGACGGCGATGATGCGGTTCTTTTCGTGCGCCAGGGGCCGCGCGCGGTGTGCGTTGTAGAGATTGGCGCCCTTATGAAAGAGCGGCGTTTCGGGCGAATTCAGGTATTTCGCCGGCGCATCCGGGTCGAGCGCGCGGCCGCCGAAGGCGATCGGACGGCCCTTTAAGTCGGCGATCGGAAACATAACGCGGTTGCGGAACCGGTCGTAGGGTTCGGCGATGTCCTCGCCGCCGATGATCATGCCGGAGCGGATCATCTCAGTGAGTGCGTAGCCCTTGGCCCGCAAGTGTTCGAGGAGCGTGCGGCGGCCGGGCGGAGCGAAGCCAAGGCCGAAGGCCTGGATCGTCTCGCGGCGGACGCCGCGCCGTTCGAGGTAGCGGCGGGCTTCCAGACCTTGTGACGAACCAAGAGCCGCAACGAAGAAGTCCTGCGAGACGGCGACGATTTCCAGGAGGCGCTGGCGCTCGTCGACGAACTCGCGGTCGCGGGGCTCGGGTTTGGGCAACGTCACGCCCGCGTCAGCGGCGAGCCGCTCGACGGCTTCGGGAAATTCGAGCCCTTCGGTTTTCATCAGGAACGTGAAGATGTCGCCGTGCTCGCCGGACGAGAAGCAGTGGTAGAAGCCCTTCTGGTCGTTCACGTAGAAAGACGGTGTTTTCTCGGCCTTGAAGGGCGACAGACCGACCCATTCGCGGCCCTTTTTCTTCAATGCCACGCGCCGGCCGACGACCTGGCTCACGGAGAGCCGGGCGCGAATCTCGTCGAGAATTTGCGGCGGGAAGCGCATGGGAGATCGGGGCGGCCGTTCGCTGTCGAATCAGGGGAACGATATGTGATTCGTCCGGGTCGCCCTGGCTGACGGCGCGCGAGGGGCGGAAATGTCCTTGAAATCCACAGGTCTGCCAGGGTTCCGCTTCGAGCACTTTGCCGTACTACTTCAGTCGTTCCTTCAGCATGGCGCTGGCCTTGGCAAAGTCCATCCGGCCCGTGAAACGCTCCTTCAGGACGGCCATCGTCCGGCCCATGTCCTTCAATCCGATGGCGCCAATTTCTCCGATGACCGAGGCGACGGCGGTCTCAATCTCCGACCCGTCCATCTGCCTCGGCAGATAGTCCTCGATGACGACGATTTCCGCCTCTTCCTGCTCGACGAGGTCGGTCCGCCCGGCGCCGGCATAGGTCGCGATGCTCTCGCGGCGCTGTTTGATCATCTTCTGCAGAAGCGAGAGGATGTCGGCATCCGAAATGCGGTCCATACCGGATGGCTGGCCCTTGGAGTCCATGCCGATGTTAAGGTCGCGGTCCTTGATGGCGGCCTGGATGAGACGCAGTGTTCCGAGCCGCTTCTTGTCGCCGCTGCGCATGGCTTGCTTGATGTCGTCGGTCAGTCGCGTCCGCATTTGAAGCTCCGGTCGCTCGGGTCCGGGGTGGTTTAGGAGCATGTTCCTCGAGCTTCAAGCGCTTCGCGGGCTCCTTCTTTCGCTCCGTTGTCCTATCCCCCGGAATTCCGGGCGCGCAGCAGATCAGACGTGTTGTCGCTCGGGGTGACCCTTCCTTGATTTATGGAGGCCTATCCCCTAGGTTCCGGCCGAATTTTCTGCATCTCGGCCAAGTCCCATCGGTGCCTGCCTGCTCGCGATCCGCCGGTCCTACGTTTCGTGGGGCGGCCCATCCGGCCAGCGCGCATCGGGGCTCGGTTCAGGACCTATCCAAGGTAGCCCGATGACCGCACCCCTTCCCTGGACTGAGACAGCGACGACGGCGCGGCTCGTCCTGGCCGACGGCACCGTCATCGAGGGGCTTGGGCTCGGCGCCACGGGACGCGCGACGGGCGAAGTGTGCTTCAACACCGCTATGACGGGCTATCAGGAGATCCTGACCGACCCCTCCTATGCGGGGCAGATCATCACGTTCACGTTCCCGCACATCGGCAACGTCGGCACCAACGCGGACGATAGTGAGACGTCGAACCTTGCAGCGCGTTCGGGCGTTCGCGGCTGCGTCCTGCGCGCGCCGATCACCGACGCGTCCAATTACCGGGCGGTCGAGCATCTCGATGCGTGGCTCAAGGCGCGCGGGATCATCGCCATCGCGGGCATCGACACGCGTGCATTGACGGCGCGCATTCGCGAGAAGGGGATGCCGAACGGCGTCATCGCGCACGAGCCGTCGGGTGTCTTTGATCTCGACGTCCTCAAGGCGGAAGCGGCTGCGTGGCCGGGGCTTCTGGGACTGGATCTTGTTCCCGATGTAACGAGCGGGCAGAGTTACGCGTGGGACGAGATGCGCTGGGTGTGGGGCAAAGGATATCCACGCAACGAGGCGCCCGAGTTCCACGTGGTCGCCTATGACTACGGGCTCAAGACCAACATTCTGCGCTGCCTTGCGAACGCGGGGTGCAAAGTCACCGTCGTGCCGGCCACGACACCGGCGGACGATGTTCTCGCTCGAAAGCCTGACGGCGTATTCCTGTCGAACGGGCCTGGCGATCCGGCAGCTACCGGCGTCTACGCCGTGCCGGAAATCAAGAAGATCGTCGCGAGCGGCCTGCCGGTGTTCGGCATCTGCCTCGGACACCAGATGCTGGGCTTGGCGCTCGGCGCGACGACGAAGAAGATGCACCAGGGCCACCATGGCGCCAACCATCCCGTGAAGGACTTCACGACGGACAAGGTGGAAATCGTCTCGATGAACCACGGGTTCGCCGTCGACCGGGAGACGTTGCCGGCCGGGGTCAAGGAGACACACGTTTCACTTTTCGACGGGTCGAATTGCGGCCTGCAGCTCGATGGCGAACCTGTGTTCTCGGTCCAGCATCACCCCGAGGCGTCGCCCGGTCCTCAGGACAGCCACTACCTCTTCACGCGGTTCGCGAATTACATGCGCGCGCGGAAGGGATCGGCGGCCGTCAAAGAGCGTTGATACGGGACGGACAAAGCTGCCCATCCGGCCGTGACCCATCGGCGTAGAAGTCCCATGCGCCCATTTCATGCCGTTATCGGTCTTGTCTTCTCGTGCGTCACGCTCGCGTGCACTCCGTCCATGGCGTGTGTCGCCGCCAATCCTTCCGATGCCGCCGCCATGGAGTTGGCCCGAATGTGGGCTGACGAGCGGCATGTGCTGGTCGGACGCGCTATTCCACTCAGCGCTCAGGGTTCTGCCGATCAAATCCGGGAAACGGGATGCGCTGGCACAGAGGAGCTTGGCGCCCTCGTCCGCATTCTGGCCGAAAAGGTTCGTCAGGGCTCGACAGCCATCATTCTCGGAGAGGTCCACGACAATCCCACGCATCACGTCGCTCGGGCGCGTCTGCTTCAGGCCATAGTCGAGGAGAGCGGCCAGGCGCCAGGGCTCGTCTTCGAACAATTCAAACGTGGTCAGCAACCCGGGATCGATGCCCACCTGGCCCTGCCGACTAGTACGCCAGCCCGGAACGATCTCGAGTCCTTCAAACAGAGCGCTGGATGGGCAAAGTCGGGCTGGGATACTTATCAATACGACACGCTCCTCGGGGCGGCGCTCCGCAGCGGCCTCCCCATCATCGCCGCGGACCCGGACCGGGCCGACATCATGAGCGCTGCGCGAAATGGGTGGGCCGGAATTCCAGCCGCATTGCAGGCCCGGCTCGGTTTGGACAGACCACTCGAACCGGAACTGGCAGTGGCACTTGAAGACGAGATCCGAACGGCGCATTGCGGGGCAATGCCCGAGGCGGCGCTTGGGCCTATGGCGGTCGCCCAGCGGTTTCGGGATGCTCAACTCGCGGATGCAACTCTCGGAGCTTTGGGCGAATACGGATCGGCGATCCTTTTTACGGGCAACAATCACGGTCGGAAGGATCGAGGTGTGCCGTGGTACATCCGGGCGCGGGCACCGGACGTGGACGTTATTTTCGTTGCCTTCGTGGACGTAGAGACCGGGCGCGACACAGCCGACGCTTATGTCGCGCGCGGCCCGGATGGTGCGCCAACAGCAGATTTCATCGTTTTCACGCCGCGTGCCGAGCGGGGCGATCCGTGTGCAGCCTTCGGACGGGGTCAGCGCGCCGCTCCTGGCTGAACGGGGCCAGCCTTTCACCCGTCCTTTCACCGTTCCGGCAACCTTTCCCAGATTTAAGCACCATGTGGGCGCAGGGCCCCGTATAAGGGCCAAAAAATCACAAGGTCTTTGGGAGGACTAACGAAGATGCGTTGCGCCGTTCTACTGGCCGTTGCCGCGGTCTCGGTGACGCCGGCTCATGCCGACGACAAGTGCAAAGGTGAGGTTGAAGCAGCGTTCGTGAAGCAACGGTCTGCGACCGCATTCCGAACAGTCGCCACGACCGAGACGCCGAACGGTCCTCTCGTCAGGACGATCGACTATGTGGCGCCCGACCGCTTGTACTCGAAGATCGTTTCGCCGACCGAGGATGCCCCGGTCGAGACGATAGGGATCGGCAAGTGGGCATGGGCGAACACGGAAGGCGGTTGGGAAGAACAGCCGCCCCACATGGCGCAGATGGTGACCAAGGAACGCGAAGCGTATCAACAGCCCCCCAAGGCGGCCGCAGACTTCAAGTGTCTCGGGAAAATCACCTACGAGGGTCGCGACGTTCTGGGGTATGGGACGGAACCGGCCACGGATACCGACGGCACAGAGGTCTCGACCACGATTTTTGTCGATCCGGCCACCGGCCTGCCCGCGGCATATGTCACCAAACCAACCTCTGGGGAAGGAAAGCCCCGGTTTTCTGCGGTCTACTCGTACGGCAAGGAGATTGCCGTGATGCCGCCGATCGAAATTCCGGAAGAGGCTTCGGCTCCCACACCCGTCCCGCAGTGACCGACGCGCGCTTCTCCTCAACGCTCGCCTAGAAAGTTCATCGATGACACGCCTCGCTCTCCTCGCTGCCGCGTCTCTCCTAGCACTCGCGGTCCCCGCTTCGGCAGACTGCACTCTCGAGGTCGTGCAGGCCTTTGCACGTCTCGGCAATGAAAAGGCCGTTCGGAAGGTGCAGAACGTCATCGGTGAGCAGGGCCCGGTCGTCATGACGATCGAGTACGTCAAACCGGACCGCATGCGTCAGGTGGTGACAAAGGTGATCGATCCCGATAATCGCGTCGAGACGGTGCTCATCGGCAAGGACGCCTGGGGCAACGGGGGCAAGGGATGGGTCAAGCTCGTCGAGGACGACGCTAAGCAGTTTCGTGAGTTCTTCAAGAGAACGACGGAAAGTGCGTCTGACATGGTCGGGCTCTTCGAGTGCATGGGAGCCGAGACGATCGACGGACAGAAGGTGCGGGCGTATCGGGGGTTGCCACCCAAGACTGCCGACAAACCCGAGGACAAGAAGACCACCGAGGAGAAGTCGGCCGAGGCGACGATCGCGGCTAACGAGGCGGTTCGGGTCGTCTACCTCGATCCAGAGACAGGGTTGCCGGCTCGGGCGATTTTCGCGGTGCGCGACAAACTTGATCGTCCGATTTTCCGCGAAGTGTTCACTTATCCGACTGACCTCAAGATTGATCCGCCGCCGGCGCCCAAAAATTAGTGGCCCGCCCGTGAGGCGCATCGCCACGCCGGCCTGATCGTTTCGTTGCCGTCCGGTACTTGACGGACGGGGCTCAGTCGGCCAGCACTCCACCACTCGAAGCCTAGAGCCTGCTTGCACCAGTCACCCGCTGGCGTCGGCGGGCATGCGCTTGCCTGGAACTGCCCGCGAACAGAGTTGGCCCGCCATGCCGAAACGCACCGATATCGATACCATCCTCATCATCGGCGCCGGGCCCATCGTCATCGGGCAAGCGTGCGAGTTCGACTACTCGGGGACCCAGGCGTGCAAGGCGCTCAAGGCCGAGGGCTACCGTATCGTGCTGGTCAATTCCAATCCGGCCACGATCATGACCGATCCCGAGCTGGCAGATGCGACCTACGTCGAGCCGATCACGCCAGACATCGTCGCCAAGATCATCCAGCAGGAGAAGTCGGCGCGACCGGATAAAAAGCTCGTGGTGTTGCCGACGATGGGCGGACAGACGGCGCTCAATACCGCGTTGGCGCTCGAACGGCAGGGAACGCTCAAGACTTTCGATGTCGAACTCATCGGCGCCAAGGCGGAAGCCATCGACAAGGCCGAGGACCGCAAACTGTTCCGCGAGGCGATGGACCGGATCGGCCTCGACAGCCCGCGTGCGGCCATCGCGTCCTCGCCTGCCCGCTATGACGCAGACGGACAAATCACCGGCTACGACCGCTCTCACGGCTTCATGGAAGCGATGCGCGCTCTGGATACGATCGGGCTACCGGCGATCATCCGACCGGCATTCACGCTGGGCGGCACAGGCGGCGGCGTCGCCTACAACCGGGAAGAGTTCGAACTCATTGCTAAGTCCGGGCTCGATGCGTCGCCGGTCGGGCAGATCCTGATCGACGAAAGCCTGATCGGCTGGAAAGAGTACGAGATGGAGGTCGTGCGCGACCGCGCCGACAACTGCATCATCGTGTGCTCGATCGAGAACCTCGATCCGATGGGTGTGCACACGGGCGATTCTATAACCGTCGCGCCGGCCCTAACGCTGACGGACAAAGAATACCAGATCATGCGTGACGCCTCGCTCGCGGTCCTGCGCGAGATCGGCGTCGAAACGGGCGGCTCGAACGTGCAGTTCGCGGTCAATCCCGCCGACGGGCGCCTCGTCGTCATCGAGATGAACCCGCGCGTCTCGCGCTCATCGGCGCTCGCCTCAAAGGCGACGGGGTTCCCGATCGCGAAAGTCGCGGCGCGGCTCGCGGTCGGGTACACGCTCGACGAACTCGAGAACGACATCACAGGTGGGGCGACGCCGGCGGCGTTCGAGCCGACGATCGACTACGTGGTGACGAAGATCCCCCGGTTCGCGTTCGAGAAGTTTCCGGGTGCGGATTCGACGCTCACGACGGCCATGAAGTCGGTCGGCGAGGTCATGGCCATCGGGCGCACGTTTGCGGAAAGTCTGCAGAAGGCCTTGCGTTCGATGGAGACCGGCCTTACGGGGCTCGACGACATTGCACTCGAAGGGCTTGGGCAGGGCGACGACAAGAATGTCATTCGCGCGGCGCTCTCGCGCCCTGCACCTGACCGGCTCTTGAAGGTCGCGCAGGCCCTGCGTCTCGGCGTCGATCACGAGACGGTGCATGCGTTTTCCAAGTTCGACCCATGGTTCATCGCGCGGTTGCAGGAGATCGTCGATCTCGAAGCGCGGGTTCGGGCTCACGGTCTGCCGAAGAGCACGCGGCTCATGCGAGACCTGAAGGCCGCGGGCTTTTCCGACGCGCGGCTCGCGAAATTGGCGGGGCTCTCAGAAGCAGATGTGCGCACGCATCGCCGCGGGCTCGGCGTCCGGCCGGTCTTCAAGCGTATCGACACGTGCGCGGCCGAGTTCGCCTCGCCGACGGCCTATATGTATTCGACCTATGAGACGGGGCTCGATGCGGAACCGGTCTGCGAGGCCGATCCGTCGGGTAAGGAAAAGATCGTCATTCTGGGCGGCGGTCCCAATCGGATCGGGCAGGGGATCGAGTTCGATTATTGCTGCTGCCATGCGTGCTTTGCGCTGACCAAGGCCGGTTTCGAGACCATCATGGTCAACTGCAATCCCGAAACGGTGTCGACGGACTACGATACGTCGGACCGCCTCTACTTCGAGCCGCTGACCGCTGAAGACGTGCTCGAAATCATCGAGCGCGAGGGCGACAACGGGCGCGTCAAAGGCGTCATCGTGCAGTTCGGCGGTCAGACGCCGTTGAAGCTCGCAGGGCCACTCGAAGAGGCCGGTGTGCCTATCCTCGGCACGTCGCCCGACGCCATCGATCTCGCGGAGGACCGCGATCGGTTCAAGGCGCTGATCGATAAGCTCGGGCTGCGCCAGCCTGCGAGCGGCATCGCGCGGACGCCGGGCGAGGCGCGTCAGGTCGCGGACCGGATCGGGTTTCCGGTCGTCATCCGCCCATCGTTCGTGCTCGGCGGCCGCGCCATGGAAATTCTGCACGACAGCTTTGAGGTTGATCGCTACATCCAGCGCCTTTCGGCGACGCTCGACCGTCCGTCGGAACTTGTCGTCTCGGACAAGCGCCCGCTGCTCATCGACCGCTATCTTTCCGATGCGGTTGAAGTCGATGTCGATTGCCTGTGCGACGGACGCGATACCTACATTGCCGGCGTGATGGAGCACATCGAGGAGGCTGGGATTCATTCGGGCGACAGCGCCTGCTCGCTGCCGCCACACTCGCTCTCACCCGAGATCGTCGGCCGGCTCGGCGAAGAAGCGAAGCAGTTGGCCCTTGCTCTTGGCGTCAAGGGCCTCATGAACGTGCAGTTCGCCATCAAAGGCGACGACATCTACGTGCTGGAAGTCAATCCGCGTGCGTCGCGCACGGTGCCGTTCGTCGCGAAGGTGATCGGCAAACCGATTGCAGCCATTGCTTCCGAGATCATGGCGGGAACGCCGCTCGCGCGTTTCGCGCTCGAGCCCGTCTGTCTGTCCCACATCGCCGTCAAGGAGGCGGTCTTCCCATTCGCTCGGTTCCCCGGCGTCGATCCGATCCTCGGACCCGAGATGCGTTCGACGGGCGAAGTCATGGGGATCGATCGCGACTTCGCAGTCGCATTCGGCAAGAGCCAGATCGGCGCGGGCCAACGGCTCCCGACGACCGGAACAGTGTTCGTCTCGGTCAAGGATGCCGACAAGGACCGCATCGTGCCGCCCTTGCGGGATCTCGTGGACATGGGTTTCGGGATCGTCGCCACGCGCGGAACTAAGCGTCACCTCGAGGCCAACGGCATCACCTGCGAGGTTGTCAACAAGGTCCTCGAAGGCCGCCCGCACATCGTCGATACGATGAAGAACGGCGAGATCGCATTGGTTTTCAACACAACCGAAGGTGCAAAAGCGCTCGCGGACAGCAAGGACATCCGGCGGACGGCCTTGCTTCACCATATTCCCTATTATACAACGCTCTCCGGCGCGATTGCCGTTACGCGAGCCATCAAGGCGTTGAAGGCCGACACGCTCAAAGTCGCCCCGCTTCAGGCCTACGTGGGACGTCCCGCCTGAATATCCCGAGACGGACACGGACGGCTGGCCCTTGCCGGCAGGTGCGTCACGTGCCCTATTGGTTCCAGCGCGTAAATATCGAAAGCTTTTGGCGCTGACCGGAGCGGTCAGGCCCACTTGGAGGCGTACCTGATGTCGATGGAACGGGTTCCGATGACCCTCGAGGGCTACAAGACGCTCGAGGAGGAACTTCAGCGTCTCAAGGCCGTCGAACGTCCGCGCATCATCCAGGCGATCGCGGAAGCACGCGCTCATGGCGATCTTTCGGAAAACGCCGAATATCACGCCGCCAAAGAGGCTCAGGGCCTCAACGAGGCGCGCGTCGCGGAACTCGAGGACAAATTCAATCGCGCCGAGGTCGTCGACACGGCGAAGCTCTCGGGCTCGACGGTCAAATTCGGCGCAACGGTGACGCTCGTCGACGAGGATACCGAGGAGAAGGTCAAGTACAAGATCGTCGGTGACATGGAGGCGAGCGTCAAGGACGGCAAGATCTCGATATCGTCGCCGATCGCGCGCGCGCTGATCGGCAAGGGCAAGGGCGATGCGGTGGAGGTGACGACGCCCAAGGGATCACGCGCCTACGAGATCCTGAAGATCGAGTGGAAGTGAACGAGAGGCGCGTCGAGGCCACAATGTTGGAACTCAGACCGAACTGCGAGTGCTGTGGCAAGGCGTTGCCGCCCGCTTCGCGTGACGCTGTGATCTGCTCGTTCGAGTGTACGTTCTGCCGCGATTGCCAAGACCATCGTCTGCCGGGCGGTCTCTGTCCCAATTGCGAGGGCGAACTGGTCGCTCGACCGGTACGCCCCGTCGCTCGCCTCGCTCAGTATCCCGCCTCGGACGTACAAAAAGTGATGCCACATTCCGGCTGTGCGCGTGACTAGCGCCACCGAGCCCCCGACGTCCGATCGTGCCATCGATTTTCTGCCATTCCGGCTTTACCTCGCCGCGCGATTCCTTCTCGTGTTTGCGTTGCAGGTGTTGAGCGTTTCCGTCGGCTGGCAGGTCTACGATCAGACACGCGACCCGTTCCTTCTGGGGCTCGTGGGTCTTGTCCAGTTTGCGCCCGCGCCGCTCCTCGTCCTGGTCACGGGAGCCGTCGCCGATCGCTTCAACCGGCGTCGCATCATGGCGACGTGCATGATCGTGGAAGCGATCTGTGCATTCGCGCTTTTGGCTCTGCTTCACGCTGGAACGGTCGCGATCTGGCCCGTGTTTGCGATCCTCTTCGTCTTTGGCATCGCGCGCGCGTTCATGGGGCCGGCGCTCCAGTCGCTCGTTTCGAATCTCGTGCCTGCGTCGGCATTGCCGAGCGCGATCGCGCTCAATTCGTCGAGCTTTCAACTCGCGACGATCAGCGGCCCTGTCGCGGGCGGACTGCTGTACGGGATCAATTCCGAACTGGCGTACAGCGCCAGCATCGCGATGTTCGTCGCAGCCGCCGCCATGACGCTCGCGATCCCGAAGCCCAAGCAGAAGAGCGTGCCCACGCCCGCAACGATGGAGAGCCTACTGGCGGGATTTCGCTATATCTGGAGCCATCCCGTGGTGCTCGGCGCGCTCTCGCTCGATCTCGTCGCTGTTCTACTCGGTGGAGCCACTGCGCTGCTGCCTGTGTTCGCGCGCGATGTTCTCGAGGTGGGGCCCTGGGGACTTGGGCTTCTCCGGTCGGCGACGGGCGTCGGGGCGCTCCTCATGAGCCTCTGGCTCATCCGCCACCCCATTCGTGACCATGCCGGGATGGCGATGCTCGGCGCGGTGGCCGTCTATGGGCTCGCGATCGTCGTCTTCGGGCTTTCGAAACTCGTCTGGCTTTCGGTCATCGCACTTGCCGTCATGGGTGCCGCGGACATGGTCAGCGTCTTCGTCCGCCAGACGCTCATTCAGTTGAAGACGCCAGACGAATTGAGGGGCCGCGTTTCGGCCGTCAACATGACGTTCATCGGGGCGTCGAACGAAGTCGGTGAATTCCGCGCCGGTTCGATGGCGTCGGCGTTGGGCGCTGTTCCAGCGGTTGTGATCGGCGGCGCGGGCGCTATCGTGGTCGCAGGCCTCTGGCTGAGGCTCTTCCCGGACCTTGCGCGCGTGCGGCGGCTCGACAGGTTGGACTGACGCGCCGGCGTACGGAACCCTGACAGCTCGGCGATGGTCGATGGCGTGCCGCGCGGTCAGAGGGTTCAGTCCGCCGAGATCGGCACGCCGGGCGCGTTCTTCACCTGGCGGATGGCGAGTGTGGTCTTGACGCTCGCAACATTGGGCGCGGCGGTCAGGTCGCGGAGCAAGAAATCCTGAAACGCGGCGAGGTCACGTGCGACGCACTTCAGGATGAAGTCGCTTTCGCCCGAGAGCATGTAGGCCTCGCGGACGATGGCCCAGCCCAGAATGCGATTTTCGAACGCGCGCAGTTCGCTCTCGGATTGATTATGGAGCCCGACCTGAGCGAACGCCGTCAGTTGGTAGCCGAGGGCCCGTTCGTCGACGAGGGCCGTGTAGCCCTTGATGACGCCGCTCTCCTCGAGGGCGCGGACGCGGCGGAGGCATGGGGGTGCTGATAGGTCGACGCGGGCCGCGAGCGCGACATTCGTTAACGAGCCGTCGGCCATGAGTTCCTTCAGAATTTGCCAGTCGGTCGTGTCGAGGCGCTTGGTCATCGGTCGCAGTCATCCCCCTGAGCGTCGATTGCAATATTAGTACGGTTTCGGTTCAGAATGTTGGTGTTTGTTGCGGATTGGTGGCGGCGAAGGTGCTTGGCAGCAGGCAGCAGGCAGCAGGCAGCAGGCAGCGGGTAGCAGGGAGCAGGCAATGGGCCGTGGGCAGGAGTCGATTTGGTTGCCCACGCGGCTGCGCGTGGTTCCCCTGCGCTTCGGTCCTGCCAGAGGCGGGCGGGAAAAAATGTCACCCGCAACCGCGCACTTTGCTGGCGCTTTGGTTGCCCACCCGCAACCGCGCACTTTGCTGGCGCTTCAGTTGCCCACTCGCAACCGCGCTCTTTTGTTTGCGCTTTGGTTGCCCACCCGCAACCGCGCGGTTTACTCATGCGTCACGTGCGGGCATGGACAGGCGGCGGTGTTGTCGACAAGGGTGACAGTATGATGCCCATGACGACGGATTCTCATTTGGCTGCGAGCAGCGCATCGGCGGAGGCCCCGCCCTCGACGCCTGCGACGCTCTCGGGGCTGCTCAGTGGCCGGACCGGATGGATCATCACCGATGGCAAGGCCGGCATGCTCGTGCAGGCGCAAGGCGTCGCCGACGCGCTGGGTCTCAAGTCCGAGAGCAAGATCGTCGCGCTCGAAGGTCTCATGAAGCTCACCGCGCCGTGGGGCGGCGTTTCGCGCAGGCTCAGGTTCGGCGAGGCGGGCTCACCCCTCGCGCCACCGTGGCCCGACGTCGCCATCGCCACAGGTCGGGCGAGCATCCCCTTCATCCGCGCCATCAAGCGTGCCGCGGGTCCGGCCGTTTTCACCGTGGTTTTGCAGGATCCCAAGACCGGGCCCGGCACGGCGGATCTCATCTGGGTTCCCCAGCACGACCGGCGCCGCGGCGCCAATGTGCTCACGACGTTGACTGCGCCGCATGGCTTTACAGCCCGCCGCCTCGCGTCCTTGCGTGCCGTCATGCCGCCAGAGATCGCAGCGCTTCCTGGTCCGCGCATCGCCGTCGTGCTGGGCGGCAAGAACGGCGTCTACAAATTTCGTGACGAGGATGACGACCGGCTTGCCTCGGCGCTCGCCTCGCTCGCGGCCTTGGGGGCGAGTTTCATGATCACGCCGTCGCGCCGCACGCACGACCGGCTGATGCGCGCCGCCGAGGCCGCCACGCGGAGAGCGCCGCGGCTCATCTGGGACGGGACAGGCGCCAACCCCTATGCTGATTTCCTGGCCCACGCCGACGCCCTCGTCGTGACCGCCGACAGCGTCAACATGACCGGGGAGTGCTGCGCGACCGGCCGACCAGTGTATGTTTTTACGCCGTCCGGCGGTTCTCCAAAATTCTCGCGTTTTCACAAGGCGTTAGAGAGCATTGGCGCTACGCGCGCCTTGCCGGCGACGCTTGATCAATTGCCCGACTGGCGCTACACCGCGCTCGATTCAACGGGTATCATCGCGGCCGAGATCGAGCGGCGATGGGCCCGGCGATCAGAGATGCTCGGCGGCATCGTTTCTCCCGCCTCACGCGGTTCTGCCGCCTGAGAACGGACGTGAGAGAACAATCAGGGGCGCGGCCTCATGGTCGAATGCCTCCAACCGAGGACATCGCATCACAATGGCGCATCTCAACCTCGACAAACTTCGCGCAGCCAAGGTCGAAACCTCGCCGTACCAGTACACCGTTGTCCCGGGGTTCCTTTCGCCGGAGAGCGTTTCGCGGATCAACGCGACCTATCCCAAGATCGAGCAGGGGGGGTCGTTCCCGCTCGAGATGCTCGACGAGAATATGGCCATCAAGGAAGTGATCGACGAACTCGACGGGCCTGAGTTCGAGAAGATCGTCGCGGAGAAATTTGCGGTCGAGATCGAGGGGCGACCGAAAATGTATTCGCTGCGCGGATACACGCGCGCGAAAGACGGCCAGATCCACACCGATTCCAAAGACAAGATCATCACGGTCCTCGTCTACTTGAACGAGAACTGGCAGCAGCCGGGTGGACGGCTTCGCATCCTGAAGAACGGCCACGATGTCGACGACTTCGTGGCCGAGGTGCCGCCGGACAATGGCACGCTCCTCATCTTCAAGCGCGCGGACAATTCCTGGCACGGACACCACCCGTTCGAAGGGCCGCGACGTTCGCTGCAGATGAACTGGATGACGAGCGAAGGCTCGAAGGGCTGGCACAAAATCCGCCACACGATCTCGGCGGCCGTGAAGAAGCTGACGGCGGCGTAGCCGTCAAATACAGGCCTCACTCATATTCAAGCGAGCCTTCATAAATGACCTCGTGCAGGACTTGAGTTTGGGCTCCGCTCCCGGACGGCGCCGAGCGCCGATCCGGGAACCTCACCACTCTCAATCGTGCGCGGATGGAGCCTCAACGGCCACATGTGAAGACCCTGAACTTGTGCTCGTGCGCAATCCGGGGCGCGGAGACGCACGGAGTTTAGGCGGTCGCGCGTCACCGGCGTCGCTTCCGAGTGCGACATGTTCGGCGGACGACATACGTCAAAAATCGGCGAGATCCGGGATCCGGTTGAATGCGATTTTGGCGCCGGCGTAGCCGCCGGGGAGCGTGACGCGCGGGCCGAGAGTGAGCACCGCGCTTTGATAGCGATCGACGACAGCGTCGGTGAGGTCGGCGAGGTGCTCCCAGCGCTCGCGGTTGCGCCGGGCGCAGGCGTCTTCCAGGAGATCGTCACGCGCACGGGCCGCATCGACAAGGCCGTGGAGGACGACGCTGACCTTCCTGGTGCGTTCGGGGAGGCCTGAGGCGCGTGCCCGGCGGAACAGTTCTGTCAGGATCACGAGTGCGGTGCGGTCGTCACGGAACGGACCGCGGCGCTGCTCTGTCTCCCAGCCGGGGCCATGCTGTGGCTTCAGCCCGAGAGTGAGCGCCGTTGCGGCGAAGCCTTCGCGGCGCATTCGGCGCATAGCTTTGACCAGGAGGAGCCGTGCGCACGCTTCCGTCTCTGCGGGGCCTCGCCAGTCCCATGCCAGCACGCGGCTGTGGCTGAACATGCCGCGCCGGGTGCTCGCGTGCTCGATATCGAACCCGTGGAGGAATGCCCAGAGCCGCTCGCCTTGTAGGCCTCCCCAGATTGCCCGCATCTGACCCGGCGCCAAATCCCAGAGTTCGGCGATGGTTGTGACGTTGGCGGCGGCGAGACGGGCGGCATTGCGGCGGGCTATCCCCGGGACGTCGGTGAGCTTAAGGTCGAGCAGAGGGCCTGGCAGTTCATCTTGGCGCAGTGCGACCAGACCGTCCGGCTTCCTCATTTCGGCGGCGATCTTGGCGAGCAGTTCGTTGGGTCCAAGACCGATGGAGCAGGTCAGCGTCGGGCCGATATCGCGGGCAAGTTTGCGCTTGATGTCCTCCGCAATGCCGATCGCGCGGGCCCGCTCGTTGGCGAGGAGACTGCAGGCGAGTTCGTCGATCGAGCAGACCTTCTTGACCGGCGCGATGCTGTCGACGATGCCGATGATCGTGTGGTGCAGCCGCACGTATTCTTCGTGCCGCGCGCGCACGAGCACGATTCCGGGACACTTTTCGAGCGCCTCCAGAACCGCCGTGCCGGTCTTCAACCCGAAGCGCTTGGCTTCGCGGCTCGCCGCGATGAGGGATGTGTACCGACTTTCGAGTGGGATGATACCGACTGGCCGGCCGCGCAACTCGGGCCGCAGATGCTGTTCCGCGCTCGCGAAGTAGCTGTCGAAGTCCAGATAGAGGCAGGTGAAATCGGCGGCCTTGCGCATTGTCTTGCCCGCTTAGAACAAAACAAGAACATATCGCAAGTTTCTGTATCTGTCGAGTTGGCGCGGCTCAGGGTCCTGACGTGTCGAAACCTCCGTCTGCACGCCGTTGAGCGGAGCACGCCAATCAGCTAGAAGGCCGAGCATCCCTCGATGATCGATTTGATGAGAGGCGCCTTCCATGGCCGCGGCCCACCAGTACGTCTATTACATGCACAAGCTCTCCAAGACCTATCCGGGGGGCAAGCAAGTTCTCAAAGACATTTCGCTGTCGTTTCTCCCCGGCGCCAAGATCGGCGTCGTCGGCTTGAACGGTGCTGGCAAGTCGACGCTTCTCAAGATCATGGCCGGGACGACCGACGATTTTGTCGGCGAGGCGCGCGCGGCGGACGGCATTCGCGTCGGGTATCTGCCGCAGGAGCCGGAACTCGATCCCACAAAAGACGTGCTCGGCAATGCCATGGAGGGGGTCGCGGAGAAAAAGGCGATTCTCGATCGGTACAACGAGATAGCCGCCAACTATTCCGAAGAGACGGCAGACGAGATGACCGCGCTCCAAGACCAGATTGACGCGCAGAACCTCTGGGATCTCGACGCGCAGGTCGAGCAGGCGCTCGACGCGCTTCGCTGTCCGCCGGGCGATGCGGACGTCACGAAATTGTCGGGTGGCGAGAAGCGGCGCGTCGCGCTCACGCGACTGCTGCTCTCGAAGCCCGATATTCTGTTGCTCGACGAACCGACGAACCATCTCGACGCGGAATCGGTCGCGTGGCTCGAGCGCTTTCTGAAGGACTACGCGGGCTGTGTGATCCTCGTGACGCACGACCGCTATTTCCTCGACAATCTGACCGAGTGGACCTTGGAACTCGACCGTGGTCAGGGTGTGCCGTGGAAGGGTAACTATTCGAGCTGGCTCGAGCAGAAGGCGAAACGCGAGGCGACCGAAAAGGCCGCCGAGGAAGGCCGCCAGAAGGCGATTTCACGCGAACTCGAATGGATCCGCGCTTCACCGAAGGCGCGGCAGGCAAAATCGAAAGCCCGCATCGCGAACTTCAACAAGCTCGTCGAGCAGGCTGGTCGTGAAGAGGTCGGCAAGGCCGCGTTCTCCATCGCGGAGGGTCCACGCCTCGGCGACATGGTGGTCGAGGTCGAGGGGCTCACGAAAGCCTTCGGCGACCGTCTTCTGATCGATGGACTGTCCTTCAAGTTGCCGCCGGGGGGGATCGTCGGCGTCATCGGGCCCAACGGTGCCGGCAAGACGACGCTGTTCAAAATGCTGACGGGCAAGGAGAAGCCGGACAAGGGGTCGATCAAGCTCGGCCCGACCGTGAAACTCGCCTATGTCGATCAGAGCCGCGACCATCTCGACGACAACAAGACCGTCTGGGAGGAAATCTCAGGCGGGCTCGACATCATGAAGTATGGCGACAAGCGCGAGATGCCGAGCCGGGCCTATTGTGGCTGGTTCAACTTCAAGGGGCCGGATCAGCAGAAGAAGGTCGGGCTTCTTTCGGGCGGCGAAAGAAATCGGGTGCATCTCGCGAAGATGCTGAAGGAGGGCGGCAATCTGCTGCTACTCGACGAGCCGACCAACGACCTGGATACCGAGACACTCGGTGCACTGGAATCCGCGCTCGAGGATTTCCCGGGTTGCGCGGTCGTCATCAGCCATGACCGCTTCTTCCTGGACCGGCTCGCGACCCACATCCTCGCGTTCGAAGGCGACAGCCATGTCGAATGGTTCGAGGGCAACTT
>JANRIH010000053.1:0-187580 GCA_033765145.1 Hyphomicrobium sp. | reverse complement strand
CGGTGCACTGGAATCCGCGCTCGAGGATTTCCCGGGTTGCGCGGTCGTCATCAGCCATGACCGCTTCTTCCTGGACCGGCTCGCGACCCACATCCTCGCGTTCGAAGGCGACAGCCATGTCGAATGGTTCGAGGGCAACTTCGAGGCTTACGAGGAGGACAAGAAGCGTCGCCTCGGCGACGCCGCCGTCGAACCCCACCGGATCAAATTCAAGCGGTTCGAGAGGTAGGGGTCCGCCTCTGCCGCATGGTCTCCGTCTCACTCGTTAGTCGCGCGCCTGTAATGTCGATGACATAGATCGCCCTTTGAGAGTGCGGGGGTCCATTCATGCCGATCAACATTTTCCTCAGTGTCGGCCGTCCTTTTCGCGCGGACCAGGAAGCCTTCCTCGATGACGTGCGGGGTTTTCTGGAGGGCAAGGGATTTCGTCCGCGGACGGCGGGATGGACTGACCACACACATGGACCACCGTTGAAGCTCGTCGGCAGTCTCATGGACAAGTCCGCGGGTGCACTCATCATTGCCCTCGAACGGACCGAGATCATCGAAGGACGTGTGAAGCCCGGCGGAGCCGAACAGGCGGACATTCGCAACCGGAGCATTCCGACGCCCTGGAACCATATCGAAGCAGCTTTCGCCTATGCGCGCGGCCTGCCTCTTCTCGTCATTCGCCATGACAAGGTCGTCGAGGATGGCATGCTCGAAGGCCGATACGACTGGTACGTCCACAAGACGGGGACGATAGGGAAAGAGTTCTTCGAGACGCGCGATTTCAAGGGCAGCTTTGCGGCCTGGGAGCAGGCGGTCAGGAAACGCGCCGGCTGGATCGGCTGCCGCTCTAACTGAAACGAGCGATGAGCGTTCTCTGGCGTTCGGTTGAACCGTCGTCCCGGCCGGCTTTTTGTCGGTGCAGAGAGATTGTTCGAGGTCGGGCGCGCCGAGCGTCCCGTGGCACTGCTTTCCCGCACCTGCTCAGTCGCGCGCTTGACTTTGTCACTGCCCCGTGGCTCCCTCCGCCCGCTCGAAACCGGGAGCACGCCAGCCTTGCTGGATCGTGCTGGCGTTGGGATCAAAAACCCAGATGTTGGCCGGCAACATCTCGTCACAAGCGAGATTTGCCATGCTCCAACATCGGAAACCCCTTTCGACCTCCACCATTGCATCCGAACAGACGTTCAGCGGCTGCGCATCGTTTCTGCGTATTCCATTTGCGCAGAGCGCGTCGGACGCGGATCTCGCCATCCTCGGTGTTCCCTTCGATCTTGCGACGTCAAACCGGCCGGGCGCACGGCTCGGACCGCAGGCGATCCGTGCCGCCTCCGCCGAACTCGCCGATCTCAAGGCTTATCCGGGCGGTTTCGATCCGCTCGACCATGTCGATGTCGTCGATCTCGGGGACGTTCAACTCGACTTCGGCAATCCACTCGGCATTCCGGCCGCGATCGAGGCGGCGGCTGCGCAAGTCATCGAGGATGGCGCCGAGCTTCTGACGCTCGGGGGTGATCATTTCATCACCTATGCGCTTCTCAGAGCGCATGCCCGGAAACACGGCCCACTCGGCCTTATTCAGTTCGATGCCCATACGGATACGTGGCCGTCCGCAAATCCCATCGACGGACCGGTGGAACTCAATCACGGCACCATGTTCCATCGCGCGGTCGAGGAAGGGATCATCGATCCCAAACGCTCGGTACAGATCGGTATCCGTACCTGGGTGGACGATCCCATGGGCATCACGATCCTCGATGCGGATTTCGTTGCCGAGCGTGGCGTCGGAGACGTCGCGCGGATCATTGCCGACGTGACGGCGGGCGGGCCCAGCTATCTGACCGTCGATATCGATTGTCTTGATCCGGCCTATGCGCCGGGAACGGGCACGCGCGTGACCGGCGGGCTCACACCGCGCGAACTCAATGGAATCCTCCGGTCGATCCGGCATGTGCCGATCGTCGGCGCGGATGTGGTGGAAGTTGCGCCCGCCTACGACGCGGGCGGGATCACGGCGCTTGCTGCGGCGACCGTTGTCCATGAGCAGATCGTGCGTCGCGCTGTGCGGAACGGCGCAGAAGTGCGGCGCTACGGACACACAAGCCGCATTTGACACTAGCGATTTAAGACGTGGCGTCGCAGCTTCCGGGTTTGTGCTCTCAATCAGAGACTTGTGGTCGCACCCTCATCTTGTTTCTGCCGCATTCGATTGGCCCCAGTCGGCGCGTCAAACCAAGAATGAAGGTCATGAGATGCGTAAAATGATGATGGCTGTGATCGCCGGGGCGTCGGCACTCGCCGCGTACGGTCCGGCGACTGCCGCGCCGTGGTCTGCCACGCAGGGGCAGGGCTGGCAGATGGAGGAGATCGCGCCTCGCTCCAAGGCGAGCCGCAAGTATGCCAAGCGGATGGTCTCCGCCGAGCGGGCGTCGTATGGCCGCTCGAGCGGGGCGGGTCCGCGTCCGCGCAAGTGGTGCGGTTGGTGGATGCGGACGCAGAAGGGCGGCGGGCCCGAGTACAATGTCGCCTGGAACTGGCGCAACTACGGCTCGCCCGCGGGCGGCCCCATGGTCGGCGCGGTCGTCGTCTGGCGGCATCACGTCGGCATGATCGTCGGCCGGTCGGACAACGGCATGTGGATCGTGAAGTCGGGCAATGACGGCGGCGCGGTGCGCACGCGTGCGCGCTCGGTCAAGGGTGCGGTTTTCCGCATCTGACGAGGTGCAGCCTACGACCGGTAGGCCGTTCTGCGTCTTCAGGCTCCTCAGAAACTGAAAAGGCCGCCTCGTATCGGGCGGCCTTTTTCATATTCGGGAATGCGCTTGTCGGCTCTGCGGTTCTCAGCGGTCCTCAGCGATTGAGGGCGACGACAAGCGCTTTCGGATTGCCGCCGTTCTCACTGATGTAGTTTTGGAAGAGTGTGTTCAGGAAAGACGTCATCTCGAAGCCGATCACTTCGGCATCGCGGACTTTCCATGCGGCGCCGCGCTTCACGAGTTTCCAGCGGACGTCATAAGTCTCCCCGCTGCGCAGCGTCACCCGGCTGTCGACGTAGGCGCCGCCGGGAATGGACTCGGACTGGCCGAGGACCACGGCCTTTGCGACGGGATACTTCGGTGCTTCCTTCGATGCATAGCGCGCGATGAAGTTCACCATGCCAGTATAGTAGGCGGGGCGGTCATTCTTCGGCAGGCTGCCGGCATAGCTGCCGAGAGCGGTCAAGCCGATGCCGGGAAGATCCGCATGGCTCCTCAATGCGGTCGCGAACGCGGGCCCTGACGAGGAACTGCGCGCCGCGGCCATAAGATCGTTTGCGACGCGCTGCATGTAGGCGGCCGCCGATTCAGCTCTTGCAGGTGCGGCCGCGAAGAGGGTCGCGACGAAAACCAGGCCGGCGAACGTGCGGAAGGTCGAGCCAATCGTCATGATCAATTTATCCGATGGATCGGCAGCGTGGAGCTGCGGTCACTAAGAGACGGCGCGGACACTGAACACCGATTTGGGCGTGGCGGTGGCCGGTGCACGCGATGGCAAAATGGTAGACCATAGGCCGGCGCGGGTCGTCAAACGCTGTCGGCGGCTGCCGTGGCCCGCCGTATCTAGAGTGTCGCGGCTGTGGCGTTCGGGCGACCCGGCAGGCCTTTCGAGACCACCCGACGGGCGGTTCGGCCGAGAAGTGCCGCGGCCGGCATTCTCGGCAGTCCGAGCACAACAGTCGCGAGATTGATTTCCGCCTCGGTCAATCGGGGCGCGATGGCGATCAAGACCGACCGCTCGCGCTCAGGATGCACGAGGATCAGTTCGTGGCGCACGCCGCCGAGCGACGTCCGTACGTTGTGGGCGATGCCGTCGAACGATCCGAGCGTTCCGCGCCATGTCTTTGCACGTCCGAAAACTCGGTCTGTCACGGCCACGGTGCGGCCGGCAATTTCGACGGTGCGGCTTCGCGTCAATGTGTCGAGCATGCGCAGGATCGGAAAGCCCAGGAGCGCGATCCAGAATACCAGCGCCAAGCCGATCGGGGCCAGAGTCGCAGGGTGTTCGAGCGCGGCGTTCCGGACCGCCGCTTCGGTGGCGAGACCGATGGCGAGGTGCCAGAACGGGAGCAAAAGCGCGACCGCTGTCGGAACCAGAAACAGCAGCGTCATGAAGATGGCGCGCTGGGACGGCGCCTGTTCGAAACGCGCGGGCAGCGAAAACGACAGGTCGGCCGGGGTCATGTGCTCGATCGCGGCGGCACGCATCGGGTTACTCCTCCTCGGTAATGAAAGCGCGATGCTAGGGGGTTAGGCTTTCCGCCCGGTAAACGGCTGCTCCAATTGGAACAGGCGTCGAGTTCCCTCTCCTCATCGACCTGCGGGCGATGGGGCGGCGGGGCGGTGAATTCGGCCTCGCGGCGGTCGTCCAGACGGCATTTCCCAAACCATCTTGACAGACATAAACATATCTTTATGTCTTAACGGGTCAGGAGGAGCCGTGAGCGAGACACTCAAGACATCGGAGCTGGTCGGTGCGCTGAAGGCCGCGGCTGAGCCGACGCGGCTGCGTATTCTGCTGCTGCTCTCGAAGGGAGAGCTGACGGTCAAGGACCTGACGCAGATCCTCGGGCAGAGTCAGCCACGCATCTCCCGGCACTTGAAGCTTCTGGCGGAGGCGGGCCTCGTCGAACGGTTCCGGGATGGGAGCTGGGTCTATTTCCACGTCTCAGACAGGTCGGGTGGCGGACGTCTGACCCGGCGGCTCCTGCAAGCTGTCGATCCGAACGATCCCGTCCTTCGCCGCGACCGGGAGCGTGCGGACGCGCTGAGGCGGGACCGCGAACGGGCGGCACAGAGCTATTTCGATGCGCATGCCGCCGACTGGGACCGCATTCGGACGCTCTATCTTTCGGAAAAGGACATCGAGGCGGCGATGTCGAAAGCGCTCGGGCTCGGGCCGTTCAAGCTCCTGGTCGATCTCGGCACAGGGACCGGGCGTGTGCTCGAACTGTTCGCCGATCGCTATGAACGCGGCCTCGGGTTCGACGTCAGTCGCTCGATGCTCGCCTATGCCGAGATGAAGTTCGCGGCTGCGGGTCTCGATCGCGCCGAGGTGCGGCATGGAGACATCTACAACTTGACGCTCGGAAACGGCGTGGCAGATGGCGTCGTCATGCATCAGATCATCCACTATCTTTCGGAGCCCGCCATGGCCATCGCGGAGGCGGCGCGCATTCTGGCGCCCGGTGGGCGGCTATTGGTCGTGGATTTCGCGCCGCATGATCTCGAATTCCTGCGCGAGGACCACGCGCACGAACGGCTCGGGGTTCCGGCGGACCATCTGGCGCAGTGGACGCGCGAGGCGGGGCTCGTCGTGAAGACGACTGAAACACTGGCTCCGCCGCCCGATGGCGAGGGGCCGAAGCTCACGGTCATTCTGCAGGTCGCGGAGAAGTCGCCGGAAAATCCGCCGCTCAAGGCGGCAACAACAGGCGGCAAAGTCATGGAGGAGGCAGGCTGATGGCGGACGCAAAAGAACGGAAGAGCCGGCTGCTCGGCGCAGGTGAGATCGACGTCTCATTCGAATTCTTTCCGCCCAAGTCGGACAAGATGGAGGCGCAGCTCTGGGCGTCGATCGAGCGTCTGGCGCCGCTCGCGCCGGAATTCGTTTCGGTCACATATGGGGCCGGCGGGTCGACGCGCGAGCGCACACACGCGACCGTTGCCCGCATCGTGCGAGAGACCGCACTCCGGCCGGCCGCGCATCTCACCTGTGTCGACGCCACGCGCGACGAGGTCGATCAGGTGGCGCGTGCGTACTGGGCCGCGGGGATCCGGCACATCGTGGCCCTTCGTGGCGACCCGGCCGCGGGAGTCGGGCAGCGTTACGAACCCCATCCGGGCGGCTATGCGAACGCGGCCGAGCTCGTGGCGGGGCTCAAGAAAATCGGCACCTTCGAGATCTCCGTCGGGGGTTATCCGGAGAAGCACCCCGAGAGCCCGACCATCGTCGCGGACATCGAGAACTTGAAGGCGAAGGTCGATGCGGGCGCCGATCGCGTCATCACGCAGTTCGGGTTCGACAACACGCACTTCCTTCGGTTCCTCGAACGTGCGCGCGCGGCAGGTATCTGGGTGCCCATCACGCCTGGCATCGTGCCCATTCACAATTTCCGGCAGGTCGCGGGGTTCGCGGTCCGGGCCGGCGCGACCGTGCCGTCGTGGATGGCGCGCCGCTTCGAGGGGCTCGACGAGGATGTGGAGACGTCGAAAATGGTCGCGGCGGCCGTCGCGACGGAGCAAGTCATGGCGCTCGTCGACGAGGGTATCCGGACTTTTCACTTCTACACCCTCAATCGCGCCGATCTTGTTTATGCGATCTGTCACCTCCTGGGTCTCCGGCCGCTCAAGGCGGCGCCGCTGGAGCCGCGACAGTCGATGTTCGCTTGAACGCGACGCGTCGAGGCGCTCGACACTCCCGACCGGCAGATGCCGTCCAATTGAAAGTCATGTGAGACCCAACATGCGAGTTCACCCACGGGCCCAGCTTCTCGAAAAGGCCGCCGACGCGCGCATCCTCATCATCGACGGCGCCATGGGCACGATGATCCAGCAGGAAAAGCTCTGCGAAGGACACTATCGCGGTGAGCGGTTCCAGGATCATTCGAAGGACGTCAAGGGTAACAACGACCTGCTCGTGCTGACACAGCCCGCGATCATCGAGGCGATCCACGGGAAGTATCTCAGAGCCGGCGCGGACATTATCGAGACCAATACGTTCAACGCGCAGCGCATCTCGATGGCGGATTACGGGATGGAAGACCTCTCCTACGAGATCAATCTCGAAGCGTCGCGCATCGCGCGCCGCGCGGCGGACCATTGGTCGAAGGAAACGCCCGACAAGCCGCGCTTCGTCGCCGGCGCAGTGGGCCCGACCAACCGCACGGCCTCGATCTCACCCGACGTCAACAACCCGGGCTTCCGGAATGTGGATTTCGACGAACTGCGCGAGGCTTACAGCGAGCAGGTTCGCGGGCTCATCGACGGCGGGTCCGACATCATCCTCATCGAGACCATCTTCGACACGCTGAACGCCAAAGCGGCGGGCTACGCCACGCTCGAAGTCTTCGACGAGAAGGGCATCGCACTCCCGATCATGATTTCGGGCACGATCACGGACCGGTCGGGACGGACGCTTTCCGGTCAGACGGCGGAAGCGTTCTGGTACTCGCTCCGGCACCTGAAGCCGTTCTCGATCGGGCTGAATTGCGCGCTCGGCGCGGAACTGATGCGCCCCTACATCGCTGAACTGGCGCAAGTCTCGGATGTCCGAATTTCGGCGTATCCGAACGCGGGCCTGCCGAACGCCATGGGCGAATACGACGAGACCCCGCACGAGATGGCCTGCAAAATCGAGCCGTGGTTCGCGGACGGGCTCATCAACATCGCGGGCGGCTGCTGCGGTTCGACGCCGGATCACATCGCGCACATCGCGAGCCATGCCAAGAAATTTGCTCCGCGCAAGGTTCCGAAGCTCGTTCCGAAAATGCGCCTCTCGGGTCTCGAGCCGTTCGTGCACGGGTGAGTTCCGCGAATGTCTCTGAAAATCGATCGCGACGAGATGCGGCAGAGGAACGAGCGGCTCGACAGGGCCGGAGCGGAACTCACGGGCACGTTCGTCGGCATCGACAGCATCATCGCCGATCTCATCGATTCCATGCGCGTCTGGTACGTGATGCCGGAGGTGCTCGCGCGGCCCGTTATCATCAGCCTCTGGGGTATGACCGGCGTCGGAAAGACCGATCTCATCCGCCGTCTCGTGAAGACGCTCGAACTACAGGACCGGTTCGTCGAAATCGAGATGTCGAACACCGACGAGACGGTCTACTACTCCTCGGTCGCGCAGGTTCTCGAACAGAACCAGATGAACGACAGCGAGCCGAAGGTTCTGCTGTTCGACGAGATGCAGCGGTTCAATACACTGGATGTCGATGGCAAGCCGCTGCCGCGCACGCGCTTCGCGGATTTCTGGGAACTTCTGTCGGACGGACGGCTCGCGCGCCGGGGGCGCGAAAATCTCGATATGACGCTGCTCGAATATCAGTGGCAGCACGCGGACAGCAAACGGCGCCTTGAAGCCGGCGAGGAGGGGATCGAACTCGATCCCACGCTCAACCTTTGGGAAGCGCAGAGCCTGAAGCAGCGGCTCGGCATGGCTGAAAGCATCGCAGAAATCAGCACCATGCACCGCTCGCGGATCATGGATCGCATCCGCGAGGCGCGGCTTGCGAAAGTCGTCTACGAGCCCGTCGATCACTCGAAGTCGCTTGTCATCGTGTCGGGCAATCTCGACGAGGCCTTCGCGATGGCCAATGCGACGTCGGAAGCAGATGTTGACGCGGACATCTTTCATGCCTTCACCGCCAAGATCTCGATGGTCGACATCAAGACGGCGCTCTCGCGACGCTTCAAGCCCGAGCAGGTCGCGCGCTTCGGCAACATCCACCTCATCTACCGGAGCTTGACGAAAGCAAGCTTCGAGGAACTCATTCGCCGCGAGGTGGCGCGCGTCGTCACGACGACCAAGGAGCGGTTCGGGATCGCGCTCAAGGTGTCGCCCGCAGTGCACGAACTCGTCTATCGGAACGGCGTCTTTCCCGTGCAGGGCGTGCGCCCTGTTTTCTCGTCGATCGTCGATATTCTCGAGCGCAACCTGTCGAAACTCCTGTTCGAGGCGATCACACAGGGAATATCTCGGATCGAGATGGACTACGATCCGCAGAAGCACGACCTCGTGGCGCGGCTCGGGAAAAGCGAGGTCAGGTTCCCCTACACGGGCCGGCTCGACAAGGTGCGCGAACGGGCGTCTCAGGATGCCGTCGCGAACGTCTCTGTTCATGAGGCCGGGCATGCGGTCGCCTACGCCGTTCTGTTCGGTCTCGCGCCGCTGCAACTGACGAGCAAGGTGGCGTCGAGCTATGCGGGGGGCTTCACGTTTCCCCACGACATCCACGAGACACGGGATTCGCTCCTCGCGAAGGCTCGGGTGTTTCTGGCCGGAGGGCTCGCGGAGGAGATCGTCTTCGGTGCCGGAAACGCGACGATCGGCCGGTCACACGACCGGGAGGTCGCGACGCAACTGGTGTCCGATTACATCCGGCGGTTCGGCTTCGACGAGCGATTCCAGGCCGTCTATACGATGGATGGCTGGTATGCCATGGACCGGACGGTCACCGACCTCGACACGGAAAAGATGATCGGCCGGCTCGTCGCCGAAACCCATCAGATCCTTGTCGGCAACAAGCCCTTCCTCCTCGAACTCTCGCGCCGGCTGAATGGCGAGGGCAAGCTCGATGCGAGGGCCGTGCAGGCGTGCGCGTCGGGATTCGGCCTTCGGGTCGCGATTGCGCCCGAGGGGCATCTTCACCTGCCGGGCTATCACGCCCTTCTTTCTCCTGAATTGCCGGCGGCAACGCTGCCGCCTAACGACAAACGGAACGGCTCATCATGACGACCACATCCGCGGCCCAGACGTTCATCAATGTCGGTGAGCGCACGAACGTCACAGGCTCTGCGAAGTTCCGCAAGCTCATCGAGCAGGGCGACTATCAGGCCGCGCTTTCGGTCGCGCGTCAGCAGGTCGAATCGGGCGCGCAGATCATCGACGTCAACATGGACGAGGGGCTTCTCGACAGCGAGAAGGCGATGGCGACATTCCTTAACATGATCGCCTCCGAGCCCGACATCTCGAAGGTGCCGATCATGATCGACAGCTCCAAGTGGAGCGTCATCGAAGCGGGCCTCAAGTGCGTCCAAGGCAAGGCGATCGTGAACTCGATCTCCATGAAGGAGGGCGAGGGGCCGTTCCTCGAGCAGGCGCGGAAGGTGCTGCGCTACGGCGCGGCTGTCGTCGTCATGGCGTTCGACGAGGTCGGGCAGGCCGATACCATCGAGCGGAAGGTCGAGATCTGCTCGCGGGCCTTTAAGCTTCTAACCGAGGTCGTCGGCTTCCCGCCCGAGGACATCATATTCGATCCCAACATCTTTGCCGTTGCCACGGGCATCGAGGAGCATAACGGCTACGGCATCGCCTTCATCGAGGCGGCGCGGGAGATCAAGCGGCGGCATCCGCTGGTGCACATCTCGGGCGGCGTTTCGAACCTCTCGTTTTCGTTCCGCGGCAACGAGCCCGTGCGCGAAGCAATGCATTCGGTGTTTCTCTATCATGCGATCCAGGCCGGCATGGACATGGGCATCGTCAATGCCGGTCAGTTGGCTGTCTATGACGACATCCCGGCGGAACTTCGCGAACTCTGCGAGGACGTGATCCTCAATCGGCGGTCCGATGCGACGGACCGCCTTCTCGAAGCCGCGCCGCGTTTCAAGGGTGACGGGGCGAAGAGGGTCGAGAAGGATCTGAAATGGCGCGAAGGGACGGTCGAAGAGCGGCTGACCTTCAGTCTCGTGCACGGCATCACCGACTTCATTGAAGCAGATACGGAGGAGGCGCGGCAGAAACTGCCGAAGCCGCTTCACGTGATCGAGGGCCCGCTGATGGCCGGCATGAATGTCGTCGGCGATCTCTTCGGTGCGGGCAAGATGTTCCTGCCGCAAGTCGTGAAGTCGGCGCGCGTGATGAAGCAGGCGGTTGCCTATCTGCAGCCCTATCTCGAAGAGGAGAAGAAGGCGTCTGGGCTCGAAGCCATGCCGGCGGCCGGCAAGGTGCTGATGGCGACGGTCAAGGGCGACGTGCACGATATCGGCAAGAACATCGTCGGCGTCGTTCTCCAGTGCAACAACTACGAGGTCATTGATCTCGGCGTGATGGTGCCGGCCGCGAAGATCCTCGAGACCGCGAAAAAGGAAAAGGTCGACATCATCGGTCTTTCGGGCCTCATCACGCCGTCGCTCGACGAGATGTGCTTCGTCGCGGCCGAGATGGAGCGCGAAGGCTTTTCTTGTCCGCTTCTGATCGGCGGGGCGACGACGAGCCGGGTGCATACGGCCGTCAAGATCGCTCCCAACTACCGGCGCGGACAGGCCGTCTATGTTCTCGATGCGAGCCGTGCCGTCGGCGTCGTCTCCAATCTCCTGTCCGAGACGGAAAAGGACGGTTTCGTGTCCACGACGCGAAAGGAATACGAGAAGGTTCGCGAGGCGCATCTCGCCAACGAAGCGAAAAAGACCCGCATCACGCTTGCGGCCGCGCGCTCCAATCCCTACCGCATCGACTGGGCGGGCTATCAGCCGACGAAACCGCAGTTCATGGGGCCGCGGGCATTCGAGGCCTATGATCTCGCGGAGCTTGTGCCCTACATCGACTGGACGCCGTTCTTCCAGACCTGGGAACTTTCCGGTCGCTTCCCGCAGATCCTCGACGACAACAAGGTCGGCACGGAAGCGCGGAAGCTCTACGACGACGCGCGGCAGATGCTCGGTCGCATGGTCCAGGAGCGGTGGTTGACGGCGCAGGCCGTCATCGGCTTCTGGCCGGCGAACAGCGTGGGCGACGACATCGAGCTCTATTCGGGCGAGCCGCGGCACACTAAGCTCGCGACCCTGCATACCTTGCGCCAGCAGATCGCACGCGATCCCAACCGGGACCGTGCCCACACCGCGCTTGCGGATTTCATCGCGCCGAAGGAATCGGGCCTTTCCGACTACATCGGTGCTTTTGCCGTTACGACCGGCATCGGCGAGGAAGAGGCGCTGAAGGCTCATATCAAGGCGACGGACGACTATGGGCGCATTCTCGTGAAGGCGCTGGCGGATCGCCTCGCGGAGGCGTTCGCCGAACGGATGCACGAACGCGTGCGCAAGGAGTTCTGGGGCTACGCGAAGAGCGAGGCGCTCGGCAACGACGAACTCATTCTCGAAAAGTACCGCGGTATTCGTCCCGCGCCGGGCTATCCCGCGCAGCCCGACCATACCGAGAAGGCGACGCTCTGGCGGCTCATGGATGTTTCGCGAACCGCCGGGATCGCGCTGACGGAGAGCTATGCCATGTGGCCGGGCGCGGCGGTCTCGGGCCTCTACTTCGCGCATCCGGAAAGCCACTACTTCGGCGTCGGCAAGGTCGAGCGTGATCAGGTGCAGGATTACGCCGAGAGGAAGGGCTGGACGGTCGCGGAGGCCGAACGGTGGCTGGCTCCGGTGCTGAATTATGATCCGGCGTCCTTTAGGTCCGTCGAAGCCGCGGAGTGACGGTCACACTGGATTTGGTTGTTGATTTCGGGCGTCGACAACATCCCTGTCATATCCGGGGCCTAGCAAGCCGTATTACAAGAATGGATGCGCCGTCCGGGCGGTTGCCGGGCCGCATGAGCGAATGGGGGGACGAAACATGCTGGGACGGATTATTCTGCTGCTCTTGCAGATCGCGGGCGGCTATTTCATCACGCCGCTGCTGTTCAGCCAAATTCCGGTGCCGGGGGCGCTCAGCCTCTATCTTTACGCGGTCATCGTCGCGGTCGTGATCTACTTGATCGGGCTTCTCGCGGCGCAGGTCGTCAAGGATGTGGCGATGCCGTCGCCAGCGACATTGTCGTCGGCGGTGATCGTGGCCCTCATCGCAGCCGCCCTTTGGTCTTTCGGACCCGAGCTTCTGCCGCAACTCCCCTGGAGCAAGGTGCCGTCGCGTTGGGCGGTTCTCGGTGGCGCGATCCTCGGCTACCTCGCGAAGCGATAGGCGGGCCGGCGCCGAGGGTCGCGAGGGGCGGCGGTCACGTCGTCGTGCGCGCCGAGCCGAAGCACCCCTCAAATGAACGAAAAAAGCGCGGGGTTCCCGCGCTTTTCTGCGTGCTCTTCATTTCCTCCAGCGTGCCGGTCTCTCGCATTTCGAGGGAGACGCCTATTCGGCCGCCGGTTGGCCTTGGTCCGACGACCGTCAGACCATCCCGAGCGCGATCGCGGCGACGAGCGCGAAGGACAAGACGGCGGCCAGGACGTTCAATCGCGTCGCCAGTGCCATAGTTGCCTCCAATCTGAAACCGAGACCCTGACCCACCGGACTCGCCCGTCTGTGCTAGACGCGCGAGGCTCCTGGCGAGTTCGGATTAAAAGCTAGTGTCGCTCGAAGGCCGCATGCAATCGAAAAATGTGATGCGGCGCATCAGCGATCGCGAGCACAATAGGTTGTGCTTCATCCGGGACTAATATCTTTGAAGACACGCTTATGACCGACCGCTGCCATCTGGCAACCACAGAGAGACTGCGGAGGGCCAAGATTCGGAGCGCAATTACTTGGGCTTCTCTCGATGGCCGCATCTCAGGTGGCGTGTGGCCGACGCGCCCCCGTCCGGTGGGCGCAGTTGCTTACGATCGACGGTGCGGCGCCAGATAGAAAAACTGTGAACAGCTCTGTCGGAAAGGCGCTAGCTGCAACTCAAAGCTTGCGGCGCATCAGGATTTCACCGAACCCGTCCTTCAGAAGGTCGGCCAGTTCCGCGACCGGCTCGTAGCCGTGCTTGGCGTAAAACGCTTGGGCGTCGGTGTTGAAGGCGGAAGCGCAAACCCAGACGTTTCGCTCGCCCGATGCGCGGGCTTCCGCGTCGAGCCATTTGAGGAAAAGGCTGCCGAGGCCACGGCGCTGGAAGTCCGGCAACACCGCTAGGTACTGTAGGTAAGGCCCCGTCAGCCAATTGAACCGCACGCAGGCCACGCCCACGACTTCGTTGCCGGCCAAGAGTCCGTATCGGGGTGCTGTCTTTTCGATCCGCCCCAGATAGTCGGACAACTGCTCGGCTGAATATCCGAGTGTCGACCACGGCGGTATGGCGGAGAGGATCGGACCCAACCGGACGGGTTCGCCGAGCGGCAGCGCGCGCAGGGCGAGGCCGCTATCGGCCGGCGCAAAGGTTTCCGTCTCGTAGCGTTCGACGGGGAGGCTGCGATGGAGGGACATGCGGGGATCGGTGCTCGTGTGAAGGCCGTCGCCGGACTTGCATCCGAAGTTAGGCCGGGACCAGGACATCAGCGCCGCACGCGCCTCGCTGCTCTGGTCGCGGACATTTCAGGCGTTCATGGGGCAAAGACGCCGCGCTTGGGGGCGGACGCGGAGATTTCTCGGTCTCAGTTGCCGGAGAAGCGCGGCTTGCGCTTTTCCATGAACGCCGTGCGACCCTCTCGGTAGTCGGCACTTTCGAAGCAGGCGCGGACGTACTCGCCGAGGCGGTCGATGTCAGCACTCTCGGGCCGGCGCACGAGTTCGTCGATCGCCTTCTTGGCAGCCTTGATGGTCAGCGGCGCATTGCCGGCAATTTCAGCCGCGAGCGCCGCGGTCGCGCCTTCGAGCGCGTCAGCCGAGAGGACGCGGTTTAAGAGCCCCATGGCCAAGGCCTCGTCTGCCGAGAAGCGGCGGCCTGTGAACAGTAGTTCCTTGACGCGGCTCGGAGGCGCCAGCGCGAGGAGCGTGCGTAGCCAGCGGGGGTCGTAGCCGATGCCGAGCTTGGCGGCGGGAATGGCGAACTCGGCGCTGCTGTCGGCGATCCGCAGGTCGCAACAGGCTGCGATGCCGAGCCCGCCGCCGAGGCAGAAGCCATGGATCATCGCGATGGAGGGCTTCTCGAGCCCGATGATTGCATTGAATGCAGCCTCGTTCAACGCATCGTACGTGCGGGCGGCGTCGCCGGTCCGGGCGGTCCCGAACTCGGAAATGTCGGCACCGGCGGAGAACGCCTTTTCCCCGGCGCCACGGACGACAAGGACCCTGACATCATCCCGCGCTGTTGCTTCGGCCACGAATTCCGGTATCGCGGCCCACATCGCGGCGGTCAGCGCATTCATTCGGTTCGGGTTGTCGAACGACAGGGTGGCGATGCCCTCGTCCACCGCGAACCGTACGGCGGGCGGCGGGAATGGGGCGGCGGCGGTCATATGTGGTTCCCGGATCTGTTGAGAAAGCCCTCCCTTCTAAGGGGCGCTCGCATCAGCGACAATCGGCGCATTGGCAGACCTGCCGTGTGGAACGGGGCGAGACAGGGTTCGGCCGGAGGTTTAGATTGACGCGGAAGCACTTGCCGGATACCCCGCCGGTCAAATGAGTGCGGCCAGCGTATCGGGCCGCGAACGAGGATCGACACGATGACGGCCGTGAAGCCCGCCCATCATACGTCCGGCTCAGGTCCCGCTGGTGCGGGTTCTCAGACCGCGAAGACGACCGGCAAGCACGCTCTGAAGGCGGCAAGTGCAGACCCGGTCTGGACAGCCTTGATGAGTGAGGCGGAAGCGGCGATGGCAGCCGAGCCGGCGCTCACGGGCTTCATCTTTGCCACGGTCGTCAACCACAAGCGTCTCGAGGAGGCGGTTTCGCACCGGATCGCGCAGCGGCTCGATCATACGGACGTGGATGCGGTCCTTCTCCAGCAGACGTTTCTCGAAGTGCTCGAAAGCCAGCCGCAGGTCGGCGCCTCGATCCGCGCGGATCTGCAAGCGACGCTCGATCGCGACCCGGCGACGACGCGGTACCTCGAACCGCTGCTCTTCTTCAAAGGGTTCCATGCGCTCGTGACGCATCGGTTCGCACACGAGCTCTGGCGGCAGGGACGGCGGGATTTTGCGCTCTATCTTCAGAGCCAGTCCTCGCAGAAATTCGGGACGGACATCCATCCCGCGGCGCGGTTCGGCAATGGCATCATGGTCGATCATGCGACGGGCTTCGTCGTCGGCGAGACGGCGGTCGTCGGTGACAATTGCTCGTTCCTTCACGCTGTCACGCTCGGCGGCAGCGGCAAGGAGACGGGCGACCGGCATCCGAAGATCGGGACGGGTGTGCTCATCGGCGCGGGCGCCAAGGTTCTCGGCAACATCCACGTCGGCAATTGCGCGCTCATTGCCGCGGGCAGCGTCGTTCTGCAGGACGTCCCGCCCCGGATGACGGTTGCGGGCGTGCCCGCGAAAGTGATCGGCCCGGCCACCTGCCAGGAGCCGGCGAGGACCATGCAACAGACGTTCAGCGCCGACGACTACGGCGGGCTTTGACAGCGCACGATCGTCAGGCTACGTGCGGTCAGATCGAAATTGGAGACAGACGACGTGAAAAAGGAAGAGATCGCGCGGCTCGAGGCCTACCTCAAGCGCACGTTCGGGACCAAGGACCTGACGATCCGCCCGCGACCGAAGAAGGACGACAGCGCCGAAGTGTATATCGGGGAGGATTTCGTCGCGATCCTGTTCCGCGAGGATGAGGACGGCGAAGTCTCGTACCAGTTCCAGATGGCGATACTGGACGTGGACCTCGACACGGTCTGACGGCTCTGGGGCCTCGGCGCATGACAGTCTACGATCTCGGGCCCGAAACTCTGAGGCGGCCTCCTGGCGGACGCTGTTGGATCGCGCCGACGGCTGCCGTTATCGGGAAGGTGGCGCTCGATGAAGATGCGAGCGTCTGGTTCGGCGCGGTCCTGCGAGGCGACAACGAACTCATCACGGTCGGCGCGCGGTCCAATGTGCAGGACGGATGCGTTCTTCACACCGATCCCGGATATCCGCTCGACATCGGCGCGGACTGCACCATCGGACACATGGTGATGCTGCACGGTTGCACGATCGGCGCGGGCAGTCTCGTCGGGATCGGCTCGATCGTCTTGAATGGTGCGCGGATCGGGGACGGTTGCCTCATCGGCGCCAACACGCTCGTGACCGAGGGCAAAGTCATCCCGCCGCGCTCGATGGTGCTCGGTTCGCCCGGCAAGATCGTCAGAGAACTCTCGGTCGAAGAGAGCGAGAAGCTCAAGGCCAGCGCGGCACGATACGTCGCGAACTGGCAACGGTATCAGGCGGGGCTGGTGCCCATCGCGTGACGCGCGACGGCGATGCCTTTCGTCCGCCGATCGCCGCGAGGGCCGGCCGGGGCTCAGTCTTCCTTGACGCCGGCCAGTGATCCCGCGATGCGGCCGTCCTGCGGGTCGAGCGAGACCCAGACCTTCGGGTCGAGATACGACTGGCGCATCACGAACTGATAGGACGAGTGGCTCCAGAGCCGGACGTCGTCGACCTTGTTGTCGAGGATGAAGTCGCCCTGGCTCGTGCGGGCGGTCAAAACTGCGTGGCCTTCGCCCTTCTCGTCGCGGACGACGGTCAGCAGCAAGGAACTCGACGGCCATCCGCGCGAGATCAAGACTTTTTGCTTCAGGAGCGCATAGTCTTCGCAATCGCCCTTGGTGCCGGGGAGTGTCCAGTACTCGCTGATCCCGTAGATCTCGCTATCTGTGGCGGGCGTCACGGAGCGGTTGACGAGACGGTTCACCTCGTCGAGATCGCTCAGGCGCTCGGGGGTCGCTTCGAAGCGAACTCCGGGACCCTTGGCCGTGCAGGAGGCGGGGCTCTGTTCGCAGTAGCGGACGTATCCGTAAGGCGCCTGAGAGCTGCCGTACACTTTCATGAACGGCGCACGGAGGGATGCGGTGGTCAAGGGGTGTGCCGGGTCGGCGGCCGCCGGGGTGACGGCCAAGACGGCGAGGATGCTCACTGAGACTGCACTGACGCACTTCATGACTGAACCTCGTACTCTTGGGTTCACCATAACCCAAAACTGTGGTCGTCCTCTGAAGCGGAAGCTCGGCATTTTATTCAATTTCGATATGGTCGAGACTGTGATTTTGCCGGGGTTTCCGCTGGCGGCTGCATGTGCCGGCGGCTGCTAGAAGAAGTGTTTTCGAAGGGCTTCAGGTTCCTGGATGTCGATAAATTGGACGCCGATGCCCTTGTCGTGATGGCGCATCACGAGGGAGCGCAGTTTGCCGAGGATGACTTCAGAGCCGATGGGCGGGCGGCTCTGGGTCGCCACGGAAGCGCCGGAAATCGACACGTCGAGCAGTTCGCATTCCGTGATGACGCCCGGAAGCAACTCGAGGGTCGAGGCCTTCTCGCTGAAGACGAAACGCTCGTGCCGGCGCTGCTCGATGCCCTCGGTGATGTCCTTGTTGAGGAGCCAGGTCAGCTGGGCCGCGAGTTTTTCACGCTTGTGGGCCGTGATGTTGAGCGTCATGGCGAAGCCGCCGTCGAAGTTCCGGACGACGGTGCCCTCGAGGCCACCGATGTGGTCGAAATATGCGATGATCCGCTCGCCGACGCGGACGGCGACGGGCGACGAGACCGCCATGCCACCTGCGGATATATCGTTCAATTTGCAGGGATATTCGTGCTTGCTCTCGCGCATGAAGCGGCCGAGCAGGGGGATTGCGACGCGCTTATGGCGGCGATGCTCGTTGGCGGCGTCGTTGTCGCCGTCCTGGCTGATCGCTGACGCAAGGTTCTTCAGATGTTTCATCGGGCGACCCGGCACTGACTTGGTTCAGGGGGCGGTACAGCCGAGGCTGGGCGCCCGTTGCCGGGGAGTATGGGGTGAGGGGACTTAATGAACGCCTAACCAGTGTCCCGAAATTAGATTTCTGCCGAGCAGGTCACGCGTGAGGGGATCGGTTCGACGCGGCCGCGGCACTTATCGCTTGGTGTGGTGATCGTCCGGCGACTTCCCGAGCCCGCCGTCGTAGACGCGGAACTGGCGGCGGTCCTGGCGGACGATGCGGGCTGTCCGGATGTGGGGCAGAAATGGGACCTGGCGGTCGACGCTTTCAACGATTGAATGGGGGCGTCCGTCCGGCCAGATAATTTCGTCGGCTGTGATCTCGAGCCCGGTGACGAGATCTCGGTTTTCGTCGGTCTGAGGATCGATCGGGCAGATGGCGCCGAGATAGCGGTCGGCCGTCGGCTGCATGTGAAGCAATGGCAGAACGATCATTTCGAGCGACTGGTGGCGGCCTGATCGCGTCGCGCCCCGGAGCGTCATCAGGATGACGCCGCCTTGGACGGACGCACTGTTCAAGCGCGATTTCACGGTGATGCCGTCCCCGGGGGCGAAGCAGTCGAAGACATTTCTGCCGCGCAACTGGAAGCTCATGCGATCGGCGAGACGCGTCCCGGCGAGGCGGAAGGGGTAGTTGTCGCTCGCGACACGCTCCAGGATAAAGGTTTCGGGAAGGAAATCGCCGATGCGCGAGGGTTCGATCTCGAAACGGCGCGGTGCGAGGCGTTCACCCCGGAGCGCGTTCCAGTATCGGTACAGCCCTTTTGTCGTTTCGTGTCGCATCGCGATGCCCGGCAGTGGGGTGGTCGATCCCGAGGGTCTCATCGGCCTACCCGTTGAAAGTCTGCTGTCACTTTCCCCCGCCTCCGGTTTGGCTCTCCCGGACGGCGACGATCAGCAGAGATGGAGAACGCAGCTTTCGTGCCATACCGCGCCGCGGGTGCATTCAACGGTTAATGGTGGCCTTGGTGTGCTTGCCTCACGACGGCTGTCACCTGATAAGCTCCAAACAGGTGAAGCCGAGCGAAGGGCCCGAGCGTGACGACCGACGACGAGGGCCAGCGCCCCGCCTCCGAGCCCATCTTCAATGTGCCGCCCCTCGTGCTGGCGAGTGTCGTCGTGCTCGCGCTCCTGCACATCGCGCGACACTTCATGACGCCTCAGTTTGAGGAGTGGTGGATCGTATCGATGGCGTTCATTCCCGCGCGGTATGGCGCGGTGGATCTAGGGTTCTACGGGGCCCATTGGGCGGGCCTCACGTCCCTCGTCACGCACATGCTGGTGCACGGCGACGTCACGCACCTCGCATTCAACATCGCGTCTCTCCTGGCGTTCGGCGGCGCAATCGAGAAGCGTCTCGGCGCACTGCGCTATGTCGTCTTGTTCCTGGTTTCGGGGGTCGCCGGTGCGCTCCTGTTTCTCGCAATCAATCCGGGGGCTGAAGCACTGCTCATCGGCGCGTCGGGCGGGATCGCAGGGCTGATGGGCGCCACGATGCGATTCCTTTTCAACGCCCTCGAACGGGGCGGATTGCGCCGGCTGCATCAGGATCCCAAGAGCATTCCTCTCATGCCACTCGGTGTTGCGCTGCGGGACCGCCGCGTCCTCATCGCGGTCGGATCGTTTTTCGCGATCAACCTTCTGGCATTCTTCGGATGGGGAAATCCGTCCACTTTCGGAGGAATAGCCTGGGAAGCGCATATCGGCGGGTTTGTCGCCGGATTTCTTTTGATGGGCTTCCTGGATGTTGCGCCGCGAAATTCAGGACAAAGAAAACCATTGCTTTACTGACGGCCTTGCGCCGCGCGGATTTCTGGATCACCATTCGACCAAAGCATAGTGTCGCATGTGTTGCGTTTCGCCAGCGCTTCACAGGGGAAGACATCGCACCAGGGAGCCGGGAGAACTGCCATGAACGTCGCTGCTATCTTGAAGGCCAAGGGACGCTCGGTCACGACGGTCCGCCCCGATGCCGTCTTGAGTGAAGTCGTGCAGAAGCTCCACGCCAAGCGGATCGGCGCCATCGTTGTCGTCGGCGAGCACGGCAGTGTCGAAGGCATCATCTCGGAGCGCGATGTCATTCGCGCGGTCGCAGAGCGCGGCGCGGCCGCACTCACGGAAGTCGTCTCGCGCTACATGACCCGCTCTGTCGTTTCCTGCGGCGAGACGGCGATCGTCGAGGAACTGATGGAAACGATGACGGCGGGCCGTTTCCGCCATCTGCCGGTCATCGAAGACGGTTCACTCGTCGGCATCATCTCGATCGGCGATGTCGTCAAGAACCACGTCGCGGAGGTCGAGATGGAAGTCTCGGCGATGCGCAGCTATCTCGCGACCGGCTGATACAGACTTCGTCGAAGTTTCAAATTCGGCGCCGGTGCGCTCAGTGCGCGCAAGGCGATCTTTCGGAGGGCTCGCGATATCGCGGGCCCTACTGATTTGGGCGGGCGAGCACGACGACGGCAGGTCGTTTGCTTCAGTGCCGTTCCGGCAGACCGGCGCGTGTGCGTTCGTAGCTCTTCCGGAATTCGATCTCACGATGAATATCGTCGATCGCACGCTCGGCCGCGACCTGGCCGCGCGTGATGAGGTCGTCGGCGCGGTGGAAATCGAACAGGCCGACGCCGTGGAGGCGGGGGCTGATCATCGCGTCGGGCGGGTCGCCGGCGAGGCGCGAGCGGGCGATGCGATCCTGGACGATGTTGAAGGCATCGACCACCACGGTCGAGATTCCGGGGACGTCGTCGCCGGCGCCGAACACCTGGCGCATCAGCAGTCTGCGCACGGCAATGCCGTTCTTGCCTTTGACGGGTTCGGGCTCGGGCTCGGGCTCGCTCGCGGCCACGGCATCCTCGTGAATGCCGGTGTTGACCGCGGCACGGCTCGAGATGTCGAAATTGAGATTGACCGCGATGACATAGCGTGCGCCGAGGGCGCGGCATACCGAGACCGGGATCGGATTGACGAGTGCGCCATCGAACAGCCAGCGGCCGTCGATTTTCACGGGCTTGAAGATGCCGGGCAGCGCATAGGACGCGCGGATCGCATCGACCATGCGGCCGCGACGGAGCCAGACCTCGTGTCCGGTGCCGATTTCCGTCGCGACAGCGGCGAACGTGCGATCGAGGTGCTCGATATCAGTTTCGCCGAAGTGCCTGTCGAGGCGTTCGCAAAGGCGCTGGCCGTTGATGAGGCCCGTTCCGGCAAGGTTCAGATCGAGATAGCCGAAGACGCGGCGGACAGTCAGTTCGCGGGCGAAATCCTCGAGCTGATCGAGATGGCCGGCGATCGCGCAGCCGCCGACAACGGCCCCGATCGACGTGCCGGCAATGATATCGGGCTCGATGCCGGCCGCGCGCAGGGCCCTGATCACGCCGATATGGGCCCAGCCGCGTGCCGCGCCGCCACCCAATGCGAGACCGATCTTGCTGCGTGCCATGGCCGATCCTCTTCGGACCCGACGGAGCTCAGTTTGCGGCGCCGTCACTCTCGCGAACCTGCGAAGTCCGCGCGAGTTCCCGACGCCCGGGACCGAGGCCTTCCTCAGACGCCGGATCGGGTTTCGATGCCGGATCGAGAACGTTCTTTCCCTGATGTCGAGGTTAACAGGGCGCGATTAAAGTCATGCTACCGCAACACCATGTCACGATATCGTGCGGCGGGGGAAAAACTAACGAAGTGGCAAACTCTCAGACGCTCTCGTCACGTGCGAGCGACGTGCTGCCGGTGGTCCCGAGCGGCACGATGCGGTAGAAGCAACTCCTGGCGCCCGTGTGGCAGGCCTTGCCCGCTCCGCGCATCCGGACCTTCATCCAGACGGCATCCTGATCGCAGTCGATGCGCAGTTCGGCGATCTCGAGTACGTTGCCGCTCTCTTCGCCCTTTTTCCAAATGCGGCCGCGGGAGCGACTGAAGAAGTGCGCCTCCCGTGTCGCGATCGAAAGCGAGAGGGCCTCGGCGTTCATCCATGCCAGCATCAGAACTTCGCCCGAAACGCCATCGGTCGCGACGGCGGCGATGAGCCCATTGGCGTCGAAGCGGGGTGTCAGCCGGAGGCCGCCTTCGAGTTCGTTCTTGGCTCCGGGCTCCGCGAAGGGGCTCTGCCGGACGGGTTTGTCGGATGCGGACGGCATGGGTCTCGGGCTCACTTCCTCGGGGGGTGGGGCGGCGGGTCCGCTGGCGACAGGGGTAACTCGCGCTATATACCCACGGGAAAGACGCGCCGCATCATTTCCCGCGGTTCGAGCATGGGACCCGTCCGATGGCCGATCTCGACGAGATCTACAATACGCGCATTCTGGAACTCGCGGCGGCGATCCCGCGGACGGAGCGAATTTCCGTGCCTGATGCGCAGGCCTCGGCGCATTCCAAGCTCTGCGGCTCGACGGTCGATGTCGACATCAAGGTCGAGGACGGCCGGTTCGTGGATTTCGGGCAGTCGGTCAAAGCGTGCCTCCTGGGGCAGGCGACGGCCTCCATCGTCGGACGGGAGATCGTGGGCACGACGGTCTCGGAGTTTCGCGAGGTCGCGGACGCGATGCGCGCTATGTTGAAGGAGGGCGGCGAGCCGCCCTCGGGGCGCTGGGCCGATCTCGGCTTGCTCCGGCCCGTCAAGGACTATCGGCATCGGATCGCATCGACGCTTCTCGTGTTCGAAGCGATCGAGCGGGCGCTGCAGTCGCTGCCCGATCAAGCCGCGGCGCCGTCGGCTGCTGCGGGTTGAGAGGAGGGCCGATGCCGGTCATCACACGCGCCGTCGATCGGCCAGGACGCCGTACGACAATCTATCCGGCCGAGTTCGCAAAAGGGCTCGAAGGACGCTTGAAGCGAGCCCTCACGGAGGGGCTCGGCCTCACTCAATTTGGCGTCAACCTGACGACGCTCGATCCCGGCGGTCGCTCATCGCAGAGACACTGGCACGAACGTGAGGATGAGTGCATTTTTGTGCTCGACGGCGAACTCGTTCTCGTAACGGAAGCGGGAGAGACGGTTCTGAGGGCCGGCGATGCGGCTGGCTTCCCGGCTGGCGACCCGGATGGGCACTGCCTCATCAACCGAAGTGCGGCCGCCGCGACGTATCTCGAGATCGGGACACGCTCGCCGGTCGAGCGGGCACACTATCCCGATATTGATCTCGTCGGCGAGAAAAGCGAGGGAACGTTCCGCTTTTTCCGCCGCGATGGAACACCCTGCGAGTAAGACTGGATATGGGTGTCGCCGCTGAAATCCTGAAGTTTCCGGTCCACATCTACCAATGGACACTGAGGCCCTGGCTCGGCGCGCATTGCCGGCATCTGCCGACGTGCTCGGACTATGCGCTCGAGGCGATCGACAGGAATGGCGCGTGGAAGGGCTTCTGGCTCATGGTCTCACGGCTTGCGCGCTGCCATCCGTGGGGCACGCACGGCTACGATCCTGTCCCGGACCTAAGCAGCGTCCGCCACACTTTCCGTCCCTGGCTCTATGGCGACTGGAACGGCGGGGGCATCAGCCGCGGCGTCGGCGACAAAGGCGAGTAGCTCTGATTGCCGGGGCTGGTAGACGGTTTCGCGGCCGAGTTCCGCGATCGTCATCATGATGTCGAGCAATGAGTCGAAGGCGCGTTGGGCGATGTATTCGAACGCCTTCATCTCCCAAATCGTCTGCGCCTGGAACGTCTGTCCGCCGAGCAGGTTCTTCACCGCGACTTCGGGGCAGGCGTCATTTCTCATCAGGTTCGAAAGGTGGGGTTGGAGGGAGGGGGATGCTTCCGGGACGCTGGCTGGAAAGCCGTTGGCATAGGCGGTCCGCTTGAAGAGGTTCACTTCACGGAAGTGCTCCTGGAGCATCTTTTCCATCTCGGGTCCAACGACGGCGAGGACCTGAATGACCGGGCGCGTGCGGCCCTGGATCGGTACCATCCCCTTGCGGATCAGGAGTTTCGGCGCTTGCATATTAGGTTCACCCCGCAGCCTGCGCACGTGAACCGGGCAGGTATGTCGGACGTGACGATACGATTTAGTAATTACCGAACGCCGACGAGACGTGGTTGATGATGTATTAAAGGCCGTGCGGGGATCACGTGCTCAGCGCTTTCCAGTATCCGTGAGCTTGAACGAGGCGACAAACTTCTGCACGGTCGCCGAGGCCTGCACCTCTTCGCGGGCGATCGTGCCGACGTAGTAGAGCCGGTCACCCAGCGGAAGCATCCGCCCCTTGATGATCATCCCCATGCTTTCGATCAAAACCTCCCGCGCGGGGCGACCGGCGAGTTCGATCTTTGCTTCGCTTCGGAGCTTGGCGTCGGGAAAGTCGGTCACAAGGCCGTCGCGGGCTCCGTCGATCACCTGCTCGGCAGTCTGCGATGTCAGGGACCCCGCCGGATAGTCGATGACCGTCATGTCATAGATGACGTTCTCGTTCAGGATCTGGAATGTGCGGTATTTCGCGACGGAGCCGTCGCGAAGTTCCACGTCTTTCGCCTCGTCGCTCGGACGAACCGGGAATGCGATCGAGAACCCCAGTCCTTCGGGTGCTACGGTCTGCCAGTCCTCGGCTTTGCACTGGGCGGTTTGCAGAACGAGGGCGACGAGGATCGCCATGAGAGGACGCATCGGAGCCTCCATCACGGAGCTGGATCAAAGCGGAGTGTAGCGGTTCCGCTCCGACCGGCAACGCGCAGCTCAAAATACGGCAAATTCAGTCGCTTGCGTCCAGCGCTCGCCCGGCCGCCGTTTGGCTCGTAGTGGCGTCGAGGCCGGTCCGCTTGACTTCGCGCAGGCATTTGGCGATCTACCGGCAATCAATCGTCTTACGCCGCTCTGGTATGCGGCGAGTGAGCAAAGGAGCACGACATGAGCGACGTAACGCTGACGTTCCCCGATGGCGCGGAGCGCAAGATCAAATCCGGGACGACGGGCGCGGACGTTGCGAAGTCGATCTCGCCCTCGCTTCTGAAGCGCACGGTCGCGATGCAGCTCGACGGCGTGCTGTCGGATCTCGCGGATCCGATCACGAAGGACGCGAAGATCAATTTCGTTCCGCGCACCGATCCCGCTGCCCTGGAGCTTATCCGCCATGACGCGGCGCACGTGATGGCCGAGGCCGTTCAGGCGCTTTGGCCCGGCACGCAGGTGACGATCGGGCCCGTCATCGACAATGGCTTCTTCTACGACTTCGCGAAGGCCGAACCGTTCCAACCGGACGATCTCGCGAAGATCGAGAAGAAGATGCACGAGATCATCGCGAAGAACGCGCCTTTCACGAAGGAATTCTGGTCGCGGGACAAGGCCAAGGATTTTTTCCGCGCGAAGGGTGAGCTGTTCAAGATCGAACTCGTCGATGCGATCCCCGAGGGGGAAGACCTCAAGATCTACAGCCAAGGCGAGTGGCTCGATCTCTGCCGCGGCCCGCACATGACCTCGACGGGGGCCATCGGCAAGGCGTTCAAGCTCATGAAATTCGCCGGCGCCTATTGGCGCGGCGACAGCACCAAGCCGCAGCTCCAGCGCATCTACGGTACCGCGTGGGCAACCCAGGAAGAACTCGACGCCTATCTCAAGATGCTCGAGGAGGCGGAGCGTCGTGATCACCGCAAGCTCGGCCGCGAGATGGATCTCTTCCATTTCCAGGAGGAGGCGCCAGGCTCCATCTTCTGGCATCCAAAAGGCTGGACGCTCTTCCAGACGCTCATCGCCTACATGCGCCGCCAGCAGCAGAAGGCCGGCTATGTCGAGGTCAATTCACCCGACATGATGGAAAAGCACTTCTGGGAGCTCTCAGGGCACTGGGAGAACTACGGCGAGAACATGTTCACGACGACGCTGCCGGACGAGCGCGTCTTCTGCTGCAAGCCGATGAATTGTCCCGGGCACGTGCAAATCTACAAGCACGGCTTGAAGAGCTACCGCGATCTGCCGTTGAAAATTGCCGAGTTCGGCAAGGTGCACCGCTACGAGCCGTCGGGCGCGCTGCACGGCATGCTGCGCGTGCGCCACTTCACGCAGGATGACGCGCATATCTTCATCACCGAAAACCAGATCATGGAGGAATGCCTCAAGATCAACGATCTGATGCTCTCGATTTACAAGGACTTCGGGTTCGAGGACATCTTCATCAAGCTCTCGACGCGGCCCGAGAAGCGCGTCGGCGCGGATGATCTCTGGGACAAGGCCGAGACGGCGCTGCAGGACGTGCTCGACGAGGTCAAGCGGCGTTCGAACGGGCGCATCCGCACGGCCTTGCAGCCGGGTGAGGGTGCGTTCTACGGACCGAAGCTCGAATACGTGCTGAAGGACGCGATCGGGCGCGAATGGCAGTGCGGGACGACGCAGGTTGACTTCAATCTCGCGGGGCGCCTGGGCGCCTTCTACATCGACGAGCATTCTGAGAAGAAGACGCCGGTCATGATCCACCGCGCCATGTTCGGCTCGCTGGAGCGCTTCACGGGCATTCTGATCGAGAACTACGCGGGGCATTTCCCGCTCTGGCTTGCGCCCTTGCAGGCGGTCGTCGCGACGATCACGAGTGAGGCGGACGGGTATGCGAACGAGGTCGCTCAGAAACTTTCGGCCTCCGGGCTCAGGGTTGAGACGGATCTCAGGAACGAGAAGATCGGCTACAAGGTTCGCGAGCATTCACTCGCCAAGGTGCCGCTCATTCTCGCGGTCGGCAAACGCGACGCGGACGGGCGCACAATGTCGGTCAGGCGGCTCGGCTCACAGGACCAGACGGTCATGGGGCTAGATGAGGCGGTGGCGGTGTTTGCCGAGGAGGCAAGAGCGCCGGGGTGAGGACTTAGGACGGCGACCGGCGAGCGGGATTCGGTCCGATGGATCGCGGTAGCAAGTGCCGCGATGACCTCGTCGTGCGCTATGGCATCAGGAGCCCCCGTGGTTCTGATTTCGATGCTCGAGGTACTCGTCGAAGAGTGCCACGACCGTGACGTGTCCAATGCTCGAGTCGTTCAGTTCTTCCAGGGTCATCCGTGCTGGTTCGGCATGTGGAAGCAGCGCCGCGCAGGCCTCGTCGCGCGCAATTCTCGCCGACGTGATCTCTCCGATCATTTCAAACGCGGCTCTGAGCAGCGCGCCCGAGGCACAGAAGCGGGCAGCCAGGGGATCGGTTGGCTCGACGGGTTGGCCATCGGGCGACAAGGCCGCGTAATGCCGTGTTCAACCGGCCTCATCCTCGATCAATTCAAGGGCGCGGGCGATGATGGGGTCCAGGGGTGGAATAAGCATAGCGTTCGGGCTCAATGATCAGAGTGTATTGGATCGTGACGGATCGTTTGCGGTGCCGCGGTGGCAATTTCAGGACGGAGCGCTCTGCCGTCCCCAAAGCACCTGGACAACTTGCGGACACCGTCGAACCGAACACCCGCTGATCCCCGCCCGCTAACCGTTCCCGGTGAATTATTGCGCTGCGGTGCAAGCTCGCCATAAGTCCAGCGCGCGACGCATGGTATAGTCTCGATGTGGCGCTTCGACCAACCGATCCCCATATAAACGAGGATACGGCCGGCGCCCCGGCGAGGACACGTCCTTGAAGGCCGCGAGCCGGCGAAGCCCGGCCGCACCGTTTACGCGGGAGGTTCCACCTTCCCGCCAAGGAGGTTCGCCATGATCAAGCATCACCACTTCATCGGCCGTTTCGAGGTCGCCAAGCCGCCGCTCGAGGAAGACCGCGCGTATCTTGTCGAGTGGATGGCCACGCTCATTCGCGACCAGGGCATGAAAGTCCTGTCTGGTCCGCACGTGGCGTTCGTCGATACGCCCGGCAACCGGGGTCTCACCGGCGTCGCGATCATCGAAACGTCGCACGTCGCGATCCACATCTGGGACGAAGGCAACCCGGCGCTCATCCAGCTCGACTTCTATACCTGCGGGACGCTCGACAAGGACGCGATCCTGAGGGCCGTGAAGCCGTGGGGGATCGTCCGCAGCCAGTTCCTCGTGCTTGACCGTGAGGATGACGTGCGGCCGCTCGAAGCGGCCTGACCTCGGACGTCCGGTGTCGCTAAAAAACAAAAAATCACCGCGCGGGTTGACGGACCCGCGCGGTGCAACGCCATGACGGAGACTACGACACGAGCTGAGACACCACCTGGGTGTCGTCAGGCCGTTGATGTCAGGCGGACGACACGTAAAGGATCGCCATGATCACGCAGACAATCGCGAACTGCGCGGCCACGCGGAACCGCATGAAACTCTGACTGCCGTTTTCGCTCTGCCCGGCAACGATGTTCCAAAGGCCGAGCAGAAGCCCGAAGGCGATGGCGCCCACGAGTACGATCGTCGCGTAGGGCGCGAAGCCCTGCATGGTCGACGATGGGCTTGCCGAGAATGCAGTCGTGACGTCGCGTTCGAGCTGGCCGATGCCGGAGGAAAAGGCGATCGCCGCGAAGATGGCGATGAGGCCTGTCAGGCCGAACGCCAGCACATAACGGACGTTGTGGCCGGTGACGCCACCACGTGCAGCATCATCGGAAATAACGAGGCGGTCTGCCTCTGGGGAGTGGGTGGCCATGATACGGGTTCCTTCCATGAGACCCAGTCATCTGGCGCGGATCGGGAGTGCGATCATCTCGATCCGGTCGGGCCGGAAGCGTCCGGCTTATTAATTATATGGGGACATGCCGAGTTCGGATGAGCACTGGGGGATGGGGCCTCGTTCACGATTTCGCGATGGCGATTGGCGGCCGGCGTGTCGACCGATTTCGCAACAGTTCTTTGCGCGGTGGTCCAATGTCGGCGACGATGGGGCTTTCATCGCCGGACCATCAAGGAGAAGCGCCATGACCCGCACACGGATGAACTTGGCGCTGATGGTCGGCCCTCTGGTCATTTGCGCGATTGTGCACGCTGGAGGGGCCAATGCTGACGACGATCCCGAGGCCGCGGCCAAGGCCCTCTTGCGTCCCGTTTGCGCGGCGCAAGCGGCACGGGACCGGATTGTCGCCAAGATGATCGAAGAGGGCGGTGAGTACGAGCGCGCCACGGCCAAATGGGACATGGACATGGCGTGCGAGCAGATCGATCTCTCTGTCACGCCGCTCCACGACACGGCCGATCCGGCCGCCGATGCCAGCCATTCCGACTGGATCTACGACGCCGCGTGGAGCCCCGACGGGACGCGCATCGTCACGGCCGGGCGCGACAAGTCTGTCCGCATCTGGGACGTCGCCACCGGTAAGACCGTCAAACGCTTCGACATGGCGAGCTACAACACCGCTGGCCCCGCAGGTCAGCCATCGATTGCAGAACAACTGAAGACGCCATCAGCGCCGGCGCCTTCCGACAACATCAGCATGGCGCGCCACGCCCGGTTCCTGGACGGCGGCCGGTCGATCGTCGTCGCGGCGGACGGGCATCCGGTGCGCGTCATCGATGTCGAGACCGGCGCATCGATCCTGGATATCCCCTATGCGAGCGCGGACAAAAGCTGGACAATGCCGCCGGACATCGATGTGACGCCGTCGGGCCTCGTTGTCATCGGCGGGTACAAAGGTGAACACGTCGTCTACGACACGGTGTCGAAGTCCGAACGCTACCGCCTTCCGGCGCTCGAAAACGACTATCCCGTGTTCAAGGCATGGGAGCCCTCTGGCCTGCTCGTCACGACCAAGCCGGCGGGGGAGCGGTCGGTCAGCATTGAAATGCGCAAACTGGACAGCGGCGCGCTCATCTGGCAGGCGGTGGCAGAGGGCAGCCGTTCGGCCGACAATCTCGCGTTTTCGCGTGACGGCACGCAACTCGTGGCGGCTGTGCAGGGGGTCGCTTACATCTACGATGTCGCGAGTGGTGCGTTGCGGAACAAATTCACGGTTTATCCGACGTTCGGCACCTTCACCGTCGCCTTCACGGCCGATGGCAAGCGCCTTGTTGCCGGGGTCCGGCATGCGCAACTCTGGGACATCGCAACGGGAAAGCGCCTGCATCACTTCGGACCCTTCGGCGATCTCTGCCATTCGGTCGACGTCAGTCCAGACGGTAGGTATCTCGTCACCAGCCACATCGGGTCGGACGCGCGCATCTGGGAAATCGAGACGGGGACATTCTTCCGCCGGCTCGGCAAGAACGTGCATCCGCCGGGATGACGGCGTAGCGAGGGCGCTAGGGCTCTTCTGGCTCGACCGGGATACGCTTCGCGCGCGCATCTCCGAGGGCATAAAGGCCGACACCCGCGAGAACAAGCGTCGAGCCCAGGGCATCGGCGATGGTGAACGGCTCGCCGAGGATCGAGACCGCGAGCGCGATCGTCACGACGGGTGAGAGCGTCGAGATCATGGAGACGGCCGCGCTAGATATGCGGGCGAGGCCGGCGTTCACGAGGAAGGTCGGCAGAACAGTGGCGACGACGGCGCAGCCGGCGGCTAGCCATAGAAATCGGGGCGAAGCGGCGAAGTTGCCGCCCGACGCCAGCGCCTGATGCGCGATGCAGAAGACAGATGCGGATGACAGCGCGATTGCGGTGAAGAGCAGGCTGCCGAACGGGGCCATGGCACGCCGTGCCCAGATCTGATGCAAGGCGAAGGAGACCGCGGCGCCGAGGACAAGCAATGTTCCGACGATCGTGTTGCGTCCGCCTTCGGGGAGGTCGATGGCGAAGACGATCGCGAGGCCGGCGTACGTGATGCCGGCGGCCACAAGCCCGAGCCGTGTCAGAGGTTCGCCGTAGAACGCCCAGCCGATGAACATCACGAACAGCGGATAGGTGAACAGCACCAGCCGCTCGAGCTGCGCCGTAATGAAAAGGAGACCCGCGAAGTCGAATGCCGACGCCACGTAGTAGCCCATGAAGCCGATACCGACGGCCGCCGCGATGTCCCGTGTCGTCGGCGTCGGCCGGCCGTCCGCCCGGTGCCTCACATAGGCCCATAGACCGATGACGAGAAAGACCGGCAGCGCGAAGATCATGCGCCAGGCGAGCATCAGGAATGCGTCGGCCTCAACCTGATAAGCGAGCTTGATGAAGATCGCTTTTGTCGAGAAGAATGCGGCGCCGAGCCCTGCAAGCGCATAGCCAGCGATCATGTTGCGGGCGGTCATCGGGACGGGCGGCGGTCACGGCTACCGGGCGGTCTGCCGGCCGCCCGTCGTCGCATGGGGCGGCTGCAGCGGTCCAGCCGTCGCGTTCCGATCCACCCGCGACGGGTTGCCGCCGATCCCCGTCCGATGCGGATCCTTCAGTGTCGGGGTGCGCCGTTGAAATATTCCGCGATTTCGCTGTCGATCCGTTCCGCGGCCGTGCGCCAATCTCCGACGCGACGGGGCTCCTGTTCAGGGCGCGCGGGGTCGTGCGCGATCTCGTGCCTGATGTCGACTGGCTCAAACGCGCGCCCTGGCATGGATCGTTCCGGCAGCTTTGCGTCGCGCGGCAATGCGCAGAGGCTTTGCGCGAGTTCCTGCAATTCTCCGAAGATGGCCTCGCGGCGGAGCGCGTGGTGCCGTGTGACGCTGCGCACTTCGTTCAGGAGTTGTTCGTCGACACGGCGGATCGTGTCCGCGAGCTTGGTGACGAGTTCCGCTTCCGTCCGGGCGGTCTCGGTGAGGCGCTTCAGAAGCTCGTCCGTAGTATCGGAAATGTCCGTCATCGTCTTCCCTCGGTCTTCGCGCCCCGAGGCAACGTTCCAACGATTCGCGTGGCGGAAACGTGTTAGCCATGGAAAGAGATATCGCGGCGATGCCGATGCGTTGGCAGCCGGCGCCGGCTATTCGATTTCGTACCGTTCCTTCAGTTCTTTCGTCCGCTCCTCGGTCTTCTCCTGAGCACAGCTCAGCGCTTCGACCGTCCCGATCGACCCGCCGGTCGAGAACATCGATACGTGTTCGTTGCATTCGGCGTCGCGGAACGTGACCCAGGCACGTTGGCTTGCTCGGAGGGCCTTCTCCCAGGTTGCGGCATTGAAGTTGGGATCGTCGGTCGCGAGATCAGGAATACTCTTCAAGGCTTCCTGGTAGACGCGGTTCAACTCGGTGTCGGCCTTCTCGAGATCGCGTGCGGCGCAGGTGTTCATGTCCGCCGTCGAAAGGGCATTGGCGCAATCCGGTGCGGGGTCTTCTGCACGGGAGGGTGGGACGAGCACTGTTGCGTGCAAGCAAGAGCAAATTGCGAGTGTCGCGACGAGCGGTCTCAGGCGCATGGCATTTCCCTGGGTCTTCCATCCTGTACCACTCCTACCACAGCCGAAGGCGCCCGACTTCCGCTCTGGCCTATCCGGGTCTCGGCTGCCTCGGCGCGAACCCATAGTCCCTCGGCAGGGGGCGTCGATTTGACGGCTGCCAGGAGTGGCAGTTGTCGCGTCCCATACCCATCTCGAGAGCAAGCAAGTGTCAGACGCTCATGACCGTGATGGCCGTACAATTGGAACGACGGACGCGCTATTCCTATCGCGCCGACGCGGATGTGCCGACGTTTGACGATAGCCGGCCGATCGTGATTTTCGATGGGCATTGCGTGCTCTGCTCAGCTGGCGTGCAATGGATGCTTGCGCGTGATCCGGGCGGCGTGACGCGGTTTGCCGCCATCCAAACTGCGGTCCCTCGGGCCCTTTATCGGCATTACGGGCTCGATGCCGACGTGTTCGACACGTTCATGGTTCTCGAAGGCGGCCGGCCGCATCTGCGCTGGGCTGGCGTTCTTGCGGCGGCCCGCTCACTGCCGCAGCCGTGGCGGTTTCTCGGCCACGCAGGTCGGCTCGTTCCCGGCTTCGTCGGCGACCGCCTCTACGACGTCCTGCAGCGCAACCGAATCCGGTGGTTCGGTGCGCGCGAGACCTGTCTCGTGCCTCAAGACGACAATCGGGACCGCTTTCTCGCCAGTGGCCAGGCGGCTGGAACCCGGCCTTCGACCGACGTATGATCGACCGTGTCGGTGAACGGAACGGCCAATTCATTCAAGTGTCGAAATCATCCCCCGAATTTCCGGAGTTGACCTACGCGGACCCCGGCGATCCGCCGCTCCGTCGCTGGCTCATCCGTAACCTCGAACGGCTTTCGGGTCGCGACGCACTTGCCCCTCACTACGCCCGCTGGAAGACTGAGGTCGTGCCGAAGGGCGGCCGCGTCATCGAGCCGATGCTGAAACTCATCGACGTGGAACTCGAGATCGTTGCGCGGGACTGGCCGCCGAAGATCGAGCCGGGCCAGCCGGTCGTGATCGTCGCCAATCACCCCTATGGGATCATGGACGGGATCGCTGCATTGACGCTCGCGGAGGACCTCGGCCGGCCGTTCCGCGTGCTCATCAACAAGGACCTCATGAAGGTCCCGGAGATCCGGCCCTATTCACTGCCGATCGATTTCGATCCGACGCGGGAGGCGCAGGCGACGAATCTTGCAACACGGAAGGAGGCGATCAGGCTTCTGGGCCAGGGGACGACGATCGTCGTCTTTCCGGCCGGTGGAGTGGCGACCGCACCCAATCCGCTCGGGTATGCCGTCGATCTACCGTGGAAGAGCTTCGTCGCGCGGCTCGTCCAGTCCGTGAAAGCGACGGTTATTCCGGTCTACTTCGAGGGCCAATGCACGCCGCTTTTTCATGCGGTCTCTCGGCTCTCGCTGACACTGAGGCTCTCACTTCTGATCCACGAATTCAGGCGCAAAGTGGGATCGTCGATCGTTGCGAGGATCGGATTGCCGGTGCCGTTCGCGGCCTTGCAGAACGCTAAGGACCGCAAGGCGCTCGTGCAGGAACTCTACAATCTCGTCCACGCGGAGGCGCCACGTGTTCCGCCGAAGCAAGCGCGGTTGCCGCGTTGGCTCCGCGGCGAGACGGAGTGAGTGCAGGCATCGCTGCGGTACGTGCCTCGCGCCTCTGTGAGTAACGCCTTCTTAACCACTATCACCAAATTATGACCCGACGGCACTGCAGCACAGACAGAGACGATGATGGCGTCGGCGTTGGCACGGGCACCTGGTTCAAGCGGTGAACTTCGATCGTTTCCGTTCAGGCCGAGATGTGCGGCCGGTGACGTCCGTGCGAAACGTGCAGCCGACGTGCCGATCCTCGTGCCGCTCGACCTCATTCGTCCGACGCAAGTCGCGGTCGGTATGAAGGCTGTTGCCGCGAAGCGCGAGAAGGTCGAGACGCGGTTCGCGAAACCCAAGAAGTTCCGCGCGTTCTTGGAAAAGCGACCGATCCCGGCGGTGCTCGGACCGGGTGATGCCTTCTACATCATCGATCATCACCACTTGTCTCTGGCGCTCTGGCAGAGCGATGTCGAGGAAGCGTTCGTGCGCGTCGTCGGCGATCTTTCTGCGCTGCGCCGCCCGAGTTTCTGGCGCGTCATGGCCGAAACAGGCTGGGTGCATCCCTTCGACGAGGCTGGTCGCAAAGTATGTCTGTCCGAGCTTCCGGCGGCTCTCCACGCGCTCAGGCCCGATCCGTTCCGCGACCTCGCGTGGTCGGTCCGGGAAGAGGGCGGGTTCGAAAAATCGGTGGCGCCCTACGCGGAATTCCAATGGGCCCAGCATTTCCGCGAGCGGATCGGTGTTTCGAGCGTCCGGCGGACTTACGAGCGCGCGCTCGAGCGCGCATTGCGCTTGGCGCGGGCCGCGGATGCGCGACACCTGCCGGGCTTCATCGGAGACTGACCGCTTTCGATGTCAGCGCAAATAGCGCCAGGGCACGCACGCAACGCGGTGTCCGGTGCGCGTATGCCGGTGCCAGCCATAGACGTCGAGACGGCATTTGCGATGCCAGCCGTGCACCTGGATCACGGGATTGGTGACGATGACGGCCTTGCCGGCGGCACCGGGGGTGAACATCGTCGTGGCGGACGTGGGGTACGCCGAGATCATCATGACGGCGGCGCTCAACGCGGCCGCGGTGGAGGCAGAGCGCTTCATGTCGTCGATCCCTCATGGTTCGCGAGAGCGCGTGTGTAAATAAACTCTTCTACCACATGATGGCACGTTTCCGTTGCGCGGCGCGAGGCGGACAAAGCCCGGTGGATGTCAGCCCCGGCCACGATAAGGCGGGACGCCCTGATCGGGGAGCCAGACGTTCGCCGGCAATTCTCCCGTTTGCCAGAAGACGTCGATCGGGATGCCGCCGCGCGGATACCAATATCCTCCGATGCGGAAGAAGCGCGGCTCAAGGAGCGCGGAAAGCCGTTTGCCGATGGCGACGGTGCAATCCTCGTGAAATGCTCCGTGGTTTCGAAATGCGGCCAGATAGAGCTTCAGGGATTTGGATTCAAGGAGCCACTGGTCGGGCACATAGTCGATGACGATATGAGCGAAGTCGGGCTGGCCGGTCACGGGACAGAGCGATGTGAATTCGGGTGCTGCAAAGCGCGCGACGTAGTCGGTGTCGGGATGCGGGTTGGCCACGCGTTCGAGGAGCGCGTCCTCCGGCGTGGCGGGTAGTGCCGTCTGCCGTCCGAGCTGGGTCACGTCGGGCCGCTTGGCCATGGGCTACTCCGCGGCCAGTTGTTGGCGGCGCGCGGGTCCCATATACACGCAGCCTTCGTGGCAGCTCTCCCGCATGACGTGGACTTCCGCGAGGCCGGGCACGCGGTTCTGCAGGCGGTTCCAGATCCAGACCGCGATCCGTTCGAGCGTCGGCGTTGACAATCCCTCGACCTCGTTCAGGAGGCGGTGGTCAAGTGCGTCAGCCGTCTCGGCCATGGCGGAAGCGAGTTCGTCGAAGTGGAAGACGTAGCCGGTTTCCTCTTGCGGCTCGCCCTCGATCACGACGCGCGCACGGAACGAATGTCCGTGGATGCGCCGGTTCGGTGTCCCGGGTGCGGCCGAGGGCAGGTAGTGGGCGGCCTCGAACTGGAATTCTTTGTAGATGCGCATGAGAGGGGCTTAGGCAAGGCCGACGCCGTTGGCAAGAAGACAGGGCGTCTTATTGGCCGTTAATGCTGATCCCGACCGCGCGTGCTGGAGACTGGCTCAGAAATCGAGCGGCAGGACGTCGATCCGGGCGCCCGCCGGTAAGGGTGGAGCGCCGGGAGGCCGCACGATCAGGCAATCGGCTGCGGCGAGCGGCGCCATCAGGGAACTGTCCTGCGACAGGATCGGTGTCACGCGGGGGAGGGGCCCCGATCCTTCATGCAGCGTCGCGCGCATGTAGTGCTGGCGTGGTCCGTTGGCTTCGATCGCGAGCGTCGTTTGGGCGGCACGCGGTGCGATGTCCTCCTCGGGGTGACCCGCGAGTGCCGAGATCAACGGCGCGAGAAAGACGCGACCACAAATCAGCGCCGATACGGGATTGCCGGGAAGGCCCAAGACGCGCTGACTGCCGAGACGCCCGAACATCATGGGTTTGCCCGGCCGCATGGCGATCTTCCAGAACTCCAGCGTCATCCCGAGCGCTGCGAGCGCGGGCGCGACGAGATCGTGATCGCCGACGGACGCGCCGCCGGTCGTGACGAGGATATCGGCGCCTTCAGCTCTCCTGATTGCGGATTCTATTTCTGCACGAGTGTCGCGTGCGATGCCGATGAGGCGCGGCTCGCCGCCGAAGGCCGCGACCATGGCCGCAAGGCCATAGGAATTCGAGCAGATGATCTGCGCCGGACCGGGGACCGTGCCGGGCGGGACGAGTTCATCACCAGTGGCAAGGATCGCGACCACGGGCCGGCGGTAGACGGGAAGTTTTGCGTGCCCCATGCCTGCCGCCAGCATCAGTCGCCTCGCGGTCAGCCGCGCGTCTCGTCGCAGCAGAATGTCACCCATTGTGAAGTCTCCGCCGCGGCGCCGGATGTGGGCGGGATCGGGAAAACCCTCCACAACGGTGATGGCCGTTTCGATTGCTTCGACGTTTTCCTGGATGACGATGGCGTCTGTACCGGCGGGTACCGGAGCGCCCGTGAAGATCCGCACGCACTGCCCTTGTCCGACGTCGCCCGCGAACGCGCGGCCCGCCTGAGCCGTGCCGATCAGCGCCAATTCTGCCGGCAGCGTCGCGACGTCGGACGCGCGGACCGCGTATCCATCCATGGCGGACGTGTCGAACGGGGGCTGGGTGATCGTGGCGGCGAGATCGTCGGCGAGGATGCGATCATGAGCGGTTTCGAGTGCGACCTTCTCAACGGCGTGCGGGGCCGCGCCGTCGAGGATCTTCGCGAGGGCGTCTTCGACCGGGAGGAGCGCCATCGTTCTCAGCCTTCGGCCGATCCGGTTGCGGCCCGCCAAGGGCCGGACTTGCCTCCTGTTTTCTCGACGAGGCGGACGTTCTCGATCGTCATACCTTTGTCGGCGGCCTTCAGCATGTCGTAGATCGTGAGGCAGGCGACGGAGACGGCCGTCAGGGCTTCCATTTCGACGCCGGTCTGGCCCGTGACGCGCACGAGAGCGCCGACGCGGATGCCGGCCGGCTCTTCGACGGGGTCGAGTTCGACGGCGACCTTCGTGATCGGGAGTGGGTGGCAGAGTGGGATCAAGTCGCTCGTTCGTTTGGCGGCCATGATGCCCGCGATCCGGGCCGTCGCGAGGACGTCGCCCTTCGCAGCACTCCCGCTCTTGAGGAGAGCCAGGGTTTCGGGCTTCATGCTGATGAAACCCTCCGCCCGCGCTTCCCGCGCCGTGACGGCTTTGCCGGACACGTCGACCATGTGCGCTTCGCCATCTTCGTTCAGGTGCGTGAGGCCGCTCATGCCGCTGACCTCGCAAGCAGGGCCTTCGTGGCCGCCGTCACGTCGGCCTGGCGCATGAGGCTTTCGCCCACGAGGAATGTTCGCACGCCGACTTTTTCCAGGCGGACGATATCGGCAGGCGTGAAGATTCCGCTCTCGCCGATGACGATGCGATCCGACGGCACCATCGGGGCCAGGGCTTCGGTCGTGGCGAGTGTCGTCTCGAACGTCTTGAGATTGCGATTGTTGATGCCGATCAGATGAGCATCGAGGCGTAGTGCTCGCTCCATCTCGTCGCGGTCGTGCACCTCAATGATGGCGTCCATGCCCCAGTCGCGAGCGGCGGCGTAGAGGTCGGCGGCCAGCGCATCGTCGACCTCGGCCATGATGATCAAGATGCAGTCGGCACCCCACGCGCGTGCTTCGGCGACCTGATAGGTGTCGACCATGAAGTCCTTGCGCAGTACCGGCAGCGAACATGCTGCGCGTGCCGCAATCAGGAATTCCGGCGCGCCCTGGAACGATGGCGTATCGGTCAGGATCGACAGGCAACTTGCTCCGCCCGCCGCATATGCCCGGGCGAGAGCAGGCGGGTCGAAATCCGGACGGATGAGCCCCTTCGAGGGCGACGCCTTCTTGATCTCGGCGATCAGTGCCGGTCGCTTCGCGGCATGGGCGGCCGTCAGTGCGGCGGCAAAGGGACGGACGTGCGGCGCGGATCGCGCATACTCGGCGATGACCTGGAGGGGACGGCGGCGCTTGGCCTCGCGGACCTCGTCGAGTTTGTACGCCGTGATTTTCTGGAGAATGTCGGCCATGCGGCACTCTTAACCGCTCGAGCGTCCGAGTGCTACTGCCCGTGCGCGGAAGGGTTTCCCATACGCGCAGCATGACGTCACGGCCGGTCTGGAAGACCCAGACCGGCCGCCGAGTTCAGAGGTTGGACTTTTACAGGCGGCAGTTGGCGGAACCGGCAGCCGTCGAGACCGACAGCTTCGCGCGGACGACGTCCGCGCCGCCGACGGACGCCTCACCGACGACGGCCGTCTCTCCTGCTTCGAGCGTGAAGTCTCCGGCCTGCTCGATGTCCGACGCGCCGCCGACGCCAGAGTGGCTGACCATCAGCTTATAGGTGCCTGTGGTGGCCTTGGCCGACGTCACGACGGCTTCGAGGTCGACACCGGCGTTCGATTTCGTGGCGCGGATTTCGCAGCTGACGCCGCTCGTTCCCGCCTCGGCGCCGTCCATCATCAGCACTGCACCGGCTGCCGCGACGGCGGCGAGAGCGGGCAGGATCGCAAACGATTTCATGTGTCGCTCCTCCTCTTTGAGCGGCCATTCTCGCTGGCCCGGCGGGAAGGCGATCTGCCTTCCCGCCAGACGGTTCCGTTACCAGCCGCCCTGGATGACTACGGCCGAGTTGTTGCGGCCGGCCTGGCTCACCTTTGCGTCCCGGCCGTTGCCGAGCTGGATGACAGCCGCGGCGTTGCCTGTGCCGCCCTGGTTCACCGTCGCGCGGTTGCCGTTGCCGAACTGAGCAACGCCGCTGATGTTGTTGGCGCCGCCCTGCGAGACGCTGGCGCGGTTCCAGTTGCCCTGCTGTCCGACGACGGCGTCGTTCTTGGAGCCACCCTGGAAAGAGCGGACGTAGTTGAAACCGCCCTTCTGGTAGGTGTGTACGCGGTTCTTATAGCCCTTGGTGCCGATGCCGACACCGTTGGCGATGCCGTACTGCTGGACGATCACGTCGGCGGCGTTGGCGGCGGTGAAGCTCGTGCCCATCACGGTAAGGAGGGCAGCGGCGGCAACTATGATCTTCTTCATGGTCATCTCCCTTTTTTCAGCGGCGGCGGTTCTTTCCCGTTCGCCATGGTGCTGTTCTAAGGGAGTGGGGCTGAACCCACTTTGAACCCGCTGTTTATCCCGCGTTCATCCCCCGATGCCGGAGAGTTCCGGCCAATTCCGGGCGGTTGACGGGGGTGTCAGGGCTACTTTTCGAGAGCGAAATCACCGCCGAGTGCGAGGTTCGTGCCGCAATAATGCCCACAGGCCTTAGTGGCGCTGACGGTCGCCGATCCGGGCCGGTCTCCGAGCGCGATCGTCAGTTCGCATCCCGGCGCTTCCGAGGGCCGGGAGATCAAGCGGTCCCCGCTGCGGGTTGCTTCGAGCCCGGCGATACAGCTCAGCGCGTGGGTTTCGGAGGTCGTCGAAATCGCGACGAGGGCGGGCTCGTCCTCGCTTTCGAGAACGGTCATGCGGCCTGCGAGACCCGCCATTGCGACAGCGTAGGAGCCGTTGAGGCTCATGGCCGGGCGCTCCTCTGCAACGGCATCCCAATCACACTCGAATGTGGTTGGATCGCCCTCGATCATCGCCTGGCGTGCGGCTTCACGGCAGAGCGCGGTCGTCGAGGCGTAGTCGCGGCCCACCGTTTCCTCGCCACCCAGATCGAGAATGACGACCCCAACGCCCGCCAAAGTCAGCAGGAGGACGGCGGCCAGGACCATTCGCATGAAGGAGGGTTCCGATTCTGCAGTTTAGCGGGCAGCAAAATTTTAGGACCTTGCCATATCGCATGACAAGTTAGTTCCGATCGCGTTCGATCCAACAAGCGCTTATGGTGTAACGGATCAGCGTTCGTCAGCTCAGGGTTTCGCGCGCGTCGCGTTCGTTACCGCGATGAGCCTGTCGAGGGCGTTCCGGGCGTGGCCGCCGTCGATCGCCGCTTCCGCCATTCGGGCGCCTTCGCCAATGTCGGTCGCCTTGTCCGCGACGACGAGAGCGGCCGCGGCGTTTATGACGGCAATGTCGCGATAGGCATTTCTTGCGCCGTCGAGCACGGCTCGAAGTGCTGCGGCGTTCGTTGTTGCGTCGCCGCCCTTGAGGTCAGCCAGGGACACTCGCTTAAGCCCGGCCTCCTCGGGGGTCACCTCGAACGACGTGATCTTTCCGTCGATCAGGGATGCAACGGTTGTCGGCCCGGTCGTCGAAAGCTCGTCGAGGCCATCGTGCCCGTGGACGACCCAGCAGCGCTCGGACCCCAGGGCGCGAAGCGTGTCGGCAATCGGCACGACCCAACGGCGATCATAGACTCCAACAACCTGGCGCTTGACGCTTGCGGGATTGCAGATCGGGCCCAGGAGATTGAAAAGCGTCCGGAGGCCCAACTCGGCGCGGACCGGAGCCCAGGCCTTCATGGCGGGATGGTGCATCGGGGCCCAGAGAAACGCGATGCCGGCGTCCTCGATGATGCGCGGAACATCGGAAGGATCGAGATCGATCCTGACGCCGAGTGCCACCAGAACGTCGGACGCGCCGGAACGTGACGAAACAGAGCGGTTGCCGTGTTTTGCAACCGGGACACCGGTTCCGGCAACGATCAACGCCGCACAGGTTGAGATGTTGTAGGTCTCGTGTCCGTCGCCTCCCGTGCCGACAATGTCGATGGAGTCGGCTGCCGCCGAGACTCGGATCATACGGTCGCGGAGGAGGCGCGCGGCTCCGGTGATCTCGGCGACGGTCTCACCGCGCACGCGGAGCGCCATCAGGAACGCAGCCATCTGAGGGAGAGACGCCGCGCCGTCCGTCATCCGGTCGATCGCCTCGCGGGCCTCATCCTCGTCGAGCGTCACGCCGCCCGCGAGGCGAGCGAGCAGGGCCTTGACGTCGAAGTTAGTTGCCGTGGGCTCGGTCATATCGCGATGTGCTCGGGCGATTCCATTCAGGCGGCCTGCCGAGGAGGTTTCGCGGACGGCCGGCGCTTCGGCGTCAGGCCGGCGATCGACAGGAAATTCGCGAGGAGGGCATGGCCTTGCTCCGACGCGATGCTTTCGGGGTGGAATTGCACGCCGTGGACCGGGTGGGTCTTGTGCATGAGACCCATGATGATGCCGTCCTCGGTTTCGGCGGTGATCTCGAGCGTGTCGGGCAGTGTCGCCCGCTCGACGATGAGGGAGTGATAGCGCGTCACTTCGAAGTGTTCGGGCAAGCCTTGGAAAACACTCTTCCCCATGTGGTGGATCGTCGAGAGCTTGCCATGCATGGGTTCGGGCGCGCGGATCACCTTGCCGCCGTAGACTTGCCCGATCGACTGGTGGCCGAGGCAGACGCCGAGGAGCGGGATCTTGGGGCCCGCGGCCCGAATGAGATCGAGGCAGATGCCGGCCTCGTTCGGCGTGCAGGGACCGGGCGACAGGACGATCGCCTTCGGTTTCTTCTTCATCACGTCATCGGTCGAAATCTTGTCATTGCGATGGACCTCGCACTCGGCACCGAGTTCGCCCAGGAAGTGGACGAGATTGTACGTGAAGCTGTCGTAGTTATCGATGAGGAGGAGCATGGCGGCCTTTCGCGCGCGGCGGCGTCCCGCGCATGTTTTCCGGAAAGTAATGCGTCAGTCGTCGTCGCTCAACCCGCGTGGCGTGGCGTAGTGGCGGAGCTTTCCGCCGCGGACGGCGATGGCGGACCAGCGATCCGCCTCGAATGTCACGACGGCGAGGGCGCCCGTCGGAAACTTCCGTGCGATTCCGGCAATGTCGTCGGCGGGTCCGTCGCCGATCAGCGACAGCGCGAGCGTTTGCATCGCCGGGTTGTGATTGACGAGGAGGACGACTTCGCAGGCGTCCGGCACGCGTCGAATGCGGTCCAGGAGCTTGCCGGCAGGGCAGAGATAGAGATCGTCCTCGTAGAAGATCTTGCCGGGCTCTGGATCGAGGTAGGGCATGACGAGCGCCAGGGTTTCGCGCGTGCGCGTGGCGCCCGAGCAAAGGACGCAGTCGGGCTTCAGTGCGAGGCGCCGCATCTCCGCACCCATCGCAGGTGCGGCGGCGCGTCCGCGGGCGTTCAGCGGTCGGTCGAAGTCGTCGAGCGTGGCGTCGTCCCAGCTCGACTTTGCGTGTCGCAGTAGGACGAGTGTGCGCACCGGCCCCATCTCCCCTCAACCAAACACGCCACCGCTGGTCGTTGATTTTCGGCGCTTACCAGCACTGGCGACGGCGTCCTCCGCGGCGCGGACGATGGCCTTCGCCTTATTGATGCACTCCTGCTGCTCGTTCTCGGGCAGACTGTCGTAGACAATTCCGGCGCCGGATTGGACATAGAGCATGCCGTCCTTCACGAGTGCCGTGCGCAGCACGATGCAGGTATCCATTTCGCCGTCTGCCGTGAAGTAGCCGACGCAACCCGCATACGGTCCGCGCTTCGACAGTTCGAGTTCGTCGATAATTTCCATGGCGCGCACTTTCGGTGCTCCAGACACGGTGCCGGCCGGGAAGCCGGCCATCAGAGCATCGACGCTGTCGCGATCCTTGGCGAGACGTCCGACGACGTTCGAGACGATGTGCATCACGTGGCTGTAGCGTTCGACGACGAATTGATCGGTCACTTCGACGGTGCCGACTTCGGCGACGCGGCCAACGTCGTTGCGGCCGAGGTCGAGGAGCATCAAGTGTTCGGAGCGCTCCTTGGGATCGGCGAGGAGAGCGGCGGCGAGGGATCGATCCTCGGTGTCGTCGGTGCCGCGCCGCGTCGTGCCGGCGATCGGACGGATGGTGACCTTGCCATCGCGCACGCGGACCAGGATTTCGGGGCTCGACCCGACGAGCGAGAACGAGCCGAGATCGAGATGGAACAGGAACGGGGAAGGGTTCATCCGCCGGAGCGAACGGTAGAGCGCGAACGATGACAGCGGGAACGGTCGTGAAAACCTCTGGGACAGGACGACCTGGAAGATGTCACCGGCGCGGATGTAGTCCTTGGCCTTGGCGACCATGTCCTTGAACTGCGCTTCCGTGGTGTTCGAGACGGGCTCGCGGTCTTTCGCCTTCGAGGGGGGCTCGTTGGCGCCGCCGGGCACCGGCATCTCGAGCGCCTTGACGACGCGCTTCAAGCGCTTTTGGGCCGCCTTCAAGGCCTTGTCCGCCGTCTCGTCGTCGGTTGGGCGAACGGGCGTCACGATCGTCATTTCATCTTTGACGTTATCGAAGATGACGACGATCGTCGGGCGAATGAGGACGCTGTCGGGCACGCCGAGATCGTCGGGTTTCTCGTTCGGCAGGTTCTCGACGAGACGGATCGTGTCGTAGCCCATATAGCCGAACACGCCCGCCGCCATCGGCGGCAGATCAGCCGGGAGATCGACACGCGACTGGGCGAGCAGACGGCGGAGAGAAGCGAGCGTTCCGCCCGCCTCGACCGTCCATGCGTTTGCTTTGTCTTTCGGAGAAGAGCCTGGTTTCACGCGCTGAACTTCCGCGCGATTTCCGGCTGCACGCCAGACGAGATCGGGCTCGCAGGCGATGATGGAATAGCGGCCGCGTGCCGCGCCGCCCTCGACCGATTCGAGCAAGAGGCTCATCGGCTTCATGTGACAGAGCTTCAGGTAGGCCGAGACAGGCGTTTCGAGGTCGGCGACGAGGCGGGTCGAGAGGACTTGTGCCTCACCCTTTTCGTAGCGCCGCTCAAAACTGTCGCTCGCCACAGCCATTTCGTGGCCGACCGACTTGGCGGGATCACGCTTCACGGATGGTCTCGCTTCCGGTCATTCACTGCGCCGCGACGTCGGCGCCGGTCACACGTTTGAACTCGCTCTCGTTGATCGAGACGCCGAGCTTCTCCTGCAGGTGAGTGACGTAGGCGATGAGCACATCGTTCTGCAGGTCGCGCTGGAGCGTCGAGACGATCTTGTCCTTCTCGGCTTTCGTCGGCTCGGCCGCCGGTTTTACCGACTTCACCTGCATGACGACACGTGAGCCGCGGTCCGGGGTCAGCGCGGACGCCGCACCGTTCACGGGCAGCGCGAACGCTGCTTCGACGGCATCTTCAGTCAGACCCGGAGGGTTCACTTTGCGCAGGATGTCCTCGACCATCTCAGGGGCGTTGCCGACGCCCTCGGCGACCTTCGCGATGTCCTCGCCCGCCTTGATGCGCTCGACGAGCTTGTCCGCCACCTCCTTCACGAGGCGCTCGCTCTCTTCGTCCTTCCACGCCTTGGTGACATCGGCCTTGACGGTCTCGAATTCCTTCTGGGCCGGCTTCTCGATGCTGTCGAGGCGGAACCAGGCGTAGCCGTCGGTTCCAAGGTCGATGGGCTCGGTTTCGGCACCAATCTCGGCCGCGAAGACCGCATCGACGACGCTTTCCGCGCCCTTGACAGCGAGGGCCTCCTTGCCATCGGGGGTCTTATTGGCGATGTCGCTCGCGGGGACGTCGTAATAGGTGAGCTTCAACTCGTCCGCGATTTCCTTCAAGGTCTTGCCGGCGTTCCGGCCTTCCTCGATCAGGTCTGCGCGCTCCTGGACCAGGCGTTTGACCTTGGTGTCGACGATTTTGTCTTTGACCTGCTGGCGCGCGCTGTCGAGCGTGCTTTCAAGGCCCGGCTCGATCTCGATGACGCGCACGACGACGGTTGCGAAGCGGCCATCGATGACGGGCGAAAGTGCATCTCGCTCGACCGAGAACGCGGCATCTGCGATGGCGGGGTCGATCAGCTGCTTCTTCGTGAGCATGCCGAGGTTGACGTCCGATTCCTTGGCGCCCAGTTCCTTGGCTGCATCCATGAAGTTCTTGGTGCCCTTTTCGATCGCGTCGCGCGTCGCTTCCGCGGTGGCGCGGTCCTTGAAGGCGATCTGCTGGATGCGCCGCTTCTCGGGCTTGTCGTAGCTCGCCTTGTCCTCCGCGTAAGCTGACTTGATTTCGTCCTCGCTCACCTGGACTTCGGTCTTGAGAGCGTCCGCCGAGAGCACGAGCGCGGAGAATTTCCGGAACTCGGGCGTCATGAACTCGGATTTGTGCTCGTCGAAATAGGCGCGAAGCTTGGCATCGTCGGGTTCCGGGACCGTCGCTGCCTTGGCTGCGTCGATCTTGAAGAACGACAGTGTCCGGGTCTCGTTATTCCATTTGTGCTCGATGTCGACGACGGCGTCGGGAACGACCGTCGCGGCGAGGATCGCGCTTGAAATCTGCTGGCGGATTTCGTCGGCGGTCCGTAGTTTCAGAAACGCGCTTTCTGAGAGGTCGAGCCGCGACAACAGATTCTTGAAGTCGGGGTTCGAGAATTTCCCGTCGGGACCATGGAAGTCCGGGTCGGCCTTCAGGTCCTCGATGACCTTTTCCGGAGAGAGGCCGAGGTTCAACTGTCGGCCGTACTCGGCCAGCGCGGATTGTCCGATGAGTTTCGAAAGCACGAGCCGGTCGTAGCCTTCACGCCGGGCATCCTCGATCGTGAAGTGGCGCCCGATTTCCTGGGATAGCGCGTCGAGGTCGGTCCTGAGGACGCGATTGTATTCGCCTTCCGAGATCTCGGCGTCTCCGACGCGCGCCAGTGCGCCACGGCCGAATCCGTTGAACACGTCCGCGATGCCCCAGACGGCGAAGCTCAGGATCAGAAGACCCATGAGCAATTTGCCGAGAATTCCCGATGCGCCGCGGCGTAAGGCTTCAAGCATGGTCCGTGGTGATCCATAGCCAAGTTGCGGCGAGGCTCGGGCGCTCGTTTCGAGGGCGCCAATCGAGACCGGCCGCGTCAGATGATCCAGAGATCCGGCAGGTGACGCCGGAACACGGCGTGATATGAAGCGCAGGCGGATGCTGAAAGCAAGGCCCGGGGCGCGGCGCATCGCGAGGGGCGGACAGGCAACTCGTCGGGCCAAAGAAAAGATGGGGGTTCGGGGTTATGGCGGAAGGGGGGCGTCCGGCCGGGCGGCGCATGTTGCTGGCCGGGAATTGGAAGATGAATGGCCTCAAGGGGCAGCTCGCCGAGGCGCTGGCCGTCGGCGACGCGCTCGGGGGTTGCGAACCGGACACCGACCGCCCGGACGTCGTCATTTGTCCGCCGGCCACCCTCTTGATGGTCATGGCTGAGGTCCTGAAGACTGTGCCGGTCGGGTTCGGCGGGCAGGACTGTCACGCGAAGGCAAGCGGGGCGAATACGGGCGATGTTTCGGCCGAGATGCTCCGGGACGCCGGAGCCGGGTACGTCATCGTCGGGCATTCGGAACGACGGGCTGATCATGGGGAGACCGACAAGATCATCAGGGCGAAGCACGAGGCGGCGATCCGTGCGGGCCTTACGGGGATCGTGTGCGTCGGGGAAACGCGCGGACAACGGTTGGCGGGTTTGACGCTCGACGTCGTGCGGCGCCAGCTCGATGCGTCCTTGTCCACTGGCGCTACGGCAGCAAATACTGTTGTCGCTTACGAACCCGTGTGGGCGATCGGGACAGGCCTTACGCCGACAACAAAGGATGTCGCGGAGGTGCATGGTGCCATCCGCGCCACGCTCGTCGGCCGGTTTGGTGCCGATGGCCAGGGTATTCGCATCCTCTATGGAGGTTCGGTGAAGCCCGACAACGCGGCCGAGTTGATGCGTGTCAAGGATGTGGACGGCGCGCTCGTCGGGGGTGCCAGTCTCAAAGCCGCCGATTTCCTGGCAATTTTCGAGGCTATGCCGAAAGACGTTGAACGGGTCGGCAGCTGACGCCATAAGGCTCTCATGCGAGCGCGGAACGATCGGCGGATGATGGGTAGGATGTCGCGGAACCGGGTTCCACGCGCGGGCTGGTTGGGCGCTGTCGCACTGTTGCTCGGCCCGGTCCCGTGCGCGCAGGCGGAACAGCTTGACGACGCCGCGTGCCGGGGGGCCAGGGACGAACTGGCGCTGCTCGAAGGCGCTGGCGTCAAAGATCATCATGAGCGCGGGCCGGAGTGGGCGCGCGTGAACCTCGCTCCGGACGGTATCGAGAAGGTCAAGCGCTGGATCGAGCTCAACGAGACGGTTCTTTTCAAGTGCCCGCGGCCGAAGCCGCAGAAGCCGGTCGAAGCCGCAGCCGGCGGCCCTAGCGGGAACAAATCATCCAAGCCGTCGAGTTCGGACAGCGCCGCAATCGGCCCGGGCCAAACGGGGACACTGAGCGAAACGGGTGCAACGGGTGATCCGGCGGTCAAGCCCAAGAAGAAAAAGAGCGCCGAGAAGAAGCGTAAGGTCGTCGATGACGCCTACATACCGCCTGCGCCGTCGGGCGGGCCGGAACTTCAGCATACGGCCCCGGGCGACCTCGGTACGGTCATTCCAGGAGCGGGGCTGGCCCCTTAATTCCAGATCGCCGCCGAGGCCGTGATTCGGGCACCTTGCCGCTGGCGGCGGGTTCAGAACTGGGCTAGAAGGCGCGCCTGTCACTAATTCGGAGCCTCGAGGCGATGTCCGCCGTTCTTCTTGCCGTTCATCTCATGATCTGTGCCGCCATGGTGCTGATCGTTCTCGTGCAGAAATCCGAGGGCGGTGCGCTGGGCATCGGCGGGGGCGGCGGTTTCATGGCCGGGCGTGGAAAGGCCAATCTGATGACCCGCGCCACCGCGGCGCTGGCGGCGGCGTTCTTCACGACGAGCCTCCTTTTGACGATCGTCGCCCAGCACCGGGGCACGCAGCCTTCGCTCATCGAGCAGCCGGCGAAAGATGCAACGACAACTCCCACGACGGGTGATGCAGCGCAGCCCGGCACGGTACCGCCGACGGCCCCGGCCGGGGAAGCGCCGCGCGGCGGCATTCTCGACAAGCTGAAGTAATTCACCGGTCTCGGCGCTCTCTTCGCCTTTCGCACCGGGACAGTCGCATTGCGGTTATCGATGCACGGGCATGTGTGCGCGCGTCCGTTTTGCCGCTTGCCACCTTTCTGGCGCCAGCGTTCTATCGCGCGGGGAACGGAGGCGGGAATGAATCGGGTTCTGTTGCAGCTTTCAGGCGCGGTGTCGGCCGCGTGTCTCGCGCTGTCCGGTCTCGCCGGCTGTGGCGCGACGCTCAACAACGGCCAGACTGGTGCGCTCACCGGCGGGTCCGCGATCAGCTACCAGGCCTCGAACGTCGTCTTCCCCAACGGCTACTCGGAAGCGGCGGTCGGACCCGACAAGTACAGGGTCAGGGCAACAGGTGATATGCGCCAGTCGCGCGCGGCACTCGAAAAGCTCGCCATGACTCGCGCCGCCGATATCGGCCAGTCGATGAACCAGAAGTATTTCCGCGTCGACGCGGTCAGCGAGAACGTCATCTGCGGCAGGCGGAAATCGTCTGGTCGGGATGCGCAGGAGATCGTGATCAAGCCGAAGCGCACCGTTGATCTCGAGGTGTCGTTCGCGAAGGAGCAAGTGGATCCCAGTTGGCTCGCCAGCAAGGAGTCCTTCGCATTGATGCGCGGGGAACTCGACACGCTCGGCGCGCCGGACGTGCCGCCGGAGGCCATCTCGTCCGAGCTTGCCATGAAGTGCGGTGGGGCGTAACGCGGCCACGATTGACAACGGCCGTGTGAGCGACAGCAGCCCAGTGCGCAGCGCGCCCGCACGGCGCTGCGTTTCGACCGGGATTGCGTCTCAGCCGTTCAAAGAATGAAATCGAACGCTTGCAGCCCCGTGACGCTCGAAACCTGGATGACCATTTCGACGGTCGCGTCGCCATCGTTATCGATGTAGACGAGCGTGCTCGGGCCGCTGACGACGACGCGGACTTCGCCGCCGGGAAGTGAAAACGGATTGGCGCCGACGAATGTGAAGGCCTGATCACCCGCGATGTTCTTGTTTGCGTCGAGCGATGAGAGATCGATCTTGTCGTCGGTCGCGGTTCCGCCCTGGTCGAAATTCAGGATCACGTCGAATGTGCCGGGAGCTATGCCGCTGTCGCCGATGCCGAGGTACTTTGCAACGTCGCGTTCAGCCGCAAAATTCGAGAAATTGATCTGATCGGCGCCGGCGCCGCCGATCAGTGTATCATTGCCATCCTCACCAGCGAGCGTATCGACGCCACCGCGGCCTTCCAATCGATCATTTCCAAATCCGCCGAGAAAGGAGTTGGCACCCGCCGATCCCAGAAGCGTGTCATTGCCCCAGCTTCCTCTTGCGCCCTCGAAGCCCGTCAGGGTGTCGGTGCCGAACTGGCCGAGCGACTGGGTCGTTTTCGCGAGGTCGAACAAGACACCGGTGTTGTTGTTGGTGTTGCTGCCGTCATCGGAATTCAGTCGCTCGAAGGTGACGAAGTCGCTTGTTCCCGCGCCGCCGTCGACGGTGTCGTTGCCTGCCGAGGCGCGGTAGACGTCGTTGCCGTCTCCGAGTGAGGAGAAGTCGTTGCCGCTGCCGTCCGAGACCACGTCGACTGCGGCCCCGCCGTAGTACGTGTCGGCTCCGAAGCCGAGGAAGGCATGCTGGATCGATCCGGCGTTGGGGCGCACCGTGTAGACCGTGTCGCGGCCCTCGCCGGTGATAATGGCCTGCAGATCGGTATGGCTGCCGGAATTCGCGAGGACCAGAATCGTATCGTCGAAAACGCCATAGCTGTAGGCGGGATCGCTATAGATGTCGCCGTCGGTACCAACGCCCAATGCCTTGAATGCCATTCTCACCTCCCACGATCATCGATCAGAGTCGCTTCGCGACCCGTGTCCGGCGGAGGCCGGATCGGACTGTCCTATCACGCCGCTTTTTGATCGTCAGATGGCAGAACGGCCTTCTACCGGGGATTGTCCAGTCGGGCTCGGACATGGCGGCTCGTCGATCACCGGTCGTTCCGGGTCTAAGGCGGATGCAACACAGCCGCCTGCAAGCGCTTGTGGATGTTGCAAGTTTATCGGTTTGACGACTCGCGCTCCGGCGTGTCAGACCAAAATCCCATGCAACGGTACATCTTCATCACCGGCGGCGTGGTCTCCTCCCTTGGCAAAGGCCTCGCGTCCGCCGCCCTCGGCGCGCTCCTGCAAGCGCGTGGGTACTCCGTCCGGCTGCGCAAGCTCGATCCGTATCTGAACGTCGATCCGGGAACGATGAGCCCCTACCAGCACGGCGAGGTGTTCGTCACCGACGACGGGGCGGAAACCGATCTCGACCTCGGCCATTACGAGCGCTTCACGGGCGTCCCGGCGAAGCGCAGCGACAACATCACCACGGGCCGGATCTACCAAGAGATCCTCGCGAAAGAACGCCGCGGCGATTTTCTCGGTGGCACGGTGCAGGTCATCCCGCACGTGACGGATGCGATCAAGGAGTTCGTGCTCTCGGGCAACGAAGGCGTCGATTTCGTGCTGGTCGAGATCGGCGGCACGGTTGGCGACATCGAAGGCCTGCCATTTTTCGAAGCGATCCGCCAACTCGGCAACGACCTGCCGCGCGGGGCGGCGGTCTACGTCCACCTCACGCTGATGCCTTACATCCCATCGGCTGGCGAGCTGAAGACCAAGCCGACGCAGCACTCGGTCAAGGAACTGCGCTCGATCGGTATCCAGCCCGATATTCTCCTCTGCCGCTCGGACCGTGAAATCCCGATCGGCGAGCGGAAGAAGATCGCGCTCTTCTGCAATGTGCGTCCCGAGGCCGTCATCCAGGCGCTCGACGTGGCCTCGATCTACGATGTGCCGCTCGCCTACCATCGCGAAGGTCTTGACCGCGAAGTGCTGGCGGCCTTCGGCATCACGGGCGCGCCGCGACCCGATCTCACGCGCTGGGAGACTATCTCGCGGAATATCGCGACGCCGGAAGGCGAGGTGACGATCGCGATCGTCGGCAAGTACACGGGCCTCAAGGACGCCTACAAGTCGCTCATGGAAGCGCTGGTGCACGGTGGCATCTCGAACCGCGTGAAGGTCAAGCTCGCATGGATCGAGAGCGAGATCTTCGAGCATGAGGACCCCTCGCCCTATCTCGAAGGTGTCGACGGCATCCTCGTTCCGGGCGGGTTCGGGGAGCGGGGCGCGGAAGGCAAGATTCTGGCGGCGAAGTTCGCCCGCGAGCGGCGGGTGCCCTATTTCGGTATCTGCTTCGGGATGCAGATGGCCTGCATCGAGGCGGCGCGGAATCTCTGTCACATCGCGAACGCCAGCTCGACCGAATTCGGGTCGGCGTCCGAGCCGGTCGTCGGTCTCATGACGGAATGGATGCGGGGTAACGAACTCGAGACGCGCAAGCAGGGTGGCGATCTCGGAGGGACGATGCGGCTCGGGGCCTTCGAGGCGCGGCTCGCGCCCGACAGCCGGATCGCCGACATTTACGACACGACCGAGATTTCCGAGCGTCACCGGCACCGCTACGAGGTCAACATGCGTTACCGGGAGGCACTCGAGGGGGCCGGCTTGCGCTTCGCGGGCCTATCTCCCGACGGTCTTCTGCCGGAGACGGTCGAGTATCCCGAGCATCCGTGGTTCGTCGGCGTGCAGTTCCATCCGGAGCTCAAATCGCGGCCGTTCGAACCTCATCCCCTGTTCCGATCTTTCATCGCGGCGGCGGTCGAACAGAGTCGGTTGGTGTGATAGGATTAGAATAATTTTTCACTTCGCGGGGCTGGTTTGTGGCGGTGATGCCTCACAAGGCCGCATGAAAGTCTCAAACCGGGCCAGATTTGGCCGAAGTGGTTTGACCTTCGCGCGTGGCGCATGTCAACTTCGGTCATTCACAGGGTGTTAATGCCTGTCGGTACGTTTGTGCGGTGAGGCTTTTCATGGCTTGGTCGAAGACAGCTTGGGCCGTCTCCATTGGGGCCTGGATCGTCCTGATGGCGATCGGGGTCGTCTATACCGGTCCCGTTTGACGCTCTGGGCCGCGGTGCGCGGTCAGACGGGGTTCAGCAACATCGATAGCAATTTGGCGCCGGGTTTTTTGACCTCCGGTACGATTTTGCGTTCGGGTTTGGCCATGCGGCGCGTGGGTGAGGTGTAGCGCACGCCGACCAAAGCACCCTGACGCCAAGCGACTCGGCATTCGACCATCGTGCGCTCGGTCGGCATCATCAGCGTGAAGTGGTCCGGAACCCGGTCTCGGGAGATGGCGCCGCGATTGCTCGCCACTTCCAGGCGCGCACCGGTCGAGGACATGTCCCGGACGGTGCACAAAAGCGGCTGGGTCAGGCTCGGATGGGCGATCTGAGCGCCGAGGCGCGTGTTCGTCCGGCGCGCCCAGCGCTGTTCGGTGCCGGCGTCGGACACGGGGGCGACAAGGGCCGGTTCGACATCGTCGGTTTCGGCCGAGACGGTTTGGGCGAGTTTGGTCTGCATGATGGACCTCTCGAAGGCAGAAAGCTTACCCAATGCTTCTACCGGACAGGTCTCAATACGACGTTCCCAAACCGGCTAAAATTCCTCGTAAAGTTCGATCAGTTTGAGCCATTTGGTCATGGACGCCTTCAGCCGGGCAACTTGGCCTCGGCCCTCAGTTCCTTTTTCGACAGTTTGCCGATCATCGTTTTCGGGAGGCTGTCGCGGATCTCGATCGCGGCCGGAAGCTCGATGCGCGAGAGTTTGGGTTCCAAGTGGCGCATAATCTCGTCCGTTGTCGTGGCCATTCCGGCGCGGAGCTTGACGAAGGCCTTCGGAGCCTCGCCGCGATAGTTGTCCGGGATGCCGACGACCGTCACCTCCTCGACGGCCGGGTGGGTGTAGATCGCCTCCTCGATGCGTCGAGGGTAGACGTTGTAGCCCGAGCAGATGATGAGGTCCTTGATGCGATCGACGATCTCGAAAAATCCGTCCGGGTCCATGATCGCGACGTCTCCGGTGCGGAGGAATTTGCCCGTGAACTGGTTTTCGGTCTCCTCGCGCCGCTTCCAGTAGCCGAGCATGACCTGAGGGCCGTTGACGCACAGCTCGCCGCGTTCGCCTTGGGGAACCTCGATCGCCGGGTCGGCGAGGCTCCGGAGGGACACGATCGTTCCGGGCAGCGGCAATCCGATTGATCCGCGGCGTGGTGGGCCGCTCAGGGGATTGCAGGTCACCACGGGAGAGGCTTCGGAGAGGCCATACCCCTCGACGAGGCTGCATCCGGTCAGAGTTTCGAACCGCTGTTTCACTTCGAGGGGCAGCGGCGCGCCGCCCGACAGGCAGAACTTCAGACACGTCAAGTCGAAGGTCTTGAGCTTGGGGTGGTTCTGGATCGCGTTGAAGATCGTCGGCACGCCCGGCATGATCGTTGGCCGCCGCTCGTGGATGAGTTTCAGGGCTTCGTCGAGTTGGAAGCGGGGTACCATCACGATCTCGGCGCCCATGGCGATTCCGAAGTTCATGACGACCGTCATCGCGAAGACGTGGAAGAACGGCAGCACGCCGAGCACGCGTTCTTTGCCGCGGTGGAGTTCAGGAGCCCAGGCCATCACCTGTGCCGTGTTGATCGACAGATTGGCGTGGCTCAGCATGGCGCCCTTGGGCGTGCCGGTCGTGCCGCCCGTATACTGGAGGACAGCGACGGTTTGCAGGGGATCGACGGGGATCTCCCGGATCGGACCGGCCTTGGCCAGAACTACCGATTCCTTCAGCAGCTTGTCGGCTTGCGCCGATCGGTCAAGTCGGGCCAGTTCGGAACTCTTGAAGATGCGGAACAACGCGGATTTGGACGCCGGCAGTTCGCCTGGAAACGACAAGACGATCGCGCGCCCGAGCGTCCCGTTCGCGATCAACGCCTCGACCTTGCCGGTGAGCTGCTTCAGGTCGAACGTGACCATCAGCTCCGTTTCGCTGTCGGTGACCTGGAACGCCAGTTCCTCGACCGTGTAGAGGGGGTTGTAATTGACGACGATGCCGCCCGCCTTGAGGATCGCGTAATAGTAAACGATGTAGGAGGGCGCGTTCGGCATGAGGATGCCGACCTTGGTTCCAGGGCCGACGCCTATGGCTTGTAGCGCCGCCGCGGCGCGGTCGACCCTTGCGCCGATTTCCCGGTAGGTCGAAGTCCTGCCGAAGAATGTGGTGCAGGGCCTGTCGCCGTAGTTGGACACGGCGTCATCGAGGACTTTGTGGAGCGGGCGTGGGTCTATTCTCTGGAACCAGTCGACCCCGGCCGGATAATGCCGGATCCAGGGATAGTGCATTGTTCCTTCTGACATATCTTGCAAGGCTCCGTCTCCCTCGGTGACGTCGACGAACGCGGCCTCCTCAACTCTCGTGCTGGGCGCGCCAACATCGGTCCCAGCATACGGCGCGGATTGTCACAGGACAGTTATACCGCTTGTACAATCCAGCGCCATGGCTGCTAGGGACAGGTGAAGTCTTTAACTGTGCCTGGATAGTCTCCGCAGATCGGCTTGCCGCTTCGCGGGCCACGTCGACGGGCGGACAGGTCGCTGTCTTCCCCGGAACGGTGCCTCGACGCGCACGGAGCTATTCGTCAGGCTTGGCAAGCCTTGTGCTAGGGCGAGGAAAGGAGGGTCGGGCGGTGCTGCCTCTCGGCTCGCTTCGGCTAGACTTGGCAGTGGTTTAAGGATATGGGACGGCCTAGGTTGTGACCCTCGGCGGCACGGTCTAGGTGATGGCTGAGGAACAGGATCCAGGCCCCGGGCCAGGGCGCTTGGCGTGGAGATCACAATGGACGAAGTGGCAACCAAGATCATCGAGATCCTCAAGAAGCACATGAAAGAGCCGCGCGACGACATTTCTCTGTCGACGCAACTCACGGATCTGAAGATCGAGTCCCTCGACCTCGCCATGATCGTGTTCGACATCGAAGACAGCTTCGGCATCGAGATCCCGTACAACGCGAACGAGGACGTCGAGGACTTCAAGACGGTCGGATCGGTCGTCGATCGCGTGAAGTCTCTCATTGCGGCTGGTCCTCAGGCGGCCGGCGCGAAGGCCTGAGTTTACCTCCCATGATCGGCCACGGATGCACTCTGTCCCATCGGCGGGACACCCGCGGCCGTCCCCCTCTCTGACAAATCCCGGCCCATGAGGCCGGAGCTAGGAGCGAGCTTATGGCCGGTCCCAATCGTGCGCGTCGTGTGGTCGTGACCGGCCTCGGCGTCGTGACGCCCATCGGCACCACCGTCGATACGTTCTGGGCCGGCATGAAGGAGGGCAAGAGCGGCGTCAGCGCGCTCGGCGGTTTCCCGCTCGAAGACCTCAAGATCCTCATCGCCGCGCAGATCAAGGATTTCGATCACAAGGCCCGCCTCAAGCACTTCTCGCGCGACAAGATCATTCTGCACGCCGACCGCTACTCATGGTTCGCGGCCGCGGCGGCGGATGAAGCGGTGAAGATGTCGGGCCTCTCCATGCCGGTCGAAAACCCCTACAGATCGGCGTGCATCATCGGTTCTGGCGCAGGTGGTCTCACGACCTACGAGGTCGCGTATCGTGATCTCTTTATTCACAATAAGCGCGCCACGCATCCGCTGACGCTGCTCAGGATCATCGGCTCTTCGGCGTCCGCGCACGTCGGCATCGAATTCGGCGTCAAGGGACCGACGTTCGCGACCTGCTCGGCCTGTTCGACGGCGACGCACGCCATCGGCATCGCGCGCGACTACATCCAGAACGATCTCGTCGACGTCGCAATCTGCGGCGCGGCCGAGGCCGTCATCAACTACGGCACTATGAAGGCCTGGCAGGCGCTCCACGTGCTGTCGCCCGAAGGCTGCTTCCCGTTCTCCAAGAAGCGCAACGGCACTGTGCTCGGCGAGGGCGCGGGCATTCTCGTCCTCGAGGAATACGAGCACGCGAAGCGCCGCGGCGCGAAGATCCTAGCCGAGCTCTGCGGTTATGGCATGACGTCGGACAGCAAGGACATGGTCAACCCGGATATCGAAGGTCCGCGTGAAGCCATGCGTCTCGCACTGCAGGACGCGAAGCTCCCCCCCATGTCGATCGACTACCTCAACGCCCACGGCACCGCGACCTCGATCAACGACAAGAACGAGACGAACGCGATCAAGGATCTGTTCGGCAAGCACGCCTACAATCTTGCCATCTCATCCACGAAGTCGATGCACGGCCATCCGCTCGGCGCGGGCGGCGGCATCGAGGCCGTCGCGTGCATCAAGGCAATGCAAGAGAGCTGGGTGCCGCCGACGATCGGGCTCGACGATCCCGATCCCGAGTGCGATCTCGATTACGTGCCGAACGTCGGGCGCGACAAGAAAGTCACGTATGCTATGTCGAACTCGTTCGCGTTCGGTGGCCTCAACGCCGTGCTCGTTTTTGGTCCGCCGCCAGGCTGAGCGGGTTTCCGCACCCTCCAAGACCGCGATGCTGCCCGCGATTTCCTTCGTGCGGGAATGACACGTTCGCACCTGCACATATGTGCGGGGCCTTGATCGCCGTTCGCCTGAATGACAATCTCTCGTACTTATGAATTGTGCGGGGGCGGCGCTTGCGAGAAGTTCTGATCGAGGCTGGTACGGTCGCGATCCGCGCGCGGCTGCTCGACACGCCGACAGCGGATCAGATCTGGCGTGCTTTGCCGATCCGGGCCGCAGCGCGCACGTGGGGTCCTGAAGTCTACTTCAACGCGCCGGTTCACGCCGAAGCCGAACCCGGTGCGCGAGATGTGGTGACGGCGGGTGAAATCGTTTACTGGCCGGATGGGGACGCCATTGCGATCGCATTCGGGCCGACGCCCCTGTCGCGCAATGGCGAACTTCGATTGTCGGGCCGCTGCAACATCTGGGCAATGGCGATCGACGACGTCGGGCAACTGCGCTCGGTCTATGCGGGCGAGGAAATCTCGATTTCCGAGGCGCGGTAAGCGGTCGCCGGCGATAGGCCAAATTTCAGGTCCGGCGGTCGGCGAACATCATCGTCTTTGCGAGGAACGTCCGGTTGCCGAGCTTTCGCACCACGCGCCGCGTGCCGTTCACGGCGGCGGAAATGTTCGTTCTCGTCGCGGACGTCGAACGATATCCGGAGTTCGTTCCCCTCTGCGAAAGTCTCACGGTGACGAGTCGGTCGGGTACGACTGACGACGGAGAGATCGTTGCAACGATGGGGATCGGCTACAAGGCGATCCGCGAGCGCTTCACGACGCGCGTGCGGCTTTCGAAATCGGAAAACCTGATTGTCGTCCAGCACGTCGATGGGCCATTCCGCCGGCTCGAGAACCGCTGGACATTCCGCGACGTTGCGGGCGGCTCGGACGTCGGCTTCGAAATCGACTACGAGTTCCGATCGATCCCGCTCGGTCTCATCATGGGAGCCGTCTTCGACAAGGCCTTCCGACGTTTTGCGGAGGCTTTCGAGGAGCGAGCGCGTGCGATCTATGGGGCGCGGCCGGGCGTGCTTCCGGCGTGAATCCGAGTGTCAGTTCGTTCTCGGGGCGAGGTTGCGCGCGGACGAGCGGTTCGCAAGTTCATCGAGACCCTTCGCGCCCGAGAGGATGGCGCCGTCGAAGTCCGCCTCGGATACGTCGGCGCCGGTGAGGTCGGCGTCCGTCAGATCGACCCGGGAGAGATCGGCATGGAGGAGCTTCGCGTTGCGCAGATCGGCCCCGCGGAGGCTCGCGTAGCGGAACGAAACGTAGGTGAGATCGGCGGCGCGGAAGTTCGCGCCATCGAGTTTGGCTCCTTCCATTTCGGTCCTGAACAGATCCTCGATGAAGCCCGTCCGGCTGAACGGGGCGAGCGACGCGCCTTCGAAATTCGCGTTCGAGAAATCAACTCGTGAGAGCTGGCCGAAGAGCTTGGCGCCCGAGAGATTTGCCGCGACGAAGCTCGGAGCGCCGATGCCGGTTGCGGCCCCGCGCGTCTCTGTGGTCGCGGGGCGCAGCATGGAAATTTTCGAGAGATCCGCGCCGTCGAACCGGGCGCCGATGATATTGACGCGGTCGAGCTTCGCTTCCGAGAGGTCGGCACCGGCCAGATTTGAATTCGACAGGTTGACGCCGAACATCTTCGCGCCCTCGAGCCGCGTCTTCTTGAAATCGATGCCGGAGAGGTCCAGGCCTTCGAGATCGCGCCCGGACAGGTCGAGCGGTGTCGTGCCGTCCGCGCGATGGAGCACGGCGGCGATGTCGCGCGCGGTCACATCGGCAGCGTATGCGCTGTTTGTCCCGGCCACGAGGGCGATAAGCGTACCGAGGAATGTTATCGTGGCCTTCATCGGCGGTACCTTCATTTCGTCCGTTAGGTGTCGGCGTCAAAGCCCAGCGGCATCGGACAGCAGCGCCAAAGCTTTGGCCGTCGCGGCCATCCGGATACCCGAGCGTCCAAGATCGCCGAATTCCTCGAAGGATGATACGGGTGCAACGCCGCGCTGGGCCACCGCGAACCAGACGAGACCGACGGGTTTGATCGGTGTGGCGCCACCCGGTCCGGCGATGCCGGTGATCGCGACGGCGACGTCAGTTTCACTATGGGAAAGCGCGCCAATCGCCATGGCCTCGGCGATCTCGCGACTGACGGCTCCATGGGTCTCGAGCAGGTCGGGGGATACGCCGAGCATGTCGATCTTGGCGTCGTTTGAATAGGTCACGAAGGTGCGGTCCAGAACGGCCGACGAGCCTGGTATTTCCGTCAAAAGGGCGGCAAGGAGGCCGCCTGTGCAACTTTCGGCCGTCGTGACCCGGATATCGGCGGCTGAGCAGTGTGCGACCAGGCTTGCCGCCGCAGTCAGCATTTCAGCGGGAAAGATCGAGGCCTCGCGGTAGGGCGCGCGGTTCATCCGGCTTTCGTCCCGGTCGAAGTGAAAACGGCCAGCCTGCGGTGGGCAGGCTGGCCGAGCATGTCGTTACGCGCCGTTGGTCTCAGGCGGCCACGAGTTTCTCGGCTTGCTTGAGAAGAGAGTCGAGCGTGGAGCGGCTGTCAGTTCCCATGACGGTCGTGGCGTGGGCCTGAGCGCCCTGCCAGATTGGAAAGGCGTCCCGGAGCATGGCCTGACCCTTGGAGGTCAAATGCAGTCCACGCCCGCGGCGGCCGGCGGGAGGGTCCATGATGATAAGCCCGAGGGCCAAGAGGCGCTTCAGGTTGCGGGAGAGCGTCGATTTTTCGATGTCGAGTTCATGGCCGATCTCGACGGCCGTGATGCCGTCGCGCGATGCAAGCTGAGCGAGCAGCGTATACTGGCTGGCCGTAATTCCGAGCGGGCGCATGGCGTCGTCGTAGACGCGCGTGACGATGCGGGACAGCTGCCGCACGCGCGTCGCGAGGCAGGCCGCCGATGTCGCTTCGGCGATGCTGGACATGTCGGTATCACCCGCCGCAACGCGGGCCAGGTTCGTAGGCATGACGTTCATGGCTTCGGCCTCTAAGAAGGTCTTTTGGTCATACAACCGCTTCTACGGAGAAGACGTGATTCTGGTAAGGGGGTCAATGTGAAGCGGATCGACGCGGGTCCTTTTCTGAACACTGTGTCAGTTCGAGGCCGGTAACATGACCAAGGCGGATGCCATGGCCGCAATTCCTTCCCTTCGTCCTGTAAATCCAAGGCCTTCCGTGGTCGTCGCCTTGATCCCGACGCGGTCGGGTCCGAGACCGAGGATCTCCGCGATCACGGATTGCATCTGGGGCCTATGGGGGCCAATGCGGGGAGCCTCACACAAAAGTGTCACGTCGACGTTCGCGATGCGTCCCCCCCGCATCCGCACGCGACGGGCTGCGTCCTCGAGGAACAGCCGGGACGGCGCACCACGCCATTGGGGATCGGATGGCGGAAAGTGCTGCCCGATGTCTCCGTCGCCGATGGCGCCCAGGAGGGCATCGGTCAGGGCGTGGAGGCCGACATCGGCATCCGAATGACCTTCGAGGCGATGGGTATGCGGGATCTCGACGCCGCAGAGCCACACGCTCGCGCCGTCTGTGAATCGGTGGACGTCAAATCCGGTTCCGGTGCGGGGTTCCATTATTCCTCCCAGGCGGATGTCGGCCTCGCGGAGATCGTCGGCGGTCGTTACCTTACTGTTGTCCGCGGTATCCTCGATGAGGGCGACCGACAGGCCAGCCCATTCGGCGACGGCCGCGTCGTCCGTGAAATCCGATCGTCCGTGTCGGGCGGCGTTGCGGTGTGCGCCGAGAATGTCGGCAAATTTGAACGCTTGCGGGGTCTGTGCGCGCCAAAGTCCCTTGCGGTCGAGGGTTGCGCCAATGGTTCCCGTCGGCGTTGCGCGCTTCAGCGTGTCCGCGAGGGGCACGGCCGCGATGGCTCCAGAGTGGGTGGCAAGAGCGGCCAGGACACGTGTGATGATCGAGCTTCCGACGAAGGGGCGAGCGGCATCGTGGATCAGGACGGCGTCGGGGTTCTCGTCCGAGAGGGCTTCGAGCCCGGCCAATACCGAAGCCTGACGCGTGGCGCCACCTGAGACGGGCGCACGGAGTTTTCGCGAGGTCCCGGCTGTCGACCTATCGTAAAGGGGGCGATCATCGGGCTGGATGACAACCTGAATGCGTGCAATCTCCGGGTGCGCCTCGAACGTGCGGAGGCTCCACCCCATGATGGCTATGCCACCCGCTTGGGCATATTGTTTGGGCACTGAGAGCCCGGCGGCGGCGCGGGTGCCTCGTCCTGCGGCGACGATCAGAGCAGTGGTTTTCAGGCAGGGCCCCCGGGCTGGCGGAGCAAAAGAGAATATCTTCCCTTAGCGGCCCGTACGTTTAGCCGCAATTGGCGGTCGCATCCGGACTTGCGGAATAGCAAAGCGACGCCTATTCTGCACAATCGTAGTGCACTCGATGTAGTCGCCTCAAATTTGTGCAAATGCAATCGACGTCCTCAACATTGCTGCCGCCTCTGGCGATCGGATCCATCGTGCCGCGGAACCGGGTGTTCCTCGCGCCGATGACCGGGGTCTCGGATTTGCCGTTCCGCCAGTTGTGCCACGGTCTCGGTGCGGGTCTCGTCGTTTCCGAAATGGTCGCGAGCGCGGAGTTTGTGGCCGAACGGAAGGATGTCCTGCGCCGGGCCGAAGGTGCGGATCTTCGTCCGCACGTCATACAACTCGTCGGGGCGGACCCGCGGTTCATGGGTGAGGCCGCGCGCCGCGCCGAGGCGCTTGGCGCTGACATCATCGATATCAACATGGGGTGTCCCGCGCGCGAGGTGACGGGCAAGGCATCCGGCAGTGCGCTCATGCGCGACGCCGATCAGGCACTCGCCATCATCGAGTCCGTGACGGACGCCGTGACTGTCCCGGTGACGCTCAAGATGCGGCTCGGCTGGGATGACCGGTCGCGGAATGCGCCGGAGATCGCGCGGCGCGCGGAAGGTGCGGGCATCCGCCTGCTCACGGTCCATGGGCGGACGCGCTGCCAGTTCTTCAAGGGCGCGGCAGACTGGAGTGCCGTGCGCGCTGTCAAGGCCGCGGTCTCGATCCCGGTCATCGTGAATGGTGATATTCGTACGCCGGCTTGCGCGCGGCGTGCGCTCGAACTCTCGGGCGCCGATGGGGTGATGGTCGGTCGCGGAGCTTATGGCGCGCCGTGGCAACTCGCCCGCATCGCCGAGGCGCTCGAGACCGGACGCGATGGCAGTGTGCCTCCGCTCAGCGAGCAAGGCCGGATCGCCGTCGGCCACGTCGAGGCAATGCTCTCCTACTACGGTCGCTTCCTCGGCCTCAGAAACGCGAGGAAGCATATCGGCTGGTATCTCGAAGCCAGCGGAGCGCCGACGGCTATCGTCAAGGCCTGGCGCGCGCGGCTTTGCACGGAGGACGACGCGGCGCGCGTTCTCGACGGTCTTTCCGCGTTCTACGCCGCCGATCTGGAGGCTGCCGCATGAGCACCAGACAACCCGTGAGAGCTGCGACACCGAGCGTCGGACGATCATCCCCCGCTCCCGTCGATCTGGATCAGCTGCTGTCGGCGCTGCCCCATCCGATCCTCGTTCTCGAGGCCGACAATCGCGTCGTTTTCGCCAATGCGGCGGCGGAAGCCTTCTTCTCGACCGGCTTGCCGGTCATGCGGCGGACGCGGCTCGACGACCTCCTGGCGTTCGGGTGCCCGCTCTTGTCGCTCCTCGACCAGATCCGTGCGCGAAACGCGACGGTCAACGAGTACGGGCTCGAAGTCCATTCGCACAAGTTCATCACGCCGAAGCTCGTCGACGTGCACGCCGGCCCGCTTCCTGAAGAGCCGGGTCGCGTCATTCTGATGCTTCAGTCGCGCACCATGGCGCAGATGATCGAGCGGCAGTTCACTCATCGCGCTGCGGCACGGTCTGTGTCGGGCATGGCGGCGGTTCTCGCGCACGAGATCAAGAACCCATTGTCCGGCATCCGGGGTGCGGCGCAACTTCTCGAGCCTGGACTGGGAGACGAGGACCGGGCGCTGACGCAGCTCATCTGCTCGGAGACGGACCGCATTCGCAATCTCGTCGACCGGATGGAAGTCTTCGGCGACGAACGGCCGTTGCCCAAGGAGCCGGTCAATATCCATGACGTGCTCAATCATGTGCGGCGGCTCGCGGAGAGCGGGTTTGCTGCGAATGTGCTCTTCGAAGAAGAGTACGACCCCTCGCTACCATTCGTGCCGGGCAGCCGGGACAAGCTCGTCCAGGCGTTCCTCAATCTCGTGAAGAATGCCGCCGAAGCCGCCATCGACAGCGGGGAGCAGCCGCGGATTACGCTTTCCACCGCATTCCGGCCGGGTGTGCGCATGACCGTGCCGGGTTCGAAGATGCGCGTGAGCCTGCCCCTACAGATTCAAGTCGAAGACAACGGCAACGGCGTGCCGGAGCATCTCAGACCGAACCTGTTCGATCCTTTCGTCACCACCAAAACCAACGGCACCGGCCTCGGATTGGCGCTCGTCGCCAAGATCATCGGGGATCACGGCGGCATCATCGAGTACGACAGCGAGCCGCGCCGCACGATCTTCCGAGTCCTCCTGCCCATGGCGGCTCCAGAGCGAGTCACCGAAGACCGAGGAGCCTAAATGAACATGGCCCGTGGCACCGTCCTCATCGCCGATGATGATACTGCGATCCGCACGGTTCTGAACCAAGCGCTGGCGCGTGCCGGGTACGCCCCGCGCGCGACGGGGAATGCGGCCACGCTCTGGCGCTGGGTCAGCCAGGGAGAGGGCGATGTCGTGATCACCGACGTGGTGATGCCCGACGAAAACGCGTTCGATCTCATTCCGCGCATCAAGAAGGTCAGGCCCGAACTGCCGATCATCGTCATGAGCGCGCAGAACACGCTGATGACGGCGCTGACGGCGGCCGAAAAAGGCGCTTACGAGTATCTGCCGAAGCCGTTCGATCTCGCCGAAGTTGTGGCCGTCGTCTCGCGCGCCATGACCGGTCCCGGTCGCAAGCCGCTTCGGACCAGCGAGCAGGGCGAGGGCGAAGAGCTGCCGCTCATCGGGCGCTCGCCGGCGATGCAGGAGATCTATCGGGCGCTCGCCCGACTGACGCAGACCGACCTCACGGTCATGATCAATGGCGAGAGCGGGACGGGCAAGGAACTTGTCGCGCGCGTGCTGCACGATCACGGGCGGCGCCGGCAAGGGCCGTTCGTCGCCATCAACATGGCGGCCATTCCGCGGGAACTCATCGAAAGCGAGCTGTTCGGCCACGAGAAGGGCGCCTTCACGGGTGCTCAGGCGCGGACGCAGGGTCGGTTCGAGCAAGCGGAAGGGGGCACGCTCTTTCTCGACGAGATCGGCGACATGCCGCTCGAAGCTCAGACCCGGCTCCTGCGTGTGTTGCAGCAGGGCGAGTACACGACCGTCGGCGGGCGCACACCGATCAAGACGAACGTCCGGATCATCGCCGCGACCCACCGCGATCTCAGGGCGCAGATCCAGCAGGGCCTGTTCCGCGAGGACCTTTTCTACCGCCTCAACGTCGTGCCGCTGCGGCTGCCTCCGCTCAGGGAACGCACCGAGGACATCGGCGACCTCGCGCGCCACTTCCTGCGCATCGCGGGAAGGGAAGGGCTCGGTCACAAGTCCATCGAACAGGCGGCGATCGACCGGCTGAAACTGCACCCTTGGCCGGGCAACGTGCGCGAGTTCGAAAACTTCATCCGGCGCGTCGCGGCCCTCTATCCGCAAGACACCTTGACCGCCTCGATCATGGATCAGGAACTCGCTGAGGCGATCCCCGCGCGGATGCCGAACGGGGCGCCGAGTACGAAGGAGCTATCTGAACTCGTGGAGCGCCATCTCGCGGGCTACTTTGCCGAATATGGCAATGATCTGCCTCCGCCGGGGCTCTACGACCGGGTTATTCGGCAGGTCGAGTATCCGCTTCTCTCGGCGGCCCTCGCCGCGACACGGGGAAATCAGATTCGGGCGGCCGAACTCCTGGGGCTCAACCGGAACACGCTCAGGAGCCGGATCAAAGAACTCAATATCAAAGTCTTCCGCTCCCCGGCTGGTTGAATTTGCGCGTTGTCTTCTGATGACTGAGTGACGCCCGTTTGCAACGATTGGCCGCGGGCACGCGCTTGTTTTGTCGCGATAATGTCACGGTTTGCTGTATCGATGTGCCCTTGAGACTTCACTGTTGCAGAGTTGACAAGCCTTCAGGCTTCGGTGCCACATTTGGGACGCACCGGCGTTGAATGCTAGCAACATAGCCCCAGCGGGAAGTCACACCCTCTCTTCGGCACGATCGGCAGGCGGATGAGCGACGGTAGAGAAATCGTAGGCCCCCCGGGCGCATCGGGACGCGGGATAGAACTTCCGCATCTCGACGCCAGCGACCGTGCGTTCTCGATCGGTCTCGTGACCGTTGTTCTGTCGGTCGTCTCGGCGCTTGCGACCTATCTCATCCTCACGGGACTGACGCCGATCACGCCGCGGGACGAGATCGTTCTGAGCGCGCTCCTGCTCAATCTCGCGCTCATTCTGGCGATGATCGGTGTTTTGGCGTGGCAGGGCTACGGACTTTGGGAGGCATGGCGGAACAATGTCCCCGGTGCACGCCTGCACGTCCGGATTGTGGGTCTCTTTTCCATCATCGCCGCGCTGCCGGCGATCCTTCTCGCCATTGCGGCGACGACCACATTCTCCCGCGCGATCGACAGCTGGTTCACGGACCGGACCAGGGCAATCGTCAACAATGCGCTCGAAGTCGCGCAGTCGTATCTGGACGAGCACGGGCAGGTCATCCGAACCGACGTCGCGAATATGGCGCGCGACATCGATGCGGCCGCGGCGGAGGTCGCTGGTGATCCCGAAGCAATGCGACGGCTCTTGATCGCGCAGGCGAGCCTGCGCGAACTCCCCGTCGCCTATATCGTCGACGCGAACGGCGAGCGGCTCGTGGCGGCCTACGATTCGGGAACCCTCACCTTCATCCGGCCACCTTCGTCGGCGCTGGCGGAAGCCGAGAAGGGGCAGATCGCGATCATCAAGTCGGCCGAGTATGCGCGCGTCGCGGCCGTGACGAAGCTCCAGAAGATCCCTGACCGCTTTCTGTACGTGGCGCGCGGGGTCAGCCAGAAAGTCATGGGGCATCTGCAGCGCACTGAGCAGAGCGTTGAGGAGTACAACCGGCTTCGGCGCGGTCGCGGCGGGCTGAAGCTCGCGCACGGGCTCATGTACACGATGATCTCGATGACGGCGCTGCTCGCCGCCATCTGGGCAGGGCTCTGGTTCGCGGGCCGGTTCGTGGCGCCAATCCGGCGGCTCATCGCCGGAGCGCGAGAGGTCTCGCGCGGCAATCTCGACGTGGAATTGCCGGAACGTCGGGGCGAAGGGGACCTTCGCCGGCTTTCGCACACGTTCAACACGATGACGCGCGAACTCAAGCATCAGCGCGATGCGCTCATGACGGCGAACACGCAGCTGGTCGAGCGGCGCCGCTTCATGGAAGCGGTGTTGTCCGGCGTCAGTGCCGGCGTCATCGGGTTGGACAGCAGCGGACGGATCACGCTCCTGTCGCGATCGGCGGAAAGCCTTCTCTGCCTCAAAGAGGCGGACGTCGCGGGCAAGCGGCTCACGGAAGCGATCCCTTCCTTCGCTGAGGCGCTCGGCGAAAACGAGGAAACGACCTTGAAGCCGCGCGGCGTGCGTGAAGTGAAGCTCATGGTCGGCGCGGAGGAGCGGACGTTTTCCGTTCGCGTGACGCGCGAGCGCGAAGGTGGTGTCGATGTCGGCACAGTCGTCACGTTCGACGACATTTCCGAGCTTGTCGCAGCACAGCGCACGTCGGCCTGGGGTGATGTCGCGCGGCGGATCGCGCACGAGATCAAGAACCCTTTGACGCCGATCATCCTGTCGGCCGAGCGTATCCGCAGAAAATACGGAAAGGCCATCACGGACGACCGTGAGACGTTCGAGAAGCTGACGGCGACGATCGAGCGGCAGGCCGGCGACATCAAGACGATGGTTGATGAATTCGCGGCTTTCGCGCGGGTGCCGAAACCCGTGATGGAGGCCGCGGACTTGCGAGATGCCGTGCAGGAGCCGGTCATCCTTTTCCGCGAAAGCCATCCGCATCTCGCCTACGATCTCGTTCTGCCCGACACGCCGGTTCTGACGTCGTTCGACCGGCGCCTCATCACCCAGGCGGTCACAAACCTCGTCAAGAATGCGACCGAGGCCGTCGAGGCGGCACAGGGTGGCGAGCGTACCATCAAGGGCCGCATCGAGACCGTGCTTCGCGTGCGCAGTGACCGGTTCGAGATCGACGTCATTGACAACGGCATCGGGTTGCCGAAGCAGAACCGGTCGAAGCTGCTCGAACCATATGTAACGACCAAGGGGTCCAAGGGCACGGGGCTCGGCCTCGCGATCGTGCAGAAGATCACCGAACAACATGGCGGTGCGCTGTCGCTCGACGACGCGCCGGAAGCCGCGGACCGCCCGAGCGGCGCACTCGTCAGGATTACGCTTCCGCTGAAGCCTGTCGAGGGACAGTCCGAGCCGACAGCCGGCGCCGCGGCCTGAATACGCAAGCATGACACGACAACGAACGGTAAGGATCTGAGGGAGCATTCGAGATGGCAGCCGATATTCTCATCGTCGATGATGAAGCCGACATTCGCGATCTCATCGCAGGCATTCTCGAGGATGAAGGGCATTCGACACGGCTCGCACGGGACAGTGACGAGGCGCTCCGCGCCATCGAGGAACGGCGTCCGCAGCTCGTCATTCTGGATATCTGGCTCCAGGGCAGTCGGCTCGACGGGCTCGAGGTGCTTTCGACCATCAAGCGCACATATCCGGAGTTGCCCGTCGTCATCATCTCGGGACATGGCAACATCGAGACGGCAGTGACGGCGATCAAGCGCGGCGCCTACGATTACATTGAGAAGCCGTTCAAGGCCGACCGGCTGCTACTCGTCACGTTGCGGGCACTCGAAGCCTCGCAGTTGAAGCGCGAGGTGAAGGAGCTCCGGGAACGCTCTACGGTTTCGGCCGACATGATCGGTAAGTCGGCGGCCATCGCGCAATTGAGAGGCCAGATTGATCGGCTGGCGCCGACGAACAGCCGCATTCTCATCCGCGGCAGCTCGGGCACGGGCAAGGAGCTTGCCGCGCGCGTCATCCACCTGAAGTCGCGCCGTTCGGACGGGCCGTTCGTGGTGCTCAACGCCGCGGCGATGGCGCCGGATCGGGTCGAGGAGGAGATGTTCGGAACGGAAGACCGGACGGGTGGACCGCGCAAGGTGGGCGCGCTCGAAGAATCGCATGGAGGCACGCTCTACATCGACGAAGTCGCGGACATGCCGATCGAGACGCAGGGCAAGGTGCTCCGGGTGCTCGTCGAGCAGAAATTCCAGCGCCTCGGCGGTGCGCAGAAGGTATCCGTCGATGTCCGGATCATTTCCTCGACGAGCCGCGATCTCGAGCGCGAGATGGCCGAGGGGCGGTTCCGTGAAGACCTCTATCATCGCCTCAACGTCGTGCCGTTGCGGGTGCCGGGTCTCGCTGAACGGCGCGAGGATATTCCCGAGCTCATTCAATATTTCATCGGGCAATTGTCACAGGCGTCGGGTCTCGCTCCGCGCCGGATCGGGGAAGACGCGATCGCGGTGCTGCAGGCCCACGACTGGCCGGGCAACGTGCGCGAACTGCGCAACAACATCGAACGCCTCATGATCCTGGCGGGGGGCGACCCCAATGCGGTCATCACGGCCGAGATGCTGCCCGAGGAGATCGGCTCCAACGTGCCGCTCCCCGTCAACGGCGGGGCGGAACACCTGATGTCCCTGCCGCTCCGGGAAGCGCGCGAAATCTTCGAGCGCGAGTATCTCCTGGCGCAGATCAACCGGTTCGGCGGCAACATCTCTCGCACGGCCGAGTTCGTCGGGATGGAGCGGTCGGCGCTGCATAGAAAGCTCCGGGCGCTCGGGGTCTCCTCCGATCAGCGCGGAAGCGAAGCCCGGACTGCGTGAAGCGCTGGGTTTAACGCCTTCGGCTCGAACTCCTGCTAAGGAGGGGTCGTCGTCGCGGCCGGACGGGCTATGATGCCCGTCGCGGTGCGCGGCGCGGACGGCCAGGCAGGCTCAGGGATCGCATGAAAGTCATTATCTGTGGTGCCGGACAGGTCGGCCTCGGGATCGCGGAGCGGCTAGCGGCCGAACGCAACAACATCTCCATCATCGACATGAGCGCCGAGCTCGTCCAGCGCGCCAATGACACGCTGGACGTGACCGCAATCCTCGGGAACGCGGCCCATCCGGATGTCCTCGAGCGCGCCGGCGCGCGTGAAGCGGATATGCTGATCGCGGTGACCTTGCAGGACGAGGTCAACATGGTCTCGTGCCTCGTCGCGCAATCGGTTTTCGATATCCCGACCAAAATCGCGCGCATTCGCGCACCGACATACCTCGCGAGCGAATGGTCGAAGCTCTTTTCGCGCGATAGCCTTTCGATCGACATGGTCATCTCGCCGGAGATTGCGGTCGGCGACATGATCCTTCGCCGGCTCGAGACCCCCGGGGCATTTGAAACCGTCTTCTTCGCTGACAACAAGGCAGTTCTGCTCGGGATATCGTGCGGGCCGGATTGCCCGGTCATCGATACGCCGCTGACGCAACTCGCCGATCTTTTTCCTGACATCAGCGTTGCGGTGGTGGCAATCGTCCGCAGCGGTTCGTTGCAGGTGGCGCACGGGGACGATCAGATCCGGGCGGGCGACGACATCTATCTGGTCGTCGATGCCGCGCAGGCTTCGCGGACGCTGCAGATCTTCGGGACCGAGGGAGAGCAGGCGCGCAGGATCATCATCGCGGGCGGCGGGAACATCGGTTTCTATGTCGCGCGCGAGATCGAGAAGCGGTCTCCAGTGACGCGGATCAAGGTCATCGAACTCTCCAAGCAGCGGGCGACGGAAATCGCTGAACGGCTCGACCGGAGCGTGATCCTGCATGGGTCAGCCCTGTCGGAAGACCTGCTTCGGGAAGCGGAAGTCACAGCGTCGGACATGCTCGTCGGGCTCACGAACAATGATCAGACCAATCTCCTGACGAGTGCGCTCGCCAAGCAGCTCGGCTGCAAGGCCTCTCTCGCGCTGATCAACTCAGCCAATTTCTCAGGGATGATCCGACCGCTCGGGATCGATGCACAACTTAACCCCAAAGCCGTTACCGTCTCGCGCATCCTGCAACTCGTGCGGCGCGGAAAAATCCGCGCGGTCCATTCATTGCACAACGGGGCGGGCGAAGTTCTCGAGGCTGAGGTGCTCGAAACATCAGGGATGATCGGAAAAACGATCCGCGAACTCGATCTCGGGGACGGTGTTCGATTTGGCGCGATCTACCGGAAGGGCAAGATCATTCGGCCCGATGGCGACACTGAATTCGAGAGCAGGGACCGCGCCGTGCTCTTTGCGCGGGCGGATCATGTGCGCGACGTCGAAAAGCTCTTCCGTGTGAGCCCGGATTATTTTTCGTAAGCGGGTCGACGCCTCAATCGCGAATGGTGGACTAATGTCGCGCATCGTCTACGTCAACGGCCGGTACCTGCCTTACGGCGAAGCGGGCGTGCATGTTGAGGATCGCGGGTTTCAGCTCGCCGACGGCGTCTACGAAGTTTTCGAGGTGCGCGGCGGGCGTCTCGTCGATGAGAGCCGGCACATGGCGCGGCTCGGGCGCTCGCTCGACGCGCTTTCGATCTCCCGCCCGATGTCCGCGCGCGCGCTCGGCCATGTCATGCGCGAGACGGTGCGGCGCAATCATGTTTCGGACGGGATGGTCTATCTGCAGGTGACGCGCGGCGAGGCGCGGCGGGACTTCGTGTTTCCAGATCCCGCGCCGCAACCGACGATTGTCGTCATTGCGCGGCGCATGGATTTGACGAAGGCCAACGCGCGTGTGGAAAAGGGCATCGCCGTCGTCAGCCGCCCGGATATTCGCTGGGGACGATGCGATCTCAAAACGACGATGCTTCTCCCCGCCGCACTCGCGAAGCAGTCCGCCCTGGAAGCGGGGGCTCAGGAGGTCTGGTTCGTCGATCGCGAAGGATATGTGACGGAAGGCGGGTCGAGCAACGCGTGGATTGTGACGACGGCCGGGACAGTTGTCACGCGCGCCACGGACAATCACATCCTCGGCGGCGTGACACGGCTGACGGTGCTCGATCTCCTGGCGGCTGAAGGGGTGCCGGTTGAGATCAGACCGTTCAAACTCAGCGAAGCAACATCGGCACGTGAAGCGTTCATCACGGCGGCAACGCAGATCGTGATGCCGGTGGTCAGGATCGATGGGCAGGTGGTAGGTTCCGGAGAGCCAGGGCCCGTTGCGCGGCATCTCAGGAATAATTTTCACTCAAAGGCCGAGATTGCATGAGTTTCAGACTTGCATGCGCGCGGCCTGCACCCAAATGAGGCATGTGGACGGCGGCATTTCTGCTGCAGGTGCGAACGAAACCGGCTAATGTTGTTTCGATCCGTCGGGCTTCCCGTGTGTTGCAACATCATTGCAGCGCCGCACGTTGCCGGTGCTGGGACGTGTTGAGCCCACTCTCGCCCAGGATCGTCCGAACAGGAAAGTCCGACGAGCCAAGAAAAAAGACCAACGGAAAACAACCCGATGCCCGCCGAACGTGCGCAAAGTCTCCAAGACACCTTCCTCAATCATGTCCGCAAGCAGAAGACGCCGCTGACGATCTTCTTGATCAATGGCGTCAAGCTCCAGGGCATCGTCACCTGGTTCGACAGCTTCTGCGTGCTGTTGCGTCGTGACGGGCACTCGCAGCTCGTCTACAAACATGCGATATCGACGATCATGCCGGGCGCTCCTGTGAACCTGATGGATGGTGCGGACGGCGAAGAGGGCTGAGGCCTCGAACGCCATCGACAAGATTTCCGACAATCACGATCTCGACGCCGCCCAGCGATCTGGCCCCCGATCTGGTGCGTCGGATGACGGCGGCGCGCGCGTTGCGACGGGACGTGCGCTCGTCGTCGTGCCCGTTCTGCGCGAGGCGGCACTCGCCTCTCAGGTGCAGCGAGGCGCCGGCGTATCGGCCCATTCGGCCTCTGATCGACTGACGGAAGCCACGGGGCTGGCCGAAGCCATCGATCTCGTCGTTGCGGACGGGCTGATCGTTCAGGTCCCCGAGCCGCGGCCCGGAACGCTGTTCGGTTCGGGCAAGGTTGAGGAACTGGGGCAGCTCGCGCAGGAGCGGGAGGCTGGTCTGGTGATCGTCGATCACGCGATCACGCCGGTGCAACAGCGCAATCTCGAGAAGGCTTGGCAGACGAAGGTCATCGACCGGACCGGCCTCATTCTTGAAATTTTCGGCCGGCGTGCGCGGACGCGCGAGGGCCGCCTGCAGGTGGAACTCGCCCATCTCACCTACCAGAAGGGCCGTCTCGTCCGGGCGTGGACGCATCTCGAGCGCCAGCGCGGCGGCGGGGGGTTCCTGGGCGGTCCTGGTGAAGCCCAGATCGAGCTCGACCGGCGGATGCTCGAAGCGCGCATCGAAGCCATCAAGAAGGAGCTCGTGCAGGTCGTCCGGACGCGCGCACTGCATCGCGCCGGCCGGCGGAAGGTGCCGTATCCGGTGGTCGCGATCGTCGGCTATACGAACGCCGGAAAATCGACGCTCTTCAACCGTATCACGGGTGCGGGTGTGCTGGCGAAGGATCAGGTCTTCGCAACTCTCGATCCGACGATGCGCGAGGTCAGGCTCGGCTCGGGACGGCGGATCATCCTGTCGGATACGGTGGGGTTCATCTCCAATCTTCCGACGATGCTGGTCGCGGCCTTTCGCGCCACGCTCGAGGAGGTGATCGAGGCCGATCTCATTGTGCATGTCCGGGACATCTCGCATCCGGAGACCGACGCGCAGGCCGAGGATGTCGAGCAGGTCCTCGGCGATCTCGGCATCGACGTCGTGCCGGACCATGCGCACATCCTGGAAGTGTGGAACAAGATCGATCTTCTGCCGGCTCTGACCCGTGAGGATGCGGCCCACGCGGCGCGCTGGGCCGATCGGAAGCCGGTCGCGGTCTCGGCGCTCAGTGGAGAAGGTATCGACGCACTTCTTGCAGCGATTGACGACCGACTCGGCGCCGCAGACGAGATTGTCGACGTGGTGCTGCCGCCGCACGAAGGCCGGTTGGTTGCCTGGCTCTACGAGAATTGCGACGTCATTTCGCGATCGTTGGACGATGCGACGGGTGATCTCACGTTCAAGGTGAGGGTCGCGGCCGAGAAGCGGGGACGGCTCGAGGCCATGTTGCGGCCGTCGGGGTCTGACGGCTAGACTGTTCGACACGTTACGCATGCGATGCGTTGCGGTGCCGCCATGACGAAAGTGATCGAGTGCGGTTGCGTCATTGCCGGCGGTGGTCCCGCGGGGCTGATGCTCGGCTACCTTCTCGCGCGGGCGGGAATTGACGTTACGGTTCTCGAGAAGCACGCCGACTTCCTGCGCGATTTCCGCGGCGACACCATTCATCCCTCGACACTCGAGGTCATGTACGAACTGGGTCTCCTCGAAGAACTATTGACGTTTCCACACAACAAGGTTCGCCGCTTGACACTCCAGTTCGGGCGGGAACGGCTGGGCCTCGTCGATTTCTCGGGACTAGGCCTCCGGTCGCCGTTCATCGCGATGATGCCGCAATGGGATTTCCTGAACCTCATCGCGCGCGCCGGTGCGGCGTTGCCGAATTTCCGGCTCGCGATGCGGAGCGAGGCCAAAGCGCTCGTGTTCGATGGGGATCGCGTCATAGGCGTAGACTCTGCGACGCCTGAAGGGCTCGTGCGCGACGTCGCGCCGCTCGTCGTCGGGTGCGATGGACGAGGTTCGCTCTTGCGCGAACAATCCGGGCTGCCGATTGAAATTCTCGGCGCGCCCATGGATGTCTTGTGGTTCCGGTTGCCACGGAAGGCGACAGACACCGAAGAGACGATGGGAAACATTGCGCCCGGCCGCATGCTCGTGATGCTGAACAGGGGTGATTATTGGCAGTGCGCCTATGTCATCACCAAGGGTTCGCATGAGGACGTCACGTCCGCGGGCCTTGCGGCTTTTCAATCGACGGTCGGAGACCTGCTGCCGATCGCGCCTCAGCGCGCTCAGGACATCCGCTCGTTCGACGATGTGAAGCCGCTGACGGTCAGGGTCGATCGTTTGGCGAAGTGGTGGCGTCCGGGGCTGTTGTTCATCGGGGACGCGGCGCATGCCATGTCGCCCATCGGGGGCGTGGGGGTCAATCTCGCCATTCAGGATGCGGTTGCGGCAGCGAACGTCCTCGCCTTGCCGTTGCGCGAGGGCCGATTGGAGGAGAGCCATCTTGCGGCGGTCGAGGCGCGGCGGCGGTTCCCCACGCGGCTCACGCAGTCGATGCAGGTCGGCGTGCAGAACCAGATCATCGCGCGGGCGCTGTCGGCAAAGCCGGACGGCGGGGATTTTCGGCCGCCGCTCGCCATGCGCATGATGGCGTCCATGCCGTTTCTCAATCGCCTGCCGGCCTATCTCATCGGTGTCGGTGTGAGGCCCGAGCACGTGGCGCCGTTCATTCGCTCGCAGCCGATTCCCACTCCGTGAAAGGCTTCAAGAATCCGTCACGTGTCTCGGCCATCAACGCGCCCTTATGCTGATCTAGTGACCTCCCAACATAACCTTGTTGGAATTTCATGACCCGCCGAGCGCCCGCCGATCGGCTGGATGGCTTGCGGCTGACGCGCCGCTCTCCAGCCGAGGTGCAGGGCATGATTGCGCGCTTCGATGCGCCCGCAAGGGTGCGTCTCGCAGAATTCGTGTCCCGGCACCCGTACATCGAAGATCTCATGTGGTCGTTCCCGGCCGCTGCCCACCAACTGGCGCTCGATGCGTCGTTTGGCGACGACTATCTGCGCGCAAAGCTCGTCGAGGCGGGATTGTTCCTCGTCACCCAAGGCGCGCCGCTGACGGCCATCTCGGCCGGTCTTTCCCTTCCCCTTTGGCTGAGGCGCTTGCCGCCCGAAGCGTTCCGCGGACCCATACCCGAGCTGCCAATGGATGTTTCATTCGGGCCGCGTGTCGCCAATCATATGCCGACCGAAGTCGCGATGCTTTCGCGATGGCTTCGCTGGATCGCGGCGGCCAATGCGGCGGCCGATGCGGACTACGCAATATGGGCGGCGAAGATATTCCAGCCGGTGAACGAGCGGGGGATCAGCGGCGTCGGGGCACTCGGGCTCTTTGCGTGGGCGAGCGGGCGGCCGGATGTCGAAATCGGAGCGGATTTCGAGGAGCGTTTCGAGATGGATCTCTCCCTGGCGAGTGCGATCGATCGGGCTCACACGTGGCTCAACCGTCTGGCGTTCGTCGTCTTCGACGCCCCGAGGCTCGCGCTCGCGGGTCCCCGGATGACGGTCGACGGATATACGTTCGTACCACTCGAAACGCCTGACGATTTCATCACTGAAGGCCGTCTCATGGGGAACTGCGTTGCCGAGTGCGCGGAACTCGTCGCGGATGGTTCTCGTCAGATCTGGTCGGTGCGTTCCGCCGACGGTCAACGGGTCGCCAATATCGAGGTACGCCTCAGGGCCGGAAGCGGCGGCGTCCCCTACATGGCGCAGGCTCACGGTCCTAGGAACTGTTCGATCCCGGGACCGTGCCTCAGGGCCGTCTATGCCTGGCTTCTCGAATGGCCGCAGCAGGTCGGCGATCTCAGGGAGCGCGTCGTTGCCGCTTCGCCCGCGACCTGCGCGGTGTACCGGCGGCTGATGATGCCCTATTGGCGCGAGAAGGGTCTGATGCCTTGGTGTCCGCTCAATCCGGCCTACGATCCATTCGGGGAGTTTCGCGATTGTCTCGCGCTCTTCAACGCGCAAAGCGATCGCCGACGTCACGCCGCGCTGAGGCGGCGCCGCCGGCGGTTCCAGCGGCGATAGCGCGGCATCATCGGAGCTCGGGGTCCCGGCGAAGGCGCCGTGCGGGATTGGTCGGGAGCGCGACGGTCTCGCCCATTGGGCGCGGTACTGGGTGGGGCTCTGGCCTTTGCCCGGCGCTGGCAGCTGCACTGTCCCCCAGTGGAACGAGCTGCGGACCGGCTCGTTTCGGCGCTACGGTGTTCGCCCAACCGTAGGCGAGCATCGTGATCATGGCGCTCGCGGCGAAGAAGTAGGCGCCGGGGAGCACGATTGCTTCGGTGTAGCCGGATGAATTCACGTAGAAGATCATGAGCGCCAGCACCATGACGTCGGTCATGGAGTACCGGCCGAGCCATTCCATGGTTGCGATCGAACGCTTACGGAACTCATAGGGAATGTCTGGCGAAGTCACGAGCGTCAGCAGGTAGAAGAGCTTCAGGAACGGGAACACGATCGAGAAGAGGAGCAGCACGACGCCGAGGAAGTATTCCTCGGTCTCGAAGAGCGCCCAGATGATCGTGCCGATCGAGTGCTCATTCGACCAGACATAGACCGTCGTGAAGCGAATGGCCGGCATGATGATGCCGAGTGCGAATGCCACTGTTGCTGCGATGATCAGGAACGAGAGCACGAAGTTGCGGATCGCCGAGCCGCGGACGGGTGTTGCGGGCATGGGCTCGGGCGTCGACGCAAGACCCTCGTTCCGGAGCCAGGCGTAGGAGAGGATCATCAGCACGACGGCGGCAGTAAAGAAATAGACCCCTGTCAGGCTCGTCGCGTCGTAGATGCCCTGCGCCTTGATGAAGAAGATCGTCAGGGCCAACACGAGGACATCGTGCATGGACCATTTCCCGAGCCATTCGAGGGCGGAGAGCTGGCGGCTCTGGCGGGCGAGTTCGCTGGCGGGCAGCGTTGAGACGAGAAGCAGATAGAGAAGCTTCAGGATCGGGAGGAGGATCGAGAAGATGAAGACGGTGAGGCCCAGGAACAACTGGCCGTCGTCGAGAAGAACCTGAACGGTCGAAAGAAGGGAATGCTCGGTCGTCCAGAAGACGTAGTTTGTTAGCTTGATGATTGGGAGCGAGATGCCGAGGGCGAGGCATACGGCGGCGCCGATGATCGCCATGCTCAACAGAAATCGCCGTCCCCCGAGCTTCATCACTGCTGTCCTTGAGGTCGGTGGACCCGGCGCCCCGGGCACACTTCGCGGCGTTCTCGAAAGACGCGAAGGGACGAGCATAACAGGAAGGGGTTACGGCGAAACTTAGGCCCCGGGCGAGACCCGGGGCCGTTCGGTGGCGTCAGAAGTGACGGGGCGCCCGCGTCAGCCGTGGTGGTGCTGGTGGGGGATGCCCTTCTCGCAGATGAGGTCATGCAACTCGCCCGCCTCGAACATCTCGCGCATGATATCGCAGCCGCCGATGAACTCGCCCTTGACGTAGAGCTGGGGGATCGTCGGCCAATTCGAGTACGCCTTTATGCCCTCGCGGACTTCCATATTTTCGAGCACGTTGACGTCCTTGAACGGCACGCCTAGGTGCTGGAGAATTTTGGCGGCAGTCGCGGAAAACCCGCATTGAGGGAACTTCGAGGTTCCCTTCATGAAAAGCACGACGTCGTTGGCGTCGATCGTCTCTTTGATCCAGGCTTGGACGTCGGGTTCGGCCATTGTCGGGTGCTCCTCGTTCGCTCGCCGCCTTGCGACGAGATTTTGCAGGTACATGGGATCGGGTCTGCGTTCTTGTCAATCCGACGGAACGGCAGTGGTCAGTTGCAGGGCATGGAGGACGCCGCCCATGCGCCCGCCTAGCGCGTCGTAGACCAGCTGATGCTGGCGCACACGCGGCATTCCCTTGAACGTGGGGGAAACGACGAGCGCCGCCCAGTGGTCGTTATCGCCCGCGAGATCGGTCAGGGTGACGACGGCGTCCGGGATCTTGGCTTTGATCATACTCTCGATTTCGGTGGCAGACATCGGCATGGTGCGGTTCTCTTCGAGAAATGGTGTCGGCTTCCTGCGGTAGCGGGTTCGGCGCGGGCGTCAACAGGCGGATTGGCGCCATCGCACGATTGATGGAACGATTGGAGAACTGGATTGACCGATTTCGAGGCCGCTGGACCGGGCCTTTCGTTCGATCCCCTGTATACGGTGACGTCGGCATTCCAACTCGATCCGGGTCCGGCGGCGCGCATGGCGGCCGCGCTCGACCTGGACAACGGCACGTTCCGGTTATGTGAGCCGCTTCCTGCGGCATGGCACTGGCTCTACGGGCAGGCGGTCATCCGGGCGCGCGAGCTCGGGCCGGATGGCCGCGGCGGCGCGGATGGACTTCTGCCGCGCTTAGACGGTCGCGCGCGTATGTGGGCCGGGACGGACATTGCATTCGAGGTGCCGCTCCGGTTCGGGGTGGCGTATGAGCGGAACTCGCGCGTCGTGGCGCTCGACGAAAAGAAGGCGCGCTCGGGTTCCCTCAAGATTGCCGTCGTGGAACATCGAATCGTGGGGCCGGACGGGCCGTGCCTCGTCGAACGGCAGACGCTCGTGTTCCGGCCGCCGTCCGTCTACAAGGCGCCTGCGAACGCCAGGCAGCGTTCAAGGTCGCCGGACTGGACGCGCGTCGTGTCGATCGACGAAGTCCTGCTGTTCCAGTTCTCCGCCGCGACACACAACGCGCACCGTATTCACTACGACCTCCCCTATGCGCGCGAGCGGGAAGGTTATCCCGCGCTCGTCGTGCATGGTACGCTGACTGCGATCCTGCTGCTCGATCTCTTGACGCGCGCGCGTCCCGAGGCGCGTGTCACGCACTTCAGTTGTCGCGCCGAGCGGGCGCTGTTTGCAGGGCAGGAGGTTACGCTCGCCGGAGCGGTCGTCGCCGACGACCGCGTCGATCTCTGGGCAGAGGGGCCTGATGGAGACGTCGCTATGACGGCGGCCGCGACGCTCGCGCAATGACGTGGCACGACGCGAGGGTCGCTTCACTTCACGTCCAGAAGCTCGACGTCGAAGATCAGCGTCGCGTTCGGCGGGATGACGCCGCCGGCACCACGCGCTCCATAGCCCAATTGGGGAGGGATGATGAGCGTGCGTTTGCCGCCGACCTTCATCGAGGCGACGCCTTCGTCCCAGCCCTTGATGACCTCTCCGAGACCCAGAGAAAACTCGAAGGGTTCGCCGTGGTCGTGGGAGGAATCGAACTTCGCGCCCTTCTTGCCGTCCTGATAGAGCCAGCCCGTATAGTGCATCACGCAATTCTGCCCGGTCGTCGGCGCGGCGCCGGTCCCGACCGTGGTGTCGATGATCTGCAGTCCTGAGGCCGTTGTCATGGGTTCTCCCGTGGGTTCGGCGTGTGTCGGGGCGGAGCAATCGAGCACCATGGCGCCGAGGACAAGGAAAATCGCGAGCCAAGCCGTGCGTGGTGGCGCGATCGTTTTCGGCATTTTTTCCTCCTCAATGACGCTTGGCACGACGGCTATGCGAAAGCCGATTGGCTGTAGTTCAATCGGTGGCTAGTGTCGACTGGTGATGTTCTCGCGGGATATGTTGAGTCGCCTCGATATGGTGAAAGGATCTGTTTCCTGGATCGCGGGTTGCATAATCGTCGCCGTTGCGGCGGTCGGCTTGCTCCACCTCATTTCCCCTTGGCCTTCAGCGCTCTTCTTCCGCACGCTTATGGATCGCGGCGGGGTCGCGATGAACGAAGCTCTCGCGGCGCATGTGCCGCCGGGCATCAAAGAAATGCGAGATATTGCCTACTCTGCCGATAGCCCGCGGACCCGTCTCGACGTCTATCATCCTCCGGCGGCCTGCACGTCCGTCACCTGCTTGCCGACGATCGTCTGGGTGCACGGCGGAGGCTTCATTTCCGGCGACAAGGCACAAGTGTCGAACTATCTGCGTATACTCGCCTCCAAGGGATACACGGTGGTCGGCGTCGGTTATGACATCGCGCCCGGGTCTCAATATCCGACACCCGTCCGCCAAGTGAACGAGGCGCTGGCTTATGTCGTCAGCAATGCTGACGCCTTGCGCGCGGACCCTTCACGCATCGTGCTAGCGGGGGACAGTGCCGGCGCCCAGATCGCCGCGCAGGTGGCCCTCGTCATTTCGGACGCTGCCTATGCCGCCCGGGTCGGTATCGTGCCGCAATTGTCTCGCGAGGCACTGAAGGGTGTCGTCCTGCACTGCGGCTTTCACGATCCCGAAAATATCAAGATGCATGGAGCGGCGGGGGGATTCCTCCAGGCGACAGGTTGGGCCTATTTCGGGCGCAAGGACTTCCAGCGCGATCCGCGACTGCATGAGATGTCGATCGTGCGCAATGTCGGCACGGGTTTTCCGCCGATGTTCATCTCGGTCGGAAACGCGGATGGCCTGGCACCCCATTCCATGGCACTCGCAGACAAGGCGCGGGCGCTGGGCGTCGATGTCGACAGCTTATTCTTTGCGGCCGACCATCATCCGCCGCTCGCGCACGAGTATCAGTTTGATCTCGGTACTGCGGCGGGCCGTGAGGCCCTCGATCGGACGTTTGGGTTCCTGGCCCGGGTGACGGTGCCGCCGCCGTCGTGATCGTCATCTGTAAATATAGGTCACGATGAAGACGAGATCGACGGGCTTCGCGTTCGCGGGCGGGAACGGGAAGCTCGACTGTCGCGTGGCGAATATGACGCTCTGATCCAGACCGTCGACGAGCGAGGGCTTCAGAACCTCGGTGTTGGCGAGATTGCCGTTCATGTCGATCGTGATCCTGACCGTCACGCGGCCGCGTGTGTTCGAAAGTTGCGGCATTGTTCGTTGCAGGGCGCGAATGACGCCACGCGCGAAGTCGTCGTTCTCGCCCGAGCGCGTGATGCCAGCTGGTCGCTGTACACCCGCGCCGCCGCCACCGACGGGAGCCTGGAAGATCGCGGGCGGTGTCAGGTCGAGTTTGGCGGTCTTCTGTTGCTGAGGCTCCGCCTTCTTCTTTTCTTTGGGCTCATCTTTCGGCTGCGGCTTGTCCTCGGCGGCTTTGCGCTCCGCGGGTTCGTCACTTTTGGCTTCCGACGCCTTGCGAGCCTCGCTCTCTTCGGTCTTCTCGCGGTTGTTCTTCGCCTCGCTCGCCTTTGGTGCGGCGAGGTCCGCGGGATCGGGCAGGGCCAGCATTTCAGGCGTGGGTTCCAGGATTTTTTCCGAAGCCTTGTCTGCTGCCTTCTCCTCTGCTGGCTCGGACTTGGCCTCGGTTGTGGCGACTTCGGGTGGCGCCTCCGTCGGTTTCAGGGCGTCGAGCGGTGGCGGGACGGGTTCGGCCGTCGCTTCGGCGGGCTTCTGATCGGCCGGCGTTTCGGAGGGCGGGGTTGGCTCGGCCGGTGATGTTTCAGCCGTCGGCGTGGGCGGTGGCGCCAGCGGCGCGGGTTGGCCAGCAGCTGCATCATCGACCGTCGCGCGGCCGTCAAGCTCCGCGCTCGACACGAGCGAGACGCTGATCGCGTCGTCCGAACCGCCGGGACTGCCCAAGCGTCGCGGCTCCGCGGAATTGAAACCGACAAGCAGGATCGCGTGGATGAGCAACGTCAGCGCGAGCCAGACGACGAAGCGGCGGTCCTCGGTGAGACGCGCCAGACGCGCACGCTCAAGATCGAGGAATGCGATTGTCTGCTGGGCTGCGGGAATCGCATCGCTCATAGGGCGCGTCTAGGTTGCGATTGTGGCGGTCCTGGTGCGGCGGGCCACGCTCGGTTGGTATCGCTGGACAGACAATGTGAGAGATATCAGGCACTCAGACGATTGACAGCGCGCCATTTCGACGTAGAACGCCCCATCAGTCAAAAGGGGTGCCCTGACCATGCCGACCATGTCCAACTCTCGCCGCCGTAAGATCCAGTCGCGCCAGCGGAAGGCAGAGAACGCCGCCAAGCGTCTCGCCAAGATCGCCAAGAAAGAGCGCAACGCCAAGAAGGCGGGCTGAGCTTCGACGCGTACGAAAGTCTCCGCGCCAGAGCCGCGGGCTGACACGCGCGGTCGTTCAATGTCCCGCCATGTAACCCGGCAGCCAAGCCTCGTTGAGGTCGCGGAGCTTGGCCAGCGGGTAGGGGTCTTCGTCGCCTTTCAATGCCAGAACATCGCCGCCGACCTTGCCGATGATGCGGGCTGGCAACGCTAGGAGTCGCGCGCGTTCGAGGACTTCTTCGGCGATGCCCGGCGCGACGGATACGACATAGCGGCCCTGATCCTCGCCGAACCATGCCGCGTGGGCGGGAAGCCGGCCCTCGTAGGCATAGAGGTCCGTGCCGAGGTTTCCAGCGAGCGCCATTTCCGCGACCGCGACCAGAAGCCCGCCGTCGGCGCAGTCGTGCACGGCCGAAACTTTGTCCTCGCGGATGAGCGCGCGCACGAGGCGCCCCGCCTTCAGTTCGTCCGCGAGATCGACGGGCGGCGGCGCGCCGTCGAATGTGCCGGTTGCGTGCTTCTGATAGAGCGACTGGCCGAGCCAGCCGCGTTCGCGGCCGATCACGATCAGAAGGTCGCCGTCGCGCTTCAACGCGATATCGGCCAGATGCGCCACGTCGGGCACGAGACCGACGCCGCCGATCGCGGGTGTCGGCGGGATGCCGACGCCGTTCGTCTCGTTGTAGAGTGAGACGTTGCCCGAGACGACGGGATAGTCGAGCACGCGGCACGCTTCAGCCATGCCCCGGACGCTCGCGGCGAACTGGCCCATGATCTCGGGCCGCTCGGGGTTCGCGAAGTTCATATTGTCGGTGATGGCGATGGGATCGGCGCCGACCGCGCAGAGATTGCGCCACGTTTCGGCGACAGCCTGGCGCGTGCCCATGTCAGGGTCGGCGGCGACGTAGCGGGGTGTGACATCGCACGTGGCCGCGATGGCCTTCTGAGTGCCATGGACGCGGACGACGCCGGCGTCTCCGCCCGGACGGCCGACGGTGTCGCCCATGACCATGTGATCGTACTGCTGCCAGATCCAGCGGCGCGAGGCGAGGGCGGGAGACGCGAGCAACTCGGCGAGCGCTTTCAGATGGCTATTCGGTGACGGCACCCATTCGGGCAGGATTGGTTTGGGCGGCACGGGATAGAACCACGGCCGCTCGTAAACAGGCGCGGAATTGGCGAGCACGGTCACGGGGAGATCGGCTTCGACGATACCCTTATGCTTGACGATCATTCGACCGGTGTCGGTCGTGATGCCGATGACCGCGAAATCGAGGCCCCATTTCCTGAAGATCGCTTCGGCTTCGCTTTCGCGGCCGGGCTTCAGGATCATGAGCATGCGCTCCTGGCTTTCGGAGAGCATCATCTCATAGGCGGTCATGCCGGTCTCGCGCTGGGGCACGTGATCGAGCACGAGTTCGATGCCGACGCCGCCCTTGTCGGCCATTTCCGAGGTGGAGGACGTCAGACCCGCAGCGCCCATGTCCTGGATGGCAATGATCATGTCGGTCGCCATCAGTTCGAGGCAGGCCTCGATCAAGAGCTTTTCGGTAAAGGGATCGCCGACCTGCACGGTCGGACGTTTTTCCTCGCTTTTGTCGTCGAATTCGGCCGAGGCCATCGTCGCGCCGTGAATGCCGTCGCGGCCTGTCTTCGAGCCGACGTAGACGACCGGCAGTCCGACGCCTTTCGCAGCCGAGTAGAAGATTTTGTCCGTCCGGGCGAGGCCGACGCACATGGCGTTGACGAGGATGTTGTTGTTGTAGCCCGCGTCGAAATTGGTCTCGCCGCCGATGGTCGGGACGCCGGTGCAATTTCCGTAGTGCGAGATGCCGGCCACGACGCCATCGACAAGGTGGCGCGTTTTCGGGTGTTCGGGCGCGCCGAAGCGAAGGGCGTTGAGATTCGCGACGGGGCGCGCACCCATCGTGAAGACGTCGCGCATGATGCCGCCTACGCCGGTCGCGGCACCCTGGAACGGTTCGATGTAGGAGGGGTGGTTATGGCTCTCCATCTTGAAGACGGCGCAATCACCGTCGCCGAGATCCACGACGCCTGCGTTCTCTCCAGGACCCTGGATGACCTTGGCCCCCTTGGTCGGCAACGTGCGGAGCCAAACGCGCGAGGATTTGTAGGAGCAGTGTTCGCTCCACATGACCGAGAAGATGCCAAGCTCGGTCATCGACGGCTCGCGGCCGAGAATTTTGAGGAGCCGCTGATATTCGTCCGGCTTAAGTCCGTGCTCGGCAACGATCTCGGGCGTGATGGCGGCAGGGGCGGCGGCGGTCATGGCGTCTCGCGGTAGAATGGCGTCTCGCGGTCGGGGTGGTCTCGCGGAAGGTCGACGGCCGGGAATTCATTCGGAAGGCCCGAGCCTTTGGCGGTGTCTATAGCGGCCCGATCGGCCCTTGTCGCCTCGGTGGGACGATTGGGCTGGGGAGGGGGAGCCACGGCGCGTCGGGGCTAGCGCCTTGATCGGGATCATGTTGCCCCGAGTCACTTCCGCGCTGTCGGAAACGGGGCTCTGACATGCTGAGCCGCCCATAACTCGCGACCGGCGTCCGGCCTATCTTTGTTCAGTCACGAGATGAACTCAGAGCGCCGGACTCAAGGCATCGCCAAGGGGCCGGCAGACCAAGGAGAAAATGTCATGAGCCGCAACCGCATAGCAACCATCGCCGCCGCACTCGCCATCGCGGGTGGGACGGCCATCGGGATCGTCTCCCCCGCCCTCTCGGAAAAGGCCGGTGAAGGCCTCGTCATGGTGCCGCGGAAGGGCCTGATGCTGGATGTCGGGCGAAAGCACACGGTCAGCTATTTCGAGCCGCAGGACGGCGCCTGCCGTCTGACGGTTCTGATCGCGAGCACCAAGGGCGGGTCTTCGAACGAGGATTCGCCGGGAACACGCATCTCCGTGCCTGTCCAGCCGGGCCAGCGGCTCGTCATCGACGAGGCTGAGAAACAGTCGGCCGAGTTTCTCTGCCGTCCGGGTGCCACCAAGATGAATGCCCGGGTGTTCGTCCGGCCTGCGGAAAGCGCATCCGTAGCGATGCCAACGCAGTAATCGGGTCCGGGACGTCCCTACCGGCAACCGTGCATCGCCGATTACGCCTCCTCCAGATCGGGGGAGGCGCTGTCGTTTCGGGCGCGCGTTGCTCCGGGCGCAATGCCGATCTGGATGGCCGATTGGGGGCCGCGATGCCGCCGGCCTACCCACTTGGGTTGTGACCGTTTTGCGCTGCAGCAATTGCAGGGCTGGGATACCGAAGTAGCACTTTCGTACGAAGCGCCAAGGGCTTACTTAGACCCTCACCGGCAGTTGAGACCGATCATGAGCAAGCGGCCACTGCGGGACCCTGTGCTGTGTCACAACCTTTGGGACCAAAGGAGAGAGCTATGATGTTCCCTGTTTCCTCCCCTCGCATCCTGGCCGGACTCGGCATACTCGGCGTGTCTCTCGGGGCCTTCGGCCTCGCCGTCACGACCGCCGTGGCCGACCCGAACCGGACCGTGGCGTCGGTCAAGCCCCTCGCCGGATTGACACTCGATGCTGGATCCAAGCACGCCGTCGGCTATTTTGAAGCCGCGGATGGTGGCTGCAACCTGACGCTCCTCGTCGCGGATGCGGTGAACGACGTCAATCCGGTGGTCCATTCGGCTCCGGCCCGCATCGCAACCGCCATCTCGGCCGGTCGCACCGTTCGGGTCGACACCGTCGATGGACCGTCAATCGAACTCGCCTGTGCGGCTGACGCCTCGTCGCTCGAGGCGCGCGTGGTTCAGCGGTTGGCCTATGCTCCGGCCGCCAAGTAAGCGTCTCGTTGCGTAACAATCTGATTTCAAAGCTGATCGCCGGGTCCGCCACGTGCTGGACCCGGCGATTTGTTTTGCGGGGGTCTCAGCGTCGCGGGAGCAATTGTGATGAGTAATTAGGCACGCCGCCTGTTTGCCCAAGAAAATCGCCTGAAATGCGTGCGGAGCATTGCTGCGATGCGGTAGCAATACTTCTGCAGTGCAGAGAATGCGGCTATATGATTGCCATCACAGGCGGAACGTCAGTTGCTTCAGTCGTTACCGCCGTCAATTGCCCCGCCTGCGGGGCCCAAGGAGACTACCATGCATGCCTTTCTGATCGCGCTCCTGCAGTCGCAGAAGCGCCGCGCCAATGCCCCCTCGGCGAACCGCGAGCGGGCCGCGCGCTAAGCGAGATCGGTGATGCCGGGGCCGCTGAGGCCAGGTACACTGTGTGAGTTCCAAATGGGGAGCGGCGTGTGCCGCTCCCCGTTTTTCTTGGGCCAGGTGTCCATGGTTCGAACACTACGTGTTCGTTTGAGCGGATAGGTGACGCCGCTGGCAAGCACTACAACCGTGATACCGCGCGCTACTGAGGCTGGGAAATTGTCCAGTCCAAGGTGCCGGCCACGCTATTTTTGACGCCGGTTGGGATCGGTAAAGCTGGGACCGACCAACGCGATTGCTACAATCACAAGTGCTTTGATTGAGTGGCACGCGGTCAGTCGAAGAAATCGAGGAAACTGGACCGGCGGCTCCGCTGCGGATTCGACCGACCGCGCCGATCGTGTCCGTCGTCATCTTCCTGTTCGCCGAAGAGCGCACCGGTCCAGCTCGAGTTCGACCTCGGCCGCTCGTCGTGCCGGTCCCGATCATCGCGGCGATCGTGGCGGCTTTTCCGCTCGTCATCGTCGTGATCGCGCACGCGCGTTATGCCGTGCCGGGAAGAAGGGCTCTCGGCGCTGGAAAGGACGCCGGCCAGTTTTTCGAGTTCGCCTCGGTCGAGCCAAACTCCGCGACATTGTGAGCATGTGTCGATCAGCACGCCTTGCCGCTCGACTTCTTTCATTTGGCCCTGGCAGACCGGGCAGATGAGAACGCTCATCGGTCACCTCCGCCGACAGATTCCAACCGACCGCGGCTTCGAGCGCGCGGGGAAGGGTTCTCACCGGTCGGCTCGACAATCTTCGGAGGTAGGGACGGACGTTGCATCATCATCGGTCTCTCCAGCAAAACTTGGAGGATCGACGCGATGCAATCCAATAATGGCATCGGGTCGACCCGATGCGGTCCGACATCACAGGGCCATTTGGCCCCTGTCAGAGGGGCCCGGCCCCGCATTCCCTACGTAGGTGGGTGGGTGGGCCCAGACGGTCAAGTGGGGCAACGGAAGCAAAACTGCGTCAAGTCGGCAGCCAGACGCCTGACGGGCTGGACCTCGCGGAACGTCAGGCCGCAGCAGCCAGGCTGATCACGGCGCTTTCGAACACGCGCCGTCCGTCCGTTCCCCCGAGTATTCCTTCGTAGAGCCTTTCCGGGTGGGGCATCATACCGAGCACGCGGCCATTTTCGGAGGTGATGCCGGCGATGTTGCGCTGGGCCCCATTGGGGCAAGTTTCGTCCGCGACGCGGCCTTCGGCATCGGAATAGCGGAAGGCGATGCGGCCTTCCCCTTCGAGGCGGTCGAGCGTCTCGGTGTCGGCGAAGTAGTTGCCTTCCGCATGGGCGATCGGAACCTTCACGACCTCGCCCGCGCGATAGCACTGGGTGAAGAACGTCGCGGGGTTCTCGACCTTCAAGTGCACATCGCGGCAGATGAACTTCAGGGAACGATTGCGCATGAGGACGCCCGGCAGGAGGCCTGACTCGCAAAGGATCTGAAAGCCGTTGCAGATGCCGAGAACGGGTGTGCCGGATTTCGCTTTTGCGATCACGTCCTTCATGATCGGAGAATGGGCCGCCATCGCGCCGCAGCGCAGATAGTCGCCATATGAGAAGCCGCCGGGCAGCACGATGAAATCCGACGAGGGGACGCTGGCGTCGCCATGCCAGACCATCGTCGGCTTGAAGCCCGTGATCCGTTCGATCGCGACCTTGACGTCGCGGTCGCAGTTGGAGCCGGGAAACACGATGACGGAGGCGCGGATCATCTTCGCTGGTTCCTTCAGATCGTTTTGCGGCAGGACGCTTGCTCGAGGGCTCCGATGGCTTGTCCCTCGAATGTCGTGACCCGCATTTCGAGTGTCCTCGTCTTGATGACGGCCAGCGTCAAGGCCTCGGTGCTCCCGAGCTTGTCGATTGTCTTCGGCGCCGGGGCCCAGAGCTGGATCTGATCGTCGGTCGACACAGTGAGGGGACACGCTTCCCGGCAGGCGATGGCGAGCGCACTGGCGAATGAGCCCGTATGCTGCGGGTCGCTCGAAACGACGCGCCAGGTGCCGGTCGGAGGTTTTGCCGACGGGTCCTTGAGAATGAGGGAGAGCCGGATCGCGCCCTGTGTCGCGTTGGCCTTGTCATTGGCGACGACGACCGCGCGGCTGTTGCAGTCGAGTTCAACCGGCTTTTGCGGTTCGAGGGTGAGCGCGATGGCCGGCGGACCATCCGGCGGTTTGGTTCCCTCAGCCGCGGGCCCGGCGGCTGAGTTCGCGGTGGCAAGGGCGAGGATCGACGCGAGCGCGCAAGTTTTCAAAACCGCGAGGTGCCACGCGTCCATGAAGCTCAAGTCCTTCAGGGCACCAGGTCGTAGCTGTAGTTTTCGATGACCGTATTGGCGAGGAGTTCGCGGCACATGCGCTCGACGGCCTCTTTGGCTTTCGCTTCGTTCGTCTCGGTCAGCTTGACCTCGATGAACTTGCCCTGACGCACGTCGCCGATGCCGGCGATGCCGAGGCCTTTGACTGCGCCTTCGATCGCCTTACCCTGCGGATCAAGGACACCATTCTTCAATGTGATGCGGATCAGGGCTTTCATACCGAACTCTCGCGTTGGCGGCTCTCAGCGCTCGGCTGGGAATCGATTGGATAGGATCCACCGTGCTCAATGCCCCCTTGGACGGGGCTGGGCAAGGGGACGGGCGCTTTTCCCGCCCCAATTCGTAGGACGTGGCGTCGCGGACGGACCGATGTGGTGAGGCTAACCACCCGGTTTCCGGAATGCGACGTCGTAGAGCGCCGAAGGTTCGAGCGCGAAGTAGCGCAGCGGCCACTTGGCCTCGACGGCAAATTCGGTGGCGGCTTGCATCACCCCGTAGCGGCCGAGATTGGGATCGATATGGGCAAAATCATTGAAGATCATCAGCCCGCCTGGCTTGATCTTCGGTGAGCTGGCTCGTGCGTCGCGGAGCACGCCCCGGTACGAATGGTCGGCGTCGATGTAGACCCAATCAAAATGCTGATCGGGAAATCGGGAGATGATCTCGTAGGTCATGCCCGTGTGTTGCACAAGGCGCGGATCGGCGGATAGGCTCTGGTCGAAGCGTCGATAGTCAAGGTCCACGACGTGCAGCTTATCCGGCTCGACAATCGACAGGATTTGCGATGCGAATTTGCCGGTCTCGGTACCAAGTTCAGCGACGATGCCGCCCTTGGGCAGACGTCTCAACATGTCGTATCGGGAGGCGCAAACTTCACTGCCGGCGGTCAGTTCCACTGGAAATGACGGCGCTCTGGTGCCTTCTGCAGCGAGCGAGCGCCCCATGCGGTAGATTTGACGGATCGATCGTGGCGCAAGCGCGCGAAGCCTGAGTTCCAGAAGCTTGAAGGCGTCCCGCATGGTCTGCTTGCTGACAGGTTCAAGGGGCGACAGACACGCGACGACACTCAGTCGACGCAGACTACGCGACCTTGAACCGCCGCTTGTTTCCGGTCAATTCGGCTTGCCGGTCGGGTTGGACGCCACGAGCACCGGGCCCGATCCCTTCGGTCGCGGGTTTTCGGTCAGAACGCCCAAGCGGCGCGCGACTTCCTGGTAGGCCTCCAATACGCCGCCCATGTCGCGCCGGAACCGATCCTTGTCGAGCTTGTCGCCGGAATTGATGTCCCACAGGCGGCAGCAATCGGGGCTGATCTCGTCGGCCAGCACGATGCGCATGTTCTCGTTGTCCCAGAGGCGTCCGAACTCGATCTTGAAGTCCACTAGACGGATGCCGATGCCGAGAAAGAGGCCGACGAGGAAGTCGTTGATCCGGAGTGCCAGCTGCATGATCTCGTCGATTTCGGCAGGTGCTGCCCAGCCGAACGCGGTGATATGCTCTTCCGAAACCATCGGATCGTTCAGGTTGTCGGCCTTGTAGTAGAATTCGATGATCGAACGGGGCAGCGGCAGGCCCTCTTCGAGTCCGAGCCGCGTGGCCAGGGAACCCGCCGCGACATTGCGCACGACGACTTCGAGCGGAATGATCTCGACCTCGCGGATCAGTTGCTCGCGCATGTTCAAGCGCTTCATGAAGTGCGTTGGGACGCCGATGTCGCCCAAGCGCAGGAAGATATATTCGGAGATGCGGTTGTTGAGCACGCCCTTGCCTTCGATCAGGGCATGCTTCTTCGCGTTGAACGCAGTCGCGTCGTCCTTGAAGTGCTGAATGAGGGTTCCGGGCTCGGGGCCCTCGTAAAGCACCTTGGCCTTACCCTCATAAATGCGACGGCGCCTGCTCATAGATCCCGGTCCTTTGACGATCACGCTCATGCTCACGAGTGAAACGGCACGAAGCGCCGCAGTCGGCCTGCCCCTCTTGAACTTGCAGTCTTTTTTCCGCGTCTTTTCGGGGGGAAGCGAACGGCTCGGCGCTCGACTTTGTCGGTCAGACCCTAGCCGAAGAGGGGTGGAGAAACAATCTTAACGGTGCCGCAACGGCGCGTCGGAATCCCGCTACCCACAAGCCGTTGATTTCAAACGTGGGACCAGTTAGGCGTCGGACCCATGTTCGAACCCGGGGTTGGGCCAAGAGCTGATACAACGCTGGAACGGATCATGAACTGAGCGGCTTGGAGAACACAATGACGACTACCTTCGATGATCGCGAGAAGGCCTTCGAGAAGAAATTCGCCCACGATTCGGAGCTGCGTTTCAAAGCCGAGTCGCGACGCAACAAGGCGCTCGCCGAGTGGGCCGGCGCCAAGCTGGGCCTCAGCGGCGCTGAGCTGGAAGACTATGTGAAAGCCGTCCGAAAGGCCGACCTCGCCGAGAAGGGCGACGACGACGTGATCCGGAAAGTGAAAGCGGATCTCGACGCGAAGGGCCTCGGTGTGTCGGATGCCGACATCCGCAAGTTCATGGGCGAAGCGTTGGCCAAGGCAGTTGCCGAGATCGAAGCGACGAAGGCTTGATCAGGGACGGAGTGATCTATGGAGACGGGGACGGCCTGTCTGTCAACGGCCGTCTGTCGCCCGTCGTAAATGCAAAGCCGGTACGGTTTGCCGTGGGTTCCCTCAGGCCAATCTCTTCAGGAACATCCCGAATGCGAGCAGGCCATCGGGCCATGGGCCGTGGCCGCTCGCGACGTTGATGTGGCCGACGTCGCCCGATGGTAGATGGGCCGCGCCCCACGCGGTGGCCATGGCCTGAGCTCGCGCGGCAGTGCAGTAGGGATCGTTCGCGGACGAGACGAGCACGGATGGAAACGGCAGGGTTGCGACGGGAGCCGGCGCGAAGCCCTTGCCCGCCGTTTCGTTGAACGTCTCGCCGTCCGTGACGGGCCACGCGCTCGCATTGTCGACGTCGGCGGGAGCGACGAGGAAGGCGCCCACCGGACGCACCGGCAGGCGGGCCAGCTTGGTACCCGCATGGGCGATCGCGATCGTGCCGAGGCTGTGGCCGACGAGAACGACGGGTCTCACCGATTGCGCGGCGGCCTCGACGATGCGCGCGCACCAGGCATCGCGGTCGGGATTGCGCCAGTCCTCCTGCTCGACCCGGCGCGCTGTCTTGAGGCTCCGCTCCCACCGGGATTGCCAGTGATCTGGTCCGGAGCCAGACCAGCCCGGTACGATCAGAATATCTGCCTCAGAGGTCTTCATCGGAGCTCGATGCTGCGTCACGCTGGGTTTGGCGCTGTCGGCTTTGCTCTCTGCCACAGGCTGGCGAAAGAGAACAGTACTGCGACGGTTACGATCAGCCATCGGCCATCGATGAGCAGGGGCAGGCCGAACGTCGTGCGCAGGAGGTCCGGCGCGAATGCTATTCCGGCGAGGGTGGCTGTCGACCATGTGATCGAGCCGTGGCGTTCCGAATGAAGGGCATAGAGCGTCACGAACGCCAGCGTCAGCAAGGCGAGGACCGATGCGTGGATCACGTGGCCGCGTGCGGTCAAGTCGATCAGGGCGCCTTTCAATTCGCTCTCGCGGAGGAGCCAGAGCAGAACCTCGAACCATCCCATGATCACGGTCGCGAGGATCGGGGGCCAGACGATATCGTCGATGCGTTCGAGACCTATGTGACGGCGATGGATGAGGAGTGCCACCAGCGCCATGGCCGATACGGCCGTGACAACGAAGGCCGCGCCAAGTGCTGACGCCGCGATGTCGCCCGTGCGGGCAAGTTCGGTCAGCGCGGCGGCGTCGAAGGGGAGTTGCGCGAGGACCGGGGTTACGAGCAGCACCCAGAAGCCGTTTCCGATTCCATAGCGGGTGATGGCTTTCGCGAGTGCGAGCGCCAGGGCGACGCCGCCAACGATCGTCGCGGTTGCGGTCAGGACGAAGGCGCTGTCGGGCTCGGCTGCGAGGTTCGGATACTGCCGGAGTGCGATCGAGATTCCATAGGACTGGAAGATCGCGAACAGGAACGTCAAGACCATCACGGGGAGTGGAGCGGGCCCGTTCGTGGTCTGTCGATAGAGACCCGGTACCAACAGACGGCAGAACTCCACGAGCATGAGAGCGTTGAAGAGTGGCATGACGCCGAGAGCCATGATCGAGAGGCGTCCCATGGCGGCAAGCTCGGGGGACGTGCGCTCGATCTCGGTCACCACCTCCGGCGCGAGACCGGGTACGGGGACCGACGCGCCGGCGATGTAGATTGCGACCAATGTGCCTGTGATCATGACGGCACGCCAGCCGGCGGACGACGCGGAAGAGGGGTTGTCGTTCGTCATGGCAATAGCGCAGCTCCGGTCGGTTCCACTGTCAGTCGCCATCAACTCTATCGCGAAACCGGGGTTCCGTTCGATCGAGGTTGGCGTCTTGAAGACCGAGGCGCTCCAGGGCCATATTGACGACGTCGCGTAGCTCGTGAGTCCCGCCGATGCGCATCCGGCACCTGGGCCTGCCAGCCTTGACGCCCCTTCTGGCGATTGCGGGATGGGAAGCAGCGCGCGGCTTCGATTGCGCGCCGATCAAATGTCCAGAAATCAAGACGTGTGCCGAAGCCCGTCACAAGCTTGAAACGTGCGGGCATTCCGAGCGCGACGCCGATAGTGACGGCATACCGTGCGAAGCGCTCTGCGGCGATACGATCGAGATTTATACCGCCCGGTCGGGGAAGGGTACGGCGCCGCCGGCCGCACAGAACCCCGTGGATTTCATCGCGCCGCCAGCGGTCGCGGACGACGCGTTGGACTTCGCCTGTGACGGCAAGCGCACGTGCCGTGAAATGGCTTCCTGCGAGGAAGCCAAATTCTATCTTGACCAATGCGGCGTCACGTCATTGGACCGCGATGGTGACGGCCGGCCCTGCAACAGTCTTTGTCGCTGACATCGACGTCGTCACGCAGCCTCTCGGCGCGCCAACGCCGTCTTATAGGCCGGGCGCGCTCGAATGCGCTCGAAATAGGCGTCGAGGTTCCCCTCGGGGATCGGCCAGCGGGTCGAGAGGCCCCAGCCCAAAAGATGGCCAATGATGAGATCGGGGACGGTGAACTGATCGCCCATCACGTAGGTCTTGTCGGCGAGGCGTGTCGACAGAGCGGCGAGACCACGATCGTAATCGTACTTGCAGACCACTTTGACGGCCTCGATCCGAATGTCCTTCGGCAGCACGAAGGTATGCTTGGCCGTTGTCCAGAGTGCGCCTTCCAATTCATCGACCGCGAACTGGGTAAAGCTGTCCTGGTGGGCGCGGTCGATGGTGCCCGCTGGAAATGTCAGCTTGCCGTGCTTGTCGGCGAGGTACTGGCAAATCGCAACACTGTCGATGACGATAGCGTCGCCGTCCTTGAGGATCGGCACCTTCGCGGTCGGATTGAGTGCGACAAGCGACGGATCGCGGGGCGGTTTGGGATCGAGCGTATAGGGCTCGCCCAGTTCCTCGAGCATCCACATCACGCGAATGGCGCGGGACTTCGGCGAGCCGATGACGGTGTACATGGACGACCTTTCGAAGGAGCGCGACGCGCAAGGCGATTGAAGTTTGTTCAGGGACGGCCGCTTTCGAGCGACACAGTCCGGCCCGACATGCGATAGCGACATCGACTGGCGAACGCAATCGCGGGCGCGTGACGGCACCCTGAACGGGAGTATCGCGGCGGCGCCGACTTGCGGTCGGTCGGCGACCGTTGCGCAGCGCGCCGCGATACTCCCGTTCAGGGTGCCGGTCATCTCCTTCGGTCGAGCCGCAGCCGCCGTTCGGCTTCGCGTTCGGCGGCGCGGGCCTGGCGATCGTGCCGCTCGGCTTTCGCGAGTTCGTCGGCGGTGATGAGGCGGCCGGCGAGGGAGGGATCGCCGACGTCGATCTCGACGACGAGATCGCCCGCCCGCGTGATGCGGGACGACAACGCGTAGTGTCGTCCCGCATAGGTGATCTGCTGGAAGGCGACGGCGATCGTCGAGCCGTTCCTCAAAATAGCGCGGAGGCAGGCGATGGCCGCTGCGTCGGCCTTGGAGCCGAGCGCGTGGCGCGCGGAGGCGGTCAGGTGGAAATAGAACGGGAGGAGTGCGCGAGCCATGTTTGTCTCCTTTGCAGACGCGCGAATGCCCAAGCGGAATTGCTTTGGCGATTTCGCTGTCTGCACGGAGCGGTCATGGCGGCATGAAAAATGGTCCTCGCGTTCGAAGGGTTGTCGTCTAGGTGGGCAGTGCGGCCGTTCTGAGGCGATGGGTGGTGCTTGCGAACAGGGGGGCCAAGTTGATGAGGACGCTGCTCTCTGCTGTCGGCAGTCTCAGAGTGCGGTAAGGCCGCGATTGATTTCGTGCAGCGGGATGACGAGATCGAGTTCCGGGATTTCGATCCGGGCATCCGAACCGGCGAGAACAGCGGCTTCTTCCTGGAACCTGCCGGTCAGCGGATCGCGTATCCAGAGCCAGACGCGCGGCGTGTCCTGGCTCGCGACGAGGTAGGCGTGAAGCGCGGGGAGGGTGGTGTATTCTCTCGACTTAACTTGAAGATGGAGGTCCTCTGACGAGGGAGAGAGCACCTCTACAATCACGATAGGTTTGTCCGTAGTCAGGTCTGCGGCATCTCCGCCCGCGCGCTCGACCAGAACATCCGGATAGCGAACGCCGTCACCGACATCGACGCCGAAGCCTTCCACGAGGACCGTCCATTCGGAAGTATTGAGCTGCTTTGCCAACTCGCGCGCGATCGCGTTGGCGACGAGTGCATGGCCCCGCGTAACCCGAGCCTGCATCTCGACCACTCCCCGCGCAAGTTCATACCGTCCCTCCTGCGTCTCTACCCAGCGCAGAAACGAGACCTTGTCCATTGGGGTCGTGAAGGGCGACTGGGGATCTTCAGCGAAGCCGGTCATGGGACGACGTTAGGCGATCCTGCGGCGCGGTTGAAGACGCGTTCAGCCCTTGCCGAAGACACGATCGAAGATCGTGTCGACGTGCTTCAGATGATAGGCGAGATCGAACATCCGCTCGAGTTCCTCCGCGGGAACGTGCTTTGTCACCTCGGTGTCGCCCTTCAGTTCGGCAAGGAAATCCTTCCCGTCCTCCCAGGTCTTCATGGCGTTGCGCTGGACCATGGCGTAGGCGTCCTCGCGGCTGACACCCGCTTGCGTCAAGGCCAAGAGCACGCGCTGCGAATTGTGGAGCCCACCGAGGCGGTCGAGGTTCTTCTTCATGTTGTCGGGATAGACGACGAGCTTGTCGATAATCCCGGCCAGCCTATGAAGGGCGAAATCGAGGGTGACGGTCGCGTCGGGACCGATCATGCGCTCGACGGAGGAGTGGGAGATGTCGCGCTCGTGCCAAAGTGCGACGTTCTCCATCGCGGGCAGCGTGTAGCCGCGCACGACGCGGGCGAGGCCGGTCAGGTTCTCGGCGAGCACGGGATTGCGCTTGTGGGGCATGGCGGACGAGCCCTTCTGGCCGGGCGAGAAGTATTCCTCCGCTTCCAGAACCTCGGTCCGCTGGAGGTGGCGGATCTCGGTCGCGAGACGTTCGATCGAGGAGGCCACGACGCCGAGGGTCGCGAAGTACATGGCATGCCGGTCACGCGGGACGACCTGGGTCGAGATTGGCTCGGGCGTCAGGCCCATGCGCTCGGCAACATAGTCCTCGATGCGCGGGTCGATGTTGGCGAACGTGCCGACGGCCCCCGAGATGGCGCACGTCGCGACGTCGGCCTTGGCGGCCAGCATCCGCGTTCTGGCGCGCTCGAACTCGGCGTAGGCGCAGGCGAGTTTCAGTCCGAACGTCGTCGGTTCGGCGTGGATGCCGTGGCTTCGTCCGATCGTCGCGGTCGTGCGGTGCTCGAATGCCCGGTTCTTGAGTGCGGCCAGGAGGCGGTCGATGCCGGCAATCAGGAGATCGGCCGCGCGGACGAGCTGGACGTTCAAGGTCGTGTCGAGCACGTCCGATGAGGTCATGCCCTGGTGCGCGAAGCGCGCTTCCGGGCCGACGATCTCCGCGAGGTGGGTCAGGAAGGCGATGACGTCGTGCTTCGTAACCTGCTCGATCGCGTCGATCCGCGCGACGTCGAAGCGTGCGTTGCCGCCCTTCTTCCAGATTATATCGGCCGCGTCCCGCGGGATAATTCCGAGGTCCGCCATCGCTGATGCGGCGTGCGCTTCGATCTCGAACCAGATGCGGTAACGGGTTTCCGGTTCCCAGATGCGGACCATCTCGGGGCGTGAGTAGCGGGGAATCATCGGGGGCCTCGTGGACGTCGTGTTGCGTGTGGCGAGGCCTAACACCGGCCATCGGCGCCAGCAACGCGGCCTTCCGGCCAATCCAGAGGACCCTTGGAGGTGCTTCGGCCGGGGTTGCGTCATTTTGCCGACGATCGGCGGCACTTGGGCCACACACCCCGCTGACTCTCGGGATGCGCTGCGCTCGCCGCGGCGCACAAATCCTGCCGCGCCGCAGCTACCAATTCTTCGCCGATGCGAACGGTCAATTGAAATCGCGGAGGAAATTGCTGGCGGAATTTTGTGCGCCGTCGAATTGTGGTCATTCAGCAACGATTCAGAATGCCTTTTTGATAATGCCGGAATGGAGCCACAATCGGCGACCAGTTGATCGCGTGCGGGTGCCGGCGGCGGAAGGAGGCCGGAAATCGCGGTAGGGCCTTATTCCGATCGGAACTTTCGATCGGTGAGGGACTTGCGAAAATCCGACGACGCAGCAACCTCTCTTCAATGAAGCGCTGCGATCATGGCGGGTTACGAGCACGCCAGCGGAGCGTGGGACAACGGGGCCCTGGTGCCGAGTTCTGAAACGAACAAACGGCATCACGGCGAATAGCAGGTAGGAAAAGAATGTCAGACCAAATGCAGAGCGAAATTGTCGAGTTGAACCATCGCTTCGACGAACTCGACGATCCGCGCGACTGCTACGCCCTCCTGAGAGAGCGTATCAACACATATCGCAGCCGGGGTGTGGCCGTGCCGGAAGAGCTGAAGCGCATGGAAGCGCTGCTCGTTACGGAGTGCCTCCAGCAGAGCCAGGGCCGCTGAGAAGCGAGCCGGTCTCGCTGTCTTGAAGGCTTCCCTGCCGGTCGGAACGCGGCCGGCCGGGCGCCAGGCGCTCTGCCACGTAGGACGGAATGGCGGCATCGCCATTCTTGTCGAACGGGACTGCGGTCGGCGCCGGTGCTTCAGACAGGGCGCGGGCCAGTTCGACAGGACTGCTGCCGGGGTTGGCCGCGAGTGCGCCAACCCAGCTTTCGACTGCCATGCGCGCAAGCACGCCATGCAGCGTCCGCGCAAGATCATCATTGCCAGCCACATCGGATCGCGCGCTCGTCGTAGCGGCTGTTCGCATCAGAACTGGACTGGCCGTGGCCACTGTCGCGTGCTCGTTTCCTTCGAGATCGGTGGCTGCCGTGTCGCGCAAGAGCGTGATTGTCGGTCCATGTCCATCCGGATCCGAACCGGTCCTCAACGGCTCGGCGCTCGCCATCGCATCCGTGACGACGACGTTGAGATCGGCCTCACGTGACGCGAACCCCTCGATCAGAAGTTGCGCCTCGGCGGGGAAGCCCGCGAATAGCACGGCTCCGGGCCGGGAGTTTTCGATCAATGCCAATTCGGCGTCATAGCTGCGGTGTGCCGCGACGAGCGGAATGACGCGGTCGGCGGGACGTTTGCGCGCAACGAGTGCAGCCGCTGTGGCGTCGGCGAGCTTGCGGGCATACGCGGTGCGATCCTGGACAATGACGATAGGTCGTTCACCCGCTGCGTTGAGAAGGGCTACTGCGGCCGCCTCGCCCTGTCGGTCGTCGCGGCCGGCCATGCGAAACACGGTCGGTCCGGCTCGTGAGGTCGTCAGGTCGGGATGCCGCACTCCGATGGCGATGAAGAGAACGCCAGCGCTGGCGTAGACCTTGGCGGCGGCGATCGCGGCGGGTGCGCAGGGGTGGCCGATGACGAGTGCGGGCTGGCGCGCGACGATATTCCGGGCAATGGCCGTCGCGCGGGCCGCATCGCAGCGGTCGTCCTCGGACGTGAACGTCAGTGCGGCCTTTAGGCCTTGCCCATGCGCTCCGGCGTCCGCGCCGGCGCGAATTTCCCGGCCGATCTCGGCCCTCGGTCCTGAGAACGGGGCGACGACCACCACGATGGCCGGCGACCGAGCGGCGATCGTCGGACTTTCGTTGGCCTCGGCGTTCGAAGCACACACCGATGCCGCGATCGACATCAGTGCTGTGCGCGCGCGCGCCAAGATGCCGGGACGCCCGGCGCTCTGTCCTCGGCTCCGAAGGCTGTGCGGCATTCAGGATCGCCCCTTGTTCAGTTTGCCGATATTTCAATCATTCCCGACTGTAGCCGCTTCAGCGGCTTGCGCCGCTGAAAGAGAATGACCTAGGTTACCGAGGGGTTGTGCACCGCGGAAGCGAACAGGACAGGGCATTCGCGTCAGGCGTCGTGCCGGCGGACATGGGGGCATTCATGATCTTCGATCGTGTCAAACCGTTCGATGCGATACTGCGGACGGCCGAGAAGAAGGGATTGCACCGGTCTCTCGGCGCCTTTCAGCTCATCATGCTCGGGATTGGGGCGATCATCGGGACGGGCATCTTCGTTCTCACCGCCGAGGCGGCGCAGAAGGCCGGGCCGGGCATGCTTCTGAGCTTCGTCATCGCGGGCGTCGTCTGCGCGGTTGCGGCGCTCTGCTATTCCGAACTCGCAGCGATGTGTCCAGTGTCCGGGTCCGCCTATACCTACACCTATGCGTCGATGGGCGAAGTTCTGGCGTGGATGGTCGGCTGGGCTCTCGTTCTGGAATATGCCATCGCGGCGGGTGCCGTGGCCGTCGGCTGGTCCGGATACTTCGTCGGGTTGCTCAAGAATCTCGCCGGCATCCAAATCCCCGAGGCGCTGACAGCGGGGCCCATCCAGGGGGGGCTCATCAATCTCCCGGCGTTCCTCATCGTACTCGTGGTCACCGGGCTTCTCGTCATCGGCACACGGGAAAGCGCGGTCGCAAACTCCATTCTCGTCGCGATCAAGATTGCGGCGCTGACGTTGTTCGTCGCACTCACGATTCCGGCGATGAATATGGCGAATTTTGATCCCATCGCCCCGTTGGGTTTCGCCGGGGTCTCGGCAGCCGCGGCTTCGATCTTCTTCGCCTATGTCGGATTTGATGCGGTTTCGACAGCGGCGGAAGAGACGACCAACCCCCAACGTAACATGCCGATCGGGCTCATCGGATCGCTGGGCATCTGCACGGTCTTCTATTTGCTCGTCGCGAGTGGCGTCATCGGGACGGTCGGCGCACAGCCGCTCGTCCGCCCCGACGGAACCGGCATCCCGCCGGGCTCGGCCGAGTTGGCCGAAGCCTGCAAGACCGCCGGCGAAACGGCAGTGGTCTGCTCCAAGGAAGCGCTTGCGTGGACGTTGCGCCAGGTCGGCTGGCCGGAGATCGGCAACCTCGTCGGGCTCGCAGCGGGATTGGCCCTGCCTTCGGTCGTTCTCATGATGATGTACGGGCAGACCCGTATCTTCTTCGTCATGAGCCGCGACGGGCTTCTGCCGGAAGCGCTGTCGTCGGTCCATCCTCGGTTCAAGACGCCGCACGTCATCACGGTCATCACCGGGATCTTCGTGTCGTTGTTCGCCGCCTTCTTCCCGGTCGGCGCGCTGGCCGACATTTCGAACTCTGGAACGCTGTTCGCGTTTGCCGTCGTCGCGGTCGCCGTTCTGATCCTGCGGCGGACGGAGCCCAATCGGCACCGGCCGTTTCGCACGCCCGCGGTCTACCTGATGGCACCGCTGGCCGTCGTCGGCAGCGCGTATCTCTTCTTCAGTTTGTCGAGCTACACGCTGGCCCTGTTCGCCGGTTGGGCGGTCATCGGTCTCGTAATCTATTTCACATACAGCCGCCACGCGAGCCATGTGGGTCGCGGCATGATCGAGGTGCACGAAAGGGACACCGATATTCCACCGACTTCGGTGCCGCCGATCTAGCGGACGTGGTGGGCTTCGTGACCGCGTCCTGCCCGCGCAGTCAGATCATGTTGTGCGAGCCGTCGCAGTAGGGCTCGTCGCCGGTCGTCTTGCAGCCGCAGATGTTGAACGTCCCGCTGCCGGGGGCCTGGAATGCCATCGGCTCGATTCCAGTATCCTTGTGTGCGCCGTCACAGAACGGCTGGCGCTTCGAGCGACCGCACCGGCAGTAGAAGTACGTCTTCCCCTCGACGAGATCGACTTGGTAGGGGCCCTTCTGGGCAACGATCGGGTCATCAGCCATGGTCGTCTCGCCTTGTCGCGTGTCTTCGCGGGTCTTGCGGGGAAGCGGGGTAGAACCCTTTCCTCGATCCCTCAACTCCGTCACGCCTATCGGGTTTGGATGTTCCGAACAAGGGACTGTGGTCCGGCTCGCGATGCCGCAGTGAGGCAATATCCGGCGTATCCGGCCGTCGCGGCCGTCAACTGACGTAGAGCGGCGTCCTTTCGGTCCAGGTTTGGCCTTTGTTGTCGGTCCAGGTGAAGACGAGTTCGCCGGGGCCGGGCACCCTCAGGTGGAAGGCGACGTAGGGGTTCGACGAAATGCCAGGTCCGAAGGTCGCCCCGAAGATCCGGACGGAGCCGAATGTGACTTCGAGACGTTCGATGATGTCGCGCGGGATGACCTGTCCGGTCGCGTCCTTTCGATTGCCGGTTTCCATGACATGATTGATCAACGCGCGGATCTCGATCACGTCGCCGACGGCGGTGGCTTCGGGAAGCTTGATCCGGACTTTATTGTTCATCGTTCTGCGCTCATTCGTTTCCGCATCCTCCGATGGTGACTTCAACCAGCGCCGTCGCAATCAGGAACGTGCCGTCGCTCTTTTCAGCGAGGCCGACCACGTTCTGGGTCTTGGCGAGGCGCATGCGGCCTGAAACCATTGCCTTGCCGGTAGCGGGGATCAATTCGAACGAGGCGACCAGCGGCTGGGGGTTGGCGGTCGAGAGGATGTGCAACTTCCTGATGTAGTCCTCATCGAGCATGGGGCTGTCGGCGGCGATCTTGTAGGGGACGACGTTGCCGTTCTCGGCCAGCTCAGGAAGCTCCAGCGTCAAGCCTGCGGTGGCTGGCTCGGCTCCGGCAAGGAGGCTTTTCATGGCGTCCTCGTAAGCCGCGGAATGGGGTGCTGGTGCGGATGACGGCGGTGGCGTTGCAGGCGATGACGGGGTTTCGGCGAACGCGGCACGTCCGGTCAAGACGGCGACAGCGAGTGCTGCGCCACTGCCGGCCGTGAACGTTCGGCGGTCGATGACGACAATGCGGCTACGGTCTCTCACGTGGGCAATTCCGGTGACAAAGAGTGTGAGGAGAGGGCGTGAGATTTAAGTTCGAGACTTGATGGTCAGACCTTCCAATACCTTTTCGCAACGTCTGTCCCGCCGATTAGCTGCTATATAGCAAGCGGGTCCGAGGTTTTCCACGGGAGCCAATGAGCTTCGAGCGGTGTTTTGTGATCGGCGTTCGGCGGAAACAACACACGGAACGAGACCGCCGTGGCGAGAAGAGGACGAGCCCCATGACGGGACGCGTGCGCAGTATGACGACGAACACCGGTCGAGGATGGACCGGGCCGGACGGGCGGGCGCTTTTGTTCTGGCTCACGCTCGCGATCTTGGGCGGCGTTGGACTGATATTGGCGTCTGGCGGCGCACGTGCTGCGTCGAAGTCGTCGCTTCAACTGGTGATGGTCGATGATCCGGCCTGCCACTACTGCCGCAAATGGCAGAAGGACGTCGGGGGTGGTTATGGTCGGTCGGCCGAGGGGCGGCTCGCACCGCTCGTAAAGATCCGGCGTGGCTCACCCCGCCTCGTAGGGCTCAATCCCGTCGTCTACACGCCGACGTTTCTGCTCATGCGCGGGGGTCACGAAGTCGGCCGCATCACCGGCTATCCGGGACAATTCTATTTCTGGGAGGAGCTTGCGGACCTGCTGAGACAAGCCGGCCACGAGCCTCGATGAGAGGGACAGGGTCCATGACCGCTCTTGCGATCACACGGCGTGGCTTCGGCCGCGGTCTCGGCGCCGCTGCGCTCGCGACGCTCTCGGCACCCGCGCTGGCGCTGGGCGAGGCGAAAATCGTCGTCATTGGCGGCGGCGCCGGCGGGGCATCGGTCGCGGGTCAATTGAAGCGGTTCGCTCCGTCATTGAACGTGACGCTCGTCGAAGCCAACGTGAAATACACGAGCTGTTTTTTCTCCAACGCTTACATCGGAGGGTTTGTCGGTATCGACGATCTGACCCATGGCTACAAGGGCTTGAAGGCGCTTGGGGTGGAAGTTGTCAACGCGCTCGCGGATCGGATCGACCTCTCGAAGCGCGAGGTGCATCTCAAGGCCGGCAAGTCCCTGTCCTACGATCGGCTCGTCGTCGCTCCGGGTATCGACTTCAAATGGTCTGCCATCGCCGGCTACTCGGAGGAGGCGGCCGGCGCCATGCCACACGCGTGGAGGGGCGGTGCGCAATCGGCGGCGCTGCGCCGCCAGCTTGAGCGGATGGAAAACGGCGGGACAGTCGTGATCGCCGTTCCCAAACTGCCGTATCGCTGTCCGCCGGGTCCCTACGAGCGGGCGTGCGTCATCGCCAACGTGCTCGCACGGGAGAAGCCGCGGTCCAAGGTCGTGATCCTCGACGCCAAGATGACGTTCTCGAAGCAGGCGGCCTTCGAGGAGGCGTTCCGGACGCACTACAACGGCCGTATCGAACTCATGCTCACGAACGACATCGACGATCAGGAAGTCGAGAAGGTCGACATCGAGACGGGTGAAGTAAGAACCCGGTCGGGGTTCTCGATCAAGGCGGATGTGGCGAACATCATCCCGCCGCAGACGGCTGGTCGTATCGCGGTCGAGGCCGGCCTTGCGAGCCCGGACTGGTGCCCGGTCGATCCCGCGACGTTCGCCTCGACACTGGCTGAAAACGTCTATGTGCTCGGGGATGCGGCTATCGCAACGGACATGCCGAAGTCTGCCTTTTCGGCCAACAGCCAGGCGCACGTGGTGGCGGGGAGCGTTCTCGCAAGCCTCGATATCAAAGCCGCGGAACCGGCTCGCCTTCGGAACACCTGCTGGTCGATCGTTGCGCTCGACGACGCGATCAAGATCGGGGCGGACTACAAACCGGGCGTTATGGCCGGCAACAAGCCGGGATTGGTGGCAGAGAATGCGTTCGTCTCGAAGCCGGGCGAATCAGCTGAGGAGCGGCGGGAGAATTTTCAGGAGGCCTTCGCCTGGTACCCGACACTGGTCGGTGAGATTTTCAACAAACCGGTCGCAGAACTGAGGCCAAGATCGGCGCTCTTGGGCAAAAAAGGCTGAACGGCGGCCAGTCCCACTGGACATTCGGGCAGGCCAGTCACGCAGGCCTTTCCGGGCGCCGTGCGAACTCTTTGTGAACCTTGATCGTTGTTTCATGGTTCCAGCGCATCTAGGAGTTAGAAGGCAGGTGAGGCTCGCGGCTTAAGCCCACGATCCGCCGCAGTCTCGGTCGCCTCAACAACTCGAGGCTCGGGCAGTTTCCGAGCCCAACGGGAGCTGCCGGCCATGTCGATCCTGGGCTTTCTGATCCTCATCATCGCGGGCATCGTCGCCCTTGGGATGACCCGCGCGCCGCTCATTGCGTGGGCCGCTGGCGCCGCACTCATGGCGCTCGGCTTCGAAATGGGTCTCTGGCGGGGCGTGGTCCAATTCCCCTCGTTTGGTCTCTTTTCAATCGTCACTTGGGCGCCTGCGATCATTCTGGGCCTGCTCTCTGTTCCGGACTTGCGCCGGCGGTTCCTGATCGCGCCGGCGTTCGGGTTCGTGAAGTCGATCCTCCCCAAGGTTTCGGACACCGAAGCGCAGGCGCTGGAAGCCGGCACGATCGGTTTCGACGCGGAATTCTTCTCCGGTCAGCCGCAATGGTCGAAGCTCAAGTCCGTACCCCCGATCACGTTGACGACGGAAGAGCAGAACTTTCTCGACGGGGCGACGGAGGATCTTTGCCGGCTGATCGACGACTGGCAGATCCGGCACACGGAACGTGAAGTACCGGACGCCGTCTGGGATTTCGTCAAGGAGAAGGGCTTCCTCGGGATGCTCATCTCCAAGGATCACGGCGGGCTCGGCTTCTCCGCGCAGGCGCAGTCGCTCATTCTCGGCAAGATCGCGTCGCGGTCGCCGGATGTTGTGACCATCGTCATGGTGCCGAATTCGCTCGGTCCGGGAGAGCTCATCGAGAAGTACGGGACCGACACGCAGAAGCATCACTACCTTCCGCGGCTTGCCAAGGGCCTCGAAGTCCCGTGCTTCTCGCTCACGGGACCGACCTCGGGTTCGGACGCGGCTACGATGCGTGACATCGGGCGCGTCGAGCGCGGCCTGCACGACGGCAAGGAAACGCTCGGCATCCGCCTCTCGTGGGACAAGCGCTACATCACGCTCGGTCCAAAGGCGACGCTCGTGGGGCTCGCGTTCCGACTATTCGATCCCCAGAATCTGCTCGGAAAGGGTGAGGACGTCGGCATCACGGTCGCTATGATCCCGGCGGACCATCCGGGTGTGAACATCGGCCGGCGGCATTTGCCGTCGGGGGCGGCCTTCCCGAACGGTCCCAACTGGGGCCAGGACGTGTTCATCCCGATCGATTGGGTGATCGGCGGGGAGAAGATGGTCGGCCAGGGCTGGCGGATGCTGATGGAATGCCTCGCGGCAGGCCGTGCGATCTCGCTGCCGTCGTCGGCCACGGCCGGCTCCAAGATGATGTTGCGCGCGACATCGGCCTATGCGCGCATCCGGCGTCAATTTGGACTGCCGGTAGGGCGGATGGAGGGCATCGAGGAGCCGCTGGCGCGGCTTGTCGAGACTGCCTACGTCAACGAGGCGGCACGCGCGGCGACGGCGGCGATGGTCTCGCGCGGCGAGAAGCCGTCCGTCATTTCGGCGCTCATGAAGTATCAAACGACCGAGCGGCTCCGGCGCGCGGTCAACGATGCGATGGATATCCATGGCGGCCGGGCGATCTGCGACGGACCCAAGAACTATCTGCAGTCGGCCTACGAGATGGTCCCCGTCGGGATCACCGTCGAGGGCGCCAACATCCTGACGCGCACGTTGATCACATTCGCGCAAGGCGCGCTTCGTTCGCATCCCTACCTCTACACGGAAATCAAGGCGGCGCAGGACGAGAACCGCGCGCGCGGTCTCGATACCTTCGAGACGGCGTTCGTCGCGCATGTCACGCACGCGGTCGCGAACGCAACGGGCGCGTTCTTCCACAACGTGACGCTCGGCATGTTCGCAGAAGCGCCGGACGATGCCGGCGAACTCGGACCGGCCTACAAACAGCTCTCGCGGGCGTCGCGGAATTTCGCGTTCGTCGCCGACATGACGATTGCGACGCTCGGCGGCGGGTTGAAGACCCGGCAGAAGATCTCGGGCCGCCTCGCGGATGCGTTGTCGGAGCTTTATTTCCTCTCGTGCGCCTTAAAGCGGTACGACGACGACCGCCGTCCCGCGGCTGATCGTCCGGTCATCGAACTCGTTGCGGCCAATGGCCTTGCGCGCTTCGAAGAGGCGATGCATGGCGTCGTGCGGAATTTCCCGATCCGGCCGCTCGGCTGGTTCATGCGAGCGGTCGTGTTCCCGTTCGGCCGGCAGTATTTCCCCGCAACGGATCGGCTCGGAAGTGCCGTCGCAAAGCTCTCGCTGACCCCGGGAGACGTGAGAGACCGGCTGACGCGCGATATTTTCATTTCGAAGGATGCGAACGATCCGACCGGCATTCTCGAGGTGACGCTCGAAAAGGTCGTGGCGGCGGAAGAGGCGGAGCGGAAACTCGAGCGGGCCGTCAAAGCCGGTACTGTCCGCCGGTATCACGGCCTCGACTGGTTCAAGGATGCGGCCGACAAAGGCGTCATCACGGCCGCGGAAGCGGACCTCCTGCGTGAGGTCGAAGCGCTCGTCGAACGCGTGATCGCGGTCGATCATTTCGATCCGGCCGAGTTGAAACCGCGCTATGCCGCGATCGGACACAATTCACGCGCGCCGCTCGACGAGGCGGCCGAATAGGAACGGAATGAGCACCTGATGACCGACGACGCTCTCGACCTCAAGGACTGGCGGTTTTCGATCGACGGCGAGGGGATCGCCTGGGCGACGTTCGATCGTGAGGGCTCGAGTGCCAATGCGCTCGGCCAGCGGCCGCTCGAAGAACTGGGCGCCATCGTCGCGAGGACCGAAGCCGGTGCGCGGGATGGATCGATCAAGGGCCTCGTCATCATCTCCGGCAAGGAGCGCGGCTACATCGTCGGCGCGGACATCAACGAATTCGAGAACCTCAAGACCGAAGCGGACGTTACAAAAAGCATCTCGACGGTCAATGCCATGTTCGACCGGATCGAGCGGCTTGCCGTGCCCGTCGTCGCGGCGGTTCATGGCGTCTGCGTCGGGGGCGGGCTCGAACTCATTCTCGCCTGCCACTACCGTATCGCCACGCGGGATCCCTCGACACGGGTCGGCTTCCCCGAAGTGAAGCTCGGGATCTTCCCCGGCTTCAACGGAACCGCGCGCTCGATCCGTCAGGCCGGGCCGATGTCGGCGATGCAGGCGATGTTGACGGGGTCCATGATCAGTGCGTCGGCGGCCAAGGGCATGGGCTTGATCGACGAACTGGTCGCGAGCAAGTCCGCACTGCCGTGGGCTGCGCGGAAGGCCATTCTCAAGAAGCGCTCTTCGAAGGCCGCGGGCCTAACGAAATCGGCCCTGCTCACGTGGCCCGCGCGCAAAGTGCTCGCGCGGCAGATGCGCGCGGAAGTTGCCAAGAAGGCGCGCGCCGATCATTATCCGGCCCCCTATCGGCTGATCGATCTTTTCGAAGAGTACGGTGGTGATCTCGATGCCATGAAGGCCGCCGAGACCAAGGCCTTCGCGCCGCTCCTCGTCTCAGAGCAATCAAAGAATCTGCGTCGCGTTTTCAAGCTGTCGGAAGCACTCAAGGCTCAGGCGCCGAAGAAACTCAAGTGGAAGCCCGTTCGGGCGCATGTCATCGGGGCCGGCACTATGGGCGCGGACATCGCGGGCGTGTGCGTCGCGGCGGGCATGGAAGTCACGCTGCAGGACATCTCGAAAGAGCAACTGGAAAAAGGGATTTCCTCGCAAGGCAAGCTCTTCGGGCGCAAGTTCAAGACGAAGCCGCTCAAGGATGCGGCCAAGGCGCGGCTCATCGCCGATCCCGAGGGGCGGGGCATCAGCCGGGCCGATGTCGTGATCGAAGCGATCGTCGAGCGGCTCGACGTGAAGCAGGCGCTCTTTGCCGATCTCGAAACGAAGGTGAAGCCGGGCGCTGTTCTGGCGACCAATACGTCATCATTGAAACTCGCCGACATCTCGAAGCCGATGAAAGACCCGGGCCGCTTGATCGGGCTTCATTTCTTCTCGCCTGTGCCGCAGATGCCGCTTGTCGAGGTCGTGCGCGGTGACCTCACGCGGGCCGAGGAAATCGACAAGGGCGCGGCCTTCGTGACCGCGATCGACAAGTTTCCGCTCATCACGAAGGATGTACCGGGCTTCCTCGTCAACAAGGTTCTGACACCCTACATGTTCGCCGCGATGGAGCGACTGGAGCGGGGCGAGGACAAGGAGAAGATCGACGAGGCCGTGCGCACGTTCGGAATGCCGATGGGACCGATCGAGCTTGCAGACAGCGTCGGGCTCGACGTTTGCGCGCACGTCGCGCGTATCCTCGGCAAGGGCTCGGAGGGATCGCGCCTCGAACGGCTCGTCCAATCGGGGCGGCTCGGAAAGAAGACTGGCGAGGGCTTCTACAAGTGGGTCGACGGCAAGCCGCAGCGCTCGCGCTCGGATTGGCCGAAGGCGGAACTCGAAAAACTCGGTCGCGAACTCGTCGATCCGTTGATCACGGAATCGCAGCGGAGCCTCGACGAAGGCGTCGTCGCGTCCGCCGATCTCGTGGACGCTGGCATGATCTTCGGCACGGGGTTCGCGCCGTTTCGCGGCGGTCCGCTGCACTTCAAAACCCAGGAAGGCGGCAAGACCGTCAAAGCGGCCGCGGCGGAGTGATGTTCGTTGTCGTTACGCGCGCTCTCAGCGCCGACATCGCTCAGCGCAATTTTCGGAGATTGATATGACACGAACCCTTCGGCGTGTGGCTGTGATCGGTGGTGTGCGTATCCCGTTCTGCCGTTCGAACACGCTCTACGCGGACCTCTCCAATCAGGACATGCTGACGGCCGCGCTCGATGGCCTCGTGGATCGCTACAACCTGAAGCGCCAGCACATCGACGAGGTGGTCGGCGGCGCGGTCGTCACGCACTCCAAGGATTTCAACCTGATGCGCGAGAGCGTGCTCGGGACGTCGCTGGCGCCCTCAACGCCGGGCGTGACGTTGCAACAGGCGTGCGGAACGAGCCTGCAAGCGGCGCTCATGACCGGCGCCAAGATCGCGGCCGGTGAGATCGAATGTGGGATCGCGGCGGGCTCTGATACGACGTCGGACGCGCCCATCGTCTTCTCCAAGAAGTTCTCGAAGCGGCTGATCGAAGCCGGCCAGAAGAAGACGATGATGGAGAAGCTCAAGGTCTTCCAGGGTTTCGGGCCGTCGGAACTGACGCCTCAGGCGCCAATGGTCTCGGAGCCGAGGACGGGCCTCTCCATGGGCCAGCACTGCGAACTGATGGCCCGGACATTCGCCGTGCCGCGCGCGGAACAGGATCAGTTCGCGTTCGAAAGTCACAGAAAGGCTGCGGCGGCCTATGCCGAGGGTTGGATGGACGATCTTCTCGTGCCGTTCGCGGGCGTCTTCCGCGACAACAACTTGCGCGAGGACATGAGCCTCGACAAGCTTGCGACATTGAAGACCGCGTTCGAGAAGGACCCCAAGGCAACCCTGACGGCGGCCAATTCGACGCCGCTGACGGACGGGGCCGCGACAGTGCTGCTTGCGAGCGAAGAGTGGGCCGCGGCTCACGGGCTCAAACCGCAGGCGTTCCTGACCTACGGCCAGCATTGGGGCAACAATTTCGTCGCGGGCGAAGGGCTCCTGATGGCGCCGACGATCGCGGTCGGCAAAATGCTCGAACGCGCGGGCCTGACGCTCCAGGATTTTGATTTCTACGAGATCCACGAGGCGTTCGCAGCGCAGGTCCTTGCCACGCTCAAGGCGTGGGAGGATAGAGATTACTGCAAGCGGCATCTCGGGCGTGACATGCCGCTCGGGTCGATCGACCGGTCGAAGCTCAACGTCAAGGGATCGTCGCTCGCGGTCGGGCACCCGTTCGCGGCGACCGGCGCCCGGATCGTCGCCAATCTCGCGAAACTCTTGTCGACGCACGGTGGGCGTGGGCTCATCTCGATCTGCACGGCCGGCGGGATGGGCGTTGCCGCGATCATGGAAAGTGCCGAGAAGCCGTTGTAAGAGCGCTCCGGGTGTTCCCGATCCCGGGGGCACGGCAGGGAGTTCGGGCGGGATGGCCGACACGGAACGAAAGCAGATCGAGGCGGCACGCGCGCTCGTCGGAGCGATCGGGGAGCGGCTCGACCTCGACGCCCATGTCCGGCTCTGGGATGGTTCCCGCATACCGCTCGGCCGTGACGTCAAGGGTCCGTTCGAGATTGCCATCGCCGATCCCGGCGTCATTTCCTCGATGATCCGACGGCCGTCGCTCGATACGTTGATCCAACTCTACGTCGCCAAGCGGATCGACTTTGCCGGTGGCACGCTCGTCGATTTCGGCCAGCAGTTGGGTTCGCGGAAGAAGGGCCTCAAGGTCCGCGACCTGCCGAAGCTCGCGCTTCTCAAAGGATTGGCGCCGTTCGCGTTCGCCTCGACGGAACCCACGGCGGACAAAGGTGCGTTCGAGGGCGAGATCACGGGCAAGCGGCGCAAAGTCGCCGACAACAAGGCCTTCATCCAGTTCCATTACGACGTCTCGAATGCCTTCTACGCGCTCTTTCTCGATCCCGAGATGGTCTACTCGTGCGCCTATTACACGGACTGGGCGAACGACGTGGATGAGGCCCAGCGCGACAAGCTCGAGATGATCTGCCGGAAGCTTCGTCTCAAGCCAGGCGAGACGATGCTCGACATCGGTTCCGGCTGGGGCGGGCTGGTCTGCCATGCGGCCAGAAACTACGGAGTGAAGGCGCACGGCATCACGCTCTCGGAGCGTCAGCTCGAATTCGCGCGCGAGAAGGTGAAGCGGCTCGGCCTCGACAAACAGGTGACGTTCGAACTCGTCGATTATCAGAACCACGCCGGTCGCTACGACAAGATCGCGTCGATCGGCATGTACGAGCACATCGGCTTGAAGAACATTCCGGGCTACATGCAGAAGGTCCGGGCGATGCTCAACGACGACGGCGTGTTTCTCAATCACGCGATTTCGCGGCGCGCGCACCGGCCGCGCATGGGGCTTCTGCCCGAGCGTATGCGGCCAGAGAAGAAGGCGATCGCGAAGTACATCTTTCCAGGCGGAGAACTCGACGACATCGGGCACACGGTCCAGGCCATGGAGATCGCGGGTTTCGAGGTCCACGACGTCGAGGGCTGGCGGGAGCACTATGCGCGCACGTGCAAACTGTGGTGCGAGCGGCTGACGGCTCGTCGCGACGAGGCCATCCGGGAAGTTGGCGAAGAGAAATACAGGATCTGGGTCGCGTATCTCGCGGGTGTCTCGCTCGCGTTCTCGCGCGGCACGCTCCGGCTCTTTCAGGTGGTGGCGACGAAGAGCGCCAAGGGCCGTTCGCCGCTGCCGCCGACGCGAGCCGATCTCTACCGCGTGTGAAAACTCGCTCAGGGTATGCCGAGAATCTTGTGGGTCTGAACGGAGAGCCGCCAGGGCGGATGGGCCATGCAATAGCGGATTGCGGCAGCGGTGTTCGTCTCGCGGTCCGGGCCATCCATCGGCTGCAAGAAACGATGCTCAAAATCGAGACTTAGGAGGCTTTCGGGGTCGAGGCCGTCCTGGGGATAGACCAGTTTCAATTCGTCGCCCTCGGTCTGGACAATGGCATTGCCAGACTTGGGCGAGACGCAGATCCAGTCGATCGCTTCGGGCACGGGGAGCGTGCCGTTGGTCTCGATCGCGATGGAGAAGCCCCGCGCGTGGAGCGCGTCGATCAGGGCCGCATCGACCTGGAGCATCGGTTCGCCGCCGGTCAGAACGACCATGGCCGGACCGCGATCGGCGGTCAGGGCGGCGCGGATGGCGCGCGCCAGATCGTCGGCCGATTCGAAGCGTCCGCCGCCGGTGCCGTCGGTCCCGACAAAGTCGGTGTCGCAGAAGCGGCAGCGGGCCGTCGCGCGGTCGGTCTCCCGGCCCGACCAGAGATTGCAGCCTGCGAAGCGGCAGAAGACGGCCGGCGTCCCGGCGTTAGCGCCTTCTCCCTGGAGCGTGTAGAAGATTTCCTTGACCTGATACATCCGACCTGAAACCGAAAACCTTGCGACTGGCTCGCATGACAGGCTCATGCGACTGGCCCGGGCGACAGGATCATGCGTACCCGTGATGGGGCGGGTGTCAATCGCGGTCCGCCGCGTCGAATTGGGGGGCTCCATGACAGCGACGACGGGCGGTCAGGGATCGCAGCCGAGAACCTACCGCTACTACGATCTCGTCATGGTGGCGTTCGTGGTGGTGCTCGTCTGTTCAAACCTCATAGGGCCCGCCAAGGCGGCGCAGCTCGATCTGCCGCTCATTGGTGCCATTACCTTCGGCGCGGGCGTCGTCTTCTTTCCAATCTCATACATCTTCGGGGATATCCTGACCGAGGTCTACGGCTATGGCCGCGACCGGCGTGTCATCTGGGCAGGGTTTGCGGCGCTTGCATTTGCATCCCTCATGGCGGCGGTGGTCGTGGCGCTTCCCCCGGCGCCGGGATGGCCCAATCAGGCGGCCTACGAGATCGCTTACGGGAATACCTGGCGGGTCGCGGGCGCTTCGATGATCGCGTTTGTCTGCGGATCGTTCGTCAACGCCTTCGTGCTCGCGAAAATGAAGGTCTGGAATGCCGGGCAGTACATGCGGACGCGGTTCGTCGCTTCGACGGTCGCGGGGGAACTGGTCGACAGCGCGCTGTTCTATCCACTGGCCTTCTGGAATTCCGGCATCATGCCGAACGAACTCGTTATGACGCTCGTCGTCTCACAGTTCGTGGCCAAGACACTGGTTGAGGTGGTGTTCCTGCCTGTGACGGTGCCGATCGTCAGGGCTTTGAAGGCGGCGGAGAACGAGGACTATTACGACCGCGCGACGGACTTCAATCCGTTCTCGATCAAGAGCTGAGTGGCGGGAGAGCGCTTCGAGAGCAGTTCGATGGCGGTGCGGACGCCGGCGGGCTTGCCCGAGATTTCGCCCTCAAGGGGAACGATCGAGGCCAGAACGGCGAGGCAGCAGAGCGTCTGAAGGATGATCGAGAACTTGGCCGACATCGTTGCCTCCCTAGCGACAGCGTCGATGGGAAGACCTTGCGCCCGGGATGCCGGTCACGATGTTCCCAGGGGAACCGGAAGGAACTGATTTTGGCGCTGGCTTGACCGGCTGGACGTGTCTCGAACCTATGCCCCGATTGGGGTTGCCGGGTGCTTTGTCCATGTCTTCCAGCCCCCGGCCCTGAGGTCACAGGCCGGGCAGGAGCCACATCCGTAGCCCCAGGGGTGCCTGTGGCTCCGGTCGCCGAGATAGCAGGTGTGGGTTTCCTCGATGACGAGGTCGACGAGGGGCTGTCCGCCGAGGTCTTCGGCCAGGGCCCAGGTGCCCGCCTTGTCGACGCGCATAAGCGGGGTTTCGATCCGGATCGCGCGGTCCATGCCGAGGCCCAAGGCCCGTTCCATGGCGTCGATCGTCTCGCGGCGGCAGTCGGGGTAGCCGGAATAGTCCGTCTCGCACATGCCGCCGACGAGTATCGGGATCTCACGACGCCAGGCGAGTGCTGCTGCGTAAGTCAGGAATAGAAGGTTTCGGCCGGGGACGAAGGTGGTCGGCAGGCCGTTCGCGTAGAGGCGGATTTCCGTGTCGCGCGTCAGGGCCGTCTCGGCGATCGTGCCGAGAGTTTTGAGGTCGATCAGCGTGTCCTCTCCGAGGCGACCACGGTCGAGACCCAGCGCGATCAATCGCTGGCGGATGACGGCGCGCTGGGCGAGTTCGATGGCGTGGCGCTGACCGTAGTCGAAGCCGATCGTCTCGACGCGGTCGTAGCGCGCGAGCGCCCAGGCGAGGCAGACGGTCGAATCCTGGCCGCCGGAAAAAAGGACAAGCGCTGCGTTCTCGGGGGCCGTCGTCATATCGTCCTGTTCTTTTCGCGCCTTCGACTTTGGTTGGACCGGGCCTGGGGAGCGGGGCTCGCCCGATGTCCCGTTGCTTCGCCAACCGCCCATCTGGGTAGGTGGCCAATCAACCATGGGGCCTTGCGGCCGATGCGAGGAAGGCTACAACCCGCGGCAGTGCCCGACCAGCCGATCATTCAGTCGATCGTTCCGGGCCCGTGCCTTCGCATCAGACCTATGGAACCGTCATGACCGCTATCGTCGACATCATCGGCCGGGAAATCCTGGACAGCCGCGGCAATCCCACGGTCGAAGTCGATATCATCCTCGAGGATGGCTCGCGGGGGCGTGCGGCCGTGCCATCGGGAGCCTCCACCGGTGCGCACGAGGCCAACGAGCTGCGAGACGGCGACAAGAAGCGCTACCTCGGCAAGGGCGTGACAAAGGCCGTTGATGCGGTCAACGGGGAAGTCTTCGACGCGCTCGTCGGAATGGACGCGGAAGATCAGCGCGGCATCGACACGGCACTCATCTCGCTCGACGGAACGCCGAACAAGGCGCGTCTCGGGGCCAATGCCATTCTCGGCGTTTCGCTCGCGAACGCTAAGGCAGCCGCGGCGGCGGCGGGGCTTCCGCTTTATCGCTACGTCGGCGGCGCCAATGCGCACATTCTGCCGGTGCCGATGATGAATATCATCAATGGCGGCGCGCACGCCGACAATCCGATCGACATCCAGGAATTCATGATCATGCCGGTCGCGGCGCCGACCATGGCGGACGCGGTCAGGATCGGGGCCGAGATCTTCCACACTCTGAAGAAGGGCCTCAAAGACGCGGGCCATAACACCGGTATCGGCGACGAAGGCGGTTTCGCGCCCAATCTCAAGAGTGCCGACGAGGCGCTCGGCTTCATCATGAAATCGATTGAGGCGGCGGGTTACAAGCCCGGCGACGACGTGATGCTCGCGCTCGATTGCGCCTCGACGGAATTCTACAAGGGCGGCAAATACGAAATGCACGGCGAGGGCCGTTCGCTCGACAGCGACGGAATGGCCCGCTACCTGGCCGATCTCGTCGCTCGCTTCCCGATCATCTCGATCGAGGACGGGATGGGCGAGGACGACTGGGCGGGCTGGAAGGCCTTGACGGAACTCGTCGGATCGAAGTGCCAGCTTGTCGGCGACGATCTTTTCGTCACCAACACGCGTCGCTTGAAGCAGGGGATCGATCAGCGCATCGCCAATTCCATTCTCGTCAAGGTCAACCAGATCGGCTCGCTGTCGGAAACTCTCGATGCCGTTTCGATGGCCCAGCGCGCGGGCTATACGGCGGTCATGTCCCATCGTTCGGGTGAAACCGAGGATGCGACGATCGCCGATCTCGCGGTCGCGACGAACTGCGGACAGATCAAGACTGGCTCGCTCTGCCGTTCGGACAGGCTCGCCAAGTACAACCAGTTGATCCGCATCGAAGGCGAGCTTGGGAATGTCGCGCAATACGCTGGTCGCTCGATCCTCAAGAGCGCGGCCGTTTGACCTCGGGGACATTCGGCGGCGTCAAATCATGACGGAGCTTTACTGGCTCTTAAGGCCTCTCGGCTAAAACAAATGGTGTTCCAGGCAATCATCGCTGCGTAGCCCCGAACAACTGGTTCTGCGTCCAAAAACAATGTCAGATTGGCGATTGAGGCTCCGACAGACACTGGTTCTGCTTCTTTGTCTGGCCGCGACAGCCTACTTCACCCATCATGCCATCTATGGCCGTCACGGTCTCTTGGCGCGCTCGAAGCTGATTGAGCGCACGGATCTCGTCGAATTCGAAATCCGGAGCCTCGAGACCGTGCGGTCCAAGCTCTCAAATGATGTCGCGCTGCTGGCGAAGGAGCCGGCCGATCCCGATCTGGTGGATGAGATCGCGCGGGACGTCCTCGGATATGTCCGACCGGACGACAAAATCCTCGGAACTCCCTGAGGCGCGGCGATCGAAGCCGAGTTCGGGCTTTACTCCTGACACATGATCTTCGCAAATGACGGGCAGAGCGCTGGGCGGTCGGCCGGGATCGCCGGTTGCCGATGATATGCTCGCTTCGTTTCGGGGCGCGGCCCACGGGATTGGATCCGCATGGAGGACGTCGTCGCGACATCGCCGGGTCGAACGCGAGAGCTGGATCTGCTGGCTCTTTACCGGCGCATGCTTGCTCTCCGGCGGTTCGAGGAGAAGGCGGGTCTTCTCTTCGCGCTCGGCATCCTGGGATCGCCCTGCCCGCGCGGCGTCGGTCGGGAGGCGGCTTACGTCGGGGCGGCCATTGCGGCGGCTCGGCATTCTCCAGCCGCGCTGGTCTACGCGACTTTTCGGAGCCCGTCGCTGGCGCTGGCTTGCGGCGTCGATCTCCTGACGGCATTCGAGCGACTTCAGGCGGAAAGTCCGCATGGCAACACGCCCGACCATACGGCTGGGCTCGTTCTCTATCGGGACGGCCATTCGGCGGAACCTCTTCAGGCGATCGAAGGGGCTATGGGGCTTGCGGGCGAGGCCACGATCATCGTCATTGTTGAGCGTGCCGACGTCGCTCGATTGAACAGTCAGTCTGTTCTTCCCGCGAACGCGTTGATTGTCGTTCTGGAACCTTCGCTCGGTGAGGGTGCCGGAGACTTGCCCCATGAGATCGCGTTGCTCAGGCCCGTCAACGGCAGCGACGTGATTTGCGTTACGAGCGCGCTCGATGCCGCGTTCGATGAGCGGCTTCCCATGCGCGCCGGGATCGTTCGGATTGCACTTCCCGAGTTTCGCGGGCACCAGGCGACGAAAGACCGGAAACGGGATGCGGAGGCGCGCGCGTCCGATCCTCTCACGGTTGGCCGGTTGGAGGTCCTGGAGAGCGGTCGCGCGACGCCCGAAGGGCTCGCGGCACTGGATGCGGCGATCAAGTCTGAGCTTGCCGCCGCGGCGGAGGCACTCGGCGCCACGTGCTAGATAGGCGAATTAGTTCGATGCGGCATACCGTTCGAGAGCCGAGCGGTCAACGACCTCTATCGTGCCGCGACTGTTGCGGATCCAGCCGGCGCGTTCCCATTCACGCAAATAGCGGGTGATGACCTCGCGCACGCTGCCGAGATCGAGCGCCAGTTGCTGGTGCGTCGCTTCGATCACGTCGCTTGCGTTCGACGTGCTGATGAGCCGGCGGGCGAGACGGAGGTCGAGCCGCGCGAAAGCCACCTCGTCGACCAGCGTGATGAGGCTCGCCATGGCCTCTCCGTAGTTGTCGAGAACGAGATCGCGGAAGGCGCGGGATGTGCCCATCAACTCCTGGAACACTGGTGCGGGAAGGGCGGCGAGCAGCGTCGGGGCCTCGGCGACGCTTTCAGCCGGGAAGCCGCGTCTCGCCAGCAGACAGGATGTCGTCAGCACGCACGTCTCACCGGGGCCCACGCGATAGAGCATGATCTCCCGGCCGGAGGAGGAGCCCTTGTAGGTGCGGGTGCGACCCTCAAGGCACATGACGTAGGCGTGGCAGTCCGCGCCTTGGGTGTAGGCCATCTCCCCTTCGTAAAGCCGCTTCGTGATGAGGGACTGCGTCGCGATCCTCAGGTGCTCGTTCTCGAGCGTGCCGAGCCGGGGAAAGAGCTCCATCCATCTCTCGATGTGCAGATTTTTGGGCATCCCGTTGATCCGATTATTGATTGCCGTCGATTGGTGCTCGGGTCACGTCCGGCGAGGCTGTGGCGCATCTGCCGTTCATCCACAGATTCGCTCATGTCAAGAGGGCAGCATACACTGTGTCCACGACCCAGGCCCCTATTCAGTGATAGCCACGGCAACCTAGAAGGGCATCACGACTGGGGATGTCTGGAGGTTAGGGGACGGCCATGAAAACAACAATCGGACTGGGGTTCACCCTCGTCACAGCGGCCATGCTGGCCGGCGGGTGCTCGAGCGACGGTACACCGCTGACTCTTTCGACATCGTCGATCGGACAGCAGGCCGACGCGGCTGCAAAACCGAAACTCGATCCCCAGTGCGTCGCGCTAGGCGCCCGCATCGAGGGGCTGAGGAAAGAAGGGTTCGCGGAGCGGGTCGAGAAGGCCTCGGTCGGCAAATCGTCGAATGTCACTGTCAAGCGCGAGGCGCTGGCGAAGATGACTGAACTGGACAAGGCCAATGCCGAGTTCCAAGCGAAGTGCGGCACTGTTCCGTTCCAGCAGGCTGCCGTCGCGCCAGCGCAGGCGACGCCAACGGCCGCACCGCAGTCTCCGGTATCGGGTGCCGCTGGTGCTCAGGCGGCAAAGGCGGCTCCATCAGCGGCGTCGGCGGCGGTCGCTCCGTTGAAGCCCTCGACACCGTCGACGACAACCGCGTCGGCAGCAACGACTGCGGCCTCGTCGCCGGCCGCCCAGACTGCGCCGGCCGCTGCAAAGAACTAAGACAGCCGCGCCGGGCGCTGGGGATTTTACGGTCCGTTTTGGGGACGCGGCGCGTGCGCCGCGTCCTTCGCGCGTTTGCATGGAGACCGGGCGGGCGTGGCCGCTCGGCCGCTCGTTCGGGTCACAGCAGCCTTGGGGGGTTGCGGGAAGGCCGGGCGTGTGGTCTTAACCACTGACGGGGTGCATTCCGGGCAGCAGACGAAGCGGAGAGGGTTCGTGGACATCCGACGGCAGGTGCGGTCGAGCCGCGTCGTGGCGGTGGCCGCCGTGGTTGGGTTCGGTCTTGGTCTCGGCGGTTGCGCCGGCGGGAGCGGCGGGGACCCAGGAGCCAAGCCGCTTCCCCCTGGTCAGTCCTGCAAGTCGTTGCGGGCGCAACTCGACAGGCTGCTCTCGCGGGGTGTTCAAAGCAAGGTCGAGGCTTTGACGGCGGGTCGGAAGCAGTCCGCGGCGGACAAGGCCGAGGCCGAGAGCTACAACAACACGCTCAACCAGTATCTTGGTGCGCGTTGCCACGTGTGACGACGGCTGGCAGATCGTGTGCAAAAACGCGGTTCACGGCGTTCGCCGTCATTGAGACAGGTTCTGGCCGGATTATAGGACAAGAGCCGGGCCGCTGCCGGCCGCATGTCGACTGAAAGGGAACGCGCCATGGATCAAGTTTGGGCATACCTGCAAGAGCCATATGTGATCATGGCGCTCAACGGGCTCGTTGCGGGTTGGCTCGCGGGGCAGCTCCTCGGCGGCGGTGGGCTCATCCGGAATTTGATCGTCGGCATCATCGGCGCGTTCATCGGCGGCGCGCTCATCCAGGCCGGGCTCCTGAAGCTGCCGTTCACGACGGGATTTCCGATCGGCGATCAGATCGTCGTCTCGACGATCGGAGCCATCATCGTCGTGCTTCTGGCGCGCATCATCGCGCGCTGACCACTTTCCGATGTTGAGGCTGCTTGGGGCACTGGTCGGCGCAGCACCGCCGTGACTGCGCGTAGAAGAGTTTTTACCTACGTGTGAGCTATTCGTACCGCTCCGGCAGGTAGGCGTCACGGGCGAGATTTCCGAAGCGCGTGAACTGGCTTTCGAACGCGAGGCCGACGGTGCCGACGGGGCCGTGACGCTGCTTGCCGATGATCACTTCGGCCTTGCCGGAAACCTGCATCATCTTCGTCTGCCACTCCGGGAACTTGGCGTCTCCTTCCGTCGGCTTCAGGCGTTCGACGTAGTATTCCTCGCGGAATACGAACATCACGACGTCCGCGTCCTGCTCGATCGAGCCTGATTCACGAAGATCGGAGAGCTGAGGCCGCTTGTCCTCGCGCTGCTCGACGGCACGGGAAAGCTGGGAGAGGGCCAGGATCGGGACGTTCAGTTCCTTGGCGAGTGCCTTCAAGCCCGTGGTGATCTCGGTGATTTCCTGCACGCGCCCGGCGGATTGCGATTTCGACGATCCGGACAGGAGCTGCAGGTAGTCGATGACGAGCAGTCCGAGGCCGTTCTGGCGCTTCAGTTTCCGCGCGCGGGCCGCAAGCTGCGCGACCGTGATGCCGCCCGTCTGGTCGATGTAGAGTGGAATGCGGCTCATCTCCTGGGATACGCGCACGAGCTTCGAGAACTGGTCTTCGCTGATCATGCCGCGACGGATCTGCTCGGACGCGATCTCCGCCTGCTCGGAGAGAATACGCGTCGCCAACTGCTCGGCCGACATTTCGAGCGAGAAGAATCCGACGATTGCGCCGTCGAGGACTTTCGTCGTGCCGTCGGACTGGTTCTCGGCGCGATAGGCTTTGGCAATGTTGTAGGCGATGTTCGTCGCGAGTGCCGTTTTGCCCATGGAGGGGCGACCGGCGAGGATCACGAGGTCGGAGGACTGCAAGCCACCGAGCTTCTGATCGAGGTCCGACAGTCCCGTCGAAAGGCCCGACAGGTGGCCTTCGCGCTGGAATGCGCTGTTGGCCATGTCGATGGCATGCGTCAGGGCCGTGCCGAACGTGACGAAGCCTTGGCCGTATTTGCCCTTCTCCGCCAACTCGTAAAGGCGGCCTTCTGCTTCCTGAATCTGGTTCTCGGGCGGATGATCGACAGGGCTATCGTATGCGACGTTGACGAGATCCTCGCCGATCGTGATCAATTGCCGGCGGATCGCGAGATCATAGATCGTCTGGCCGTAGTCATGCGCGTTGATGATCGACGTGGCGTTGACCGCCAGACGCCCGAGATACTGGACGACGCTCAACGTGGGCGAGATCGGCTCCGCGTTCTCGAAGAACGTCTTCAATGTCACGGGCGTGGCCTGCTTGCCCGCTTGTATGAGCGTCCGCGTCGTCTCGTAGATCTCCGCGTGCAGGGGATCGTAGAAATGCCCCGGCTCGAGAAAGTCCGAGACCCGATCGAGGGCCTCGTTGTTGACGAGGATGGCCCCGAGAAGCGCCTGCTCGGCCTCGATATTGTGCGGCACCTGCCGGAAGTTGACGGGGCTTTCGGCCTCGGCCACGGCGCGGAGTTTTTCGGTCGGGAGGAATGCGGGATTTGCCATGGGCTCCTGGTAGCCCGAGTCTGCGGCGTGTTCCGAGGAGCAATTGTCAGCGAATCATAGACCGCCGGGCCGTCAACCGTGAGCTATCCCAGATTTCCACACCGTGGGGCATCCCGGCGCTCTCGATTCCATTTTTGGCCTCTTGTTCGGTCGACTTGCCACTGGCGATTCTTCGTTCTTTGACGAACGAGTGGATCGCAGTTTGTCGAACGGAAAACGGCAGCTCCGGGCCATCCGAAGCTGCCGCCGATATTCAACTGTTCAACGATCGAGGTGAGACTTAAGCTGTTTCCGCGCCTTCGGCGGCAGGTGCAGCGCCTTCCTCGAACATGTCCTCGCTGAAGGTTTCGATATCGAGCTTCTCGTCCTTGATGACGGTGACGTTCTCGCCGCGGGCCTGGCGGTCGGCCTCGTCCTGCGAACGCGCGACGTTCAACATGACTGCTACCTCGACCTCGGGATGGAGCTGCAGCTTCACCTCATGGAGACCGAGCGTCTTGATCGGCTTGTCCATGACAACCTGATTGCGGTCGATGGTGAAACCGCCGGCAGTCACGACTTCGGAGATGTCGCGCGTGGAGACCGAGCCGTAGAGCTGACCGGTGTCGCCCGCCTGGCGGATTGCGATGAACGTCTTACCGGCGATCTTCGCGGCGACGGCCTCGGCCTCCTTCTTGTGCTCGAGGTTCTGAGCTTCGAGCTGGGCCCGCTGGCCCTCGAACTTGGCGAGGTTCTCCTTGTTGGCGCGGAGCGCCTTCTTCTCGGGGAAGAGGTAGTTGCGGGCGTAGCCGTCTTTCACGTTGACGACGTCGCCCATCTGGCCGAGGCGTCCGATGCGCTGGAGGAGGATGACTTGCATGGTGCGGGTTCCTTTTGTGATGTTTGAGGATGTTTGCGTTCGGATGTGAGGTTCAGGTCGATGTGGATGGTGTGAGCGGTGGCGGTCCGGTGCCGCCGCGGTTTAATCGGCGGAGATCGGCGACGGTGTCGGCGATACCGAGGAGCGCGATCAGCAGCACGAGGGGGATCGGTGTTCCCGGAATGACGAGAAAGAGAACACCGAGATAGAGGGCGGCGAGCGCAAACGGCCGCCATGCTTTTCCGCGCGTCAGGTGATGGACGACGGCGAGGCCTATGAGCACGAAGGCGATGAAAAGCCCGCCGGAGAACGCCAGACCGCTGATGGCCGGGAAACCGCCGAGGTTCATGGTGACGAGCGCGGCCAAGAGAAGGAGCGGCGTTCCGCGCGGAAGGGCCGTCTCGTCGAGGGCCGGCCAGGGACGTTCCAGTTGCCCCGACGCCCACGTGATCCGCGCGGCCAGCCAGAGATTGAACAGCAGAGAACTGACGACGCTGACAGCGAGGCCAGCGGGCAGAAGGTCGACGAACGCTTTCGCAAGTTGGTCGATGTCCGTGCCCGACAGTGGTGGCTTGCCGTCGACTTTCGGCAGGCTCTGTTCGATCGAAGCCTTCATACCGTCGCGCAGCTGCGACTTGACGGTATCGATATCTCCGCCGAGCAGCAGGAACACGAGCGGTGTCAGAACGCCGGCAAAGAACACGGTCCAGAGGACGAGCCGGCCTATGGGGTACCATTCGGTCCCTTGCGTACCGTCGGGACGTGTCACATCGCGCTGTAGAAGCGCGAGGTAGCTCAACAGTGTCGCGGGGGCAGCCTGGCTCACGGCGAAGCTTGCGGCGGTCGCCGGTCCGCCGATGAGCGCGAGTGCCGCTGAACTCGCAAGGGCGGCGATGACACCCATCCGCCAGCCCCAGCCCAATCCGGCCAGAAACAGAGGCAACATCGTCACGAGATAGAGGGCGACGCCGAGCGCGTTCGGCCGCGCCGCCGCGGAGGCGAAGACCACCGCGGACACGAGCCCCAAACCGATTGCCGTCAAAATTGCGCGTTGCACGTCCAGCTGTCCCGCTTGCGCGGTTAGAGGCCAGTGCGACACCGATCCGGCGCCGTGACCCCAACCCTTCTTTCGCTCATTCTTGCAGTCGCTCCGGCGGAGAGCCTTGCCCTCCGCCGCAGGTCTCGTCCCGACTTACTTCAGGATGTAGGGCAAGAGGCCGAGGAACCGGGCGCGCTTGATGGCGCGCGCGAGTTCGCGCTGCTTCTTCGCCGACACGGCCGTGATGCGCGAGGGGACGATCTTTCCGCGTTCGGAGATGTACCGGCCGAGGAGGCGGACGTCCTTGAAATCGATCTTCGGCGCCTGATCGCCCGAGAACGGGCAGGTCTTGCGGCGACGATGGAAGGGCCGGCGGGCGGCGCCCTGCTGGATTTCAGCCATGGATCAAGCCTCCGAGCCAGGGTTGTCGTTGCGCGGGGGACGCGGGCCGCGAGGGCGGTCGCCATCGGCGCGGGGAGGACGGTCGCCGCCGTCGCGGAAGCCGCCGCCTTCACGGGGTGGACGCGAACGGAACGTCGAGCCGCCTTCGCGGTCGCCGCGGAAGCCGCCGCCACCGCCGCGCGGGCCACGGTCGCCCCGCTCGGGACGGTCGCCACGCTCGCCGCGCTCATCGCGATCCTGCTTGCGCATCATGACCGACGGCTCGGTCTCGTGGGCTTCGACCTTCACGGTCATGAAACGGAGCACGTCGGCCTGGATGCCCATCCGGCGCTCCATTTCAGCCACGGCGGCCGGCGGGGCGTCGATGTTGAAGAGCGAGAAGTGGGCCTTGCGGTTCTTCTTGATCTTGTAGGCGAGGCCTTTGACGCCCCAGTATTCGGATTTCGTGATCTTGCCGCCGCCTTCGGTGATGACGTCGGAGAATTCCTTGGTCAGCGCTTCGACCTGCGCGGTCGAAATATCCTGACGTGCCAGGAAAACATGCTCGTACAACGGCATGCCTCAGCCCTTTCTTTCCATGTGGCCCGCACGGATCGTGCAGGGTCCCCTCCGGCGCAGAGCCTCTGCTGGTCCTTGGAAAGGGCCAACAGGAACCGATGAGAGCGGAGACACCGGGGGATATCAGCGCATCGGGCGATTTCGCCAAAAGCACTAATCGGACCGGCGGGGTTGATCCGCCAGCCCCCGTTCAGCCTCCAACCGGAGCGGGTGACGGGCGGTTTATACGTGATTTTCGGATGGGAGCAAGCCGCTTCCGCGAGCCCACTATGCCGCGGACGGTTCATACAACTTCGAACATCGGCTGGCGCGGCATTGGTACGTCGCTGCGGTCGCTGCTTGCCAGTGCCATTCGGACGGGGCAACAGAACGTCTGCATTGGCGCGGATATCGATTTGGGGAACGGGCATGAGCGGCGGACTGCTGGCACTTCTGGACGATGTCGTCGCGCTCTCGAAGATAGCGGCGGCGTCGATCGACGACGCGGCGGCCCAAGCCGTCAAAGCGAGCGCCAAGGCCGCCGGCGTCGTGATCGACGATGCAGCCGTGACACCGCGCTATGTGGTCGGGCTTGCGGCCAACCGTGAACTGGCCATCGTCTGGCGGATTGCGAAAGGGTCGCTCTTCAACAAGCTCGTGCTGTTGCTGCCGGCCGCACTTGCGCTCTCGGAACTCGCGCCCTGGGCCATCACGCCGCTCCTGATGCTCGGCGGACTGTTCCTCTGCTACGAAGGCTACGAGAAGCTCGTCGAAAAGTTCGGACTGCACAGTCGCGCCGAGCACAAGCCCGTCGCGCTCGAAGCTCAGGCCGATCAGGCGCGGATCGAGGAGGAGCGCGTCTCGGGCGCCATCCGCACGGACTTCATCCTCTCGGCCGAGATCATGGCCATCGCGCTTGCTACGCTGACGGAACCCGATCTCGCGACACGCGGTTTGACACTGGCGATCGTCGCGCTCGCGGTCACGGCCGGCGTCTATGGAGCTGTCGCGCTGATCGTGAAAGCGGACGATGCTGGCGTCTATCTCGCCAATTCTGGCGGTATTCTCGCGCCCATCGGTCGAGCCATCGTTCACGCGATGCCGCCATTCCTGAAGGCGTTGGCGTTCGTCGGGATGCTCGCGATGCTGTGGGTCGGCGGCGAGATCATGGTCCACGGGCTGGCGGGCCTCGGCTACCATGGTCCGGAAGATTTCATCAAAGGTGTCGCCGCGCATATCGGCGCGGCCGTGCCAGCGATCGAGGGTCTGCTCAAGTGGTTGACGGGCGCGGCGTTCGCTGCCGTCGTCGGGATCGTGCTCGGTGCCCTGACGGCCTATCTCGTCGTGCCCATCCTGTCACCGTTCTTCCGGGCCGCGAGGCCCGCTGGCTGACCGGGGCGGGATTGCCGCACCGCGCTTGACTTGCGCACGCGGTCGGTGCTTCTCCCGGCATCGGCTTTTCCAGACTACTCTATACGCGCCGGCCTCCGCCGCCGCAAAGGGTCCAACCATCGATGGCGATTGCATTCGTCTTTCCAGGGCAGGGTAGCCAGGAGGTCGGCATGGGGCGCGATCTCGCGGCGAACTTTGCCGCCGGCAAGGCTGTTTTCGAGGAGGTGGACGACGCGCTTGGCGAAAAGCTTTCGTCGCTCATCTGGGACGGACCCAAAGAAGCACTGACGCTGACGGAGAATGCGCAACCGGCCCTCATGGCCGTTTCGATTGCGGTCATGCGCGTGCTCGAAAGCGAGCTTGGGCTCGATCTCGCGGCGAAGGTCAAGTTCGTGGCTGGGCATTCGCTCGGTGAGTATTCCGCGCTCGCTGCTGCGGGCGCTTTGTCCGTCGCGGACACGGCTCGGCTCCTGAAACTTCGCGGCCAAGCCATGCAGAAGGCCGTCCCGGTCGGGGTCGGCGCGATGACGGCGCTCCTCGGCGTCGGTCTCGATGTTGCGAAGGCGGTAGCCGAGGCGGCATCCGCGCCGGGCGAAATCTGCGAAGTTGCGAACGACAATGAGCCGACCCAGGTCGTGCTGTCCGGCCACAAAGTTGCGATCGATCGCGTGCCCGAAGTCGGCAAGGCGCTGGGTGTGCGGCGCGCCGTGCCGCTTCCCGTCTCCGCTCCCTTCCATTGCCGACTGATGGCGCCAGCGGCGGACGCCATGGCGGACGCGCTCGCCAAGGTCGAAGTTCGTGCGCCGCGCGTGCCGGTCGTCGCCAACGTTCTTGCCGCTCCCGTGACGGCGCCCGACGACATCCGCCGCCTTCTCGTCGAGCAGGTGACGGGGACGGTCCGGTGGCGGGAAACGGTGATGTTTCTCGCGGCGAACGGGATAACGGACGTCTATGAGATCGGGGCGGGCAAGGTGCTCGCCGGCCTCGTCAAGCGGATCGAGAAATCGTTGAACGCGACGTCGATCGGCACACCTCAGGACATCGAGGCCGTCCAGGGCGGGCTCATGGTTTAGACTGGCAGTTCAGAATAGGGCATCGCGTCCGCGACCGGGGCCGTGCGGCTGCCGGAGCGGGGCGGGAACACGAAGGCAAGGCTCATGTTCGATCTCACAGGGAAGACGGCACTCGTGACGGGTGCCACAGGCGGCATCGGGGCCGCGATCGCGAAAGCGCTGCACACGGCGGGGGCGTCCGTCGCGATCTCGGGGCGGCAGGTCGACAAGCTCGAGGCATTGAAGTCAGAACTCGGTGACCGGGTGGTCGTCGTTCCCTGCGATCTCGGTGACAGGGCACAGGTGCAGAAACTCGTGGACGAGGCGATCAAGGCACTCGGCGGGCGGCTCGACATTCTCGTCAACAATGCCGGTCTCACGCGCGACAACCTCTTCATGGTGATGAAAGACGAGCAGTGGGATGAGGTCATCGCGGTCAACCTGACGTCGACGTTCATGCTCTGCCGGGCCGCCACGCGCGCCATGCTGCGAAACAAGTCGGGCTATGGCCGGATCATCAATATCGCGTCCGTATCGGGCGTCTTCGGCAATCCGGGCCAGGGCAACTATGCGGCTTCGAAGTCGGGCATGATCGGCATGACGAAGAGCCTCGCGCGCGAGGTTGCCAATCGCGGCATTACGGCGAACTGCATCGCACCCGGCTTCATCAAGACCGCGATGACGGATGCCTTGAACGAGAAGCAGCAGGAAGAGATTGCCAAAATGATCCCGGCCCAGCGCTTCGGCTCGGTCGAGGACATCGCGGCCGGGGCCCTTTACCTTGCCTCCGCCGAAGGCGGGTACATCACCGGCCAGACGCTGCACATCAACGGTGGGATGGCGATGGTGTAAAGCACTTGGAATCCGGCAGAATTCCCGAGGGAGACCAGCCTGGGCGACGGCAGTGCGGCATAAGACCCCTCTTGTGGTCAATCCGCTTGAAGTGTGCTACCGAGCCACGGTTTTTTGCTGCAGAACTTGGGGAAAAGTCCTAACCATCGTGGCGGCGACGCTGTGCGGACGGACGGACTCCGGGTAGCCGGTCAGCGATGGGCCTGTTGGACGCTCCTTGCAGGGTGCGTTCGGCAGGTGGGGCCCGACAGAACATCCACCAATAGAACATCCAGTTGAGCAGTTAGACAAAGGGACGCGAGGGAAGACGATGAGCGATGTCGCAGAGCGCGTGAAGAAGATCGTGGTCGAGCATCTGGGCGTCGAAAGCGAGAAGGTGACGGAGAACGCCAGCTTCATCGACGACCTCGGTGCGGACAGCCTCGATACGGTCGAGCTTGTCATGGCGTTCGAAGAGGAATTCGGTTGCGAAATTCCGGATGATGCGGCCGAGCACATCCTGACAGTCGGCGACGCGGTGCGCTTCCTCGAGAAGAACGCGACCGCGGCCTGACATTCCTGCCGGCGTCTCCGCAGAACTGCTGCGGTGTCGGCATCGACGAGAGACAGTGCGGCGTTCGGGGTCTAAGGGTCCCGGACGCCGTTGTCACATCTGGCGGCGGCCGGCGGGCTGGGCTATCCCGGTCCCAGATACGCTAGCCGATCAACGATCGAGGACCAGGGCATGAAGCGGCGAGTGGTTGTGACGGGACTTGGCCTCGTCACTCCGGTTGGAGTGGGTGTCGAGGCGGCGTGGTCGAACTTGCTCGCCGGCAAGAGCGGTGCACGCAAGGTCGAGGAGTTCGACGTCTCCGATCTTTCGTGCCAGATCGCGAATTTTGTGCCGCTCGGTGCGACGGCTGACGGGCTTTTCAATCCCGATGACTGGATGGAGCCCAAGGAACAGCGCAAGGTCGACGACTTCATCATCTTCGCGATGGCGGCGGCGGAGCAGGCCATCAGGGATTCGGGCTTCGTCGCGGATACGCCTGAGAAGCAGGAAACGGCCGGCGTTCTGATCGGTTCGGGGATCGGCGGGCTCTCGGGTATCGCGGACACCTCACTTCTTCTCCAAGAAAAAGGACCGCGCCGGGTCTCACCGTTCTTCATTCCCGGACGGCTCATCAATCTCGCCGGCGGCTATGTCTCGATCCGGCATCAGTTGAAGGGCCCGAACCATGCGGTCGTGACCGCCTGCGCGACAGGAACGCATGCGATCGGAGATGCGGCTCGCCTCGTGGCGCTGGGCGATGCCGAAGTCATGGTCGCAGGCGGCGCGGAGAGTCCCATCTGCCGCATCGGCATGGCGGGATTCATCGCGTGCCGCGCGTTGTCAACCGCATTCAATGCGACGCCCGAAAAGGCTTCGCGTCCCTACGACAAGGACCGTGACGGGTGTGTCATGGGCGAGGGCGCGGGCATGGTCGTGCTCGAGAGCCTTGAGCATGCCAAAGCGCGCGGTGCAAAAATCTACGGGGAAGTCATCGGATACGGGATGTCGGGTGACGCCTATCACATCACGGCCCCGTCCGAGACGGGAGACGGCGCGTTCCGCTGCATGAAGGCCGCACTCAGGAATGCGGGGATCGACGCCAGCGACATCGACTACATCAACGCGCACGGCACCTCGACGCCGATGGGTGACGAGATCGAACTGGGCGCTGTCGAGCGGCTGTTCGGGAACGCGGCGGCCAAGCTCTCCATGTCGTCGACAAAGTCGGCGATCGGGCATCTTCTCGGGGCGGCCGGCGCGGTCGAGGCGGTGTTCTCGATCCTTGCCATGCGCGACAACATCGCGCCGCCGACCCTCAATCTCGACAACCCCTCTGTCGAAAGCGCCATCGATCTCGTGCCGCATACCGCCAAGCCGCGCCCGATCGACACGGTTCTATCCAACTCGTTCGGGTTCGGCGGCACCAACGCCTCACTCGTCATGCGCCGCGTCGCTTAGCAGGCTTTCGAGGACAACACGTTCCGAAAACAACGGTCAGGACACCTGTGGATCGCCATAATTTGTGACCCCATCACTCGTTAACCGGCCAGATGGGTGACATGAGCGCCTTCCGGGGCGGGTGGCTAGTCTCGGACGGCGTTTCCGGAGCTCGAAGGGCCGATATGAACCAGCGCCGTGAAGGAAATCCGACCTTGGCCACAGGCGCCGGCCGCCGGCCGCGGAGCCCGGCCGAAGCGCTTGAGCCTCTGCGCGCGCCCCAGCGTCCGAAGGGGGGACGGATTCGGGGCGAAGCTCGGCCGTTGAACAGTACCGCGCGCGTGATCAGCAGCTTTCTGACGTTCATCGTGCTCATCATGGTCGCGATCGGCGCCGGCGCGTGGCTGCTCAATCATCTCTACGAGCGGCCAGGGCCCCTGCAGCATTCGGCGACGGTCGTCATTCAGAAGGGCGATGGGCGGATCGCGATCGCGGAGCAGCTCGAGAAAGAGGGCGTCATCTGGAGCCGCTGGGCGATGGTCCTGAACCATCTCGTCCGGAATTCGCTCGGGAGCGGCAAGTCGCTCGAACTCAAGGCCGGCGAATACGCATTCGAGAGGGGCGCGTCCATGCGCCAGGTCATCGAGACAATTGCGAGCGGGAAGTCGGTGCTTGCGAAGGTCACGGTGCCAGAAGGTCTGACGAGCCAGCAGATCGTCGAGCGGATCAAGGCGGACGAGACGCTCACTGGAGAAATCACGGCTATTCCGGCTGAAGGGACGTTGTTGCCCGACACATATCTCGTGTCGCCGGGAACGTCGCGCCAGGATCTCGTCGAGCGGATGCAAGCGGAACAGGCGAAGTTCATCGAAGGCATCTGGGAGAAGCGCCAACCCGATCTTCCCGTGAAGTCCGTTGCTGAAGCGATCACGCTCGCCTCGATCGTCGAGAAGGAGACCGGGCAAGCTGATGAGCGGGAACGGGTGGCGGCTGTTTTCGTCAATCGGCTCAGGAAGAACATGCGCCTGCAATCGGACCCCACGATCATCTACGGGATCGTTGGCGGGCAGGGAACTCTCGGACGGTCGATCACGCGCGCGGATATCGATACCAAAACGGACTACAACACCTACCGCATCAACGGCCTTCCACCGGGGCCGATCTGCAACCCGGGGCGTGCCGCGCTCATCGCGACGCTCAATCCGGCGGCGACCAAGGACCTCTACTTTGTCGCGGACGGCTCGGGGGGACACAAGTTCTCGGAGACCCTCGCTCAGCACAATGCGGCGGTCAGGGACTGGCGGAAGATCGAGAAGCAGAGTGCGGATGACGCGGCGGCCGACGCGGCGCGCGACGCTGAAACAGAAAAAGCAGGTAAGGACGGGGGGGATACCTCCGCGACGCTGACCCCGGTATCGACTGGTGCCGGCACCGACGCACCCAGCGCCGCACCGACGGGAGACGCGGCCATCGTTCCCGCGGCATCCACGGCCGAGGGCGCTGCGGTGACTGCCAAGGCAGAGCCATCGAACATCCCCTTGCCGGTCCGCAAACCCAAGCTCTGAGCGGGACCACTCTGAGTGAGATCCGGCGTCCACGGGATACGTTCGTCGCGTGGTTCATTTCCGGCGCGAAACCCGATAATCGTGGCGATGGCGACGTTCGCCTGACGGGCGAGGATGCCGACGCGAGGATCGATGGCAGTCAACAGCATGACAGGGTTCGCCCGGGCCGACGGCGCGGAAGGAGGCGTCCGTTGGTTTTGGGAAGTGCGCAGCGTCAACGGGCGCGGTCTCGATGTTCGGCTGAAGCTAGCGCCGGGCTTCGATGCCCTCGATCCCAAGGTCCGGGAAGCGGTCGCGCGCACGATCCAGCGGGGCAGCGTGTCGATCACGCTCTTCGTTCAGCGAGAGGCTACGGCTCCGGCGATGAGGGTCAACGAGGCGGCGCTGGCTCAGATCATTCAGGCGGTCGATCGGGTCAGGACCTTGACCGGTGCGCCGCCGCCCAGTGCTGAGGGCCTTCTGGCGCTCCGGGGTGTCCTTGAAATCGACGATCAGCGCGTGGAGGGCGACGATCAGCGGCTTCACGAGATGATGCTCACCACATTGCAGACGGCGCTTTCGGGTCTTTCCGACGTGCGTCGATCGGAAGGCGCACGCCTGTCCGATCTCGTCGCGGGACAGATCAACGAAGTTGACCGACTCGCGGCGATCGTTAGGGAAAGCCCGGCGCGGCGGCCGGAGAGGATCCAGATGCGTCTGCGGGAATTGGTGCAGCGTCTGCTCGACAGTGCTAACGGCTTCGATCCGGAACGACTGCATCAAGAAGCCGTGCTCGTTGCGACGCGAACCGATGTCGAAGAGGAATTGCAGCGGCTCGCGGTGCATACCGAGAGCGTCCAGGAGCTGATTGTCCAGGGAGGAGCGATCGGACGGAAGCTCGATTTCGTGGCGCAGGAGTTGAACCGGGAGGCCAACACGCTGACGTCGAAAGCGATCGACGTCGAGATCACGCGCGCCGGCCTCGCGATGAAAGCCGTCATCGATCAATTGCGAGAGCAGGTGCAGAATATTGAATAGCGGTGCTGACATCGGCGCGGTCGCGCGCCGCGGCGTTCTCCTGGTGCTCTCTTCGCCATCGGGCGCGGGGAAGACCACGCTCTCGCGCATGCTGCTCGAGAGCGATCCCGGCATCCGGCTGTCGATTTCAGTGACGACGCGCACGTCGCGTCCGGGTGAGATTGACGGCAAAGACTACATCTTCGTCGATCACGCGCGCTTCGAGGCGATGCGCGACCAGGGAGACCTGCTCGAGTGGGCGCGGGTGTTCGGCAACTTCTACGGCACGCCGAGGGCACCCGTCGAAGCCGCGATCCAGCGCGGTGAGGACGTCCTCTTCGATATCGACTGGCAGGGCGCACAGCAGCTTGCCGAGAAAATGGCGAAGGACCTGGTGCGCGTGTTCATCCTGCCGCCTTCGGGCAGCGTTCTCGAAACGCGGCTCAAGGGCCGGGCGCAGGACCCTGCCGAGGTCGTGGCGAAGCGAATGGCAGAAGCGTCCGCGGAAATCAGCCACTGGGCGGAATACGATTACGTCATCGTCAACGGTGATCTCGGCCAGAGCATTTCGGGGCTCAAAGCTATTCTCGCGGCGGAGCGGTTGAAACGCGAGCGGCTGCTCGGGCTCATGGACTTCGTTCGCGGCTTGCAATCCAGTCTGTGAGCGAAGCCAGGCTGGGCGAATGGCGTCAGGTTCCTGTGAAGCGCTCATAGATGGCGGCAAGACGGGCAAATCCCGTGACATCGATGTTCTCGGCCCTGAGGGCGGGATCGATCCCGGCCTCGCGCAGCAGCAACTCGGGCATCGGCGTCAGAGTCTTCAAGCTCTGGCGCAGCATCTTGCGACGCTGACCGAACGCAGCCGCTGTGACGGCGCCCAGCGCTTTGACGCTCGGCCCTGCATTTCCAGTATCGCGCGGGACAAAGGTCACGACGGCGGAACTGACTTTTGGGGGCGGCGTGAAGGCTGCAGGGCTCAGCGTCATGGCAATGCGCGGTGTGCTCCGCCATTGCGCGATGACCGACAGGCGGCCATAGGCCTTCGATCCGGGCTCGGCCACAATGCGCTCGGCGACTTCCTTCTGAAACATGAGTGCCATGCGTTGCCACCAGGGCGGCCATGGCTCCGTTTCGAGCCAGCCGATCAGAAGCAGCGTGGCGATGCCGTAGGGCAGGTTGGCGATGACGGCGACGGGTCCTGTCACATCGGCGAGAAGCGCACGGTAGTCGGCCTTCAAGGCGTCAGCCGGTTCGACCACGAGTCGTCCTCGGTAGGCTCCTGCGATCTCGGCCAGGGCGGCGAGGCAGCGGTCGTCGCGCTCGATGGCGATGACGCTTCGAGCGCCTTCCATGAGGAGCGCGCGCGTGAGTCCTCCCGGTCCGGGACCGATCTCGACCACGGTCGTATCGGCCAACGGTCCGCCGAGGCGCGCGATCCGCCGGGTGAGGTTGAGGTCGAGGATGAAGTTCTGGCCGAGGCTCTTCTTCGCCGATAGCCCGTGATCGCGAATGACGTCGCGGAGCGGCGGCAGAGGGTCGACGTGGTCTTCAGGGCAGGTCATATGCTGGATGCAACTTGAGCCATCGCGCGGCGCGTCGCCATGAGTGTGGCCATTTCGAGTGCCGCGATCAAACTCTCGGCTGACGCGGTGCCGCGTCCGGCGATGTCGAATGCCGTTCCGTGATCGGGCGAGGTGCGAACGAAGGGTAGTCCGAGTGTGATGTTGGCGCCGCTGTCGAACGCGAGGGTCTTCAGCGGGATCAGGGCCTGATCATGATACATGCAGAGGGCCGCGTCATAGCGGGCACGGGCTGCCGCGTGGAACATCGTGTCGGCCGGAAACGGTCCAGTGATGTCGAGGCCTTCTGCCGCGAGCTTGGCAAGCGTCGGCGCGATGACGTCCCGATCCTCGCGGCCGATGGTTCCGTTTTCACCGGCGTGCGGGTTCAACCCGGCGACGGCGATGCGTGGCCGAGCGATGCCGAAGTCGGTCCTCAGGGCATGGTCGAGGGTCCGGGCCGTCGATTCGATGAGATCTGCCGTCATGCGACGCGGGACCTCGGACAACGGAACGTGGATCGTCAGCGGAACAACGCGGAGCCCCGCGCCCGCGAGCATCATTACGGGTGCGCCGTGAAAGCCGGGTTCGAGCCGCTGTGCGAGGTGGGCGAGGTATTCGGTGTGTCCGGGATGCGTGAAGCCAGCCGCATAGAGGACTGACTTCGCGATCGGGCATGTCACGACTGCCGCTGCCTGCCCCGTCACAACGTCGCCAACCGCCCTGTCGATGGCGCCGACCACGAGCGGCGCTGCGGCGGGATCGGGCCTGCCGGGCATGATGCCGGGCGCTGATCCGACCGAAATTACGGGAAGCGCCGTCGTGAAGGCCTCGGCGGTGGCTTCAACACGATCGATGACGCGGATCGCGGCCGCTGTGCCGACAAAGGCTGCTGCAAGCGCCAGGACGTTGGGATCCCCGTAGACGGCGAATGGATGCAGTCTTCGGATATCTCGGGCGAGCCAAGCCTTGACCGCGATCTCGGGGCCGATGCCAGCGGGGTCGCCCATCGTCATCGCAAGGGGAGGCAGGGGCCTCTCGTCTCCGCCGCACATCACCGGTACTCGATCGAGGCGTCCTGGCGAAGATCCTTCAGGTGCTTCTTGGCGAGGATCTCGAACTCTGTCTGTCGAAGTTCGGCCTGCGCGGTCTGGCGTTTCTCCATGTCGGCGGCGAGCGTCTTGCGTGAGCAGACCGCCCAAATCTCGATGCCGGCCGCGCCGACGAAGGGCGGGAGCAGTTCGCCATCGGCGGAGTTCAACAGAAGGCTGCGGGTGGGTTCGGGGATGGACCCGGCCGGACGCGGCCCGAGGTTCTCGAATTTCGCGCCGGCGACCTCGGATGCATGTTGTGCCATCGATCCGCATCCGCCGCCCTTGCGAGCGATCGTGTCGGCGTCGGCCATGCGCTGGGCGAGGCCCTTCTGGTCGAGTTTCGGGGGCACCGAGACGGTGATCTTCTGAACCTGAAGTTCGACGGATTCGTTGCCCGTGCCGGGCAGCTTTTCGACGAATCGGTCGATGTCGCGCTCGGTGACGGATACCTGGCTGCCGAACCGGCGGCGAATGACCTGCTGCCAGGAGATGTTGGCCCTGAAGCGCTCGCGCATGATGTTGACGTCTGCGCCGATCTTTTTCAGGTACTCGCCAAACTCCTTTTCGGTCATCTTGTTCTTCTCGGCGACCATCTTGATCGATTGATCGATCTCGTCGTCGCTCGCAAGCAGGTTCAGCCGCTTGGCCTCCTGGATCTTAAGGCGCTCCTCGATCAGTTCCTCGAGGGCTTGATTGCGGAGCCCAGGCGCGACGGATTGGCGCGCGCTCTCGATCGCCTGCTGCTGAAGGCTCTTGCCGAATTCCTTCCGCTTGCCGTCGAGGATCGCCATGATCTCTTCGCGCGATTTCCCCTGGTTGGATTTGACCGTTGCCTCGACGATCTTTTTCCAGCGCTCGTTCGTCTGAGGTGATTTCAACAGCGCCTTGAAGTTCGCTTCGGCCTTAGGTCCAATGTTCGAGCCCATGCCCATCATGCGCTGGCGCATCGTGATCTCGTAGCCGGTAATGGGCTCGTCGTTGACGAGCACGGCGATCGACTGGCCGCCGCCTTTGACTTTGCCCGGGCCACCCTGGTCGTCGGGCCGAATGGCGGCTGATTTCGATGGGGTCTGTTTTTTTGCGGCGGGATCGGCTGCTTTCTTCGGTGCCGGCTTGGCGTCGTCGCCCGCTGCACCCTCTCTATTCGGCACGACGATCTCGGGGAGCGTGGAATTCTCGCGTGGTTTCGCGGCCGGCGGCGCGGGCGGCGGCGTTGGTGATGTGGTCGTCACGCTTCCGTCGTCGCCCGACGGTGGAATCGTGACGGTGATGCCGTCGTAGCCTTGAGCGTGGGCTCCCCTCAGAGTGACGAGCGGGGTGGCCCCAGTCACGACACCGAGTACGGCGATCATCAAGAGGTATGGGCGCTTCACGGCGCGCATCGCGGTTCCGCTCTGTTTTTTCGTTCTTGGGTCTGGGTGTTTCGCCCGGAGTGTCGGATCGCATCCGATCGCGGGATCATCCGCGGCCCGACTCATCGAACGGTTGCGCAAGACAGTACCCCAGCCGCCCGCTCACGCGCCGACTTATCCACTGCAACCATGGCCCCGGCGTGGCAAGGGAATTCGTTGGAAAATGCCGCGTCGCGGCCCGTTCACGTTACCAAGCGGACGGCGTGTCGCGGCGCCGATCGGACGCGCGCTGCAATCGGGGGCCAAATCGGCGGGCAGACGCGCCCCGTCAGGATCGATTCTTGCCGAATTCGGTGGGCAATGATCAGGGGTTCGGGGCCTGCTGGTCGCCCATCACGTAGTCCACCGCGTCGGCCTTGTAGCGGAAGCCGCCCAGGTGCTTGAACTCGAGCCGCAGCATGACGGTCCGGTCGGGTTCGATTTCCTTCTCGGTATTGGTGATGAAGTGCTCGTCGTAGCTGACGCTCAGCATGAAACAGTCGTCGAGATAGCGGAGCTGGATGGTGTCGGTCAGGAAGCCTTCTTCCTCGAGGTCGTAACGCATGCCACCCGACAGACGCCAACGGTCCGTGAGGTTGAGGCCAACGCTCGCCAGAACTTCCTGCTGACGCTCGTTCTCGAACTCCGGGTCGGCGATGCGATAGCTGTACCCGGCGCCCATCGTGACCGGTCCGAACAGCACGTGCACCTGAGCGTCCTGGCGGCGGAGTGCCAGATCATCATCATCGAAGCGCGACTGCGAGATGAGGCGGAACGCGTCGGTCGGGGCCATGACGGCGCCGAGGACATAATCCGAGCGTTCGGTTTCGAGGCCGCTCTTCGGCGAGAAGACGGGGTTGCAACTGTCATCGACGCCGGGGGCGACAACGGTCACGGCCGGATCGGGACCGGCGCCATCGGGATCGCAGACGATCGTCTCGTTCTCGTAGGCGTTCTCACCGGCGATGTGGAAGCTCTGGCCAGCGAGCACCTTGGCGTAGCCGCCCGACCAGGGCTGGAACGTGTACTGCAGGCCCGCATTGACGCGCGTGCCCGTCTCGATGCGGTCATAGCCCGAGAACTTCGACGTCTCGAAGAGGTTCGTATCGTCGAAGATGAGGCTCTTGGCGTCTTCGACGGGGAGACGGCGCTGGTTGACGTTGTCCTGGCGCGCCACGACCTGGCCAATCGGCTCGATGATGTGGGACGCGCCCGGCGTCGTCGCGATCCAGGGATAGGCAACGGTCACGCCACCCGTGGCGACGCCGCGCGCGACCGTTTCGTCGCTGACGATCTCGCCCGTCTCGGGATCGCGGTAGTTGTTGTACTGGTAGATATCGCCGCGCAGCTCGCCGAAGGGCGTGTAGGTGATGCCGATCGCGTCGGTCAGGCGGCGGCGCCACTTCACTTCCGTGATCGCGCGCTGCATGTGCTGATCGTCGCTGCTCTCGACGCCGTCAAGGCGGGAGAACGAGAGCGCGTTGGCCGATACGGAAAGCTCGCCGCCGACGACGGGCGTGTCGACGATGTAGTTGTAGTCGACGATCGGATGAGCGCGGCTTTCGGCAACATCGGGGTCGGTCGAAAGCAGGCTGCCGAAGTGGTAGAGGTTCGCGCCGAAATAGTTCCTCTCCGACATGCCGCGGAAGAAGACGTTGTTCACGCGATCGGTCAGCAGGATGTTGTCGAGCTTGTAGAAACGGCGGAACGTATCATCGCTTTCGAGCGTGACATCCCAGCCGTAGCTCCACCAGCTCGAGAGCGAGAAATCGCCCTTGGTCTCGATGCTGCCGCGGATGCCGTCGAGTTCGTCGCGGCGCTCTTCGGTAAAGTTGCGGTTGTCGGGCAGGTCTTCCCCGTTCTGATCGATGCCGGCGATCTTCACCGAGTACTGGCCATCGGCCGTCCTGTGGCGCCAGTCACCCTGATAGAGCACGCCCTGCTCGGTCATGTAGCGGGGGCGGAACGTGAAGTCGTAGTTGGGCGCGAGCGCAAAGTAGTATGGGATCTCGGTGAAGAACCCGAGGTCCTCCGATGTGCCGTAGCCGGGAGCCAGGAAGCCCGACTTCCGCTTCACGGAGGGGTCAGGATGCTCAAAGTAGGGCATGTAGAGGATCGGCACGCCGAAGAGTTCAAACTGCGCGTCCTGGTAGCTGATGGTGGCGTTCGCCTGATCGTGGACGACGGTCGAGGCGGCCAAGCACCAGAGCGGCGGAGAGGTGCCGTCTGACGAGCAGGGCGTGAACTTCGCATTCGAGAATTCCGTGACGTTGCCGTCGCGGCGCGAACCCTGTTCGGCGGAGATGCGCGAGTTGTCCCGCGCGACGACGCTCAGCGACTGGACGAAGCCGTCGCGGAAATCATCCGTCACGTTGTAGCGCTCGGCGCGGATGATGTTGCCGTTAGCCTCGCGCACCACGACGTTGCCGGCGGCAGAGAGCGTGTTGGCGGACTGATCGTAGACGACCTCGTCGGCGGTCAGATTGTTGTTCTCGTACTGGATCTCGACGTTGCCACGCGCGATCACCTTGTCGCCCGCGTTGTCGTAGATCAGTTCGTCGGCCTGCAGGTGGAGGGGCAGGGCCGAGTCGACTTTCTGCGTTTCGCCGAAGATGCCGCCCTTGGGTTTCGGGAATGCGGACTGCTCGGCGGCGGACGGGAGCGCCGGGAAAGCGAGGACGACGAGTGAAAGGGCGAAGCGCGCGAGTGTGCGCACGCACATGCGCGCCGCGCTCACCGTCGAGCGGTGAGCGTCGGCTGCGATGCTTGCGCCTTCCAATGCCTGCGGTGTCCGCAGAGCACGCATCACTCAGCCATCCTCCTGGTGCAACAGCACCGTTGTGGTGAGGAGAATTGCCAGGCTCACAGGCATCCAGACCGCGATCCAAGGTTCCACCAGACCGGCAACCCCGATCTGGCGCGAGATCTCGGCAAAAAGGAAGAACCCGAACCCCCCCACCATTCCGGTCACGACCATAGTCTGGATACCCCCAGAGCGGAATGACTTAAGCGACACAGTGGCCGCCAAAAGAACCATCGCCAGACAGAGGAACGGGCGGGACAGGAGCAACTCGTATTGGACCTCCAACGCCGCTGTTGAAAGCTTCGCTTTTTCAGCGACTTCGATGAGGCCCGGCAATTCCCAAAACGAGACGGCGATGACCTTGCCGAGCGCGTCCGCGACGCGCTCGGGAGAGAGGTAGGTTGAGACGAGATACGTGCCGAATTTTTCGGGCTCCGAACCCGGCGCCGTCACGGACGCGGATTGCAACTCCCAGTAGCCATCGCGCAGGACTGCACGCTCCGCGTCGACCCGCTCCCGGAAAATGCCTTTGTCATCGAAAACGAACATCGTCACGATGTTCAATTCGGTCCCGCCCTTGAGAGCGCTGGCGGCCGTCAAGACCGACTGGCCGTCCAACCCGTCCTGGCGCAGCCAGGAGCCTGCGGCGCCGGTATTCAGGACGTTCGCTTCACGGCCGAAGTATTCCGCGAACAGGCGTTCGCCCTCGGCTCGGGCGGCTGCGGCCATGGGGTTATACACGAGGACGCCCAGCGCCCCGACGGAGAAGGCCACGACTAGACCCGGCCGCAGGAACTGCCAGGCGGACATGCCGCTCGCGCGGACGACGGCCAGTTCGCTTTTGCGCGCGAGGAGGAGCAGTGTCGCGATCGATCCGACGAGGACGGCGAACGCGATCAGAAACTCGGTGTAGGCGGGGAGACGCAGCAGTGTCAGCCAGGCGACCTGCCAGGCATCGATGCGGCCGAATTTGCCCGACTGGCGGAGGATTTCCACGAGGTCGATCATGAAGATCAACAGTGCGCAAAACAGGAACGTCGTGAGGATCGCGCCGATGAAGCGGAGCGCGAGATAGCGATCGATCGTCGAGGGGAGGATGCGCATCGGAGTCCTAGGCTCCCGCTCGGCGCGGGCGGGCGATCGCTGCAACGACGGCTTTCTGCGCCGCCTCGATGACATCCCCTAAACGCTCGACAATCGTCGGTCCGGTCGACTGCCGGCCGCCGGCCAACATGATGCCGACGCTCACGAAAATTGCGGTCAAAGGGATCGCATAGAGGATCGGCACGAGCGTGGTATCTCCGCTGACGAGGTTGTTCACGGCAAGGCCGGCCAGTCGGGAGCCGGCCGCTGCCACGAGGCCGAGTATCACGTAATCGCTGCGCCGCTGGCGCGTGCTGCGAGCCCGGCCTGCGGCGGCAAGCGCGATCATCACGAAGGCGAGGGGGTAGAGCGGACTCACAAAGCGCTCATGCAACTCGGATGTGAATTGGCCGGGATGGCGGCGGAAGCTCTGGCTGGTCGGTTCGGGATTTACGAGTTCATGGAAGTATCGTTCGCGCGGCTTCAAGTCCTGGACCGCGCCCGTTTTCTGTTCGAATGCGTCAAGGTCGAATGCATAGCGGTCAAACGTGATGATGCGGACCGGTTCGTTGGCACTGGCGCCGCGCAGGACGTGCCCGTCGGTCATCACGAGAAAGGCTTCCTTGTCCTGCTTCACGATCTGTCCGCGCTCGGCGAGATAGGAGCTTTGTTCTTCGGTCTTGCGGGTGTCGTGCATGATCAACCCGCGCAGGTCGCCGTTGGGGTCGCGATCGCGGATGTGGAATGTGAGCCCCCGCTCGGGGCTGGAGAAACGGCCCGGCTGGATGACCTGCGTCAGAAGGTCGGTCCTCACCTCGACGACGTAGGCGCGGAGCACGCGAAGGCTCCAGGGCATGACATAGTGATTGACCAGAGCTACGGCGATCGAGACTATTATAGCCAGTGTTATCAGTGGCTTGGCGACAACCCAGACGTTCGCCCCGGCCGCCGTCATGATGATGAGTTCGCTGTCGCCCGACAGGCGATTGAGCGTGTGCATCACAGCGATCAGCAGGGCGAACGGCGCGATCAGAGCCATGAGGTTTGGGAGCGCCAGCGTCGTCATGGCTAGAAGCGTGACCGCGTCCTGGCCCTGGCTCGTCACAACGTTCAATTGGCGGAGAGCGAGCGCGATCCAGACAATGCCGGAGAGCGAGGCGAGGATCAGCGCAAGTGCCGAAAAAGCCTGGCGGAAAACGTAACGAGTGAAGATCCTTGTCATCGCGTCCCGGTCGGCCTGCTTCGATCGGTGTGGGCTCGATCGGCGTGGGACAGGCTCGTGCGCATCCGGACGGTCTCCGGTCGCACTGACATCCCCCACGTGAACCCCACAATATCCATGTCCTACCAGGGTGGCGGAAATTCGGCCCAGTGGCTCATTGCGGCATGGACCGTGCGGCTGCCGCCTGTCGCGCAGGGGTGCCGAGTGATCCGGCCCTCGCTTGCACTTCACCCCAAAGCGCTTCATCATTGTTCGCGAACCGCTTTCTTTCCCTCCTGATGGCCCCTGACGGCCGTTGACCAGTCGCTCCGCTCCACCCGGCGGCGGCGCGAAACTCGGTCATCCATGCCGTCTCCTTCAACACGACAGAGGCGTGCCCAGCGCCGATCTGAGACCAAGGATATTCTCCTGATGACCGACCAGCTCGAAATCGTCTTCGCCGCTCTTTCCGCCGCACCCGAGGACCATTGTCTCGTGTTCGCGGGCAAGGACCTCGCGCTCGGCGATCAGGTGCAGTCCCTCAACCAGAAATCTGGTGGGGCCATTCTGAAAGCCGCCGATGCCGCGGGCTTCACCGGGACGGCCAAGTCGTCGTTCGAGCTGCTGGCGCCGGGGAAACTCGATGTTGCGCGTCTTGTCGTTACGGGCGGGGGCAAGACGGCGGAGGCGACCGACACCGACTGGACGAATTTCGGCGGCGCTGTTCACGGCCTTCTCTCTCAGCGCAAGTGCGAGCGGGCCAGCGTCGTCGCGGACTTTGCAGAGCTGGGCAGCATCAAGACCGATGCGGTCGCGGCTCACCTCGGTTTCGGAGCACTTCTCCGGCATTACACGTTCACGAAGTACAAATCGAAGAAGGGTGCCGCGTCGTCCGAAGCAGGGGGCGATGGCAACGGAGAGGCGGGCGGACCTTCGGGCGAAAAAGATGGGCTCGCGAAAATCGTCATCCACACCGCCGATCCTGATAAGGCACGCACGCATTTCGCGCGCTTGAAGGCGGTCGCGCACGGCGTGACGCTTGCGCGCGATCTCGTCAACGAACCAGCGAACGCCTTGGGACCGGTCGAGTTCGCGGATCGGGTCAAGGAGCTGGAGGCCGCTGGACTCGAGGTCGAGATTCTCGACGTCGACGCCATGCAGGCGCTCAACATGAACACGCTTCTGGCGGTCGGGCAGGGGAGCGTGCGTCCTTCGCGGCTTGCGATCATGCAGTGGCACGGGGCGAAGTCCAAGCGGTCGAAGCCGCTCGCGTTCGTCGGCAAGGGCGTGGTGTTCGACACTGGCGGCATCTCGATCAAGCCCGCGGCCGGCATGGAAGACATGAAGGGCGACATGGGCGGTGCCGCGGCCGTGACGGGTCTCATGCTGGCGCTCGCGGAGCGTAAGGCGAACGTTAACGCGGTCGGGCTCATCGGCATCGTCGAGAACATGCCGTCAGGAAACGCGATGCGGCCGGGCGATATCGTGACGTCGATGTCGGGACAGACCGTCGAGATCCTCAACACCGACGCGGAAGGGCGGCTCGTGCTCGCGGACGTACTCTGGTACGCGCAGACGCGTTTCAAGCCGAAGCTCGTCATCGATCTCGCCACGCTCACGGGCGCCATCATGGTGGCACTCGGGAAGGACTACGCGGGTCTCTTCTGCAACGACGACAAGCTCGCGGGCGATCTCGAAAGCGCATCGAAGGCGACGGGCGAGAAGCTCTGGCGGATGCCTCTCGACAAGTCCTACCACAAGCTCATCGACAGCAAGACCGCTGACATGAAGAACATCGGCGGACGGTGGGGCGGGTCTTGCACGGCGGCGGCGTTTCTCGAACGCTTCATTCAGAAGGACACCGCGTGGGCACACTTGGATGTCGCGGGGACGGCGATGGATTCGGGCCGCTCGGACATCTCGACGAGTTGGGGATCGGGTTGGGGTGTGAGATTGCTTGACCGGTTCGTCGCCGATCATCACGAAAAAGGGTGAGAACTGAAAAAAAGGTTAGTTGTCCACCCGACCGCTCTGCGGATCGGGCGGAGAACGTATGAAATCCGTGCGCCGCACATGCCGGATATATCGCGGTTTATCTTCGTTATTTTCCATAATAATTATTACGCGAATGATGGTGTAGCTGAATTGACCCTGCAATAATTCGCGCTTAGCCTGAACCAAGTTTAAGCATGCCTGGGGGGACGTTGTTCATGGCCAACTGGCTGAGCCTTGCCGTTCGAAGCTATTCGGAGAGCAGTCAAGGCGATACCGAGAACCGCGACCCGATCGCGGGACGAACACCGGCCGACGAAAACTATCCGAACATCCGGCTCAACAACAGTACGATCCCCGTCTACTTTTTCGGGACATTCGGGAACTCTGACCCGAAATTCGGTGACAGCGACAGCGACTACTTCGTCATCGACATCAAGGACGGGTACCTTGATACGGACGGCTCAGTTTTGCCGGGGTCGATCCTGACGTTTCGCGTCAACTCCCCGGACACCGGCAATCTCGCGATCGAAGCGCGGGCGGTCGACGAGGCCTATTTGCAGTCATTCGGACCGTACGGCGCGACGGCGTTCTATCTCCAATCGGTGGACGGATCCAACGCGGTTCAAATCCTGGTGCCGAGCGCCGACAATCTCGCGCCGCGCTCATTCCTGGCCTTTCAGGTCATCAATTATTCCGACTTCAACTACGACTATTCAATCAGTATCACCCGCGCGGGAGGCGGCGGCGGTGAGCCAACCGTTATCCGGTACACGGGGATTGGATCGCGCGCAGAAAAGTTCGACGTCCATACCGCAACGCGACCTGCCGATATCCTCGGGGGCCCTGGCGGCGACGTCGTCTGGGGCGGGCAGGCCAGCGACACGCTGAAGGGCGGGCTCGGCCGGGATATCGTGATTGGCGATAACAATGCCGACTTCATCTACGGCGAGTCTGACATTACGGGTCTCGGTGGATCAGGTGACCAGCTTCTCGGCGGCGGCGGGCCGGATCGTATGTATGGCGGTGGCGGCGGCGACTACGGGAACGGAGAGTGGGGCGACGACCGCATGGAACTCGGCACAGGCAACGACCTGGGCTACGGAGGCCTCGGTCGGGACTGGATTGAGGGCGGTGACGACAACGACGAGCTTTGGGGTGGGTCCAGTCCCACGGCGCAACCGACGAAGTGGGGGCCGGACGTCGTCATCAACTACAACGGCACAAATGGTGGCGTGATCGCGTCGGAGCGATGGAATGTTCCCGGTCAAAACCAAAGTGATGATACGAGCCCGGATCAGCTCTTCGGGGGGCGCGGCCATGATCGCGCTTTCGGCCAAGGCGGCAACGATACGATCGACGGCGGTCGCGGAAACGACACGATGGTCGGCGGCGACGGTTCGGACCGCTACTTCGTCGACAGTCGCACCGACAAGGTGACGGAAACAAATCCCAGTGCGAGATCAGGCGGCATCGACGAGGTTCGGGCGAGCGTCACTTACACGCTGCCATCGAACGTCGAGCGGCTGATGATCGTCGGTCCGGAACCGATCGGTGGTTATGGCAACGCGCTGATGAATGGCCTCTTCGGCAACGACGCTGCCAACGACATGAATGGGCGAGGCGGCAACGATACGGTGGCCGCAGGACTCGGTAACGATCGTGTCGAGGGTGGTCTCGGGAACGACGAACTCTGGAGCGGGGGCGGCAGCGACCGGTTCGCGTTCGCGACGAAGCTCGGTGTCGGCAACGTCGACCGCATCATGGATTTCTCGGCGCCGTCGGACACCATCACGCTCGACAACTCGGTCTTTGCGCGCTTCGGCCAGACGGGTACGCTCTCTATCGCCAATTTCCGGATCGGCGCTGCCGCCTTGGATGGGAATGATTTCATTATCTATAATCAGTCGACCGGGGCTCTTTTTTACGACAGCAACGGAAGTACCGCGGGTGGCATGGTGAAGTTCGGCGTCGTTACCAACCGAACGACCCTTTCGCATCTCGATTTTCTCATCTTTTGAGGTTTGGGTGCGGGCGGAGCGCTATAAGCGCCGCCGCCCGCGGATTTTTTAACTGAGGAAGCCCTTTTCGTTGCCGTAGAGTTCTGGTCGACTGCGGGGATTGGAAGTCGAGCCCTGTGGCGAGTACGATTTCATGTCCAGCGCGTCCGACGCGGCACCGGCGAAATTGCGCGTGTTCATCTCCTACTCTCGTAAGGACGGGGCCTTCGCGCATGAGCTCTTATCAGCCCTCGAACTGACGGGCTTCGACGCCTATCTCGACCAGCACGACATCGCGGCCGGCGAAGACTGGGCCAAACGCCTCGACCGGATGATCGAGGCGGCGGATACGGTCGTCTTCGTCATCTCTCCCGACTTCGTCGCATCGACGAGTTGCGCGCGAGAGGTCGAGCGTTCGATCGCGCTCGGTAAGCGGCTGCTGCCCATCGTCTGGAAGCGTGTCGACGATGCCGCTGTTCCCGAGCGATTGCGACAGCTCAATTACATCTTCTTCGATGCGCCGTTGATGTCGGTGCCGGCTCTCGTCAAGCTTACCACGGCGCTCCACACTGATGTCGACTGGGTTCGCGAGCATACGCGGATCGGCGAGGCCGCGATGCGCTGGGAGGCGCGCGGGCGCGTCGATGCGCTTCATCTTCGCGGCGTTGAAGTTCAGGCCGCCAAAGCGTGGCTCGCCGCCCAGCCGCAATTCGCGCCCGAGCCCAGTCTTTTGCATCTCGAGTTCATCAGGGCGTCGGAGGAGCAGGAACTCGCGCGTTCGGACGCCGAGCGGATGCGCCTCGACGAGATGGCGGGTGCGCTCAAGCGGGAACGCGAGGCTCATCACGTTCGCGAACTGGCGCTCGCGCGCGAACGCGTGGCGCTCCGCTGGGGACAACGCGCGCTTGCCTTATGCGTCGGGTTGTTCGCCTGCGTCGTGATGGGCGCCGCAGCATGGTATCAGCAGCAGGCCCTCTACGAGTTCTACACGTGGCATGCGCGCATGGGGCCGTCGGTCGTCACCGGCGCGGAAGAAGGCGAGGTCGCTGCCAAGGCCGGCGGCGAATTCCAGGACTGCCGGGTCGGGTGTCCGGTTATGGTCGTCGTGCCGCCCGGTGCGTTCACGATGGGCTCGGCTGACGTGGAGGCGGAACGGCGGCCGGACGAGGGTCCGCAACATGCGGTGACGGTGCCAAAAGCCTTGGCTGTTTCGAAGTTCGAAGTGTCGTTTGCCGAGTGGGACGTCTGCGTCGCCGCGGGCGCGTGTCCCGATGTTTCTGACAGGGGTTGGGGCCGCGGCGAACGTCCGGCCATTTTTCTCAGCTGGTCCGACGCCAAGGATTACGCCGCCTGGTTGAGCCGCATCACGGGCCGGGTCTATCGGCTCCTCTCAGAAGCTGAATGGGAGTACGCGGCGCGAGCCGGCACGCAATCCGTCTTCGCATTCGGCGATGGAATGGACGCGGCTTCGGACTACGCCTGGTTCAAGGACAATTCGGGCGAGCGATCGCAGGAGCGCGGCAAGAAGCTGCCGAACGCCTTCGGTCTCCACGACATGGCTGGCAACGCCTACGAATGGCTCGAAGACTGCTGGAACGAAAGTTACGAGATGAAGCCCCAGGACCTCAAGGCGTCGGGGGCCGCATGGGTTGCCGGTGATTGCGACCAGCGTGTCGTGCGCGGGGGATCGTGGCGCTTTCCGGCCGCGCAGCTGCGCTCGGCAGATCGAAACCGCGTCTCGATCGGGCTCAGAGCCAATGACTTGGGATTCCGGCTCGCGCGGGAGTTCGATCCTTGACGCCACGGCTCAACGCGCGCCGGCCATCCGCTCGAACAAGGCAATGAGCGCGGCGCTGTATCGGTCGACGTCACAGAGACGGCTCGATCGCACGAGGTTGTGGAGGGACCTCCGTGCACCCCGCACGCGCGCGACGTCGGCCCCGAGTTCGGCTGCGCGCGCAACGTAGCCTTCGCGTGTGATGGTGACGTTCTCGGGAAGTCCGGCCGCGCGCGAAAGGCTCGCGCCCATGCGGCCGCAGAAGCGATCACTGCAAAGTGTCACGACCGGAACGCCCATCCAGAGCGCGTGCGCCGTCGTCGTGCCGCCGTTATAGGGCGTGGGATCGAGCGCGATGTCGATCCGCTCGTAGGCGCACATGGCATCCGCGAAGGGCTCCGGCGGCTCCAGGATCAGCCGGTCCGGCGCGATGCCGTTCGAGACCATGCGTGCGCGGAAGCGCTCCAGAACGCTCCGTTCCGCGAAGGGTGCACATTTTACGAGGAGGCGGCTCCCAGGGACGGCCTTCAAAACATCGGCCCAGAGCGCCTGAGTTTCCGGACCGAGTTTCGGCAAATGATTGAGAGAGCCGAAGACAGGGGGACCCTCGGGATGCTTTCCGGTCGGGACCGGCATTGTCGGCGGTGGTGCGAAACAAAGGAACGCATCGGGAAGGCGCAGTATCGATTCCGCTGCTTCGGCTTCCGTTCCGGGCGGCAACACCGTCTCGTCCGCGATGAGGTAGTCGATGCTCGCTAGACCCGTTGTGTGGGGATAGCCGAGAAAGGTCGCGGTGATGGGTGCCGGACGGCTTGCGAACAGCGAGAGCCTGTGCCCGCGCGTATGGCCGGAGAGGTCGATCAGGATGTCGATGCCGTCGGCGGCAACGAGTTGCGCGGCTTCCGTATCGCTCGCGCGCGCGATGTCGCGCCGCGTCGTCCAGCGATCCGAGCGCAACGGCTCGGCGATGATGCGGTCTGTGTTGGCATAGATGAACTGCGCGATACCGGCGCTCGCATGGCGCTCGAGGATGGGGATCAGGAACTGATCGACGGGATGGGCTGCGCCGAGGTCGGCCGTGACATAGCCGACGCGCAGGGTCGATGATGGCGTCGTTCCCTCTTGCTGGATCGCGGGACGCTGGCTCGCTAAGCGGCGCGGAGAAGCCGCCGGGTCGACCAGCTCGGATGCAATGTCACGGTGCGCCGCGGCGATCGCGAGGCCGCTTCGCGTGCCGTCATAGAGGAGCGCCATGAGATAGGCGGAGGCGGCCACACGTCTGTGGCGTGGATCGGCGAGTGCTAATTCGTAGACCGAGACGGCTTCATCCGCGGCGCCGGTGATGACTAGACTGTTCGCAATCCCGGTCAGCGCATCGCTGTTGGCGGGGTCTAGCGCATAGGCGCGGCGGTAGGCGGCCAGTGCCGCATCGTGCAGCGACACGCGCATCTGCGCCACGGCAAGATTGAATTGTGCTTCGGCGCTCGCAGGACGCTTCGCGGCGATGGCTTCGAAGAGCGGGATCGAGGCGTCACGATCGCCAGACTCGAACAGGAAGGCTGCCACGCGCGGAAGGGCGTTGCCGTTCGCGAGGCCGGGATCATCGTGCTTCAAGCGACGCACTGCGCCAAGAAGGATCGCGGCCGCCTCGCGCGCGTTGCCAGCGTCGGCCAAGAGCAGCCCTAATCTCAGAGCGACCCGCGTATTGTCGGCTTCGAGGTCGTGCGCTCGGCGCAGAATCCCGATCGCCTCTTCGGTCTCACCTATGGCGGCCAGCGCATTCCCGAAGTTGTAGAGAACGTCGAAAGAAGGACTGGGCGTCTCGGCGGCCCTTCGCAGAAGCTCCAGCGCCTCGACGGGCCGTCCGGAGGCACGGCAGAGAGCGCCGAGGTTTGCGAGCGCACCCGCGTGTGCGGGTTCGGCGGCGAGCACGGCGCGGTAGTGGCGCTCGGCGTCGGCGGTTCTGCCCGCGATTTGCGCCGCGACACCGGCCTCGAAAATCGATTGCGGGGTTCGCATCCGCTCGTCCATGGCGGGGCAGACGTTCCTCGATTTCGCCGAGCGCACGCGCCGGATCGCCTGCACGCGCCGTTTCAGTGCCGATAGCATGATTCAATCTCGGTGACCCGTCCGTCGCGGTTTCAGGCCGGGGGCCGGCAGCTACTTTTCGGCGGGGCGCTCCACCGCGTTGACGACACCTGCGATGAGAGAGGCGTAGAACGCGGCCACAAACCCCGCGAGCACGTTGACCGAGATGAGGACCGCCACGATCCGTGCCCAGCGCTCCGCCATCACGGTCGAGAGGATGGTCACGACGAAACCGTCGAAGGCCTGCTTGATCTGAAACAGCAGCTCGCTCACCTGCTCGACAGTTGGGATCTTCGGCATGTCCCAGACGATGGACCAGCCGATCTGGCCGACGCTCGTCGGCGGGATCACCTGATAAGCGGCCATGACGGCGATGAGTGCCGAGAAGAGCAGACCCAACGGCGCGCCCAGGCGGAAGAAGCCCCAGCGCGCGGGGCTCGCTCCGAGACCGATCGAGAGCGCGCGCAGCATGGCGACGCCGGCATAAATCGTGACACCGAAGGCGATCGCGATGAAGAAGAGGCGCGAATGATCGGTTCCCGCGAAGGTGAGGATCGCTGCGACCGCGGCCAGGAGCCCCTTGAAGAGTGCTTCCATGAGACCGACGACGGGCAGAAAGAGTCCGCCCGCGGACAGCGTCTCGCGTCCGAAATAGAAGCGCACTTCGTTCCTGAGGCGCGCGATCTCGAGACCCGCTCCGACGGCGAATGCCGCGCCTGCGGTCACGCCCGCGAAAAGCCAGGGATGATGGAGTGCGGCCCACGCGATGCCGGCACAGGCGGCGATTTCACCGACGATCAAAATGCCATTCAGGAGAACGCGCGCGACGTACATGGTAGCCCCCCGGCTGCGAACCGGGGAAACCTTAGCGGAGCAGGAGAGGAGCCGCCAGCTTCAGCGCCAAAGCGGATTTGATGTGACGGCTCGACATCGACCGGCACTCAGCTCGTCGGCTTTTCGGGTTTGCATTTCGCTTCGCCGGAAGCCGTCAGGTTCGCGTGGAACGGAAACGAGCGGCGGAACATCATCAATTCGGGACCCGTGTCGCCGACGAAGGAGAGCGTGCGTACGGCGCCGTCACGTTCGTAGAAGTAGGCTTCGACGACGTAGTCCTGAGCGCCCTCGGCGAGTGAGAGCTTGCCTGTGAACACGTTGGCTTTGCGGTCGGGTTCCGCGGCTGATTTGAGTTGCAGTGCCTGCCCGCCGCATGCATCGCTGTCGCGGACCTCGATCCCGCACCAGCCGTCACCGCATTTCGAGATGTCCATGGTCAGCTTGCATCCGTCTGGACCGCATCGGCCGGGATCGGCGGTGATGGCGCGGGTCGTTCCCGACCAGCGCCCTGAAATGTCGGCCGGTGTCATGGCAGCCAATTCGATTGGTTCCGCGGATGGGGCATCGCCGGCCATGACTGCGGTGCCGAGGGCCCAAGTGACGCCACAGACCGCGATCATCATTGCGACCATGACCATTGCACCCCTCCCAGCTTCGCGCTCTCTCGGTTCCATGATTGCGGGCCTCGTTTTTGGGCTTGGTTTGGCGGTGTCGGTCGTCGTCGCGTTCGTCGCGCTCGGCTCGGGGGCGGGGATCATCGCACTGCCTTTCGAAATGTGGCTCCTGGATCAGGCGCTGCCGGTCGTCTTCCGGCTCCATATGCTGGCTTCCGCGATCGCCCTTCTGCTGTTGCCGGTCGTGATCGGGCTCCGCGGTTGTCCAGAGCTTCATCGCAAAACGGGGTGGCTGTTGGGCGCTTTCGTGGTGATCGGGGGGCTGACGTCGCTTCCGGTCGCGATCGCCAGTCATTCGGGAGCCGTTGCGCGGCTTGGCTTTTTAGTTCAGGGCCTCGTGTGGCTCGGGTTGTTCGCGGCCGCGATTGTGGCGATCCGCCGGAATGAACGAGCAGCCCATGCCGTGCTGATGCTCGCCATGACGGCGGTGACGACCGGTGCCGTCTGGTTCCGCCTCATCACGGGCTCAGCGATCTGGCTCGACTTGCCCTTCGAGGCCGCCTACGCGGCCGCGGCTTGGCTCGGCTGGCTATTGCCGCTTGCGGCCGTCGTGATCTGGCGGCGGGACCTCCTGGCTTGGGCGTTTCGTCCGCGGCTTTCCTCCGCGCGCGTCTCTCAGTAGGGTCCCGGCCGCAACCAGCGGCTGACGAGCAACCTCCTATGACTGACCTCTCCGATCTTCCCGAGGCGCCCCTCGCGCGGCTTCTCACGATCATGCGCGCCCTCCGAACGCCCGGGACCGGATGCCCCTGGGACCTCGAACAGACGTTCGGGACGATTGCTCCCTATACGATCGAGGAGGCCTACGAGGTTGCGGACGCGATCGAGAGGGGCGATCTCGCGGATCTCAGGGAAGAGTTAGGCGACCTTCTGCTTCAGGTTGTCTATCACGCGCAAATGGCGGAAGAGGCCGGAGCGTTCGATTTCGATGCGGTCGCCGACGGGATCGGCCAGAAGATGATCCGGCGGCATCCGCACGTCTTCGGCACGCCCGAGGAGCGCGCCCGAGGGGCGGAGACAGATTTCTGGGCGCGGATCAAAGCAGGGGAGCGCGCGGCCAAGGCGGCCGAGCGGGAGCGACTTCGGAGCGCGTCGGCCGACGAGCCATCGAACCCTCCGAGAGCCTCGCTTCTCGACGACGTGCCGGTCGGCCTACCGGGGCTGACACGGGCCTTGAAGCTCCAGGAGAAAGCCGCGCGCGTGGGTTTCGACTGGCCGAGCCTTGCGCCCGTGTTCGAGAAACTGCGGGAGGAGTTGGCAGAGTTCGAAGTCGAAGCGCTGCCGGCGGACCCGCGCGGCGACGGGGATGTCGCGCGCCGGGATCGTGTTGAAGAGGAGTACGGCGATCTCCTGTTCGTCATGGCCAACATCGGGCGCCATCTCGCAATCGATCCCGAAGCCGCGCTCCGCCGCGCGAACGCGAAATTCACGCGCCGTTTCCGGCACATTGAAGCGCGGCTGGCGGAGATGGGACGCACGCCGGACCAGTCGACGCTCGAAGAGATGGATGCCTTTTGGAACGAGGTCAGGGCGGCGGAGAAGCGATGATGTAGGGCACAGTGTCGGCGGGCCGCGACCCTGCGGACGGTCCAGTGGCGGCTGGGATGAGCCGGCCTACGCCATCGCCTTCTTCAGGTTCTCGTCGATCTTGTCGAGGAAGCCGGTCGTCGAGAGCCATTTCTGATCCGGGCCGACGAGGAGAGCGAGATCCTTCGTCATGAAGCCGGCTTCGACGGTCGCCACGCATACTTTTTCGAGTGTCTCGGCGAAGCGCGTCAATTCGGCGTTTCCGTCAAGCTTCGCGCGGTGTGCGAGCCCGCGCGTCCAGGCGAAGATCGAGGCGATGGCGTTGGTCGAGGTCGCCTTGCCCTTCTGGTGTTCGCGGTAGTGGCGCGTGACCGTGCCGTGGGCCGCTTCGGCTTCCATGGTCTTGCCGTCGGGCGTCAGAAGCACCGAGGTCATGAGCCCGAGCGAGCCGAAGCCCTGCGCGACCGTGTCGGATTGCACGTCGCCATCGTAATTCTTGCACGCCCAGACGTAGCCCCCGGACCACTTCAAGGCGGAGGCCACCATGTCGTCGATCAAACGGTGCTCGTAGACGAGCTTGCGCTTCTGGAACTCGTCCTTGAACTCCGCGTCGAAGACCTCCTGGAAGATGTCCTTGAAGCGGCCGTCGTAGGCTTTGAGGATCGTGTTCTTGGTCGAGAGGTAGACGGGGTAATTGCGGTTCAAACCGTAGTTGAAGGACGCGCGGGCGAACTCGCGGATGCTGTCGTCGAGGTTGTACATCGCCATGGCGACGCCGGCGTTGGGGGCCTTGAAGACTTCCTTCTCGATGACCTTGCCGTCCTCGCCGACGAATTTGATCGAGAGCGTCCCTTTGCCCGGGAACTTGAAATCGGTCGCTTTGTACTGATCGCCGAAGGCATGGCGGCCGACGATGATCGGCTGCGTCCAGCCGGGCACGAGCCTCGGCACATTCTTGCAGATGATCGGCTCGCGGAAGATGACGCCGCCCAGGATGTTGCGGATCGTGCCGTTCGGGCTTTTCCACATCTCCTTCAAGTTGAACTCTTTGACGCGTGCCTCGTCGGGCGTGATCGTCGCGCACTTGACGCCGACACCATGCTTCTTGATGGCGTTGGCGGCGTCGATCGTCACCTGGTCGGCGGTCTTGTCGCGGTGCTCGATGCCGAGGTCGTAATATTCGAGCGTGAGGTCCAGATATGGGTGGATCAGCTTGTCCTTGATGAGCTGCCAGATGATGCGTGTCATCTCGTCACCATCGAGCTCGACGACGGTGCCTGCTACCTTGATCTTCTGCATTCTGAGCCCCCCTCGCACGGCGCGGCCCTCGCGTGCGGGCCCGTTTCGTTGCAATGCAACAGAACGGCCGTTCACGCAAGGATGGCCAATGGTCCCAAGGAGCCTCTCTGGTAGGGTTTGCCGGGTAGATCAGGACGGCTTGGGATAGGCGGGCTTGTCGGGATCGGCAGGCTGAAACAGGGGGGCGATTTCGGGGTTGGTCCGCAGGGTTTCCAGATACGCGAGGAGGTGCCTGATCTCGTCGCGGGTGAGAAGCATGTCGGGCATCGGCGTGTGGGGTTGAATGAGCGTCTGTTCGATGCGCTTCCCTGTCTGACCTTTCGTGTTGGCGATGCCTTTCAGCGACGGAATGCCGGCCGGCACCGTGCCCTCGCGGCCTTCGACGAGATGGCACCCGCTGCAAAGGCGCTGGGCGAGGGCCAAACCCTTCTCCGGTGTCGCCGTCGCCGGCTTGGGCGGTTCTTCATCTTCGGCTTGGACAATGGCAGTTGGCGCAATAGCGGCCAGGATCCCGAGACATAGTACCAAAATCAGCTTCCGCGACCTCGCCATCCTCGCCTCCCGTGCGTCTTTAGCCAACCTGGGCTATAGCCATCGGCCCAACTTAGGCGAGACGTGGTTCCCCGATGGTGATCGAGATCAAGACCGGGCCAGATGGCCACCCGGAGCCCTGTCTAGCGGGAAGCGATGTCCGCGTCGCGGGCGTGGTGCATGCGTGTCACGAGAAAACGATCGACGACGGTCTCGCGGCGCTCTCCGTTCCGGCTCTCGATCGGACGACGCTGGAGCCTGTTCTCAGTTATTGCGCGGAACTCCGCTGCGAAGCGGACGGCGCGAGTTGTCCTGGCTGCAAGCGGCGGACGGAAGCGTTGGGCATCCACACAATCGATCAGTTTATCGCGCGCCACGGTGAGATTATCGTTGGAGATGGCGCGGTGCGCCTCAGGGGACAAGGCACCGACGTCATTGCGACACCGGCGCTGGAGGCACTCGAAAAAACGTGGTCGGGCGAGAACTACTGGTTCTGGGCGCGGCGCGTCATTCGGAAATTGCGGCACGGAATTCGTCGCGCGCACATCAAGGGCGAACCCGTCGCTGGACCGGGGGAGACGCCGGTCGTCGTTCTCGTCGAGCCTCAGTTGCCGGACAACATCGGCATGGTGGCGCGTGCTTGCGCCAATTTCGGCCTCGACAGTCTGAGGCTCGTGGCGCCGCGCGACGGGTGGCCGAACGAGAAGGCGCGGATTGCCGCGTCGGGGGCCAACTACGTCATCGACGACGCGACGGCGCATGGATGTTTTTCGGACGCGCTGGCCGATCTCAATTGGGTCTGCGCGACGACCGCGCGGCAGCGCGACCTCAGGAAGCCGGTCATGACGCCGGCGGAAGTCGTCGTCGAGATGCGCAAGCGGATCGGACGTGGCGAGCGATGCGGCATCGTCTTCGGACGGGAGAGGAACGGCCTCGAGACGGGTGAAGTCGCCGAGTGCGATGCGATCGTGATGATCCCGGTCAACAACCGCTTCGCCTCGCTCAATCTCGCGCAGGCCGTTCTGATCCTCGGCTACGAGTGGATGCGGGAAAGCGGAGGGGCGAGCCTCGGCCGTGTCACGACCTACGAAACTCCCGTGGCATCTGGCCTCAATCTTGGCGACGACAGTCCGGCAACCAAAGCGGAGTTGCAGGGTTTATTTGAACATCTCGAAGCTGAGCTGGACAAATCCGGCTTCTTCAGTTCGCCTGACAAACGCCCGTCGGTCACACGAAATTTGCGTACGATGCTGACGCGGACGGAGTTAACAGCGCAGGAGGTGAAGACCTTGCGTGGCATTGTTGCCACTCTTTCCCGGGGCAAGGATCGGGGGCGCAAAACGTCCCCCTGACCCGCCTTGTTCTCGACACGTTTTGAGCCGAGCCATGCGCCGCAAACGGGTCGTAGCGCGTGGAGGGTCCAGGGTCGGGTGCGGGAGCGCCGGCCTCATGGATGCGCAAGAGCCCCGAGACCGCGGACGCCGCCGCTGGCGGGGTCCATAACAACAAACCAACGACGGATAGGGGCAGCCCAGATGCGGACCACGGTTAAGGCGGGGATCATTGGAATTTCCATGGCTGCGGCGATGACCGCCCTGGCAGCGGGACCCGCCGCCGCGCAGCAGCTGAGCGAAAAATCTGTCCGCTCTCTCATGGAGTATGCCTGGGCCCTCGTTCCGCAGCAGTACTCGATGCAAGACGGCCGCGTGATCGTGATCGACAAGTCGAAGAAGGAAGAGGTGATGGTTCCGCTCGATGTCGCGGGCGAGATCATCAAAGTCGGCTACGTGTCGGCCGAGGCTCAGAAGTGCGACCTTCCGGACGATCAGGTGATCAATTACCGCTCGCTCATGAATCGCGAGATCGAAAAGAAGAAATGGACCGACCAGCAGCTCGTCTACATCCACTCGCTGCACCTCGCTACTGTGATGATCCAGACCAGCACCATGAAGCTTGTCGAGACCGAGAACGGGAAGTCGGTCGTCAACACCGAGATCAAGCAGCCGAAGATCGACTGCCCTGCGGATAAGAAGGCCAAGGTCAAGGAAGCCATCGCGACGTACGTGAAGGCCGGGCCGAACTTCAAGATCCCGGCGGCACGGATCGACGGCAGCGATCCCGCCGGCACGGCGACCGGCTCGACGACACCTGCCTCGGCCGAGAAGCAGTAGGCGTCGGGGGCCCCTCAAGGGGTGCTTTTGTGTCTGGCGGCTGGGGTCTTGGCGCTTGGGTCTGGCGGCCGCACCTGCACCCGGTTGACCGGCCAGTGAAATTGGACTACACGACGCATCTTCGCGGGTCTTCGGGCCCGCGTATTCTTTTGCGCACCCGTGGTTTCCGGCAACGCCGGTAGCCTGTCGGCCTTCTCCAGTTCGGGACGAGGCAGAGGAGGGGGCGCTCCAAACCTCGACTGGAGTGCTTACGACCATGTCAAAACGCGTTGCCGCGAAACATAAGATCGACCGCCGTCTCGGCGAGAATATCTGGGGCCGGCCCAAGAGTCCGCTCAACAAGCGCGAGAGCCGCCCCGGCCAGCACGGTGAGCGCCGCGTCTCGAAGCTCTCGGACTTCGGCCAGCAGCTGAAGGCCAAGCAGAAGCTCAAGGGCTACTACGGCAATATCTCAGAGCGTCAGTTCCACAAGCTCTACGAGGAAGCCTCGCGCGCCAAGGGTTCGACGTCGGAGACGCTGATCGGTCTGCTCGAGCGGCGCCTCGACGCGCTTGTCTATCGCTCGAAATTCGTGCCGACGGTGTTTGCCGCGCGCCAGTTCGTCAGCCACGGCCACGTGACGGTCAACGGCCGCCGTGTGACGATCCCCAGCTACCGTCTGCGCATCGGCGATGTGGTCGAGGTCAAAGAAGTTTCACGTCAGCTGCCGCTGGTGCTCGAAGCGATCAAGAGCGCCGAGCGCGACCTTCCCGACTATCTGGAGGTCGATCACGGCAAGATGACCGCCAAGATGGTCCGCGTGCCGGCACTCTCGGACGTTCCTTATCCGGTCGTCATGGAGCCGAACCTGGTGGTCGAGTTCTACTCGCGCTGATCGACCAGGACCGCGCTCGTTCGTTGCGAATTCGAGAAGGGTCGGCCGATGTGCCGGCCCTTTTCCTTTCGCGGGTCGAGTTGTGATCTGGAGGTCGGCTCAGGCGTCAGTGACGGCATGCCAGCGCCGCAATTGCCCGCGTTCAGCGCCTCTTCCTGAGAGATCGTCGTGCCATCGCCAGGACGCACGAAAAAGGACCGTGCGGATCGCTCCGCACGGCCCTTTTTGGCAGGTACATTTGGTCGAACTTACTTCTCGCACCCGGGGACGTAGCCCGTCAGAGCGAGGATGTTGTTGTTCTCGTTCGACTCCTCGATCAAGTTGTAAGGATCGACGACGGCGAACACCGTGATCTTCGTGCGGCCCTGCGAGTCGACGATGTTCTTCAACGTGGCGGTGGGCGCTCCGCCACCGAGTTCGGCGATCTTCATGCCCGTGGCTTCGCTCCAATCGCCCGTGGCGCTGAGGCCGACCTGGCTCTGGAACGCCTTCAAGGCGCTCTTGGAGCTCGAGCCCCACTTGCCGTCGATCTTCGAGATCGCGTAGCCGCGGTCCTTCAGGAACTGCTGGACCTTCTTGATCTGCACTTCGTACTTGGAGCGGTTCGTCAGCCAGTCCTTGTCGGTCGGGAAGCCGCTCGAGGCTTCTTCGGGGAACGCATTATAGTTCCGGCCCTTCTTGACCTTACCACCGCCCATGCTGATCGTGATGGAGCGCTGTTCCTTGGGCTCCATCTTGGTCCGCTTGGTATCTTTCTCGATGAGATCGATGTTCTCGGGGTTGTAGATCGCAACGAAGCTCCGAAAAAGGTCGGAGGCCTCACGAAGGTTCGCTTCGCTGTCACCGTTGTTGCGGATGACGATCGTTCCCTCGACGAGCGGCTGGTTGACTTCGCAGCCGACGAACTTCAAGTCGGTATCGACCTGCTGGATAATGAGATCGGGTGCGGCCCAAGCGGGAGCTGCAATCGACATCATGGCGGCCGCAGCCGCGCCTACAAGACTCTTGCGTGCAGTGTACTTCATGTGAACCCCCGGGAGCAGCTCTCTGAACATACTGAAGTTTCTGGTCCAGCTTTCCATGGCGGGATCCAGCGCAGCCCTTTAGACAAGCCGATCATTGCGCCTTTGTGACGCCGCCGCAAGGGCCGGTCGGCAGACGCTGTCGGGCCTGCGTCAAACAAGTCGCACACCGCGTAGGCTTGCCGCAAGTGTTGCCGTCGTGAATGAAGTTCCGCCATTGTCGCGAGAAAGAGGTTCAGGTCATGGCGCGCCGCGGCGCAACAATCTTTGTGCTCATCGTCAGTCTTCTGCATGGGCTGGCGGGTGAGGTTGCGGCGACCGATGCGGGACAGGCTTTCGGTCCGGCGGGGGCTCAGGTCCAGTTTTTCGACCGGGCCTTCTCACCGGATTTCGTCGCGACGGCGGACGATTCCCTGCCCGGCGAAGCGCCACGTCCGGTCAAAATCTTCTTTAGGGTCTCGGAACTTGGCCATCTAGTCGTTGTGAGCGGAAAGGTCGTGGCCGCCGACATCTTTGTCTCACTCGGCAGCCCGCCGTTCGACGTCGCCATCCCCAACGGCCGCTTCCCCGTCCGGCTCGCGGTACTGCAGGGGTCCATGGGGCGCGGACGGGTGACGTTCGCCCGCGTCGACCTTTCGGACGTTCCAGCCGTGCGCTGGGCGCCGGCCTATCCCGAGGGCCACCGGCGGGATGTCGAGAACCCGAACGAGGCGGCGGGATACGAGGTGTCGTCGGGGCTCGGCGCCTTTTTCGATCCCGAGGCGGGCAAAGCCGCGTTGGCCGCCATCGAGACGAACGACGATCTGCTCGAGGCGTGGCTCGACGAAGGTCAAATCCGCGGTATGCGGGAGAAAGGGTCGAGTGGGTTCCGTCTCGTCAAGGACAGTGGCCCTGCGAACATCGTCGTCTTCGATACCGGGTGGGGCGACGGCACTTATGCGACATGGGTCGGCTACGACGCCGCCGGTAACCCCGTCACGCTCCTTACGGATTTCGACGTTCTCGACTGGTCTAAAGTGACCGAATAGCGCTCACGATTTCTGCCTGTCGGCGACCTTGCTGCGGAGCCCCCGGCTCGCAGTGCGACCGGCACTCTTGGCCGCCTTCTGGAGGGCCAAGCGAAATTCGTCGCGCTTCTCATGGATGGACGCGATGACGGGTCCGGCCGGTATGCCGAGATCGATCAGGACGGCTTCTGAGAGCTGCAGGCTCGCCTCGATCGTTTCGGGGACCGCATCGGTGACGCCGATCTCATAGAGCTTCTGCGCATGGCCCGCGTCGCGCGCGCGGGCGATGATCGTGATGTCGGGGCGTATCGCGCGGACCTCGCCAACGATGCGCTCCATGGCGTCCCAGTCGTGCAGCGTCAGAATGATCGCCCGCGCATTTGCGAGACCGCAGCGTTCGAGAAACCCGCGATTGAGGGCATCGCCGAAATAGATCGGCCGGCCCGATTTCCGGCCGAGCGTCACCAGGTCGGGGCGCTTCTCGGTGATGAAATGGCTGATGCCATGTACGTCGAGCATGTTCGATACCAGTTCTCCGACGCGTCCGAATCCAACGACGATCGCCGTTACGGGCGGCGCATCAACGGGCGTCAGGGTGAGCGCGGGGTCAGGTGCGGCCGTGGATTTGATCGGGAAGGCGGCCTTGGCGGCCGCATCGAGAACCGGGATCAGCGCCATGGAGAGCGAGGCGATCGTGATCAGAAATCCGCCGGCTGCGGGCTCGATGATTTGCGCGAGGACGGCTTGGCCAAGAAGGATGAAGGCGAACTCGCCGCCGGGTCCCATCAATGCGCCGGTGCGGCCCGCAACTGTTGCATTGAAGCCGAATGCGCGCGTCAAGCCTCCGGCCACGATGCCTTTGATGACGATCAGGGCGACGACGCCGAGCACGACCTGAAATGGGTTGGCGGCGATCGACGCAAGATCAATCTCGGCGCCAACGGCGAAAAAGAAGACGCCGAGCAACAGGCTCTTGAACGGCTCGATGACGGCCTCGATCGCCTTGCGATACTCGGTTTCGGCCAAAAGCAGTCCAGCGATGAAGGCGCCCAGGGCCATCGAGAGACCGGCCGCGGCGGTCGCGACGCCGCTTCCGACCGCGACCAGCAGCACCGCGCCGACAAAAAGATCGGGACTGTCGGCCTCTCCGACGAGGCGGAACAGCGGCCTCAAGATCACATAGCCGATGGCCACGATGAGGCCGATGGCGAGGAGCGTCTGCCCGAGTGCCGTTGCGATCCCGACCAGGATCGATCCGGTTCCTCCCGGCGCCAGGACAGGGATCAGAAGCATCAGGGGGACAACGGCGAGATCCTGCATCAAGAGGATCGCGAAGCTCGACCGGCCCGTGCCGAGCGACATGCGGTTCTGCCGCGACAGCAATTCGACGACGATCGCGGTCGATGACAGAGCCAGCGCAAAGCCGATCAGGATCGCGGCGGGGGTCGATTGACCGAGGGCATGGGCGATGCCGCCGAGGAGTGCAGCCGAGATGACGATCTGCAGTGAGCCGAGCCCGAAGACGAGCCGGCGCATGGTCCAGACGCGTTGCGGGGCCAGTTCGAGCCCGATGAAGAAGAGTAGAAACGTGACTCCCAGCTCGCCGATGCCGGCGAGGAGTTCCGGGCTTCGGACCGTGACCCACTGCAGGGGCGTGAAACTGTGAGACAACGCGCCGAGGCCATGGGGACCGAGCACGATCCCCATCAGGAGGTAGGCCAGGATCGGATTGACCTTGACGCGCGCGAGCGTCGGCACTGCGACGGCGGCCGTCGCCAGCACGATCGCGAAATCCTTGTAAGCCGAGATGTCCGCTGCGCCCGCCATGCCCCCGCCAATCGCCGTGTCCGCCTCGAGACAGCATCGGGCACGATCGGAGATGCGACAAGCGGCAGATCGGGTCTATGCGTGCGTTGTTCTTCCGCAGGCGGGCTCGGTGACGGCGTGCCCGCGCCGTCATAGCGGTGACTGGCTCTGAATTATGCCACTGTGTCCGTCAGCGGGTGCCCGCATCGATCTTGGCGAGCCGTTCGGCGACCTGGGCCGCGAAATGCGTGCACGCCTTTTCGCCCGCGGTGCAGAGCTGGCCGTTCTCGATGGTTTCCTTGCCGTCCGCATCTTTGACGGTGCGGCGGCAGATGGCGGCGGGATGGACGGTCGTGTTCTGCAGCGAGAACACCCAGACGCTGCCGTCGTCATTGTCGCGATTGACGAAGAGCTTCTGATCGCGCCAGAGGCTCACGACCGAGGGCTTCTGCTGTTCGATGACGATCTGCACCATGTCGGCGGGACGACCGCACATGGTCGCGGCCGCGGTCTCGGCGCGAGCGCTCGTGGACATCACGGCCAGAGTTGCAGCAACACACGCCATCAGCACTCGCATTCATAGTCTCCCTTGATCGGTCACGTGTCAGATTTGGTCTACGTGCGCAGCTCAGCCCGCGATCAACGCCTCGATGGCCGCGAGCGCGTCCGCGGCCTTGGCGCCGTCGGGTCCTCCGGCCTGGGCCATGTCCGGACGTCCGCCGCCACCCTTGCCGCCCGCCGTTTCGGATGCAGCGCGCACGAGATCGACGGCGTTGTAGCGGCCGGCGAGATCCGGTGTCACGGCCACGACGATGCCGAGCTTGCCGTCCGCGCTTGCATTCGCGATGGCGACGACGCCCGAGCCGATCTTGGCGCGACCGTCGTCGGCCATGGCTTTGAGGTCCTTCATCTCGACGCCGGAGACCGCGAGCTTCAAGAGTTTGGTGCCGGCGACCTCGACGATTGGTGCTGCGTCCTTGCCCGCGCCGCCACCGCCCATCGCCATCTGCTTCTTGGCGTCCGCGAGCTGCTTCTCGAGCGATTTTCGCTCATCGACCAGCGTACGCAGGCGCTCCATCAGGTCCTCGGGGCGCGTCTTCAAGAGTGCGGCTGCTTCCTTGAGGCGTTCCTCGGCGCTGGCGAGATACGAGCGCGCACCTTCCGCAGTCAGCGCCTCGATGCGTCTCACGCCCGCTGCGGAGGCTGCCTCCGCAATAATCTTGACGAGGCCGATGTCGCCGGTTCGCTTCACGTGCGTGCCGCCGCAAAGCTCGACCGACCAGGCCTTGTTGGAACCGGGCCGCGGGTTCCCCATGGAGACGACGCGGACTTCGTCGCCGTACTTTTCACCGAAGAGCGCCATGGCTCCCGATGCCTTCGCGTCGTCGAGGGCCATGAGGCGCGTTTCGACGGCTGCATTCTCGAGCACGATGGCGTTGGCGATGTCCTCGACCTGACGCACTTCCTCCGGGCTCATGGGCTTCTGGTGGACGAAGTCGAAGCGCAACCTGTCGGGTGCCACGAGCGAGCCCTTCTGCGCGACGTGGGTGCCGAGAACCTCACGGAGGGCCTCGTGCAGCAAATGGGTCGCGGAATGGTTGGCGCGCGTCGCGGTGCGGCGCGAGTGATCAACCTCAAGCTCGACGGCATCGCCCGGCTTGAAGGAGCCGCGCTCGACAACGCCGTCGTGGACGAAGAGGTCGCCAAGCTTCTTTGCCGTGCCAGTCACGCGGAACAGCGCGTCCTTAGGACCGCGCATGACACCCTGATCGCCGACCTGACCGCCGCTCTCGCCATAGAAGGGCGTCTGGTTGACGACGATCTGGCCCTTTTCTCCGGACTTCAGTTCGTTCGCGTCCCTGCCGTCCTTCACCATCGCAGCGACGACGCCCTCGGCCTTCTCCGTGTCGTAGCCGAGGAATTCCGTGGCGCCGGTCTTTTCGCGGATCTCGAACCAGATCGTTTCGGTCGCGGCTTCGCCCGAACCCTTCCAGGCGCGGCGGGCATCCTCCCGCTGCTTCTCCATCGCGGTTTCAAACGCTTTCGTGTCGACGGCGATACCGCGCGGCTTCAGGGCGTCCTCGGTGAGATCGAGCGGGAAGCCATAGGTGTCGTAGAGCTTGAACGCCACGTCGCCGGGGAACGTGTGGCTGGAAGTCAGACCGGACGAGGCTTCGGAGAGAAGTTTCAAGCCGTTCTCGAGCGTCTTGCGGAAGCGCGTTTCCTCAAGTTTTAGGGTCTCGGAAATGAGCGGCTGGGCGCGGACGAGTTCAGGGTAGCTCTCGCCCATCTGGCGCATGAGGGCGGGAACGAGCCGGTACATCAGGGGTTCGCGTGCGCCCAGAAGATGGGCGTGGCGCATGGCGCGGCGCATGATGCGGCGGAGAACGTAACCGCGTCCCTCGTTCGACGGCAGCACGCCGTCGGCGAGGAGGAAGCTTGTAGATCTCAGATGATCGGCGATGACGCGATGGGAGAAGCGAGCCTCGCCTTCGGCCTTGACGCCAGTCGCATCCACTGAGGCGGAGATCAACGCCTTGAAGAGATCGGTGTCGTAATTGTCATGCACGCCCTGGAGTACGGCGGCGATGCGTTCGAGGCCCATGCCGGTGTCGATCGAGGGCTTCGGCAGCTTTTCACGGCGCCCGCCCTCATACTGCTCGAACTGCATGAAGACGAGGTTCCAGATCTCGATGAAGCGATCGCCGTCCGCATCCGCCGAACCGGGAGGACCACCGGCGATACCTTTCTTGCCGTCGGGATCGTGGTCGTAGAAAATTTCGGAGCAGGGGCCGCAGGGACCCGTGTCGCCCATCGCCCAGAAATTGTCCGACGACGCGATGCGGATGATGCGCTTCTCGGGAAGGCCTGCAATCTTCTTCCAGAGTGCCGCCGCCTCGTCGTCGTCATGGTAGACGGTGACCATGAGGCGCTTCTTGTCGAGGCCGTACTCCTTGGTGATCAGCGTCCAGGCGAGGTCGATCGCGCGCTCTTTGAAGTAGTCGCCGAACGAGAAGTTTCCGAGCATCTCGAAGAACGTGTGATGACGTGCGGTATAGCCGACATTGTCGAGATCGTTGTGCTTGCCGCCCGCACGGACACACTTCTGGGACGTCGCAGCGGTCTTATAGGGGCGCGATTCCTGGCCGGTGAAGACATTCTTGAACTGCACCATGCCCGCGTTCGTGAACATGAGCGTCGGATCGTTGCGCGGGACGAGGGGCGAGGATGCGACGACCTCGTGACCGTTCCTCCCGAAGAAGTCCAAGAACGCGCTGCGGATCTCGTTCAAGCCTGCCATATCGAAGCCGTACCCGTCTCGAAGCGCCGAGAGGGCACCCGTACTGGGCGCCCTCCGGCGATGTCTCAATCCCGAAAATCGGCCGTTTCTAGCCGCAGGGTGGGAGGAATGTCCAGAACGGGACTAACGCCGGTTCGGAGATCGCACCTGGCGCTGCGGCCCATCGGGCGCTGCTCAACGCCGTCCCTTGCCCTTTTTCGGCGTGTCCTCGACGTCGGGCAACACGCCGTCCTCGTCGGGAACCTCGTCCGCCGACCCCTCCGAGCCTTCCGGTTCGGCTAGCATTTTGTCGACGATGAGGCCCGCATTCGCGCGGATCGCCTTTTCGATCGCGTGGGCGATCTTGGGATTGGCTTTCAGATATTCCTTGGTGTTCTCGCGACCCTGACCAATGCGCTCGCCGCCATAGGACATCCAGGCGCCGGACTTCTCGATGATCCCGGCCTTGACGCCGAGGTCGACGAGTTCACCCATTTTCGAGATGCCTTCCCCGTACATGATGTCGAACTCGACCTGCTTGAAGGGTGGGGCCACCTTGTTCTTGACGACCTTGACGCGGGTCTGGTTGCCGACCGGCTCGTCGCGATCCTTGATCTGGCCGATGCGGCGGATGTCGAGGCGGACAGAAGAATAGAATTTGAGCGCGTTGCCACCGGTCGTCGTCTCGGGGTTGCCGAACATGATGCCGATCTTCATGCGGATCTGATTGATGAAGACCACCATGCAGCGGGACTTGGAGATCGAGGCCGTGAGCTTGCGCAACGCCTGGCTCATGAGGCGGGCCTGTAGGCCGGGCAGGCTGTCGCCCATTTCGCCTTCGAGTTCTGCCTTCGGCGTCAGGGCCGCGACGGAATCGATCACGAGCACGTCGATGGCGCCGGAGCGCACGAGCGTGTCGGCGATCTCGAGCGCCTGCTCGCCGGTGTCGGGCTGGGAGATCAGCAAGTCCTCGACCTTGACGCCGAGTTTCCTGGCATAGACGGGATCGAGTGCGTGCTCGGCGTCGACAAATGCGCCGATGCCGCCCTTCTTCTGGGCCTCCGCGATGACGGAGAGGGCGAGTGTCGTCTTGCCGGAGCTTTCTGGCCCATAGATCTCGATGATGCGCCCGCGCGGGAGACCGCCGATGCCGAGCGCGATATCGAGCCCCAGAGAGCCCGTTGAGACCGCCTCCACGTCGATCGACTTGTCGTTCGTGCCGAGGCGCATGATCGAGCCTTTGCCGAAGTTCTTGTCGATCTGTGCCAGCGCTGCTTCGAGCGCCTGCTTCTTGTCCATGCCTGCCGTGCCCCCTTCGACCACCCGCAAATCCGGCTTCGTCATCGTCGCCTCCAGCCTATAGCTCGAATCTCAGACCAACAATTGTGACCAAATGTGCTCTGTTTGTTCTCGTCCGTCAATCACGTTTTGTTCTCCTCACTCTCTCGCGTTTGTCCTGTTGGAGTTCGAACGTCTCACGCCCGCCGTACTCGTCAGGTAGCGGAGGTGCAGATGCAGTTTCCGCGGATCGCTCTCCCGATTCGTCCGAATCAGCTAGATTCTGTCGTCACTTGGCTCCAGGGGGTCCCCATGTCAGACCGAACCATGATTGATGTCGCCGGTAAAGCATTCTCGGTTCCGAGGCTCTTGAAGCGGGCCATTCAGGTTCTGACAGCGCTTGGCCTCACGGCTCTCGTGACGCTCGTCATCATCGCCGCCAATTCGATGCTCACGGCCAAGGGCGGTACCATCGCGGGCTTCAACACTTGGCTCTCGTTCATCCAGCAGCCGGAGGTCATCGGCACCATGGTGCTGACGGCTGTCGTGACCGTCTTCTATCTGCAGTGGGAAAAGCCGAGCAGCGGTGGCGTCCGGCGCTGAGCCAGGGTCGTCCGTGGGTAGATCGGGCCAGCGGCTCTGAATTGGCGCAGTCCGGTTGGTTGCCGCCGCGCGGAGTTTCATGTCACAGAGCGGCATGATCACGTCGGGGCCAGGCATCGGGACAGGACTACTTACTATAGACGTCGGCGCCGTGGCTCAGAACTGGGCAGCGCTCGCGCGTCTGGTTGCGCCTGCTGAATGCGGCGCCGTGGTCAAGGCCAACGCCTATGGGCTTGGCGTCGGCGCGATCGCACCTCAGCTCGAGAAAGCCGGCTGCCAGAGCTTCTTCGTCGCGACGTCCGACGAGGCAGCCGAAGTCCGCGCGCTCGTTGGACCTCGCGCGTCGATCTACGTCCTCGATGGTCTCGTCCCAGGTTCGGCGGACACGCTTGTCGCGTCGGGCGCCGTGCCGTGCCTCGGAAGCCTTGCTGAAATTGAGGAATGGTCCGCGCGTGCCGTCCAGGAACGGCGGTCCCTGCCGGCGGTTCTCCATGTCGACAGCGGCCTGGGTCGCCTCGGACTTTCCGGGGACGACGTAGCGGCGCTCAGCGCCGATGAGCGACACCTCGAACCTCTCGACGTTCGACTCGTGATGTCCCATCTCGCGTGCGCGGATCAGCCGGCGCACGCGAAGAACGAGGCCCAGCGCGCCGAATTCGATCGTCTCCGCGGGCATCTGCCAAAGATGCCCGCGAGCCTCGCTGCGTCCGACGGACTGATGCTGGGATCGGCCTATCACTACGATCTCGTGCGTCCGGGCTATGGGCTCTACGGCGGACAGGCCTTTCGCGGCGGCGCCTCGCCGGTGAAGCCGGTCGTGAAACTGATGCTGCCGATCATTCAAGTCCGCGACGTCGCGGCGGGTGAGAGTGTGGGGTATGCCGCGGCGTGGCACGCGTTGAAGCCGAGCCGGATCGCCGTGCTCCCGGCCGGCTATGCGGACGGGATCGGGCGCGGGGCGAGTTCGTCGGATGATACGTCCGGCGGCCATGTTCTGATCCACGGGCAAAAGGCGCCGATCGCGGGGCGCGTATCGATGGATCTCATCACTGTCGATGTCACGGACATCGTGCCGCCGGTCGTTCGCGGGGATGTCGCGCTGGTCATCGGTGAAGGCTTGTCGCTCGAAGCGGCGGGCCGGGGATCGCAGACGATCGGCTATGAGGTCCTTACGCGGCTCGGCCAGCGCTACAGGCGCCGATATGTCGACGGCTCGGAGGGGACCTGATGGCAAAGCCCTCGAAATCGCAGTTCGTCTGTCAGGCGTGCGGCGTCGTCGCGTCCAAGTGGACGGGAAAGTGCGCGGGTTGCGGGGAATGGAACACGCTCGCCGAGGAAACGGATGCCGGACCGCCTCCGGGTTCGGGTGTGACGCGCGCCACGAAAGGCCGCGTCGTCAAGCTCGAAACGCTCGCTGGGGACGCACGAGAGGCGCCGCGCATCCCCACCGGCATGCCGGAACTCGACCGCGTCACGGGCGGGGGCATCGTGCCGGGTTCGGCCCTTTTGATCGGCGGAGAGCCGGGGATCGGCAAATCGACTTTGTTGCTTCACCTTGCGGCGGCTCTCGCGCGGCAGGGCCGGCGGACGCTCTACTTTTCCGGCGAGGAGGCGACGGCGCAGGTTCGGCTCAGGGCCGAACGGCTCGGTCTCAGCGACGCGCCCGTGGCCCTCGCTTCGGAGACGAACCTCGGCAACATCCTGGCTACGATGGGTGACGGTCCGGTCGCAGATCTCGTTGTGGTCGATTCCATCCAGACGCTGTGGTCCGACCAACTCGACGCGGCGCCTGGCACAGTGAGCCAGGTCCGGGCGGCGACACAGTCCCTCATCCGGTACGCGAAGACGGAGGGCGCGGCACTCGTCCTCGTCGGCCACGTGACGAAGGAGGGCCAGATCGCGGGCCCTAAAGTCGTCGAGCATATGGTCGATACGGTTCTGTCGTTCGAGGGCGACCGGGGGCATACGTTCCGAATTCTGAGGGCGACGAAGAACCGGTTTGGCGCGACCGATGAGATCGGCGTGTTCGAAATGGTCCAGGAGGGCCTTCGGGAAGTTCTGAATCCGTCGGAGCTATTCCTCGGTGACCGCGATACGGCTGTTCCGGGTTCGGCCGTTTTCGCCGGAATGGAAGGCACGCGACCCATTCTGGTTGAAATTCAGGCGCTGGTCGCGCCCTCGCCGCTCGGAACGCCGCGACGCGCCGTCGTCGGGTGGGACCAGGCCCGGCTCTCGATGGTCATCGCGGTTCTCGAAGCCCGTTGCGGGGTCTCGCTCGCTCAGCACGACGTCTATCTGAACGTGGCGGGCGGCCTCAGGATCAGCGAACCCGCGGCGGATCTGGCGGCCGCCGCGGCGCTTCTTTCGGCGCGTTCGGGCATTTCACTGCCGCAGGGCCGGGTGACGTTTGGAGAAATCTCGCTGTCGGGCGCCGTACGATCCAGCGCACACACCGCCACGCGCCTCAAGGAAGCCAGGAAACTCGGGTTCACCGAGGCGGCCATTCCGGTCGCAGGTGACGCCGGCGCGGACGGGGCGCAATTGTCACTCCTGAGGCTCGCGCACCTCAAAGACCTTGCAGACCCCTTGCGCGCATGCGACTGAACCGTCGAAAATTCCCTTGTCCGGCGCCGAGGGCGTCGGCGGCAAGCCCGAGGTCCGAGACCGCCGTGTCGCTCGGATGGCGGACGCAGAGTGTGGTGGGGGAGCATCGCCCATGATCGGACCGTTGACCTATCTCGACGCTGGATTGATCGCGGTGGCCCTCATATCCGGGCTTCTGGCCATGTACCGCGGGCTGACCCGTGAACTGCTCTCGATCGTATCCTGGGCCGTCGCCGCCATCGCGGTGCTCTACTTCGTGCTCAATCACAAGAAGCTCGCCGAGGATGTCGCAGCGCAGATGGGCGCGCAAATTTATGTCGCGCAGATCGCGATCGGGGCGCTCATCTTCCTCGTCACGCTGATCATCGTGCATCTCGTCACGTCGCGGCTGTCCGACGTCGTTCTCGACAGCTCGGTCGGCATGATCGACCGTGTCTTAGGTTTCGTGTTCGGGTTGGCGAGGGGTTTCATCCTCGTCGTCATTCCCTACATGTTCTATGACAGCTTCTTTCCGGACCCCGCGCAGCAAGTGCAGTGGGTGCGCGAGGCGAAGTCGCAGCCGTATCTCAAGAGCACTGGCGATTCGATTCGCTCCATGCTCGAAACGCACATGCCGCAGAACATCATCAACCCGCAGCCGGCTCCCGCCGGAGAGCAGCAGGGTTAAATCGTTGGATCGCCGCATGGAACGTGTGGCGCTGGGTCGGCGATGGGGTTATGACACGCGCAGTCATTGACAGGCTGCGCGTTCGTCATTTTCCGGTCGCGCGGCGATGGATCGAGCTGGAGGCCAGCATGGCACAGTCGTCGGATGACGCTCCTCAAAGCGAAGCTCTGCCGTTCCCCCCAGCGTCTCGGAAACCCGGCTTTCGGGACTTGGGCTACTCGCGCTTCGGCGACGATCGGCTTCGCGAGGAATGCGGCGTATTCGGGGTCTTCGGGCATCCGGATGCTGCGGCGCTAACGGCACTCGGGCTCCACGCGCTCCAGCATCGCGGGCAAGAGGCGTGCGGCATCGTCACCTACGACGGGCAGCAGTTCCACTCCGAACGCCGTCTCGGACTTGTCGGCGACAACTTCAACGAGGCCGGCGTCATCGGGCGCCTCAAGGGCCGCATGGCGGTCGGACACAATCGCTATTCGACGACAGGTGAGCCGGCGCTCAAGAACGTGCAGCCGCTCTACGCCGACATCGATAGCGGCGGGTTTGCGGTCGCGCACAACGGCAACCTGACTAACGCCATTACGCTCCGGCAGGACCTCATTTCGTCGGGCGCGATCTTTCCTTCGACGTCGGACACCGAAGTCATCCTTCACCTCGTCTCGCGCTCGGGCAAACGGGGCATCGTCGACCGCTTCGTCGAGGCGCTGCGGCAGCTCGAAGGGGCCTATTCGCTGGTCGCACTGACGAACGACATGCTGATCGCGGCGCGGGATCCGATCGGCATCCGGCCACTCGTGATGGGCAGGCTTCCGGGCGGGGCTACGGTCTTCGCGTCCGAGACGTGCGCGCTCGACATCGTCGGCGCTGAGTTCGTGCGCGAGGTCGATAACGGCGAGGTCATCGTCGTTTCACGCAACGGTATCGAGAGCCATCGTCCGTTCATGCGCCGGCCCGCGCGGCCGTGCATCTTCGAATACATCTACTTTTCGCGCCCCGACAGCCAGATCGGCGGACGTGCCGTCTACGACATCCGCAAGCAGATGGGCGCGCAGCTCGCGATCGAAAGCCCGGTCGCGGCGGACGTCATCGTGCCCATCCCCGACTCTGGCGTTCCGGCGGCCATCGGTTTCGCGCAGCAGTCGAAAATTCCCTTCGAGCTTGGTATCATCCGCAATCACTACGTCGGGCGCACGTTCATCGAGCCCGAGCAGCAGATCCGGGCGCTGGGCGTCAAACTCAAGCATTCGGCGAACGGCGGCGTCATCCGGGGCAAGCGGATCGTGCTCATTGACGACAGCGTCGTCCGCGGGACGACGTCGAAGAAGATCGTGCAGCTCATGTACGAGGCGGGCGCCAAAGAGGTGCATATGCGCATCTCGTGCCCGCCCATCACGCACCCCGACTACTACGGCATCGACACGCCGCGGCGGAAGGACCTGCTGGCCGCCAATCTCGATGTCGAGGGGATGCGGCAGTACATGGGTGCGGACAGCCTCGCATTCCTGTCGGTCGACGGGATCTACCGCTCGGTCGGATACGAGAAGCGCGACGAACGGATGCCGCAGTTCACGGACCACTGCTTCACCGGCGAATACCCGACCGCCTTGACCGATCAGAACGGGCCGCAACTGAAGCAACTTTCGCTCCTTGCCGAAGTGGTTTCGAACTCTTGAGGCTAGTCGGGTTATGACGAAATCGCGTCCCCTCGAAGGACGGCTGGCGCTCGTGACCGGCGCTTCGCGCGGTCTTGGACGCGCGGTTTCTGTCGCTCTTGCCAAGGCCGGGGCGCACGTCATCGCAAGTGCCCGGACCAACGGAGCGCTCGAAGACCTCGACGACGAGATTCGCGCGCTCGGCGGTCAGGCGACGCTGCTGACGCTCGATCTCAGGAAGGGCGATACGATCGATGCGCTGGGTCCCACGATCTTCGAGCGCTGGGGCAAACTCGACATCGCGGTCTTGAACGCGGCGCTGCTCGGCCCCCTATCGCCTCTGTCCCACATCACGGCCGATACTTGGCAGCTCGTGATGGATGTCAACGTGAATGCGAATTGGCGCCTCATCCGGACGCTTGATCCACTTCTGAAGCGATCGGACGCAGGCCGCGTGATCGTCGTATCTTCGAGCGCTCAGGACGGGCACAACGCCTACTGGGGTCCCTATGCGGTTTCGAAGGCAGCTCTCGAAACGCTCGCTCGGACTTACGCGGTCGAATGCCAGAACACCGCCGTCGGCGTGTCGATCGTCAATCCCGGCGCCATGCGGACTGGCATGCGCGCAAAGGCGTTCCCGGGCGAAGACCCGAAGACGCTGCCCGAGCCCGCGGAGATCGCGCCGCTCTTCGTCGAGCTTGCGTCCCCGGAGCACCGCGGGACGGGCCAGACCATCGTCTTCCGTGAGTGGAAGGCCCAGCAGCGGAATAAGCCGAAGGCGATCCGGGCCGCCAACGACGCGGGTTGAGCTTGTCAGGATCGCGCGGTCAAAACTCGATCACCATGCCGTCGTAGGCGGGCTCGATGTGCGGCGGGAGTTCGCGCTTCAGCCTTTCGTAATCCAATTCGGCGGTCATGTGCGTCAGGATCGCGCGGCGCGGCTTGATGCGCTCGATCCATTGCAGCGCCTCGGCAACCGAGAAGTGGCTCGGGTGGCGCGTATGTCGGAGCGCATCGACGATCCAGAGATCGAGACCTTCAAGTAGAGCCAGCGAGCTCTCGGGAATGTCGGAGACATCTGGCGAATAGGCGACGTCTCCGACGCGGAAGCCCAACGAGTTGATCTCGCCGTGGCGCTGAACGATCGTCTGGAACGTCAGAGACGAGCGTGATCCGCCGAGCCGCACGACGCCGTCGGGGGCGATGTCGTGCGCGTTCAGGATCGGGTGATAGTCAGAACCCGGCTTCTGGGTGAAGCAATAAGAGAAGCGGCCTGTCAGGCTCTCGCGCGTCGGCCGATCGAACCAGCAGTCGACGCGGCGTTTCATGGCGTAGGCGATGCCGCGCAGATCATCGATGCCGTGGGTATGATCGGCGTGGTCGTGCGTGAATAGCACGCCGTCGAGGTGATCGGCGCGGACGCTCAAGAGTTGCTCGCGGATATCGGGCGGGGTGTCGATGAGCGCGACCGTCTTGGCGCCGGGACGGATGTCCTCCACGAGGAGCGCGCAGCGTGTGCGGCGGTTCTTGGGATTGTTCGGGTCACACTGGCCCCAGAGCGCGCCGATGCGCGGCACGCCACCCGATGAGCCGCAGCCGAGAATCGTGATGCGAAGGCTCATGCCGCACCCTTCTCGGCGGCGCGCATCTGTTCGTCCGACCGGGGCACCTTGGTGTAGATCCGATGGAAGTTTTCCGTCGTCGCGGCGGCGATGTCGGCAAGGCTCGTCTCGCGGGCCTCTGCCAGCGCCCTGGCGGTATGGACGACGTATGCCGGCTCGTTCTGCTTGCCGCGGTAGGGTTCGGGTGCGAGGTAAGGCGCGTCGGTTTCGACGAGGAGTCGATCCAGCGGCACCTCGCGTGCGATGGCGCGCAAGGCCTCGCTCTTCTTGAAGCTGATGACGCCAGAGAACGACACATAGAGCCCGAGATCGACGGCGCGAAGGGCGAGGTCTCTTCCGCCCGTGAAGCAGTGAAGGATCGCGGGAAATGCGCCCTTCGCGTGTTCGTCCTCAAGGATGGCGATGGTATCGGCATCGGCGTCGCGGGTGTGAATTTCGAGCGGAAGTCCGGTCTCGCGCGCGGCGGTGATGTGCGTGCGGAAGCCTTGCGCCTGAGCCTCGGGTGTCGAATGCTTGTAGTAATAGTCGAGGCCCGCTTCTCCGATGCCGACGATCTTCGGATGGCGGGAGAGGCGAACCAGGTCGTCAGCGGAAACGTCGAGTTCCTCGTGCGCGTAATGGGGGTGGGTTCCGATCGTGCCGTAGACGTTCGGGAAGCGCTCGACGACCGACATGAGATGCTCGAACTTCCGCACGCGGGTCGAGATGTTGACGAGGATGCCGACACCTGCCGCAGTTGCGCGCGCCACGACGCCGTCGAGGTCGTTCGCGAATTCCGGGCGGTCGATGTGGCAATGGTGATCGACGAGCATTCTCGGGTCTTTCATCGTGCTGATCGGCCGGGGCGGGCGAGCCGCGGCGCCTCCGCTGTCCGCGGCAAGGCCAGCCCGCCGGCTTCAGGCGTCGCTCTTCTTGGCGGGTTTTGCGCCTTTCGTCTCCGCGTCCTTCTGCGCCTCCGAAGGGTCGACCCAACGCGGGAAGACGCCTTGGGGCTCGGGGATCGGTGTTCCCGCTACGAGGCGGCCGCTTTGGCCCAGGGCGCGGAAGGTCCGTGCGTCCAACGAGACGGCGAGGAGATCGAGGAGTTTCGTCGCGCTCTCGGGCATCACAGGTTGGGCGAGGATCGCGAACTGCCGGACGCACTCGACCGTGACGTAGAGGATGGTCGCCATGCGCGCGGGATCGGTCTTCCGCTTCACCCAGGGCTCTTCGGCCGCGAAATACTGGTTCGCTTCGGAAATGACAGCCCAGACGGCGTCGAGGTAGCGGGTCACGGCCTGCCGGTCCATCTCAGATCGCGCTGCGGGGTATAGGCTGTCGGCCGCGGCCAGCATGGCTTCGTCGGCCGGAGTGAAGGGGCCGGGCTCGGGAATGCGGCCGTCGCAGTTCTTGGTGATCATCGACAGCGAACGCTGGGCGAGGTTGCCGAGATTGTTTGCGAGGTCGGCGTTGATGCGGAACGCGATCGCCTCGGGCGAATAATTGCCGTCCTGCCCGAAGTTCACCTCGCGGAGGAAGAAATAGCGGACATTGTCGCGGCCGTAGGCGGCGACGAGATTGAAGGGATCGACGACGTTGCCGACCGTCTTCGACATCTTCTCTCCCTTGTTCAGCACGAAGCCGTGAGAAAAGATGCGGCGGGGCACGGGGAGCCCCGCGCTCATGAGGAACGCCGGCCAGTAGACGGCGTGGAAGCGCACGATGTCCTTGCCGATGACGTGCACGTCGGCGGGCCAGAATGCCTTGCGGGCGTTCTCGCCGGGGTTCAACAATCCGGTCGCGGTCACATAGTTGTTGAGGGCGTCGACCCAGACGTACATCACATGACCGGGCGCGCCGGGCACGGGGATACCCCAGTCGAGAGTCGAGCGAGAGATCGAAAGATCCTCGAGGCCCATCTTCACGAAACTCACGACCTCGTTGCGCCTTTCAGGCGGCAGGATGAAGTCCGGGTTTTCCTCGTAGTGTTTCAGGAGCCGTTCCGCATAGGCGGACAGACGGAAGAAGTAGGTTTCCTCCTCGGCCCATTCGACGGGCGTGCCGTTCTGCGTCTCGTAGCGCTGCCCGTCGCGAACCTCGGTTTCGCTCTCCTTGAAGTAGGTTTCCTGCCGGACCGAATACCAGCCACCATAGGCCTTCTTAAAGATGTCGCCGGCCGCCTCCATGCGCCGCCACAGCTCCGCGCATGCCTCGTAATGGCGCGGCTCGGTCGTGCGGATGAAGTCGTCGTGCGAGAGGCCAAGAGCCGCGGCCATCTCGACGAAGCGCTGGCTGTTCCGATCGGCCAGCTCGCGCGGGCTGATGCCTTCTTTGGCCGCCGTCTGCTTCATCTTGAGGCCGTGCTCGTCAGTCCCGGTCAGAAAGAGCACGTCCTTGCCGTCGAGGCGCTCGAAGCGCGCAATGGCGTCCGTCGTGATCGCCTCATAGGCGTGCCCGATATGGGGCACACCGTTCGGGTACGAGATCGCGGTCGTGATGTAGAAGCGGTCGGTCATCGTCGCTCGGGCTCCCGGCCCGCCGTGCTCGGAACGAAAGGGGTGACGCCGCGCGGACGCCTCTGCGTCTCAAGCAGCTCGCGACCGGCGGGCGGCGGCCTCGATCCGCTGGAATGCAGACAGGATCAGCGCTTTACGGTCGAGGTTCAGCGCAGCGGCTTCGGCCTTGTCGGCGACGAGGGTTTCCCACAGTTGTGCCCAGGGGGCAAGCGGGCCAGGGCCTACGATGGTGCGGGTCAGCGCGGTTTCGAGGGCGCCGTCGGCTGGAGCGTCTGGGTTCGCGGTCGCGGACCCCTCGGCCGTCTGACGGACGGCACGCGACAAGAGGCCCAGGAGCAGCGTCTCGAACAGTTCGAACCGTGTTTCCGAGGCGGGGGATGAGAGGTCATCGCCGAGGGCATGTACCGCGGCCCAGTCGAGCGACGGCAGACCCGACAGGAGCTGACAGATACGGTTGTAGAGGTCGAGGCCGCTCGCGGCATGCAGGCTCAGCGCCTGGCGCACGCTGCCGCCCGACAGGCGCTCCAGGAGGCTCCATTGATCGGCCGTCGGCATGGTCGCTGTCACGGTGTCGTGGCTCGCGCCGAGCGCCTGTGTGACGGCTCGGCGGAAATCCTCGGTCGCGAGAGATCGGATCAGAAGCACGCGGCAGCGGGAGCGGATGGTCGGCAGGATCTGGCGGGCCGAGGTCGCGATCAGCAGGTAGAGTGTTCGAGGCGGGGGCTCTTCGAGCGACTTGAGGAGCGCGTTCGCTGCGGAGATATTGAGGTCGTCGGCCGCGTCGATGATCACGACGCGCCATTGATCGGGGTCGCGACTGAGAACCATGGAGGACCGGAGGCGCCGCACCTCCTCGACAATGATCTCGGATTTGAATTTCTTCGTCTTGAGGTCGTACGGCCGGCGAATGACGACAAGTTCGGGGTGGGCCTGGCCGGCGATGAGATGAGCAGTGCGCTCGTCGGGATCGATGTCGAGCGAACGGCCGAACGGATCGCGGGCCTCTCGCGGTGCCAGTACGTGACGCGCCGCGCGATAGGCGAAGGTTGCTTTGCCGATACCGGGGGGGCCGACGAGTAGCCAGGCGTGATGCATGCGGCCCGAAGAGAACGCTTCGAGGAACGTGGCTTCGGCCGACCCGTAGCCGTAGAGCGCGCGCGTCTCGCGGGGATGGGGGAAGCCCTCGAGACAGTCAGATTCCGGCAGGTCCTCGATCTCGGGTGCCGTAGGGGCGCGCGCCATCCGCTATCTCGCCATTTGCGCGGATGTCAGTCGCTGCTCGACTGCGCGCCAGATACGATCAGCCACCGCGTCGAGCGGCCCGTTGCCGTCTATCACGGTGCAGCGGCGCGGTTCACGCTTGGCGATCTCAAGAAAACCTTCGCGCAGGCGCTTGTGGTAGGACAGGTCCCGCGCTTCGAAGCGATCCGAAAGAAGGCTTCGCGGTGCTTTCGGCTCTGGCTTTTGTCCGGGCTGGCGGGGAGGCGCCTCGGCCTGGCGGCGGAGCATGGCGCGGGCGAGCCCAACTTCGGCCGGGACGTCGACGATGATCGTCAAATCGGGCGTCGTCGGGACGACGACCAGGAGTTCGAGCGCTTCGAGCCATTTCAGGTCGAGCGTTCCGCCATAGCCCTGGTAAGCGCGGGTTGAATCCGAGAAGCGGTCGCAGACCACGATGTCGCCGCGTTTGAGCGCGGGGCGGATGACCTGCTCCAAATGGTCGGCACGTGCGGCATAAAAGAGCAGCGCCTCGCTTTTGGCCGTGTGCTTTTCGATTTCCGGGTCGAGGAGCAGGGTCCGCAGACGCTCGGCGAAGGGCGATCCGCCCGGCTCACGGGTTTCGACGACTGTGCGCCCAAGGCCACGCAGATGCTCGGCGAGCCGGCGCGCCTGGGTCGATTTCCCGGAGCCTTCGCCGCCTTCGAACGTGATAAACATGCCGGACGCCATAACGGACGCATCCTCCTCCGGCGCTCGCCGGGGGCGTCCGCGGCCGGGTTCAGCTAGAGATTGGCCCAGCGCAACGCCAGGAAGAGCAAGCTGTCAAGTCCACGCCGCCAGAGCGAGCCGGTCTCGACATCCTCTTTGGCCACCAGCGCCGCCTCGCTCGTGGCGTTGGATGAGGTCGTGACCCTCAGAACCGCCACCTCGTCGCCCTTGCGGATCGGCGGTTTCAAGGGACCGTTGTAGACGACCTCGGCCCTGAGCTTCTGGTTGGCCGGAAATCGCGGCAGAACGACGGTGAGTTCGCCGCCTTTGCCAGTCAGGGGCACATACATCGATGTTCCGCCCCAGACACGCGCGTAGCCGATGTCATCGTCAGCGCCGAACAGTGTGAACTTTGCGAACCCGCGCTGCCCCCATTCGATAAGTTTCCTTGCCTCCTCGCGCCGCTGTGTCTCGTCGTCGAGCCCCATGACGACGCCGATCAGCCGGCGCCCGTCGGAGACGGCGGACACCACGATCCCGTAGCCAGCTTCCTTCGTGTGGCCTGTCTTCAGGCCGTCGATGCCGATATCCGCGCCGAGCAGCGGATTGCGGTTGAAGAACTTGTGCTTGCGGTACTGGAATTCGCGCTGGGCGAAGATTGCGTAATGCTCGGGATAGGTCTTGATGATGTGGCGCGCGAGGATGGCGAGATCGCGGGCCGACATCAGATGATCGGGCGTCGAGAGGCCCGTCGCGTTGCGGAACGTCGAGTGCTTGAGACCGATGCGCTTGCCTTCGGCCTCCATCTCCTTGGCGAATGCGGTTTCAGTGCCCGCGAGGTGTTCCGCGACGGCGATCGAGACGTCGTTGCCCGATTGGACGATGATACCCTGGATCATCTCGTCGACGCGGGCGCGCGTGTTGATCGGCACGAACATGGCCGACGTCCGTGAAGGTGCGCCGCCCGTCCGCCACGCGTTCTCGCTCACGAGAATCTCGTCGTCGAGTTTGACCTTGCCATCCTTGATCGCCTTGAAGAGCAATTCCAGCGTCATGAGCTTGCTCATGCTCGCGGGAGGAACGGGCGTGTCGGCGTCCTTCTGGTAGAGGACAGAACCCGTATCGGCGTCCATGAGGATCGCGTTTCGCGCGCGTGACGAGAATTCGCCGGACTGCTGGGCGCGCGCGTCAGGACTGCCGGTTGCGACAAAGATCGCGAAGACGACGGCCAGTGCGACGAATTTCACGATGTGCATAATATTCAAACTTGGCCGCGCGACCATGAGGGCCATCACTGCGCTCTCACTTCCCTGGATCGGCTGAGGCCCAGAAGCGGGCTTCGGACGTTATCGGGAATGTGCGACGCGAGGTCAATGGTCGGGCGTGGCATCCTGCATCGGTCAATTTCGGAATTGTCGCGGTGACGATCCGTTCGTGCGCGTCGTTCCTAGGTCTATTTCCCGCGCGTCGCACGATAGGCGAGAGGAGACCACCCGGAGGGTGCGGCGGCCGGGGAGGCACGTCGCTCGTAAACGGTCACGGGTTCTGGTGCTGCGCCGAGGCTGTCGTAGCGGGCCAAGCGTTCATCACGAGGCCGCGCTGAGAACGGGGCCGGCTCGGGCGATCGTTCGGCGGCGTATCGGTTGGACGACCAGGGTTGCCCCGCGAGGAAGCGGCGCTCGCGGCTGTCGTCACCACTCAAGGGCGCGTGACCGGCATAGCGCACGCGGACTTTGCCGAGACCGGCGCTCGATGTGCCGAGGGCGCGGGCCGCGGCACCCGAAAGGTCGATGATCCGGTTGCCGACGTAGGGGCCGCGATCATTGACGCGCAGCAGAACGGTGCGGTTGTTGTCGAGGTTCGTAACGTAGACGTAGGACGGCAGCGGCAACGTCGGGTGCGCGGCCGAGAGCCTATTCATGTCGTAGATTTCGCCGTTGGCCGTCTTGCGGCCGTGGAAGTCGCGGCCGTACCAGGAGGCCACGCCCACCTGGTCATAACCAGGCTGCTCGCGCGGGTAATACCAGCGGCCGGCGACGAGATAGGGCTTCCCCAACTTGTAGACACCACCGCCCTTCGGCATCGGCCCTGCGTGGGCGTGGACACGCTCGCTCGAGGGAACGCCGAGGCGCTTCTCGCTTTGAACACCGCTTCCGCTCGAACAGGCGGCAAGTGCGAGGCATGTGGCGAGGATGATCGGGGCGGGTCGGTTCAAGACGGAACGGCGCGTGACGGAAAATCCGTGTTCTCGGATGGCGGTCGGCCCCGGCCGATTTTCTGGCGCCTGCTCGGAAATCACGCACACGATACACATACTCACGACTTTGCAATGATTGCGGTCGGCCGCCGATCTGCGGCCATCTTTGTCGCCGGGAACGATGTCTCCAGTCCGGCGCTATCATGGCAAATTGCCGTGAAGATCGGGTTTAGCTTGCGGCGGTGCACACAGTCGTCTCGCGTGCGCATTTCGGATCGGCCGCTTGCGCGGCCTCACTTTCTCCGCGGCGCCGGACGTCGTGCGACGCGAGCGTTTCGCGACCGCTTGAGACGGAGCACGGGGACGCGTATAGGGGGCCTCTCTCGCGTCCTCAGGAGGGATGGTCGAGTGGTTTATGGCTCCGGTCTTGAAAACCGGCGTGGGTGCAAGCCCACCGGGGGTTCGAATCCCTCTCCCTCCGCCATTCTTGATTGCGCGCAGCCGCCACTCCAACTCTGCGCTCTTGGGATTGCGGCCCACGGCTCCAGATCGCATCGAACACGTCGCGACGCACACGCAATATCCGTTGCCGAAAGTCCTGATGCGCTTCAGTGTGCACGCGGGTTGTCAGGGGCGGGGCCGATGTTTGACCAGCCTCGATTGGGCCGCCGCGGACTGATGGGGGAACTGCATGATCATCATCACGCTCATCGCATTGCTGGTCGTTACACTTCTGCCTCTCTCGGGACTCCTATCGCAAGGGAGCGTCGGGAGCGCCATGACGATTGCCGCGGTCCACCTCGCGGCAGCCATCGTTGTCGGTCTCTATGAGGCGTGGTCGAAGGGGCGTGGCGTCCTCGGTTGGATCGTCAGTGTCGTTGTGGCGTTCGTCGGCGGGCTGGCGGGAGCGTGGGGCGGCATGATGGTCATCGAGCAGGCGATCATGTTTCTCAAGGTGGAAGGGTCGCTCGCGAAATCGGGGCATCCCCTTTTATACGTCATGCTCAACGCGCAGATGCTTTTGACGATTGCCGGCGCGTCGATCGTGCTCTGGATCGTGAACCGCATCCGGTAAGATCGGCGCATGGATGTTGGCGAACGGTGTGGTCGGCGTGTTGTATTGCCGCGACGTCAAAAGAAATCGAAATCCAACCCATCGAGCGTCTTGAGGCCTGTCAGTACGAGCATCATTTCGACAGATGTGTCAGCGTCGGTGTTGAGCAGCACATAGGTGTTGCCGTTGGCCTGATACCAAAGGATCGCTGTTCCGCTGTTCGGCGCAAACGTTGACCCCTGACCAACGGTATAGCTCGTTGCGCCCTGGAAGCCGGCCAGGGCGGGGTTCAGATCGACCTCCGAGAAGTCGATGACTTCGTTCGCGGCTGGCGAGAAATCCGTGATGATGTCAGCGGTTGCGGCGGACGGGCCGCTGTCGGACAATGCGCGGAAGACAAAGCGATCGACCCCGGCGCCACCGGTCATCGTATCCTTGCCGCCCTCACCGGAAATGCGGTTCGCGCCGGAATTGCCCGTGATGACATTGGGATTCGAATTGCCGTCGACGCCGATATTGGCAGTTCCGAGCAGGATGAGATTCTCGATCGTCCCGACATTTCGGAAATCGAGACCGACCGACATCGAGACCGTGTCGATGCCCCCCTGTTCGATAATGGTCTCGACGCCGACGTCGACGTACATGTCGTTGCCGAGACCGCCGTTCAGTGTGTCACGGCCTGCGCCGCCGACGAGCGTGTCGTTGCCGTCCCCGCCCTCGAGGACGTTTAATCCGCTGTTGCCTTGAATGCGGTTGTTGAGCGTGTTGCCGGTTCCATTAATGGAGGTCGTGCCGAGGAGTGTCAGGTTCTCGACCCCCGTCGCATTGACGAGGCTGCGCGTGATCGTCGATGTCACGGTATCGTTGCCGGCGCTATCGCTTACGATGTCGGTACTGTTGCCGAGGACATACGAGTCGTTGCCCGCGCCACCGTAGAGACTGTCGGTCCCGCCGGCTCCGTCGAGGATGTTGTTGCCGGAGTTTCCGTAGATTTCATTGCCGACCGCATTGCCGGTCCCGTTAATGTTCGTGGTCCCCGGCTGGGCATTCCGAATGTCGTAGAGATAGAGCACTTCGATGGTGCTGTAGTTACCCAGCGAGGCAGTCGTTGTGACCGAAAGAATGTCGCGGTTCCCGCTCGTATCGGTGACGACGTCCTCGAAATCTGACGCCGCCAGGATGTAGACGTCATTGCCCGCGCCGCCGATCAGCGTGTCCTTGCCACCGAGGCCGACGAGCCAGTCGGTGCCGATGCCGCCCGTGATCCGGTTGGCGGATGCATTGCCGGTCAGGACCAATCCGGCGGACCCGGCCGCCGTGAGGTTCTCGACGAAGGCGCCGAGCTGGAAGTTCGACGTGGCGATGACGAGATCGGTGCCATTGGCGGCGGCGGTCTCGGTCGCGACGTCGGTTGCGACATTGACGTAGTAGGTGTCGTTTCCAGCTCCCCCGGCCATGGTGTCGGTGCCGCCGAGACCGTTCAGCGAGTCGTTTCCACCGGCGCCGGAAAGCGAATTGCCGATCGCATTTCCGAACAGCACGTTGTTGCTGCCGTTCCCGGTTGCTGAGACCGCGGTCGTGCCGGTCAGCGACAGGTTCTCGATAAAGGCAAAGGCCGCAAGGGAGCGACTGACATTCGATTGGATGGTGTCGGTGCCGCCCGTGTCGGTCAGCGCGTCGGTCGTTCCGTCGAGGACGTACACGTCGTTGCCGAGCCCGCCGTTCAGCGTGTCACCCGCCCCGCCCCCGTTCAGCGTGTCGTTGCCGTCACCGCCAGAGAGTTGATTGCTGTTGGTGTTCCCGACGAGGGAGTTTCCAAGCGAGTTGCCCGTGCCATTGAGCAGACCGCTGCCGGTGAGGATCAGATGGTCGATGTTGGCCGCAAGCGTCAGGCTGACGCTGCTTTCGATCGTGTCCGTGCCGCCGCCGACGGCTTCCGTAATCGTGATGCCAGTGGCGGATATCCGAAACAGGTCATTGCCGAGGCCGCCGACAAGCGTGTCGGCCCCGCCGCCGCCTTCGATCGTATCGTTGCCTTCCCCACCGGAGAGCTGGTTGGCGGCGCCGTTGCCGACGAGTGTGTTGTGGGCGGAATTGCCGGTGCCGTGGATCGCCGTGTTGCCGAGCAGCACGAGACGTTCGATGCTCGCGTGCGGGGCGAGCGAGAACGTCACATGCGTTTCCAACGTATCGTCGCCGGACTCGTCGGCAATGCTGTCCGATCCGGCTCCGGCCCGGATGACAAAGGTATCGTTGCCCGCTCCGCCATTCAGCGTGTCGTTGCCCTCGGCGCCTTCGATCCTGTCGCTACCGCTATCGCCGTTGAGCGTATCGTGCCCCGCGCCACCTTCGATCGTGTCGTTGTCGCCGAGCCCGTCGATGACGTTCGCCCCGGCGTTGCCGATCAGGTGATTGGCCGCGTTGGAGGCCAGGATGTCGAGATCGAGACTGCCGAGAAGCGTCGCGTTCTCCACGTTCGTGTCGGTGACCGACTGGTTCGTCGGGAAGCGATTGAACAGGTTGAGGTCGCGCGCGCCGGACAACACGATATCGATGCCGCCGCCGATATCCTCCAACACCAGATCATTGGGGTCGGCGATGTAGTAGACGTCGTTTCCGGCCCCGCCGACGAAACCGTTGTCGCCAAGCCCGCCGTCGAGGGTGTCGTTGCCCTCACCGCCTCTCAAGAGGTCGTTGCCTTCGCCGCCCTCGAGCGTGTCGTTGCCGTTTCCGCCGTCGATCGTGTCGTTCCCGGTGCCGCCGAGAAGTGTGTCGTTCCCTAATCCGCCCAGGAGAGAGTCCCGCTCGCCGCCGCCCGAGATCGTATTGTTTCCAGCGTTTCCGGTCAGAACGTTTCTGACGTCGCTGCCGGAGATCGCAAGGTCGAGCGATCCATTGAGCGTGACGTTCTCCACGTTGACGAAAGAAGCGAGCGAGAGATCGAGACCAAGATCGTTGACCTCGATCGTGTCGGTGCCTTCGTCGGCGATCTCGAAGACGGTGTCGCCGGTTTCGTAGATATACGTGTCATCGCCCTGACGGCCGTGGAGCACGTCGTTGCCGGAACCGCCCGTGATCGTGTCCGATCCGCTGCTTCCATAGATCGTGTCGTTGCCGCCGCCGCCGAAAAGCTGCCGGGTCTCGCCGCCACCCAGGAGATAGTCGGCCTTGGATGTGCCCGTGATCGTGAAGCCCGTCGCGATATTCGTGTTGTAGAAGAGTATCTGCCGGTCTGTAACCGTCGGATTCATAACGTAGGGTGCCGATAAATCCGAAGGTAGGGACGGCACGAGCGTTGCTACGATGAAATTGTTCGGGTCGTAGACCGTGACCTGCGTGATATTGCCGGTCTGCGGGCGCTGAACGTTCGGGCGGATATTGATCAGGTTGAAATCGCTGTCGCCCTGGTAAGCGATGCGAAAGCCATTCGTGAGGAAGACGGTCAGTTGGTTCGCCGCGGAACTTGTCGTCGACACGACGTCGGGGCCGTTGGCGATGGGAAACATGTCCCGCATGTCGAGGCCGAAACTACCGCCATCGAACGTCGTCAAAGTGGCCATAGAACAAAACTTTCTCGAAATGCTTGGGCCGGGACCGCGCCCGTATCGCGCCAAATTCGCTCCGCGACGTCAGCACACTGGTTGAATATCGATGGTTTGTGAACCCCTCTTCGGCGGTTATCCGCGCCGGCAAGATGTTGCGCCGCGATGTCCGGGGTCGCCGTGCCACATGATGTCTGCCGAACGCTAGACGATCAGGAAATCGCTGGCCGAAACAGCGGCCTTGTTTTGGAGAATCGCAATGCGGACCGCGGCGATGGAACCCGTACCGTCGGCGTCATAAAAAAGATTGCCGGTCGCCTGGTCGTAGATGATGCGGTCGTTGGAGTTGATGGCTGCCGTTCCCGCAACGAAGGCGCTTGTCGAAAGCGTGCCCGTCGCGAGACCCGTGAACACGGCATTTTCGAGCCGGAACGTATCGTCGACCGAGCGGAAGTCGCTGATGAAATCGACGTTGGCGGTCGAGTTCGGCGCGGTATTGAAGAAGAACGTGTCGGCGCCTGTCCCGCCGGTCATCAGGTCGTTGCCGAGCTTGCCGTTGAGAACGTTCGCGCCCGCGTTGCCGATGAGGGCGTTGGCCGATGTGTTGCCGGTCGCATTAAGTGCGGCGGTGCCTTGCAGCACAACCTGCTCGACATTTGCGAAATTGACCGACGAGAGATCGAGCGAAACCGTTGCGCTGACCGCGATGTCGAGGGTTCCGCCGCTGGCTGCTTCCGAGACGCGATCCCCCGCGCCGATGAAATAGGTATCGTTGCCGCCGCCGCCCACCAGAAGGTTCGCGCCGGTGTTCTGCGCGCCATCGAGACTGTTGCCGATGCTGTTGCCGGTCGCGGAGATCGTCGAGGCACCGACGAGCACAATGTTTTCGACGTTCGCGAACGTCGAAATGTTGACGCTGACGGTCGAGCCGACGACGAGATCGGCTCCTCCGTTGGCGGCTTCGACGATCCTGTCGTTGGACCCGATGATGTAGGTGTCGTTCCCGCCAAGCCCGGTCAGAGTGTTCGCCGCACTGTTCTGCTTTCCGTCGAGACTGTTCGCGCCCGAATTGCCCCGCGCCGTGAGGGCTGTCGATCCGAAGAGCGTGATGTTCTCGACGTTGGTGAACTGCGCGAGGTCGAGGTTGCGGGTCGAGGAGCCGACCGTGTCGGATCCGCCGGTCGCCGTCTCGACGATCGTGTCGCCGGCGCCGATGATATAGAGGTCATTTCCGGCCAGGCCCGTCAGTTGATTGGCGGCCGTGTTCTGATCGCCGCTCAGTTGGTTGGCGCCGGTCGTGCCGGTTGCAGTCAGCGCCAAAGTTCCGAGGAGGTTGACATTCTCGACGTTCGAAAAACTCGCGAGCGCGATGCTGCGTGTCGCTGACATGACGACGTCGGTGCCGCCTGTTCCGGTCTCGACGATGCTGTCGCCCGTCCCGATGATGAAGGTGTCGTTGCCGGCGAGGCCGGTCAGCGCGTTCGCGGCCGTGTTCTTTTCGCCGTCGATCAAGTTCGCGCCGTTGTTGCCGCGCGCCGTCAGGGCGAGCGTGCCAAAGAGCGAAATGCTTTCGACGTTGGCGAATTGTGCGAGATCGAGATTGCGGGTCGAGGAGCCAACCGTGTCCGCGCCGCCGGCCGCGGTCTCGGTGACCGTGTCACCAGCTCCGACGAGATAGAGGTCACTGCCCGCCAGTCCCGAGAGGGAATTCGCGGCCGTGTTCTGTTCGCCGCTCAGCCGGTTCGCGCCTGAGTTGCCTGTGGCGATCAGTGCCGTCGTGCCGAGCAGCGTGATGTTCTCGACATTCGCGAAGCTTGCGAGGTTCAGGAACCGCGTGGAGGACGTCACGGTGTCATTGCCGCCCGTCGAGATTTCTGTGATCGTGTCGCCGATGCCCACGAAGTATGTGTCGTCGCCGGCAAGGCCCGTGAGCGCGTTCACCGCCGAGTTCTGCTGTCCGTCGATCAGGTTAGCGCCGTTGGTTCCTGTGGCCGAGAGGGCCGTCGTCCCGATGAGGATGACGTTCTCGACGTTGGCGTAGTTGGCGAGCGAGAGGCTGATGTCGGAGGAAATGACGGCGTCGGTTCCGCCGGACAGGAGTTCCGCGATCATATCGCCCGCGCCGACGATATAGTCGTCGTCCCCGCCCTTGCCGGTCAGAACGTTGGCGGCGGTGTTGTCCGAGCCGTCGAGCCGGTTGGCGTTGTCGTTGCCCGTCGCGTCATAATCGGTCGATCCAAACAGGCGGATGTTCTCGACGTTGGTAAAACCGGCGAGATCGAGGTCACGCGTCGAGGAAGAGACCGTATCGTCGCCGCCGTTCTCGGCCTCGACGATGGTGTCTCCGATGCCGACGAAGTACGTATCATTGCCCCCCAGTCCGGTCAGGACATTGGCGCCGCTATTGCTTTCGCCGCGGAGGTCGTTTGCCCCTGAATTGCCCGTCGCTGTCTGCGTGCCGGCACCGAACAGCGTGATGTTCTCGACTTCCGTGAAGTTTGCGAGGTCGAGGCTCAGCGTGAAGCTTGCGACAGTGTCGGTGCCGCCGTTTGCTGCTTCGACGATCGTGTCGCCGGTCGCGATGAGATACGTGTCGTTGCCAGCAAGACCGGTCAGCGCGTTGGCGGCGGTGTTGGCGTCGGCCCGGATCAAATTCGCGCCGGCGTTGCCATCGGCCGTCAATGCGTTCGTGCCGCGAAGTTCGATGTTCTCGGTGTTTGCGTAGTCCGCGAGATCGATGCTTTCCGTCGACGAGGCAACCGTATCTGTTCCTCCCGTCGTCGTTTCGACGATCGTATCGCCGGCGCCGACGATATAGGTGTCGTCGCCGTCGAGCCCGGTCAGCACGTTCGCGGTCGTGTTGCTGTCACCGCGGATCTCGTTGTCTCGGGCGTTGCCGGTCGCTGACGCCGTGCCGCTGCCGCTCAATGTCAAATTTTCGACGTGGAGGCGTCCGGCAACGTCGAGCGAGTAAGTCACAGTCGATTGGACGACGTCCAGGCCTTCGTCGACGTTTTCTTCAACGACGTCGTCCGTGGAATCTATGATGTAGAAGTCGTCCCCGCCATTGCCGCGCATCGTGTCGTTGCCGACGCCGCCATTCAGGAGATCGTTGCCCGCGCCTGCGGTCAGGAGATCGATGCCGGACGCACCGAAGAGGTCGTCGTTGCCGATGCCACCGTCGAGGCTGTCGTTGCCGCCGCCGCCGAAGATCGTATCGTTCCCCTCGTCGCCGAAGAGCTGATCGTCGGAGCCCTGCGTGCGGGTGATCCAGAGTGCGTCACCGGTCACGTTGGCAAAGCCCGACGGGTTCGCGAGCTCAATGAGGACCGGGCTCAGTCCGATGTCGGCAAAGTTGATCGTGTCGCCGTAGATCCGATCATTGCCCGCGCCGCCATGGATCGTGTCGGCCTCGGTATCGTAGCCGGCACTGTCGAAGAGGTCGCCGACGATGACGTCGTCACCGCCGTCGCCGTTGATCGTGTCTGCGAAGTTGTCGAGGCGTTCGCCTGATGGGGGGGCAAGGTCGTAGTCGGAGGCTTGACCGAGGAGTGTCTCGGCCGCTGGTGTTCCGCTTACCGGGCCGCCGATGGTTGCCATGTCCCAAACCCTCTACGCAGGGACCACTGAGGGACCCGAGCTTACACATCCGATCGGCACCGCGGACATCGTCGTCCGCACGTCTCATTGGATGCAAACCGATTGCCAGTCTTGTTTGGCGATCCGCTCGACGTTGGATGATCCCGCATTTTTGCAGGCTCTTAACCCTCGTGGCATCGGACTTAGGTCCGTGTACCGAGGGAGCTTGAACTGGTTGTGACCAGGAAGGGGCGTCGGTCGGGGTTTTTCTTGCTCTGACGAGATAGAGAGATCGGCGGTGCCAGGGGCACCCCATGCTCGTCCCGAATGGATCGCGCGGGAAAGGGGCCGACCGTTCAGAAACGAAAACGGGGGCCGATGGCCCCCGAGTGAAATCGTCATCCGGTGCGCGACTCAGAACTTGTGCTTCACCGTTCCGCGGATCTCGAGGCCATCGGAGGACCCATCCGGCAGCGGTGCCGCTTCCGGCTGCTTGGCTCCGTCTGCCCCGTAGAGCAGTTCAAGGCCGAAATCCATCTTGGGCAGGACGCCCAGCGTTCCGAGGCCGGGGATGCGCACTTCCGTGCCCTCAGACGCCTTCGGAGCCTCTGCGGGAGACAGTTGCATATCCACAGGCGCAGACTGCGCCGGCGCTGCCTGAGGCGTGGCCGCTGCCGCGGGCGCCTGCTGACCGCCGACGGTCTGCTCCTGGAATGCGTACGCGGGCAGCGCGGCGAGCACCAGCACGCCTGTCAGACCCAGAATGCTTCTCGTAATCATAGCCCGAACGACCCCGCTACGGACATGCCCTCTCTGATTCCAGAGCATGGCGTCCCAAACGCCCGGGCACAAGGATCAGGCCGCAACACTTAAGCCTGAATGAAGGAATGTCCCGGCGCTGTGGTATTTGGGTCATGTTGCGATGCCGCAACATGCTTTGACTAGGCTTGGCCAAGCTCAAGCGAACCGCCGATTGTTGCAGCCCGGCCGACGGATTGCCGCGCCCGTCTCCGAGATCGTCGCCCCGGCGCAGGTGGGGTCCGGTCGCGGCCTTGGGTTGAGCTGTGCGAACAAAAGTAGAGGGGGCCGGCGTTGGCCGACCCCCTCCAAACCGACGTCTCGGAAGAGACGATTAGAACTTGATCATACCACCGGCGACGACCA
>JANRIH010000043.1:0-1522 GCA_033765145.1 Hyphomicrobium sp. | reverse complement strand
CCCAGGAAATACAAGGGCGCCAACTTTTCGTCCGGCTGCACTAGGGTGCTCACGACCACTGCTAGCCTATCCTTGACGTCCGAGCGGACCCGCAGGTACGTCTCCCCGTCGGGGAACTGGCGGATGTCCATCTCGCCGGCTTCCGCGCCGAGGCGGCCCGCGAGGAGCCCCGAGAACTCCTCATTTCCCGGCATAGCGAATAATACCGGCTTATCGGATATTGTCATTACTTTATCTCCACCACGTCAGTGTTCTCCTTCAGGTATTCCAGCGAATAGGCAAGTTCGCCTTCAGCTTCCGCGTGGACCTCGAACAGCGTGTCCCCCGCCCGGACCGGATCGCCGAGCTTGATATTCAGCAGTATCCCGGCCGCTGGGGAGCCCGGAGCCCCGGAAAGCTTCGCCGTTCTCGAGAGCTTCCGATTGTCTATAGAAACGACGGTGCCGCTCCGGTCCGCCTTCACCTCGAAACGGTGGCGGGCCGTTGGCGGCTGTTTGAGTCCGCCCTGGGCCTCGCAGATTCTGACGAACTTCTCCCACGCCTCGCCCGACTCGAGAATCCTGCGGGCTGCCGCGTAGCCGGATCCCGCGTCGCCATGCCGCGCCATTCCGATCAGCCTGCCCGCAAGCATGAGCGATTTCTCGGCAAGGTCCGCGGGGGCATCGGCTTCGTTCTTCAGCACGGCGAGCACGTCGCGTGCTTCGAGTGCCGGTCCGATCCCGCGTCCGACCGGTTGCGAGCCGTCCGTTATGACCGCGTCAATGTGCAGGCCGACCTCTCGTCCCACTGCACCCATGACTTCCGCCAAGCTATCCCCAGCTTCTCGGCTTCTAACCTTCGCGGTGGGCCCGACCGGGATGTCGATCACGACGGAGGTCGACCCGGCCGCCGCTTTCTTCGAGAGCACCGAGGCGATCATTTGCCCCTCGCTGTCGATGTCGAGCGCCCGCTGCACGCGCACCAGGATGTCGTCCGCCGGACTAAGCTTCACAGCGCCGCCCCAGGCGAGGCAGCCGCCCTCACGTTCCACAACTTTCCTAATCTCGTCGATGCCGAGATCCACATTGGTCAGCGTCTCCATCGTGTCCGCCGTTCCCGCGGGAGATGTGATCGCGCGCGAGGATGTTTTCGGGATCGTCAGTCCCGCCGCGGCGGCGATCGCGACGACGATAGGTGTCGTGCGGTTCCCCGGCAGCCCGCCCACGCTGTGCTTGTCGAAGACGGCGGGCTTGCCCCAGTGCAGGCGATCCCCCACCTCGATCATCGAGCGGGTCAGGAAGACGATCTCGTCCGTGCTCATGCGGTCCGCGGCACACGCCGTGATGAACGCCGAGAGTTGTACGTTCGAGAGATTTAAGTTCGTCACGTCCGCGACGATTCGCCGGAACGAATCCTCGTCAAGAGTTCCCCCAAAGATCTTCCGCCTGATATCGCTCATCGAGACGAGATCGCCGAGATGCGATAGCGTCAGCGGGTCGCCTTCTGCGGCGTTGAGAAGACGAATGGCCCCGGCCGAAAGCGC
>JANRIH010000038.1:0-269512 GCA_033765145.1 Hyphomicrobium sp. | reverse complement strand
GCTTCGTCAACGTGCCGCGCATCAAGGGCGTGCACAATGCGATGGGCACCGGCATGCTCGCAGCCGAGCATGTCGCTGCCGCGCTCGCCGCCGATCGCGCCAATGACGAACTCGTCGAGTACGAGAACGCCTGGCGCTCCTCGTCGGTTGGCAAGGATCTGTTCCTGGTGCGCAACGTCAAGCCGCTGTGGTCGAAGTTCGGGACCGTGCTCGGCGTCGCGCTCGGCGGCTTCGACATGTGGTGCAACACGCTGTTCGGCGCTTCGCTGTTCGGCACGCAGTCCCATCTCAAGCATGATCGCGCCACGCTCGATCCGGCCAAGCAGCACGCGCCCAAGAACTACCCGAAGCCCGACGGCAAGATCACCTTCGACAAGCTGTCCTCGGTGTTCCTGTCCAACACCAATCACGAGGAGGACCAGCCGGTCCATCTGCATGTCGGCGACATGGCGCTTCAGAAGGCGTCCGAGCACGACGTCTATGCCGGTCCTTCGGCGCGCTATTGCCCGGCCGGCGTGTACGAGTGGGTGGAGGAGGGCGGACAATCGCGGTTTGTGATTAACGCGCAGAATTGCGTCCACTGCAAAACCTGCGACATCAAAGATCCGAGCGAGAACATCACCTGGGTCTGCCCGGAAGGCGGTGGCGGGCCGAACTACGCAGGCATGTGACGCGCGACCAAGGTAGCCTATTCCGGCTTGCGTTCATCCCCTTGCGACGTTGCGGGCCCGGCCGCCCCATCGAGACCTGTCGCGCCGTCTCCCCCAGCATCGGACGCTGTGGGGTCCTCGACGGGCAGAGGCTCGCCTTCGATCGGCCCGTCCTCCACGACGCCGGCGCCGACACCCTCGGCCGACGAATCTCCGCCGTCCTCCGGCGACATCGGCTCCACGGTCTCGGTTGCGTCGGCATAACGGCGTTCGGGTGTGACCGCAGGGCCCATCATGCCCACGCCGACCGACCTTTGCCCGGCGGCCGGGGCCAAAATCAAATCCGTGGCTAGAAGGCCCGACGCCAGATTGATTGTGATCACGAAAGCGGACGGCACCCAAAGCGGGGCGGCAGCGGGTGCGTTCTGTTGCCGCGAGTGGGGCCAATTCCCATTTTGTGGCCGCTTTTCTGGCTTCATTCGACGCATCTTGTCGTGTCTCCAGAACAAATTACCGGGCCCAGCGACATTGCCCGGGGACCAGATTCCACAGGTCCGAACACTTGCAATGTCCGGCCGGCGGCAACACTAGCCGAGTCTCGGCGGTGTCGCCCGGGCCGTTCGCCGTTCGACTATGCCCGACGACCTGGCTCGCCGTCATGCGACGAGCGGCACACAGGTAAAAAATCGTTCACTGTCGCGAGCATGGTCGCCAAAGGCTCGACGGTTCTATACACTCGAAGAATGTGCGAGGCGCCGCGCGAGCGCTCGCGCCGCCATGGCGGAGGATTCTGAACGATGCGAGCATGCACAGGACTGCGCGCCGCCTTCTCGACTTTGATGACGACGACGGCGCTCGGCGCGCTCCTCTTGGTGCTTCCGGCCCACGCCAACGCCGAAACGGGCGAGAGGGTCGAGATCGTCGACACGACCCATTCTCTCTCCGGAAGCTACCTCGCCGGCCGGTTCGCCCGCAGCCTCAACGATACGGAACTGGCTGCGGCGTTCTACGGCAACGCGCTCGTCTTCGACCCGGCCAGCGACATGCTGCTCGAACAGGCGCTGTTGATGGAGGCGTCGTTCGGCGCATGGGACAGCACGATGCGGATCGCGGGCGATCTCGTGGCGCTTGAGCCCAATCACCGCATGGCGCACATGTTCCTCGGGCTCGGTGATTTCAAATCCGGGAGTTTCGCCAAGGCGGAAGAGCACTTCAAGGCGGCTTCATCGGGTCCGATCGGCGAACTGACGAGCGCGCTCGCCATGGCGTGGATCAAGCTCGCGGCGGGCGACACGAACGAAGCGCTCAATCTGCTCGTCGTGCCGAAGCAAGCCGAATGGGCGCAATTCTATCTGCGCTATCACCGCGCGCTCCTCGCCGACGTGGCAGGCCGGCGCGGCGAGGCGAAATCTTCGTTCGAGCGCGTCTTCAAGCAGGACGCGCGGACACTCCGCACGGCACTCGCCTATGCGCGGAGCTTGTCCAACGCCGGCGACGCCAAAGGCGCGCGATCAGTCCTCCGGGTGCACCTCGAAAAGACGCAGAGCGACGGGCATCCCCTTGCGCGTGCGCTTGCGGACGAACTCGGGGGCGGGGGCAAACTCGACCTTCTCGTCGCGACGCCCGCGGACGGCATCGCGGAAGTCTTCTACGGGCTCGGTGAATCGCTCATCGGCGAAGGGGCGGTCGGAATCGGCATCGTCTACCTGCAGATGGCGCTCTACGTCGTGCCCGATCACCCGTTCGCGCTGGCGGCCCTCGCCAACGCCTACGAAGCCAACAAGCAGTATTCCGAAGCCATCGCCGTCTACGACCGCATTCCGAAGGGCTCGCCGCTCGGGCCCGCGATCGAGATCCGCAAGGCGTTCAATCTCAATTCGCTCGACCGGCCCGACGAGGCGCGCGACATTCTTCTGAAGCTGATCGATGGGCCGCTCTCCGAGAAGCTCGAAGAGGCGAAGGCCGAAGCCGCGGCACCGCCTCCGCCAGTGGTCGCCCCGGCACCGGATATTCCGGACCTCGGTACGTCTTACCTGCAGCTCGGCTCGACGGGCGATCGCGTGCGCCAGTTGCAGTCCGCACTCGCAGCGCTCGGCTACAACATCGGCGGCGAGCCCGACGGCGCCTACGGAGACGCGACGCGGAAAGCCGTCATCGCGTTCCAGCGCGAGCAGACCCTCGGCGTCGACGGCATCACGGGCCAGGAGACCTTCAGCAAAGCACTGACGCTCGCGGCCGAAAAGGCGCCGGGCTCGGTGCCGGCGGCCACAGCGGCCGCTCCGCAAGAGGCTCAGAAGGCCAAGGCCGACAAAGGACTAGCACTGTCGGAAAAGCTCCAGGCGCTCGACGCGCTCGGCAACATCCAGCGCTCGCGCAAGCTCTACGCCGACGCCATCACGACCTATGACCGCGCGATCGGGCTCATCGAGAAGCCCGACCGCCGGCACTGGGCCTACTTCTACGCGCGCGGCACATCACACGAGCGCAACAAAGACTGGCCGAAGGCGGAGAGCGATCTCAAGAGGGCGATGGACCTCTATCCCGACCAGCCGCTGGTGCTCAATTATCTCGGCTATTCGTGGATCGACCAGGGCGTGAACCTCGATCAGGGCATGTCGCTCATCGAGCGCGCGGTCGCGTTGAAGCCCGACGACGGCTACATCGTCGACAGTCTCGGTTGGGCGCACTTCAAGCGCGGCAACTTCAAGGAGGCCGTGCGCTATCTCGAACGCGCGGTGGAACTCCGTCCCGACGATCCGGTGCTGAACGACCATTTGGGTGACGCGCTGTGGCGCGTCGGGCGCGAGCGGGAAGCGAAGTTCCAGTGGGATCAGGCCTTGTCTCTGAAGCCCGAACCCGAGGACGAGACGAAGATCCGCAAAAAACTCAGCGAGGGTCTCGGCGTCCTCGAGAAGGAAACGCGGGCGGAAGTCATCGAACAGAAGTCTGGGACGGCACAGTGAGGCTTCGCGCCCGCGCCGCGCAACCGGTGCATCACGGTCCATGACGGCTGGATTGCACGAACGGGCTCCTGCCAAGGTCAACCTCACCTTGCGCGTTCTCGGCAGGCGCGCCGACGGCTATCATGTGCTCGACAGCCTGGTGGCCTTCGCCGACATCGGCGACGATATCTCTCTCGATCCGAGCCGCGCGCCGGGCGTGACGGTGACGGGGCCGTTCGGCGGCGCGATCGGCGGCGACGACATCCTCGCGCGGACATTGGAACTCGTGCGCGAGGCCGCGCCGCAGCTTCGTCTCGGACATGTGACGCTCGACAAGCGGTTGCCAGTGGCTTCCGGCATCGGCGGCGGCTCGGCTGACGCGGCCGCACTCCTGCGGCTCATTGAGCGCGCCAATCCGGATGCCGCGACGGCTCTCGACTGGCACGGGATCGCGGCGCGGCTCGGAGCCGACGTGCCGGTGTGCCTCGGGGGACGCGCCACGTGGATGGGCGGCATCGGTGACGTGCTGACGCCCTTGAAGCAGCCCCTCCCCGCACTCGACGTGGTGCTCGTCAATCCGCTGGCCACCGTGCCGGCCGACAAGACGGCGCGCGTGTTCCGTGCGCTCGGCGCGGGGCCGATCGACACGCATGCGGGCGACGTTGCGCGCGGGGACATCCCGGATCGCGCGGAACTTATCGCCCTCATGCGCCGCGCCGGCAACGATCTCGAAGTGCCGGGCATCGCCGTCGTGCCCGAGACGCAGGCGGTACTCGACGCGATGGAGGCGATCGGCGGGGCCGAACTCGTGCAGATGTCGGGCGCGGGGCCGACATGCTTTGCGGTGCTGCCAGATGCGGCGACGGCCCGGGCCTATGCGGAGACCGTGCGCGCGGCGCAACCGGCGTGGTGGATCGAGGTCGCAAGGGTGGGGTAGGGGGAGCGCGGCGAGGTGTGGTGTGAGGAAAGGTGGATCGAGTTGTCGGGTGGGATGCGAATTTAACGTTCGGATTGAGAGCAAATGGTTCCGTGCGCCAGGAATTGGCTACCGTGCAAAATGGAGGCGCGGCGTGCGAGTAGCGGACGTCGGGCGGTGGCAGACTTCTTCGACAGATGTCTTTGCGGACGAGGTCTGCTCTTCACGGTGGACCAGTCAAAATTGAAGGCGCGACCTAGCCCGCTTTTGACCCGAAGCGGACCTCACCGGAGTTGCGGCTCCTATTCGCCGCAATGGCGACTCGGCCGAACCGACCTGCGGCCGTTCGCAAAGGATGCATTGCGACGGACGCGAACTGCCGGGTAATTTTTAATGACCCACGCTTCCATACTCGACAACAACTTGCTCAGCGATCGTCCCAGCGGCGAGAGCCGGTATTCCACTCGCGGGGGAACCTGTGGATAGCTGACGCGATCAACCAATCCATTGTGTTCCAAGGCGCGCACCGTCTGCGTGAACATCTTCTGCGAAATGCCGCCGACAGATCGCATCAATTCGCCGGTCCGTTTAGGGCCGGACTGCAGGCTGCAGATGATCAAGATCGTCCACTTGCTGCCGATCAGTTCGAGCAATTCCCGTGATGGGCACTCGGCGTCGCACGGATCAGGACGTGAAAGCATGTGATCCTCAATTCTAACCAAAAGGTGCGTACTTTACCGATGGTGCCCTAAATGTGTAGCTGGCTCGTCAAGTTGGATCCAATGAGGTCGGGCAGTGTCAAGCCAAGGCAAGGTGTTTCTCTATGCGGAGTTTCAGAACTCTGCTCCGTTCACTTCTGAGATTTGGCGCAACGCAAACCCGATGATGCAAACCGTGCCCGGGCTGCGCAGCAAGACGTGGCTAAGCGGGATCGGAACACACTCTGTCGGCGGCTTCTATGAGTTCGATACCGTCGAAAACGCTCGCGCCTATGCTGAGGGAATGTTGAGCCAATTCGCCAAGGGCTCTGGCGCCAGTCTCACAGTCAAGCTGTTTGACGGTGCAGTCGTGGAAGACGCCAGTCGCGACATGAAATCCCCATTTTATAAATAGTTCGGTCAACGGACGTCGCCTCAAGCAGAGACGTCGAGCAACCGTGGAGACAGAAACTCTCATGGATATCCTTATGGTCGTTGCACATCCCCGCCAGCGATCTCTGACCCGTGCCGTAGCAGAGGCATTCACAGAGGCCGCGTCGAGAAACGGCCATAGCGTCGAGTGGGCAGATCTTGCCGCTGAGGGGTTCGATCCTGTTCTGCGAGAACAGGACGAGCCGGATTGGAACGATTCGAACAAAATCTACTCGGCCGACGTCCGGCGCGAGATGGCGCGGGTGGAGCGCAACGAAGCAACCGTCATGGTCTTTCCCGTCTGGTGGTGGAGCATGCCCGCCTTGCTCAAGGGTTGGATTGATCGGGTTTGGAACAATGGCTGGGCGTACGGCGACAAAACCTATCCGCACCAGCGAGTCCTCATGATCGGTGTTGCCGGCAACGGACAGGCCGATTACGTAAAGCGCGGATACGACAGCGCAATGGAGACAGCAATCGATCTTGGGATACTCGGCTACTGCGCGATCTCCGAGCGGCGCTTAGAGCTGTTGTACGGATCGATGGAGGGCGACGAGGGTGTTGCGCGCATCGTCGACCGTGCGCGGGAGCTTGGTCGGACGTTTTGACGAAGGTGCTGTAGAGTGGTTCTAGGCGCATAGCGCCATAACTTGTCCGGTGGACAGCGTTGCTCCGCTGGTCAGCTTCTGGCCCTGAGCCGCGGATCGCCAACTTTCCGCTCCTGATAGTGGAGCCGACCGAGATCTCCGATGGCTACCGCTCTTGGTCGTGGACACTCAGGATGTCCGCTCCCTCTCCAAAGCCGTCGGCCGAACACAGTCAATTCCGCGCTTGATCAGAAACACTCCGGGTCAAAACCCGGATTCCTCTGTGAAGCGCCGCGTTCTGCATTCGCCGCGCATGTCTCTGCGCAACGAACGGTGGAGCCACCGACCGGACCGGCCAACGAGCGACGCTCCGCGCCCCGCCTCAATGTCCGCGGCTGACCGAGAACACGATCAGGTCTTCGAGGGCTGATTTTTCGCGGCTGTCGCGGAAGATCGCGAGCGCGTCGCGCGCGATCGAGCCGTAGGACCTCGCGCGCTCGAACGTCGCCTCGATGGCGCGGTGGCGCTTCATGAGGCCGATCGCGTGGTCGAGATCACCGTCGCGGATATCGCCCTCGACGATCGTTCGATTCCAGAACGCGCGCTCCTCGCCGTTGCCGCGGCGGAACGAGAGAATGAGCGGCAGCGTGATCTTGCCCTCGCGGAAGTCGTCGCCGACGGACTTGCCGAGCTTCTGGCTGTCGCCCGAATAATCGAGCGCGTCGTCGACCAGCTGGAAGGCGAGGCCCAAGTTCTTGCCGTAGGAGCGGAGTGCCGCCTGCTCCTCCGCCGGACGGTTCGCGAGTGCGGCGCCGACTTCGGCGGCTGCGAGAAACAGGGCAGCCGTCTTCGCGTTGATGATGGCGAGATATTCGTCCTCGGTGGTCGAAGTGTTCTTGGCGGCCGCCAGCTGCATCACTTCGCCTTCGGCGATGACGGCGGCGGCATTCGAGAGAATTTTCAGGACCGACAGGGAGCCGACGTCCACGAGCATGCGGAACGCCTGGCCCAAGAGGAAGTCGCCCACGAGCACGCTCGCCTGGTTGCCCCAGAGGATGCGCGCGGTCTTGCGGCCGCGGCGCGCGTCGCTCTCGTCGACGACGTCGTCGTGCAGCAGCGTCGCGGTGTGCATGAACTCGATGGCGGACGCCGTGCGGACGTGTCCGCTGCCGGGGTAGCCGCAGAGCTTCGCCGAGGCCAGCGCCAACATGGGACGCAGCCGCTTGCCGCCCGACGCAATCAGATGATGGGCGAGGGTGGGAATGAGTTCGACGTCCGAGACGGCCTTGTCGAGAATGATCCGATTGATGGCCTCCATATCCTCGCGGACAAGCGCCATCAGGGGCTCGATCCGTTCGGAGGGGGAGCGCGCATCATCCAGCGGAACAACGACACCCACGATCCAGTTTTCCCTGTTTGTTGGGCCCTACGAAAGTCGGGCCGTTACGGTTCCAACCGACGATACGTCCGGCCGAAGTGGTTCCTTCCTCGCCACGACGCTATACCGGTTTGCATTGGCTCAGTTTTGCGGGCACTTTGCCGCACAACAGCCGACCCGTCGAGGGGTGCGAGACATGCGGGAACTTCTACGCTCGAATGACCCCGTCCTGATCAGTTTCGTCGAACAGTTGCTTCTCGAAGCCGGCGTACAGCCGTTCCTGATGGACCGCAACATGAGCATTCTCGAAGGGTCACTCGGGGTGTTGCCTTGCCGGGTGCTCGTGCACGAGGACGTCTGGCCGAAAGGCCGTTCCCTCATGATCGAGGCCGGTCTATCGGAATGGCTGTTCGATCCCGCGCCGAGACCTTGGACGCAATCATGACATCCGTGGCGCCCGCCATGAAGCTCTCCGAGGACGCCTTTCTCGGCGATCGGCTGAGGATCATCCAGCCGGCGGATGGCTACCGCGCCGGCGTCGATGCCGTGCTCCTCGCTGCGGCGGCTCCGGCGTCGGCAAAGGGCGAGCGTCCGGCACAGTATGCCGATTGCGGCGCGGGGGTCGGGACCGTCGGGCTCTGCGTCGCCGCGCGCATTCCGTCGTCGAGGCTGTATCTCGTGGAACGTGAACCCGAGCTCGCGGGGCTCGCCGGGAAAAATATCCTCGTGAACGGGTTCAGCGATCGCGCGTTCGTCGTGCCGGGAGATCTGACGCTCAATGCGCTCAGCCCCGGCGCGCCCAAGATCGTGCCCGACAGCATCGACCATGCGCTGGCCAACCCGCCCTACCATGCGATCGGGCGGGGTACGGCGGCGCCCAATCCCTTGAAGTCACAGTCCCACGCGATGACGAGCGACGATCTCGAACTCTGGGTCCGGTTTCTAACCCGCATCGTCAGGCCGGGCGGCACAGCGACGCTCATCCACAAGGCCGCGCTGGTCGGACGACTGATGACGGCGTTCGCGGGACGGTTCGGCGGTCTCCTCGTGCTTCCCATCCATTCCTATGCGACGCAGCCCGCGATCCGCGTCATCGTGCAGGGGACCAAGGGCAGCAAGGCCGAGCCGAGAGTGCTGCCGGGACTTGTGCTGCACCGGCCCGATCAGTCGTTCCGGCCGCTTCCCAAAGCCATCTTCCGCGACGGCGCGGCGCTCGATCTCGCCCAATGGCCGAATTCGGCCCACGACTGTCCATAGGCTTTCAAGATCTCGCGAACACAAAGGATCATCGCATGTGGCCGTTCACGCGCACGCCGATCGTTCCCGTCGTGCGGCTCTATGGTCCGATCGGAGCCGCGACGCCGCTCAGGCCAGGGCTGTCGATCGCAAGCGTCGCGAGCGCACTCGAGCGAGCCTTCGAGCTTTCGAAGACGCCCTCGGTCGCGATCGTCGTCAACTCGCCCGGTGGATCGCCCGTGCAGTCCAATCTCATCATGTCCCGTATCCGGCACCTCGCGGGCGAGAAGAAGAAGCGGGTCTACGTTTTCTGCGAGGATGTGGCCGCATCAGGAGGCTACTTCATCGCGTGCGCAGGAGACGAAATCTATGCCGATCCCTCGTCGATCGTCGGCTCGATCGGCGTCATCAACGCTACGTTCGGTCTCGATCGTGTCATCGATCGGCTCGGCGTGGACTACCGACTTTACACGGCCGGACGCAGCAAGAGCGTGCTCGATCCCTTCAGACCCGAGAAGCCCGAGGACGTCGCACGCATCAAGGATATGCTGGCCGAAATTCACGATGTCTTCATCGGTGTCGTGAAGGACCGGCGGGCGGGCAAGATCAAGGGACCGGATGAGGAGCTCTTCTCGGGCGCGTTCTGGACCGGCGCCAAGGCGCTCGAATATGGCCTCGTCGACGGCATCGGAGACGTTCGAACGAAGATGCGCGAGGTTCATGGGCCCCACGTCAAGCTGAAGGTCGTGCCGATCGAGAAGCAGGGGATTCTGGCTTGGTTCCGTCGGGCGCCGGAAACGGGACACGCGGACGCGCCCGGCGCGATCCGCCACCATTTCGCCGACGATGTGATATCTTCTCTCGAAGCGCGCGCGCTCTGGTCGCGCTACGGACTTTGACGGGTCGGGAGGTCGCCATGCCGCCGTTCTGGTTTGCCGTCGCCGCTGCTGCTGGCGTCTACGCCGGTGTGCGGCTCATCGCGAAAGGGCTTCAGATCCAGGCCGAGGCCAATCGGCGCGATGCGCACGACACGACGACGGAAGCGCCCGGCGCGCGGCGTCAGCCGGTCGATCTCGGGCAGCTCGAATGGGACCAGGCGAGCGGCGTCTACAAACCGCGGACGCGGCACTGACGCCCCTGTTCAGTCGGTGTTGCGGTAGGTTTCCGGAACCCACAGCCAGCCAATGATCGCCGTCGCGGCGGCGACGACGACGGGGTACCAGAGTCCGAAATACATGTCGCCCGACGCCGCCACCATGGCAAAGGCGGTGGCCGGCAGGAGGCCGCCGAACCAGCCGTTCCCGATGTGGTAGGGGAGCGAGACGGCGGTGTAGCGAATGTGGACCGGAAAAAGTTCGACGAGGGCTGCTGCCATCGGGCCGTAGGCCATCGCCGCCCACAGCATCATCAGAACCATGATTGCGATGATCGTGAGCTTCTGCACCGTTGCGATATCGAAGACCTGCCACAGATTGGCGAGGCCGCGTTCGGGTTCGACGGCGATGCGGACCGTCTCGGGATGCGCGGGACCCGGATAGCCTTCGGCCACGAGTTTCACCGTCAATGCCTTCGCGAAGTCGTCGGACGACGGCGAGAGGACGGTGCCGTCGCGAAATCGGACCGTTGCCGGTGTTCCGACGTGTGCATCCTCGGTCGCGTAGCGCGCGGAGGATGCCGTCAGTGCGCTCTTGGCGATGTCGCATGACGTGCGGAATTTCGCGGCGCCGGTCGGATTGAATTGGAAAGAGCAATCGCGCGGATCGGCGACGACCGTGATCGAGACCGATGCCTGGGCGCGGTGGAGTGCTGGATTTGCGGTCCTGGCGAGAAGATCGAAGAGCGGAAAATACGTGAGCGCCGCGAGCGCGCATCCACCGAGGATCACGGGCTTCCGGCCGATCCGATCCGACAGTCGCGAGAACAAGACGACGAAGGGCACAGAAATGACGATCGCCCACGACAGCAAGACGTTGACCGTGAAGGGATCGACTTTCAAACTCTTCTGCATGAAGAAGAGCGTGTAGAAATGCGCCGTGTACCAGACGACTGCCTGGCCTGCGACGAGACCGAATAGAGCCAAAAGGCCGGTTCCGAGATTGCGGCGGTCCTGAAAGGCCTCCTTGAGCGGCGCGCTTGATATCCGACCTTCTTCCTTGATGCGCAAGAATGCCGGGCTCTCATTCATCGCCAACCGGATATAGAGCGAGATAGCGAGCAGCACGATCGACAGGAGGAACGGGATGCGCCAGCCCCAGGACTCGAATGCCGTCCGCGTGCCGCCTGATGAAGTCGTGATCGCCGGATAGCTTGCGTCGATCGCCAGTTGCGTGACGAGAATGACCATCAGCGACAGAAGAAGCGCCAGCGCGGACGTCGTGTTGACGAAGCTCGTAAAGAAGCCGCGCTTGCCGGGTGGCGCGTGCTCGGCGACGTAAATGGCCGCGCCACCGTATTCACCTCCGGCCGCTAGGCCTTGCAGCATTCGGAGGCCGATCAAGGCGAGCGGCGCAGCAAGCCCTAGTGTCTCATAGCCCGGAAGAAGTCCAACGGCGAACGTCGCCACGCCCATGAGCACCACCGTCATGACGAAGGTGTACTTGCGGCCGACAATATCGCCGAGGCGCCCGAAAACGACGGCGCCGAACGGGCGCACGAGAAAACCGGCCGCAAACGTCAACAGCGCGAAGATCGCCTGCTGCGTCTCAGTGTAGGCAGAAAAGAACTGTGCGCCGATGATGGGAGCGAGCGCGCCGTAGAGGTAGAAGTCGTACCATTCGAACACTGTGCCGGCGGACGAGGCGGCGATCACGCGGCGCTCTTCTGCGGAAATGCCACGCGACGCCTCACTGCCGTTTCGCGTTGCCTCGGCCACTCCCTACTCCCCCACTTTCGCCGATTGACCGGGTCCCGCTTAGCAGACGTTGCGGTCCTTCCGATATGAATTGTTCTGCTGGACAATGCCTGCGAACGGCCGGCGCCATTGCGGCGCGACCGTCAATTCAACCAGATGACGCCCAACCCCACGAGCATCAGGAGCGTCAGAAACGTCGAAAAATTTATGTCGCCGACTTCCTTGACGCGAACCGTGCGGACGACCTCGCGCACCACCACGCGCGGCTCTCCAGGGGCGGACGTCTCGCGCTGGCGGAGCCAATTCCAGGCCCAGCGGCCGACGGTGCCGACGCGGGCGGCCAACTCAGCAGGCGCACGCTGCCAGCCGTACTTGTAAAAAAAGATGAGCCCGACCACGACCACGATCTGGGCGAGCGTCGAGATCCAGCCGCCGAGCAGGAACCACAGGATCGACCATGCGATCGCGAGAAGGCTCGAGACGGCCCACCAGAGCCAGCCCAAGATATCCACAAGCGCCTCCTTCAATCATGTCAGTCGTTGGCCGCGCGTCGTGGATGACGGCGCACGGGGAATACGTATAGTGCCGGCCGACGCCCGCCAATGGGCAACCCTCAGGGCCAACCGACCAGCACGCGACCGGGACTTCCATGACCGCCAAAGCCGCCCAGAAAACGACAGAGAAAACGACTGAGACCCCCGCGCTCTCGCCGAAAACGTCGTTTCAGGACCTGATCCTCACCCTGCAGCAGTTCTGGGGCCGTCAGGGGTGTGTCGTGCTGCAGCCCTATGACATGGAAGTCGGCGCGGGGACGTTCCACCCCGCCACGACCTTGCGCGCGTTGGGGCCCAAACCGTGGAGCGCCTGCTACGTGCAGCCCTCGCGGCGGCCGAAGGACGGTCGCTATGGCGAGAACCCGAACCGGCTGCAGCACTACTATCAGTTCCAAGTCATCATGAAGCCGTCGCCTGCGGACATCCTCGACCTTTATCTCCAGAGCCTTGATGCGATCGGCATCGACACGAAGAAGAACGACATCCGTTTCGTCGAGGACGACTGGGAGAGCCCGACGCTCGGCGCGTGGGGGCTCGGCTGGGAAGTGTGGTGCAACGGCATGGAGGTGACGCAGTTCACCTATTTCCAGCAGGTCGGCGGGTTCGACTGCAACCCCGTCGCGGGCGAGATCACCTATGGGCTCGAGCGGCTCGCCATGTACGTGCAGGGTGTCGACCGTGTGTTCGATCTCAATTTCAACGGGCGGACGGCTGGCGATCCCCGCCGCCTGAGCTATGGCGACGTGTTCCTGCAGTCCGAACGCGAATATTCGCGGCACAATTTCGAGCACGCGAACACGGCGATGCTCTTCCAACATTTCAAGGACGCGGAAGGCGAGTGCCGGGCGTTGTTGGAGGCTGGCAAAGGCAAGGACGGCAAGCACCTGATGGCGCTACCCGCTTACGATCAGTGCATCAAAGCTTCGCACGTGTTCAACCTGCTCGACGCGCGCGGCGTGATCTCTGTCACAGAGCGGCAGAGCTACATTCTGCGTGTGCGCGAACTGGCGAAAGCGTGCTGCGGGGCCTGGCTCGCGACAGAGGGCGGTGGGGCGGGGTGACGGGACTGGCCGTTTTCCAGACCGGACGATCCTCAGGCCGTTCAGACATTCCGCATCGAAAAAGCCGGCGGCATTGCACCGCCGGCTGTCCGAATTCAGTCGTCATGGTCCGGTCGCGCCGAGATGACTTCGCCGGTCGTCGGGTGGGCGCGGCCTTCGACGCGGCCGCCGGACGCATCCCTGGCCTCGAACTCATAAGTGCCGTCATCGGCATCGATCTCGGTCACTTTGTAACCTTGGGCCGAAAGCTTCTGGATAACGTCGGAGGCGGACATCCATTGGTCACGTGGAACGCCGGGGCCTCCCTTGTAGTCGTCGTCGCTGTCAGCCATGGCCATCGGGGCTGCCGCCAAGGCTGCGGTGAGAACGGAACAGAAAAATGCAGTTCGCATCGCGTGATCTCCATTTGATAGAATGTGGCCGGTCACCATGTGGCGCGTCGGTGCGCAAGAGATGTCGCAACGCCGCTGACGCGGTCCTGATGGCGGCTGTCAGCGAGTTGTCAGGATGTCCTTCTCAAGATCACGCAACATGAACTCATCTCTGCCTCCGCTGGCCGTTCTGTTGATCGCCTGCGCTCTCGCCGTCACGGGAGCGGCTGTCGCCGATGACGACGATGACGCGCACGATCACGAACTCGCGCGTCAGGCGCTCGTCGAGGGGCGCATTCGTCCGCTTGCCGAGATTACTGAGGCCTTCAAGTCACAGATGGTCGGGGAGATTGTCGGCGTCGAACTCGACACCGATGCACCAGGGGTCTTCATCTACGAATTCAAAATCCTTACTTCGGACGGCAAACTCAAGGAAGTCGACGTCGACGCAAGGACTTCCAAGATCATCAAGATCGAGGACGAGTGATGCGCATACTCGTCGTCGAGGACGAGCCCAAGATCTCCGAGAGTATTCGGGTTGCCCTCGCAGGTGCGGGCTACACCACGGACATCATGGATGACGGCGAAATCGCGTGGTTTCGAGGCGACACCGAGGACTACGATCTCGTGATCCTCGATCTTGGTCTGCCGAAGGTCGACGGATTGTCCGTGCTCAAGCGCTGGCGCGCGGCCGGCCGGATGATGCCGGTTCTGGTACTTACCGCACGCGGATCATGGCCCGAGCGGGTCGAGGGGATCGACGCAGGCGCCGACGACTATGTCGGCAAGCCATTCCATGTCGAAGAACTATTGGCGCGGGTGCGGGCCCTCATTCGTCGCGCGTCGGGCCATGGATTGCCCGTCATCGTGGCCGGCGCACTCACCCTCGACACACGGCAGATGCGCGTCACGGTCGATGGCGCTCATGTTTCTGTGTCGCCACTTGAGTACCGCCTCATCGCATATCTGATGCACCACAAGGGGCGCGTGGTGCCCCCATCGGAGATCATCGAGCACCTCTACGGAGACTACGACGCACGCGATGCCAATGCACTCGAAGCGCTGATCACACGGCTGCGCAAAAAGCTGGGACCCGATCTCATCGAGACGCGACGCGGCTTCGGCTATCTGATCGCGGATGGGACGGCATGAGGCCTTTCTCGCTGCGACTGAGGTTGCTGCTCGCCGGCGCACTTTCTGTTCTGCTCGCGCTGGCAATTGCCGCCTTGGGACTGACACTGCTCTTCAAGCGGCATGTCGAGCGGCGGGTTGACGCGGAACTCAACGTCCATCTGAACCAGCTTGCGGCAAATCTCGCTCAACTGCCGTCGGGGGAATACGTCATTACGCACTCCCCTGGCGATCCGCGCTTCTCTGAACCGCTTTCAGGGCTTTATTGGCAGATAGCGATAAAGCCCCGTGGGCAGGTCTTGCGATCTCGCTCCCTTTGGGACAACGAACTCAATCTGCCGCAAGAAGCTGCTGTCGATGATGTCGTCCATCGCCACACCATCGCCGGCCCCGGAGGGGCGCAGCTCCATCTTCTGCAGCGACACATCCAGCTTCCCTCGAGCCTCGGCGGCGGCACGAGCCGGCTCGCGGTCGGGTTGGATGCCGCCGATGTCCAGAAGGCAGTCTGGAATTTCGCAGCAGAACTCACGCCATTTCTCATGTTGATCGCAATTCTGCTCACGGGTGCCGCCTGGGCACAGGTGAGCGTGGGCCTTAGGCCGCTCGCTGCCGTTCGCAAGGGCCTGTCTTCGATCAGAACGGGCGCTTCGCGACGCCTCGGGGATGGGTTCCCAGACGAGGTGCTTCCGCTTGCGCGCGAAATCGATGATCTCCTCAAGGCGCGTGACATGGAGATTGAGAAAGCCAAGGGGCGCGCGGCCGACCTTGCGCACGGCCTCAAGACGCCACTACAGGTGCTGCATAGCGAGGCCAGGCGCCTCGCGCAGAAGGGAGAGGAAGACAGCGCGTCAGAGATTTCGTCGTTGGCTGATTCCATGCGCCGACATGTCGAGCGGGAACTGGCGCGCGTCAGGCTCACATTTGCAAGCAGAGACGCCATGGCAAACGTGAGGTCGACGGTTGATCGCGTGCTACGCGTCATCGAACGAACTCCAGAAGGGCAAAAACTCGATGTTTCGATCGACGTTGCAGAAGACCTTGTGGCCAGGATCGATTCGGATGATCTGGCCGAGGCTCTCGGCAATCTCGTGGAGAACGGCGCACGTCATGCTAGCTCGACCCTTTGCGTTGCGGGACGCGTGGAAGGGAGAGCGGTGATCATCACGGTGACCGACGACGGGGCCGGAATTCCCGAAAGCCGGCGGACGGAGGCCTTGAGCCGTGGCAGACGCCTGGACGCGAATGGGTGGGGCGCGGGACTTGGTCTCGCGATCGTGACAGACATTGCCGATGCCTGGGGCGGATCACTTTCGCTTCACGATGGACAGCCAGGATTGATCGCGCGCCTCTGCCTGCCAAGTGCCTGAGCCGTCCGACAAGCCGTTGCGCAAAGTCGCCAGGATGCGCGAGCTCCGGCAGAGGAAGGTCGAAAAGCAATGCGGCACATCGGTCGAAACTTTCGACGAACCGGGCGACCGCACGGCGCGAACCCTTCCCATGATAGGTTGGCTTCGCAAAATACGGGACTGGGGCAATTGCGCCGATCCGCATCAGGCTTCGGCTTGCCCGTATCCCCGATACGGGCCACGCCACCACCTCAACTTAAGGCATTGCCCCCGACGCGGCCTTCTTCGCCGCCGCTGCGGCGGCCTTCGCTTCTTCGGCAGCGGCCTTGGCCTCGGCTGCGGCTGCCTTTGCGGCGGCCAGGGCGTCGGTATCGGGTGCCGGTGATTGGGCCACCGAAGTCGTTCCTGGCGTCGTTGCAGGCTGCGTTGCCGAAGTTGCGGCGACCGACGCGGCGGGTAACACCGCGTTCCCCGATGCCGCGGCGGCCTTCCTCGGCGTCGGCCCTGCTGCTGGTTCACCCACAGCAACCGCGGTTGCCGGCATCTTCTTCGCAGCCGGCTTCGTCGACTTCTTCTTCTCCGGCTTCGCGGGCTTCTGTTGGGGCTCCTCGCTTCCGAAAAATCCGAACAGGCTCGACAGGGGCAAGTTCTCGCTCGCGCCCGCATAGGATTTCAGAACCTGCACTTTCGCGCCGACCTTCGCGATCGAGGCGAGGTGCACCACGTGCTCGTTCGTCAGCCGGAAGCAGCCCGACGAGTTCGCGCGCCCGACCGTGCGATCGTTGTTGGTGCCGTGTATCCGATAGACGGTGTTGCCGAGATAGAGCGCGCGAGCACCTTGCGGGTTCTTGAGACCGCCCGTCACCGTGAGCGGCAGGCCCGGCACACGCTCGTGCATTTCCTTGGGCGGCGTCCATGACGGCCACTCGGCGATGCGGCTGATCCGCTCCGTCCCGGTCCAGGTGAAGCCCTCGCGCCCGACCGAGATCGGATACGCGTAGGCCTTCTTGCCGGGGAGCACGTAGTAAAGCGTGCGGGCGTCGGTATCGATGATGATGGAACCCGGCGCTTCGTTGTTCGCCAGATAAACGGTCGGCGGTTCGGCAGGCTTGATGTCCGGCCGCTCGCCGCCTTCCATGTACTTCGGATAGACGACCGGGGGGTAGGAGGCCCGGCGCGCCGCGCGTTCGGCTTCCGCCTGATCTTCTCTCTGCTTCACGTCGCTCGGAAAGACGGGGCCCTGGTCGGACCATCCACCCTGCGCCAAGGTGGAGCCCGAGCCGGTCAATGCTCCGGCGGCCCAAACGGCCATCACTACGAGCAGACGATGGATGCGCATTCCCCGAGCTCCGAATCGGCGCCTCATCCGCGACCGCGGCTGTAACGGGCGGAAAATAGTCGCGCCGGGCCATGCTGCACAAGCGGGTCCGGAGAGTTGCCGGCCAGCGTGGCGAAAGAGCGACTGTGGGCGGTCATGGACAGCTTCGGGCCTAAGACCCTCCAACAGGATAGGTCGCCGGGATGGCCGCTGGAGCGGGTGCCAGACTGGGGTGCCAGACTGGGGTCCCAGACTGGGCCAAGCCCGTTAACCGCCTCTCGATTACGCCGTCGCCTGACCGTCATTGTGCTTGCATCCGGCGAGCGGGCACGCGACCCTTTCTAATGCATGTCCAGGGGGCGACATGCACTGCAGGGAGCCGGTCATGTCGCGGACGTCGTCACTCTTCGTTTGGTCCGTGGCTGTGTCTCTTCCTTTCCTGATCCTTCCGGTGCTGCTCCCGGCGCCCGGCTCCGGTCACAGAAGTATTGCACTCGCCGAAGAGGCGCAGAGCGAGGAAAAGCAGGCGTTCGAGGCAGCCAAAGAACTCGGCACGGTCGAAGCCTGGGACGCCTTTCTGGCCAATTATCCGAACGGCTTTCATGCCGATCTTGCCCGCGCCTATGTGAAGAAGCTCGGTGAAGCGGCGCCAGCAGCGCCTCGGACACCGGCGGCGGCGACCGATGCCGACGGCGCGACCCGAGACGTCACGCGGGTCTGGCATGCGGCAGGGGCCTTCGCGCAGACCGGTCCGCTCGAATGGATCGAGGAAGACAGTCGCGGGCGTGCCGCCTTCTCGTTCGCGGAGACCTATCGCAATTCGGGCCGGATCGGACTTCGTGACTTCTCGCGCGGAGTCGACATCATCCTCGACATCGGTGCCGGCTCCATTCTCTACGCGGAAGGCGTCGCGGACCCCCAGCACCTCTACGACATCGTTGGCAGTTCGAGAGGACCCTTCACCGTCGTCACCAAAGAACGTGCGCCGGAGCGGGAGGTGAGAGAGAAGCCCAAGTCCAGCAGCACGTCGACCTTGCGGTGCGCGAAGAACTACAAGCTCGTCAAAGGCGAGTGCGTGCTGAAGCAGAACTGCGGGAAAAACGCCTACAGGAGTGCCGAAGGCGACTGCTATTGCAACAAGAATTACATGATGAAGAACGGCAAGTGCATCTGGAAGCAAGACAAGCAGGGCTTCGAGATCGCTCCCTGGAAAAAGCCCGTTTGTCCCTCGCTGCAGAAGAAGTGCGCGCAAGGCAACAGCAAAGCGTGCTTGGACTACGAAGCCAACTGCCAGGTGAACTGAGGATCGCCGAACGATCCGCACACGTGGCGTGCGTCTCTTGCGGATAGTCTCTCTCGGACAATCGACAGCCGCCGTCGCTCGTTGTAGTGACCGGTTTCGTCTTGCCGAGAGGACACCATGGATACGCTGACTGACCCCAAAATGATCGGCGAGGTCGCGCTCATCGCGATCGGTGCGATCATGCTCGGCTATTTCGTCTACAAGATCTGGCCGAAGCGGTTCAATCCCGTGCTGTTCGGCTTCCTGGCGACGTTCGGGGCCGTGGGCGGCCTCGCCTATATGGGCAATGCGGCGGCGGCGGTGGCGCTCGTCCTCATCGTCGGGTTGAGCGTGGTTCTCGGACTGGCGGCCCTCGTCATGTGACGGGGTCCAGTTTCATGGATCGCCGGCACGCGCATAGAGGCACGCTGCGCCGAGGGGCCTCTCGTTCAACAGGATCGTGCCGTCGACGAGCAGATTGACGTCGATGTCGATGAGAACGCCGTCGCGGCATTGAAAATCGAGATACCAGCGGCGAGCCGTTTGGTTGCGGAGGCCGGTCAGCCGACATGGCAGCAGTTCATGCGCGACAATCCACGTTAGACCCTGCACGGCAAAACTCAATTGATCCGGCAAGCGCTGCTCGCTGCAATCCGACGTCCAGCGCCCGATCAGAATGTCCGGCACACGCAACGCGCTGTCCGGCCCGACCGGATCCGCACTCCCGGGTCCGAGGGCGATGACCGCAACAGCGACGAAACCGAATGCCCGCCAAACCGATTGCAACCCGGCTGACTGCAACCTTCGCGTTATCTCGCTTCGTAACACAGGCAGATCCACGTTCCTGCCCCGGGAGCCCGAGGCCGCGACAGCTTGCGTCTGGCCGCTCAGGCCGATTGATGAAGCAATTTTCCGACAACTGTACGAATGGCCCCTTCACCTCGGGACGGGGCCACGGTATCAGACCACCGGTCCCCAATTGCCCGGTAGACGGCAACCGGGGCCGCGCGGCACCTCGCCGAGGGCCGTGGCACATCCAGGGGAGAACGTTCCATGACGCCTGAAATCGCCGGCATCGCCGCGCTCGCCGTCCCGCTGCTTCTGGCGGGCCTTCTTTTCTTGAGGAAGAACGGTTTCGTCTTCCTCTTCTACATCGTGCTCTGCGCGGTCGGGTTGGGCTATCTCTTCACCACCGGGACGGCGAAGGAGATTGGCACCAAGGTGCTCGAGATCGCTGCCCAGGCTCCGTCGCCGGCCCCCGCCCCGACGCCGGCCGCCGATCCGGCCCCTGCACCGGCGCAATAAATTCGCCTCTGGAATGCCTCCCCCGGTGCCATGCCAATGGCACCGGGGACAGGTGGCATGCGCGATTGCCGGGACGGCGGGGGTCGCTTATGACAGCGATCCCGTTCGCCCATTTCCGAGATCGTGATGTCCGAACTCCTGATCGAACTTTTCTCCGAGGAGATCCCCGCGCGGATGCAAGCCCGCGCGGCTGAGGACTTGAAACGGCTCGTCGTCGACGGCTTGAAGAGCGCGGGGCTCACGGTCGGCGAGGCCCGGGCCTTTGCGACTCCGCGCCGGCTGGCGCTCGTCATCGCTAACGTGCCTCACGAAAGCCCGTCGATCTCGGAAGAACGGAAGGGGCCGCGGGTCGGCGCTCCGGAGCAGGCGCTCGCAGGATTTCTGAAGGCCGCGGGGCTCGGCTCGATCTCGGATGCGGAGATCGTCAAGGACGAGAAAAAAGGCGACTATTATCTCGCGCGCATCGAGAAGCCCGGACGGACCGCGAAGGAGATCGTGGCCGAAGTCGTGCCTCAGGTCATGGCCAAGTTCCCCTGGCCGAAATCGATGCGGTGGGGCAGCGGGACGTTCCAGTGGGTGCGGCCGCTCGGTTCGATCATCTGTCTGCTCGGTGGACAAGTCGTGCCGTTCGAGGTCGCGGGCGTCGCGAGCGGGAACGCCACGCGCGGGCACCGCTTCCATGGCAATGAGACCTTCGAGGTCAAGAATTTTGCGGATTACAGAGACAAGCTCCGCGCGCACAAGGTGATGCTCGATCCCGCCGAGCGGCAGGCCGCGATCGCGGAGCACGCGCAGGCGCTCGCCAAGAAGGCCAAACTCGCCCTTGTCGACGATGACGCGCTCGTCGCCGAGAACGCGGGGCTCACGGAATGGCCCGTCGTGCTTATGGGCACGTTCGACGCGGCGTTCCTCGACGTGCCGGGCGAAGTGCTGACCACATCGATGAAGCAGCACCAGAAGTGCTTTTCGCTCAAGGACCCGAAGACGGGCAAGCTCGCGAACAAGTTCCTGCTCGTCTCCAACCTCACCGCGACGGATGGGGGCGCGGAGATCACCGCAGGGAACGAGAAGGTCATCCGTGCGCGTCTGTCGGATGCCAAATTCTTCTGGGATCAAGATCTCAAACGGCCGCTCGACGAGATGGCGTCGGACCTCGCGGGCATCACGTTCCACGAGAAGCTCGGGAGCCAAAAGGATCGCATCGAGCGGATCGCGGAACTCGCCGCCGAAATCGCGGGCGCGGTCGATGCGGATCCGCAGGACGCGCGGCGCGCGGCGCAGCTCGCGAAGGCCGATCTCGTGTCGGGCATGGTCGGCGAATTCCCCGAGCTGCAAGGGCTCATGGGCCGCTACTACGCCGAGCGCGCGGGCACGAAGCCCAATATCGCGCGGGCGATCGAGCTCCACTACAAGCCCAAGGGACCGACCGACAGCGTCCCGCTCGAAGAAGACGGCGACAGCGTCGCCATCGCGGTCGCGCTCGCGGACAAGCTCGACACGCTCGTCGGGTTCTGGCGCATCCAGGAAAAACCCACAGGCTCGGGAGATCCTTATCAGCTCCGCCGCGCGGCGTTGGGCGTCATCCGGATCGTGCTGGAAAACGATCTTCGGCTTCGGCTGCTGCCCGCTATTACCTACGCGAATGAATGTTTCCAAAAGCAATCGCACCCCCATCAGTGGGCGATCAAACGGACAACGGCGACCGGCGACGAATACAGCGACATCATCTCGACGATAGCCAACGACCTCCTGGCGTTCTTCGCGGATCGGCTGAAGGTCTACCTCAAGGAGCAGGGCGCCCGGCACGATCTCATCGACGCCGTGTTTGCGCTGCCGGGACAGGACGATCTCGCGCTCATCGTCAAGCGGGTCGAGGCGTTGGGGCAATTCCTCGGCACGGACGACGGGCAGAACCTGCTCGCGGGTGTGAGGCGCGCGGCCAACATCCTCGCGATCGAGGAAAAGAAGGACAAGACGAGCTACGCGGGCGAAGCCGACGGCGGGCTTCTGGTCGAACCTGCGGAACGCGATCTCGCGGCCGCCATGGCCAAGGTCAAGTTCGATACGGCGGCGGCGATCAACGTCGAGAACTTCACCGGCGCCATGAACGCGCTCGCGGAGTTGCGACGGCCGGTCGACACATTCTTCGAAAAGGTGACCGTCAACGACGCGGACCCGGCTAAGCGTCTGAACCGGTTGAAGCTTCTTTCCGAAATCCGCGCGGCGACGCAGGGCGTCGCGGATTTCTCGAAGATTGCCGGCTAGCAACCTCATTCTTCTTCGAGAATTCGAAGCTTTCGAACCAACCCCGCCGCAACGGTCGTCAACGGAATTATTGCGCGCGATCAGAAAAGGTTTTCGCTCGTTCCGGTGATCCTCCGCGTCACATTCGGCGTTGAAACCGCAGGAGCGCGCTCAAAAGAGCGCCATAAAACCCGGTGCACCGGCTTCCCGGCCTCGGCTGCGCCCCCCGACGATCGATGGTGACCATGGACGACGGCAAAACGCTTCATTTCGAAATCGCCACCACGCCCCATAGGAACGGCTCAGCCAATGGCGGGACCAACGGATCGGCGAGCAACGGCACGACGCATACACACAAGGCTCCTAAGCCCGAAAAACTGATGCGCCTCTTGTCGGACCGGAACCTCAAACTTCTCAAGATGATCAAGACGGCGGAGCCGAAGACGCTGGCCGAACTGTCGCGCATGTCGGGCCGGCCCAAGGCGAGCCTGACGCGGACCATCGCCCGGCTTTCGGACCTCGGCATCGTGGTTCTCGTAAAGTCGCGCGGCCGGGGTAAAATCCCAAAGGTCGCCTGCGACAAGGTTTGCCTCGAGGTAAGCCTTCTGCCGGACCGCGACGCGACGTCTGCGAGCTGAACTGAACAGTAATTTTCAATCACGCCAATCCCAGCGGCCTCGAAGCACAGTATAAGTTGCTTCGGGTCCGCTTATTAGTTGTGCGCAAGCAGACAGCCCGATTTCGCGGGCGCGTTCAGCTACGTCATTCTTGGCTTCTGAAGTATTGGAAGCTGGTGACCATCACCGCCGCGCCCTCGAAGACTGGCGGAATTTCAAAGCCCCCGCTTGCTCCGGTCTAACCAGCTTCCAATCGCGGTGACGCTAGCAACCTAGTGGCTGTAAGACTATCGCTTATCTGTCATGGCACTTAAATTGTTGTGAGTGATTGACGGGAAAACGACCGAATTTCAAACCGGTCTCGCGTTGACCCGCCGCCGCTTCGATGGAGTCAATTCTGGGGAAAAACCGAGCGGCGTCACATCCCGTCACATCAGAGCGCGATCGGTCGCCGCCTCGGCTTCCTCGAATGCGGACGTCGCGGCGAGCCAGGCCTCCTCCGCGTCGGCGAGCGCCTTCGATTTCTGCCCGCGCTCCTGGGAGATTTTCTGAGCCTTGGCCGCATCCAGATAGAGGGCCGGATCGGCGAGCGCGGCATCGAGTTTCGCCACGTCGCTCGCGAGTTTCTCGACCTGTTTCTCGGCGTCCTGCATGACCTTCTTCAATGGGGCCAACTGCTGGCGGCGCTGAGCGGCGTATCTTCGTGCCTGCGCGCGATCGTTGGCGCTCGACTGGCCGTCCCGCGCGGCCACCTCCTGCCGCGACGCAGCGCTGCGCTCCGCGAGCAGGTCGGCGCGATAGCTCTCCATATCCCCTTCATATGGTGTGACGGTTCCGCCGCGCACGATCCAGAGACGCTCGGCTGTCGCTTCGACGAGATGGCGATCGTGCGAAATCAGGATGACAGCGCCTTCGTACTCCGAGAGCGCATGGATCAGTGCTTCGCGACTGTCGATGTCGAGATGGTTCGTCGGCTCGTCGAGGATCAGGATATGGGGGCCGTGGAAGGCTGCGATGGCGAGCAACAGCCGCGCCTTCTCGCCGCCCGACAAATTCTGACATTTCGTATCCGATTTGTCGGCGCCGAAGCCGATGGCACCGAGGCGCGCGCGACGCTGAGCTTCGGTCGCTTCGGGCATGAGGCGGAGGATCGTCTCATAGGGTGTCGAGAGCGGGTTCAATTCGTCCAGCTGGTGCTGCGCGAAATAGCCGACCGAGACGCGGCTGTCGGCGAACTTCCTGCCTGCTAGCGGCGCGAGCTTGCCCGAGATCAATTTCGCGAATGTGGACTTGCCGTTGCCGTTCTGTCCGAGGAGCGCGATGCGGTCGTCCTGATCGAGGCGCAGGTTCAGCTGCTTCAGGACCGGCGCATCCTCGGCGTATCCGACGGCCGCATCCTCGAAACGGATCAGGGGACTTGCAAGTACGCGCTCGGGATTTGGCATGCGGAACGGGGTGACGCGCTCCTCCGCTTCGGCTGCAATGGGCTGCATCTTCGCCAGAACCTTGATGCGGCTCTGAGCTTGTTTCGCTTTCGTCGCTTTCGCCTTGAAACGATCGATGAAGGCCTGGATGCGCCGCCGGTCGTCGTCCTGCTTCTTCTTGAGCTTCAGTTGCAGCCGCTGCTGCTCGCGCTTCGCTTCCTCGTAGTCGTCATAGCCGCCGGTCGAGAGCGAGAGCTTGCCGCGTTCGAGCGCCAGGATCGCGCCCGGCACGCGGTTCAGGAGATCGCGGTCGTGGCTCACCATCAGAACGGTGTGCGGATAGCTCTTCAGGTAGCTTTCGAGCCAGAGCGTGCCTTCGAGGTCGAGATAGTTCGTCGGCTCGTCGAGGAGGAGAACGTCAGGCTCGAGAAACAGAATAGCCGCGAGAGCGACGCGCATCCGCCAACCGCCCGAGAAGGCTCCGCACGGGCGCTGCTGGGCCGTCGCATCGAAGCCGAGCCCGTCGAGGATCGCGGCCGCCCGGGCCGGCGCGGAATGCGCGGCGATGTCGACGAGGCGCAACTGGATCTCGGCGATGCGGTGGGGATCGGTTGCGGTTTCGGCCTCGGCCAGCAGTGCAGCGCGTTCGCGGTCTTGCGATAGCACCCACGCGATCAGGCTCTCGGGCCCGCCGGGTGCTTCCTGCGCGACGTGCCCGATGCGCGCGCCCTTGGCAGTCGTGATCGCGCCGTCGTCGGGCGCGAGATCGCCGGTGATGAGCTTCAGGAGTGTCGACTTGCCCGCGCCATTGCGCCCGATGAGACCGACCTTGTGCCCCGTCGGAATGCTCGCGGTCGCTTTGTCGAGGATGAGTTTGCCCTCGATGCGATAGGTGAGATCGTTGATGACCAGCATGGGGACGGGATAGCGGGTGATGGGTCGGCCGGCAATCGGTCACGCCCGCGCGGACGCGGGCGAGGCGCCGAAGGTGCCGTCAGACGGCCTCCCGGAAACTCCGCGCCGTCTCGAGGTCGACGGAGACGAGTTGGGAAATGCCCCGCTCCTGCATGGTGACGCCGAACAGGCGGTTCATGCGCGCCATCGTCATCGGGTGGTGGGTGATGACGAGGAACCGGGTCGCTGTGTCGGAGGCCATGTGCTCCATGAGGGTGCAGAACCGATCGACGTTGGCGTCGTCGAGCGGCGCGTCGACTTCGTCCAGCACACAGATGGGCGAGGGGTTGGTCAGGAAGACCGCGAAGATGAGCGAGAGCGCGGTCAACGTCTGCTCGCCGCCTGAGAGGAGGGACAGCGTCGCGGGCTTCTTGCCGGGCGGCTTCGCGATGATCTCGAGACCGCCTTCGAGCGGGTCCTCGACACTCTCGACCATTTCGAGCCTGGCCTCACCACCGCCAAACAGCGTGGTGAAAAGCTTCTGGAAGTGCGCGTTCACGGTATCGAAAGCCGTTTCGAGCCGCTTCTTGCCTTCACGATTCAATTCCGAGATCGCGGCGCGCAGCTTGGCGACCGCCTGTTCGACATCGGCCTTCTCGGTCTCCATCGACGAGAGCTGCGCCATCAGGATCGTCAGTTCCTCGTCGGCTTCGAGATTGACGCCGCCCAGCCGCTCGCGATCGGCCTTGAGGCGCTGCAACTGACGATCCGCATCGACGAACGAGGGAAGCGGCGACGTCGGATCGTGGCCAGTGAGTGACAGGCACGCATCGGGCGCCAATTCGAACGTCTCGCGGATCTTGCGCGCGTCTTCCTGCCGGCGCGTGCGGGCGCCTTCCAGCTTCGTTTCGACACGTGCCAGGCCTTCGCGCGCCGCGGAGACTTCTCCTTGCGCCGCGCGCAGGGCCTGGACAGCGGATCGCGCCGCGGTATCGGCGAGTGCAAGCGCGTCCGCCGATGCCGTGCGCCGTGCCTCTGCCTCGGACAGTGCGGCGAAGAGCTTTCCGCGTTGCGTTTCGATTTTCGCGGGCAGGTCGGCGAAGGCCTGCAGTTCGCCCACTGTCTCGTCGAGGCGGGTTTTCAATGTCGCGACGTGCGCCTCGGCATCCGTCTGCCGGTCCGTCCAGCGCGTCGTTTCGCGTGCTGCGGACGCGAGCCGGTCCGATCTCACCTGGCGTTCGCGCAGCAAGGATTGCAATTTGGCGGCGGCTTCGCTGGCGGCGGCGCGTGCCGCCTGGGCGGATTTCTGCGCGGCGGCAACCTGAGGTTCGAGGCTCTCTGTGTCGTTCTCGCGAGCGACTTCGGCTTCACATTCGGCAAATTGACCGCGCGCAGCCTCGATCTCGGCGTCGATCCGCCGCCGGCTTTCGGCATTGGCCGCGAGACGCGCCTCGGTCTCGCGCGCCTGCTTCTCGATCACAGAGAGCCGATTGCGCGTTTCAGTCAGGTCGCCCTGGGTCTTGCGCCAGTCGCCCTTGAGACGGCGTTCGTCGGATTGGGCGGCGGCGAGGGCCACTTGAGCCTCCGCTTCCGCGGCGAGAATTCCGGCTGTCGCCGCGCGCAACGCGTCAGCGCGCGCCTCGACTTCAGCCATGCGGTTGCGCTCGGCGAGCCGCTGCGCGGCGGGCGTCGCTTCTCCACCCACGGCGACAAAGCCATCCCAGCGCCAGAGATCGCCTTCGAGGCTGACAAGTCGCTGGCCGGCCGCGAGCTTCGACTGGAGTGCGGAGCCCTCTGCGCGATCGACGACGCCGATCTGCGACAAACGGCGCTGGAGTTCGGGTGGCGCGTCAACGTAGCGGCTCAAGGGTTCGACGCCCTGGGGAAGGGCAGGGTCGATGGTCTCGATCAGGATCAGCCGCCAGGCGACGGGCGCATCGTCCGCGACGGGTGCCGCGAGGTCGTCGCCCAGTGCCGCGCCAAGTGCGGTCTCATAGCCGGGCGAAACGCGGATGCTGTCGACCGCGGGCGGCCAATCGCCGTCTCCGATCGGGATCAAAAGCTTGGCGAGCGTATCGCGCTCGGTGTCGAGCGTGCGGAGATCGATACGCGCCGAAGCCGCGGTTTCGCGAGCTTTGACTGCCGCGTCGTCGGCGGCGACCACGGTCCCCTCCGCCGCCTCGATCTCGCGTTCGAGCTGTGCGGCAAGGGCTTCGAGGTTCTTCAGCCGCTCGGTCGTATTGGACAGGGTGACCGCATCCGGTGCGCGGCCTTGTATCTCGCGCATCTCGCGGTCGAGCGCCTGAGCCTGACGATCGGCGCGCGCGACGGCGTCCCGCCGCTCGACGAGGCGCGCGTCGAGGGCACGGCGTCGGGCTCGCTGCTCGGCAGCGCGGTCCGTGATGTCGTTCAATGCGCGATCGGCTTCGTCGCGGCGCTGTTCCGCCGCCGACTTCGCGGCCTCCGCATGGGTTTCGAGTTCGGACCCGGCGGCATTCTCCGCGTTCAGGGCCTCGATCTCCTCGTTGAGTCTCGCGAGCGTCGCACGTGCCTCGGCGATGGCGGCCGTCTCGCGCGCCATGTCGCGATCGAGGTGCTCGGCGCGGCGTTCCAGTTCATCGGCCCTGAGGCGCTGGCGCTCGGCTTCCTTCTCGAACGCCTCTTTCTCCACGGTCAGGCGGCCGAGCGCGGCTGCCTTCTCGGCTTCGTCGAGGCGCAGAGGCGGCAACGCTTCGGCGGCATCGATCTCAGCGCGCAGCGCCTTCGCCTCCGTCTCGGTCGCGAGACCCAGGCGCTGCGTCGCGTCGACTAGCGCGCGCTCCTGAGCATCGACGTCGGCCTGCGCTTCCGCCCAGGCGAGGTAGTGGACGAGAGCGTCCCACTTTCGAACCTCGGCGGAAATTTCCTTGTAGCGCCGCGCCTGCCGCGCCTGTCGCTTGAGGCTCTCGATCTGGGATCCGAGGCCACCCATGATGTCGCCGAGCCGAGCGAGGTTCGCTTCGGCGGCCTTCAAGCGGAGGTCGGCCTCGTGGCGGCGGCTGTGTAGGCCCGCGATGCCGGCGGCGTCCTCCAGCACGCGGCGACGCTGCTCAGGCTTGGCGTTGACGAGTTCCGCGATCTGACCCTGGCGCACGAGCGCGGGTGATCGCGCACCGGTCGCGGCATCCTCGAACAGGATCTTCACGTCGCGCGCGCGCGCTTCGCGGCCGTTGATCCGATAGGCGGAGCCCGCCTCGCGCTCGATGCGGCGCGTGATCTCGATCGTTTCCTCGCCGTTGAACTCGGCCGGCGCGCGGCGCTCGGAGTTGTCGAGGAATAGCGTCACCTCGGCCATGTTGCGTGCGGGCCGGGTCGTCGTGCCCGAGAAGATCACGTCGTCCATCGCGGCGGCGCGCATGGACTTGTGCGAGGTCTCTCCCATGACCCAGCGCAGCGCTTCGAGGAGATTCGATTTGCCGCAGCCGTTGGGGCCGACGACGCCCGTCAGGCCGGCCTCGATGACGAGTTCTGTCGGCTCGACGAACGACTTGAAGCCCAGGAGGCGGAGACGGCTGATCTTCATAAGGCGGCGTTCACTCCTCGGCCATCGCGCGGCTGCATTGTTTTGGGATCGAGCGCAGCGTCCCGGGTCAGCCCGGCGGCGATTGCGCTGCGGCGGCTGCCGGCGCGCCTGCGAGCATCGGATCGACGATGGCACGGATGCCGGCCATGTCGAGCGTGCTCTTGATCCGGCGGTTGCCGATGAAGAAATTCGGTGTGCCGATCACTCCGAGCTTCCGCCCGCGCTCCTTCACCCACTTCAACCCGTCGATCATGGATTGATTCGCGAGGCAGGCGTCGAATTCGGCGCGCTTCATCCCCACCTGGCTCGCCACGGCAAATATCGGATCGAGCCGCACGTCCTGACTAACCCAGTTGGACTGCTGGTCGAGATACTTGCCGTAGAGCGCGAAATACTTCTCCGGCGTGGTGCAGCGGAGTGCGATCGTCGCCGTGCCGGACGTGCGCCCGATCGGGAATTCGCGGATGATGAAGCGCACCTTGCCCGTGTCGATGTAGGTCCGCTTCAGTTCCGGGAACACGGTCTTGTGGAATTCACGGCAATGCGGGCACGTGAGCGAGGCATACTTGATCATCGTGACCGGCGCATCGGCACGCCCCAACGACATTTCGGGCAAAGTGCCGGTCAGCGCAACGTCTTCGAGCGTCGGGTTCTCGATCACCTCGCGTCCGCCACCCGAGGTGTCCTTGTTGGTGTCGAAGGGATTGAACCCGGTGGTCGAATCTTCCGCAGATCCCGTGGTCGGATCACCGTAGGCGGCACCTTTGGCGATCGCCTCGGTCGAGACGCCGGACCTCGGCACGCCACCGAGCGACGGCGGGTCGCCGGCACAGGCCGCGAGCATAGCCGGCACCGCGAGCGCCGCTAGTCCGAAGCCGGCAATTGCAGCGCGTCGCGTCACGTGGCCCCCGTTCGCCAATCGTCTCGCTACTTCAACAACGGCTCCAACACCTTGTCGAAGCCCTCGATCGTCGCGGGTTCGGTCAGGCGCTTGCCGTTGATGAAGAATGTCGGTGTCGAACTGACGCCGAAGACCTCAGACGCGCGCGTGCGGTTGGCGCTGAGCTTGTCGAGCAGGGCCTGATCAGTCAGGCACTTGTCGAACGTTTCCTGCGTGAAGCCAGCTTGCTTCACAATCTCCATCAGCTTCGGCGTGGGGTCTTCCTTGACGAACGCCCAATCGGCCTGGAGGTCGAAAAGCGCGCTGATCAACGGGAACGTCTTCTCGCCGCCAGCGCAGCGCGCCAGCATGGAGGCGGCGAAAGCGCGCGGATCGAGTGGGAATTCGCGGAAGACAAAACGGATCTTGCCGGTGTCGATATATTTCTTCTTGAGCTCGGGATAGACGCCGGTGTGGAAGTTCTTGCAGTGCCCGCAGGTCATCGAAGCGTACTCGACGACCGTGACCTTGGCGTCCGCCGGGCCGATGGCGAGTTCGGGCAGATCGGTCGACTTCATGAGTTCGTCGACGGGCACCTCGAGCGGGCCCTTCGGGGCAGCGGCGAGAGCCAGCGGCGTCAGGGACAGGGTCGTGAGGGCCAGCGACGATGCGCCGGCAACGGCAGCGAGCACCGCGCGGCGGGTCGCGAGGGGGAGGCTCAGCGGGGACTTCGAGATTTTCACTGCGGGCTCCAGTCAGGCGTTCAGGCAGACCCGACGGAAAATCGTCGCCGTCGAAGTCCGATCGGGCGGTCACCTAGCACGCCCGGTCTGCCGGATTAAGGCAAATCGTGGCTGAACGGCCGCTGAAGGCGGGGCTGAGGCGTCGCAGGAGGGAGCCCCGGAACGGGCTCTCAGCGGGGGTGATTTTTCTGACGGCCCGAGGCTTTGACGCCCGCTTCGAGGCGCGCGAGGGCCTCGGCCAGGGGACCCTCGCCGAACCCGCCCGGCGAGCCCGGTGCGGACGGCTGCGCGCGATCCTCGGGCACGTGATCCCGCCGACGGGGCGGATCGACCGGCACCTGAATGATCCGGATCTCAGCGACGGCCCGATAGCCGAAATAGCCGTTCACGCGCTCGACGATCTGCCGGGCTCCGTATTCCACTTCGAGGGCAGATGCCGGATCGACCTTGAGAACGAGCGTCGCGCCGACCCGGCCCTCGCGGCTGTCGGGGTCTGCCGCCACGGGAACGCGCGGCCACTTAACCCGTTCCGGCAGAGCGACGGACGCAAGCTCGCTTCCGACGATGCGCTGCCAGTCCATGATCAAGGTCGCGGCGGAAAAGCCGTGTTTCTCGAACGCCTTCTTGGTGAGGGCCGGCACGAACGATCCGACCGCCTTGACATGGAGCCGAGAACGCGAGCGGGAAAGCCAATCCGTGGCGCCGAGGCGGCCGGCGGCTATGCCCCCCCACGCCTGGCCCGCCCGATGTCGCTTCGCGAGATCACTCATGTTGTCAATCGGCCTCAGTCGAGGGTGCCGGCGGTTTGCAGGCGCCTTGCGTGCTCCTACGATAGTGACGTCGATTCGCTCGAATACGCGACGGGGGATCAGGTGAAGGTTGTGGCCAGACAGCAACTGCCTTTGCGGCCGGCCGGTCCGGACACGGTTGCGGCACTTCTTGCTTGGTACGACGAGGAGGGGCGGGACCTGCCGTGGCGTCACAAGGGACGCAAAAGGCCCGATCCCTACCGCGTCTGGCTGTCGGAGATCATGCTGCAGCAGACGACCGTCAAGGCCGTCATCCCATTCTACAACGCCTTCCTGGCCCGCTGGCCGCGTGTCGCAGATCTCGCGTCCGCGTCCCTCGACGACGTCCTCGCCGCGTGGGCCGGGCTCGGCTACTACTCGCGGGCGCGCAATCTTCACAAATGCGCCCAAGTGGTCGCGGCGCGTCCCGATCAGACTTTTCCGTCGAACGAGCGCGACCTCCTCGAACTGCCGGGGATCGGGCCCTACACGGCGGCCGCCGTCGCCGCGATCGCATTCAACGAGAAGGCGACGCCGGTCGACGGCAACATCGAGCGCGTGGTCGCAAGGCTCTTCGCTGTCAAAGCGCCGCTGCCGTCGTCCAAACGCGAATTGAAGCGGCTCGCGGAAACTCTGACGCCCAACCGCCGCGCGGGCGATTTTGCTCAAGCCATGATGGACCTCGGCGCGACGGTCTGCACGCCGCGCAAGCCTTCGTGCCTCGTCTGTCCGCTGCAGCAGGATTGCCACGCTCACGCGCGCGGCATCGCGCACGAGCTGCCGCGCCGCGCGGCGAAATCGGAGCGACCCGTGCGTTACGGCACGGCGTTCCTCGTGCTCCGCGAGGATGGCGCGGTGCTGCTGCGCAAACGCCGTGACGCGGGGCTACTCGGCGGCATGATGGAAGTCCCGTCGACGGAGTGGGCGGACGTCGCGATCGCGAGCGATATGGCGCGCGCGGCGGCACCTGTGCGTGCTGACTGGTGGCCGGTGCCGGAAACAATCGTGCACACGTTTACCCATTTCCGTCTCGAACTCACGGTGCTCCGGGCGATCGTTCCCGCCGATACGACGCTGACGTTTTGGGCCGAGCCCGAACGCTGCCATTGGGTCAAGCGCCGCGATCTCGATCGGCAGGCGCTGCCGTCGGTCATGCGGAAGATCATCGCCGCGGCGCTCAAGCAGAATTAGAGCATCGCCAGGGTCGCGCTTGCGGGCTCGATGGGTGATACGCATGCTGAAGGTCAACCGCAGAATCCGGCCGAATCAAGGCTAGTGACGCTCAGGGCTGGCGCTGCCCCTTCAAGAGCGACATTGACAGCGGTAATGAAGTTGACATTCTGGAAAACTTCGCACATCGAAGTTGTCGCCGATCGTCGAAAAATGGAGGCATGTGATGCTGAAGATGGTGATTGCGTCGGTCGTAGCCGTTAGCCTCACAACCATCCCTGCCTATGCCATGTGTTGCGGCGGCAAAGATGCGGCGGGTTCGAAGGAAGCGGCGGCAATGCAATGCATGAACATGGACATGCCCAAGGCGGACGCTGCCGGCGCGAACCAAACGCCCAAGTCGGGTGATCCACATGCCGGCATGGACATGGAGTCAGGAAAAGACAGCGCCATGGATCATTCGAGTAAGTCTTGCTGCTGTTGCGACAAAAAGAGCAGCTGACGTACTCCCGGCCCCCCCCCCGAATGCGCGACGGTAGACCGGCGCGCAAATTCAAGGGGTGAAATGGTATTTATCGTCGCTTGGCCTGCTCTGGCTTGTACTACCCCGGCGCTCTCGGTCCCATCCGCTCGATCGAGATGCGGATCAGGTCTGCCGTGCGCTCGACGCCGAGTTTCTCCTTCATGCGCGTGCATGTATTCGCGACGGTCTTGTAGGCGATGCCAAAGGTCGTTGCGATTTCATTGAGGCTGCGCCCTTCGCCAAGCAGACGCAGTATCTCGCTTTCGCGGTTGGTCAATGCGTCGAGCGGATCGCCGTCCTTGGGGATGGCGGCCAATTCGGCCGCAATCCTGCGATCCACGAACCGGCGCCCGGCCAGCACGGATTTGACAGCTTCGACGAGTTCATCCGCGCTGGCGCTCTTGCTAACGAACGCGACCGCGCCGGCCTTCAGGGCCCGGCTCGCGTAGCCCGCGTCCGCATGCATGGAGAACATCACGACGCGCGCCTGAGGGTCGACGGACAATATCCTCTCGAGCACGTCGAGGCCGCTCGCCCCTCCGAGATTGATGTCGAGGATCACGACGGACGGCCGATCGGCCTCGAACCGCGTCATGGCCTCATCGACAGACACGGCTTCCGTGATCTCGGCACTGGGCAACGCGCCCAGCAATCGCCGGACGCCTTGGCGGACGATGTCGTGATCGTCGATAATTAGGATCTTCATGATGCCTTTGCACTCCTTGACGCGGGAAGCGTCGAGGCCCCCCGCTCTTGCCGGATGTCCTTGCCGACCGGAAGACTTGCCCTGACCACCACGCCGCTGCCGTCGTCGGTGTCCTCGATCGAAACTGCGCCACGGAGAATGGCCGCGCGTTCACGCATTCCCACGACGCCCATGCCGCCGCTCTTGCTGGTCGGATGCAGTTTTCCGCCGTCGTTCCTCACGGTCGCCACGGCGGAGCCGTCGTCGGCCGTGACGATGCTGATGGAGATGTTGCGTGGCTTGCCGTGCCGGAAAGCATTGTTGACGGCCTCACGCACAATCGCGAGGAGCGCGACGTCCACGTCTGGCGCCCAGGATTTTCGTTCGATTTCGACTGTGATGGCGACCTCGGGGTGACGCCGTGTCCAGAAGCTGACGAGACTTTCGACCGCGTTCTGCAAGCCGAGATCGAGAAGCACGCCTGGCCGCAGCCGCCACAGCATCGTGCGCAGCTCTTCTTTCGCCATGGCCACGATTTCGACGATGGACGCGGCGCGTTCGGCGGTGTCTTTGTCGCCGCGCTTCTTCGCTTCGTCGCGGATCGCGGACGCATCGACGTCGATCGAGAACAGCAACGGCCCCACGTCGTCGTGCAGGTCCCGCGCAAGGCTCTGGCGTTCCTCCTCCTGCACGGTCTCGAGCTGCCGGTCGAGCTGCCGGTTGCGGCCGTCGATGTCGGCCAGCATCGTCGACATCTGGTTGAAGCCCTGCGTTACGCGCGCGAACTCGGCCGCGCCGGTCTCAGGGATGACTTCACCGAAGCGGCCGCGGCCCATGCGTTCGAACGCGCCGATCAATCGCCGCAATGGTGACAGCGCGTAGCCGACCAGCGCGGAAAGTATCGCGAGCGTGAAGATGCAGAACGTCGTCAGCATCAAGAGGTAGAGCTTGACCTCGCTCCAGACTTCCGACACCTCATTGCGCGGTTCACCGAAAATGGCGATGCGGTGCCCGGCGAATTCTCCCGACAGCGGGACCTCGATCACTCGCGAAGAGTGGCTTATGAGGTGGAAGAACCAGTCGGGTGCCGGGCTCTGCGGTTCGGCCGGGTGGGACCGAACCAATTCCTGGCCGTCCTTGTCGAAATGCGCGAGGCTCACGTGGCGACGCTGGTCGTAGGACAACGCGATCAGTCGGATGTCCGCGGCGCTCAGCGGTTCTCCACGCTGGAGTGCCAGCGCGCGATCGACGGAGCGCTTCGCGGCGAAGATTGCGTTCTCGACCTCCACCTCGAGCTTGCTTTTGGCATGCCGGTAGACGAACGCGGCGCTCATGGCGAGCGTGCCGAGTAGAATCGCGGCGATTGCCAGGATGAGGCCGAGCCTCAGCGAAATGCGCACGGAAAAGCTCCAGAGGAAGTGTTACTGTGTTGCACTTCCTCGAAGCCGGATTCCAGTGGGAATAGTTCCCGATTACAAACTGGTGAACGCTACTCCGCGGCGAAAACGATCTCGCCACCGAGTTTCGGCGTGGCTTTGCCGAGACCGAGCCGCACTTTCGCCGTCTCGCGGAGATGATCGATCGGCTCGAGGCGTCCTTCGCGCTCGTAATGCCAGTACGTCCAGCCGTTACAGGCCGTCTTGCCCTGGACCATGGCGCCAACGCGATGGATGGAGCCCTGCATTCCCGGAAGCGCCAAGGACCCGTCGGCCTTCACTTCGGCGCGCACGCGGCGGCGTTCATCGAACAGCGCGCTGCCGGCCGAGAGGATGCCCAATTCGATGATCGTGCCGAACGGAACGCGCGGCTCGGCGCGCTTCGAACGGATGGTATCGAGGGCACTCGACGTCACCGGCACAACGCCCGCGATGCGCTCGTGCGCGGCCTTGGCGTAATCCGGATCGCGCTCGATCCCGATGAAGCGGCGGCCCAGGCGTTTCGCGACGGCGCCCGTTGTTCCCGTTCCGAAAAATGGGTCGAGCACCACGTCGCCCGGATTGGTCGATGCGATCATCACGCGATGCAGCAGCGATTCCGGCTTCTGGGTCGGATGCGCTTTGCGACCGCCGTCGTCCTTCAAGCGTTCGGGCCCCGCGCAAATCGGGAACAGCCAGTCCGAACGCATTTGAAGATCGTCGTTCGATGCCTTCAGGCTCACATAATTGAAGGTCACGCGCGAGCGTTCTTCGCGGGCGGCCCAGATCAGCGTCTCATGTGCGTTCGTGAATCGTTTGCCGCGGAAGTTCGGCATGGGATTCACCTTGCGCCAGATGACGTCGTTCTGAACCCAGAAGCCGAGGTCCTGGAGCGCCGCGCCGAGGCGGAAGATGTTGTGGTAGGAGCCGATGACCCAGATCGCGCCATCGGGTTTCAAGATGCGACGGCATTCGGACAGCCAGGCGCGCGAGAAGCGATCGTATTCGGCGAAAGAGGTGAACTTGTCCCAGGCGTCGTCCACGCCGTCGACGCGCGTGTTGTTGGGACGGAGAAGCTCGGTCGAGAGCTGAAGATTGTATGGCGGGTCCGCGAAGACGAGATCGATCGTTTCGGATGGGAGCTTTTTAAGCTCGTCCAGGCAATCACCGACGAGGATGCGGTTAGCCTCGACGGCACGGGCGACGCGACGCTTCGAACTCATGATTTCACTACTCTCCGACGCACGCTCAACAATCGAGACATGCGGTCGTGAGCCGCCGATCTCGGAACACAAGGTAGTGGAAAAATCTGCGGGTTGGGTTAACCGCGCGTTACCGCCTGATTGTTGGGTGATTTGCCATAGCACTGTGACGAACAAAGGGCGAACATCGTTGCTCCGCCAAGGCTTGTGCTCGACGTCATCGGGCTCACAAAGCGAAACGGCAGGCCCCTCGCGGAACCTGCCGTTCAAACGCAATTCCTTCGATGTTGAGAGCGCTTACTTGTCCTCGATCTCTTCCTCGACGACCTCGGCCGTCACGGGGTTGAAGTAGACTTCGACCTCTTTGCCCTCTTTGTTCTTGCCGTAGATCTCGTAGCAGTTCCCCTCGACCTTGAAGACGCTGAAGGTGTAGCCGAGTTCGGCAACCTTGGCCTTCATAGCGTCTTCCGCGAGCCACTTGTCCTTGGGCTCCGTAGTGCATTCGGGGCTCGCGAGTGCCGGAGCGGCGCATGCGGCAAGAGCGAGAGCCGAAAGGCCGGCGAGGCGGGCGAAGCGTTCCATCAGTGTCACTCCTCGAATTCTGTTCGATTTCGGCAGCCCCGGCGGTTGGAGGCCGGGACGGCGGGCGCGTCGTCGGGTTCGTCGCCCCACGACGCAGGCCGAGCACCCTTTGCTTCGAAGTCGCGACAAGATTGTGACGGCTCGCGCACGACCGATCGCCGTCGGCCGTGGGGCGGGGCCATCACGTCTTGGGAAGCTGCTTCGGCGCATTCAGCGGTCCACCGTCGACGGGTCCATCACGCGACGGCGCGCCGGCCGCTTGGCTGTTGCGCTGCGCCTCGGCAACGGAAGGTTCGTTCAAGACCATGAGAAGCGGCGTCAATCCTTCGACATCGACGATCGGGAAGATTTCGATGTCACGCCGTGCGGCCGCACTCCATCCGGCGATCGTCAAGGCGCGTTCTGCCTTCGAGAAAAGGCCATGATTGCGGAGCGGATCGGCGGACATGAACTCCCGATCCTTCTCGTTCATCTGGGCCTCGTTCTCCTTGCCGATCTTTTTCAACCAGCCCTTGCGGATGTCGGTCAGGTCCGTATCGCTCGCGAGCGTCTCCTCGTGCTTCAATTCCTCGAGTTCGCTGCGCCGTCCGATCACTTTGAGACCCTTGTTCGGCCAGCGGACGAGATCCAGATCGTTCAGAACGCCAGCCAACTGGTTCATGGCGAGCGCGCGTTTCGCTTCGCGCTCGTTGCTACTGTCGATGCTGTAGAGGTTCGGGATCACGAGGTAAGACGCGCGCCGGTGATGGAGAAAATGCGTGCGCACCCACTCGAAATCGGTATCGGCGTCTGTTCTGCGGATGACGGTCTCGATCGCCTCGCGGATCTGGTGGACGACCTCACCCGATGGGCGGAGCGTCGCCGCAGGCGGCGGGTTCAGGATCGCGAGCGCGAGCAAGCCGAGATCGACGCCGATCGTCGCCAGAAGCGCGATGAGATCGCGGCCGGTGATCGGCTCGCCCGTGTCGGTGAAGCCGCCAGATCCGCCGCCCGCCATATACGTCGCAAGCCCGCCCATGTAGGCGCCGATGTTGCGCCAGAGGTTCTTGACCGCATTCGCGACACCGGCCGGGCCTTCGTTGAACACGGCTTCGCGCAGCTTAATCTCGGCGGGCTGATCGGATTGCTCGGCCGCCTGCGTGAGCCGCTGCGCGAGTGTGGGATCGTAACAGGTAAAGCCCGCCTTGCCGGGCGGTACGGACACTGTTTCGGCAAGCGCCCGCATTTCGGCGGCCGTCGACTTGCCGAGTTCGTTCGATCTTGCGGCGATGTTCCGCGCGCGGCCTCGAATGTCCGACGCCATCTGCTCGAACGCCTTCTGGCGCTGTTCGACCGTCCCGGCGTCGAGCGAGGACGCGGACTGGCGCAGCTGCTCGACATCGGCCTGCACGGGTTCGAGCCACGAACGGGTCATTCGATCTCGCAGCGTCGCAACCCCGTCGCGCACGTTGCGGCGGGCGTTATAGAGCGGGCCGCGACCCGCGCCTGAAGCGGTGCCGCAGCTTCCGCCCGACGTCTCTTCGCGACTCATCTGGCCGTCGGACCACGTGACCACCGCATCGAGTTGCGAGCGAACGGCATCGAGGCGGGCGGCGACAGCACCCGATGCGTCGCGCGCATCCTCCTGGAGACCCGAAAGCCCCGAACGCGTTGCTTCCTCGCCCGAGATGAGGCTCCACCAGAAGCCGTAGCCGAAGCCGATCGACCAGACGGCGAGGAACACGTACATGACCAGCATCACGAGCCGGTCGGTCAACTTGCGCTTGGCGCCGAAGACTTCGCGGAGTGCCAGCCACATGAGAAACGTCAGCGCGACGACGATGCCGATGACGAGCGCGTCGTTCGACAGCGTCATGACGCCCTGGGGTTCGGCGGTCGTCTGCGAGACACCGACGATGAAGTCGCGCATGCCGTGCCAGGTGGCATAGCCGGACAGCAGGAGGAGCATCAGGGATGCGATGCCGATCAGCGTGTTGCGTCCGAGGACGTAATAAAACGCGTTAGAAATGCTTTCGCTCGCCCGGGCCATACGCTTCCCCCAATCCTGGCACTCGATCGCGAATACAACATGCGATCGGGTTTGTCGCCTGCCGGCCGTCGCTCATCGCGGTGCGGCGGGGGGCGGAGGGTGCCCCGAATGGATCAGCGTGGGCATGTCAGGCGCTCGGGGTCATGCCGTCCGGTCGTTCGCCGAGGCGCAACTCCGGCGAAGGCACGGCCCGGCCAGGCCCGTTCAATGGAACGGCGAACCCCAGCCAATCTCCATCGTCTTGATGATGTCGTGGGAGTAGGCGATGCGGCGGCTCGAGGGATCGAGAGACGATATAGTGTGGCAGATGCCCGACATCGTGGAGCCGCTCTCGCGGAGCTTGATGCACCACTGATAGACGATGCCGATATCGCGCCCGACGTTCACGGCGGACATGACGTCGAAGTATGTGAGATCATAGGAAGAAAGTTCGAGGGCATAGTATTTGAGGATGTCGAGTTGGCCGACCGCCTCGACCGGCTCCAATCCGCTCGAAAGACCGAGCTTGGCGGCAAGCTTCTTGTCCAACTGCGTCACGAGACGGGCGTTTGGAGTGAAGCATTCGCTCAACGCAATCGGGTCTCCCGCCGCGAAGGCGTCGCTCGCGCGCTTCATGACCGCCGGAAGTTCGAGGGACGTCTTGACGAGCATGGGGTCCAGCGGGTTCCAGACAGGCGAGCGCTTTCAAAGTCGAGCCGCACTCGAGCCGTGCGGGGGTGTGTTCGGCCGAGGCCCCAGAGCCGCGCACCGCAACGCAGCCGACGGAGTACCGATCGCGGAGAACGTTACATGACTGCAAAAACTCGCCGACGGCAAAAGTGACGTTGAGATGCGATTATTCTCGTCCGCGGCGTTCCAGCAACCCGATGTCTGATCGATCTCAAATCCGTCGGCTGAGGACGCCGAAGGTTCCGGTCAGGCCGCGTCCAGTCCGAGCGCGAGTTGTACAGGCTTGAACGAGCGGCGGTGGAGTGGAGTCGCACCGAGCCGCATCAGCGCCTCTTTATGCTCAGGCGTTCCATATCCCTTGTGGCGTGCGAAGCCGTATCCGGGGAACTGCTTGTCGAAGGCCAGCATCAAGCGGTCTCGCGTGACCTTTGCGACGATCGAGGCGGCCGCGATCGATAGGCATTTGGCATCGCCTTTGACGATTGTCCGTGTTTCGCATGCGAGACGCGGCGCCTTGTTGCCATCGACGAGCGCCAGGCCTGGCGCTTCGCCAAGTCCCTTGACCGCCTCGGACATTGCCCAGAGGGTTGCGTTCAGGATGTTGTCACAGTCGATGCGATCCACGCCTGCTATCCCGACCGCCCAGCGGGCGGCCGACGTGATGCGTCCGAAAAGGAACTCTCGGGCGTCGGCGTCCAGGGCCTTGCTATCGTCGATCCCCGCCGGAAGATCATGGGGGTCGAGAATGACCGCCGCCGCCACGACGGGGCCCGCCCACGGTCCGCGACCGGCTTCGTCGATGCCCGCGATCGAGGGGCAGCCGAGTTTCAGCTCGGCGCTCTCCAGTTCGAAGGTCGGCCATATGCGCGAATCGTCGATCCTCATGGGGGAAGCAAAGCGGGTTTCACGGCCGGCGGCAACGTTGGCGATCGGGTTGTTGCAAGTCCAAGCCCTGCGGCGCGGACGGCGCATCCTTGTGCCCAATTCAAACGTTCAGCCTACAGCTGGGGGCCTGGCCAGCGTCGGCCGCCGCAAAGGCTCTAGGTGACGCCCGCCTGCGCGGTTTCGCCGTACCTCTGCGCCCAATGCCGCGCCCGGGCTCGCTTGACTGCCAGGTGACCCCCTCATATGGTGCGGCGCGCTCGAAAACCTGCCGGTTTTTCGGCCATTTCCTCCGGAGATTCCCGATGTCTGACAATGGCCGCGGGGCTCATCATCCGAAGGGGGAAATGAGCCCGGAAGAGATCGCCGAATTCAAGCGCCGGGCGGATCAGCTCGGCCAGAAAATCGGCGGGACCAAATCGGAAAAGCAGGCGGAGATCGAAGCGCAGGAGGACCGGGCCCGCCACAATCGTGGCATGGCCATGGGGCTTCGGATGTCGACCGAGCTCGTCGCGGCCATTCTGGTCGGCGGCGTGATTGGCTGGGGCATCGATCAGGGGCTCGGCAGCACGCCTTGGTTCTTTCTGATCTTCTTCATTTTGGGATTTGCCGCCGGCATTCTCAACGTGACGAGGGGCTTCCAGCGGATGCAGGCGGAGATCGAGCAGGAAAAGCGATCTCTCGCCGACAAGCCCGTGCCGGCGGATCAAGACGAAGACGACGCCTGACGGCGGACAATTTGGGGTAGGGACGTGGCAGCAGAGCACGGACACGGGGGCGGTGGAATGCCGGACCCCATTCATCAGTTCGAAGTCAAACGTCTCATTCCTCTCGAGCTGAACGGCATCGACGTCAGCTTCACCAACGCCTCGCTGTTCATGGTCGCGGCGGTGGCGATCATCTTCCTATTCCTGATGTACGCATCCGGCGGCCGGGCGCTCGTTCCGACGCGGCTGCAGTCGGTCGCGGAAACGCTCTACGAGTTCGTCGCCGGCATGATCCGCGACAGCATGGGCGAGCAGGGCATGAAGTTCTTCCCGCTCATCTTCTCGCTGTTCATGTTCATCCTGACGCTCAACATGCTCGGGATGGTGCCGGGCTTCTTCACCGTGACGAGCCAGCTCTGGATCACGGCGGCGCTGGCGCTGCTCGTATTCCTGACCGTCATCGTCGTCGGTTTCGCGAAGAACGGCGTCGGGTTTCTCAAGCTTTTCGTGCCGGACGGCGTGCCGATCTATGTTCTGCCGCTGGTGTCGATCATCGAAGTGATCTCGTTCTTCTCGCGCCCCTTGAGCCATTCGCTGCGTCTTTTCGCAAACATGCTCGCTGGCCACATCACGCTCAAGGTTTTCGCGGGCTTCATCGTCATGCTGCTCGGGACTGCCGGCACGGCGAGCCTCGTGGCGCCACTGCCTTTCCTCGCGGTGCTCGGGATCACGGCACTCGAATTCCTTGTCGCTTTCCTGCAGGCTTACGTCTTCACGATGCTGACCTGCATGTATCTCAACGACGCCTTGCACCCCGGGCACTAATCGCCTAGGGAGCCGGCATCACACGATCCAAGTCCAACACCCAAATCCAACGAAAAGGGAGCACTACCCATGGATCCAGCAGCAGCTAAGTTCATCGGCGCGGGCATCGCCGCGCTCGGTATCGGCGTCGCCGCCATCGGCGTTGGCAACCTGTTCGGCCAGTTCCTCCAGGGCGCACTACGCAATCCTTCGGCTGCCGACGGCCAGTTCGGCCGCCTGATCTTCGGCTTCGCCGTGACCGAAGCGCTCGGCATCTTCGCGCTCGTCGTTGCGTTCCTGCTGCTGTTCACCTGATCGGTGCCATCGGCCTTTCGGCGAAGCTGAGGGACACCCGTCCCTCGGCTTCGCGTTTTGCCGTGTTGCCGTTCGTCTAGCAGGAGCCTTTCAAACATGGCCGAGCAGCCCCACGAACCCGGGACCGCCGAGCAACCCCACACGACGGGGACAGCAGTCCCGCACGGCGCCGAAGGCAAAAAGGTCTTCCCGCCGCTCGACCCCACGACGGCAGCGCCGCTCCTCGTGTGGCTCGGGCTAACGTTCGCCGTTCTTTACGTGCTCATGTCGCGGTTCGCCATTCCGCGGATCGGCGAAGTGATTGAAGAGCGCCGCAACCGCATCCAACGCGATCTCGATGCCGCCGAGCGGCTCAAGGGCGAAGTCGACCAGGCGCTCGCGAGCTATGAGAAAGCGTTGAACGACGCCCGCACGAACGCCTCGGCGATCGCGCGGGAGACGCGCGACAAGCTCGCGGCCGAAGTCGAACGTGAGCGCGCCGCGGTCGAAGCCGACAACCAGACCAAGCTTGCCGCCGCAGAGGCGCGCATTTCCGACACCAAGCGCAAGGCACTTTCGAGCGTGTCGGACATCGCCGCGGACATCGCCGGTCCGATCGTCAAACAGCTCATCGGCAAAGACGTCGGCTCTGACGAGGTCAAGCGCGCGCTGCAAACCGGCGAAGGGAAGTGAAACCCATGGATCTCGCTCATTTTCTCGACCCGGCGGATACCTATCTCTGGATCATCATCGCGCTCGTCCTGTTCTTCGCGCTGCTCGCTTATCTCAAGGTGCCGGAAGCGATCGGAAAGTCGCTCGATCAGCGCGCCGATGGCATCCGCAAGGAGCTCGACGACGCGCGCCGGATGCGTGAGGAAGCGCAGCAGCTTCTGGCTGATTACCAGCGCCGCAGCCGCGAAGCCGAGGACGAGGCCAAGCAGATCATCGCGCAGGCTAAGCGTGAAGCGGAGGCGCTCGCCGCCGAAACTCGCAAGGCGCTGTCCGAGACTGTCGAGCGCCGGACGAAGGCCGCCGAAGAAAAGATCGCGCGCGCCGAGGCGCAAGCCCTGGGCGAGGTCAAGTCGGCCGCCGTCGATGCGGCGTTGACCGCCGCGGAGCGCATTCTCCGCGCGAAGGTGACGGGAGCGGAGGTCGCGGGCCTCATCGACCAGAGCATTCGCGATATCAAGGGCCGTCTCAACTGAGACACGCCCGACCGATCTGTCACGACATAATCGACGGGCCGGATAAACATCCGGCCCGTTCGCATTTCAAGGGATGGATCTTTGCGCGCGCCGAGGTGCGGCGGTGTCCCGGCCGTCAACCTGCGCCGGGCGCTGTCCGGTCGAAGCCGACGAATACTTCATACTCGCCCGGCCGCGAGCCTTCCGGAATCGGGAACGACACCTGGCGGACGGCCGAGAAGAAGCCGATGGGATTTTCGGCCGAGACAGTGACGTCGACATTCATCTTGTCGTTCGTCAGGCGCTCACGCTTGGAGTCCGCCACGTAGACCGTCACCGGCAGCGAGATTGGTCCGGGCCTGCCGCGCGGACCGAGAAGAACGCGGCCGGAGAAGCCATAGCGCACCGTCACCATGCCGGGCTGGATCGAGCATTCGCGGGCCGTTTTCGTGATTTCGCCGCGATGCATGATCGCGAGGCCGTCGCCGCTGCGGCCGGGTTCATAGATCGTGATGAAGTTGTCGCGCGGCAGAGGAATGAACTTCGGGCAGCCGTGGGCCACCTCCATGCTGCCGCCGGTCGAGGGGCCACTGTCGCCCAGTTGGGCTGCGTTCAGAAGCTGTTCTTCGCTGACGGCCCCGGTCTCGGTCTTGGCCGCCGTCGAGCCGCCGAACACGCCCGAACTCAACCCCGAAGTCAGCGATGACAGACCGCAGCCTCCGAGAAGGCTCGCGGCGAGCATCGCCGGCACCAGGGCCGCGCGTCGGGCCGTCGTCATGGATTGCGCCATCAGTGAGCAGTCCGCATAATGCTTCGGGGACAGAGATGCCCGTGACCGGCACTTGCTGCCGGCCCGAAACGCGACCTCCACCCCCGCTGGTGATTCGGAATGTAGCATCCGCCTCGGGGCGGGGCCAACGTCCAAGTCGTGATCCAGTGCCCGATCGTCCCTCGCCGCGAGACCATCATGACGCCGCCTGATTCCAACGCTGACGCAGGCCACCGACCGGCGCTCAAGGTGTACCTGGCCGCGCCGCGCGGGTTCTGTGCGGGCGTCGACAGGGCCATCCAGATCGTCGAGCTTGCGCTGGCCAAATACGGGGCTCCTGTCTACGTCCGGCACGAGATCGTTCACAACCGGTATGTGGTTCAGTCTCTCAAGGCCAAAGGTGCCGTTTTTGTGGACGAACTCGATCAGATTCCCGAGACAAATCAACCCGTGATCTTTTCGGCACACGGCGTCGCGAAGTCGATCGTCGCTGCCGCGAAGTCGCGCAATCTGTTCCAGCTCGATGCGACCTGCCCGCTCGTCTACAAGGTGCATATCGAAGCCCAGCGGCATTTCGACGAGGGCCGATCCATTATCCTCGTCGGGCACAAAGGGCACCCGGAGGTCGAGGGCACCATGGGGCAGCTTCCGCCAGGTGCCGTTACCCTCATCGAGACCGCCGAGGACGCCGAGGCGGTGGCGCCGGCGGATCCAGATCAGCTCGCCTATGTCACCCAGACGACACTCTCGGTCGACGACACCGCCGGGATCGTCGCGGTCTTGAAGGCGCGATTCCCCAAGATCGCAGGCCCTCTCAAGGAAGACATCTGCTACGCGACGACCAACCGGCAAGCGGCGGTCAAGGCCATGGCACCGAAGCTCGACGCACTCCTCGTCATCGGTGCGCCCAATTCGTCGAACTCGGTCCGGCTTGTGGAAGTGGCGGAACGCGCCGGCTGCGCGAAGGCGTTCCTCGTTCAACGTGCGCAGGACATTCCCTGGGAAGCCCTCGACGGAATAGGGTCGCTCGGCATCACGGCCGGCGCTTCCGCGCCCGAAGCGCTTGTCGAGGAAGTCATCGCCGCGTTCGACAAACGCTTCGCGATCGATGTCGAGACCGTGACGACGGCTGTCGAGACGATCGCGTTCAACATCCCGCGCGAACTCCGGGATCAAGTGCCCGACCGGGGCGACGGCGCGGGCGTCCTCAGATCCTCGCTCGGCAGGGTCTGATCCAACCATGGCCGTCTATACCGAAGTCAGCGACGACGAGCTCGCCGAGCTCATCGCGAAATACGCAATCGGCGAAGTCGTGTCCTTCAAGGGCATCGCCGAGGGCGTCGAGAACACCAACTATCTGGTCGTGACGACGGGCGGCCGCTTCATTCTCACGCTTTATGAAAAGCGTGTCGCAACGGCAGACCTGCCTTACTTCCTCGGGCTCATGGAGCACCTCGCGCGGCGCGGGATCTCCTGCCCGACGCCGGTGCACGATCAGAGCGGCGCGACGCTGACCGAGGTGCAGGGACGCTCGGCGGCGCTCGTTACGTTCCTCGACGGCATCTCCCTCGGGCGGCCGGGGCCTGAGCATTGCCGCGCGGTCGGAGAAACGCTGGCGCGGCTCCACATCGCCGGGCAGGACTATGCAGGACAGCGCCGCAACGCGCTCGGCCACGACGGATGGCGGCCTCTCTTCGAGAAGTTCGCGACACGCGCCGACGAGATCACGACGGGTCTTCGCGATCTCATTTCCGGCGAACTCGACGGCCTCGACCGCGCCTGGCCTGCGGGCCTTCCGAGCGGCGTCATTCACGCGGATCTCTTTCCGGACAATGTCTTCTTCCTCGACGGGCGGCTTTCGGGCCTCATCGACTTCTATTTCGCCTGTAACGACTGGCTCGCCTACGACCTCGCGGTCTGCCTTTCGGCCTGGGGCTTCAACAGCGACCACACGTACAATCGCGCGAAGGGCGGCGCGCTGATCGACGGCTATCAAGCGGTCCGGCCGCTCGAAGCCCGGGAACGAACTGCGTTGCCGATCCTCGCGCGGGGTGCGGCACTGCGATTTCTGCTGACGCGTTCCTTCGACTGGCTCAACAGACCGATCAACGCGCTCGTCAAGCCGCACGACCCCATGGACTACGTGGCCCGGCTCAAGTTCCACCAGTCCGTCCGCTCGATCGCGGATTATGGCGTCGAGGCCTCTTCATGAGCCAGACCAAGGCGAGCGGCCCGAACATGAGCGGCACCAAGCCCAAGATCATCGAGGTTTATACGGACGGCGCCTGCTCGGGAAACCCGGGCCCCGGCGGGTGGGGTGCCATCCTCAGATGGGGAGAGCATGAAAAGGAGCTTTCGGGCGGAGAGGCGGAGACGACCAACAACCGCATGGAACTGCGCGCCGTCATCGAGGCGTTAACGGCCATCAAGGGATCGCAGTCGGTCGCGATCTACACCGATAGCGTGTACGTCAAAAATGGCATCACCGGCTGGATTCACGGCTGGAAGCGGAACGGTTGGCGGACGGCAGACAAGAAGCCGGTCAAGAACGCCGAGCTTTGGCAGGCGCTCGAAGCTGCCGCCGAGCGGCACACGATCTCCTGGCACTGGGTCAAAGGCCACGCGGGCCATCCGGAAAATGAACGGGCCGATGCCTTGGCGAGGGGTGCGATGGCCCCTTTCAAAGTTTCATGAGCCGAAAGACCGATTAGAACAATTTCACAAGACATTCGCATCGATACGCAATCTCGAGGCATTTTTTTTCAAAACCTCAAAGATCGGGCAAATGTCAAGTTTTCTGGCCGCCTGTTCTTTTCCTGCAAAGCGCTTTTTCCTCAATCATCTAGATGTTGCCGCAATCGGCGGTCGTTAAGTCTTTGTTTACCGTACAGGGCGGGTTCAGGCCATATTTCACGGCCAAATACTCAATTTGATAACGAATTGGACTGCAATCTGGACGTGCACCCCGCAAAATTGGGGGCCCAATTCAATTTTCGGTAAGGATCGATGTCATGAATACCCCGAAAGTAGCTGGAAAAAAATTCTATTATGACGTAAGCGGTGCTCCGGCGCTGGAGTTTGCACTCATCCTTCCGGTCTTCATGCTCCTGCTCGGCGGCATGCTCGCCTATGGCATGTATATCGGCGCGAGCCACGGCGTCGCGCAATTGGCCGCCGATGCCGCCCGTGTTTCGGTCGCCGGTTTGTCGGCCGAAGAGCGGAAGACGCTCGCGCAATCGCACATCGAGAAGCACGCGAGCAACTACGCCTTCGTCGATCCCACCCGCATCAGCATCGACGCGGCTGCTTCGCCCGACGATCCGAGCCAGTTCCAGGTCTCTGTCCGCTATTCGACGGACGACCTGCCGATCTGGATGCTCGAGGGCCTCGTGCCGCTCCCGGAAAAGACCATCGTGCGAACCGCCTCGATAAAGTCGAGCGGCTTTTAATCCATCAATCTCGAATTCTCTTTGGGCGGGAGTTTCAGATCCATGAAGGCTTTCAGCACTGATCGCAGCGGCACGATCGCCATCATTTCAGCGACTGCCATTGCCAGCATGATGGCGGTCGCGGCACTCGCCGTCGATATCGGTAGCCTCTATCTCGAGAGACGGCAGGCACAGGGCGCGGTGGATCTGGCGGCCATGGCTGCCGCGGCCGATGTCAACCGGGCCGAGACCGCCGCGCGCGCAACGCTCGAAGCGAATGGCCTCAAGGACTTCAAGTCCTTCAAGGTCGAGACGGGTCTATATACCCCTGATCCGGGCCTGCCGGTCGAACAGCGGTTCCAAGTCGGCGCCGAGCCGGCCAATGCCGCTCGGGTGACGATCGTTCGCCCCGGTCAGCTCTATTTCGCGAAGCTCTTTACGAGCCAGGATGTAGATGTCGGCGTCACGGGGCTCGGAACGAATGTCGCCACGGCTGCGTTCACGGCCGGCACGCGCCTCGCCGCAATCCGCGGCGGCCTCACCAACAAGATCCTCGGCGGGCTGCTCGGCGGAAATGTCGAACTCGAGCTCATGGACTATGAGGCACTCGCGGACGCCGATCTATCGCTCTTGTCGTTCATGGATGCGCTGGCCGTCCAGACGGACGTCACAGCCGGCACCTACGATCAGGTTCTGACGTCCGACGTTTCCGCCGGGGACGTGCTGACGGCCGCGGCGGACGTCGCGGAGGCGTCGGACCAGGCCACGGCGGCTGCGGCCATGCGGCTCCTTCGCAGCTCGACCGCCAGTTCGTCGACCACCGTGGACCTGTCGAAGGTGATCGATCTCGGTCCGCTCGCGAAAGCCAGCATCGGGCAGCCGCCTCCAGGCTTGGACGTGACGCTCGATGCACTCGGCCTCGTCACCGCGTCGGCGGTCGCTGCAAACGGCGAGCGGCAACTGGCCATCGATCTCGGGATCCATGTTCCGGGTCTTGCCGGGCTCAAGCTCGACATCGCGATCGGCGAACCGCCGGCCAGTTCGGGATGGGCGACCGTCGGCAGCGTCAACGCCACAGTTAGAACGGCGCAGATGCGCATGAAGCTCACGGCCGACGTGCTCGGCACGGGCGCACTCGCCGGCGCGCGTGTCCGGCTGCCAATCTACGTCTCCATGGCGACGGCGACCGCGACGCTGACGGACGTCACATGTGTCGGAAACGAGGGGACGGTGACGATTGCCGCAACACCTGGCGTGGCGCATGCCTGGATCGGCGAGACGCAGAGCGATTTCGACGACTTCACGAGCGAGCTGCGCGTGCAGAAGGCGGTGCTCGTCCAAACGCCGCTCGCGCGAGTGATCGGCTCGGCGCATGTCGGGATCGAGAACGATCATGCCGAGGAACTCGTCTTCACGCCGGATGACATCGAGAACGGGACGGTGCACCGCGCCGAAACGAGTTCCTTCATAAAGTCGGCCGTTTCGAGCTTGCTTCGAGATCTCGACGTCGATGTCGTGGCGCTCGGCCTCAGTCTGCCGGTCCGCTCAACTCTCACAAGCGCTGTCGCGAGCGTGTTGGAGCCGGTAGCCGCGCCGCTCGATGCCGTCGTCTATTCGATCCTCAGCACGGTCGGCGCTCACCTCGGCGAGGTCGACGTGCGGGTCAACGGCGTGCGCTGCGGCGGGGCGAGCCAACTCGCGGGCTAACGGCGAAATGGGACTGGGGCGATGCCGCTCCGGTCCCATCAAATCCCGATCTCAAATCACGTTCTCGATCATCGTGCAGAGCGTTTCGGCGCTCGATTTGTCATGCGCCGGCGGGCTTTCGTCGATGTTCAGCACCTTGACGACGCCGTCTTCGATCAGCATGGCGTAGCGCTTCGACCGCACGCCGAGACCGATGCCGGCGCCTGTCAGATCGATTTCGAGACCGATCGCCTTCGCGAATGCCGCGCCGTCATCGGTCAACATGACGACCTTGCCGTCCGCGCCCGTCGCCTCGCCCCACGCCTTCATGACGAAGACGTCGTTAACGGCGGTGCACGCGACCGTTTCAACGCCCTTGGCTTTCAAATGATCGAGGCGCGCCACGAAGCCCGGCATGTGCTGGAGATGGCATGTGGGGGTGAACGCACCCGGCACGGCGAAGAGTGCGACCTTCTTTCCGGAGAAGAGTTCGGCACCCGTCACAGGTTTCGGCCCGTCCGCGCCGAGGGTCATAAACTTCGCCTCGGGCAGGCGATCCCCGACTTTGATCGTCATTATTCTCTCCTGATTTCGTAAGGTCTCGTTGCGCCCGATCGAGGGCCCCAAACCGGCTTCTATACGGGCTTGTGCCCTCAGTCGATCTTGAAAGAATAGGTCGAGTGTCCCGTCTCGCCCTTCAGCGTTACCGTGATGGGCTGGGCTTTGATCGCCGGCAGATCGACGTCGCGGGATAAATCCGCGACGAAGCGCAGACGCCCGTCGCCGTCGGTGCCCGACGCTTTCGGCAACGGCAGGTAGAGGCCGCCCGGCGCATCGAGAAACACGGCGGCCGCTTTGGCGTCGCCCGGGAAACGGGCGGTGATCTCGAGCGCCGGTGCGCCGGCCTCGCCGGTGACACGCGTCTGCGCGTCCTGCGGGTCGCCTGCTTTCACGTTGTCCAGGGGACGGGGCACGGCCTCGACGGCGGCCGCGAGATCGGGCGTCGGTTCGGGCAGGACCCCGGCCGGGATGTCGAGTTGCAGCGCGGCTTCCACCGGCACGCAGAGCTTTTCGCAGATCCCGATGCTTGCCACGAGGTCGAGAACCATCGCCTTCGCAGGGTCGGCCGGCTCGAGGCCGATCGGGATGATCACGTGCTCCTTGTAGCCGATGACGTCGCCCGCGCGGTCCGACAGCACCTTCGGCACGGGCATCAGCACTTCGGCCTTGGCGACGTTCACTGATCGCGAGAGATCGAACACCGGAGGAATGCCGCCAGCATCACCGGGATTGCGCCAGTAGGTCTTCCAGCCGGGCGACATTTCGATTTCGATGAACGCGAACGGCCGGATGCCGTCGGCCGTCGATAGTCCGGCCGCGGACAAGCGGACACGATTTTCATGCCCCTCGAGCCAGGCACTTTCGAGGGCCGCCGCGCCGGCGGGCGTCAGGGCCAATAGAAAGAGCCCATATATGGCAAACGCGACGTTCGACGTCCTCATCCCTCGCCCTCTCGGCGGCCATCGTCTGGTTCCGGTCCGCCATGCCGGACCGCTCTACATCGCAAAGTCGCCCGATCGGCGTCGGCCGTTCAACTCAGAACCCGTCTTCACAGAACGGCCATAGCGGCCTTACATTATGGATATGATGTCGCCGAGAACCAAGCGGAAGGGTTCCAAGAACGGCACGCTCGAAGGTCAGCTCCTGGTTGCTATGCCGGTGATGACCGATAAGCGGTTTGCCCGGTCTGTGATCTACATGTGCGCGCACTCGGACGAGGGCGCGATGGGCTTGATCATCAATCACCGAGCACAGCAAATTTCGTTCCCGGATCTACTTGACAGGCTTGGTATCGCGCCGCGCGCTTCCGATGACGGCGTCGCCAACGATATACTCGACCGACAGGTGCATTTCGGCGGTCCGGTCGAGACGGGGCGCGGCTTTGTCCTGCATACCGACGACTACCACACGCGGGACTCGACGCTGGCGATCGCCGGCGGTATCAGCCTGACGGCGACGATCGACATTCTGAAAGCGATCGCGCAGGGGCGCGGACCCAGGAAATCCATCCTGGCGCTCGGTTATGCCGGCTGGTCGCCGGGCCAGCTCGAAAGCGAGATTCAGGCCAACGGCTGGCTCAATTGCCCGGCCCATTCGGACATCATTTTCGAGCCGGACCTCGACGCGAAGTACGAGCGGGCGCTGAGTGCCATCGGCGTCAATCCCTCGTTCCTCGTGAGCGACGCCGGGCATTGCTGAGGCTCGATTACTGAACCTTAGGCGCCGCTGCCTCCGGCCGAGCGTGGCTTGCCCGCCAAGCGATCGAGACTGGCCAGGATTTGCGGAGAAAGGTTCGTGGGGCGCGGGCGTGGGATCGGGCGCGGCGGACGCATCAGTCCGTCGCCCGAGGGCGTCGGCGGCGGCTGTCCGTTTGGTGCCGCACCGTTGGGCCCATGTTGCATCGGGCCCGGCGCGTGATGCGGAGCGCCGTTCGGCATCGGCGGCGGACCGTTGTAGGCGCGCGGATCGTGAGGCGGCGGGACGCCCGGCGGGAATGGCGACGGTTGCAGAGCCGCAAGCGGTCTCGCTGCATCCAGAGCTGTGGGGTCCGAGGACAGAATCGGTGGATTGTGCGGCGGCATCGGCATCATAGCTGCCGGCTGCAGGGGACCAGGGAATGGATCCATGCGCGGGAGCGTGATGCCAGAAGGTGGCGGCTCCGGCATGCCGGACGACCACGCCGTCCCGTCCGCGGCCGGGCTCGGAAACACGCGGTGCGGCTGCGGTTGCGGCGGCTGTTGACGTGGTGGCGAAGGCGGATCGTTGAGCGGGAGCGGGCCGCGCGGGGCCTGTGGCGTCAACACGATGGGTTCGGCGCCGTTCAAGGGCGGGAGGGGCATCGGCGGTGGCGTCGGAGCGCCGGCCGGCTGCTGACTCTCCGCCCAGACACCGGGAGCCTGCAACGGTGGAACCGGAGGCGGAATGTTCGCAGGGATCGGGGCACCTTCGGCGCCCCTGTCCGACGGACTTGCCGCGGCGACCGGCGCCACGGCACTGGCGTCGTCGGGCTTCGGCTTTTTCGTCTTCTGGCCGATGCGGAACAACCCGCGGGGCTGCATCCGGCGCTCGGATTTGCGCACGAGCTTCAGGAGCTGCACGACATCGCGCTCCGAAATCGGTTCGCCGTAGTAGAGGCCGGTCGCGTATTCGCATTCGATCGAGCGCAGGAAGCTGATCTCCTCGTCGGTCTCGACGCCATCGAATTCGACCTTACGATCGAGTTCGTGGCAGAGGGCCACCATCGCTTTCACCACCGACGTGCTCGATCCGTCACGCCCGCTTTCCGCGGCCATCAGGGCGCGATCGATGCGGAACGTCTCGAACGGCAGGCGCCCGAGATAGGGCAGCGACGAGAAGCCGCCTCCGAAATTGTCGAGCACGAGTTCTGCGCCGGCCCCGCGGAACCATTCGAGGACCTCGGTCGCGCGCTCGGGGTTGTCCATGACCAGCGATTCGGCGATCGCGAGCTTCAGCGTTCCTTTCGGCAGGCCATTGGCGCCGAGAGCCTGACGGACGTGCTGCGCCAGCTCAGGCTCCAGCATCTTCTCGGTTGGAAGGGTCATCGAGGCGAACAGCGGCCGGTCGGTACGTGGCAACTCCTTCTGCCACTGCTCGCATTCCTTTACCGCGTGCGCGATGGCCTGGCCGAATACGCGTCGCATCAGATCCGCATTGCCGGTCCGCTCGAGGACGCGGATCGGATCGAGCGGACCGTGTTTCGGATGGTCCCAGCGCATAGAGACCTCGAAGCCGGCGATCTCCTCGGTTGGGAGATAGACGATCGGCTGGAAGAGATACTTGAGCTGATTGCGTTCGATGGCCTTGCGGATTTCCGCTTCCGCGATCGATCTCTCATCGGGCTCGGCGCGCATTTCCGCGCGGAAGATCTCGATCTGATCGGTGCCTGACCGCTTGGCGCGGTACATGGCGATTTCGGCCTCGCGCAGGAGGTCGATCTCCTCCGAACGGTGTCCGTCCCAGATCGCGATGCCGAGCGATCCGGTCAGAACGATGTCCTGTCCGGCTATCTTGATCGGAGATCGAAGAGACCGGCGGACGCGCTCGGCGAACGCGGCGAGTTCCACGGCCGTTTGTTCCTTCAACAGCAGGATGGCGAACTGGTCGCCGCCGACGCGGGCGATCGTGTCAGCCGGTTCCAGGTGCCGTTGCAGGCGGCGCGCGACCGTCAAGAGCAGACTGTCACCGACGACGACACCGAAGTTGTTGTTGACCGATTTGAACTTGTCGAGGTCGATGAACAGGATCGTCGGGCGGACACTGCCTTCCGTCTCCGCCCGGCGGATCGCGATCTGCAGGCGGTCGAGCAGAATTTCACGATTGGGAATGCCTGTGAGGCGGCAGTTGACGGCGTCGGATACGAGACGCTCATGGGCCCGCTTCTGATCTGTCACGTCGCGCAGCAGGCCAACGCACTTGACCGTGCGGCCGTCGGAACTCGGGACGGGTGCCGCTTCGAGCGAGAACCAGCGGTAGCTGTTGTCGGCATGGCGCATTCGGAATTCGGTCTGAAGGCTGCCGGTGCCGCGCTCCTGAGCTGAAACGAGCGAGAGCCGGAAGCGTTCGCGGTCCGCCTGATGCATGTGGCGGCAGAAGTCCTCGACCTTGGTGTTGAGTTCGCCGAGATTGAGACCGAGCGCTGCTTCGAGGATGGGGCTGACTCGGATCTCGTCGCGGCGTGCGCTCCATTCCCAGACGGCGGCGCCCGCCGCTTCCACCGCCGCCGATCGAAGCTGCAGTTCTGAAGGCGTGGCGCCGTACATGGGGTCGAGAGAGCGAAAAGCGAACTGGGTGACCGTGAAGCCGATCAGGACGCCGATCAGCACGAGGCCGGCCACGAGACCCGAGACGACCATGTCGCCGGACAACTGTCCGGTCAGCGTGACGGCCGCGCCGAACACCCAGACGGCAAACAAGGTCCACGTCGGGATCAGCATGAACGCACGGTCCTGGCCGCGAAGGGCCAGGAACAGCGTGACGACCCCGCCTCCGCCGACGATCGCGGCGAACGACAGGCGCGCGAAGGTCGAGGCCAGCCTGGGATCGACGACGGCAATCGCGACGAGCGCAAGCTGGGCGACGATCCAGACACCGAACAGCATGCGCGCAAGGCCGTGCCACAACTGAATGCGGAGGTAGAAATAAAGGAAGATGACGAGGCTCGCGGCCATCGCCGCTTCGGTGGCGGCGCGGTGCACGGCGGTATTCTCTGGCTTCAACTGGAAGAGCTTGTAGAAGAAGCCGAAGTCGACGCAGAGATAGCCGAGCACACACCACGCGAAGAGTGCGGCGACAGGGAAGATCACCTTGTGGTTGGCGGCGAAGATCGACGTCAGGAAGATGGCGAGAAGGCTCGTCAACCCGATCATGATGCCGTTGAACAGCTGGCGCTCGCGGACTTTCAGCTCATAGCCCAGCGGCTTCCAGAGATGGATGCGGGCCAGCCGCTCGGACGACAGCTCGGCGATGTATGTGATCGTCTGGCCAGGTTCCAGCGTGATGCGGAAGACGTCTGCGCGATCGGACGGCATGCGTTCGGGCACGAAGCCGATGGACGGTGTCACCGCCTCGATGCGCTGCGCGTCGAGATCGGGCCAGACGATCCCCGAGCCGATGATGTGGTAGCGATCGGCCGTCAGCCACCGCTCGATGGCGACTTCGGAGGTATTGGTCAGCGCGAAGACGAGCCAACTCGGATTGGTACCAGGTGTTGCCGCGCGAACGGACATGCGGCCCGTCGTGCCATCGGCGCTCGCGGCCGTCTCGACCTGAAGACTGTCGCCGCGACCCTCGTAGAGCTGGCCGAGCGTGGTGATTTCGATCCGGTCCTGATCGGGTGAGATCGCGATGGCGTCGAGGGCGTTGGCGCCCGTTGCAGCGGCCGTGACCGATGCGAGGACCGTGATCAGCGTGATGAGGCACCGGCCGAGGCGCATCAGCGGCCCCCCTCGGCGGGCGTTGGCGCCAGACGGGCAAACAGCACGTGATCGCGCCATGCGCCGTTGATCTTGAGGTAGTCGCGCGCGTAACCCTCGCGCTGAAAGCCCGTCCGTTCGAGAACGTGGATGGACCGCGCGTTGTCCGGCTGGGTCGCGGCCTCGATCCGGTGGAGCCTCAAGGGACCGAACGAGAATGCGAGGATCGTCCTGACGGCATCGGCCATCAAGCCCTGACCGACGAAGGGAGTGCCCAGCCAGTAGCCGAGCGTCGCCTTCTGCGCGACTCCGCGCTCGACACCCGATAGCGCGATACCGCCCGCGAGACGCTCGTCGGCCGACCTGATGATCAGGAATGCGTAGCCGAGATCGTTCCTCACTTCGCGTTGATAGTGCCGGACGCGACGCTTGAAAGCGGCCTTTGTCAGATCATCACGCGGCCACGCAGGTTCCCACGGCGTCAGATGCTGGCGGCTCATGGTTCTCAATTCAGCCCACGCGCCATAGTCAGACACCTGCGGCGCGCGCAGGACCACGTGCTGCCCCGCCATCGAGTTGGGGACATCCGGGACCGTCGTGGAGCGCAGGAAGACCATGGGTCCGGAAGCTCCCACTCGCTCAAGATGCCAGACGCGCGCGGGCTCGCTCGGCGATGGCCGCCGCGGAACGGCCGGCTCCGACGATGGCGAGTGACGGCGTGCTTGCAAAGATTTCAGCGGCGGTGGCGCGCACATCGTCTGGCGTCACGCGATCAACGGCGTCACGTATGGCCGCAATCTCGAGGACGCGGCCGTGGAACAAGAGCTGCCTGGCAAGCTGTTCGGCACGGGCCGAGGACGATTCGAGGCTCATCAGCAGTCCGGCCTTCAACTGGGCCTTCGATCGGGCGACCTCGGCCTCGGATGGGCTGTCGGCGGCGAGACGTTCGAGTTCGGCAATCACGACATCTGACAACTCGTCCAGTTGCTGGGCGCCAGAGGCGGTGTGGATCGCGAACATGCCCGTATCCTTCAAGCCCCAAGCCGACGAATAGACCGAGTAGCAGAGACCCCGCTTCTCACGGACCTCCTGGAACAGCCGGGACGACATGCCTCCGCCTAGGAGACCGGACAGAACTTGGGCGGAGAAAAAGCCCGGATCGAGATAGGACGGCGAGCGGAACCCGAGCAGAAGATGGCTCTGCTCGAAACGCCGCGCGTTGACCCGGACACCCCCGACGTAGCGCGCGGGATCTTCCGGCACGCCATCGAGAGCAATGAGCCCCCCGAATAGGGCTTCAACGTGGCGGAGGACCTCGTCGTGGCGGACCGCGCCGACGGCCGCGATGACCATCCGAGATGGGCTGTAATGCTTCGACAAGAAGCCCTTGAGATCGGGGGCGAAAATGGCCTTAACGCTCTTCGGTGTCCCGAGGATCGGGCGGCCTGCCGCCTGGCCCGGATAGGCGGCGTCGTGCAGAAGGTCGTAGGCGATGTCGTCGGGGCTATCGAGGGCGCCCGCGATCTCCTGGAGAATCACGTCGCGTTCCTTGGCAAGTTCCCCGTCCTCGAACACGGAGCCCTTGAGGATGTCGGCGATGATGTCGAACGCCGTGCCCTCGTCGCCCTTGAGCACCCGGGCATAGTAGGCCGTCGCCTCGACACCGGTCGCGGCGTTCAGCTCGCCCCCCATGGCTTCGATTTCGACCGCGATGTCGGCGGCGGTCCGACGAGTTGTCCCCTTGAAGGCCATGTGCTCGAGCAGATGCGAGAGACCGTGCTCCTTCGGACGCTCGTGGCGCGACCCGACGGCCACCCAGACACCGAGCGAGGTCGTTTCGAGGTGCGCCATCGTTTCGGTGACGACGAGGAGGCCGTTCGCGAGCCGCGTGACTTCCGCCGTCATGCCGCGACGGCTCCGGCCGCGCGCGAACGGCTTTCGACATAGCGCTCAACAGCGGCCAAGTCGTTCGGCAGCGTTTCGGTGCGCTCGGGGTCGGACAAGAGCGACGCAAGCCGTTGCGGCAGTGGCGGGCGTCGGCCGGTGATCGCGGCCATGGAATCGGGAAACTTTGCCGGATGCGCGGTCGCGAGGATGACGCGCGGAGCGCGCGATCCGCCGGTGCGCGCGCGCGCGGCGGCCACGTATCCGCATGCCGTGTGCGGGTCCATGACATATCCACTCGTCTTTTCGACGTGCCGGATCGCTTGGGCGACATCGGCCTCGCTCGCGCGGCTGGCGGCGAAATCCTGGCGCGTCCGCTCTGCGATATCCCCCAATTCGAACCGGCGCGACTGCGTCAGCGAGCCCATCAACGCGCGCACGGAGGACGGGTCGCGGCCCGATGCCTCGAACAGATAGCGCTCAAAGTTGGACGAGACCTGAATGTCCATGGACGGAGACGATGTGGCGACGACCTCGCGCATTTCATAGGCCGCGCTCTCGATCGTGCGCGGGAGGATGTCGTTTGCGTTGGACGCGATGACGAGATCGGCAATCGGCAGTCCCATGCGCTTCGCGACATAGCCGGCAAAGATGTCGCCGAAATTTCCTGTCGGGACCGAGAAGGCGACGTCGCGATGCGGGCTTCCAAGCGCCGTGGCGGCCGCAAAATAGTACGTCACCTGAGCGACGATGCGTCCCCAGTTGATCGAATTGACGCCCGAAAGGCGCACGCGATCGCGGAAGGCGTGGTCGTTGAACATCGCCTTCACGAGCGCCTGGCAGTCGTCGAACGTCCCCTCGATCGCGACCGCGTGGACATTCGCTTCGGTCGGGGTCGTCATCATGCGGCGCTGGACGTCGGAGACACGGCCCTTCGGATAGAGGATCACGACGTCCGTCCGCGCGCGTCCGCGGAAGGCCTCGATCGCCGCGCCTCCGGTATCGCCCGACGTGGCGCCGACGATCGTGACGCGCTCGCCGCGTTCTTCGAGCACATGGTCCATGAGCCGGGCGAGGATCTGCATCGCCACGTCCTTGAACGCGAGCGTGGGGCCGTGAAAGAGCTCGAGGACGAACGTCTCGGGATCGATCTGAACGAGCGGCGTAACGGCGGCATGGCCGAAGGTCGAATAGGCCTCGCGGGCCATGGTCGCAAGGTGCTCGCGCGCGATCTCGCCGCCGGTGAACGCACTCAAGACCTCGACGGCGACGTCCGCGAACGGGTGACCGGCGAAGTCCGCTATTGCCGCCCTGGTCAGCGTCGGCCAGGTCTCGGGCACGTAGAGTCCACCGTCCCGCGCGAGGCCCGCAAGCAGCACGTCGCGAAAGGAAAGGACGGGGGCTAGGCCCCTTGTCGAGATGTAGTTCACGCGCGTCTTCGCTCCGGGTCAGCTCGTGGCAACGCATGTCCTACGCGCTCGGGGCGCGGGTCACAAGCGGCGGTGACATCGGGGTGGCAGGCGCTGGTGGCGGATCATCGGCGGGGCGCTTGTTATGGGACTCATCAAGCGGTTTCGCTCCGCAGCCGGGACACGACGTAGAAGAAAAACACGAACAATAGCGCCGCGGCGAGCCCAAACCACGTGAGGGCGTACTCGAAATGGCGGTTCGGGATGTCGAAGCGCGTCGCCCCGCCCGAAGGGAGGCCGCCGGGTGCGGGATCGCGGGCATCGAGGAAGAGACGCAGAGTTCGGGGCGGTGCTGACCCGAACGCGGCCCCGATCATCCCGTCGAAATCGCGCCAGAACCAGAGGCCGCTCCGCTCATCTTGCGGGAGTGAGAAGGTGCCCGCGGCGCCCGGCGCGCGCACGAGACCGACAAGCTCGACGTCGCCCGCGACTTGTCCTTCGAGGCGCGACGTGGGGTCGGCAGCGCCATCGGGCACGTAGCCGCGGTCGACGAGGAGCACGAGGTCCGAGCCCAGAAGCGCGAACGGGGTCACGATCTCGACGCCGGGTCCCTTTCGCGGGTCGGGCGCGTAAATGCGGGCCTCTTTGTCGTGGAGGAAGCGGCCCTTGGCGACGACGGCGGTATATTCGAGGTCGGCAGCGCTGGTCTTCAATGCGCCCTCGGCGTCGAGCAACATTTCGATCGGAACAGGGGCGGATTGCGCACGCGAGACGAGGTCGGCGATGAGCCGCTCCTTCCATGCGAGGCGATCGAGCTGCCAGAGGCCCAAACCGACGAGGACCGGAAGCATCACCAGGACCATGATCGACGGTATGAGTAGGCGCTTTTCGATGAGGCTCTGCAGCATGGGTCAGACCTGAAACTTCATGCCAGGATTCTCATGATTTTTGGAGGCGGCCTTCCTCGGCCTTGTTGCGGTACTGAAGCACGATCAGCAGGGCCTTCAGGAATCGCAGCAGCACGAGCGCGACGAGGGGTGTCACGAGCCCCCACAGCACCACATGAACCCAGAGGGGCGGGCCAAAGGTGAACTCGACCCAGAGTGCTGCGCCAAGAATAATGAACCCCAGTATGAAGATCGCGAACACCGCGGGGCCGTCACCGGTATCGATGAAGCGGTAGCTCAGGCCGCAGCCTTTGCACTTTTCCTCGAGCACCAGCGCGTTACGAAACAGCGGTCCCTCTCCGCAGCGAGGGCAGCGGGCGAGCGTTGCGCACCGTGCGATATTTGCGGGAACTTCGGTTGCGTTCGTCATGGGTTCGTCACTCCTCGAAGCTGCGCCCTGAGCCGGCTTTTCAATCCGGAACGGTCATCGGCAGGAAACGCAGACGGGGCGGCATATGCCGCCCCGCGTCAGTGACATCTGTCACGGTTGCCGGCGCCCTCGAGCGCCGGTTCCGTTCCGGTGGCGGCTCAGTGGCCGGCGCCCGCGTGAGCACCCGCGCCCCAGACGTAGATGGCGGCGAAGAGGAACAGCCAGACCACGTCGACGAAGTGCCAGTACCAGGCTGCCGCTTCGAACCCGAAGTGCTTCTCGGGCGTGAAGTGACCGGCTAGCGCGCGGAAGAGGCAGACGGCTAGGAAGAGCGTGCCGATGATCACGTGCGCACCGTGGAAGCCCGTCGCCATGAAGAACGTCGAGCCGTACGAGTGGCCGCCGAACGAGAACGCGGCGTGGCCGTATTCGACGTACTGGAGGTACGTGAACAGCATGCCGAGCAGGATCGTCGCGGCAAGACCGATGATGAGCTGGCCGCGGCGGTTGTGCAGGAGTGCATGGTGGGCCCACGTCACCGTGCAGCCCGAGAGCAGCAGGACGAGCGTGTTGACGAGCGGGAGACCCCAGGGATCGAACGTGCCCTTGAAGAAGCCGTTCGCGGGCGCGCCGGTCGACGGGATCGTGGCCTCGGTCATCTCGACCGGTGCCGGCGGCCAATGGCCTCCGAACAGCTCGTTCCGCTTCACCATGCCGACGGCCTGCGTGAGGTTCTCGTAGGTGTAGGTGCCGTTCGGGAACAGCGCATGGTCGAAGTAGGCCCAGAACCAGGCCACGAAGAACATGACTTCGGAGGCGATGAACAGGATCATGCCGTAGCGAAGGTGGAGCTGGACAACCGGCGTGTGATGACCGCCATGGCTCTCCTTGATGACATCGCGCCACCACATGAAGGCGATGAAAAGCAGCCAGGCCATGCCGCCGGCGAAAACCCAGGGACCCGTGAGACCGAGGAACCCGCCCGTGCCGTCGGCCACGGTGCGCATCCATGCGATTGCGCCGATGGCGCTGGCGAACGCGCCGAACGAGGCCAGGAGCGGCCAGGGGCTCGGATCGAGCAAGTGATAGTCGTGGTGTTTGACTTCAGTGGATGCCATAGCGCTGTCTCCGTCGTCCCCTTTTATAGTTGCGTGCAACCGGCGGTGCCGAATTGCTTCGTTCGAATTCCGTCGGCGGCATGTCCATTTCCCGGCGATGCCCTCTCCGTCATGCCTCAGCCCCCCTCGGCCTCGGTTTTCTGCTTGGCGGCGGCGGACGTCGCGCCCGCGCCGGCCTTGGTCTTGTGGAACGTGTAAGACAGAGTGATCTGCCTCAAACGCATGGCGTCAGGATCCTTCAAGAGACCCGGATCGACAAAGAACGACACTGGCATCTCGACCGACTGACCGGGCTGCAATGTCTGCTCGGTGAAGCAGAAGCATTCGATCTTCGCGAAGTGAGCGCCGGCGGCGTCGGGCGCCACATTGAACGTGGCCGACCCCGTGACGGGCTCGCTCGAATTGTTGGTGGCGCGGTAGAACGCGAGCACATTCTCGCCGATGTTTGCCTCGACCGTGCGCTCGACGGGTTCGAACGTCCAGGACAGGCCCGGCGCGACGTTGGCATCGAAACGCACGGTAACCTTGCGATCGAGAACGACGTCGGAAGGCGCGTCGGCGCGCTGCGTGGTTCCGCCGAATCCCGTCACCTGGCAGAACATCTGGTAGATCGGCACGGCTGCATATGCGGCGCCGACCATCGTCAGCGCGCCCAATGCGCAAGCAAGAGCGACCTTCTTATCCTTTCCGAGCGTCACGTCGCGCGTCACTCCCTCGTCTAATCGGCCTTCGTCTCGTTAGCCATGTTGGCCTTTGTCACTTCGGGCGTCACATCGACCGGTTGAGCACGTTTCCGCCGAGGCGGACGATCGTTGCGGCGTAGAACAGGATCACCAGGAAGCCGAGGCCGAGCGCGATCGCGAGCGACCGCATGCGCTGGCGCTTCTGCTGCTCGGCGGCGCTATCGGTCGGCTTCTGATCGGTCGTTCCAGCCATGCGTTTTCTTCAGCTCCACAGCTTCAGAACCGCGCTCTCGACGAGCAGCACGGCGAAGAGAAGATAGAGATAGAGGATCGAGAACCAGAACAACCGGCGGCACGCCTGATCGGCTTCGCGGCCCTCGCGCACGCGCCAGACTTCGGCGGCGAGATAGAGGAACGCGGCACCGAGCACGGTCGCGGTCACGCCGTATGCGATACCGCCGAGGCCGATGAACGGCGGCAGGATCGCGAGCGGCACCAGGAGGATCGAGTAGATGAGAATCTGCTTCCGCGTCTCGTCGGGTCCGGCGACGACTGGCAGCATCGGAACGCCGACGCGCTCGTAGTCGCGCAGACGCAGAAGCGCGAGCGCCCAGAAGTGAGGCGGTGTCCAGAGGAAGATGATCAAGAAGAGCAGGATGCTCTCGATACCGGCTTCGCCGGTGGCGGCGGCCCAGCCGATCATCGGCGGAAATGCGCCTGCGGCGCCGCCGATGACGATGTTCTGCGGCGTCCGGCGCTTCAGCCACATTGTGTAGACGAAAAGATAGAAGGCGATCGTCAGCGCGAGAAGTGCTGCCGCGACCCAGTTCACGAGAACGCCGAGGGTCAGGACCGACATCACCGAAAGAACGGTGCCGAACTGCAGGGCATCGCTCGGGGTCACCCGGCCCCGCGGGATCGGACGCGCCGCCGTGCGGGCCATGTGCTGGTCGATGTCGGCGTCGTACCACATGTTGAGGGCGCCCGATGCGCCGGCGCCAACGGAAATAGCAATGATGGCGATGATGCCGAGGACGGGGTGAATGCCGGCGGGCGCCGCGATCATTCCGGCCAGGGCCGTCAGGACGACGAGCGTCATAACCTTGGGCTTCATCAGCGTGACGTAGTCGCCGACGCTCGGCTCGACGCTCATCGCCTTGTCGATCGTCGTGCCTTCGGCAGCGAGCTCGGCCATCGGATGTCCTCGTTCCTTCCCCGGCGTCGCTCGAGTTGGCAGTCGCCGCGCGTCGCGGGCGCGCTCGACCCCGGAGCGGGCAGTTCATTCGTTTCTTATCGTTCAGGCGGACGTGTGCATGCTCGCGCCTCACAAGAGGCGGAAGCGCGCCACCCGTCAGAGCGGCGCGCTTCTCCGTTCGTTACTCAGTGATGGTCCGTCGCGGCGATGCGCGGCAGACGCTCATAGGAGTGGAAGGCCGGCGGCGAAGGCAGCGTCCACTCGAGGGTCGTCGCACCGACGCCCCACGGATTGGCTCCAGCCTTCTCGCGACGCGCGAGCGCCACGACCACGCCGATAAAGAAGAACAACGTGCCGACGGCCGTGATGTACGAGCCGTAAGACGAGATCGCGTTCCAGAACGCGAAGCTGTCCGGATAGTCGACGTAGCGGCGCGGCATACCGGCAGCACCCAAGAAGTGCTGAGGGAAGAACAGGATGTTCGCGCCGACGAACGTCGTCCAGAAGTGCAGGTGGCCCCAGAACGCCGAGTACATGACGCCGGTCATCTTCGGGAACCAGTAGTACCAGCCCGCGAAGATCGAGAAGACGGCGCCGAGCGACAGGACGTAATGGAAGTGCGCTACGACATAGTAGGTGTCGTGCAGAGCGCGATCCACGCCGGCGTTGGCCAGCATGACGCCCGTAACGCCGCCGACCGTGAACAGGAAGATGAAGCCCAACGCCCAGACCATCGGAAGGCGGAACTGGATCGAGCCGCCCCACATCGTTGCGATCCAGGAGAAGATTTTCACGCCCGTCGGAACGGCGATGACCATCGTGGCGAACACGAAGTAGGCCTGCTTATTCACCTTCATGCCGGCCGCATACATGTGGTGCGCCCAGACGATGAAGCCGACGAGGCCGATCGCGACCATCGCGTAGGCCATGCCGAGGTAGCCGAAGACCGGCTTTTTCGAGAACGTCGCGACGATGTGGCTGACAATGCCGAAGCCCGGCAGGATCAGAATGTAGACTTCAGGATGGCCGAAGAACCAGAACAGATGCTGATAGAGTAGCGGATCGCCGCCGCCGGCCGGATTAAAGAACGTGGTGCCGAAGTTGCGATCCGTCAGCAGCATCGTGATCGCGCCGGCGAGAACCGGAAGCGACAGGAGCAGCAGGAACGCGGTGATCAACACGGACCAGACGAAGAGCGGCATCTTGTGCAGCGTCATGCCCGGAGCGCGCATGTTGAAGATCGTCGTGATGAAGTTGATCGCACCGAGGATCGAGGACGCGCCAGCGATGTGAAGCGCCAGGATCGCAAGGTCCATCGCAGGGCCCGGATGGCCCGAGGTCGACAACGGCGCGTAGACTGTCCAGCCGGCGCCGACACCGTTCATGCCAGTCGGACCCTCGACGAAAAGCGAGAGGAGCAGCAGGGAGAACGCTGTCGGAAGCAGCCAGAACGAGATGTTGTTCATGCGCGGGAAGGCCATGTCCGGCGCGCCGATCATCAAGGGCACGAACCAGTTTCCGAAGCCGCCCATCGTGGCGGGCATCACCATGAAGAACACCATGATGAGGCCGTGGCCGGTGACCCACACGTTGTAGGTGTGCGGATTGGTGAAGAACTGCATGCCGGGCTCGGCGAGTTCGTAACGAATACCGACCGACAGCGCGCCACCGACGATGCCCGCAATCATCGCGAAGATGAAATAGAGGGTGCCGATGTCCTTATGGTTGGTCGAAAAGAGCCAGCGCTGAATGAACGGCGGCGCATGGTCGTGATGGTCGTCGGCGTGAGCCGCAGAGCTTCCCATGGTTTTCCAGTCCCAGTCCCGAGTGTTTCAAATTTGAGCGTCCAAGGCCACGGGGCCTGTAGACGCTGCTCCCGCGTTTCTTACTGTGCTGCGCTGGCTGCGTCGGCGACGCTCTTGATGCCGGCCTGCTCGAGTGCGACCTTGTCGAGGATCTCGCGGGCCTTCTTCTTGTCCTTGCCCTTCATGGCAGCCGCCCACTCGTCAAAGACTTCCGGCTTCACGACGCGGACGGCGATCGGCATGAATGCGTGGTTCATACCGCAGAGCTCTGAGCACTGGCCGTAGTAGATGCCTTCCTTCTCGGCGCGGAACCACGTGGTGGTGATGCGGCCGGGGACGGCGTCGATCTTCGAGCCGAACATCGGGATCGTCCAATTGTGAATGACGTCGTTCGACGTCACGAGCATGTGCACGACCTTGTTCAGCGGCACGACGATCTCGTTGTCGACCGACAAAAGACGCGGCGTCGGAATGCCCGTCTTGGCCTTCTCGGCAACTTCTTCGTCCGAGAGCATGTTAGATGTGATCGTGAAGCCGCCCTGATCGGGATACTCGTGCTCCCAGAACCAGGCGTTGCCGATCGCCTTCACCGTCAGGTCAGGCTTCGGGTAGCTGTACTGCAGCATCAGCAGCTTGAACGACGGGATCGCGATCACGACGAGAATGATGATCGGCACAACGGTCCAGGCGACCTCGAGGATCGTGTTGTGCGTCGTCTTCGATGGGGTCGGGTTCGCGCTCTCGCGGAAGCGATACATCACGTAGAGCATGAGGATCAGAACGAACACCGCGATCGCGATAATGACGATGTTGACGAGATCGTAGAACGTGTGGATCTCGCGCATCACTTCGGTCACGGCGGGAGAAAGTCCGCGCTGCCCTGGCTGGGCGTGCCCGTCGACGGCAAACGCCGGATCGAGCCACAGCGTCAGCGCAGCGAAAACCGCCGCGAGAGGCAGAAGCCTCGACAGTCGTGTCATCATCACTTTTCGCTCCCCAGACCCAGACCGGCCGCAGCCGGCGGTTTTGATCGTACTCTGGAGAAGCAATCATCGTTCGCTCGCGGCGCGTTCAACCGCTTCTTGCGAGCGTTGCTTTGGACAGGCTCGACAACAGCAGTCCCCACGCGCTTCATGCGCGCACGATCGCTGCCGAACCGATCCAGCCTCGTAGACGCTCACCCAGCCCGATCTGCAACAGGCCGGGGAGGCGCGCCTCAGACGACTTCCCCTTCGTCGAACCACAGCACAATCCCCAATCTTGCGACAAGTCAAGATTGTTGCGTCATATCTTCGCGTAAATTGACGCAGTACGTAGCTTTTTCAGCCGATAAGTTCCGACGAGTTCACTCGGTGAACGGGCCCGTCGGTCGCTTGATTTCCTCGACTTCCCGCAGCCGTTTTTCGGCCCCGTTCCTCGGTCACACGTGGCCGCCAATCCGATGATCCGGCGCATTCTCGGGCTTGACCAACGGTCTCCGATCACGGCCCTGTCCCAGCCTTCCTTGCTTTGGGTTCCTCTCAGCCATGCCTCACAGTTCTGCCCGCTGCCTCGTCAATCGCGTCCGCAGGCCGATTTCTCCGTTCTCTGCTCTTTTCCTCGCGTTCGTCCTGGCCGGGCTTGCCGCAGCCCTGCCGATGGCTTTGGCACAGCAGCCATCAGAAGCTCCGACGAAGGTGCCAGATGCGGCCGACGGTACGGTCAAGGCGCAACACGGCGATTGGCAAGTGGTCTGCAAGGCGCCGCCGCCCGGGGCCAAGAACGAAGTGTGCGCTCTCGTACAGAGCGTCACGGCGGAAGACAGGGACAACGTCGGACTGACGGTCTATTTCCAGAAGTTCTCGAACGGCGTTCAGGTACTGCGCGTGTTCGCGCCGCTCGGTGTACTTCTGCCGCCGGGTATCGGGCTCAAAATCGACGACAAGGACGTCGGACACGCGCCGTTCCTACGCTGCCATTCGTTTGCATGCTATGCGCAGGTCACCGTGGAAGCGCCTCTGGTCGCGCAGCTCTCGACCGGTAAGACAGCCATTTTCATCATTTTCCAGACTGAAGAGGCGGGCATCGGAATCCCCGTGTCGCTCAACGGCTTTTCGCAAGCGCTGGCTGAACTCAAATAGTCTTGAAAACGACTTCGGCCGTGGCGCCTGCCACGGCCGATGACGATTGGTGCGAGGCTTCGGCGAAGCCGTCAGGCTCGGCCGCGAGTCGTTTCAGGCGGCTTCGTAGGCGCGTGGACGCCTGCGCGACGTTTCCGTGGATTTAGGGCCCGCTTCAGGAAGCTTGATCGGGCTCTGTTCGCGGGCGGCGAGTTCGCTTTCCCTGGACGACGTGCCGAGCGCCGCCGGCATCAGCGCCTGGGTCCATGCCGTCGCGAGGCGCGTCGACGAATCCTGATACTGCTCCCACGCCGTTTGCCAGAACAACATCTGCTCGCGCATGACATCCTGGCCGGAACGGCAGCGTGCGATCGCCTTCGGCAGTTCGAGGTAGGCTTGCGCCCGACGGCTCATGAGGGTGGTCATCTCGACGTTGGCCAACGCCATGGCTTTGACCGGCGCCGCCGCCAAACCCAGCCGGTCCATGATTGAACCGGCAGCGGCCGCAATGGCGCGATCGCCGGAGAGGCCGGGCGTGAACATGCGGTCCGTTGACAATCGCGTGTGCATTTTTTTGCAACTCCCTAGACTATTCCGCGGAAGGTACGTTTCTGATCCGGCAAATTCCAGGCGATGGATCAATAGCTGATAACGAACCGGTGCGACAAACATTCGCTGCCATGCAGCACGGCAGCCGCGGCGGGGCAACACGAGACCTTTTCTCAATCTGAGATTGTTGCGCCTAGAAAACAGCAACCATATGTAGTTCCTAGATTTTTTGGTTAATCCATTATTGACCGAAGACACGCCTGGCGCGACCATGTTCCTCCGTATTCGTCTGAGTTCTCAGTCCCGTGTTCGGGGGCCCGGTTGTGGCATTCGGGGTATCGCGTCATCGGCTGGCCATCCGGCTCGCTCTGAACGTTGGGGCGCTGACGCTATCGTGTGCCCTGCCCGTCCGCGCCGGCGAACCGGCCGCGCCGCAGGACACCTGGAACCCTGCCGCGTGGGCCAGGGCGTTCGCCGAACCTTCGAAGTCCCACAAGTGGCGCGAGACTTGGGCCGGTGTCGACGCCTCGGACAGCGGCTGGCTCATTTATTCGGGTGTGACGCTCGCCCCTTGGAGCCACATCCACGAGCCGGGGTTCAGGGTCCGCATCGCGGGCGGAAGCGGCGGGTATCGCTACGAGGGCGAGCGGTACGACGCCGACCTCGACGACAGCGTCATCCGCCGATTTCGCGCGACGCCATGGTTCACGGACGTGCTCGTTGGCTATCTCGAGCGTTGGGGACCGCTGACGGCCAAGGCTTTCGCGGGCGTCTCGGGCGTCGGCCATGCCATCACGCCCATCGATGTCGAAAACGCAGTTGTCGGAGACGACATTGGCGCCAAGGCCGTCGTCGAGCTTTGGCTCGACATCGGCAACATCGGGTTCGCGTCACTCGATCTCTCCTGGAGCGAGGCGCACCGCACGCGGTCCGCGCGGACGCGGCTCGGATGGCGTGCCGTCAAGGGCTGGTCGGTCGGATGGGAGGCGTGGCTCGATCTCGACGCGCAATCCGACTGCGAACTTGGCTGGGACGACGGCGGCGCCTGCCAGCAGCAGTTCACATATGGCGACGGGGAAGCCTCGATCCTCGAATATACACGCGCCGGCATCTTCCTGCGCACCGACTGGGATGGCGGGGAAGTGTCGGTTTCGGCGGGAGTTTCTGGCGGTCTGTTCCAGGGGGGTGCTACGGGCGACATCGCGCCCGAGCCCTATGTCACGGTCAACTGGATCCGGCAGTTCTGACGCGCGCCGCCGGTCACCGCTAAGGTACTAGGATCAATTCCACTTCAAGAGCCGCTCGAGGTACTGCAATTCGACCTCTGGGCGCGTGGCCTCTCCGAGACGGCGGCGCAGTTCCTCCAGAACTTCGCGCGCGCGCTGCATATCGATCTGGTCCGGGACTTTCACCGACCGTCCCTGATCGGGACCGCGGGAGCGCTGCGGACGTCCCAACGGATCGCGCGGGCTGTCGCCGTTCTGACCGAACCGCTGCTGTCCGCCGTTGTTCTGCTGCATCTGGCTCGCCATTTCCTCGGCGCTTTCGCGCATGGCGTCCAGCGCGCGGCCCTGATCCTGGTTCGCCTGATCGAAATCACCCTGTTCCAACGCGCGTTCGGCGTCTTCCATGGCATCGGTCGCTTCGCCAAGGCGCTCGCCGTCGCCGAGACCCTTTTCCTGCATGTCCTTACGCAGAGCGTCCAGTCTTTCGCGAAGCTGCCGCTGGCGTTCAGCAAGGCCCTGCCTCCCGCCTTGGCCTTTGCCGCCTTCCGGACCCTTGCCATCGCGGCCGCGCTCGCCCAGCTGCATCTCGCCTTGGTCGTTGCCCTGGCCCATCTGACCGTTGCGATCGGCCTGCATGCCCTGGCCACGCTGACCGCGCTGGCCAGCCTGACCCTGCTGCTTCATCTGCCCTTGACCCTGTTGCTGCTCGCGTCGCTGGTCGAAGGTGTCGTCCATGAGGTTCTGCTGCTCGCCGGTCGCCTCACCGAGACGCCGCATCATCTTCTCGGCGTCGGCATTGCGCTGGCGATCTTCCTGGCTCTGCTGCTTCTGAGCCTGCATGCGCTCCATCATGTCGCGCATCTGAGCCAGCATGTCCTTCGCCTGCTCACGGAGGCCGCTCTTGGCCATCTCCTCCATTTCCTTCATCATCCGGTCGAGGTCTTCGGCGGACATCTGTTCGCCGCTCTGATTGTCCTGCTGCTGCTGATCGCCGGCCTGTTGCTCGGCCTGCTCCGCCATCTCGCGCGCATAGTCCTGGAAGGCGTCGCGCAGCTCCTGCATCAGGCGCTGGATCTCCTCGTCGGACGCGCCTTCTTCGAGCGCCTTCGCAAGCCGATCCTGGACGTCGCGGAGATTGCGCTCGGCTTCAGAAAGATCGCCGTCCTCGAGGCGGAGGGCTGCAAACCACAACTGCTCGATGACGCTGTCGGTCGCCGCGCGTGTCGTATCGCGCTCCAGGCGATAGAGCGACGAGCGGAGCGCCAGATACGCGCGCGCGTCGTCGATGAAACCTTGGGGCTCGAGTGTCAGAGCGGCCAACGCGACACCGACGCGCGCGCGATGGCGCGGGTCTTCGAGCAGAAGTTTCCGCTGCTCGATCACAGCCCGCGCCAACGGCTTCTTGAATTCGCGCTCGGGGAGCATGACTTCGATCGGCAGCGTCTGGCCGGTCTTGCCGCCAACGTCCTTGGCGACGAGCGTCATCGTCACGCGGCGGCCGGCCCAAGGGTGCGAGCCCATCTCGTGATACGTGAACGCCTCGCCCTGCTTGGCATTCGGAGCCGGCAGGCGGAGCGCGAGCTGGGGCGGACGGGAATAGGGCGGACGCGGCCCGGTCGGTGGCGGCGGACGCGCCCATGCGGTCTTGGGGTCTCCGTCGTCGACTTTCTCGAGGGGCTTGAACACGACTTCGGCGGACGCAACGCCATAGTCGTCCTGCACGAAGTAGGTGAGCTTCATAGCGCCGCGTTCAGTGCGTTCGGGGTTTTTCGTCAGCGCGATGCCGGGCGCATTGTCGGGGATCACCGTGAACGGCCATTCGCGCAGTACGTTGCCGCCCGCCAGAACGCGAAGCGTGCCCGCCTTGTCGAGCGTGACGCGCGCTTCCGTCAGACCTTGCACGGCGCCGGCGCTCGCCTGGCCCTCGACACGCGTCGATGACGCCTTCGGATCGTCGGCTCCCGCGACTTCGAGCGTCAGCGTTTCGGTGCCCGCGCCCGCGAGACGCGCGACGACGAGACTGCCTTCCGGCACTTCGAGGGACTTGGCCGCCGCTGCGTCCGCCGGCGAGCCGTCCGACTTCGGGGCAAACTGATTCGGCGCAGGTTGAGCGGTCGCCGGGTTGCGGCCGTCGGCCAGCATGATGGGCGTGCGCCCCGTGTAGGCGGGCGGCGTGACCCAGGCGTCTAGCCGCGCGTTCGTGAGTGCGGCGGATGTGCCGAACTCGAATGCTTCGCCTAACCGCGACAGGCCGCTCGAGCCCGCCAATCCGAGTGCCACGACGAGGGCGAGCGGCAAAATCGCACGCAGCGCGATCGGGTCGATGAGATGGGTGCGTGGGGCAGGTGCCCCCGGGCGCAGGTCCTTCACGAGGTTCGCCATGCGGCGCTTGTGGGCCTGCCAGATCGCTTCCGTCGCGGCGTTCCCGGAGGCCGAGGAGAGCGTATCTTCATAGGCGGACGCGGGGCGGTGCGGGATGCCTGAGACCCGCTCGATTCGCCGGATGGCGTCCTCGCGCGATGGCCAGGGAATGCGGAGGGTTACGACGAGCCAAACGAGGAAGCCCAGCCCGAAGAGCCCGAGGGAAATCCGATGAGTCCAGGGGTCGAGCAATGGCCAGAGGCCCGCGAGGCTCACGAGAACAAACAGACCGGCCAGTCCGAAAAGGATCCACATCCGCCGCCAAACGGCCTCGGCGACCATGGCGAGCCGCGCGCGAAAAATCTTGCCCTCGAGGACTTTAACCGTCCGCGGAGCAGCGGCTTGAGCGTTCCCGGGAAGATGGGTGGGCGGCAGCGTATCGGACATCGCTCAACGCTAGCACGCGCCGTGCGCGGCGCATCATTACAAACCGTTGATGGATTGGCCAGTTGACGTATGTATCTCGGATTGCTATATTGGCTTCAGATGGAGGCCGATATGTCCAAGCCGATGCCGATCACAGAGTTCATGACGCTCTTTCCCAACGACGACGCTTGCCTCGAACACCTGTTTAAGGCGCGCTACGGCACGGAGCACGAGTGCACGCGCTGCGGAGAGAGCGGCAAGTGGAAGAAGCTGGCGAAGATGCCGGCCTACACCTGCCAATGTGGTAACCATGTCCACCCGATGGTGGGCACGCCGTTTCACAAGTCGCATACGCCGCTGCAGAAGTGGTTCTATGCCATGTATCTGTTCACGACGACGCGCCACGGCGTTCCCGCCAAGGAACTGCAGCGCCAACTCTCCGTGAACTACAAGACCGCGTGGCGCATGGGCCATGAAATCCGCAAGTACCTTGCCGTCGTCGACGGGGACCGGAGGCTGTCCGGCCATATCGAGGTCGACGAAGCTTACATCGGCGGTTTCCGGAAGGGGAAGCGCGGCCGGGGCGGCCCGAACAAGACGGCCGTGCTGGGCATTGTCCAGCGTGGCGGAGACGTGATCACCAAAGTGGTGCCCGATGTCAGCGGCCGCTCTCTGCTTCCGCCCATCATCAAGAACGTCGAGAAGGGCTCAACCATCACGACCGACGAATTGAAAAGCTACCACTATCTGGCGATGGCCGGTTACGAGCACGGCACCGTTGTGCACTCGAAAGAGGAATGGGTGCGCGGCAAGCACCACACGCAGACCATTGAATCGTTCTGGTCGATCTTCAAGCGGTCGATCAAGGGCACGCACGTCCACGTGTCGCGCAACCATCTGGCTAAGTATCTCGCCGAGTTCGAGTTCCGTTGGAATCAGCGACATGATCCGGCGGGGATGTTTCCTCGCCTTCTAAAGCGCCTTGCGACATGAGGGTCAGAAGCTTGAGGAATCGGGCGCGATCCGCTTCCGACGGATGGTCCGCGCAGAACTTCTTGAAGTCGCCGGACTGGCGGGCTTCTTCAAGGCTGAGGTATTTGCCGCGGGACATTTTCCACCTGCAACCTTCGGGGCCAACACTCAATGCACTGCGCTTTGTTCACATACAAGTCATTGTAGCGAGTAAAATCAGCGTGGCATTTATGCGGCAACGGCACTGTCTGTGGCAAATGGGTTTTCGTCTCCAAGATAGTTGCCCAATTAAACTGAGCATTCTTCCAGTAATCAGCTTCCACCTTAATCAACGCTGACTTCGTTGCCTCCGACGCGGAGCTTTGCTCAATGACTGCAAATCGGCCCCATACTTGAATTTTTCCAAGTGATGCGGCGTCCCGCACTTCATTGCCTACCGCCAGCCAATTTGCATCATCAAGTGGATTGGGATGAAGTCCTCGCAGGAGTTCGCCCAAAGCCCAATCCGGTTGGGGCTGAGCAGGCCTTACCGAAGATGCTTCCACTGTGGTTTGTTGTAGATCACCTGAGCACCAATCCATCCCGACGCCGACATAGTTTGTAATGCCGCGACAAATCGAGTGATGATTAGCCCGAACGAACAACAGTACAGCCCAGCCGATCAAGGCGGCGCCTAACACAACACTCCAAGTTCCCGCGATCATGCCCACGCCTGTGAGCAATAGTTGAAGGACCGTACTCCATTGCCTTTCCATGACGAACTCCAGAGCCGCGCTCGGGTCATAGCACGACTCCAGGAACATACGTCAACTGGCCAATTCATAACCGTTGAAATGTTCACGTTTGGTGCTGGCGGGGCGGGAGCGCCTTCCGAATGCGTCCGGTCCTTGTGCTGCGGCCGTCCAATCGCGTTCACTGGTCTTGAGCGTGCCCCAACGGGAGTCGCCGCTCTTTGGCGGCGTCGCGCGACCGGGTCGAAAGGCGCCGCTTGGTCGGATTTGGCCCATCTGCCGATAGATACTTCGTCGTGCTTTCATAGGCCGTCACATCATGCAACAGCCCATTCCGAGCAGCACATCGGCCTTTTTCTTCTGGTCGTCGCTCAGGGCCTTGTAGAGCGCCTCGGTCGCGGGCTTCATGATCTTCAGAGCGTCGAGCATGGCTTCCATATGCTTGATGCGGGTGTTCATTCTCTCGGCCGCCGTGCCGGAGTTCATCGCTTGCATCATCGTCGCGTGCATCTTCTGCATGGAATCAGCACGCTCCTTGACCGCCGCAACGTAGCCATCCCACGACGACGCCTGTGAGTCAGTGATTCCCAGCTCGGCTTTGAGGTAGGCGAGCCGCCCTTCCATCATCGGGCCACGGCTCATCATCATGCCGGGTCCCATGTGCTGGCCCATCATCCCGGGGGCCATCCCTCCGGGCATGCCCTGCCGCATCTCTCCCATGCCGCCGCCCATCATGGGACAATCGCCCATCATGCCCATCCCTTGACCCATCATCGGCATTTGCTGCGCTTGATCGTGCTCATGATCGTCCGCGAGCGCGGTCGCGCCGAGGGTCAAAAGACCTGCTGCAAAAGAAGCGAGTGTCTTCAGCGTTCCAGCCATCGGGTGATCCTCCAGTTGTGAGGCGAAGCCGACTTCGTTCTTCGGTTCGATCTCTTGTCGCGCCAGTTCGCAAGCATCGGGCGCATCGAGTTCTGCGAGCGGATCGCATGTGCGGCCGTGTTCAGGGCCGGTCGCCATTGGATGTGCTGCGCGACCGTTTAAATGCGAATTATATGTCGGCTTGACCCCGTTTCATTTGAGGAGAGTCAATATTGTCGCCGGCTTCGGCGTCGGGTGCCTCGTAGGGGCATCTCGATCGGGCGGATCAGCCTCCTTCGAGCCGGGCGCGGAGCTTTGCTGACGCAAAGCGCACGAATTCGCGCACGATCGATGTCGACGCCCGCGCGGGCCGATGGACCAGGCTCACCGGGATCGCCCCGTCATCAAACCGCTGCAGGACGGGCACGAGTGCCCGCGATCTCAGCGCGTCTTCGGCCTGATAGGAGAGCACCCGCGCTATGCCGACACCCTCCACGGCAGCCGCGACCGCGGCGTCGGCCGCGTTGACGTCGAGGCGCGACCGCACGCGGATCGCCTGGCGCCCATAGCGTCGGCTCGTGAAGACCCATCGGGTGCCGCCGGACAGGCCACCGAACGTGATGCAGTCGTGACCGGCGATCGCGTCCACCGTATGGGGCGCGCCCCGGCGCGCAAGATAGGCTGGCGCCGCGCACGTGACCAGTTTCAGCGTGCCAACGCCAGACGCGAGCAACTGGCTGTCCTTCATCTTCCCGACGCGGATCGCGACATCGACATCCTCACCCATGAGATCGACGATGCGGTCGAGCAGAACGAGCCGCACATTGATCTCCGGGTAGGCCGCAAGGAAATCCGTCACGACGGGGAGGACATGGCGGCGGCCGAGCCCGACGGGCGCCGTCACGGACAGACCGCCCGAGAGCGCGCTCGATTGTCCGGCGAGTAGGGCTTCGGCCGTGTTCAAGTCTTCGAGGATTCGGCGACAGGTGCCGAGATAGTCGCGCCCCGCCGCCGTCAACGCCAGCCGTCGCGTCGTGCGTTCGACAAGCGTCACACCGAGATGCTCTTCGATCTGCGCCAGAAGCCGGCTCACGTTGGTCAGTGGTTCTCCGAGCGATCGCGCTGCCGCCGAGAGGCTGCCGGCGTTGGCAACGGCAATAAACACGGACATGGCGCGCAGACGATCCACGGAACATTACCGAATTCTGAAAATATCAATGCCGAATATTCTCTCTACCGGACATTCCTTCCGTACGCCAGTTTGGCAGTCGAGACGAACGCACTCTCAATGGGACACGCCACATGACCGCCACGCTCCACGATGTCGAGGTTTCAGGGAACTGCTACAAAGTCCGTCTACTTGCGGCGCTGATCGGCGTACCTCTCGACGTGGTGCCGGTGAATTTCCTCGCGGGCGATCACAAGAAGCCGCCGCTCATCGATCTCAACCCGTTCGGTGAAGTTCCGATCTTCCGTGACGGGAACGTTGTACTGCGCGACAGTCAGGCGATCCTCGTCTACATCGCGCGGAAGTGGGGCGGGGAAGCGTGGCTTCCTACGGATGCGGCCGGGCTCGCGACCGTCACGCAATGGCTGATGGTCGCGGAAAACGAGATTGCTCGCGGCCCGAACGATGCGCGGCGGCACGACAAATTCGGCCGCAAACTCGACGTCGAGGCCGCGCGTGCCAACGCCGCCCGCATCCTCAGCCTGATGAATGCGCACCTGACGCACGAGCCATGGCTCGCGCTTGGCCGGCCGACGATCGCGGATGTCGCGTGCATGCCCTACATCGCGCTCGGACACGAGGGTGGTGTGCCGCACGATGGGTATCCGGCAGTCGCGGCGTGGGTTGGCCGCGTCAAAGCACTGCCCGGCTTCATCGGCATGCCGGCTATTTGAGTGCGCGGCTCGCCCGTGGACCGACATCAAAAGGAACTCTCCGCCATGAAATTACCCGTCTCGGACATCGCGTTCACGCCCTCGGTCAAAGCCCAGCAGACGCGGCTCGGGTCGCGGGCACAGTACGCGCGCATGGAGACGGGAAAGGGCTGGTCGGACCGCGTGACGCCCGATCTCGCGCAGTTTCTCGGGACCGTGCGCTCGTTCTATCTCGGGACCGCGAACGTGGAAGGACAGCCCTACATCCAGCATCGCGGCGGGCCGGCGGGGTTCCTCAAGGTGATCGACGAGAAAACGCTCGGCTTCGCGGACCTCTCGGGCAACCGGCAGTACATCACGGCCGGGAACCTCGCGGACAATCCGCGCGCGTTCATCTTTGTCATGGACTATGCGCGGCGGCTTCGCATCAAGCTCTGGGGCACAGCCCGCATCGTCGAGGACGACAACGCGCTGCTCTCGCGCCTCATGCCGAATTCGGGTGCCGCCACGGCCGAGCGTGCGATCCTTTTCACGATCTCGGCGTGGGACCGCAACTGCCCGCAGCACATTCCGCAGCTCTTCGCACGGGAGGATGTGGAAGCCGCCGTCGCGACCCTTCAACAGCGCGTGGCGGAGTTGGAGGCGGAACTGGCGGAGGTGAGGGGTATGGGGACGGTACAGCGGTAGCGGTGGTCGTGGGAAGTGGGGGCCGTGGGCATCGGGGAGTTGTGCAGAAGCGTGCGGTGGATGTGTGGAACATCCCACAAGCGGACCTTGAGCGACTTGTTATGAGTGAAGCTGAACGCGCCGACGACAATGTCTGGAATTAAAAGGATTGCATCCGCGTAGCGCTTCATGGAGCGCAAGCAACCACCTTTCGTGGAGCGTGAAGGCGACAATCAGGGGCGTGCCACGTTACCGCGCGGCGCCCGTTAGTCTCCTTGACCTTGCCGAATAGCGATGAGTAACTCGGCTGCGAGTTGTCGGCGTTCGGCGGGCGCCTGCGTATCAACTGCAATCGCTTCCACGCGGCGGACGGCGGAATCGTAGTCCAGAAAGTTCGAGAGGTCCTGACGCTTGAGCGGATACTGGACTACCCCATTGCTCGAGGACCACCCCCGCGCGCGCGACAGAAAAGCCAGCAAATCGTCATCCGTTTGCGTATTGGCTTCGACCCACAGCCTAGCGTCATCATTGCGTGCAGCCTGCTTCCAGCCGTAGAGCAGACTGACGAGGTTGGGAACAGCCCTCAGTTGGGCAGGGGGCATAGCCTTGTAACGACCGATCATGGAGGCCAATGCCTGGTGAAACTCGGCCGGCGTCAGCAGCCTCTGCCCCTGGGGCTCCTCCCTGTCGCCATAGTGGCCGTGGGCGAAGATTTCGCTCATCAAGAGACTAGTCTGCCAACCGATAGCGCGCCCATCCGTGAACAATCGAGCGATGCAGTCCCGACGTACGGCAGGGTCGGTGACTTTGCGCATGAGTTTTTCGACCAGAAGCTCTGCTGCTTCCCATGAGCGGTGCTGGCCCCAATCTCCATCGCGTGTGGAAAGCGCGACGTCATCTAGAATGTCCGAAAGCGCAGACATAATGTTTGAGATTGCCGCCTCCGGTATCCGCTCGACGGCCGCGACGAGTCTTTCGATCATGAGCTCGGCCATTACGCCGCCTTGCGGGCGAGTTTCGCGTCCGAGTTCCTGAAGCAGGCTGATCGTCGCGTTCTGATCGTGTTGGGCCTGCAGCAGAAAAGCATCGACCTGATCGTCGCGGAGCGCACCGCCGGGCTGTGCAAAGGCGAAATAGTAGCGGTAGTGCTCAGGACTCCCCAATCGTCGCTCGACGATGAATCGGTTGAAGACCTCGCGACCGAGGTTGTTGAAGACGCGATGCGGCGTCTCATTCTGGTTGCCAAATCCGTGCATGACCCCCGGCAATAAGGTGGACAGCTCGATGCGCGCGTAGTCGATGTCGAGGTTCTCTGCGGCGAGGATGTCGTTCAACCGTTGCCCAGTATGGGCAGCAACATGACCAGTGACGCTCGACCCTCGATAGATGGCAGAGGTGTCGGTCAGGTACTCCTCAATCCAGGCGTAGAAAGCAGGATTGCCAATTCGTACAAGTTGCAGCCAGATCATGTCGGCCACATCGATGTGGGTACGCACTGGGATCGCATGCAGGCGAAGCGAGTTGAGAGCCCTGACGACGTCGCGTGGCGTTGTCAGATAACGTCCGCCCTGGACATCGATCGCACGTGCAAGACGTTGCACTACGGGCCTCTGGAGGTTCGATGCCTGTGTGATCTCGTCGGCAAATAGCCCCCGCACCTCACCGTGAAACCAGCGCCTCAGGTCGAATGCTTCCGGGCGGGGCACCTTGAAGCTGACCTGGACGATCTTCTCCAGGAATGCGTGACCATCGTCCACCTGGATAGCCTTCTGCAGCGTTTTGGAGACGACATCGATATCGTATGAGAGGATGTAGATGACGTTTGGGAAGTCGGCGACAGCGCGGATGAGGCGCAAAACTTCGCTGGCCTCGCGAGGCTCGAGGCGATCGAGATCGTCGACGAAAACGACGATACGGCGAGACAGGAGCTTCAGCGCCTCGACAATCTCGGCCTTCCTCTTGGTAATTGAGGCAGACGAGAAGAGGCTCTTCGCACCTTCGCCGGCGCGTTCGACGATAGTGCCGGCTGTTTCCGTGTAAGGCACACCGAGGGCTGCGGAAGATTTTATCAGCTTCGATAAGCCGCCCGCGACTGCACCGAAGGCTTGTAGCTTGCCGCTGAGCTGCTTTTTTAGGCGCTCCTTACGCTTCAGCCGGTAGTGGGCGTCGCTCCCAAAACGCTTGTTGATCGCGTCGCGCCACGTTTGCGGAGGAGGAATGTCCGTGGGCTCAACGGGGTCAATCTTGCCGGCGGCCGCCGCGAGCTCGTCGAAGAGATTCGCGAGGAGGTCGTCACGCGAACCAACGAGCCAGGGCGAATACTCGATGATCTCTGGCGCGACGGAGTCTTCCCTCAAAGCGACAATGGCGAGGTTGATCAGCGTTGATTTGCCCGAACCCCATTCGCCTTCGATGCCGAAGACCAGCCCATCCTTCGCCGATTGATCGAGAATGACCTGAGCCAAGTGCCGGGCCACTGGCGCAAACCCGAGCCGATCTTCGGCAGTAGTCTTGATTGGCCTGTCAGCATCCATGGTTGTGGTCCCCGCCGCAGAATGCTAAACTCTCGGCCACTGGATCTTCTCTGCGTGACGCCGTCGCCGCAGTAGCAGTTTCGATGTCCGCTAACCACGCTATCGCGGCCATGCCCGAGCGCAAATCTCTTTACTGATTTCTGGAGGCCAGCGACGGCAGCTATCTCCGAACAGCGCCTGTCGATCTCTTGAACGCGCTCCGCCTGCTCACGTCGCGTTCTGAGAATTCGGCCCCCTACCCCTTCAACCACTCCGGCAGCACGTCCATCCCAATGAGATCGTCATAGGTGGGGCGGGGGCGGACGACGGCATAGGCGTCGGCGTTGACGAGCACCTCGGGCACGAGGGGGCGGGTGTTGTAGGTCGAGGACATGACCGCGCCGTAGGCGCCGGCGGTCATGACGGCCATGAGATCGCCCGCGGCGAAATCCGGCAACTCGCGTTCGAGCGCCAGATAGTCGCCCGTCTCGCACACGGGCCCGACCACGTCCTGCATGCGGCGCGGGCCATTGCGCCGCTTTTCCTCGACAGGCCAGATGTCGTGGTAGGCCTCGTAGAGCGTCGGGCGTATGAGATCGTTCATGGCCGCGTCGACGATGGTGAAGCGGCGGCCGGCTTCGGCCTTGCCGGCCACGTCCTTCACGAAGATGACGCGCGTGACGAGGATGCCCGCGTTGCCCGCGATCATGCGGCCCGGTTCCAGAGCGATTTCGAGGCCGAGGTCGCCCAGCGCCGATTTCACAACGGCGGCGTATTCATCCGGGTGAGGCGGCACATCGTTGGCCCCGCGATAGGGGACGCCGAGGCCGCCGCCGATGTCGAGATGCTCGAGGACCACGCCCTTCGCGCGGAGATCGAGGGCCAGTTCGCGCATCAGCGCGAACGCGGCGCGGAACGGCGCGAGGTCCGTGATCTGGCTGCCGATATGCATGTGGATGCCGGCGACGTCGATCCCGGGCAGCTTGGACGCGCGTTCGTAAAGGGCGGGCGCGTCGAGAAACGGCACGCCGAATTTGTTCTCGCTCTTGCCGGTCGAGATCTTGGCGTGGGTTCCGGCATCGACGTCGGGGTTGACGCGGATCGCGATCTTCGCGCTGAGACCGAGGGCCGACGCGACGTCGCTCAAGGCTTCCAATTCCGGCGCACTTTCGACATTGAAGCCGCGGATGCCCTCAGTCAGTGCATAGGCCATCTCGTCGCGGGTCTTGCCGACGCCGGCGAAAATGATCCGCTCCGGCGGCACACCGGCAGCGCGCGCGCGGCGCAACTCCCCTTCCGACACGACATCCATGCCGGCGCCCAGGCGCGCGAGCGTTGCCAGCACGGCCTGGTTCGAGTTGGCCTTGACGGCGAAGCAGATGAGGTGCCTCTGTCCGCGAAAGGCTTCCGTAAGGACCCGATAGTGACGTTCGAGCGTGGCCGTCGAATAGCAGTAGAACGGCGTGCCGATTTCGTTCGCGAGGCGGTCGAGACTGACACTCTCGGCGTGAAGTCGGCCGTCGATATAGGTGAAATGATGCATTTTCCGGACGTCCGCGACACGCGTTTCATGGGGGCCGGCGGAGCTATAGGGGGAGCGGGGGTACGAACGCAACCCACCGGGTGCGCCGCTCGACGTGCCAGGTTTCGGTCTCGGCCGGCTCGGGGTCTGGCGTCGTGACTGTCCAGGCCCCCGACCTCGACGACAATCAAGCCCTCGACATCGCGCCCGGCACCGCCGACCTCTCCGATCTTCCAATCGAGACGGTCGCGATCGAGTCCGCCGGGCGCTCCTGGCAGATCGCGTGCGTGTTCGATCACGACGCCCTCTTGCGCGCATCGGACCGGCTCGGCGCGTTTCCATTCGGGCTCATTCTCTGGGATGCAGCACCCGTGCTGGCCGACGCGCTCGCCGAGCGGGCGGAACGCATCACCGGACGGCGCGTGCTCGAGATCGGGTCCGGAGCGGGCCTCGCGGGGCTCGCGGCGCGCTTCCTCGGCGCGGACGTCGTGCAGACCGATCATTCGGCAGAGGCGCTCGCTCTCGCGCGGGACAATGCCCGTCTCAACGGCATCGAGGGCATCCGCCAGCGCGTCGTCGATTGGCACGACTGGCGGTCCGGCGAGACCTTCGATGTCGTCGTCGGTTCGGACGTGCTCTACGCGAAAGAGAGCCACGCGGCTGTTCTGGAAATCTTGGATCGCGTGCTGAAACCCGGCGGTTTCGCGCTGCTGACCGATCCAGCGCGGCCGGATCAGGCGGCGTTCGTCGCGATGGCGCGGGCTGCGGGTTGGCAGGTCGACATCGCGCGCCACACGGTTGACGCGATTTCGCCCTTCGTCCCCGACGACCGGACCGACGTCGATGTTTTGGAACTTGCGCGCGAGACGGCGCAACGGCCAGCGTGACCAATAGGGCCAGGCGTGGCGATCAAGACCACAGGGTCAGCGCAGAATGCCGTCGAGGATGAAGCCTTGGTGCGGTTTGCCGGTGGCGCCTTCAGCCTTGCCCTGAGCGCTTTCCGCCTTCGCGGTATTGTCCGCCTTTGCTTCGGGCGGTGCATCGAGGCCGCCTTTCACGCCACAGGCCCCCAACAGTGCCGCAATTGCAGCGACAGCCGCGATGCGATGTATCGCAATTCCGGACATGCGTGTCGCGCTCACTTCGGTTCCAGCCTGTACATTCATCGCGTCGCTTGACACATTTCGCTCGATCGAGCGCCGCTCGTTCAAGTAATTTCCGCAGGCCCGTGGACACTAGCCCTCTTTTTTCGCCTTTTCCAAGCGCTTGAGCCAGGCGCGCGCCATTTTGGCGACGTTCTGTGGCGCGGTTCCCCCATAGCTCGTGCGGCTTTTCACAGAATTCTCAACAGAAAGAACACTGTAGACACCTTTCGTGATGCGCTCGTCGACGGCCTGCATCACGTCGAGCGGCAGGGCCTCCAGATCGAGACCGCGGGTTTCGGCGGCGCGGACGATGGTGCCCGTGACGTGGTGGGCGTCGCGGAACGGCATCTTCAACTCACGGACGAGCCAATCGGCCAAGTCCGTCGCGGTCGAATAGCCGCGCCCGGCGGCCGCGTGCATGGTCTCGGGGACAGGTTCGAGATCACCGACCATCCCAGCCATGGCGCCCAGTGCCAGCTTGAGCGATGCGATGGCGTCGAATGTCACTTCCTTGTCTTCCTGCATGTCCTTCGAATAGGCGAGCGGCAGACCCTTCATGACGATGACGAGGCTCTGCAGTGCGCCGGCAATGCGTCCGACTTTGGCGCGGGCGAGTTCGGCCGCGTCGGGGTTGCGCTTCTGCGGCATGATCGACGAGCCGGTCGTGAACCGGTCCGACAGGCGGACGAAGGCGAACTGCGGCGTCATCCAGATGACGATTTCCTCGGCGAGCCGCGACAGATGGACGGCGGCAATCGTCGCAGCCGCAAGCGTTTCGAGCGCGAAATCGCGGTCGGAGACGCCATCGAGCGAGTTCGCCATCGGGCGGTCGAAGCCCAAGGCGCCCGCCGTCTGCTTGCGGTCGATCGGGAACGACGTTCCGGCGAGCGCGGCTGACCCCAGGGGGCATTCGTTCAGCCGTGACCGGGCGTCCGCGAACCGACCGCGGTCGCGGGCCAGCATTTCTACGTAGGCCAGCAGGTGATGGCCGAACGTCACGGGCTGGGCGGGCTGCAAATGCGTGAACCCCGGCATCACCGTCGCCGCATGGGTCTCGGCTTTCGCCGCCAGGGCATGCTGCAGCTGGGCGAGAAGGCCATCGATGGCGTCGATTTCGTCGCGGACCCAGAGCCGGAAGTCGGTTGCGACCTGATCGTTCCTGGAGCGCGCGGTGTGGAGGCGGCCCGCCGCGGGTCCGGCGATCTCCTTCAGCCGGCTTTCGACGTTCATGTGAACGTCTTCGAGTTCGCGCCGGAACGGGAAATCTCCGGCCGCAATCTCCGCGCCGACCTGGTCGAGCCCCTTGATGATCTCGCGGGCGTCCGCCTTCGTTATGATGCCGGCGTCGGCGAGCATCGCCGCATGGGCCTTAGATCCGCGGATATCCTGTGGAGCTAGCGCCTTGTCGAAGCCGATGGAGGCATTTATCTCCTCCATGATCTCGGCGGGCGACATCTCGAAGCGACCACCCCACATCTTGTTCGCCGACTTCATCGTCACGTTGGCACATCTCCTGACTGCGGAAGTGGAGGAACCCTTTGGCCGGATCGGACGGACAAATGGACAAAGATCATGGAGCGGGCGCTCGTCCGACGGGCGCGATGCGGCTCATCGCCGTGGCGCTCGTCGCAGCCGCACTCGGTTTCGCGGCGGTATACGTCACGCTCGGACCCGCTGACAACGCTTCTTCGCCGGAGATCGAGGCCTTCAAGGGCGGTCAAGACGCCGATTCCAAGGGCAACGGAGCCGACGGTCTCATCGGCTTCGTGAAGCGCAGTCCGCCGATCGCTCTTGCCGAAGTGGCGTTCAAGGACGAGGCCGGCCGCGACTTGAAGCTCTCGGACTTCAAGGGCCGGACGGTCCTTCTGAACCTCTGGGCGACATGGTGTACGCCCTGCCGGCACGAGATGCCGTCCCTGGACCGCCTGCAGGCCGATCTCGGCTCGGACAGGTTCGAGGTCGTCGCGTTGAGCCTCGACAGGGCCGGGGCTCAGGCGGCTCGGAAGTTCTACGACGAGATCGGGGTCAAGAACCTCAAGCTCTATATCGATTCCACCATGCGGGCCGGCAACACGCTCAAAGCCGTCGGAATGCCGACGACCATCCTGGTGACCGCCGACGGCAAGGAGGCCGGGCGGCTCCCTGGTCCCGCGGAATGGGATAGCGCGGAGGCAAAAAAAATCATCGCCGAAGCGATGCAGTAGGCGGACGAGTTGTCCGCGATCCGGAGGCGCCCGGCTTCGGTCAGAGGGCTTGGCGCCGCCCGACGCCTCCGTGATGGTAGTGTTCATCTATAGGCTTTGAGTTCGCTGCCGCGGCCTCAATGCCCTCGTGTCATTTCTTTTTCTGCATGAGCGCTGAAGCGGCGGCCGATTTCGCTTCCTTACTGGCCGTCTTGCTTTTCAGGATCTTGCCAGCCGACGAGGCAACCTTGGCGCTGGTGCCCTCGTCGCTTCCCTTCTGAGTAAGTGCCGATGCCGCGACGGCCTTCTCATCCTTGGACGCCGATTTGCTTTTCATGACTTTCGCCGCAGCCGAGGCGGCTTTGGTGCCCGTGCTCGCGCTTTTCGCTGCTTTCGCCATCAGGTCGTTCTCCGAGAGGCGTTGAGTTGGTTTACGCCCACACGCGGCGGGAGAGTGCCGAGATTCGTTTCACAGCGAAATGACCGTCGGGATTGAAAACAACGGTCATTATTGCCCTCCAGACGGATTTGCACCTCCCGTGACCGGAGTGCAGCGCCAGTCCGTATCAGAGACGGCTTTGGAGGTTCGATTGACACGCTGGAAGCGGGGCGGCACAACGCGGCCGAATTCGGCCGGCAGACCCGGCCGGACACCGCAAGATGCCGAGGAGATCATCGCGTGAGCCTGGAAGCCACCATCGACGCCGCCTGGGAAGCCCGCGCCGAAATCAACAGCGGAACCAAGGGCGCCACGCGCGACGCGGTCGAAACGGCTCTTTCGCTGCTCGACCGTGGCGAGGCCCGCGTGGCTGTAAAGCGCGACGGCCAGTGGGTCGTCAACCAGTGGCTGAAGAAAGCCGTGCTGTTGTCGTTCCGATTGAACGACATGGGTCTCATACCCGGCGGCCCGGCGGGATCCTTCTATTGGGATAAGGTGGCACCGAAGTGCCAGGGCTGGGGTGAGGCAGAGTTCAAGGCGGCGGGTTTCCGAACGGTTCCGGGTGCTATCGTGCGCCGTTCCGCCTACATCGCGCCGGGCGTCGTGCTCATGCCGTCTTTCGTGAACCTCGGCGCCTATGTCGATCAGGGCACGATGGTCGACACCTGGGCAACGGTCGGGAGCTGCGCGCAAATCGGCAAGAATGTGCACCTCTCGGGCGGGGTCGGGATCGGGGGCGTTCTCGAACCCATGCAGGCCGGCCCGACGATCATCGAGGACAACTGCTTCATCGGTGCCCGTTCGGAAGTCGTCGAGGGCGTCGTCGTCGGCGAGGGATCGGTTATTTCGATGGGCGTTTTCATCGGCGCCTCGACCACGATCGTCGACCGGGCGACGGGCGAGCGCTTCATGGGGCGCGTGCCGCCCTATTCCGTGGTCGTTTCGGGCTCGTTGCCTGGGAAACCTTTGCCGGACGGGACGCCCGGGCCCTCGCTCTACTGTGCCGTCATCGTCAAGCGGGTCGACGAAAAAACGCGCTCGAAGACGAGCATCAACGAGCTGTTAAGGGATTGAAGGACATTCTGGACTCTGATCAGAGGTCCGGATCCCACCAACTCTTCGTTGCGCGGGGCGTCCGTGTTCCGAGCTTTCTCGACGGATAGAACCCGTGGGCATGTTCAAAAAGCTGCTCGAGGCAGCCGCCGGCAACGATCAAGCCGCCGATATTGTAGCCGACGACATCGACGATCGTTCGGCGTTCGCGTCGGCCGAGGCCGCGATCGACCGCGCGGTCGCGGCACTGAAGTCGGCGCATCCGGCCACATCGCCCGGCAAGGTTGGTGTCGACCGCCGCGCGGCCGCGTTCCCGGACCGGCGCGAGATGCTCGACGGACCTCTTCCCGATGCCGGCGACCGGCGCTCTGGCCCTCGGGACCGGCGCCATGTTTCAACTGCCTTCGGCAAGCGCCGTTTGCAAGGTTGACCCCTTCGACTGGCGTCCCGATCAACGACCTATCCGTGGGTGTTCGCTGGTGAGGGGCCGGTGGCTCGGGTTCTTGTGGCGATAGACCGACCCCAATGGCCGCATACATGTCCATCGAGCCCGTCGACGGCGTGGTTCCATCTCTGGCCGAAGGGAACTAGGGTGCCGCCGAATTTTGCGCGCGAGAGATCATGCCACCGCCCGACGCCCGTTCCTCTGCCGACACGCAACTCGACGCGCTCGATCCGGTCGCGCTGACGAAGGCGCTCATCCGCTGTCCGAGCATCACGCCGGAGGAGGGCGGCGCGCTGTCGCTGCTCGAACGTCTTCTGACACACGCTGGATTTTCCTGCCATCGGGTGACGTTCTCCGAGCCCGGTACGCCGGATGTCGAGAACCTCTACGCGCGGATCGGAACCAGCAGCCCGCATCTCGTGTTCGCGGGCCATACCGACGTCGTGCCGCCGGGCGATCTCGCGCGCTGGACCTCCGATCCCTTTGGCGCTCATGAACGCGACGGGCAGATCATCGGCCGCGGCGCCGTCGACATGAAGGGCGCGATCGCGTGCTTCGTCGCCGCGGCCATGGGCCATCTCGGCGGACGGGATCTGCCGGCCCGCGGCTCGATTTCGTTCCTCATCACCGGCGACGAGGAGGGCCCGTCGATCAACGGAACCGTGAAGCTCGTCGAGTGGCTCTCCCAGCGCGGGGAGACGATCGATGCCTGCCTCGTTGGCGAACCGTCCAATCCCGAGCGTCTCGGAGACGAGATCAAGATCGGGCGGCGTGGATCGGTGACGTGTGACCTCGTCATACAAGGCAAGCAGGGACACGCGGCCTATCCGCAGAAGGCCGACAATCCGGTTCCGAAGCTCGCGCGGTTCATCGATCGGCTCATGGCAACACCGATCGACGAGGGCACGGCCGACTTCGAGCGCTCGAATTGCCAGGTCACGGTGATTTCTGTTCCGAACACGGCCGCGAACGTCATTCCGGGCGAGGCGCGAGCGACATTCAATATCCGCTATAATGACCTTTGGCGTCGGCCGAGCATCGAAGAGTGGGTTCGGCTGCAATGCGAGGCCGCGGCGGCGGCGACGGGGGCGACCTATTCCCTCTCATTTGCCGGAACGGGCGACGTGTTTCTGACCCGCGCCGGGCCGCTCGTCGATACGCTCAGCGCCGCCATCATGAAGGAAACGGGCGTTACGCCGCGTCTCACGACCGGAGGTGGCACGTCGGACGCGCGCTTCATCAAGGACATCTGCCCCGTCGTCGAATTCGGGCTGGTCAACGAGACAATCCACCAGACCGACGAGCGCGTCGCCATTGACGATCTCTTCGCACTCACGCGTATCTACCGGCGCTTCATCGACAGCTATCTCGGTCCGTCATGAAACCGGAACGCGAAAACCGTCCGGCACGGGGCCGGACGGTTTCCGAGGTCCAATAGTCCACTGGACTGGATCTTAGGTGACCGCGTTGCCGCGGCCGCCCGCCTCAGCTGACAACGATGCCAGCGAGCTTGCCACCGATGGCGTTGAAGAGGCCCGTCAGTCCGTCCTCGAGCGTGCCGAGGGCGACGATGATGCCAACGCCGACGATCGCTGCGATGAGGCCGTATTCGATGGCCGTGGCGCCCGATTCGTCTTTCAGAAAACGAGAGAAGGTGTTCATGATACGTCGTTCCGATCTTTCAGTCTGTGACGTGCTGGGAACGGGCGCCGGCAGAACCGGCGCCCGAAATCCGGCTTACGACACGACGATGCCAGCGAGCTTGCCGCCGATGGCGTTGAAGAGGCCCGTCAGGCCGTCTTCGAGGGTGCCGAGAGCGACGATGATGCCAACGCCGACGATGGCAGCGATGAGGCCGTATTCGATCGCCGTGGCGCCCGACTCGTCCTTCATGAAGCGAGAGAACATGGTCATGTGACTACTCCGATACACTGATGTTGATGGTTCGATTGCAGTGGGTCGTGACGGCGGAGAAGCGCCGGGGTCGCCGGCGCTTCCCGAGCGCCGAATTACGAAACGACGATGCCAGCGAGCTTGCCGCCGATCGCGTTGAAGAGGCCCGTGAGGCCGTCCTCGAGGGTGCCGAGGGCGACGATGATGCCGACGCCGACGATGGCGGCGATCAGGCCGTACTCGATTGCAGTTGCGCCAGACTCGTCCTTGAGGAAGCGAGCGAAGGTGTTAGCCATGGTGATACTCTCCCAAAACGGTGTAGGTTCAGATCCAGCCCGCTGCGGGAACCTCGCCCTCGCCGCTGACCTGTCCCGACAATAGGGCCTACCCCTTAAACTCAGGTAAAACGGCAAGCATCACGCGTAAACGAATGTTGATCGGCCATTAATCCTCAAGTTAAAATGCGAATACAAACGCTCGATACTAAAGAATATCTCGGGTTTTGTTTGGTAAATACATGATTTATGCTTGAAGTTTTGCCCATTATCCGCCGCCCATCGTCGCTAATAAATCGTTTAAGGCCGATCTTGCGAGGATCACCGCGCGGATACTCTCGATTCTTGACAAGTAAATCTCACGCCGACTTCAAGTGTTCAATATTTCGCTCGCGCAAATTCTTTGAACATTGCGATGTTCAGCCACTGCGGCGGCAGTGGTGAGGTGGATCTCATGCCGCCAAACGCGACCCGCATGGCCGCCCGCCTGCACCCGCGCCGCCGGGTCGGGGCGGTCGTGCGCTCAGAGTGTGGCGCGGCGGAACGGGCGTTAGCGCTTCCTTCACCAATCACCGAATAAATGGTTCGCAACCATCGGACCGAGGGATTCCCATGACTGCCGACACGACTGGAACACTGATCCGCAATTCCGGCCGCTGCTCCGTGTTCGCGGGCGCCCTGGCCGTACTCGCGACGGCAGGCATTCTCCTTTCGGCGCCGGCCATGGCGTCGGACGATCTCGTGGTGCGCTACGACCAGTCCCAGCTCCTGAGGCTGCCGCGCCCGGTTGCCGAGATCATCATCGGCAACCCCTCGATCGCCGACGTTAGCGTCCAGGGCGGCAACATGCTGGTCGTGACCGGCAAGACCTTCGGCATCACGAACATCATCGCGCTCGATGCGGAGCGGAACGTGATCCAGGACCAGCGCGTCGTCGTCGAGCGTGACGATCGCCGGATCGTGAACCTCAATCGGGCCGGCCAGCGCCAGTCCTATAGCTGCACGCCAAATTGTTCGCCGACGCTGGTGATCGGCGACGACGTCGACTACTTCGATAAGGTGCTCAAGTCCGCTTCGGGCAAGACGAAGTTCTCCGATAGCGGCGACGCCGGCACCGCACAGGGCGGCGGCCAGTAAGAGACCGACGGCGCGCGCATCGTCTAGAGCGCCCGCGCCATCGGGCGTCGCTCCCCTTGCCTTGCACCAGGGTCATGTATTGGCGCGCCGACCTGCGGCGCATGAATCTCTATATGGCTTGATGGCTTGGCGCGTCGTTGGCGGCGTGTCCAAAATGGACGGCCGCTTCATCCTTCATTGACGATAGTCGCAATTGGCAGCCCGCGGCGCGACGCTCTTAATTGAAAAGTCGATAACCGAGAATATCACTCATGGATGTTGCGTCGGGATGCGTCGTGCGCGCGGACCGGCTCGGCACTGACGTCTCGGCCGTTGCCGGGACCGATCGACCGAAAAGGTGCGTAATGCACGGTATTTTCACCGCGTTCAGCCTCATCCTCTCTAAGCCGTTCCGGCGACCGCTGCCGCTCGCCAAGCGCATCCGCGAGAACGACGAGGGCACCACCGCGATCGAGTTCGGCATTCTCGCCGTCCCCTTCTTCCTTTTCGTCTTCGGCATCATGGCCGTCGGCCTTCAGTTCTTCACGATCAACGCCCTCGACCATGCTGTCGAAGCCGCCTCGCGCAAGATCCGAACGGGCGAAGCGCAGAAGGAAGGCAAGACCATGAACGACTTCCGGCAGATGGTCTGCGACGAAGCCGGAACCTATATCGCAGTCGATTGCGATGACGGCCGGCTCATCGTTCATGTCCAGAGCGGCGACGACTGGGCGGACATCGCGCCGTCGGCTTGCGCGAGCGGCGGCAACCTCACGGCACCGGCAGGCAGCGGCACCGACCCCTTGTCCGACAATTCCGGCGGCGCGGGTCAGGTCGTTCTGGTGACGGCTTGCTACGACTGGACCCTTCCCATCCAGTTCCCCTATCTGCAGTACATGATGATGCTGCCCGCTGACGGCATTCCGCTCAGCAGTGGCGGATCGCTCATCCAATCCGCATCGACCTTCCGAACAGAACCCTATGAATAAGAACTTGCGAACGCGCGTCCGTCCCGGACGCCGATCGTGACTTCCTCATCGCAATCGCCGACCGACGAGCCCGACATGACCCACATGCTCCGCAAATTGATCCGCGCAGGACGGCGCCTCACCGGTTCCCTCCACCGTGACCGGCGCGGTGTCGCCGCGGTCGAGTTCGGCATCATCGCGCCCGTGCTACTCGTTATGCTCGTCGGCGTTGTGGAAGTGACGCGAGCCGTCTCGATCGACCGCCGGTTCGGCCAGGTGACCTCCATGGTCGCCGACCTCGTCGCGCGCGAGGAAAATATGACCGCCGCGAACCTCAACGCGATCTATGGCATCGTCGAGCACATCATGGGCGTCTGGGGGACGAGCGGGCTCAAGTTGCAGATCATCCCCGTAAAGGCCAACCCGACGAACAAGGACATTCGCCTAGTCTACGCGCGGACGACGAACCGGCCCAGCTATGGCGGGGCCTCGCAGCTGGCCTATTGCGCCTCGTACACCAAGTTGGACGCGGATATGCTTGCCGCTGGAACCAGCGTTATTGTGGTGGAAGCTGAGTATACTTACAAGCCTCTACTGATCGACTCCATTTTCCCCGAGCAAACCTGGTATGACCGGGCCACTCTGGCCCCCCGCAATAGCTGCGTTGACTTCGACGACGACAATTGTGTGTCGACCTGCTTCTAGGATTACCTCTCATTTCGTAAAGTCATATTTGCGCCATCTGCAGGTCGCAAGGCTGTTGACTTGTGTTTAATTGACCCTTGAAGTTTCAACGGAGACTGTAACTCAGCGCCGTCGGGACCTATTGAAGCATTCGAGAATTTCTGCCGCCCCGCTCTCAGGTTCTTGGCGCACGGGTCAAATGGGACGACGTTCAATCCACACCGCAGATGAGCTTCGCGCGCTCATCCTGGAAGCTTCGACCGCCCTCATCAGCGAGCAGGGCCTCGCTGGACTTTCGGCGCGAGAGATTGCGCGGCGCATCGGGTATTCACCCGGCACGCTCTACAACGTCTTCGACAACCTCGACGAACTCGTGCTGACGATCGAAGGGCAGATGCTCGATCAGCTGTCCGCTGTCCTCGATACGGTGGCCTCGGGACGCTCTCACGAAACTTTCGTGCTCGAATTCGCCCGGGCGTATGTACGCTTCACGAGGGAGCACCCCAAACTATGGAATCTGCTGTTCGAGCATCACCTGCCTGCCGATCGCACCGTGCCGGTCTGGTATCAGCAGAAGCTCGACGGACTGATGTCGCGGCTGGCCGATGCGTTGCAGCCGGCGATGTCGGGCGCCAGCCCGGATGAGATCCGACGGGCTGCGAGCGTTCTCTGGGCGGGCGTCCACGGCCTGACGTCTCTGGCGACGGCGGACAAGCTTTCGGCGGTGACGAACGAGAGCGTCGGCCCCCTCGTCGACGATCTCGTGGGAACGTACCTGTCGGGTGTGAAATCCCGCTACAACGCGCGCTCGACCAGCTCCTAGTTTCGAGGGGCCGCATCGACCGTCGGTTCGGGTGCTGGCGCATTCGCCGGTTGCAGGGGCGTGCCAACAGACTGAGGCAGCGTGCCCGTCTCGATCGGCGCTCCAACCGGTGAGACGGCCGTCGCAAGTCCGCCTCTCGTATCGATGATGCCGAACCACTTCGTCTCGGGCAGCATGCGCTGGCTCAAGCCGGCCCACATGTCCCGCGAGGAGAGACCGGTCACGAACGCCGATGTCGGCGGCGCCACATAGAGCGCGAGCGCCGCTGCCGCTGCCATACCGAGCGAGGCGTACGGGTGCCGGCGGTCGAACAACTTGAGCGCTGTTCCAAACGACGATTTGACCCGCGTATCCATCACGTCGACCGAATAGATCTCGTCGAGTAGAAGATGGACGATAAAGCCTATGAAGAGGAACCCGGCGCCGAGCCAGGCCACGCCATCGTGCCGGCCGAGGAGGTGGTAGAAGACGAGAGCCGTCGCGGCCATCGAAAAGACGCCGGCCAGGAGCGAGTGCCAGATGCCGCGATGGACGGCGAAGTGGTGGAACAGGGCGTGAAGCCCGAACCTGACGAAGAGCAGCGTGCCGAGCCAGATGATCCAAAGTTCGGCGATCGAGAATTTAGTCGCGAACGTGAAGAGCACCGCGAACGAGAAGAAGATCGCGAGGCCAGAAAACATGGCGCGACTTGGACGCGAATCCTTCAAGTCGATGTCAGGCAGCACCGAGCCCAGAACACCGGCCATCGTGACAGCGATGAGGCTCTCGGCACCCACCACGTCGGCGGCCAGCGTCAGCGTCGCCAGGGCCCCCGACACGACCGTTCCAACCGCAATGTGGGTGGTGAAATTGGCCATCCGCGCCTCCCATCGACTTCTGTTCTCAGTCGAGATCAGATTCGCCGGCCGGAGGGGAGCCGTCCCAATTGAACGCATCGACTTAGCTGTGGACGGGATGCGATCGAAGGAACTCTTGGCGAACACCGAAAAGTGTGCGACCGGGCAGGCGAGGGCGGCCGCGTCCGACGCTGCGATCGGCCATCGCTCGAAATGTCGCTGCAGGACGCACTCGATCGCCATGACCCACGCTCACGGTCATCACAACCCGACCGACGGCGCGCTCGTCAGGACCGCAGGTCTGACAATCGCGGTCGCCTTCATAGTCATGGGGCTCAAGTTCTGGTCCTACGCCGTGACGGGTAGCGTCGCGCTCTACTCGGACGCGCTCGAGAGCATCGTCAACGTCGTTGCAGGGACCGCGGCGCTCGTCGCAATCCGCTACAGCACGCAACCTCCCGACACGACGCACAACTTCGGCCACCACAAGGCCGAACTGTTCTCGGCCGTCCTCGAGGGATCGCTGATCATTGTCGCGGCGCTGCTTATTTTTCAGGAGGCCTACAGAGCACTCCTTGCCCCGCGGACATTCGAGGAGCCGGCGCTCGGGCTGTTCATCAACGGCGTCGCCGCGGCGATCAACGGCGGTTGGGCGACGTTCCTGATCGTGAAGGGTCGCGCCTGGCGTTCACCGGCGACCGTCGCCAGCGGATGGCACATCATGAGCGACGTCATCACCTCGGTCGGCGTTCTCGCGGGTCTCGTCCTCGCCATCGTCACCGGCTGGGCCATCCTCGACCCCCTTTTGGCGGCTGCCGTCGCCCTCAACATCCTGTGGGCCGGCTATCATATCGTCATGGAGAGCCTTAGCGGGCTCATGGATGCGGCGGCTTCGCCCGACATCGAGCGCGAGATCCACTCGGCAATCCGGGCGACGGGAGCTGGTGCGATCGAGGCGCACGACATCCGGACCCGAACCGCCGGCCGTGCCACTTTCATTGAGTTTCATCTCGTCGTGCCCGGAGCCATGCGCGTTGCAGAGGCCCATGCGATTTGTGACCGGATCGAAGCGGACATCCGGGCCCGACTGCCGGGTTCGGAGGCCATCATCCACGTGGAACCGGACTATAAGGCAAAGAGTGGGGACGCGATCGTCATAGGTGACGAACGAAGCGGGGGTTAACCTCTGGGTGACCCCAGGCTGCCCGCCGGACGCTGGTGCGCTGCGGACTTCTCTATTTACTGGTATAATGGTGACCGTCCCGAGGTTTCATCAGAGGGCCTCGCTTCCCGGGAGACCAGACGATGCTCGCCCTTTCGGCACGATTGCCCTACGCTGTCGCTTCGTTCGTCGCGTCCTTCGTCACTCTGGCGGCCGGGTCGGTCCCTGCGGGCGCCGACGAGCCCCAGCCCATCGGCGCTACGCTCTCGGTCATCAATGTTGTGACCGCGGAGTATAATCGCGACACGCGCACGCTCGCGACCGGCGACAACGTGCGCCAGAACGAATTGATCGACGTCAGTCAGGACGCGTCGACCGAATTGAAACTCAACGACGATACCAAGCTGGCACTCGGCCCGGGCGCCAAGCTCATGCTCGACAAGTTCGTCTACGACCCGGATCAGGCGACCGGCAGCATCGGCGTCGATCTCGTTCAGGGCGCGTTCCGGTTCATGACCGGGGTGGCACAAAAGCCGAGCTATGTCGTCCGGACCCCCCGCGCGTCGATCACGGTGCGTGGCACCATCTTCGACGTCTACGTGGAACCCAACGAGACGACGTGGCTCTTGCTGCACGAAGGCGGCGTCCGGGTCTGTAACGACCGGGGCGATTGCCGCGATCACGACGAGGCGGGCAAGCTCATCCGCATTACGCCTGAGGGCAACGTCAGCCGGCCCACCCGCTGGGCGACGCTCAGCGAGGATGCGGAACTGCCATTCGACATGGCCTTCCCGTTCGTCGGAACGCCGCCGACGATCGATCCCACGCCGATCTTCTCGCGCGACGACATCGTGAAGCTCGCGGCCATCACGCCCGACGACAAGCCGTCCAAGAAGAAGCCGCCGCGCAAGGCCGACAAGGACGAGGACTCTTCGAAGCCCACCCGAACCAAAGAGAAGCCGAAGAAGGTCACGTCGCCTAAGCCCGAAAAGAAGAAGACCAAGACGGCCAAGAAGAATGACAACGAGGCTGCAGAGAAAGCTCTCGGCCTAGCGATTGGCGTCGGGATCGGAATAGGCATGGGCAAGATGGGCGGCGGTGGACGGAGTGGAGGCGGCAAGCATCATCCACCACGCGGCTACGCCAAATGATCCTCAGCCGGAGGCGGCTTTGATGGGTGCGACGGCCGCGCTGATGATGTTGTCCGCCTGGTCGATCTTGGCCAAATGCGCGGCGGCGCTCGCGGCTTCGCCATTGGCCATCGCCGCGGCGTAGGCCGCGACCGCCGGGGCGAGTTGGGGCATCGCGGGATGCTCAAGCAATTCCGCATCACCCAGCAAGGCGTAGAGTTTCGCGGGCCTGTCTTTTCCGCGCAGGGCCACCGCGCCGATCTCGACGAACGCAAAGCCGGGGCCCGCTTCATCGCGGGTCGCCTCGCCGACGATGATCGGCAGACCGAAGATTTTCGTCATCTCTTCGATGCGAGAGGCCGTGTTCACGGAGTCGCCAAGAACGGAATAGTCGAAGCGAGCTGGCGAGCCGACGTTTCCGACAACGCAGGAGCCGGTATTGAGACCGATGCCAATTCTAACCGGCGGGGCACCTTCGGTGCGGTTTGCGTTCATCGCGGCAATAGCGCGTTGCATGTCGAGCGCGGCGCGGCACGCCTCGGACGCGTGCCCGGCGTCCGCGAGCGGCGCGTTCCAGAACGCCATGACGGCATCGCCCATGAATTTGTCGATCGTGCCGCGCCGAGCGAGGATCGCGTCCGCGAGGGGCGTGAACAGCCGATTGACGAAGCCGACGAGTTCGGTCGCCTCCATCCCTTCGGACATCTTCGAGAAGCCGCGTACGTCAGCAAACAGCAGGGTCAGCTCGCGGGTTTCGCCGCCGAGTTTCAACTTGTCCGGGTCGCGCGCGAGCTCGGCCACGACGGCGGGCGCGAGATAGTGGCCGAAGGCGGCGCTGATGCGCAGGCGATCGGTCTCGGACTTCACGTAGCTCGCGAGCGAACCCGTGACATAGACCGCCGCGAGGGTCAGCGCGGGATAGACGGCGTCGATCAAATAGCCAGCGCCGACGAAAAGGAGCCATGACGACAGGGCGACCGCGACGATCGCCGCGGCGCTGGCGACCGCTGCGACCGCGGCGCCCGCGTACCCGATCAACCAAGCCACGAGGCCGGCCGCAGCCAGCATGAAAAAGAGTTCGGCGCCCGTTGCCCACGCAGGCCTGACGAGATGCCGGCCAGACAGCATCTGCTCCAACGCCTGCGCATGAATTTCCACACCCGGGACCGATGCGGCCAGCGGTGTCGCACGAAGATCGAGGAGGCCGGTCGCACTGGCGCCGATGAGGACGATGCGACCTTCGATTTCGCGGCTCTCAACATCCCCGGCCAGAACACGGCGGGCGGAGATCATCCGCCGGTCATCGTGCGGAGCGAAATTCAGCCACAGCTCGCCCCGGCCGTCGGATGGCAAGACATGACCGCCCGCGCGGACGATTTCGATGCCGCTGGCGGCACCGAACGCGGTGAGTCCGCTCGCATTCGAGGATTTGACGACGATCGTCGCACCGGGACCGTCGAGCACGCGGAGCGTTTCGAGCGACAGAGACGGGTAGAGTGCGCCGCCCGCGCCGACCAGTAGCGGCACACTTCGCACGATCTGGTCACGCTCGGGCAGCCAATTGACAGCGCCGAGACCCGCGGCGCGCGCGGCAAGTTCAGGGAGAGGGCCCGTTCCGCCTTCGAAGCGAGGCACGAAGGTCTTGGGATCGTCACCCGCCAGCGCAAAGGGCGCTTTCGGCGGCGGCAACTGCCGCGCCGCGCCGGCTTCGGCCGAGAAGCCGAGCACGACGGGAAGCGTTGCGATGCTCTCGGCGAGGCGCGCGTCGTTCGAGGGGAGGCGCGCCACGGCTTCGGCGAGCGGGCGAAGTTCGGGCTCGTTCGGCAACGTCTCAGCCAGTGCTGCCGGAGACATGCGGTCGGGTTCGGCGAGGACGAGATCGACCGCAACGGCCCGCGCACCCAGTGCTCGCAGCCGGTCGACGATTTCGGCCAGACGGGTCCGGGGCCAGGGCCACTGTCCGAATTGCGCGAGCGAGGCTTCGTCGATGTCGACGATCTTCACGGGGAAGGCGGGGTCAGGGACACGCGGGTTGGCGGTCAAATAGGCGTCGAAAACCGATAGACGCAGGCGGGCGACGGGACCCGGATCTGCCACGCGCACGATTACGGCCAAGGCGAGGATGGCAAGCGCAATCAGGACGTGGAGCGGCAGTTGGCGCGGCATCGCGAAATCTTCCAAGCGATTCGTGGAACAGCTTCCGAGGGTTCCAGAATTGTCCACAGGAGACGTTAGACTCCGATGGAAGACAAGTCTCCTGCCGGCGTTGTGCTTCCAAAGACAGTTCGAAGTGCCCTGCGTTCCTGTTCAGTCTCGCGTTGGCGTATCGTTCATGGGCCTCTCGAACCGTCCTCAAGCCTCGCAGGCTTCTGGTATCGCGTCTGTCTGCGGGGCTCAAAGAACCGGCGCTGGTCGATGAGACCAGCGCCGGTTCGGTTGCGGAATTAACAGCCGGAACTCCGGGTCGCGCGTAGGGCGAGCGTCAAAAATGCTCGCGCCGGATGACCTCAACGTCCGAGACCGTGACGATGCCGATCTGGCGCGAGACGACCTCGAACACCGAGTCCAGCACGGCATCCATCCGGCTCTCGTCCACGATGCAGAAAACCTGTACCAATGCGCCCGCGCGGCCGACGACTCCGTCGCGATGCCAGGGCCCATCCTGTCCCCGACCGGCATAGGCCTGCAGAACCGTGTAGCCCGTGACGCCGTTGCCATCGAGGGTGGCGAGCACGCGCGCCATCAGCGGCGCTTCGATCATGATGTCGATACGTTTTTTCGGATACGTCTGCATTTCGGGCCTCGGTCAGTGGATCAGTCCGGCCAGCGCCAGATACAGCGGAATGCCAAATGTGAGGTTGAACGGAAATGTCACGCCAAGTGACAATGGGAGATATATGGCAGGCCTCGCCTCGGGAAGGGCGAGCCGGAGCGCCGCGGGTACGGCGATGTAGGAAGCACTGGCGGCGAGCGTGATCATCAAGGCCGAGCCGCCGAGAGAAAGCCCGGCGAGCCATGCCGACCCGAGCCCGAGTGTCGCGCCAATGAGCGGCATGTAGAGTCCGAACGCGATCACGCCGGGTGTCAGGTTGCGCGCGCCGTCCCTGAGGCCGCGCCCGGCGATCAGGCCCATGTCGAGCAGGAACAGGCACAGAACGCCTTTGAATGGATCTATGATGAAAGGCGCGATCGACTGGAGCCCCTTTTCCCCCGTGATGCAGCCGATGGCGAACGATCCAATCAACACGACGATAGAGCCGTTGAGGAGCGCTTCGCGGACCATCTCGGGGTCGATTCCGCCCGATCTTGGCGAAGCCTTGCCTTCGGGTGCCTTCCCCGTCGAATGGGCAAGCCACAACGCCACCATGATGGCCGGCGTCTCCATCGCGGCAGCAACGGCGACCATGTACCCTTCAGCAGCGATGCCGGCCGACTTCAAGATTTCGGACATTGCGAGAAACGTGACGATAGATATCGAGCCATAGTGCGCGGCCACCGCAGCGGCATCGACCTTCGGCAGGGACGTTGTCGCGATCAGAATGCGATAGGCGATGAGCGGCATTGCCGCGCTCAGAACCACACCGGCCGCGAGGGCCTTCAACAAAGTCGCGTCGATGCCGAATTGAGCGACACTCGCCCCGCCTTTGAAGCCGATCGCCATCATCAGATAGAGCGATAAGCCCTTGGCGATCGCTTCGGGGATCGAAAGGTCCGAGCGCGCCATCGAGGCGAAAAAGCCAAGCGCGAAGAAAAGGATCATCGGCGAGAGCAGGTTTGCGGCCGCCAGGTCGAGCACCGAGTCCATGTGCACCTCCGATCTTCGCGATGTTCAGTGTGCGGGATTAGGGTTCGTGCCGCCGCGATTGCAATTGCGGTACTTTGCCGTCCTTCTCCCGGGTAGTCCTGCGGGCCACCCTGGCGGCGTCACGCCACTACCTGGCGCCCGAGCGAAAGCGGTCGTGACCCGCGCCAGCGAACCATGTATAGGACAGCCGCGGGTTCCGACCCGGAGCCAATCTCCTATTCTTCCGACGAGGCACGACGTGGCGGACGAAGCGCGCGATACTATCGCTGTCGAACCGGGGCGCGCCGTCGCGGGTGCCGCCGATGCACGCCTGGTCGCCGGCGCGGCGCAGGGCCCGCAGGCACGCGAGATCGAGCGGCGACGGACGTTCGCCATCATCTCGCACCCCGACGCTGGCAAGACGACGCTGACCGAGAAGCTTCTGCTTTTCGGCGGCGCAATTCAGCTTGCGGGACAGGTGAAGGCCAAGAAAGACAAGCAGAACACGCGCTCGGACTGGATGGCCATCGAGCGCGCACGCGGCATCTCGGTCGTGACGTCCGTCATGACGTTCGAATATGGCGGGGCGGTCTTGAATCTCCTCGACACGCCGGGCCATGAGGACTTTTCCGACCAGACCTACCGGACGCTCACCGCAGTCGACAGTGCGATCATGGTGATCGACGCGGCGAAGGGCATCGAGAGCCGGACGCGGAAGCTCTTCGAAATCTGCCGGCTGCGCGACATCCCGATCGTGACGTTCATCAACAAGCTCGACCGCGAGACGCGCGAGCCGATCGAGCTCTTGGACGAAATCTCGAACGTGCTCGCGCTCGACACCGCGCCGATGGTCTGGCCCGTGGGGCGCGGCCGGGAGTTCCGCGGCACGTTCGATCTGAAGACCCCCGCCATCACGCGGATCGACGACGAGGGCGGACCGCAGACTGTTTCAGGCATCGAAGACCCCATCTTCGACGAGCTTCTGCCGAACGACAATCTCGCGAACCGATGGCGCGAGGAAGTCGCGCTCGTGAAAGAGGCCTGCAACCCGTTCGATCTCGAAGCCTTCCGGCACGGCACGCTTACGCCCGTGTACTTCGGTTCGGCGCTCCGGAATTTCGGCGTCAGGGCGCTCCTGGATGCGCTCATCGCGCACGCGCCGCCGCCCAGGAGCCTCAAGGCTGCGACGCGCGACGTCGAAGCGACCGAGAAGGCGATGACGGGCATCGTCTTCAAGATTCAGGCGAACATGGATCCCAATCACCGGGACCGCATGGCGTTCATGCGCGTCGTCTCGGGCAAGCTCACGCGCGGCATGCGGGTCAAGATCGTGCGCACGGGGAAGACGCTCGCGCTGTCCGCGCCGCAATTCTTCTTCGCACAGGACCGTTCGCTGGCGGAAGAAGCCTTTGCGGGCGACGTGGTCGGCATTCCAAACCGCGGGCTCCTGCGCATCGGCGACGCGCTGACCGAGGGCGAAGATATCTCGTTCACGGGCATTCCGAGCTTTGCGCCGGAAATCCTTCGGCGCGTGCGGCTCGAGGATGCGATCCGCGCGAAGAAGCTCCGCGAGGCGCTGCAGGAGATGGCCGAAGAAGGCGTCGTGCAGGTTTTCAGCCCGATCGACGGCACGCAGCCGATCGTCGGCGTCATCGGCGCACTGCAGCTCGACGTCCTCGCGGACCGGCTCGTCAATGAATACAATCTGCCGATCGTGTTCGAGGGTTCGCCTTACGAAGTGGTGCGCTGGATTTCGTCGGACGATCCGCAGGCGCTCGACGCGTTCGTGGCGAAAAACCGCTCAGCGATCGCGGTCGACCTAGACGGCGACCGCGTTTTCATGGCGGGCTCGGCATTCAATTTGGGATGGGCCGCCGACAAGAACCCGGCGGTCCAGTTCGCGGATATCAAGAAGGTCGATGGGAAGGTGGAGGGGTAAGCCAGCGATCACGTCCTTGCCGAGAGGTCCCTGACGCCGATCCAACTGGCAACTGCATTCTACGGCCAAGTGCCAGGATCGGTCGTAGGCTCGATGCACTTTCGCAACCGTCCCGACGTGTGACGATCCGAGCACAACGGAACAACATTCCATTCCGGACCCTGGTCCAAGGGGCGGCCGCCCGCAATACTACCTGCAATTGCATAGGCGTGAGTTGCGGAGGCGTTGCGTGTCTGATTCCTTCGATTGGTCACCGAAAAAGGTTCATCCTGAAGTCGACGCCGTCAGACCGACGCGGATGCCCGACACCGCCCGGGAAATCCGGCGAACGCAGAATATCTGGCGGCATGATCGCTTCTCGATCGATGCCGTCGTTCTCAGAGAAGAATGGAATGCGACCAACGGCAGCGATGACTACATCAGCGAAACGCCGTTCGTTTCGTTCGAGCGGCCCGAGGCGGTGGCTGCGTTCATCTACAATCGTACGACGGGGAACGTTCTGCTCGTCGAACAGTACCGGCCGCCCATCCTGAAATGGGAGGCGGTCGAGTTGGGCGCCACGCCCGTCGCACCACTCATCGAAACGGCGGCCGGGATGGTCAAGAGCCCGGAAACGATCGTCGAATGCCTCATCCGCGAAGTCAGGGAGGAGACAGGACACGACATCGAGTACGATCCAAAAACCAACCTCCCCCGCGGCGTCGAACGGATCGCTACGTTCTACTCCTCGCCGGGTGGCTCGTCTGAACGTGTCCACCTCTTCTATGTCGAGATTGCATCCAAAGACCCGCAGGGAACGGGTGGCGGAAACGCCAAGGAGGGCGAGAGCATCCGATTGAAGCCCTTCCAACGGGACGAATTCCTTCAGAAGCTTCGGGATCGTGAATTCAAGGACCCCAAAGTCATCATCGGTGGTTTCTGGTTCCAAACGAACAAGTTGCAGACCCTTTCCTCGCCGCGCGACAAAAACGTGCTGCTCCGGGAGTTCAATGTTCTCGACCCCAACGGCCGATCGACCGGCAAGATCGTGGGCTACTTCCAGGGCGACATCGGTCAGGCCCGAGACATCGACGTCTGGGGCAACTCGGAGAACACCTACTTTTTGATGGACCGCATGTTCGGCCGAACTCTTTCGGCGCGCATCCGAACACTCGGCGCCGTTCGGGACGCCTGGAACGACATCGCTGACGACACCATCCAGAAGGCGCTTCACCGGCAGCTCATCGCGGGACGAGAGCTCGCGACTGGCCATGTCATCGTCACCACCTCAGGCGCACTTGCCTCGCCGCCCTACAACGTCAAAAAAATCATTCACGCGGCTGCGGTGAAAGTCCGTGAAGGCAAGGACGGTGTCGGCTGGCTCGATACGGACGTCGACATTCTCAAAGAATGCGTCCAGCGGACGCTCTGCGAATGCGAGGAACTCAACAAGGCGGCGGGCCTCTCCATCAATCCGCGGTCGTGGTTTCGCTCACGGTCGTCTCGCACTCCGTATCGATCGGTTCTGCTGCCGCTCTATGGTGCCGGCGACGATGTCGGACTGGGGCTTCGGCCGGTGTGCCAGGCGCTCATCGCCACTGCGGTCAAGCATTTCACCGAGACGGCGGACAGGTCAGTGGAGAAGGTCTACTTCCTTGCGTATACGCCGCTCGAGCAAGAGATCTGCGAGCGGATCATGACGACCCATGAGCGGCTGGAGCTGGTGGATCGAACCAGGACAGGAAGCGCCGCCGGCGGTTCAGGATCAGGAGTGACCCCTCCATCGGCGCCGTCGGGCGCGCCACCTGGGCCCGCCACGTCGAGCCCGTCCGCTTGATCCACAGGGGGCGCCAATGTTCGTGACATTCAAGACGCAAACCTGGGCGGTCTTGCACGCCGTGCAGCAGATCTCGAGCCTGCCGCTCATTCTGGCCGTCGTCTACCTCGCGATCTGCTGGTCGGCAGGCCAGGTGCACGAGACCGTCTTGTACGTTCTGAAGCCCGGACATCTGCCGATGATCCTTTTCGGCACGATCGCATTCGTCTTTCTGTCGATCGTCATCCATCGATCCTACATCTCGAACTGGATCTCGGTGCGCAAGTCGATCGAGGGTTATGGCGGCGACTACGTCTACACCTCGACCGAGGCACTCAAGGCAGACAGATGGGCGCTCGATCTCAGGGATCTCTATGCAGCCATCTTTGCCATGGTCCCGTTCCTCGGACTCGCCGTCGCCGGCGTTTGCGCGAAGTCCGTTCTGCAGCAAAACTTCGACACTTTGACCGCCGCGACCCGAGACGCCGGGCTGGAAACAAGCCTCATGGAGCCGACGCTCTACCTATGGCGCAGCATCGTGTTCGCCTTTGGCGCGGTCGTCCTGGCCATCGTCATGGGTGTCGGCCTGTGGTTCCACAATCGCGGCTTGTTGACGATTTTCGCAACTCGCGTGGGCTTGTTCCGCGTCCAACGGTTGGACGTCGCGAGTCTGGAATGGGCCACATCCGCCTTGGCACTCCCCAAGAGCGTCGTGGTCGTGGTGATCGGCATTCTCGCTCTGCCGTTCGCGCTCCAACAGGTATTTCCCGATATCCTCGACTATCTCAGCAAGGCACTCGGACCGATCGCTGTCATCGGCTCGACGCTGGCGGTGACGGTGACACTCTTGACCGTCGTCGGGAACTTCTCTCGCCGCGTCAACTGGCCGATCTTGCTGTCGCTCGCGTCCGTCGTTTTCATCGTCGGTTTGGTTCAGTGGAGCCAATCGAAGGGGCCTCCAGATGTCGGGGCATCGCATCAAGCCAGTTCGATGACCGGTCTCAAGAGCGACTGGAACAAATGGCTCAACGCGCGCAAGAGCGACATCGAGGCGTTCCAGAAAGATGGGAACAGGCCCTACCCCGTCTTCATCGTGGCGGCACAGGGCGGGGGCATCTACGCAGCGGCAGGCATCGCAGCCCTGACGACGAAACTGCAGGAGACTTGTCCGAGTTTCGCGCGACATGTCTTCGCCGTAAGCGCGGTTTCGGGCGGCGCGCTCGGCGCCACGGTCGTGCATGCCGAGTTGCAGGCTGCCGTCGAGCGGCACAAGCTCATCTCCGAACCTGCGCTGGCACGCTTCTGCAAAGGTGCTTCAGGTGACGCATTGAAGCCGGGAGGGCACGTGGCAGGAGTTCTGCTGCAGGATCATTTGTCCGCGCCACTTCTGGTCACCGTGCCGGAAGTCCTGTTGAAGCTCGTCCTGATGATCGCGGAGACCATTCAGCAGGTCTTCATCTGGTTCGGGCAAGCGGTGATCGACCTCGTTGGTCTGATGCCGGAACCCGGGGGCCAGAGCGGTCCCGTCTCGACATCGAGCCCGGACCCGGCCGGCCTTTCGGACAATGTCTCCTGCAGCCCGGACATTCACGACACGAGATGGCTGAGGTTCAACGGACGCGCCGAGGCGCTCGAATGCAGCTTCGTCAAGGCCGCCGATCGGATGCTGCCGCTGCCGCGCGTCCGGCCCTACGAGCCCGTCTGCGCGTCTCCGGTCGGTGATCTCGTCTTTGCAACGCGGCCCGTCTTCGACGGTCAACGCGCGATCGAGCGTGCGTCTCGGATTCTCAGCCAGGATTTCGAGACGCACTGGACTTCGAAGCAGTATCCGGCACTCGTACTCAATGCAACATGGGCCGAAACCGGCTATCGCGTCGCGTTCGCCCCATTTCCGCTTGGCAAGTCTGGTGACCGGACCGTCACGTCGTTTCGAGAGCTTACGAAATCGAGTGACAAGGGCCGGAAGACCTGCGTCAGCCTCATCGGCGCGGCCGTGACGAGTGCGCGGTTCCCGGCGGTCATGCCAGCTATGATCGTCGAGCCCGATGGAAAGCGATGGTGGAACCTCGTCGACGGGGGCTATGCCGATGCTTCGGGCGCCTCGACCGCGCTCGATCTCTACCGGCAGATCAGCGAGCCAATTGCGGCGGTCGGGAGCGCGGTTCGGCCGCCAACGCCAGTCTCCTCGAGCACGGACGACGAGCACGGTCACGTTCCCTACACGCTCGCTGACGGACAGGTTGCGCTCATTGATCCGAAGCTTCTGATCCTGACCGACGGCCCCCCGGGAGAGGACTACTCGGTTGTCGACGGTGACGGTCTGCTGCATGCCATCTCGCCCGTGACGACGCTGCTCGCCGTCCGCACACAGCTTGCGCGGCGTGCCGTGCAGCAAGCGGAAGTGAGCGCAGAAAAGCCACCTCGACCCTTCGTGTGCCACGACACAAATTGGAAAGCACGGTTGATCGTGCTCGACCAGGACCACTTTTCGCTGCCACTCGGATGGACGATCTCGGAGCCGACTTACCGGGTCGTCGAATCTCTTGTCGGCGATCCGCGAGGACCGCGGGCAATGGACATGAAGGCTGACGGCGAGCCTAGCGCTGCCCGGACGCTCTACCGCAACAGCTGCACGCTCAACTCGATCGTCGAGATGCTGTCCGGGCGATGATTTGCCATGGCCCGCCGTTTCACGGCGCGGCAACGCGCACGCTCAACCCGCCGATCACCTGGTGGCTCGTCAAGCGTGTCGCGGCCCAGCCGTCGCGGGGCTCGTCGCCATTCCACCAGCGCTGGATCTGGAGCCAGAGGTCGTAGGGCAGGATGTAACCGTCGCGGCCGGACAACGGCATCCAGTAGTCGGCGAGCGAGAACTTGTACTCGAGGAAATAGCTCGTCCGCGCGAGGCGCACTTCGAGGCCGACCAAGGCTTGGCCGACGGGGCCCGTCATCTGGTATTCGTAGGTGCGCGACGGCTCGGTCACGACGTGCACCTCGGAGTGGGGAAGATTGATGCCCGCGCCGAGCCCGACATAAGGCGAAAAGCGCCACGAGAGGCTCGGCAGCCGCACGAGGCCGTTCAACGTCAGCATGTTGTGGCCGTGGCTCGCCTCGAGCTTCTTGAACACGTCGCCGATCAACGCCTTCTCGGGTGCGGGCTTGCCGTCATAGGTGCCTTCGAACTTCGCCTCCTGGTCGCGGCGCGAGATCGCCTTCGAATGCGTGAAGTCGAGCATCGCCCCCGTCCGCCCGCCCTCGAACCAGCGCGAAACGCGGACGCCGTAGTAGATCGGGTTCGTGAACGGCTGCCCGAACCATTCGACATCTTTCACAGTGAAGTCGTGCGTGCCCGGTTTGGTGATCTTGACGTCGCTGTCGTACGTGTAGGGCGAGCCCAGATAGGCGCCGACCGTCCATTCGCGCGAAGGAGCCCACGCCGGCACCGCTTCGCCCGGTGCTCTGTCTGCGCGTTCTGCGGGGCCTCCCGCGCCGTCGCTTCCGTCCCGCGGCGCTGCAAGATTATCCGACACCGTCGCGACGAGCGTGATTGCCGAGAGCATGGCTATCGCCATCTCGATTCCGCGAAGCCATCTGCGAGGCGGCCCTTGCACACGACTTCCCGATGCGGCCGGCCAAAGGATCGCCTGCGCCGCAGCCGACATCGCATCGACGGAATTCATACGTCTCTCCCCTCGTGCCCGCGGTTCCCGCCCCACCTGTCGAATTCCCGGGCCGCAACGTAGACGCGTCGATACTCCCGCGCTTGATCACAGTCAAAGCCCCGTCACGGCTTCCCCGCGAGGCGGTCCAGCATCCGGCTCACGGCCACGATCTGGGGGGCACGCTTCTTCAGGAAATCCGCGCTCGTGTAGCCCCACCAATCCCAGCAGCCCTGCGGATTGGAGGCCGACTTCTTGGCTTGGGGGAACAGGACGACAATGCGATTTGTATCGGCCCACCGAGCATATCCCGCACCCCTGACGAAGGCGTCGCCGACCATTTCGCGCGACTGTGCGCAGCCGTGATAGGCGATGTGCACCCGGCAGCCACCGCCAAGGCAGGCATCGGGGATGTAGACGACGCCCGCGTCAGAGAGCCCAGCGTCGTCGAAATAGTCCGACGTATAGGGCCGCTGGTCGAAGAGGCGGAATACTCCGGCCAGCGCGGCAGCCGGTGGCGAAAGTGGTCCATAGATGTGGGTCAGCACTTCGCGCGCTTGATCGTAGTCGCAATCGACGACGTAGGGCTCGCCGGACAAGCCGCATGCGCCGCCGGCACTTTCCGTGACGAATGCGTGTCCGGCCGGCATGTCGGAGACGAAGCGCACATTCGCATCGGGCACGCCGATCCGGCGATAGAAATCGCGCGCGGCGGCGACGATCGCGGGCATCACGATGCGATCCGCGGTGCCGGAGAAGAGATAGACGCGATCGGATTTGACGTCGTCCAAGGGATCGATGTCGCCGCGTTCGGCTAGGCGCTCAGCATTGCGCGCGAGCGCCGACGCATCAGGCACGCCCCACATGGCCATCGCATTCAACATGCAGCCGCTGACCGCCTTCGAGGCGTTGAGCATGGTTGCGGCCGGGCCCATGACCATTCCGGAGAACGCGCTTTCGGCGCAGCCGTAGGGTCCGCCAGCGATGATCGCCGCACCGATCACGCTCTTCGCGTGTGCCATCTGGAATTGGCCGGCCATGTAGGCACCGGACGATATGCCGGAGACCGACGTCGCTGATTTGTCGGCGCCGATCGCCGGCAGTTCTTCGGACGTGCGTCCGCCGCAAGATGCGAGGAAAACGACCGAGATCAGACAAAATGCGGGGAGGCATCTTCGCGGTGGCCGCGCGTGTGGGATCCTGGCGTGTTCCTCATCATGCATCGGCACCGCGCCCCCTGCCCGTGTCTGCGGGACGCAAGCACGGTCGGCCGGGCTTCTCAACGAGGCCGATGGCCGCTATCGGAGCCTCACCGTCACGCGGTCCACTTCGCCGTTGGCGTCGATGACCTGCAGCTTGACGAAGCCACGACCGGGCGGGGTCCATTCGATTTCACGTACCCGGCCATCGACGCCGATCGGTGCGCCATCGACGAGCCAGGTCAAAGGCAGCGCGCCGCCCTCGGCCTTGAGCACGATCGGCTCGTCACCGCGTTCAGAGACGTCGAGTTCGGACCGGTCGGGCGGGAATGCGATCAGCGGCGCGGCGGTGACGAAGGCGCCCGAGGTGGTGACGGCTTCATAGCCGTCGCGGAAGCGCTTCAAGGGCGGCGGCAGATCTGCGCCCGCGACCTTCATGACGCCTCTCGGCATGGGCGCGAGCGGCGCGCGGCGTTCTGAAATCCGCTGGAAGGCGTCGAACAGGATCGGGGCTGCTGCGATGCGGCCCATGAGTCCCGGCACAGAAGCACCGTCGGGGCGACCGACCCAAACGGCGATCGTATGCCGTCCATCGTAGCCGGCGGCCCAAGCGTCCCGATAGCCGTAGGATGTGCCGGTCTTGTAGGCGAGCCGGCCGCTCTTCGCATTCAGAGGTGCCGGCGCATCTTTCAGAATGTCGCTAACGTACCAGGCCGCGACAGGCGACAACAGGCGACGCGCGAGGGCATCGCGCGCGTTCGGCGCGTGCGTCGCGCCAAGGATTTTCTCGGCGTGCCAGCCAAGCGGGACCGGATCGCCACCGCGGGCGAGCGCGACATAGAGCGTCGCGAGGGACGAGAGCTTCATGCCGATGCCACCGAGACCGACAGCAAGGGACGGTTGAGCGTAAAGTGGTAGTTCGGCGTCGACGCCCGCGCGCTTCAGACGGCTCGTCAACGTCGCCGGACCGAGAGCCGACAGGACCTTGACTGCCGGCACGTTCAGCGACAGTCCGAGCGCTTCCCGAACCGTCACGGTGCCGTGGAACTCCTCGTCGAAATTCTCGGGCCGGTAGGCGCCGAAGCGCGTCGGGCGATCCTCGATCAGCGTTTCGGGATGGGCGAGGCCGGATTCGAATGCCAGGCCATAAATCAGCGGTTTCAGCGTCGAGCCGGGCGAGCGCACGGCGTCCGTCATGTCGATTGCGCCCTGGCGCGTCGCATCGAGATAGCCGGGCGAGCCGACGTGCGCCAGCACCTCGCCGGTCTTGTTGTCGACGGCGAGGATCGCGGCCGAGAGCTTCTCGCCCAGGAGCGGGGTCTGGTCCGACAACAGCGCTTCGAGCGCGCCTTGCAAATCGCCATCGAGTGTCAGGCGATGCACCTTGCGGCTCGGATCGCCCGCGACTTCGCGCTCCGAAAGATGGGGGGCGCGCTTCGGGAAATCGCGCCGTCCCTTGGGCACGGCTTCGCCCTTGGCGCGGTCACGCTCGGCAGCCGAGATCACGCCCGCCTCGAACGCCCGGTCGAGGACGCGGCCACGGGCGCGCTCGGCCGCTTTCCAGTTGCGGTCCGGCCGGCGCGTTTCTGGTGACTGCGGGAGCGCCACGAGAAGTGCCGCCTCACCGATCGACAAGCGCGCCGGCTCCTTTCCGAAGTAGGCGAGCGAGGCGGCGCGAACGCCTTCAATGTTTCCGCCAAATGGCGCCATGCGCAGATAGAGCGTCATGATCTGGCGTTTCGAGAGCTGTTCTTCGAGCTGCCAGGCGCGCACCATCTGGCGGAGTTTGCCGATCGCCGTCTTGTCGTGACGCGCTTCCAAGAGCCGCGCGACCTGCATGGTGATGGTCGAGCCACCCGAGACGAGACGGCCGTGCTCGACGGCCTGCGTGACAGCGCGACCCAGGCCATAGAAATCAACACCGCCGTGATCCTCGAACCGGCGATCCTCGAACGCCTTCAATATCGCGAAGTAGCGCGGATCGATATCTTCCGGCTCGACCGGCAGCCGCCAGCGCCCATCCGGCGTCGTGAAGGCGCGGAGCAGCTTGCCATGACGATCGAGGACGATGGTCGAGACCGCGTCCGCATTCTCGACTGGCACGGGGCCAAGCACACGCTTCGCGATCGCGACGCCCGCTACGGCCGTGACCACCAGCGCGAGACACGCCGCACACGCGATCAGCGCGCGGCGTGTCCAAGTCTTCCTTGCGAGCAGGCTCGACATGCGACCGGCCCTTACTCGCGACCGCGGACGGTCAGGGTTCCGGCAGCTGTCCGTGCGTAACGCTCGGGACGGTACATGTCTTCGACCGTCGCGGCCGGATGCACGAAGCTCCCTTGCGAGACGGCGCGAACCACGTAGGCGACGGCGGCACTGGCCGCGGCCGGCTTCTCAACCGGGGCAGTTTCCGGCGTGCCAGCGTCGGGTGTCGCCGCTTCGGCTTCGGCCTCGCCCTCGCCTTCTCCCTCGGACGCCGTGGATTCCGTCGATACGGCGTTCGACGCGCTGGTTGCGGTCGCGAGATCGAAGGCCGCCACGAAGCGATCGTCGCGGAATTCGGTGTGCGTCGGCTTCACGACCGATTTCAGCCATTCGAGGCTCGAGATGTCGCCACCCTCGACGAGGCGCGGATTGTCGATCTCGAGGCCCGAAGGCAAGCGATCGACGAGCAGAACCTGACCGTGCGCCTCGTCGCTCTCGACTTTCACGACTGCCACGAGGCGCGTGTTCTGTTGCATCTCACCACGTCCTCCGGCTGCGCTCGGGACTTCAACCGGGGTGCCGTCGAGCGTGAAGTAGCTGCGCGTGATGCGGAAGCCCTTCGAAATGCCAGGCTCGGGCGAGAGCGATGCGCCGATGACGGTGACAACCGCGTCCACAGCGGCGTCCGACGTATTGGAGATGACCACGCCCTTCTCGACCTCTTGGGCCGAAAGGCCGCGTACGATGGATCCTTCGACCGACGCGCCGTCGATCGCGAGCTTGGCCCCCTTGAGATCGTCGCCCAGCGCGTGGGCGGCGAGCAGCATCCAGGCTTGCTCCTGCGTGGAAGTGTACTGGCGGCTCTCGTAGGCCTTGGCGACGACATTGACGAGCCTCGGCGCCTCCTCGGGGAAAAGACCCGTCTCCTTCACGAGCGTCACGAGGGCCGCGCCATCACGCAGGTTCGAGCCGTAGTCATCGCGCGCGAGCAGCGTCGCTGGCACCTCCTCCATGGCACCGATGGCCGCGCGGAATACGCGCTCTGCACGGTTCTTGTCGCCCGTCATCGACAGTGCGGCACCCAGTTGCGCCTTGGCGAGCGGTGTCGCGAACTGATCGAGCTTCTCGTCAGCGAAATAGCGCAGTTCACCCATCGGTGCGCGGCCGTTGCGGGAGAGCACATAGAGCGCATAGGCCCGGCTTTCACCGGACTTCTCGCTATCCTGCGCATTCGCGACGAAGTTCTGCAGGCGGTCGAGGGCCTGGCTGAGGTTCAACGGCCGGACCGGATAGCCGGCTTCCTTCGCGCGGGTCAGGAAGTCCGCGACGTATGACGTCAGCCAGAGATCGGTGTCAGCCGGTCCCCAGATGCCGAACGCACCGGTCTGATCCTGCATCTCGTAGAGGCGCGTGATGGCGCCCTCGACGCGAGCCCTGATCTCCTTGTCCGGCGCGATGCCGATCTGCTCGGCGACCGCGTTGACGTAAACGAGCGGCATGGCACGCGAGACGGTCTGCTCGGCGCAACCGTAAGGGTAGCGATCGAGCGCTGTCAGGAGGCCTGGAACATCGAGGCGCGCGGCCGGGCCGACGCTGACATTGACGCGCGTGCGGCTCTTGATGAGGCCCGAGATCAGGTCCTTGCCGAGCGTCAGCGTGCCGCCGCCGCCCTTCAAGGCGCTGACCGTTGTGCGCTTGATGTCGCCGGCCGGCGGTTCGACGTCGAATGTCAAGCGGCGGCGGACATCGATCCCGTCGGGACCGGTTACGGCGACATCGTACACTTCGCTGCCGACATCCTTTGGCCGGAGCGCGATGCGTTCGCTCACACGTTCGCCCGCCTTAAGTGGCACCGGACGATCCATGACGGACTGGGCCCCGCCCGCCGAAGCGTCGACGGGGAGCTTCGAAAGCGCCACGCGGTACTCGCCTGCCGCACCATCGACGTTGTGGACGGAGAAGTCGATCGTCACCTCGTCTCCGAGCGTCAGGAAGCGCGGGGCCGACACTGTCAGCGCCACCGCATCGCGGACGAGGATGTCCTTCGTCGCCTGCCCGAGCTTGTCTTTCGACCACGCGACGGCCATCACGCGCACGGTCCCGTTGAAATCGGGGAGCGCGAATTCGACCTTCGCCGAACCGTCGGCACCGACCTTCACGAGACCCGAGAACTCCGCCACCGTCTCCTCGACCGGCGGGCTACCCTTCATGCCTTCCTCGTCCATGCCGTCGCCGCCCGAGCGCATCTTGCCCTTCTCGGCGCGCATGCCGTCGATGAGACGGCCGTAGTAGTCGCGGATGTCGAGCGCGAGCTTTCTCTGCTGATAGAAGTGCTTGGTCGGTGCGGGCGCTTCGAAGCGGGTGAGGTTCAGAATGCCGACATCGACAGCGGCAACCGTCAGATAAGCTTCTTCGCCCGGCGTCAGGCCACCGATCTTGACCGGCACCGCGAGCCCGTCGCGCGCCTTGATCTTGTCGGGCGCGCCGATGTCGACCGAAAGCGTGCGCGCGGACTGATCGACGCCGATCCACTTCACTCCGATGGCGCGGCTCGGCATGCGCTTCTCAGCTTCGTTCATCGGGCGATAGAGCAGGGCCGTTGCGTAAGCACCCGGTCCCCAGTCTGCGCCGACCGGGATCGAAACTTCGCCGCCGCCTTTCGCGACTTCCACCTCTTCGGTCGAAACGAGGCCATTTCCGAGTATGGCGATCAGCGCGCGGCCACCTGTCCGGGTCGCGATGCGGAGCTTTGCGACATCGCCGGCCTTGTAGCTTTCCTTATCGAGTGCGACGTCGAGCATTTCGGGGCTCTCGGCCGCGTCGGCGGAGGTGTACCAGCCCGCGCTGAAGAGCACATTCGTCTGCGGGCCATTGGCCGCCACCGAGCGAACTTCGAGCTTGTAGCGTCCGTAATCGACATCGGCGGCGATCGAGACCGGCTTGTCAGCCAGAGCATCGACTGTGCCGTTCGCAATGCGCCGTTTCAGCGTCTGGGCTTCATAGGTCCAATAGCCGTCGCGGCTGTACCACTGCCAGGACGTGTCGAGGCGGACGAGTTCCCAGACGAGTCCTGTCTCGGCGACCTGCTTTCCATCCGCGCCGAGGCTCACGACCTCGAAACCGGCCTTTGCGTTTTCTCCAGGACCCGTGGGCCCAAAAAGCGGCTTCACGCCGATGCGTGCCTGTCCGAGATCGACGGGAACGGAGACCGAGCGCTCGATGGTGCGGCCGCTCACTTCACGAAGGCGCACGATCACCTGGGCTTCCAGCGGACGCGCGGTCGCCTCGATCGCCGGCAATGCTATGGCGATCTTCGCCTTGCCGTCATTGTCAGTGACCGGCAGGCCTTCCAGGGGTTGGCGCACGGTCGTGATGGTCTGTTCGGCATCTCCGAACTGAAAGCCTTTGAGTTCCGCCGGCTCGGTGGCCGCAGCCTTGACAATTACTTCGCCTTCGATGGTGAGGCCGGCCGCTGGCGGACCATAGAGATACCGACCCTGGACAGCGATCTCGGCCGACTGCCCGGGGGCCAGCTTGGCGCTGCCCGCGTCCAGCGCAAGATCGAGCCGTTCGGGCACGTAGTCCTCGACGAGGAACGAGACCTGCGAGAGTGCGGGCGCTTTAGGATCCGCGTGGAGCGAGGCCCTCCACGTGCCGGTCATGGCGCCGCCCGACAGGAGCATACGGAGCGAGCGACCACCGAGGCCTTCGTCGGCGAGAGGATAGCGGGCGTGCTCGACGCCGTCGGGGCGTGTGACGATGAGTGTCGACGGCACGTTCATGGCCACGCCCGCGGCATCGCGGACGAGCGCTGTGACGTTCACTTCCTCACCCGGACGATAGACGCCGCGCTCGGTGTAGACATAGGCGTCGATGGGGCCCGGTGCCTCGCGTCCCTTGACGCCGCGATCCGAGAGATCGAAGGCGTTCTGGGTGAGATCGAGGAAGGCGTATTCGGTCGCGTCCTTCTCCGCGACGAGGATCGCCGGCTGGAGACCGCCCTCACCTTTCGCAAGACCGCTGTCGAAGCGCACATAGCCCTTGGCATCGGTCTTAAGTGTTGCCAGAACCTCGTTGTTGCGCGCGACGAGCTTCACGGACGCGCCTTCGACGGCCGATGTATCGGCGAGCGAGCGCACGAAGGCGTGCACGCCATCCTTGCCGGTGAACGCCGTCAGGCCGAGGTCGGAGACGACGAACCATTGCGTCGCGACCTGCCCGTAGTTGTCGCCGTCGCCTTTGTCGGCGGGCTCAGCGACCATCGCATAAACGCCGGGCTCGAGCGTTCCGAGCGTCTCGGTCACGGGGAATGCGGTCGTCACTTCTGCGTTGAGATCGGAGGCCACATCCATCTCGCCTTCGTAGACCTTGACGCCGGTGCGGTCTCGCAATGTTTCGACATCGTAGCTGTAGAGCTGGCGCTCCATTTCACCATTGCCGATGACGGCCGAGATGCTGCGATCACCGACGCGATAGACCTCGATCGCGAGCCGCGTGGTATTGACGGAAACAACGGGAATGCCCTGCTGGCCGCGGCTCGGCAGAACGTAGGCCTTGCCGCTGAAGCGCACGCTCGCCTTACGATCGGGGACGTAGACCGCGACAACGGCCTTCTTTTCGAGCGTCTCGCCGATGTCGGAGGGAAGTCCCTCGCGGATCTGGATTTCATAGCGCTGGCCGAACGCGAGATTCTCGACGCACAGCTGCGCGCCCTCGGCGACGACCGACTGGGGGTCCTTGCCGTCGACGGTCACGAACTTCGAAAACTCGATCTGGCCGCGCGATAGATTTTCCGAGAAGACGGCGCAGACGCGCGGAGATGCGCCTTCCGTGTCGGTCTTGTAGTCGGTCATGCGGAAGCCATGCTCGGTGCGCAGCTTCTCGAACCGCTGGCGGACGTCGGGCGCATCGGCGAGCGCGAGGCTCGTGCGCAGGGCCTCGATCGCAGGTCGCCAGTAGGCGCGGCGCTCCATCGCTTCACCGAGGACGGCGAGTGCGCGGGCCCGCGCGGGCCGGTCGGGCGAAAGCTCGTAGGCGCGGAACGCCGCACCCGAGGCATTGACGGGCAGGTCGTAGCGCTCGGAACCCTGGTTCTCGTCGGGTTTGATCGCGAGGAGCGCGCGGGCGAGGCCGAGCCAGCTATCGGCGTTCTTCGGTTCGGTCGCCACTGCCGTCGCGTAGTCGCGGGATGCTGCGCGCGGGTCTGTCGTCATCGCTTTCTCGGCGACCCTGCGGAGTTCCGCGGCGGGCTTCGGACCCCGCTTCCAGGTCTCCATGATGTAGGTCTCGTAGCGCTTGGCGTCGTCGACGAGGCCGTCGTGCCGGAACTTCGGCTCCGTTTCAGCCCGTGACGACTCGGCCAGGAAGGGCGAAACGAGGCAGGCTGTGAGGAGGAACAGGAGAGCGGAAAGGAGCCGCATGGCGAACCGTCCTTCGTTGGGGCGGTCCGGGCAGTCGAACAGGCATGCCGGGCCGCTTCAGTGGCTCGGGAACAATCTGTTTTCCCGAGACGAAGGGAAAGCCCATCAGGGCGCTACGTCCGCAAGGTGACGGCAACAAGCAATTTGCGGTTAATTGCCGGAAAATATCGCTGGTTGCGATGTCAGGATCGCCGATAGCGCTGGTCGATCAATGCCGGGTGCTGGCGGTGGCGGCCGGTTCGGTCTCGGAGATGGCCGCGAGCGCGACCTCAATGATCTCGACGTTGCGGGCTTTGAGGCTGTCGAAGGCATGGGCCTTGGCAGGGCGGCCGAGTTTCCAGAGACGCTCGAAAGACCGGAGTGCGAAGATGGCCGTCTCGGCGCAGTCGCGGCTGTAGCATTCGTAGGCGTCGCGCTTCGCCGGGTCGCGGCGCATGCAGTCACCGATCCAGACCACGCGGTCGCCGAACACGAGTTGCTCATGGGCGTCGTGAATGCGGTGGTCCGAGCCGACCCGAACTTTCAAGGTGCGGGAGATGTCGGCAAAGGCCGTGGGTACGGAGGCCTCCTCGTTGACGACAAGCAGGCGCACCAGAATGCCGGCATGCGACAGAAGGGCGGATTGTGAGGCCAGGGCCGCGACGACCGGGCTGTCGTAGCCGCGCGCGACGATCGATACGACGGGATGACTGGATGTGTCGGCGTCGAGCGCCTTGAACGAATCGCCGAGAAATTCCGCCAGTCGCGCCTCCTTCTCCTCCTTACGTACAACGTGCATTCGAGGAGAGTTCAAGGGGCGCATGGTTCTCGTTCCTTATTTCCTGGACCGCCAACGTGAACTTGTCCGCGGCCCGGGCCCTGAGGCGTTCCGATTAAAGGCCCAAACCTCTTAAGCAACGGTTGAGGCCCGTCTGAGGGCGAAACATCGGCGTCCATCGGTCATTCCCCAAATTCAGATGCGTTTCGAGCGGGGCGGAGCCGCGCTGCAAGGCGACCGGCGTCGTCGTTCTCTGCCTCGAATACGCCTTGTGACGGCAATTCGGCGGCGTCGATCTCGATATCTGCTCCCCCACCCAAAACGCGCGCGATGCGCACGAACGGCTCGGGAAGAGCGACTCCGATGGCAGGCTCCATTCCACTGAGGTCGCCGCGCGTCACGGGGGCTGCCAGAAGTCTCTTCGGCAGCGTGGCGTGCGAGACCGGGATCGTGCCCCGCATCACATTCGGCAGCGGAATATCCGAGAGCGGAACGGTGAACGTCGCCGTCTCACGCGATAGCACGATGTCGACTTCGGAATTGGAGCTCTGCCGCAGTGGTGCTCCGCCGGTCCCTTCGGCCGATATGGGTCGGACAATGTCCGCAATGCGTTCGCCCGACACGCGGGCCGGCTGCGCATCTGCGTCTCGCGGCCCGTCGGCACCGGGGCGCGGCGCCGCGGGTAACCGGCGTGGAAGTGCGATGACCCGCTCGCCCCCCTTCTCCGACATCGCCCCCGCGGTGTTGGAGTTGGCTGGCCGGCCGACATCGACGAACGTCTCCTCGCCGGGTCCGAGATCGGCGCTGGCGAACCGCGCGTAAGGCCCGTGCTTCGCTACGAGATCGGGATCGACGGAACGCGGCTCGGTGAGCGGGGCCGTGGATGCCGCGCGGCGTCGGGCGTGTTCGTTGGCAGGGCGTGCCGCCGCGTGTGGGGACGTGTTAGCACCAGGGCCAGTGCTCGAAGAGGCGCGGCTTGGCGAGGCAGGGCTCGGCTTCCTCGTCGCTAGTTCGTCCGGTTTCTCAAGAAGGGGGTCGACAAATCGGGTGCTCGTGGCTGTCGCATCGCGGGCTGCTTCGGCGCGCTTCGCGGCCCCCATGACGGCGCCGAGGATAATCTCGGGCCATGCGCCATCGCGGAACCGATAGACACGATACGCTTCGCAGCCGGCGAATTTGCTCCCCTGACGCGCGAGCTTCTTCTGGATGGCGCGCGTCGTCAGCAAGGGTGAATAGACCCGCGCGAAGATGCGTTCTTTCTCGAAGCTCGTGAACAGATTGGCAAGGAGGTGCGCTTCGTCCTGAAGCGCCTCGGCATCGGACGAGGCGTAGCCATACTTCTGATTTGGATTGCGTGGGTTCCAGCGATACGGCGCATCGAGCGGCACGGCGACGTAGTAGACGCCGCCCTGATCGAAGACGACATGGCGGAAGACCTCGAAAGTCTGGCGAACTTCGGGGTCACGGTGGATGTCGTTGAAGCGCGACAGAATCTGGCTGACGGGGCTCGCCTCGGCTGCGCGCATCTTGGGCATGAGGCCGCCGAGACGATCGACCGGGCGGCCCATCGACACGAGCAGCAGGCAAAGATCGACGAACAAGGCGACAGCCAGCGGGACGTAGTCGCGCGAGGACAAGCCAACCGCCATGGTGTCCAGCGGCTTGGCATCAGACCGGCTTTCGAGCGACTGGACCGCCTTCTGCTGCAAGTCGCGGATCTCCTCGATCGTCGGGGGCATCTTAAGGGTCAGGAGACCGGCGAAAGTTGCGGTCAGACGGCGGAACGCTTCGACGGTCGCGTCTGCGCCTTCGACGCTCGCGATCACGGGCTTTTCGAGGACGGGCAATTCGTCGATCGCGCGGACGGACCCGCGGAGCGCGCCCTGGAGCTGGCTATCGGGGCAAATGAAGCCGCCGCTCTTGGGATCGCCGAACGTCGAGCGCTCGGCGCGGTCGGCGAGATCTGTCCGGAGCTGGCGGAGCTGAGGGTCGGTGCGGAAGGCGTTGAAACCGGTAACGGTCATGTCGAGCTTCCGCGACAGGCCCTTCATGAATTCCGTTCGCGTGCCAGTCGCCGCATCGAACGTCGCGGGATCACGGCTTGCGATCTTCGCGAGATCGCCATCGAGCGCTGAAAGCTCGGATTTGACGGCCGAAGCACGCCCTTTGACAAAATCGGATGCAAATTGGAACCGCGCGGCGTCCTCGTCGCGCATTTTGCGGCGCGGACCGTCGCCCGGACGGCTGTTGGGGCAAGAGGTTCCTTGCGTGCGCTCTTGCTCCGCCTTAGCGGCGGAGACATCGGCCAGCTTCACGAGCGTCGCCTGAAGCTGGTCGAGCCGCGCGGCGGCGCCATAAAGGGCCGTCTGGACCTGAGACACGGCCGCTTCGGCCGAGCGGGAGCTTTCCGCCCGGCTTTCCAGGACCTTCCAATAGAAGCCGAATCCGAACCCGACCGAGATGATCGTCAGGAATATGTAGCCTGCGGCGTAGACTACCTTCGTGAACGCGGGGATCGGCGCGAACATCTGGTCGAGCAGCCAGATGATCATGACCATCAGCATGGCGACCGAAAACCCGACGATCAGCTTATGGATGATCGGCAGGTCGCCCATGTTGGCTTCGATCAGCTCCAACATGCCGACGTACGTCGCGACCCAACTCAGAGCACCGAGACCGAGGACGAGGACGAGCTTCTTGACGTCGCGAGGCGCCGCACCATCCGTGGACGGGACGTCCGTATGACCCGCCGACCGCGAACTTCCGGTTCCGCTTTCCCTCGTCGCAATTGACATGGGATACGCCCCTCGTCTCGACGCACGCCCTCTCGTCCCGGCGCCGCGTCCGTTGCGCCAGGTTCGACCCCTCCCACCGCATCGCTGGGAAGTGCCGCTTCTCGATCCCGTCGTGATCCCTCCTTTCGCTAAAGCTCGACGGTGACGGTTCTTTGGCGCGTTCATGGCTGTCGGCCGGTCCTTGACGGCGGACACGTGGCGGAAAGCCGCCCAGATCGCCCCACTCGTTAACCGGGCTCAAGCAACCGATTGGACGATCGGCGGCGACCGGCTAGCTTTCGTTCCGAGATGTCGGACATGGTTTTCCGGCACGCTGAGACACGAGGATCGGACATGGGGAAGAACGACAAAGGCGGCAAAGGGGAGAAGGCCTCCAAGCACCCGAAGGTCGCGGCGAAATCGAAGTCCGATATCGAGTCGACCACCGCGCACGCCGTGGCCGCCGACTACCCCAACTTCGACATCGACGACCCGAAGCTGCCGAAGGCAATCGAGGACAAAGCGCTCGCGTCAGGCGGATACCCCTATGACGACACGATGAAGCGCAAGACCTACGAGGCCGAACTCGAACCGCTGCAGATCGAGCTATTGAAGCTTCAATCCCATATCCAGAGCCGAGGCGAGCGGGTGCTCGTGCTCTTCGAAGGGCGGGACAGCTCGGGCAAAGGCGGGAGCATCAACGCGATCCTGCAACACATGAAGCCACGCTATGCCCGCTCGGTCGCGCTCACGAAACCGACCGAGACCGAGCGCGGCCAGTGGTACTTCCAGCGTTACGTCGCCGAATTGCCGGCGCGCGGCGACATCGTCCTATTCGATCGCTCCTGGTACAATCGCGCGGGAGTCGAGCCGGTCATGGGCTTCTGCACCAAGGATCAGCAGGCGGACTTTCTGCGCGATGCGCCTACTCTCGAGAGCCTTCTCGTCCGCGACGGGGTCCACCTTTTCAAGTTCTACCTGACGGTCGGGCGCGAGATGCAGCTCATGCGATTCCACGAGCGCCGCCACGATCCCCTGAAGCGCTGGAAGCTCACCGACATCGACCTGCAGGCAATCGGCAAGTGGGATGACTATTCGACCGCCGAAGCTGACATGTTCCGGTTCACGGATACGGCCGACTGCCCGTGGACGGTCGTCAACGCCAACGACCAGCGCCGCGCGCGCCTCGCCGTCATACGTGTCCTGCTCGATGCGTTCGACTACGAGGGTAAAGATGCCAAAATCGCGTCCAAGCCCGATCCCAAGATCGTCGGGACGTCAGCCGACTATCTCGCGCGGATGGCGGGCTGAACCCACCGCGCAGCCGAGATCACGAGAGCGACCTCGTCCAGCGCATGAGCGCCACGAACGGATCGCCGTCAAGAGCTGCAGCCGCGATGACATAGGCGAGCGTGGCCGCCGTGATCAGCGGCAGCAGGTAGATTTGCAGCACGTTGATGACCGCGAGTGCCGTTCCTGATCGGGCGATCGTCGTGTTCACCTCGAGAACGGACAGCACGATCATCGCGCTGATCGCGGCGTAGGCCATAACGAAGATGATGTCGGAGAGTGTCGCGGTGTCAGCCTGCGGCTGGTTCAATGCGAGATAAAGGGCAATCGCGGACAGCAGCCCCGTCACCTGAATGCCCATAATGGCCTGGAATTCCGAGCGGGGGATGAAGTTCGCGGTGTAGCTCACAAGGATGATGAAGAGCAGCGGGATCACCACGCGCAATATGTAGTCGACGACTTCACGCTCCATCACCCACGTATAGTTGAAGTTGTAGAACGACAGGATGCGCTCCTCGCCCATGGGGCCGAGACTCGACCCGATGATGCGTTCGTTGGCGCCGACATAGTGGCTTCTCACGTGCCAGCCCTCGACCTTGAACGTCTGCCGGTCGATCGACTGGGAGGGCGGTTGCAGAAGGGGCGGCTGGAGCAGGAAGGTCGCGGATGTTTTGGCCGGCTGGAACGAAATCGAAAAGACCTGGCGATCGAACGGATACTTGCCGAGATTGGGCTCGAAGCGGAAGCGGCCCGAGACGCGGTAGATGCTGGCGCCGGGTTTTGCGCTCGAGCCCGCGGCATCCTGATGGACGCGCTGGATCTGGACCATGCGCTCGGACCCGTCCGGGCTTCTCTCGGCGTTTGTGAACTCGAGATTGCCGGCATCGAAATCGGCCTCACCGTCGATGGTCAGGAAGAACTCGGCTTCGAAGCTTCGGGCGCTGCTGTCGACGTGAAAAATGCGGACGAGATCGAGGTGCACGTAGAGCACCGGAATGCGCAGCATCGCACTGCCTGAGCGTTCGTATTGGAAGGGCGCGAGGATGGCGCCCCGTCCGCCGGCCGGGCGCCATACGAGGAGCGAGCGCTCAGACGACGCGCGCTCCGGCGAGAAGCTCCAGTCCTGCGCCAGTCCGCGCCACACGCGCCGACCCGCCTTAAGCGTGCCGAGAAAGCCGCTGATCGCGGTCCGCACGGCCGCCACGTCAGGTGATGGGCTGTGACGGGCTGCGTCGGCAATGAGCGCCACGATGTCGGCGTAGCGCGCGCCGTAACCTTTCGCATAGTCGGAATATTCGCGCGTCGCACCCATACGATGGGGCTTGCGCATCATCTCCTCGAGACGCTCGTTGTTGAGGTTCGAAATTCCGCCTTCGGCAATCTCGTAGAGTGCGCCGCCATAGTCACAGCCGCCGTTTCCCGGGTCCGCCATGATGCCGGCAACTGATCCCAACGCGATGAACGCCGGAAGCGCCACGCCCTTGGCCGACAGCCGCTCCAGGAGTTCGGCCCCCGGCCTCCGGCCGATGGACAGGAAGATGAGGTCGGCGCCCGATGCGGCGACGGCTTCGGCCGTGCGATCGGCGGCCTCGGCCTCCTTTTCGAGTGTGCCGTCGGCCGTCAGCCAATAGGTGCCCGCGAGCGTCACGTCGGGCGCGAGGGTTGCGATGTAGTCATGATAGGCTTCGGTGTAGCGATCGCCGCGCTTGCCGACGAACACGATGCGCTTGTAGCGGTCCCGCGCGAAGCTGCCGAAGACTTCCTTCTCGTCCTTCACGCTGCGGGTCAGATTGTAGATGCTGGCGTAGGGCGCGAAGATCGTCTCGTCCGACCACTCGGAAACGAGCGGGACGCCGCTTTTGCCAATCGGTTCCACGACCGCCATCCCTCGGCTCGAATTCGACAGTCCGACCATGGCAATAAGGTCCGGGTCGGCGAGAGCCTTGGCGACATTGGCCTTCGTCTCTTCCACGTTTGCGTGATCGTCGAAGACTGCAATTTCGAGCGGCCTCGGCGCGCCGCCACCGACCGAGACGCCGCCGTTGGCGTTGATTTCGGAGACGCGGAAGTTCACGAAATCGATAATTGCGCCGACCTCCTCGGGCCGGATGGTCAACGGCGTGGCATCGCGTGCCGCCGCGTCGTCGCTCGTGCAGTGACTTTTCTCGACCTTTTTCGCGGCATCAGCGCGGGGCAGATCAGAGCTTACATGGATACCGATCGTATAATGATCCGCAGCGTGAGCGTGCGCCGCGCCGGCAACCGTCGCCAGATAGGCCAATGCCGCACATATGATGTGGAGCGCACTAGGGATGCCGCAGGCCAATCTCGTCCTCGAAAACGTCGTCATGGAATGCAACTCCGACTTGCAGCGCCGGCACTCTGCCCTCTCGCGCCCCCGATGGCGAGGCCGTGCACGCCACACCCGTTGGATGGATTCTACGCCGCCAACCGGCGCGGCATTCGAAATATGGCGCACTTCGTCCACCGCAGGACGCTCATTCATCGAGCCTTAACGCTAGACAGGCACGTCTCTCACAAAGTGGAAATGTTTATCGAGACGTAACGATCCCCCGGCAGATAATTCTCAAAGTCGAGGGTCGTGGGCAACCATAGAGGGCTACCATGCGTTCCGCGCTCGTCATCTGGATGATCACATTGACCGTCGGGATCTGCAGCCTGATCCTGGCCAACGCGGCGCGCCTGCCGGAACCGTATATGGCCGTCTGTGCCGTGATCGCGATCGTGATTGCAGCGCTCTCGATCAAGGAGCAGAGGGAACTCGAGGCGGCCAATGCGAATCAAAGCCTCAGATCCGCTTCGACTGCGCGATACATGGGCCTCGTCTGGACGTGGGGTGCACTCGCGCTGCTGGTGACGTACGTGTTCCTCCCGAACGCATGGCGCGAATGGCCGACGTTCTTCGCCGCCTTCGCGGCTGTCGCCGTCATGTGCCTCTTCTTCGCCGCGACGCTGCAGCGCGACGGTGACAAAGGCAAGGACGACGAGACGATGCTTCGGCTCGGACGCTACCTGACCATCGGGCAGCTAGCTGGAACGGCCATCGCTGTTGCGGGACTTCTGATCGACCCCAACAAGGAATTCCTGAACCCAGACGTCAAGGACTGGGCGGCCACGAACGTCTTCTTCTTCGGATCGATCGCGCTGGCGGCCATCAGCGCCAACGCCCTGTTCTACGCGCGGAAGACCGGCTAATCCGGTTTCATCGTCGGGCCAAGCGCCTCGACCCGAACCAGAACCTTCACCGTCGGCGGTCACGCCATGTCCACGCATCCCTCGCCGCCCGAGTTTGTCCGGAAGCTCATTCCGCTTCTGGCTCTGCCGCTCGTCGCGAGTGCGGCGGGCATGGCCTACGCGGCCGCCGAGCGGTCGCGGCCGCTCGGCATCGTCGCCGCGGCCGGATTCGCGGTCGTTCTCCTGTTCGTGGCGTATCTCGTCAACCGGCCATGGGGCGTGGCTGCCAGCGCCGAGGATGCTCGGCTCGAACTCTTCCACACCCAGCGCCGCAACACGCGGCTTGCGATGCTCGTCTATGCGTGGGGTGCGGCCGCGCTCATCGCGACCTACGGGATTGCCGGTCTCGTCTGGCAGCACGGGCTGCAGTATGCGGCGGGCTCTGCGGTCATCGCTTGTCTCTTGCTGCTCTATGTCCGCAAACTCGGCGTCACTGGCGAGCCGCCACCGCTCTACCTCACGCTCCTCCATGCGGCGGCCGTGACGGGCGGGCTCATTTTTCTCTCAGGGACCGGCAAACTCGGGACGCTCAAGGGTGATTGGGCCGCGAACTATGTCTTCCTTTTCGGCGGACTGTCGATCCTCGGGCTCTGCTTCATCGCGACGATCACGCACTGGAGACTCAACCGTGCGGGAGCGCACCGCGGAGGGGCGCCCGTTCAGCGCTGACACTTCGGGCAGTAGAACGTCGAGCGGTTCGATTGCACGCGCCGCCTGACGACCCCGCCGCACCCCGGCCTGACGCATGTCGCCCCGGCCCGATCGTAGACGGCGTGGGCCGATTGGAAATCCCCTCGCGACCCGTCGGCGCGGACAAAATCGCGGAGCGTGGAGCCGCCAGCTTCGATGGCCTCATGAATAATGGCGCGGATCGCCGCGACGAGGCGTTCGGCGCGTTCGGTCGGGCCGCCGTCGCGGCGTGCGAGAGTGCCGGCTTTTCGCATGGGCGACAGTCCGGCGCGAAAGAGCGCTTCCGCCACATAGATGTTGCCGAGGCCGGCGACCTGGCGCTGATCGGAGAGGAATGCCTTCAAGTCCGTGCGCCGACCGTGCGCACGCCGCGCAAGTTCTGCGGCGTCGAGATCGGTCCCCGTGGGCTCGACGCCCAGGTGACGGAAGAGGGGATGCCTATCGAGCCCGTCGTCGTCCGTCAGCAGCATGAAGCCGAACCGGCGCGGATCGTTGTAGGTCACCGTCGCGCCGTTCGAGAGACGCATGACGACATGGTCGTGCTGTGGAAGGTCGCCAGCCTCATAGACATAGCGGCCGACGACCGCGCCGCGTTGATCGAGCGAGGACTGGGCGTCCGAAGAAGAAGACAGTATCACTCGCCCGCTCATGCCGAGGTGAACGATCAGGACCTCACCGCCCTCGAGCCGCCAGAGCAAATATTTCGCACGGCGGCCGATCTCGCGGATGCAGCGGCCCTCGAGCCGTTCGGCGAACCGGTCGGGGAAAGGGAACCGCAGATCGCCGCGGCGCAACTCGACACGCTCGATCCTGGCACCGACCACGGCCGGGATGAGCGTTCGGCGGACGTTCTCGACTTCAGGCAACTCGGGCATATCGACAGGCGCCAATCCAGGCCGCTGCGCGCGCCAGCGTGACGCCCCGCGTAGAGGCGGGTATGCTGCTCCATGCCTTCAACGTCAATCCGCACGTCCGACGACAGCACTCCAACGTCCGACCCGGCCAACAGGTCCGTGACGCCGGCACCGTCGAGCGGGCGGGACGTCGCGCCGGAAATCCGCCGCGGCGTCATCCGCCTCCTCATCGCGCATGGGCTCGCGCCGCAGATCGAGGTGCCGCTGCCTGACGGACGGCGCGCCGACGTGATGGCGGTGTCGAAGGACGGTACGATCTCGATCGTCGAAATCAAATCGAGCATCGAGGACTTCCGGGCCGATCAGAAGTGGCCTGACTACCGAGCGTCGTGCGATCGGCTGCTGTTCGCGGTCCGGCCGGATTTTCCGGCCGAAATCCTGCCGTCGGACTGCGGGCTTATTCTCGCGGACCGCTATGGCGGCGAGATCGTGCGCGACGCACCGCACGAACCGCTGACGGCCGCGCGGCGGAAAGCCCTTCTCTTGCGGCTCGCGCGCACGGCATCGGTGCGCCTCGCATCCCTGCTCGACCCTGCACTGGGGCTCGAGCCGGATGCGTTCGACGTTTGAAACCCTAGTGCTGCAAGGAAACTACTTCGGCGCGCGCTTGGCGAGGATACGCTGGAGCGTGCGGCGATGCATGTTGAGCCGCCGCGCCGTCTCGGACACGTTGCGGTTGCAGAGTTCGTAGACACGCTGGATGTGCTCCCAACGGACCCGGTCGGCCGACATCGGATTCTCGGGTGGAGGGGCCTTCGCGTTGGGCGGGGCCAAGAGCGCGTCGGTCACGTCGTCCGCGTCGGCCGGTTTCGCCAGATAATCGACTGCGCCGAGCTTCACGGCAGAGACGGCCGTCGCGATGTTGCCGTAGCCGGTCAGCACGATGATGCGGGCGTTCGGCCGGAGCCGGGTCAGCTCTGCGATGACGTCGAGGCCGTTGCCGTCCTCGAGGCGAAGGTCGGCGATCATGAAGGCCGGCGGCGCCTGCCGAATAAGATCGATGCCCTCGGCAACGGAGAACGCGCTCCTGACCTCGAAACCGCGCTGCTCCATGGCGCGCGACAATCGCTGGAGAAAGGCTCGATCGTCGTCGAGCACGACCAGCGAGCGGTCTTCGGGCAGTTCGTCTGGTTTGAATGAGAGATCTTCGTTGTTCACTTATTCGTCCTCCCGAAGCGCAAACTATAGGCTTCAATTCCGCTCGCCAAGGGCCCGGAAGGGGGATTTAGAGGGGACGATGGTTACCGAGCTTGGGATAACCGGGGCTCAGAGATGATTCGGCGCGTCCAGGCACGTCGGATCGCGCGCAAGAGGTTAACGGTCGAAGACCTCGACGCCAGGAACGGCGGGATTGTCCTTCGGGAGCGCTGGCTCGCGGCCGGCCTGAGAACCCGCTTCGAACTGCGCGCGAGGCCAGACGATCCGGACCACCGCGCCGGTCTGGGGGGCCGCGCGATTTTCAAGTGTGAGGCGGGCGCCCGAGCGCTCGAGAAGCGTTTTCGCGATGAAGAAGCCGAGGCCGAGGCCGCCGGCCTTGACGCCGGCCGGCCGGCGCGCGCCCGCGGGCCTCGTCGTCACGTAGGGCTCGCCCAGCGTGTCGATGATATCGGGGCTGAAGCCCGGGCCGTCGTCCGCAACGGTTATAACGACATTGGCGCCGGACCATTCGGCGACGAGATCGACCCGGCTCTCGGCGAAGTCGACGGCGTTCTCGAGGATGTTGCCGAGGCCGTAGAGGACGCCGGGGCGGCGGGCGGCGACGGGTTCGCGCGCCGCGCCGGGGTCGGTACCGCTTTCGGGATGGGCGAAGATGAAGATCGGCGCCCGGGCGTTGCCATAGGGTGCTGCCGCTTCGTTCAGCATCTCACGCAAGGTGAGATTGGCGTGCATGGGGTCCTGCTCGGCCGGACTTTTGGTGAGCTTTTGCAGGATCTCCCGGCATCTCAGTGCCTGCTGCCGGAGCAGTTCCACGTCTTCGATCATCGTGCTGCCCTTCGGCAGGGACTGGGCCAGTTCCTTCGTCACGAGAACGATGGTCGAGAGCGGAGTGCCGAGTTCATGCGCCGCCGCGGCCGCGAGACCATCGAGCGCGTGGAGCTTCTGCTCGCGTGCGAGCACGAGTTCGGTTGCGGCGAGTGCCGCCGACATCTGGCGGCCTTCCCGCGTCAGCCGCCGTGCATAGAGCGCGATGAAGGTCATAGTCGCGATAACGGCCGAGACCATCCCGAAGTCGTAGAGCGCGGGATGATCCAGCACGATGCCCGCGTGCCAGGGCAGGCGGTAGGCAGTGACGGCGAGAAGGATCGTCGAGACGGCCGCCAACGCGCCAAGGACGATCGTGTTAGCGAGCGGGAGCGTTGCCGCGGAAACCGTCACGGGCGCGACGATCAGCATCGTGAATGGGTTCTCGATGCCGCCGGTCAGATAGAGGAGGGCGGCCAACTGGAGGATGTCGTAGGCCAGCAACCCGGTCGCGAAGCGGATCGTCAGGCGATGGCGCGCGGGGTACTTGACCGAAAGATAGACGTTGAGCCACGCCGAGCAGGCGACAAAGAAGAGGCACCAGCCGACCGGCATGTCGAAGCCGAATCCGGCGCCGACGACGATCACGGCCAAAAGCTGGCCGAAGATGGCAAGCCACCGCAACCGAACGAGAGTGACGAGACGCAGCTGGCTCTCGCCCTCTGTTCGCTCCCAAAAACCGTCCTCGGGGATGAGTTGCGTCATCTTGCACGTCTGTTGGCGGCGCAGTGGCGGGGCGCGGCGTGGCGCGCCCCTGCTGGGCCCCGTCGCGAGGCCCCATTGCGAGCTGGGCACTTCGCCGCTATCTCGGACATGGAACGTCGATAAATCAAGCCCGACCGAGCGGTTTGCGGAGCATTCCGCGGCGCGTCCGTCGCTATTCCAGGGATAATCTCATGAGTTGGAAGTCGATCGCAGCTGTCGTGCTCGGCGTTGTCGCGGGGATCGCGACGGCCGTCATGATCCTTGCGCCCGATGATAGGCCCGCGCCGATCAAGACGACCGGCAGTCCGCTCATCGGAGGCCCGTTCGCTCTGGTCGATCCAACAGGAAAGCGCGTCACCAACAAAGACTTCGCGGGACGTCCGATGGTCGTGTTCTTCGGGTTCACAAACTGCCCTGACGTGTGTCCTTCAGGTCTTCAAGTCCTCGGTGCCGCTCTCGACAAGGCGGGCGACAAGGCGAAGTCCGTCGCGCCCTTGTTCATCACCGTCGATCCCGAACGCGATACGGTCGAGAAGATGGGGCCCTACGTGAAGAGCTTTCATCCGTCGATCATCGGACTGACGGGAACGCCCGACGAAGTGGCCGCCGCCGTCAAGGTCTATCGCGTCTATGCGTTGAAGGTGCCCAACAAAGACGACCCCAACCGATACAACGTCGATCACAGCTCGTTCTTCTATCTTATGGACAGCCACGGGAATTATGTGAAGCACTTCCCGCACACGACAGATGTCGACACTCTTGCCCAAGCCATCGCCGCACTCACGTGATGGCCGAGATGCGGTGCACTAGAGTGCGCGATGTCGCTGGCGCAACGCTGCAACACCACGGCGTGACGCCATCGCAACGATGAATTTCCACTGGCACATGCCGCACAGACGCTGCTAGGTCAGTCGAGAAGGGACAAGGCGCTCGCGCCTTAGCGACGATGGCCAAGAGGCCTCACGCGTTCTCCCGAATGAGACGCATATCGGGCGCGTCGTTCTGTTCCCGTCGCAAACGCGGAATTGCAAAGAGGTGTCCATGCGGCCGTCGAGACCGTCTCACGTTGCAGCGCTGGATGCGCGGGCGATCGACGGACTTGGTGCGCCGGTGGAGGTGAGGCGGCATCCCGCGGCACGGCGTCTGACGCTGCGCGTCAGCCGGACGCGGCGCGCGGTCATCGTCACGCTGCCGGCACAATGTCCGCTCGACGAGGCCGGCTCGTTCCTCAACCGCAATATCGATTGGGTCCGTCAGCGCTTGGACAGCCTGCCTCAACCGGTGCCGCTGCGGCATGGAATGTACATGCCGTTGCGCGGCGTCGCGCATCTGATCGTGGCCGGTGAAACAGGCTGCCGTTCACGTCTCGTCCGCCGGATCGAAAAGGATCCTCATCCTCTGCTCGTCGTCCCTGGAGCAGGCGAGACAGTGACGCGTCGCCTCAAGACTTGGCTCGACGCCGAAGTGCGGCGGGATTTGTCGGATCGCGTCGCCATCCATGCGAAAGCGATCGGCCGGCATCCCAAGCGCATCGCCGTCCGCGACCAGACCAGCCGGTGGGGGTCGTGCTCGACGACGGGCGTTCTCTCGTTCTCGTGGCGCTTGATCCTGGCGCCGCCCCACGTGCTCGATTACGTGGCCGCGCATGAGGTTGCGCATCTCGCGGAAATGAACCACGGACCGCGTTTCTGGAAGACCGTGCGGCAGCTCTGCCCGCTGCTGGAAGATTCGAAGCGCTGGCTGCAGATCTACGGCATGGACCTCCATCGCTACGGAGCGGCCGTCTCCACCTGAGCGGCTCAAGGACCAAGCGCTCAAAGTCCTTCCAGAGACCGCGCGATGAAGTCGGCGCTGATCGGTGCGTCTGGATAGGCCGGGCCGGGCGGGTGCAGCGAGACCCTGCCAGCGGAGACATGCTCGCGCTCCGCACTTGCCCTGTTTCCCGTCATGTCCGGCCGTTGAATGGCGTCGGGCCCCGCGCGTTCTTCGCGGACCTTCGCCTGTCTTGATGGCGCGCTCTGCCAAGGCAACAGTTCCGCGCGGATCGGGTCGGGCCCGTGGGATGCGGCGCCAGTTTCGACGGTTCGGACCGCGCGGAGAGCCGCGACCTCACTCGCGCGATAGGCATCGACGCCGGGGAGCGGCAGGACGGGTTCATGTTCATGAGCCGCCGCCATGATCCGCCGCCAGATGACCGCGGGAATCTGTCCACCCGTGACGTTCCGCATGGGCTCGCCATTGTCATTGCCCACCCACACGCCTCCGATCATCTGGGCGGTGAAGCCGATGAACCAGGCGTCCCGATGATCCTGGCTGGTCCCGGTCTTACCCGCGACCGGCCTGCTATCGAGCGCGGCACGGCGCCCGGTACCGGCGCGAACGACGTCGGCCAGCATGTCGTTCAAAGCTCCAACCGTCGCCGGAGCAACGCGCCCGGAGACCGGTTCCGCGCCGCGTGCGTAGAGCACCCGGCCCGCGCGCGAGCGAATACGCCGAATGACGTAGGGCTCGACGGGCCTTCCGCCGCGGGCAAACGCGCCGTAAGCGCCGGTCAATTCCAGCAGGCTCACTTCAGAGGTGCCGAGCGCGAGCGAGGCTTCCTCCCGGAGCGTGCTGTCGATGCCGAGGCGCTTGGCGAGGCGGGCCACTTTCGAGGGCCCTGTTTCGACGACGAGGCGAACAGCTACGGTGTTGATCGACTGCGCGAGGGCCTGACGCAACGCCACCGGTCCGGCGTATTTGCCACTGTCGTTGCCGGGCGACCAGCCGCCGATCGTCATCGGAAGGTCGTAGGCGACGCTGTCGGGCGTAAAGCCGTTTTCGAGGGCCGTCAGATAGACAAACGGCTTGAACGCCGAGCCTGGCTGGCGATACGCCTTGGTGGCGCGGTTGAACTGGCTCTCGGCAAACGAGCGTCCGCCGACCATGGCGCGAATGCCACCGTCGGTATCGAGCACGACCACGGCCGCTTGGCCAACGGCCAATGGCTCACGGGCTTTGGCGATTTCATCCGCGACCGCCTTGGCGGCCTCGGCCTGCAGATCACGATCGAGTGTCGTATCGACAATGATTTCGGACTGACCCGGACTGATCACCGGCGGCAGGTGCTCCAGCGCGAAATCGACGGCGTAGGAGACTCCACCGCGGTCCGGCTGATGAACGTCGGGCGCGAAGTCGATCCCCGTCTCTATCGCGTCCTGATGCTCGCGCGCCGAGATCAGTCCGGCCGCGACCATCTTGGCGAGAACGACGCGAGCGCGCGCCACGGCCAACCGCGAATTGGACGAGGGTGCATAGCGCGACGGCGCCTTCAGGAGCCCGGCGATCACGGCCGCCTCGGCGATCGACAGCTGGCGGGCCGACTTGTCGAAATAGCGCTGTGCCGCCGCTTCGACACCATAGGCGCCGCCGCCGAAGTAGACGCGATTGAGATAGAGTTCGAGGATCTCGTGCTTCGAGAGGCGCAGTTCCAGCCAGAACGCCAGGACCAGTTCCTCGACCTTGCGGCTCAAGGAGCGCTCGGACGTGAGGAAGAGATTCTTGGCGAGCTGCTGGGTTAGCGTGGAGCCGCCCTCGGCGAAGCGTCCCTGGCGCAGATTGACGAACGCCGCGCGGGCAAGCCCCAGCGGATCGACGCCCCAATGGTCGAAGAAGCGGCGGTCCTCGGTCGCAAGCACCGCGGCCACGATCGAGCGGGGCACGAGATCGATCGGGAGATAGGCATGTGCGGAGCCACGCTCGGCGAGAACCGACCCGTCACGCGCAAGGATCTGGATGACGGGAGCGCTGTCGCGGCTTTTCAAATCCAACGGATCGGGAATGGCGATCGTGTAGTAGAGCAGCAATCCTGCGAAGGCGGCCGAGCCGAGCGATATACCGAGCAAGGGGAGACCGATCGCCAGCCGCCAGACGAGCGGCAACTTCGCGAACGCCCTGCCGACCGGGGCTGCCACGCGCGGATGCGGCCCGCCGAGCCAGCGCATCAGGCCCGTCGCCCTGACGAGCGCGCGTTTGCGTGCGCCCGTCCGGCGACGTTTACCCGAACTCTTTCTTTTCGGCTTCGTCATCACGCACGCCCGGAGCCCGGGTTCCGACCTGCGGTGCCCGATGCTTCTCACTCCACTCATCCCGACCGTAGGCGGTGGCGGCTAACGTGTGGTTAACCAATCGACGGCGCTGGACCACGGCGCGACTTTTTGTGGACCGCGAGCATCAATCCCGACCGGCGACAAAGGCCAAGAAGCCGCTGAGCAGCCCCAGAACGATGCGTGCGCCGATGGTGAAGAACATGAACAGCAGCTGGCGTTCCTCCAGCAGCAGTTCGAGCCAGATGTTGTACTTGGCCGCGAGCCCGGAACTCGTAATCATGATCTTCAGCTCGCGGGCCCAGCGGAGCATTTCCGACAGCGTTTCCGGGTAGTTGTATCCGACGAGCGCGAGCCCGATTGCGCCAAGGACCAGCGAAACGAAGATCATCGTTGTCGACAGCAAGAGCCTCAGGATCATCGGTTCCCCCGTGATCGATCCGCGCTGAACGGGTTCGGCGCTGAATTACGCTGACGCGGATAACGCCGACGGGCCTAGTCCCGTTCCCAGTTCCCGCCCGGACCATACGGTCGTCGCGAACAATCCTTGTCAAGTGCCGGCGTCATCTCCCGGCCGTTAGCCTCGCGCAGGCCGGACACTTTGCACCGTCATCAGCTGATATCGGAAAACCGCAATCCGCACAGAGCGCATGCGTGCCGACCGCCACGCCATGGCGAACGGCAACGCGCTCGTCGAAGACGAAGCACTCTCCTCGCCACAAGCTGTCTTCGGGCGGGATTTCCTCGAGATAGCGGAGGATGCCGCCTTCCAAATGATAGACTTCAGGAAACCCGAGCGAGAGGAGATAGGCCGACGCTTTTTCGCAGCGGATGCCGCCGGTACAGAACATCGCAACTTGCGGGTGCCGGGACGGATCGAGTTCGGTTTCCGCGTAGCGCTTAAACTCCACGAACGAACGGGTGCCAGGGTGCCGCGCACCTTTGAACGTGCCGACGGAGACCTCGTAGGCATTGCGCGTATCGATTACGACAACCTCTTCGCGCGAGATGAGTTCGTTCCAGCGCGCGGGCTCGACATAGGTCCCGACGCGGCGTGTCGGATCGGCTTCGTCCGGCGCGCCGAACGTGACGATCTCGGGCTTCACTTTCACTTTGAGCCGCTGGAACGGCGCGCCCGGCGCGGTGGACCATTTGACGACCAGATCGGCGAAGCGGATGTCGCGCCGCAGAGTCGCGAAAATGTCAGCGACCGCGCCGGCCGGCCCGGCAATCGTCCCATTGATCCCCTCCCGCGCCAGGAGGATCGTGCCCTTTATGCCCAAGCTTGTGCAATGCTCCGTCAGCGACGCCGCGAGCGCGTCGGCGTCATCGATGCGGACAAACTTGTAGAATGCGGCAATCGTCGCGGACACGGGCAGTTTCTTTTCAGCAAGGGCCGAGCATACCCGAAGCTCGAACCGAGCAGAGGCGATCATTCGCGCTCGGCGACGTCGCTTCGGGACGTTCTTTCGAGAAGGACTACACGTCCAAATTGGCCACCGAAAGTGCGTTGTCCTGGATGAACTCGCGGCGGGGTTCGACGACATCACCCATGAGCTTCGAGAAGATCTCGTCGGCTTCCGAAAGGTCGGCGATCTTGACCTGCAGGAGCGTGCGCGCCTCGCGATCGAGGGTCGTTTCCCAGAGCTGCTCGGGGTTCATTTCGCCAAGGCCTTTATAGCGCTGGAGCGTCAGCCCCTTGCGGCCCGTCTCGTAGACGGCGTCGAGAAGGCCACGGGGGCCATAGAGCGGCGTCGTCTCGCCCTTGCGCTTCAGCTTGGCGGGTTTGCCATAAACGTCCGTGAGATGAGTGTGCTTCTCATTCAAGCGGCGCGCATCGAGGGAGGCCAAAAGCGCCCGGTCGAGCGTGTACGCTTCCGTCACGCCGCGAACTTGACGGCGGAACAGGAAGCCTTCGTTGCCGAGCCGCCCTTCCCAGCCGGTTTCTGTTTCTTCCGCCATGAGATCGAGGCGGGTGGCGACGGCATCCGCGTGCTGGGCCGCCTTGTCCGCGCTCGCGACGACGGAGGGATCGAAAAGTCCTCCGATTGCCGCCTGTTCGACGATGGCCCGGTTGTAGCGCGAGTGCAGCTGATCGATGAGGCCGGCGACGACGCGCGCTTCCTTCACCACGTCGCGGAGATCGGCGCCAGCGCGCTCCTCGCCAGAGCCCGAGACGAGCACGCAATCCTCGAGGCCCTGGTCGATCAGGTAGTCCTCGAGCGCGCGCTGGTCCTTGAGGTAGCTGCTGGATTTGCCGCGGGTCACCTTATAGAGCGGGGGCTGGGCAATGTAGATATGCCCCTTCTCGATGAGCTCGGGCATCTGCCGGTAGAAGAACGTCAGCAACAGTGTTCGAATGTGCGCGCCATCGACGTCGGCGTCGGTCATGATGATGATCTTGTGATAGCGCAGCTTCGAAGCGTCGAAGTCGTCGCGGATGCCGGTCCCGAGCGCACCGATGATGTTCGTCACCTGCTCGGACGACAGCATCTTGTCGATGCGCGCCCGCTCGACGTTCAGGATCTTGCCGCGGATCGGCAGCACGGCCTGGAATTCGCGCTTGCGGGCCTGTTTGGCCGAGCCGCCGGCCGAGTCGCCCTCGACGATGAACATCTCCGTGTTGGCCGGGTCACGATCCTGACACTCGGCGAGGCCGCCGGGCAGCCGCATTCCGTCGAGTGCGCTTTTTCTGCGCGTCAACTCGCGGGCCTTGCGTGCCGCCTCTCGGGCGAGTGCGGCCTCGACGATCTTGCCGACGATCGACTTCGCTTCCTTCGGGTGTTCCTCGAACCACGCGGCAAGCTGATCTCCGACGACACTTTCGACCGCCGGCTTCACTTCGGAGGAGACGAGCTTGTCCTTGGTTTGGGAGGAGAACTTGGGATCCGGAACCTTGACCGAGAGAACGCAGGTCAACCCTTCGCGGCTGTCCTCGCCCGACAGTTCCACCTTTTCCTTTTTCGCGATGCCACTTTCAGCCGCGTATTTGTTGATGACGCGGGTCAGCGCCGCACGGAAACCGGCGAGATGCGTGCCGCCGTCACGCTGGGGGATGTTATTCGTGAAGCAGAGCACGTTCTCGTGGTAGCTGTCGTTCCACCAGAGCGCGACCTCGACGCCGATGCCGTCCTTGTCCGACCTGATCATCAACGGCTCGGGGACCAGCGCCTGCTTCGAGCGGTCGAGAAAGCGGACGAACGCGGCCGTTCCGCCTTCGTAGAAGAATTCATCGCGTTTGATATCGGCATGACGGGCGTCGGTCAGGACGACACGCGCGCCCGAGTTCAGGAACGCGAGTTCCCGCAAGCGATGTTCGATCGTCGCGTAGTCGAACTCGACTTTCGTGAACGTGGCGGGCGACGGGAGGAACGTGACTTCCGTGCCGCGCTCGCCACCGGCCTGGCCGATGATCTTCAATGGCGCGACGGCGACGCCATCGCGGAACTCGATCGTGTGCTCCTTGCCCTCACGCCAGATGCGCGCCTTGAGCCACGTGGACAGGGCGTTGACGACTGATACGCCGACACCGTGGAGGCCACCGGAGACCTTATAGGCGTTCTGATCGAACTTGCCGCCCGCATGGAGTTCGGTGAACACGATTTCAGCCGCTGAACGCTTTGGGTCCTGATCGTCATCCTTCTTGATGCCGGTCGGGATTCCACGGCCGTCGTCACGGACCGTGCACGATCCGTCGGGATTGAGGGTCACTTCGCAGCGCGTCGCATGACCTGCCAGAACTTCATCGATGGCGTTGTCGACGACTTCGTAGATCATGTGATGGAGACCCGAGCCGTCGTCGGTATCGCCGATGTACATGCCCGGGCGCTTCCGCACGGCATCGAGGCCTTTCAGCATTCGGATGCTGTCGGCGCCATAGTCTTCGGGAGCTGGATTTTCGGGAGCTGGCTTCTTCAGGGGCTCAGCGCTCATTCGGGTCCTGCCGGGTCATTGATCTCGTAGCCTTTTTTCATAGCACAGACGGCTCCGCGGCGCTTGAAAAACCGCGCCGATCGCCCCGGCTTTCCAGCGCTAAAATGTCTTGAAAGTCAGGGTCTTGAGTTTGACCATCTCGCCTGCGTCAGAGCGCGCCCTCAACCGCCACCCGTCCACCTTCGACGACGACCAAAATCGCCCCTCCGCCAAGTCCTGCGAATGCATCTCGATCAGTCCCCGTGAGCCAGGCCTGACATCCGAGGGTCACGAGTTCCTGGAACAGAGCGGCGCGACGCGCCGCGTCGAGATGGGCCGTCACTTCGTCGAGCAGAAGGATCGGCACTTGCCCGTCGCGCCTTTCGGCCGCGACCTCGGCGTGGGACAGGACAAGACCTAGAAGCAACGCCTTCTGCTCACCCGTCGACGAGAGCCGCGCCGGCATGCCCTTTGGCCCATGCGTGACGATGAGGTCGGTCCGATGTGGGCCGTCGAGTGTGCGACCGGCCGCGCGATCGCGTTCACGACCCTGCCGGAGTGCTGCGCGAAAATTGTCTTCCGCGTCGAGCGCCGGCATCCGCGCAAGATCCGTTTCGAGGCGCCCTTCGAGCGCGATGCCCGCCCAGGGAAATGGCGAGTCGGGACCGCGGAGGCGCCGACGCTCGCTGCAGGCAGCGAGAACCGTCGCCGCTTGGGCACGCGCCGCTGCGATCGCCGTGCCGTCCTCAGCCATCACGCGCTCGACGCCGTCGAACTGCGCTCCATCGCGCGAGCCATCGGCAAGCAGTCGATTGCGCATTTGCATCGCGCGCTCATAGCGATTGGCGCGGCGACCGTGCTCGGGATCGAAGCACAAGACAAGGCGATCCAGGAACCGCCGCCGGTCGGACGCGGGTCCGGTGAACAGTCCATCCATCGATGGCGTCAGCCAGACGACCTCGACATAGTCGGCGAGGATGCCAGATCCCGACTGCGTGACGCCGTCGATGCGGACGATGCGGCCGCTCGCTTCCGATGCGCCGCCAAGACCCGTTCCGATCTCGACCGTACCGATCGCGCTGTGAACCCGGCCGGCGACGGCCCAGGGTGCTGCACTGCCGGCCCGCGTCAGGTCTACATAGGCTGCGCGTCGCAGGCCTTGGCCGGGCGACAACAGCGACACGGCTTCGAGCAGGTTGGTCTTGCCGGAGCCGTTCGGCCCCGTCAGCACAACAGGTCCGGGGCCCAATTCGAGAGTCGCGGAGGTATAGTTCCGGAAGTTCGATACGGAGAGCCGCTCGATCCAGAGGGCGTTCGCGTTTCTGATCGAGGTCACGATCGGCCTGCCGTCGCCGTGCTCGGCATCGTGTCCCGTCACACCCGCATCGGCATCAGAACATAGAGCGCGCCATTCGCTTCATCGTTGTCGCGGATCATGGTCGGGGAACCCGGATCGGCGAGCAGGAAGCGCGCTTCCTCGGTCTCGATCTGCTGGGCGATGTCGAGCAGATAGCGCGCATTGAAGCCGATCTCGAGAGGAGCGGCACCGTAGTTGACCGCGATCTCCTCGGTCGCGCTGCCGCCTTCCGGATTATTGACTGAGAGCGTCAGTTTGTTTTTGCCGAGGTTCAGCTTCACGGCACGTCCACGCTCGCTCGCAACCGTGGAAACACGATCGACGGCGCTCGTAAAGTCGACGTTCGGGACCAGCATTTCCTTGTCGTTGTTCTGCGGGATCACGCGCCCGTAGTCGGGGAACGTGCCGTCGATCAGTTTCGAGGTCATGGTCAGCGTGCCAATCTCGAAGCGGATCTTGCTCGCGCTGATGGACACCTTGATGGGATCGGTGCTGGCCTCGATCAGGCGGTGGAGTTCCTGCACGGTCTTGCGCGGAACAATGACGCCCGGAATGCCTTCCGCGCCTTTTGGCAGCGGGTGCTCGGCCTGCGCCAAGCGGTGCCCGTCGGTCGCGACGGCGCGCAGCATCGGCCGTTTTCCGGATTCGGCGGCATGGAGATAGATGCCGTTCAGGTAGTATCGGGTCTCTTCGGTCGAGATCGCGAACTTCGTCTTGTCGATCAGTCGCTTCAACTCGACTGCCGGGATTTCGAAGCTCGCTCCGAGATCGCCGGCGGCGATGTCGGGGAAGTCTGCGGGCCCGAGCGTCTGGAGTGCGAAGCGCGAGGTGCCGGCGGTGATCGTCAGGCGATCCTTCTCAGGGTCGCTATTCAGTTCGACCTGCGCTCCGTCGGGCAGCTTCCGCACGATGTCATGCAGCATGTGCGCGGGGACCGTCAGCGCACCCGGCTGCGCGACGTCCGCTCGGGCCTCTTCCGTCACCTCGCGCTCGAGGTCCGTCGCCTTGAATTCCAGGCTACCGCCCGACGCTTTCAAGAGCACGTTCGACAGGATCGGGATCGTGGTGCGTCGTTCGACAACGCTTGTGACGTGACCAAGCGCTTCGGACAGTTCGCCTTTTTCGATGACGAGACGCATGTGATGCCTCGATCTTGCCTATTGGATGCGGAGCCGGATCGGATAAATGCGGGCCTTGTTCCGGTATGGGACCCCTCCGCGCGCGAGCGCGTCGTCACCACAGGAACCAGAATCGCGGGGGGAGCGCAACTTGGCCAAAGTTTGCCCGGCAATGCAAGCGTCGCGACCTTGCAACTTCCGCGGGTTCCTGCCAAAAAAGTGACCGCCGGAGTGCGCGACGCACGCCCGGCGGCCCATGCCCCCGCATGTCTCCGTCGAAAAGATGGAACGGGGGCGCCTGGACCAGAGACCGCGGCCCGTTGCCATCCTCGACCCGGGCCTCGCGGCCTCAGGGTCAGTGAGCGAGCATCTTCTTCAAGTCCTCGAGCTCGTCGCGAAGCCGCTGATTTCCCGCAAGTTCGCCTTCGATCTTGCGGATCGCATGCAAGACAGTTGTATGATCACGGTTGCCGAACCTCCGACCGATTTCCGGCAGAGAACGGGCCGTCAACTGCTTGGCGAGATACATCCCGATCTGTCGCGGCCAGACGACCGAGCGATGGCGACGCTGGGACAGGAGATCGCCCTTCGATACGCCGAAGTGACGCGAGATCACCCGCAGGATGTCCTCGATCTTGATGCGGCGGTGATCGCCACCTGAATGAACGAGATCGCGGATCACGGTTTCGGCGACGTCCGGTGTCAGCGCCGAACGGGCATGCTGCCACGTCATGTGAAGGCGGTTGATCGCGCCTTCGAGTTCGCGGCCGTTCTCGGTCAGGCGATCGGCGAGCAGATCGACGATCTCGCGTGAGAGATCGAAGCCGGGATCGATCTTCCGTTTCTCTGTGATGCGACGCTCGAGGACCTTCGTGCGGAGTTCGCGGTCGAAGCTCCCGATCTCGGTCACGAGGCCGCGCTGGAGACGCGAGCGCATGCGCTCGTTCAGCCGCTCGATGTGAGATGGCGGACGGGCCGACGCGACGACGACCTGGCGCCCACCGTCGAGCAGAGTGTTGATGATGTGCTCGAACTCCTGCTCGGTCTTCTCGCCCTGGAGGAACTCGAGATCGTCGATCAACAGCATCTGGATATTGCGGAACCGCTCCTTGAATGCGAGCGGATCGGAGCTGCGCACGGCCTCGACGAACTGGTAGCGGAAGGTTTCCGCCGTCAGATAGAGGAACGCGAAATTCGAGTTGCGGCGTTTCACTTCCCAGGCGATGGCCTGCATCAGATGCGTTTTTCCAAGCCCGACCGCCGAATGGAAGAACAGTGGATTGATGCTCGGGCCACCGACCGTCACCGTCTCCGCCGCCTGTACGGCCGCCGCGTGGGCGAGGCGGTTGGACGAGCCGACCACGAACGTCTCGAACGTATGGTAGGGGTCGAGCGGCGAGCCCTCGATCCCGTTCGCGCCGGTGCGGAGGGACGAGCCCGAAATGATCGCGCGCACCGGGATCGGGCGCACAGGTGCCTCGTCCGGCATCGGCGCCTCATTCGCTGAACCGAGAGCGTCGCGCACGCCTGCTGGCTTAGGCGCCGGTTGCTGGCGCGCCGCGACGTTGCCGGGCTGGCGGACCACGACGTCCACGCGCTCGGCCGCCTGAAATTCGAGGCGGCAGCAGTTCAGAAGATCCTCGATATAGTGGGACTGGATCCAGGTCTTCAGGAACTTCACCGGAACCGAGGTCGTAACGGCCTGACCGTCGAAGCTTTCAATTTCCAGCGTCTTGAACCAGCTCGTGTAGATGTCGTCGCCGAGCCGCGCCTTCAGCGCTGCGTGAATGCGCGTGCCGTTCGGCTCTGCCGGAAGCGGTTCGGATGATGTCTGAGCGATCGCCATGTGTCTTACCCCCACACATTGGAATTTCCTGACCGTAACCCTCGAGGTCCGGCCGCAACTTCAACTCGACACAGCTCCGCCATGCGCAATTCGCCCTCGCGAACGGCGTGTCCGTATCAACTCACTACAGTCGTGGAATGCTTAGGACTGCACCCAGGGATAGCCTTCGGCCTTCCAGCCCTCGACCTTTCCCCTTTGGCGATGGGCATCGAGCGTTCCCTCGAAGCCCTCCGCAATGTTGTGACAGCGCGTATAGCCCTCGGCTGCCATGGCTTCCGCAGCCATTCTGCTGCGGGCGCCTGAGCGGCAGATGAAGAACAGTTCCGTGTCCTTACCCGCGCCGCTGCCGTCTAGAAGCTGATCGAGCCGCGTCGGAAATTCGGGGTCGATCCGTCCGTCAGGGTAGGTCTGCCACTCGAGCAACACGACCCTCTTGCCGATCGCTGCGAGATCAGGAACACCGACGAATGACCATTCCGCCCGACTCCGCACGTCGATCAGAATGGATTGGCTGTCGGACTGAAGCCGCTGCCACGCATCACGTACCGAAACATCATCAACCCCCGCATGCACAATTTACTCTCCTGCCCCTTATTCCGACCCGTGGCTTCGACGGCCAGTCCGCACACCATCCGCCGATATGGGTTTGGAAGTAGAAACAAGTTCTCCATAGCTCAATTGGCAGCTCTGCCAATAAAGCCAACCCTCATTCACAGAATTGACGAAGAAACCCACAGACGCGAGACGAAACTCGACTGGGTACGACGCTCGTCGATACACACGATGTCTACAACCGCCCCACAAGCTCGGGGTGAGGAGGAATTAACTAGCGCTTAACTTCTGGGGGCGCAAGCGCAGAACGGTGATTGACTCGCCGCTCTCGCGCTCTGATTTCATTGAATTTTCTTCAGGTGCCGCCGAGTGAAAATATTCGAGGATTCTGGTGGAGTGGCTTGACTCGCGTATCAAATTTTTTGGGCGCGCCAGCGCTTCTTCAGACCTCACACTATCACGGCGGGGCGGAGCACTTTTTTGGACGCCCGTGCAACCGGCAGACGACACTTTTTGAACAGGCTTGTGACTGAAATCCAGAAGAGTCCACGGTTTAGCGGTGTTCAAAAAAGAGGTTGAACCTGTCATCCGTGCTTCCCTCGTTGCGAACACGCCACAACCGAGCACAAACGTGCCTCGCATGGCACCAATCGCAATTGTGATCTTGACGCGGAGTCGGCTGGGTTTTGCTCGACAGTCGGCAATCGAGGCCAGCGCAACAATGGCGCGGCGGTGAAATGCACTGGCGATCGCTCGCCTTTCGCGCCACGCCGCGAATGCAAAAAAGGCCAGGTTTCCCTGGCCTTTGGCGTCGATTGTTTCGAGATTCGGTGGCGCGACGTCGAGGGGTTCAGACCATCGCCTTCACGCGCGCATTCAAGCGCGAGACCTTGCGGCTGGCCGTCTCCTTCTTGATGATGCCCTTCTGGGCGGTGCGAACCAGGAGCGGTTCGACGTCCTTCAGAACTGCCTGCGCCTTCACCTTGTCACCCGACGCGATGGCTTCTTCCATACCGCGAAGACCGGTCTTCAAGCGCGAAGAGCGCGCCTTGTTGATCTCGGTCCGGCGCTGCATCTGCCGAGTGGCTTTCTTTGCCGACGACGTGTTGGCCATGTACTCTCGTTCCTGTCTCGTCCAACGGGGCGGCGAACCGAGGGCTTCCAACCGCCCCGGCAATGCCGTGCCTTCCCGATCTCTTATGAATAGCTTTACGCCCGAAACGGGCGTTTCGGGCGTCTTGAGCCGCTTGCTATAGCGATTGACCCAGACGGGGTCAACCGGGCACCGCGACGTCCGGGCGCTACAAGGGGTTAAAATCGGCATCGGGAGGCGCGATTTGGGGGACCACTTGCGGGATCAGCGGCCGGAACGGGGTCCGAACGCCGGGGACGAGGCGCCGCGCGGCGGACCGCATGGACGCGCCCCGCATTCAGGCAGCGCCGCGCGCCTGCGGAACACGATCTATAGGATCATCGAGACCGGCCGGGGGGAGAGCGCACTCAGTCAGGCCTTCGATGTCGGGATCGTGACGCTGATCCTCCTCAACGTCGCGGCATTCGTCGCCGAGACCGTGCCGTCGCTGCACGCGGCTTATGGCGCCGAATTCCTGATGTTCGAGACGGTCTCGGTTGGCATTTTCACTGTCGAGTATGCCTTGAGGCTCTGGACCGCCGTCGAAGTTCCGTTCCTGTCGAGACTGCCGCCATGGCGGGCCCGCCTTTCGGCTGCGCTTCAACCGGCCCTCGTCATCGACCTCCTCGCGATCCTTCCCTTCTATCTCGGTCACCTCCTGGCCATCGATCTCCGGGTCCTTCGCGTCTTGCGGCTCCTGCGCTTCCTGAAACTGTCGCGCTACTCGCCAGCCATGCACACGCTGCTCCGCGTCCTCTGGAACGAGCGGCGTTCACTCGCAGGTGCCGCCATTCTCCTATGCAGCGCGCTCTTGTTCGCGTCGACGGGGATCTACCTCATCGAAGGTCAAGTTCAGCCCGACCAGTTCGGGTCCGTTCCTCAAGCCTCGTGGTGGGCGATCGCGACACTCACTACTGTCGGCTACGGCGACATCACGCCGATCACGCCGCTCGGACGGCTGTTCGGCGGCTTCGTCATGGTCATGGGTCTCTGCATTTTGGCCCTTCCCGTCGCCATTATCTCGACCGGCTTCGCGCAGGAAGCGCAGCGGCGGGACTTCGTCGTCAACTGGTCGCTCATGTCGCGCATTCCGATGCTGGCACGACTCGACGCGCGGGAGGTCGGGGAGATCATGCCGTACCTGCACGCCAACAACGTTCCGCCGAAAGTCGAGATCATCGCGGCCGGTGAGCCGAGCCGCGCCATCTATTTCATCGCGTCAGGCCGGATCGCGAGCGTCGGTTCGGGCGCGCGCACGTTCGGTCCCGGCGAGTGCGTTGGCGCGCAGGCCATGGTCCTGAACGACATCAACGCGCTCGCGTTCGTCACGCAAACGAAGTGCCGCCTGTTGAAGCTCCATGCGGAGGATTTTCACCGGATCGAGGTTGCTAACCCAGGGTTTGCCGACGAGATCCGGCGACATGCACTCGGGCCGGCGCACCAAAGGCATTCTTGACGCGCGCGGTATGCCATGGCCGTCGACGTCTTCAGCCGGACTTGACGGCCATGCGCCCGGCCATCCAGACGAATGCCTGACTTCCGGCGGCCGCTCCTGCAATGACCGCAACGAGCGGCAGGACGTCGCCGCCGAGACCGAGCGTCAGAACGAGCCAGTACCCGGCATACGCGCCAGCGAGGCCACCTAAGGCTCCGGCAAATGTGCCGACGAGGGATCGCGACGTTATACCGACGAGCAGGCCGATCACGAGCCCTGGGTAGAGGCTCGGCCAAAAGTGATCATCCATTCCCGCTTACTCCCCCAGATCCGCAGCGCGCACCGTCATGGCCTCGATACGGGCCTTTTGGTCCAACGTCGCTGATCTCGATCAAACGGGAGTCGGCTCGCCTGAGGTCTGCACGATCCGCTCCACAGGCCGGACGGCGACGATGGTCGTGTTGTCCTGATGCGGATCTTTCACAGCGAGAACGGCCCGAATGAGCGCTTCGGCCACGGACTTGGCACCATCGGTCGCGTAGGCCGCGACGATGCGTTCGATTTCGGCATAATCGAGCGTGTTGAGGCCGTCGCTCGCGAGTATGACGTAGTCGCCCGGCTCGATGGCGAGCGGCTGCCGGGACATGTCCACGAGTTCGATCTCTTCGCCAGTCACGGCCGAGCGAAGCATATGACGGCGCGGGTCGCGGCGCGCATCTTCATGTGTCATGCGCCCCAATTCCGCGAGGCGATCGAGTTCCGGGGCAAGGGAATGGTCCTCGTTCAACAAAGCCAACTGACCACGGCGCACGAGCAGCAGCGGACTGTCGCCGACGCTGACCCAATGCGCTCCGTCCTCGCCGAAAACGACACCCACGAGCGTCGACCCCATCCCTTCGAGCACGGGATTGTCGGCGACCTTGGCTGCGATCGCGTCATTGGCGCGCATCAAGGCTTCGAACAGCCGCTGGCGTGTATCGCCTTCGGCCGCCGCATAGCCTGCGGCAAAAGTCTCGCAGGCCATGTGGCTCGCGAGAGCGCCGCCGGCGTGCCCGCCCATTCCATCCGCGAGGATCGCGACGAGGGTGGCGGGTTCCGGCAATTCGGACGCCTTTTGACCCTCGCCCGGCCAGAGCAACGCGGTGTCCTCCTGATAGGGCCGTGCGCCTCTCGTCGCCGCGACCGCCTTGTCGAACACGATCATCCGCTCTGCCAACACTGCTTCAAGTTCCGACGGCACCGCCACATCACCCTCGTCGGCAGACCAATTTCCCGCGCGGAGCGGCCCGCCTTCGAAGCGACGCTGCCGTCATGCCGAACCTATCCGCAAACCGGACCCATGCATACCCCGGCGCAAGCCCGTCGCCGCTCGCCCCTACACTTCGGCGAGCGCCGACCAATCGAATTCCCGACCGCAGAAAGGTACGAAGACGAGTTGGGTCCGACCCATCGTGATGACGTCCATCTGCGCGAGTTCAACCGCGCCTGTCGGACGCTTGTCGTTTATCGAGACGACGTTCGTCTTCGCGAGGTTCGGGACGAAGAGGAACGAGCGGTCGGAACTGTCGTAGCGGATATAGGCCTGCTCGTCGGAGGAGATCGCATCGTCGCCGAAGTCGACGGGAATGCGGTTCGACGAGCTACGCCCGATCGTGTTGTTGCCTTCGAAAATTGGGCGATATTGCCCAATGCCTGGGCCTCCGACGACCACGAGCCACGCAACAACGGGGTCTTGCTCGAACGCGCCGCGCTTCACTTGCATCTTGCCGCGCACGAGCGTCGTGCGCTGCGGCGCTTCCTCGGCCTTTTCTGTCCTGCGTATCACGCGGGTCGTCGGCGCACGGTCGAGATCGGAGGCGACCTCATCGAGCGGCCGCGTTCCGCCGCGTGCTTCGCGGGCGGCTTCGGCGGCACTCGGGCTCGGCGCTGCCGCAGACGTGGCCGCCTGCGCGACGGCGACAGGGGTCTCCGGGACCGGAGGCGGAACAGGGACGATCTTGGCAGCAACGCCGGGCAACGTGTCTCCCTGGCTGGCCGCGGCCAGCGCATCCTTCAACGAACCAAAGAGGCTTCCGCGGTTACCGGGCGTTGCAGCCGCACTCGACATCTGTCCCTCTCCTAATCCCTTTCGGCCGGACGCCAATTCATGCGCTGGTCCGGCCGTTCGCGCGCCGAAGCGGGCCCGCTCGCCATTATCTCTCAGCCGAAGCTTTGTCCGCCGCTTCTGAGGCAGCAACATGGCCGGAGCGCGGGCGCTTTAGGGATCGTCGACGTTCGCGTCCGCGAAAGCCGGGGACAGGATCGGGCGTGCGGTTGCCACATTCTCGGTCCATAGCGACCTTAGAGGGCCGTTTCGAATCGCTGGCCGCAAGGCGATCGACGCGCGATTTTTCTCAACACGGCGACGCGAGAAACCGGCGCAGACATGACCAATCTCATCGCCCTGCAGACCGGCACGGAACTGGTCGGGGACTATCGGATCTCTCGCGTACTCGGGGCCGGCGGTTTCGGGATCACCTATCTCGCATCCGAGACGGCGCTCGATCGCAACGTCACCATCAAGGAATACTTCCCGGCGGACTTCGCGGCGCGAGGTCCAGAACTCGCTGCGGCGCCGAGATCTGAGAGCTGCAACGGCGATTACGCCTGGGGCCTCGACCGCTTCATCGACGAAGCCCAGACGCTCGCGAAGTTCACCCATCCCAACATCGTGCGCGTTTACCGCTACTTCAAAGCGAACAACACCGCTTACATGGTGTTGCATTTCGAAGAGGGGCAAAGCCTCAAGAGCTGGCTCAAATCACTCGGGCGAGCGCCGCGCCAGAAAGAACTCGATCAGATCATCGCGCCGCTGCTCGACGCGCTCGAGATCATCCACGGCGCGGATTTCCTGCATCGCGACATTGCTCCCGACAACATCATCATCCGCAAGGACGGGTCGCCCGTTCTCATCGACTTCGGGTCAGCGCGCGGAGAAATCGCGGCACACTCGAAAACGGTCTCCGCACTCGTGAAGCCGGGCTACAGCCCATATGAGCAATATGCCGAAACTGGCAAGCGGCAAGGTCCCTGGACGGACATCTACGCGCTTGCCGCCACGCTTTATCACGCCGTCACAGGCAAACGTCCGCCGGATGCGCCGTCTCGCATGGTCAAGGACGATCTGGCGCCGGCCAAGGACGTCGCGATCGGCGCTTACCGGCAAGGCTTTCTTGCCGCCATCGATCGCGCCCTCTCGCTCCAAATCGACGACCGGCCGCAGACCATAAAGGCTTGGCGCGGGCCGCTCCTAGCCCCCGACCCGAAGCCGGCGTCGTGGCTCAATCGCAACCGGACGCGCGCGGAGACGCCTGTTCCGGACGCCGCCGCGAATGCCCCGATCAAGGGCGTGGGATCGTCACCTCCCGCGGCACCCGTTCCGGATGCACCCGGGCCGCAGGGGCGCTTGCTCGATTATTTCGAAGGTTTGAAAGGTGGGAAGAAACCGGCGGCGCCGCCTCAAGAGGCCGCCAAACCGGTGGCGCCTCCTGCATCGCCGGCAGGTCCCGCGAACGCGACACGGAAGCTCGATGACGCCGCACCCATACTCAAGATGCCGCGCATCCTGCAACGGATGACTGTCGCCGCAGCCGACAAGCCGACACCGCCACCAGCGGCCGTGAAGAAAGCAGAGGCCAAGCGCACGCCACGTCCGAAGCGCATGTCCTCGAAGCGACCGCAGTGGCAGAGCCTGGCCTTCAAGCTTCTCATTGGCGTCGGGGTCGCGAGCGGCGCGGTCGTCCTTCAGGACCGGATGCCGCGCATCGAAACGAGCAGCACGAGCCTCACCACAACGGCCACCGGGTCCATTGCGCGGCCGAGCGAAGCCATCGAGCGTCCGATCGCGGAACTCAGGGCGCATCAGGGGACGGTTTCGGCACTGGCCTTCACGCCGGATGGGCGGCAGATCGTCAGCTCCGGCAGAGACGGGACCGTGCGGGTCTGGAATGCAGCGACCGAAAGCCTCGTCCGCACGATCGAGCTTGACGATGGTCCGGCGACCGCGCTCGCGGTTGCGGACGGGCGCATCCTGACGGGCCACCAGAACGGCCGCATCGTGCTCTGGGACCTCGAGCGGGCGACGAAGATTGGCGAATACAAGCGCAACGAAGCCGAGATCTGGGCGCTCGCCTTCCTCGGGTCGGAGGAGCGGTTCGCGAGCGCCAGCCACGACTGGAAGATCGCGATCTGGAGCGCCGACACGACGGCCGAGCCCGCGGCCGAAGTCGACGCACACGAAAGCCCGGTGCAGGCGCTGGCGTTTGCCGTCACGTCCAGGGGTCCGCAACTGCTGTCGGGCAGCGCGGACAAGACGCTCCGGCTCTGGAATGTCGAGAAGCTCGATCGCGTGCGCACCTATCGCGGTCATCGGGATTACGTGACGTCTGTCGCCTTCTCTCCGGGTGGGCGCGAAATAGCCTCGTCGAGCCTCGATGGAAACGTGCGCATCTGGTCGGGATCGTCGCCGCGATTGCAGAGATCGCTTTCGGGACATCAGGGGCGGGCGCTCGCTCTCGCGTTCGCGCCTTCCGGCGATGTTCTCGCGTCGGCCGGCGAGGACGGGAAAGTCCGCATCTGGGACTACAAGCGACGGCGCACGCCGAAGACACTCACCAGTCATGCCGGTTCGGTGCAGACGCTGGCATTTGCGCCGAGCGGGCTGTTCATCGCATCGGCGGGCGACGATGGCGTCATTCGCATCTGGGACAATCCGATCGCCCGTCAGGTCGTCAACTGACGGACAGAGGCGGCGCCCGATCGGATATACCGGCCTGACTTATTGGCAGATCATGCGTTGGCCATCGCGGCCGTGGCGCGCCAGATCCATATGGAAATGATCGTGGTGGAAGCGGTCCGCGTTGGGACCGAGGACGGTTGTGAAATTCTGACAGGCTCCGTCATGGACCGCGCGCAAGAAAAGGCGCTCGCGCTCCGACCCCCACCACCCGGCTTTTACCGTGATCTTGCGCCCGTCTGCCAGAATGAACTCGGAAATGTCGAGGGCGTTCGCGTAGCCATGCTCGGACAGGCGACCGCCGGACTGATGGTTGATTGGGCGGCAGGCATAGGACGCCGCGACCTTCATTTCGACGAGCGGAGCGCCGAAGTAATACTGCGCCGACGGCTCGACGACTTTCGCGACCCAACGCTCGACTTGAGGGATCATGGGGCAGCGCAGCAATGCCGCCGGCCGCATCGTTACGCGGCCGCCGCCGGCCGCCGTCACGGAAAACGGACGTGCCGCGCCGCAGACGCTCGGGCCACCCAGCGCTTGGCGGGATTGCACCCAGGGAGATTGGCGGACGACGCCGGAAGCGAGACAGGCACTTTCCTCGTCCTGACGCCACGGTTCGCGTTTGGCCACGAAATTTTCGCCCCCCGAGCTGCATGCCGCGAGCACGAGGAGAGCGAACGCCAGAACGAGATACGCATCACGACGGGAAAACATGACCCGCTAACCTAGGCGCGGTATGGCGAAGAATGCGTTAACCGGCCGCTCAGAGGGGGATCGTTACACAGGTGGCGGGCGGAACCGCGCCGTCAATCTGGCACTGCCAAGATCACCTTGGGGCGAGATATCGGCGATGTATTTCAATGCCCGGTTGCCCTCGCGAAGCGCCCGGGCCCGCGCCTTCGCCGCCACGTCGACTGATGAAGTCGTCAGAAGGCGGACTTATCCACAGAACTCTGGCTGTGACATTCCGACTCGCAGGGACTCTGTCATGCGTGATGGGTACCTTTGTTTGGTCGGCTGGTCAGACCAATCCGACACCAGCTCGGTCTCGATGTTATCCGCGTTTGTAGCGTTTTGCGCGGATCAGTGAGTAGCGTTCTTCGGAGACCGTCTATTCGAGTTTGTGTTGCGTATTGTTGCGTTTCAAAGCGTATTGGGCCTCGGCACGACATCGTCTCTCAGAGACGAGATTCCCCCAAAATCTCGGCGGCAAAGCCCTCTCGCCGCCACATGCCGGGGCCTAATTTTTTCCGAAGCTGACGCGCCGGACGCAGCGCCTGCCTCACCTTCCCAACCCCCCATTCACGGTTGACCGAGAAACGCGATCGCTGTCGCCTTGAAGGTCGCGTCACCAACGGCCTTCATGTGATCTCGACCCTGGATGGTGAGGTCTCGCGCGCCTGGAATGAGATCTGCCAAGGCCGCCGCGTCCCCTCCGATGACGTCATTTTCTCCGACCGCGACGAGAACCGGGGCGGCGATGCGGCCGACGTCCATGGCGGAGATCGGCTCTCGTGATGATCGAATGCAGGCCGCGAGGGCCTTGAGGTCGCTTCCGGTCTGCTCGGCAAACGCGCGGAACGTGCGCGCGGTCGGATTTTTCACGTCATCGATATGCGGCGCTTCTAGCGCGTGCGCGATCGGCCCCGTTCCGGCCATGCCGCGCACCATATTGTAACCCAGTCCGCCGAAGACGAGGCGCGCCACGCGGTCGGGATGACGGAGCGCCAAGAACGCCGCGATGCGGGCGCCCATGGAATAGCCGACGATGTGGGCACGCGGGATCGCCAGATGATCCAATAGCCGCACGGCGTCTTCGGCCATGATGGGCCCGCCGTAGTCCGCCGGATCGTAGAGCTTCTCGCTTCGTCCGTGGCCGCGATTGTCGATCGCGACAACGCGGAAGCCGGCCGCTTTCAGTGCGGACACCCAGCCGGTCGCCACCCAGTTCATATCAATGTGGGACGCGAACCCGTGGATCAGCAGCACTGGCAAGGGGCCGGCCCGCTCGGGACTTTCATCGATATAGGCGATCTCGACGCCGGCGGACCGGAAGGTAGGCACGCGCTGCTCCTCTCACGAAACGTCGAGACCTCAAGTTCGGGCCCCGCGACCGCTTGGCCGTTCGCGGTCACTACCATTCGAGGATCGGGACCGCTATGGTTCCGGCCACAGCAACACGGAAAGGCGCTATTCCGATGGCCCACGCTTTCGTTCCCCATCTCGCCAACGACGAGGGATCGGACAAGATCTTCGTCGGCGTGAAGGAGTTCAACTGCATGGGGGCCCGGCCGCCCTTCGATCATCCTCACGTGTTCCTCGACATGGGCTCGGACGGTCAAATCCTCTGTCCTTATTGCTCGACGCTCTACATCCACGATCCGCGCCTTGCGGCGACCGAAACCGACCCCAGGGGCGCCATCGCCAATCCGGTCGAGGATGCAGCCTGACGAGACGGCATCACGGGTCTCGACCGTCGACGCAACGCGCGACCCGACGGTGGGCATCAGAGCGTCGCAGGGCTTGCCGCGCATTGCCTCCGATTCTCACGTCGTCATCGCCGGCGGCGGGATCGGCGGTCTCGCGACCGGCCTTGCACTCGCCAAGTCTGGCATCTCGAGTACCATCGTCGAACGCCGTCAAGACTCGATCGAAGAAGGTGCTGGCATCCAGATCGGGCCTAATGGGACCCGCATCCTCGAATTCCTCGGCGTGGCAACCCATCTATCGCCCCACGCGGGCCGGCCTGAAGCGATCTCCGTGCGCGCGACGTCCAACGGCCGCGCATTGACCCGATTGCCGCTCGGCGGATGGATCGAACGACGCCATGGATCAGCGTACTGGACGGCGCACCGCAGCGATCTCCACGCTGCTCTCCGGCGCACGATCGACGCCGAACCGCTCGTCACGCTCAAGTGCGGCCGGTCCGTTCGTGGCGTCGAAGATTGCGGGCACAGCGTCGTCGTCACGCTCGACAGCCAAGAACAGATCGCGGGAACGGTCCTCGTCGTCGCGGATGGCCTCTGGTCGGACTTGCGAACCAACGTCGATCCCTCCTTCCAGCTTCGGTTTTCCGGGCGCTGCGCCATGCGCTCGGTCGTTTCGATGGATCGCGTGCCCATCGAATTCCGCGACATGGTCACGGGGCTTTGGATTGGCCGGGATTGTCATGTCGTTCACTACCCGGTCCGCGCCGGCCGCGAACTGGCAATCGTTGTCGTCGTTGCGGACGAGCGCGCGGACGTGGACTGGGGTCACGAGATCGGTGGAGCCAGCGTGTCGGCTGCGACCGCCCACGTCGCGCCTGACCTCGCGGCTCTCATCCGGTCGGCTGAACAATGGAAGCGCTGGTCGCTCTTCCAAGCGTCGCCAACGCAGCGGCTCGCAAAAGGACGCATCGCACTCGTCGGCGACGCCGGGCATCCCGTGCTGCCGTTCCTCGCGCAGGGCGCCGTCCTGGCGCTCGAAGATGCGTTCGTCCTCGCGTCGGAGCTCATGAAAATGCGCGATGACCTGGCACAGGCGCTCGCGAGCTTCGAGCGGCTGCGGCTCGATCGCGTGCGGCGCGTGGCGCAAGCGTCGGCGCGGAACGGGTGGATCTATCACCTCTCCGGCCCGCTCGGCATGGCGCGTGACGCGACACTCAGACTGTCGTCACCTGAAGCGCTGATGTCGAGTTATGATTGGCTTTACGGCTGGCGTGCCTAGATCGCCTGCGTCACGACCGCCAGAACTCGGGGCGCAGCAGAACGAGCACCGTGAACAGTTCGAGGCGGCCGAGCAGCATCTGGAACGACAGAACCCATTTCGCCGCATCGGGCAGCGGCGTGAAATTGCCCGCAGGTCCGATGATCGGTCCGAGACCCGGACCGACATTGCCGAGTGCGGTCGCGGAGGCCGTCAGTGCGGTCACGAGATCGAGACCCAGCGCCGTCAAGAGCACAGCGACGATACCGATGGTGCCAAGATAAATTACGAGAAACGCGATCACCGAGAACGGGACGTCCGGCGGCAAGCGGCGCCCATTGTAAGACATCGTGACAACGCGGTTCGGACTGATCAAGTGGACGAAGTGGCCGCGTGTCAGGATGCCGGCGATCTGCAGGCGGTAGATCTTGATGGCGCCCGACGTCGAGCCCGAGCATCCACCGACGAGGGTCAGGATGAAAAACACGCCGAGCGCGAAATTGCCCCAGAGCTGATAGTCGTCGCTCATGAAGCCTGTGGTCGTGACGATCGAGACCACGTTGAAGGACGACAGACGAAGGGCCTGCAAGAAGGACATCTCGCGCGTCATGGTGAGCCACAAGGCAAGGATGACGCTGACGGCAACAAGAAACATGATGAACCCGCGGATTTGGACATCCGTCCAAAGCGACATCCCATCTCCTCGCAAGGCCTTGATCAGGGCCACGAACGGCAGGGCTCCCAGTACCATGAACACGCTGCCGACGACTTCGATCGAAACCGAATCGTACTTGGCGAAGCTCGCATCGTAATTGGCGAAACCTCCGGTCGCGACGGTCGACAATGAATGGCACACGGCGTCAAAGACCGACATGCCGGCGAAGGCATATGCGATCGCGCAGAGCAGGATCAGGCCGAAATAGACGCCTGCGATGGCTGCGGTCAATTCGACGGCGCGCGGGAGGATTTTTTCGGACTTGTCGGAGCTTTCGGTCTGGAACAACTGCATGCCGCCGACGCGCAGGAACGGCAGCACGATGATGGCGACGGCGATGATGCCGAGCCCGCCGATGCCGCATAGCATGCAGCGCCAAAGCAACAATCCACGAGGCTGATTTTCGAGACCGGAAATGACCGTCGATCCGGTCGTCGTTAGGCCAGACATCGTCTCGAAGTAGGCGTCGGTGACTGTCATGCCTTGTCCGATGAACGGAATGGCACCAAAGCCCGCGACGACGACCCACGCCAGCGTCGTAAACAGGAATCCATCCTTGAGCCCGAGACGGGTGGGACGGTCGTCGTAGGACAAGAGAACCAGGAGCCCGCCGGCAAAGAACGTTGCAAGGGCCGAGGCCACGAACACCTGCCAGCCCTGGTGCCGATCGGCGAGATCGACCAGGGCCGGAAGCAGCATCGCGGCGGCGACCGCACACAGCATGAGGCCGAGGGGCAGCAGGATGGGGCGGAGTTGTACCAACAGAAAACCCGACGGCTTAGTTCAAATCCCAAACCCGTTTCACGTCCGGAACCAGCGAAAGTGGCACTCGGTGCGCGGTCCCGGCGCGGCGATGGCCATGTCGAGGTCTCACCGCTGGCGCAGTGTCTCGCGCAAGGATGAAGGACCGGTCAACCATGTTTGTCCGGCCGCGGTGCTTTCGACGTCACATTTGGAATTCGTGTGACAGCGCGGGCGCTCGATTTGGCGGATGAACCCGGCTAGAGCCTGAAGCAACCATTGGACCGAGCGAGGGCGTCATGGGTGCCGGGACCGAACTCGGCTTGAGGATCGGCCGAAGCGTGGCTCTTTGGCTGCCGATCGGGTTGGTCTCGGCGGCCGGTGGCTACGCTTTGCGGCTCGTCGGCCCGAGAACCCGGCGGCAGCGCCGGGTACTCGAAAACATAGGCCGTGCGTTCCCGTCCACGAGCGATGCGGAGCGCCGGGCCATTGCCGCCGAGATGTGGGACAATTTCGGACGCACGGCGGCCGAGAGCCTCATCATCGACCGGGTTGCGGCCGATCCGGGCCGCGTGGTTCTCGCGACGCCCGAAGTGCTCCAAGCCGGCGACACGACCAAAGGCATCCTTTTCGTCGGACTGCATTTCGGGAACTGGGAAACGACAGCCATCCCGGGCGTTGAGCAGAGCCTCGAACTCATGGGCTTTTACAAGGCGTCGAAGGACGAACTCTTCAACGCCTGGCTCGAAGCGATCCGGAAGCCAATCTATCCGGGCGGCATCTTCGCCGCGACGCCATCGACGCTCTTAAAGCTCACCCGGCATGTGCGCCAGGGCCGTTCGGCGTGCATCCTTGCCGATCACCGGGACCCGACGGGTGTCAACGTGTCGTTCTTCGGCAGCCCAGCACCGTCAACGGCGCTGCCGGGCCTTCTTCACGCGCGCTACGGCATCCGCATCATCGGCGCACGCGTGGAGCGGCTCCCGGGCGCACGGTTCCGCATTCACCTCGAGCCGATCCATGCCGAGGCCTCTGGCGACGAATCTCGCGACATCCATGCCATGACGCAGTCCATCCAGGCCGTCTTCGAGCGCTGGATCAAAGAGCGGCCGGGGCAGTGGACATGGTTCTACAAGCGCTGGCTCGGACAGCGGTAGCGGGGCGATCCGTAACGATGATCCGATCAGCGGCAGATGGTCAAAACGCGCCGCGCGTCGGCGATGATTTGCTTGTGGTCGAAAGCGAGCTTCGTCGTCCGCTTGACATCGACCCATTCGACGGCCGCCGCGTCGTCACCAGCCTCGGCCTTCACTTTGCCGACACGGGCGAGAAAGGCGACCGAACAGGTGTGTCCGCGGGGATCGCGCGAGGGATCGGAATAGACGCCGATCAATTCCATCTTCTTCACGCTGACGCCCGTCTCCTCGATAAGCTCGCGCCGCGCGGCCTCCTCGACGGTTTCCCCGACGTCCACGAAGCCGCCCGGAAGCGCGTACTGGCCCTCGAACGGGGGATGGCCGCGTCGGATGAGGAGGATGCGCCCCGACCGATCAACGACGACACAGTCGACAGTCAGGAGTGGTGTCTGCGGACGGGCCATCGTGATTCTCTTACGACCTTCCGATGGTCAATATTTCGCGGATGCTCTTCTTTACGCAACTGTTGAAGTTGCGTACGCGCTTCCATTCGGCGGTGACGATTTCGAGGCTCGTCGGCGGCCTCGCCGCGATCAGCCGGCCCGCGAGAGAACGCCGTCCCTTAGCGACAACGACCGGTTTCCATTCGATCTCGGCCTCCTCGCACTGGTCGGAGCGTCCGAGGAGCTGCTTCACGACCTTGTGCGTGATGGGTGAGATGCGCCATCCGAGCGGGAAGCTGTAGACGCGCTGCTTCAGGTTGACCACCATGAGCGACTGCTTCCTGCGAACGAGACCCCGACCCGACAGGTCTGTGTTCGTCGCCTCGGCAGCGACTGTTTCTTTGACGCGCTTGACCGCGCGATTGGACAACTGTGCGCGCACGTTCAAGAGTGCCATGACCGGCGCCACCGTATCGGACAACTCCGTTCCTGTTTCGACTTCCGCGAGATTCGGATCGGTCGAGACATCCGTCAACAGCAGCAAGTATAAGTCCGGCCTTATACCTGTTTTCGTCGTATTTATCGTCGGGCGCAGCTTTTCGAGCTGCTGATAGAATTCCAGCGCGGTTGTCGCTCCTGAATTATCGACATAGCCGCCATCCACGAAGTTCCACAGCCGTTCCGTCGTGCTGCGTTCCTTGTGCTTGAATGTCACGCTGTATGCAGGAACGATCCCGGGGAAGCGTGCGCTGACGAACGCGGCCTCGGCCAGCGAAATCGGTTTTTGTCCGTCATCCGCCAAGACAAAGCTCTGGCCTGGATAGTCGCCGGTGTGCGTTCCACTCGGGAGCGCATAGTTCGTACCATCGCTCAGGTCCCAGAGCGGAAACGGGGAGAACGCCGCGCGATATCCGGTCTCGCCCCAGGTGGCGCTCAGAACCAGACCCGGCGCCTTACCTTCAGCGCGCCAATGGTCTTCGAACGGCGCCAAGAGCGGGTTGTTCTCGGAGCCCGCACCAGGACACGTCCATCCGGCGCGGCCTTCCTTCGTGAACGCACAGGCGACACTCGCTTCGAGCGCTGTCGATCGATCGAACCCGGAGGACAGATCGAACAGGGGCAGAATGGTCTTGCGGATGAAGTCCGGCCAGATCTGCAACAGGGCCGGTGACAGGTGATCCTGGGCGACGATTGCGGCGGCTTCTTCGGTCAGCGGACCCTGTGAACCGTCACCGAGTGCAGCGATTTTTTCGATACAATCGGGCGACGGCTCGGCCTCAGTTCGGCGGGACAGGCTGTTGAAGATCGCGGAACCAACGGCACCACCGGAAACGCCGCTGATGACGAAGACGTGCTGGGCGAAGGCCGGGCATTCGTCCTGCACGGCGGACATGAACGCCAGCGTCGTCGCGGCTGCGTAAATGCCGCCGCCTTGAGCGGCGACGATGAACACGGGATAGTCCTTGCCCGCGTCCGCGAAGGCCTTCTTGTCTGCGCGAGACGCCAGCCAATTCTCAAAATCCGCCCGAAGCTGTTCGACGCCTTTCCTGCGGTCAGGCGTGTCGCTCACGGGCGGCACGTCATCTTCGAGAATCGGCGGCGGAGACAACACCGAGACCATCTGCCAGACGAGAAGTACAAGGACGCCGAACATGAACGCGCCAACGATCGGAAACCTCAAGATCGCCGAAAAATACGAGAGTGCCGCGAGAATACTGACGGCCGTGATCATGACGATCGCGGCCGAGCCGATCGGGCCGATGGCCTGGGCCAGCGGGACCCAGTACGGATGGAAGTATGGAACGATCGGCAGGATGGCGAATGCGAGACTGAAGATGAACAGAATTTGAGCCGTGCGGCGGCGGACGAGGCGGCGGAGCCGGGAGCTGTCTCCCACCTTCCGAATGACAAAGAACACGAGCTTGTAGAGCAGAGCGGCGACGATCAAGACGCCGACCGTGGTCGCCGCCATCAACATCCAAGCATTGACCTTGATGAGCCACGTCGGACTCGGTGTAAATCCAAGATAGGCCGTTTCGAACTCGGGCACGGAGACCTTCTCCCCGAGAACGGCCTCGGCCCAGACTTTATCGAAGACGGCCAATCCGACACCGGCCGCAAATCCGACCATCGGGAGAAGCGCTGCGAGCCGGCTTGCACTGGAGTTCCACCACAACATGATCCGGTCGATGTCGAGATCGGCGTGCTCTGGATAGGTTCGATTGATGGCGGCGAGCCCCAACATGTGGTGCCAGCAGTCGAGCTGGAAGCAGAGCAATGCGATGAGCGCGAAACCGACCAGTCCATGAACGATGTGCCAGTTTTCGATCGTCGCGAGATAAACCTCGCGCGACTGGGGCACGAACATCAGAAGAATCGCGATGATGGCGCCGACGACGAGCGGTCCGAGGAATACCGATCGCAGTCGGTAGCGAAGAACATTGGAAACGGCGACGCTGGCTCCCGTCACCGAACCCATTGCCATGTGCCGCAAGACGGAGCCCATTGACATCGGTGTCTCTCCCTGACCCGTTCAGCTCACGTGGCGACCGAGCCCGGCGGTGCTGGGCTGGCCTCGGGTTTCGCGCCATCATCGCTCGATCCGGCGGCGAGGAGAGGGTGGGGCTTGAACTCGGCACGCTTGTCCTTGAAGGCCCGGTCGAGTTCGTCGATGTCGATGGCCGAGAATGCGAGCACGAAGACATGCTCGATTTTGGAATCCGGATGGGCCTTGAAGTAATCGATGACGCGCTTCAACAGGCGGGGCGCCACTTCCGCGACGGTTATTCCGTGCGGCCCCGTTCCGATCATCGGGATGAGAGCCGATCCGTAGCCCAGCTTGTCGATCTCCGTGAGCACGTTGTCGACGCAGGTTTCGATGAGTTCCATGCTCGTCTTCGGCCGCTGACCGAGGGGCCCGTGTGCGATCGCAACATGAACGATTTTCTGAACGCCGTGGGTGTCCTTGAGACGACCCGCCGAAGTTGACAACACGCGACCTGGTTTCACTTGCACCCGATCGCCCATCATGCGCCGCAGTTCGTCGCCGATCGTGTCGACCTCGACCATGTCGGCGGCGCTCGCGAACAACTTGGCGCCACCCGCACGAATCGCGGCCGAGATCGACCGGTCTGAAAACTTGTCGAGCAGCATGTCCGACGTCAGTGGATTGACCCAGACGTCGATACCTTTCACATCACGAATATCGCCGCTGATATAGCCGACGAACTTTCGCGGCTTCACGTCACGGCCGAACCAGCCCTTCTGCAGGGGGAGATCGAGTTCGAACTCCTCCTTGCTCCAATCCGCGATCAGCGTCGATGACAGCGACGCGAGGCGATCCTTCAGCCAATAGCCGCCAATCAGGAGCTTCGCGTCCTCGAATTCGCGGTTTCTGAGACGCGCGAAGAAATCCGTCACCGGATAGCGCAGGATGCGCGTGTTCTCTCCGTCCTTGGCGACGCCGCCGCCCTGCTCCACCTGCTGCGTGCGGCGGACCTCGGCGTAGAAGAGATGGATGCGCTCTGTCGTGCCGCCGGGCGAGACGAAGAATGTCGAGATCGGAACGAGGCTCGAGACCTGGTAGCCGGTCTCCTCGCGGATTTCGCGGGTTGCGCATTGCTCGACCGTCTCGTTGTCGCGCTGCATGCCGGCCGCAGGCTCGATGATCCAGCCATGCGCTTGGCCGTTCTTGACGGTCGGCAGGCGGAACTGCTCGACGAGGATCACCTCCTTGTAGAGTGGATCGAACAGGATCGCCGAGACGGAATCACCGCGCTCGAACACCTCGAGCCGCAGCTCTTCGGTCATTGACCCATCGTAGCGTTCGTACTGGCCGCGATACTCGTCGAGCCGGAAAAAACCTGAATACAGATTGCGCGAGAACTTGAATGTCTGGTGTGTGGGACGCGGACGCTCGCTCTCTTCTGACATGGGACGGTCTTTCAACGCCTACCTTTCAAAAATCGTCGCATGGCTGGGCCACAGCGGCAAGACACCGTCGCGGCCGCTCAAGTCAGGATCGCAACATTCTGGCGATGCGTGTGGCCCGATTGCCGTGCCGACCAGGAGAATAGGCGGGGCATTCCAGTGCCCGCAAGACGGCGCCTGACATCGGCGGAGATCCACAGAAGACGGGATTATTTCACCGCCCGGAACGGTCCGATCGAAATTCTCGGACGCGATAGAACGACGACTGACGAGGCTAGGCTGCGACCGGCTAGGAGATGTCAACGAGATATGTGAACTTGTCCGCCCGATAGTGGGCGATGCGAACCTCAATCGGCACATTGTCGATACCGAACGCATGCCGCGTCAGCCGCATGGCAAGGCTGGTCGGCGGGACGTCAAGCGCAGCGGCATCCTCGATCTCGAGCGGCACGAGCGAGAGGCAATCGGATGCGTGCGTGATGATCTCTCCGAAGTCGGCAAGTACCGCATAGAGGTCCTGGCCGAATGTCATCTGCTGCGTGAAATTGGGGAGTTTCCGGGATTTCAGAAAGGACGTTTCGAGACCGACCGGTTCATTGCCCGATATGAGGCGCTGGCGCACTTCGAACACATCTGCCTCGCCGTGTGCGAGGTTGAAGGACTTTGAGATGACGGGTGTCGCTCTCGTTCGCGTCACGGCCAGCAGCTCATGCTTTATCGCGAGTGGCCGGCCATCGGACGATCTCAAGCGCATGAATTTTTCTTTGAGGACGTGAGAGCCGACGCCGGCAATATAGGTGCCCCGACCCTGAATCCGCTGCACGAGGCCGCTCGCTTCCAGGCCTTCGATGGCCTTGCGGATCGTACCGATGCTGACGGCAAAGCGTTTCGCGAGATCCTGCTCGTTCGGCAGGCTGTCTCCCACCATCCACTCGCCGTCTCGGATGTTTTCGAGCAACGCGTTGCGGACCTGGACGTACAGGGGCAGTGGCGTCAAGGGTTGCGCGGGCGCGGCGCGAGGCGCGTCGAGAGCCGACTGGTATCGCACGTGCGACCACCTCAAGCTGTTGAATCAGTCGAATTGCATCTTTAGCGTGTGTCGCTATTCGCCTGCAACCGGATTGATCTGGTGGTGATGGTTTTCCACATCTGCCACTCGAACTTAGGTCCGTCATTCCGCGCGGTCCTTCGGGCCTCTGCATCAGGGACCGGAGGAATGCCTCGGCGGCGCATACATGAATTCGTTGATCCGGATATCCTCAACGCCGCCGGCGCCGACGCGTGCATCGATCCGCTTGCCGATTTCATCGAGCATTGATGTCAGGTCACTCTTTTGCGCCTTCCGGAAATCGATCGATGCTGTTTCGTAGACGGTGCGGAATGCTTCGTCGACGGCGATGCTCTTGAGCTTTCCAGCAAAGCCGGCCGCTGTCTTGCCGTCGACATCGATGCTGAGATCGAGAAGAACGTAGCCGGCTGGCATTGCGCCCGCCATGATCGGCACGCGCATCACGTCCGTTACGATCGTTTCCGGGGCGGTATGGTCGGCCGCGTTCACGGAACCGGAACCAATGCGGTCCAATTCCTTGACGATGACATACCCGCCGACCGTCATGGCGATGCCCCAAACGCCCAGCCCTGCCAGTTTCAGCATCCGCCGTATCCACCGTTGCCTCGCGGCGCGCCGTAGGTTCCGTCCGATCGCGCCTGTTCGATGGCGCAGACGATCATTTGCGTCACGTCACGGACAGCTTCGATCTGGATCGTGAGCGCGTTGCAATTGGCTTCGAGCGCAGCGCGAAGACGCGCAAGCGCGTTGCTCAACTCCTTCGGCGGCAACGCCTGGAACTCTCCGCCAAGTGCGCGGTTCAACGTGACGAGAATCTGACCCTTGCGGTCCAGGAACCTCTCGATTGCTTCCGGATTGGACGTGCGAAGCGCCTGGGTCTCTTCGTCGAGGACTGTGATCGCCGTTTCAATCAGCGCACCCAGACGGGCAACGGCCAGCGCGGGCGTCGCGGAGCTGCGCGAAGACCTGAGGTCGCCGGACTGGTCGGCGGAGTTGCTGTCGGCACCGCGGCGCATCAGGCACGCACCTCGGGGTTAGCGGTTGGTGAGAGACGATCGGCAAGGCCGATGGCCGGTGCCAGATCGCGCGCGACGTAGTCGGCCAGCCATCCGCGCCATGTCTCAGTCGCCAATGCGGCGCTCGCAGCTTCGCCTCGCGGCAAGATCTGCCGGAGGGATTGCGCCAGCAGCAGTTCGGCCAATTCCGCCATCGCCGCCGATGTCCCTGCGTGCACGCCGACGGCATGAGAGGCATCGGAATTTCGGGTTCCCCGCAACACCTGGTCGAATGCCGTCGTATCTCCCATCGTGTCCGCGGATGCTGATACCGGACGCGCGGGTATTGCCACGCGCGACGTGTTCAGAGGACTATCGATGCGCATCGCCGCTCACTCCTCGATCGAGGATCAAGGTTGGCGATGGTTCACTTGCGCCGGCCTTGTCTCGAGGTCCGCGGCGGTCCACCAGCGCAGAACTCCGAGATGAAATCCTCGAGCCGCTGGCGCGACTGCCGGTCCAACGCATCTTTCTGCATCGCTTTCAGAATGCGCTCGGTTTCGTCCAAAGCACGGAGGCGCACAACGACGTCGGCATGTTGCGTTTCGATAAGCGCGAGGCCGCGGGTCAGGATGTCGACCGTGCGATTGACAAAGGGCTGGGTCAGGTCCGCAAAGCGATGGTCCGGAGACTTTTCGACGAGGTCGTCCCTGAGTTTCCGTCCTGAGGTGCGCCCGGACGAAAGGTTCATCAATTCACGTTCGATTTTCGCCTTGCGGATGCGCAGGAGCGCGAGAAGGCGGTCAGTGCCGGTCTGGATCATGCGGCCACTCGAGCCCCTGGCTTATCCAGCCCCCGAACCGCATCGTCAATCCGGCCGACGCAATCGACAGCACGAGCAACGCGACCATCAGTCCCCCTGTCAGAATGGCGGGCGCCGCTACGAACTGGATCGGCACCTGCGGGACGAGACGATTGGCAAGACCGAGCAGAACGTTGCAAACGGTTCCATAGACGATGAACGGCGCGCTCAGTTGCAGGGCCGCCGCAAAGGCCGCCGACGCGGTGGCGGATACGGCCTCGATGGCTGCAAACGGATCGAGCGCGCGTCCGGGAGGCAGCGCCGCGTAGGACTGAACCATCCGCTCGACGGCCAGGAGGTGCAGATCGTTGATGAAGAACAGAAGTGTTGAAAAAAGCACGATCAGGTCCGCCAGCGGCGTCGTCAACTCGTCGTCGGCGACACCGGGTCCCATCAACCCCGTGAAGCCGACGACTTGAGCAGCGACGCTCGCCGCGAATTGAATCGCCAGGAAGAACAAGCGGACGAGAAATCCGAGCGCCAGGCCGATCACAAGCTCACCGGCCAACAATCCGATCCACGCCTCAGACCCGAGGTTTCGCGCCGACGGCGCCACATCGTCGAAAAGCACCGGCACTAACGACAACGCGATCGCAATGGCCAGGACGGCGCGTGCGATCGGGGGGACGCGCGCGAAGGCATAAAACGGAACGACGGCCAGAAAGGCCGAGACCCGCGCCATGACCAGGAGGGCCACCGAGAGCATGAGCTCCGCCTCGGCGTTCATGCAATCGTGCCGAGCGTGATCACGCCGGCCGACCGGCCGATCTCGCCGTGGGACACCACGGAGATTGCCGGAAAGAGCCGCTCGACGATCATGCGCACATACGGCCGGACGTCACTTCCCGTCACGATCGCGAACCTGTGTCCGTGGCCCAATTGCGCATTGACGGCCGCGGTCAGTTCCGTGCTGAAGGCTTCGACCATTCGCGGATCGAGATCGAATTCCATGATCTCCCCCTTGGCGTCGCGCCGCAGCGCCTGATGGAAGGCTGTTTCCCACCGCCCGCTCATGCGCACGACCTTCAACGTCGCACCGTCGGCGAGATCACCGCAGATCTGAAGACCGAGTCGCGAGCGAACGTGCTCGGCCAGTTGCTCGATCTTGCGCGTGAACGGCGCGAGCTCCGCGATCGCCTCGACAATCAAGTGGATATTGCGGATGGAAACGCGTTCGGCCAATAGCGCGCGAAGCACGGCGTGCAGGCTTGCGTGGGAAATTTGCGATGGCGATATCTCGTCCACCAGCTTGCGGTAGTCAAGGTCGAGACGTTCGACGACAGCCCGGAAATCCCTGTACGAGAAGAGTTGCGCCAGATTGGCCCGCGCCAATTCCGACAGGTGGGTCAACAGCACCGACGTGTTGTCGACCGGTGAAAATCCATCCTGGCGCAGGCCGACCGTGAACATCTCCGGCACCCACATCGCGGGCATTCCGAAAGACGGATCCTCGACGACATCGCCCGGATAGGCTGGCTTCCGTCCGTTACCGTAGACGACCAGTACTTCGCCCGGGCGCAATTCACCGGATGCCAAGATCGTTCCGTGAACCCTGATCTGGTAAGACTTCGGCGGGATGGCATAATCGTCTGAGATCTTGACCTCCGGGATGACGAAGCCGAACTGCTGAGCAAGCTTGCGGCGAATGCGTGCGACACGGACAGCGATCTCCGATGCGTTCGGAAGCAGGAGACTTGCGATCTGGCTGCCGAGCACGATCTCTAGATCGGCGGCGCTCAGAATTTCTTTCGAGATTGCCGCTTCTCCGACCGCCGCCGGGTCCTCCCTGGCCATACGTTCGGCTTCACGCTTCTCGTCCTCCGACCGGCGGGTCGATACGAGATACGCCATAGCCAGCAGGGCCACGCTGAGCATCATGAACGGCATCAGCGGCAACCCGGGTGCGAGCCCCAATGCCGCAACCACAAATCCCGCAATGACGATCGCACGAGGGTGAGCGGCCAACTGCCCGATCACGGCCTTGTCGGCCGATTCCCGCGTGCCGCCCTTCGAAACGATAAGGCCGGCCGCGAGTGAAATGACCAGGGCCGGGATTTGCGTGACGAGACCGTCACCGACCGACAAGCGCATATAGACGTCGAGCGCGGACTCCAGCGGGAGTTCGTGGCGCCAGACGCCGATCAGCATGCCGCCAACAATATTGATCGCGGTGATGATCAGCCCGGCGATCGCGTCGCCGCGGACGAACTTCGATGCGCCGTCCATGGAGCCGTAGAACGCGCTTTCGTCTTCCACCTCGCGCCGACGCTTGCGAGCCTCCTTCTCGTCGATCAGTCCTGCCGAGAGGTCGGCATCGATCGCCATCTGCTTGCCGGGCATCGCGTCGAGCGAGAATCGGGCGCCGACTTCGGCGATTCGCGTCGCGCCCTTCGTGATGACCAGGAAATTCACCGTCACTAGAATCAGGAAGACGATCACGCCGATAACGAAGTCCCCGCCCATGATGAACCCCGCGAAGCCTGCAATCACGTGTCCAGCGGCGTCGCCTCCTTCATATCCGTGCGACAGGATCAGCCGCGTAGTCGCGACATTGAGCGCCAGGCGCAGCAGCGTTGCGATGAGAAGGACGGTCGGAAATGCGGTGAATTCGAGCGGCCGGTTGATCCAGAGTGCCACCATTAGGACCAGCACGGACAGGGTGATCGACAGCGCGAGACCCAGATCGATCAAGAATGCTGGCAGGGGGAGGAACAAGATCGTCAGAATGACGACGATGCCGAGCGCGAAAGCCACGTCGCGACCGTCGGCCGCCGAGCCCCGACCGGCGGCGAGAGTCTTCATGGCTACGGCGTCCTGCGTGTCTGTCATGCCGCGCCCGTCTCTTCGAGTTCGATCGCCAAATCCGTCGCGGTCAGCGCCCAACGCTTTCGATGCGCCGTAAAACTTCCTCAGCAAATGTGCCGACTTGTGCGCCCATGAAAGGCGAGGCGACGACGAGCATCACCAGAGCAACGACGATCTTCGGTACGAACGTCAATGTCACTTCCTGAATCTGAGTAAGCGCCTGCAGGACCGATATGACGATGCCGACGGCCATCACAGCGATGACGACGGGCGCGCTGACGATCAGGGAAATCCAGATCGCCTGCTGGAGTAGCTCCTTGGCATCGGCCTCGTTCATGGCCGCTCCAAAATGATGCCGTCCCCGACGAATAGGCGTTGACCATCCTCGAGCGTCGCCCAGACGCCGTCCGCGCGAAATTCGACGGATGCGACGATGCCGCTCACTTTTGCCGCCGCGTCCGTCATGCGCATGCCGACGAGAGACGTACCGTCGATCCGGGACATGGTCGCCAGCAATTGATCGAGCTTGTCGTTCTGCTTGATCGCCTGTTCGAGACCGGACAGCGTCGCGAGCTGGGAGACATACTCCGTCGCGTCCATAGGCTTGGTCGGGTCCTGGTTCTTCAATTGCGCAAGCAGGAGCTTGACGAAGGCATCGTAACCGAGTTCGAAACCCGATGGCTCTGCGCTCGAAGCGGGTGCCGACTCCAACGGCGCGGCGGCGCGGGACAGACCATTCACTTGCATGAAACCACTCCCGTCGGCCACGCGGACGGCATGCTATCAGGGGCGTGTGCGCCGTCGTCGTTTGCGCTCTCGAGAATTGCGCGGGCCATCACCCGCTCCTCCAGAGGAAAGAGCTTGCGGATGTGACGCAAGGCATCGAAAAATCTCTGCCGCTGCAAGAGATCCCCAATGGCAAACAATTCGTCTCTCAGTTCTGATGTCGACACGACCGACATCATGTTCTGAATAGACTTCGCGGCCATAGCTCTCGCGATACCGGCCTCGTTGGGATCGATCATCGCGGTCTGAATCATGAAATAGAGCTGGCGCAGGGGTGTTGTTGTTTCTTCGGGCGTCATCACATGCTGTTCGAGCAGGAACGACACCGTATTCAGGAACTCGAGCGTGACCTTCCTGTCGGGGCGCATGACGGCTCCGTTCACGAAAATCCTTTCGCCGGCGCGGAGCGAGATTCTCAAGGCGCTCATGGCTTCAGTCCCTCGACGATCGTGCCTGTGACTTCGATCAGGGCCGCAAAGCTCTGCCGCTCGCCCGTGCGAATCTCACCGGCTGCCTTGATCAGGAAGAACCCGATCGAGATGAGGCTGGCGCGCAATTCGGCGGGCAACCCGTTCTCGGGCCGACCCAGATCTTCGATGAGACGGCTCCAGAGCTTCACGACGACGTGGATCGCCTCGACGCTCTCGCGCGAAAGTGGCCCAGACGCCTCGGCGCGCTGCATAAATTCGATCGACCTGAGCAGCGCCTCTCTCTCGGCGGCCCGACCCTCCTGCCCGCTCGCGGCGGAAATCTCCGCATAGGCACTTGCATACATCTGGCGATCTCGTTCCTCGTTTCTTGCCGACGCTCATCCAATGATCCGTCAGAGTGCGTCTAGCAGCGAGATGCTCCTCATCCGCGCCGTCACGGCGAATGTCGCTTCGAGGCGGGTCAGCAGGGCATTCAGTGTCACGGACAACGCCGGCAGGTCTACTCTTTCGGAATCAGCGATATAGCCCCGCATCACATCCACCTGCCGCTCCATTCTCTCCGTTGCGCGCACCACATCCGCTTCGACGCTCCCAAGGCGTCCACGGCTTTCCGCCAATGACGCGACGCCCTCCGACAACTTCGCGATGGCCGCATCGGCGACGACACCGAATGCTGCCTCGTTCAAATTGCCGGCTCCCGTGTCGAGAACCATTGTGAATGCTGCCGTAATCTTTCGGAACGCGGTGTCGTGGGCCGTTAGGGACGTCGAGCTTTTCTGGTCGGCGGCAATGAGACTCGTCAGAGGCTCCGGACTTGCGGCTGTCCAGTCGGAGCCCCACGCCGGATCGGCGAACAGCGCTTCAAATCCGGTATCAAGGAAGGCCTGCATGGAACTGGCGTCGATCGACGCCGCGGCCGGATCGGCATTCGTCATTCCGAAAGCGGATTGGAATGCCGCCGACACGGCCATGCGGGACCGGGGCTGAGGATCGGAAAAATAGTCCGGCATTGGCGGTGTCGTCGTCGCGATACCGGAGAACAGGTGCCGGCCCGCGAACGTCGTGTTGGTCAAGTCCTGCAGGGCCCTCATCGCCGTTCCGACTTCGAATTCCAGTCCGGCGCGCAGGTCGGGATCGTTGCGTGCGGCCATCAGGGTCGACAGAACGGCACCGGCGGTTTCCGCAATCCCGGCCAGGGCCGCCTGGGACGCCTCGAACCGGCTCTTGACAGTGGCATTGGCATCGATCGCGGCCGCGAGTGCGGTTGCTTCCTGCCGGAGCCCGACCAGCCGGGACGTTTCCGAACCAAGAACGCGGCCGACATCGGCGATCCGCCCGGATGCGATCTCGCTCTCAATTCTTGCAGCCTCACTCTGCCCGCGCCGGATGTGCGCGGCGAGCGCGTGGCCGGCCGACGTGACTGTCGTGAGCGAGCCGATCATCGTGGTCATCGGGTTGCCTCGATCAGTGTTCGGATCATCTGGTCGACGGTTGCGATTAGACGGCTCGACGCCTGAAACGACTGCTCGAAACGCAAGAGGTCCGCCATCTCCTGGTCGAGATTGATGCCTGCTCTGCTGAGGAGACTAGCTTCCGCGCGATCCGAAACGGCGCGTGTGAGTTCTGTCCGATCCGACGTCACCTGCCGCCGCTCTTCGAGCCATCCGACGCTGGCGGCGGCAAAATCCCGTAGGTTCGCCGTGGCGCCGAGCCCGGCCTCCGGATCGAAGTTGCGCGCCGTTGAAATGGCCGCGACGAGTTCGAGAAGACGTGCGGAATGACCGGCCGACCGTGCCGGGTTGGTGTCGTAGTCGGGATCGCCCGGCGCTGATGCGCCGCCATCGCGAAGATAGCGGACATCGCCCCCCTTCGCCGGATCGATCGCTGCATGGACGGTGAGCAGCGCTGCAAGCCCCGGCGTCGCGCTGCCGCTCGGCGGTATCGTACCCGCCTCAGAGGTGAAGAGACCGGGGATTGCAGGTTTTCCGGTGCCGGCTTTGGCTTCGTCTCTAAACGTCTCGATCAGGCCGCGGGCAATTTCATCGAGCTGGCGGCCAAATGTCGGAACGATGACGTCACGGATCTCGACGAGCCCCAAGAGTGTTCCCGATCGGAGCGGCATCACGGCGTTCAGTCCGGTGACCTCGACGCCGTCCACAAGAATTTGCGCTCCGGTTGAAGCCGGTCCGAGTGGCGCGCTCGGCGTCACCGTGACCTCGCGCGCAACGGCTTCGAACAACGTCACGCCACCGTCGGTGTAGACGACAATGTCGCTCGCATCGCGCACGATCGTTCGGATGCCGATCTCGCGGGACATCGACTTCAGGATGGCATCGCGGTGGTCGAGAAGATCGGTGATGTCGCCGTCTCGGCCTACGGCTGTGCGGATGTCCCGGCTGACCGCCTCCAGTTCGGCGAGCGAGCGATTGATGCTCTCAACCTTTTCGACGATGGCGCGATCGGCATCGTCGCGAACGGCCGAGACCTCGGCCGAGGCCGCATTCAACGTTCGCGCAAGATCTCCGGCCGCCGCAACAGCGGCACGCCCGGCCGCTTCATTCGATGGATCAGCCGCGAACACGCGAAGCTCGGCCTCGATCGTCGCTACGATCGCGGCAGGGGACGATTCGAGTTCCGGATCGCCCACGATGTCATGGAGCCGATCAAGAGCGGCGGCGATCGCGGTCTCGTGTCCGGCTTCTCCCCGTCTGGAAAGCACGCCTTCGAGCAACGCACGCTCTGCTGTTCGGTCGATCCGTGCGATCGAGACCGTTCCGTTCGCGTTCGTCGTCTGAGCGGCGATCTTTCGTGTCGCATCGGCATCGCCAGCCCGCGAGACATTGCGGGAGACGAGCGCGATCTGGTCGGCCGCGGTCGACAGTCCCGACAAACCGACCGACCATGCCGACCCGAGCGTCATGCCTCATCGCCTTGCGCGGTCATTCCTCGTTCAGCTCCGCAGGCTGATGGCGACATCCGCCAGTTCTGCGCCGGTCTGGAAGACACGGGAATTCGCGGTGTAGTTTCTCTGAGCCTCGATCATGGCCGCCATTTCGCTCGCGATGTCGACCGTCGATTGCTCGAGCGCGCCCGAGACGATCGAACCCAGTCCCGCGGTGTCAGCCAATCCGACCTGGATGTCGCCCGATGCGTCGGTCGGGAGGAATGCGTTTCCCGACACCATGGAAAGGTTGTCGGGGCTCATCACATAGCCGAGAGGGATCTGGTAGATCGGGCTTCGCGCGCCATTCTGATAGACGGCCGTCAAGACGCCGGCGTCGGACATCTCGTATGTACTGACGGGGACGGCAGGTGCGCCATCGATGCGCGCGTTGGCTATCGAGAAGTCGCCCGCAAACTGCGACATGAGTGAAAGATCGATATCGGCCGTCAGTCCGCCGGGGATCGGAACAGCCAGGCTGCTCGCGCTTCCGACGAGGCGGCCATTCGATGCATCGAACGCGAGAGACTGCGTCGCAAGTGCCGGACCCGCATAGGGGAACGAGCCGGACGTCGCAGCCGTGGCGCGATCGAAGACCGTCACCTCCCAGGCTTCGGGGCCCGTCTTTGCGAAATAGATGTCGAGTGTAACTTCACCCCCAAGACTATCGTATGCGACGAGCGATGTTCGCGCTGAATATTGAGCGCCCGCGCCATTGACCGACGGCCGATCGCCGGCTGCAATCGCCGAAGCCGAGGCCGGCAGATTGGCGACAATCGCACCTTCGGACGAGGGAATGGCCTTCAGCGCACGCTCGTCGAGACGAACAGGCTCCAGTCCTGCCGTGCCGTTCACGACAACAGCGCCGAGCCCGCTTTCGAGGCTGTATCCGAGCAGCTTGCCGCCGCCCGAGTTCACGAGCTCACCTGAGGCATTCGGCGTGAAATTACCGGCGCGCGTCATCTGGACGTCGGATCCGGACGTCTCGACTAGAAAGAAGCCCGCGCCGTTGATGGCGAGATCGGTCAAGGATTTCGAATAGTCGAGCGCCCCCTGTTCCGCCACGCTGCGGCGGATGCTCGTTTCGACCGAGCCGGACTCGTAGGCGGTTCCGACTGCCTGCAGCACGAGCGTCGAGAACTCCGCCGCGGCGCGCTTATATCCCGTGGTGGACACATTCGCGATGTTGTCGCCGATCGTGCTCAGGCGATCGGTCTGAACCGACATTCCCGAGATGCTCGTGCGCAGCGTGCCGTAAATGCTCATTGGGGACCTCGACCCTCGTTCCAGAAGTGCCGGCTACTGTGCTCGTGGATGTTTGCCTCAAACTTGCGGATTGAGGGAGATCGTTCCGGCGCGGGTCGAGCCGCAGGCGATAACCGAGAAAACGCTGGGATTCGACGGGGTCATAGCCGAGACCAGAGCGCAGACGCCGCCTCAGCCTGCAGACGTGACTTTCGACGACGGTTTCATCGTACTGGTCGTTGAAGATGCCGTAGACACGATTGAAAATCTGCGTCTTCGTCAGCCACGCCCCTTCGCTTTGATGCAGGCATTCCAGAATGCGCCGCTCACGCCGGGGAAGGCAGAGCGTTGCGCCGTTCACGAGCGGATCGCGGCCATCCGAGAAGACCGTGAGATCGTGCGTATCGACGTCTCGCCGCGCCGATTTGAAGCGATGCCGGATCGCGTTGACGCGCGCCATGATCTCCTGGACGTGCACGGGCTTGACGACAACATCGTCGAAGCCTGAGGAAAACAATCCGAGTGTCTGATCGAGATTGCGATGGTCGAGAAGGGCGATCATTGGCACCTGTTGAGAACCATGCAAGGCGCGCGGAAGCGCTTCCCGGCCCGAGAAGTCCCCGACGACATACGCCTCGACCGCGGCGCGCTCCATGGTTGCGCCGCCGTGGTACCACTCGTCGAATTCACCCGGCTCGACGTGGACGCCCGCGATCCCTAGCCTCTCCAGGCCATCAAGATAGGCCCTCGCCACGGACGCACGCGGCTCGATCAGAACGATCATCATTCTCTCCCAACGAATCATTCGTGTTGCCTTGAGGTTAAGATCGTTCAGCGGTTCGCTCGATTGCTGCCCTGCCACAACGTGCGGCGATCGCACCGCGTCCGGGCGATCGATCATTTAGGCGGCGACGTTCGACATCCGACATCCATCATTCGAATGACTTGTCCGTCTTACCTGCAGTGGACGCCGATAACGCTGCTTTCATCCCGCGAGGCCATCGTCAAAGCATCACTCGAGAAGCGGACAGGATGAATGACTAGAATTCAGCGGCACAATCGCGATTGCGGCTCGACAGACACCGTTAAGCGGCGGCTGCACGCACGCCGGCCGTGTCAGGCCCTCTGCCGCATCGGCGCGCCGCAGCGTCAACTTCGTGCTCGCCTCATCGATGTCTCCGTATCGGGGGCCCGTTGCGAAATCAGCGGCGGTCCCGTGCCGAATATCGGCGAGAGCGTCCTTCTCGAGTGGCCCGACGCGACGGCGGTATTCGCGATTGTCATTTGGCGCCGGGACGGGCAGATCGGCCTCGCCCTCGATCATATGACGGCCGACGTCGACGATCGCGTCGACACGGCAAGCCTCGGGCTAGAGAGTTACAGCAGAATTCTGCTCCTTCAGCCCACCGACGAGAAGTAGATCCTGCTTCCAGTATTGACTGCATGACCTGCCGAGCGCCATTCGCGGAATTGCTCGCCGCCATGAGCGATATGCGCGAACCCTATCGACACACAGCGCTGTCGTTGGCCGACGCGATCTCGCGCTTGCCGAGAGCCACACCTCTTAAGCCGGATGCGATCTCTCCCCACAGCGCTTCATTTCTGAGCCTCTACGAAAAGCCAGATGCCGACTTCAACGCTGCATACTTCGAGGACGCCTGGGCTCGCCTTGGCGAGAGCACAGGTGATGCAAGTGCTCTTTCAGAATTTCGCAGATCCATCGCGCCGAAGCTTCATCCCGACGTTGTACCGGAGGCCTTTCAGACAAAGGCCGAGGCGCTCATGACGGCACTGAATGTCGCGATCGATCGCGCGCGGCTCGCGGGCCGTTAACTCGAACTGAATCTCGACGTTTCAATTGACGCACTCGGCTTGGCGCCGCTTCAACACGGACGTGCGATACTTGCGATCACTCGAAACTCCTGGTGATCGGCATGTCTATGAAGCGAACCTGGCAGAGAATTTCGGACCGGATCGACGGACTGTCGCGCGAACTCGACGGCGCGGTAGCGGAGACGCTCGCCGAGCAGCGTCATCTCGATCGCGACACGGTGGAACGCGCCTACTGGCACGCGGGCTACCGGTCGGCGCTCATCGACGCGCTGGACCTTTTGGCGAGCGCGGAGTTCGAAGATCACAGATCGGACATCCGAGATGGCTCGCCCGCGGCCGTTCGGGATGGAGCACGTTTCCACTAGGGTGGAATGCGTGAAAGAGGCGGCAGAGATCGAGAAAGGCCCGCTCGGGATCGGTGTGCCTGATGAGTTTGAAGTGCGGTGCAGTACCGATGCGGCCGCAGAGTTCCTGATCCAGCCGTTCGTAGCTCGCGCCGACGAACGATACGGCGAAAACACCATCACCTCGAAGTGCGCCGAGAGCATAGACACCGCACGAAACGCCGGTCGTCACGGTGCGCACCTCGTCGACCATCAGGCGATAGGGACCTTCGAGTGTGAGAGCCGACATCGAATGGTTCTCCCTCAGACATAGAGGCCCGCGCGATCCGCGGCTGGTTCGCGTTCGAATTCAGGTTCAAGGGCCCCTCGCGTCGGCGACCTCATCCCGGACTTCGGACGATGGGGCTCGCCGTCACCGCGATTCCGATCTTCAAACATCGTACCTGTGTGATCGTCACGCGGCGTTCGACCGGTTTGCTCGGCTAGGGGGTCGGTGCGTGCACCGGACGGCTCAGTCGGCCGCATCTGCTCGACCGAAATGGTCACGCCGTCGTAACCCGCTTTGCCGAGCTGCTCGGTCAGTTGCTTCAGATCCTGCAAGACGTGCTTGCGCGTCCCTTCGTTCTCGATGGCCAGCCCCAGGGTGAGCCCGGAACCGCCGAGTGTCAGACGGAGCGACATCCGGCCGAGCGCTTCGGGTTCAAGGACGAGATCGAGGACGCGAACGACAGGTTGGGCGGGCTGTGGCACGGCATTCGACGATGCCGGCGTTGACGATGGGACCTCGCTCGACGACACCAGCGAGTGAAATGCGGACGCGATCTGCGTATTCACTGCGGGAGGCGTCGTTGCTTCACGCCGGCCCGCAAGGTCAGCCGGTGATCCGCTCGCGTCCAATTCGATCGCTTGGATTTCCGAAAGATTTGTCGCCAGCCGTCCCGTCTCGTATGGCTTGACGACCGGCATTGTCTCATCGCCCGCGCGCTGGAACTGAGTCACCCGACTTTCGCTCAGGCTGGCCGGTCCGGCGCGCGTCGCGTCCTGAGGCGTGTCTCGTGCCGACGGAGCCATGTCGTCTGCTGCCTGCAGGCTCCCCGCGTCGCCGGGGACTTCGAACTTTCGACCCAGCCCGGCCGGCCCGGAAACGTGGAACGTGCGCTGTGCGATCGAGGAAATGTCCCCAGCGTCGATCATCGCGACGCGAGATAGCTCAAGATCGAGGGCAACTGATCGGGTCGTGGTGGCGTTCGCGTGGCGTTGAAATTCCGTTTGATCCGGCCCTCTAGGTGCCGCGGCTGCGGCGTGATGAACGGGAATTTCGGATGATCCGTGGCTGCCCGCGACCCAATCGAAGCGCTGAGGACTGCATACCGGCGGCCAGTCGATCGGCGGCGTGGCTGTTGTGTCGCCGGTCATTCCAGTTGCATCGTCGCCTGCTTGCGACAACATCGTTTCGAACGCCGCCGGCGCATCGTCCCCGAGCGCGGGACGGTCCGGTGGCGCGACGGCCGACGTCTCGGCCAGTCCGATTGGCCTCAGCCCGATCGTCACGGCGCATCCTCCGTCAGCCGTTGGTCAGCCGCGTCGATCGCCGCTCTGGCGCGCGCGACGACACTGGGCGTCAAAGCAATCGCGGTCTCTATCATCGAACTTTCTGGAACAGTGACGTGCGGCTTCGATCGCGCCCCCCCGGATTCCGCTTCGGCATCCTGGCTCTCGATATAGCCTTCGAGAATACTGTTCGCGACCGAGATGGCGGCCCCGATCAGTTCACGTTCATCAGGCGTGTACGTCGATATGTCCATCGCCTCCAGCGCCGCGCGTGCCTCACGAGGGGACGGCATGGACGCTCCGCAAACGTGGCGCACGAGGTTGGCCCTATGCCAATTCTCCGTCTGCTCAGCACTTCGATCAGCAATATGGGCCGCAATTCCGGCGGCCCGTTCGAATTTTCCGGACAGCATCAGAGCGTGCGCATATTCGAGCAGAAACGCACGAAACCGATCGCGTGCTCTTTCGTCTGTCAGCGCGTCACTCCGCGTGGTCCAGTCTTCGGTCGGGCGGTCGGCACCTCTGACGGCTGCCTTGACGGCCTGAGGCAGGAATTGCTCCCAATATGGCGAGGAAGGAAACCGCCGGGCAAAGTGGGCCAACATCGCAATCCCGTCGCTGGCTCGAGGATTGGCCAAGGCGACAAGTGTCTGGTGACGGAGCGCGGATTCTTCGAGGCTCGTGCCCGGTGCCGCGAGACGGACATCCTCGAATCGACGAACGGCCGTTTCGGGATCGCTCTCCGCGCTCATGACGCCGTCCATGAGCACCAGCGGATGGAGGATCGCGTCCGGTATTCCCGCTCGGTCGAGGGATGCCATGAGTTCGCGCGCGCGTTCCCGATCGCCGTCGCGATAGGCGAGGACGGCGCGGGCGACTGCTTCCCATCTCTTATCGGTCGTGTCTTTCCCGATCATCTGCCTCAATGGGCGCGCGTCGCCGCCCAAAAGCAGAACCTCGATCGCGATCTTGATTGCCCCTGGATCGGGCGTATCAAGGCGCGACGAAGCGAGCAGCGTCTCGGTCAGTCTCGCGAGCAGTTCTTCACGCCGCGCCCTGAGGCTCAAGTCCCCGGCCAAAAGGAGGTCGCTCAGCTGCCGGATCTCGCGCAGCAGCGTCTTCGCCGCATCTTGCGCGGTGGACGAAGTCTGTGGAGTCTGTTGGGATTTAAGCGTGGCGGTTTCGCCCGTCCCATTCCAGAGGACCGTCGCGAAAATGGCGATCAAGAACGTCATCATGGCGCCGGATCCTTGGATTGCGGGAGACGAACCAGAAGCTCGATCCGACGGTTCTCGGCGGCAAGAACCTCGGACGGCCGGCGCGGCTGGCGATCTGCTAGGCCTTCGATGCGCTCGATCCGCTGGTCGGGTACGCCCGCGCGGCGCAGCATATAGTGAGCCATGTGTGCCCGGGCCGTCGACAGGCGCCAGTTGTCGTAACTGGATTTGCGGAAAGCGCGTGCGTCGGTATGGCCACGCACGACAATCTGCCCGTCCATATCGCGCAGAACACTTGCCAGTTGCTCGATCAGTCTCAGCGTTTCAGGGCGCGGCTCGGCCGAGCCACGCTCGAACATCTCAAAGTTGTCCTTGTCCATGACCGAAACGAGATAGCCTTCGGCGACGGACGCGACCTCGATCCTGGGACCCTGGGCGCGAGCGCGTTTTCCCGCGGCCGCCGCGATCACGCTTTTGAGCTTTTCTTCGAAAGCACGCGCGGCATCGGCGGCCTTAGCGACGCCTCGCTCCTTATCGCTTGGTGATGGCGCCTGACGTATGCCCGGGGCAGGCAGCACATGCTCCGATTTGGATGTCGTATCGCTTGCTCCGGGGGCCGTAACCTCGCTATGCGCATCCCGCGAATTCTGCGGACGAGACACCGCGGCCTCGATCATGTCGAAGGGATCGACCACATCCGGACCCGGCGCATTCGCCTGTGGACTGTCGTGCCGTTCGACTTCGTGTGTTGGCTGAGTGGCAATCTCCATGGCGGAAACTGCAATGCGATCGAGCGATTTGTCGGGGTCCGCGAATAACGCCGCTTCCTGTTCGGCGGATTTTGCGCGCTCGGCGGCGTCCATGCGCTGCCGGCCGGGCGACGTCTCCGATGACGATGCATTCTGCAACTGGCGTTCGCTCTTGCCCTCGGTCCGTTCGATCGCCTTGGGATCGGAGTCCTTGAGGCCCTTCTTGCTGGGACTGGCATCCGTCAATTGCAGCGGATTGAAGTAGTTCGCGATCTGAACGATCGTCTTGTCGTCCGTCATGCTGACGAGCCACATCACGAGGAAGAAGGCCATCATCGCCGTCATAAAATCGGCATAAGCGATCTTCCACGCGCCGCCGTGGTGGCTTTCCTCACCCGCGCTCCGGCGCCTACGGACGATGACGACCTCGCGGGCCAAATCGCTGCCGACGTCGCTCATGCTACGGCGGCCTCGATTTCAGCGAGCCAAGCTTCTACGTGAGAGCGGATTTCGGTGTCCCCTATACGGATGACGACGTCCGGCCCATCGGCCTCCTCGGCCACGACGTCGAGACCCAGCCCCGCGAGGCTTTCGGTCCAGCGTGCCAGTTGACGCGCTGGACCCAGAACGGACACCGAGACGTTTGCCTTCAGCGCCATCATTCGCCGCGCTTCGGAGCGGGCATCGGCGACTTCTCCCGAAGTGACCCGTTCGGCAAGCCGCGGCGCCAGAATGCTCGCGGCAACGCTCGCGAGCCGTTGCTCCATGGCATCGATGTCCGCCGCGATCTGGACGAGCGCTTCGCTGAAGCCCATTTCCCGGCCCGCGACATACGCAGCCTTTTGGTCTTCAACTGCCTGGACACGAAGAGCGGCGGTGGCTTCCTCGGTCATGCGCATGCCGGCCGCGAGACCGTCTTCGAGACCCCGACGATACGCATCATCGGCGCTTTCGGCGGGCGGCTCGCGCGCTATCTCGGGCCGAACCGGCAACGGTTCGGCGGCCCAGAGGCGCTCGAAGTGCGCAGGGCGCCGCGCCGGCGCGGTGGCTGGACCGGCCCGCGCCGGCGCCGCCCGTTGGTTCTGCCACAATGGCTCGCTCCCGGACTTTGCGTTCACGCGCCTTCCGTCCTTATCCATCTCCGAAACACGGCTACGGCCTGCTCGGGGTCGTCCGTAATGAGCTTGTTGAGCTTGGCGACCATTGGCGCGATCGATGGCTGCTCGGCCGCATCGCTTCCGATCTGCGGCAGGGGAACGGGGTCGATGGTCTCCTTCCGGGCCGACGCTGGCACACTTCCCACGGAGGGTGCTGCCGCAGCGAGTGCCGGCAGGGCGGCATCGGCCGGGCGCTCCAGTACGAGTTTCAGGAGTGGTCGCGCGCCAAACCACAGAACTCCAACTGCCGCGAGAGCCGAGGCCACGATTGTTGCGATGGTCACTGCAATCCCGTTCAGTGCGGCTTCGATCCCACCTGCCGGTTCATCGATTGCGGTCGCCTCGACGGGAAGAAACTCCCGCGCTGCGACGGTCAGGGCGTCGCCGCGGCTCGCATCCAGTCCGACGGCGCTCGCGGCCAGTTTCTCGATTTCGGCGATGCGCGCGGCGAAGGCGGCATCGTCGAGCGGTTTGCCCTCAGCCGATTTCAAGCTCGCGCGATTGACAACGAGGGCGATACTCAGCCTGTCGATCTTGTATCCGTCGCGCGTCGTCGAGACGGTTTTCGAACTGATCTCGTAGCTTGTGGTTTCGTCGCGGCGCTGATTGGCCTTCTGGCTTTGCCGCCCGCCCGATGCCGCGTCTTTCACCTGAGGCAGGTTCTGTTCGACGCTGACGTTTTGCGCGTCGGAACCGTCTTTCGAGTTACCGGCTTCCTTGACGACGCGGACCTGGCGCTCGACCTTGGAATTCGGATCAAAGATGTTCTCGTTGATGATGCTCTGATCCGCGCTGAGGCGCAGAGCGACGCTCGATTGGAAGTTCTGAGCCCCGAGCACAGGCGTCAATGTTGCCGCGAGATTTTCGCGCAGCTGGCTCTGGAGCGCGCGTTCGAGGTCGAACATCCGTCCCGCTCCCGGCTTCGCGCCATCGTCACCGGCCGCCAGAACCGCGCCTTCGGTGCTGACGATCCGGATGCTTCCCGTCACCATTCCCGGCACAGCTGCCGCCACAACGTGACGAATAGCGTCCACTGGCGCCCGATCAGCGGCTATTCCGAGTTTCAACACGACGGATGCCGAAGGCGTGTGGGCCTTCTTCTGAATGGGTCCCTTGTCGCCGAGAACGAGGTGCACGCGCGCCGCGACGACACCGCTCATGCTCGCCAGCGTTCGCGTGATTTCGCCCTCGAGCGCGCGGACGCGCGACACTTCCTGCATGAACGTCGTAAGTCCGAGCGGGCCTATCTTGTCGAACAGCTCATACCCGGTGTCGCCGCTCGACGGCAGACCGCGTTCGGCGAGTGCCGCGCGGGCGCGGGCGACGGCTGCGGACGGCACGGACACCTTCGTTCCATCTGCCGAGATGTCGAAGGGTATGGCTAGTTCGGTCAGAGCGGCGGCCATGCGGTTCGCATCGGTCAGCGAGACACCGATGTAAATCGGCTGATAGTCCGACCTCGCGACGAGATAGCTGCCGAGTCCGATCGAGACAAAGACCGTCATCCCGATGACGCCGAGCGCCACGAGGCGCCGCGTTCCGAGTGCGCTCAGGTTTTCGATGAGTTGCCGGTACGGTTGCCAGGAGTTCATGTCCGCCACGCATCATGCGATGCGAGAGGCTCCGGCGATTTGGCTTGCACGAGGATGACTTGGCCCGAAGTTCCCGGCCAACCCCGGTCGCTCGTGGCGCGCCAAAAGGATTCCGCTCCGCCACCGGGACGACCGGCGGACGGAGCGGGATCGTCTCTCCGATCGTCAGCGGAACAGCGACAAGATGTTCTGCGTCGAGGCGTTCGCGATGCTCATCGCCTGGATGCCGAGCTGCTGCTGGACCTGCAACGCCTGCAATTTCGTCGATTCCTCGCTCATATCGGCATCGACCAGCGTCGAGATTCCGCGATCGATGGCCTGCGAGAGAGCGTCGACGAACTCCTTCTGCAGACCGACGCGCTGCTTGACCGAACCGAGATTCGTGGCGGCCGTCGTCATTTCCTTGATCGCGGAATCGACGCCCTTGATGTAGCCCTCGAGCGTGGTCAGATCCGTCGAGCTGTCCGTCAGAGCCGAGATATCGAGGGCCGCGACCGACGTTCCGCTCGCAGCGATGGCGCCTGTGCTGTCGCGCAGACCATCGATGATGCCGACCGCCGTGGCCGAGCTGTCGTAAAGCTTCACGTCGCCGACGTCGACGGAGATCGTGCCGATCGAAACGGCGCCCGCGGCGTCGCGCGAGAACGACGCAACGATGGTTCGCGTCGCATTGTATCCCGCCGCCGACGAATTGACAGAGAGCCAGTTCTGACCCGAGAACGTGGCGGAGTCGCCGATGCTCGACAGCTGGTTTTGAAGTTCGTCGATTTCGCTCTGGATCTTGACGCGATCGACGCCCGGTTCGCGTGCAGCGACGAGCTTGGCCTTGATTTCGCTCGTGACGTCGATGGCGCTATTGATTGCGGTATAGGCCACGTCGACCGTTGCGCCTCCAAGGCCCAATGCATCCTTCACGGTGCCCAACGCCTTGTTGTCCGACCGCATGGTCGTCGCGATCGACCAGTAGGACGCGTTGTCCTCGGCCGTCGCGACGCGGTATCCCGTCGAGATCCGGCTCTGCGTCTTCTGAAGCTCTTTGTTGGTGGTTTGCAGCGACTGCAACGCCGTCATCGCCGCGAAGTTCGTCTTGATGCTATCCATGGAATTGTCCCTGACTCAGACATTGGAAGGGGACATTCCGGATTTGACCGGCACGGCAAGGCGGCGTCATGCCTTTGAGGATCTGGCCTCCGATGGCCGGACCTCAACTCGACGTGCGGGAAGACTACAGCCAAGCCGTTATCGAATGGTAACCACTCTCCGCCGTCTATCGTGCGGACGCGACGAAGACCTAGCCGTTACGGAATAGCGACAGGATGCTCTGGCTCGACGAATTGGAGATGCTGAGCGCCTGTATGCCGAGCTGCTGCTGGACCTGCAACGCCTGCAGCCTGGTCGATTCCTCGTTCATGTCGGCGTCGACGAGGGCCGAAATGCCCCGGTCGATCGCATCCATCAAGACGCCGATGAAATTTTCCTGGAGGCCGATCCGCTGCTTCACGGATCCGAGGCTGCTTCCGGCCGCCGTCATTTCCGAGATCGCGGTGTCCGCGCCCTTGATGTACTCCTCGAGCGTCGCGAGGTCGGTTGCGGAATCGGTCAACGTCGAAATATCGAGCGTCCCGATTGCGAACGTTCCAGTACCGGAGCGGGCGCCCGTTGCGTCCCGCATGGCGTCCAGGATGCCGTCCGATGTTGCCGAAGCGTCGTAGAGCTTCGCGTCGTCGATGGCGAAGCCAATCGTTCCGATCTCGATCGTGCCGTCCGCTGCGCGCGAAAAAGAGGAGACAATCGATTTCGTGGCGTTGTAGCCGATGGCCGCACTGTCGACTGACAGCCAGTTCTGGCCGGAGAAGACGGCAGAGTCTGCGATACTCTGGAGCTGGTTCTGCAGCTCGGTCAGTTCGTCCTGGATGCGGCCGCGGTCAATACCCGGCTCACGGGCCGCAACGAGCTTGGCCTTGATCTCGGTCGTGACGTCGATGGCGCTGTTGAGCGCGGTGAAAGCGACATCGACCGTCGCGCTTCCAAGTCCGAGCGCGTCCATTACAGTGCTCAGCGCCTTGTTGTCGGACCGCATCGTCGTCGAGATCGACCAGTAGGCCGCATTGTCCTCGGCCGTCGCGACGCGATAGCCGGTCGAGATTCTTTGCTGGGATTTGACCAGCTCCTTGTTCGTCGCTTGCAGCGATTGGAGCGCCGTCATCGCGGCAAAGTTCGTTCGGATGCTGTCCATTTTGATCGTCCGGGTGTTCCCAATTCGAGGATCGGCAGACCGGATCGGCCGGTGCACGACGGCGGCATCATGCCTGGACCTTCAGGGGTCCCGTCGCGCGCAACGAATCACTTGTTTCATTCTAACTTCCCACCTGAACGCGCGACAGCGCCAGCTCGGGCGGATGCCACGCTAAGTGCGTCCCCGGCAAGGTCCGCTCAAGCATAGGATCGGATCAGCGCGGCGACGAGGATGCTCCAGCCGTCGATCAGCACGAAGAACAGGACTTTGAGAGGAAGCGAGAACACGACGGGTGAAACCATCATCATGCCCATCGACATGACGATGCTTGCGACAATGATGTCGATCACAAGGAAAGGCAGCGCGATCAGGAACCCGATCTCGAAGCCGCGCCGCAACTCGGAGATAATGAACGCGGGGACGATGACCTGAAGGCTATCGGCGCTGACGGGCTTCTCGTCTCCCGACCGGCGCCGGGCCAGGTCCTCGAACAGCGCGAGGTCTGCCGGACGGACGTTCGCCTTCATGAACTCCTTGAACGGCACGGTCATGTTCTCGAGCGCCTGATCGACGGGCAAAGTTTCGGCCATCAGCGGACGCATGCCGGTGTCCCAGGCCTTTTCAAACGTCGGCGCCATGACGAACCAGGTCATGAACAATGCGAGATTGATCAAAATGACGTTGCTCGGTGTAGTCTGAAGGCCGAGTCCGGCGCGCAAGAATGACAGCGCGATGATGAAGCGTGTGAAGCACGTCGCCATGACGAGCAAACTCGGCGCGACCGACAGGACCGTCAGGAGCAGAAGTGCCTGAACGATCCGACCCGCGGCCGTCGGGGACTGCGGCGCGAAAATGCCGTCGAGATCAATCGTCTGAGCGGCGGCCACTGTCGCAAACGCCCCGACTGCGAGCATCGTCAGAGCCGCGACGCACGCTACTCGACGATAAGCGTGCGAATAAGAACATCCATGCTGGCGCCCGATGTCCGCATGCGCGCGATGTCCTTCAGGTCCTGCTTCAGGAGGTACAGTCCGGAGCCGCCGACGAGCTGGCCGGCCTTCAGTGTCCGCGCATAGCCCATGAAATCCTGCGCCAGTTCCGCTGCCACGCGGCTCTTGTCCGCGAATGCGTCGGGCAGCACAATCGAAGCGTCGAGCCGGACCCATGGCGCTCCATCTCCCGCGAGGTTGGTAACGACGGACGGCAACTCCACGATTGACGAGACGGTGCCGGCGAGGCCTGCAGTCGCCGACGCATCGCTGCCGCACGACGCCTCGACTTGTGTTTGCCCCGCGACACCGGCCCGATCGAACCAGGGCAGCAACGCGCCGGCAACGAGACCTGCGAGGCTCACGATGAGACAGGCGGCCACGAAGGGAACGATCGATCCATGCGACTTAACAGATGTCTTGTCGGACGGATCGGCGGCCATCTTCGTGTCCTCCTTCGCGGCACGTCGCTCGGCATCGCATCAGAATGGCAGGGCCTGATCCAGGATCTGATGCCCCCACGCCGGCTGCTGAACCTCCATCGCCCGACCCCGTCCGCCGACGGAAATCCGTGCCTCGGCAATTTTCTCGTAGGCAATCGTATTGTCGGTCGCGATGTCCCTCGGGCGAACGATTCCCGATACGTAGACGACTCGCAGCTCGTAGTTGACGCGCACCTCCTGGGACCCACTGATCACGAGATTTCCGTTCGCCATGCGCTCCGTTACGACAGCGGCGATCCTGAGATCGAGTTTCTCCTCACGCTCGGTAGTGCCCTTGCCTTGCGCCGAGGTGGCGCCCTCAGCGTCCAATTCTACTTTTCCCTTCCCGGACCGGTCGAACCCGAACAGTGCGAGCGCGTAGTCGAGCGAGGTCGACATCGATCGCGAGGCGTCGCGCGTGCGCTCGCTGCTGGTATCGAGCGAGGCGCGGTCCTTCATATTGATCGTGATGGTCAGAATGTCGCCCGGGCGTTCCGCGCGAGGGTCCTGGAACAGGGATGCGGTCGCATCGCGCCACGTGGAACCGCGCGACGGTGGCGCCTCATAGGCTGCAGGTTCGGCGATCGCGCCGACCTGATCGACAAGCAATCCCGAACCTACGGGACTCAGAACCGGCGCGCGTCCCATCTCCTCCGGGACCACCGCGCAGGCTGAAACAAGAAGTGCGACCGCGGGGGTGACCCTGGCGCCTGACCATTTCATCATGGCGTGGCGCCGCCGCTTGCCGCCGTCTTACGCTCGATCTCCGCGCTGCCGGCCATGAACGCCGTCAGCCGGCCGGCCCTGTCCGCCTGCATTGCGCCGAGCACGGCACTCGCCGACTTCGGGGGAAGCTTCACAAGAATAGCGGCGGCCACGCCATCGTCGATCGCCGACAAGCGCTCTGCGGCCGCATCGGTATCCATCCTCGCGTAGACTTCGACGAGATTGGCCGTCGCCTTGTCCTGGAAGTCGTTTCGCTTGGCGAGCCACGTTTCATGCTTCTCGATGGCCTTCTCGAGATCACCAATGCGCGCTTCGATCTCGGAACGCAGGATTTCGGCCTTTCGCTTCTCCTCAGCCAATTTCCCTGCGACTGCGGCATCGATGACCACACGGCAAAAGGTGTCGGCCAGATGTCGCGTCGAAGGGACAGGGGATTTCTTCGCGGCTTCCGGCCCGGCGGCTGCGATGCTTTCGGCGCGCACCGCGGCGTTCGACGCCATCATGGCGCACGCGACCGTCGCGACGCTGAGGGCGGCCAGCAGGCGGCGGTGGGTCTGCGGGGCGAGCCTGCGCGAGATCATTGGACGACGAGCTCCGCTTGTAGGGCTCCGGCGGTCTTGATCGCCTGCAGCACCGCTATGATGCCGGACGGTTTCAAGCCCATCTGATTGAGACCTGCGACCAGCGCCTGCAAGCTCGCGCCTGCGACGATGCCCATGCTGTCGCCTTCCTGGAATACCTCGACGGTCGTTTCACTGTTGGTGACGGTTCGACCCGCGGAAAACGGGTTTGGCTGGGAAACGATGGGTGCCTCGTTGACGCGGATGTTGAGGCTTCCATGCGAGACGGCGACCGGCATGATCTGGACGTCCTGCCCGATGATGATCGTTCCCGTGCGTTCATCAACGACCACGCGCGCGGGGGTGTCGGGGCGGACGCGCAAATGTCCGATTTCAACGAGCAGTCGCGATGCCGGGAGTTGTCTGGGGATGTCGATATGAATGCGACGGCTGTCCAGTTCGCGCGCGATCGGCGTGCGAAAGCGCTGCATACCAAGTTCGTTGATCACGTCCGTGATCCTTGCTGCCGTGTCGAAATCCGGATTGCGCAGTTCGAGCACGATGGAACCTGGCGTATCCAAGCGGACAGGCGAGGCGCGCTCGACCAGTGCCCCATTCGGAATGCGACCCGCCGTCGGCACGCCCTGGGCGACAGTCTCGTTCCGTCCGCCAGCCTGGAACCCGCTGACGGCGACGGCTCCTTGTGCGACGGCATAAATCTCGCCATCGGCGCCTTGCAGCGCCGTCATGAGCAGCGATCCACCGGAGAGCGAGGCGGCGTCGCCGATCGAGGCGACCGAGACGTCGATCCTTGCGCCCACGCTCGCGAACGGCGGCAACTCGGCCGTCACCATCACTGCCGCCACGTTGCGCGTCCGCGCATCCATCGAGCGGATGTTGACCCCCATGCGATCCAGCATCGACTGAAAGGACTGCTGGGTGAACGGTGCATTTCGGAGGCTGTCTCCGGTTCCATTGAGCCCGATGACGAGGCCGTAGCCGAAGAGGTGATTGCCGCGAGCGCCTTCGAGCGAGACGATATCCTTGACGCGCGTGCCGATCTCGCCGTCTGCCACGGCTCCCGTCGCACCGAACGCCAGTACGACTGCGATCATCAAGGCGCGCATCACGGCGCTGACACGCTGAGAGTTCCGACGCCCGAGACCGTTCCGCGCACGATCCGCCCAGTTTCGCTGTTGCGCGCGGCGACACGGTCGCCAACCGCGCCCGATTCGATGGCTATGGCGCTGAGCACGATGGAGATTGCGCCGGAAAGATACCTTACAGAGACGGGTTCGCCCTGCTTGACGGCAAATGGCTCGCGAACCCAATCCTTCTGGATCGGCTGACCCGGAATGAGGGTTCGGCGTGCGATCCGATTTTCGATTTCATCGGGACGGAGCACGACCGCGTCGCGTGAAATGCCACTCAGAGCGACGGACCTTTTCTCCAGGGCGCCCGGTCCAATTCGGTCGCCCGGATAAATGACGGCGCGCGGGACCATGATCTCGACCATCGCACCTGCCAGGGTTGCCTCTCCCGCCACTGCAAGGCTCAAGGGAAAGCCCAGCACGATGGCCAGCGCCACTGCCAGCCATCGCTGCTGTTGGTCGTGACTGGCACGCATCATCTCAGCCCCTTGCTGATCGTGCCGTACATCTCGTCGGCGGCCTGGATCACCTTGGAGTTCATTTCGTAGGCTCTCTGACTCGAAATGAGCTCGGTGATTTCCTTCACAGGATCGACGTTCGAGGACTCGAGATAGCCCTGCTTCAGCGTCCCGAAGCCCGCGACTCCGGCCGCTCCCGCAACTGGCGATCCCGAAGCCGCCGTTTCCCGGAAGAGGTTTCCGCCAAGCGCTTCGAGGCCGACTTCATTCGGAAAATCGACGACGGAGACGACGCCGAGACTCGTCAACTCGGTTGCGTTTTCGATGCGCGCGAACACTTCCCCACCCTCGTTGACGACGATCTCTGTGGTTCCATTTGGCACCGTCATTGCGGGCTGCACAGGATACCCGTCACCGGTCACGATCCTTCCGCCTGCGTCTTTGTTGAACGATCCCGCTCGTGTATAGAGCGTCGCTCCATCGGGGCCGGAGATTTGAAACCAGCCTCGGCCGTTGAATGCGATGTCGAGCGCGTTGCCGGTCTTGGTCATCGAGCCTTGTATATGGAGGTTTCGCACCGCGGCCGTTCGCACACCGAGGCCAATCGTTGCGCCCTCCGGGATCGGGCTTCCGTCAGCGCGAACCGTCACACCTGACCGTCGCTCGGACTGATAGAGGAGATCTGTGAATTCCGCTCGCGAGCGCTTGAACGCAGTCGTGTTCACGTTCGCGATGTTGTTGGCAATGACGTCAACCTGCGTCTGCTGCGCGGCCATGCCGGTCGCCGCGATGTAGAGGGATCGCATGGTTCGCTCCTCAGATCTGCATGCGCGCGAGGTCGAGGTACGCAGCGACAATCTTGTCTCGGACGGCCGTCGTGAGCTGAACTTTCTGTTCGGCCGAGACGACGGCTTCGACGGCCTTTTGCAGCGGTACGTCTCCAGTGAGCGCGCCGATCGACAAGTGTTCCGCGGAACGAAGGCTCGCGTTGACGTCCTGCAACATGGACGCGAACACGGCGCCGAAGCTCCCGTCAGGGGCGGAGGCGCCTGCCCCGGCCGTGCCGGCCGGCGGCTTCGAAGGCAGCAGGGCCGCGGCGGATGGGGCATTGAATGCGGCATCAATTTTCATGACGGAGTTCTCAGAAGATCAATCAACGCGCTCACCGCCTCGCGGGCATTCTTAATCATCTGCAAGTTAGCCATGTAGCTGCGGTTCGCTTCGCGGAGGTCCGCAAGCTCGATCAACGGATCGACGTTGGGGTATTTCACGTAGCCGTTCTCATCGGCGGCCGGATGGCCGGGCTCATGCACGACGCGAAATGGAGAATTGTCGCGACCGACGTCGGTCAGGGCAATGCCGCTCTCGCCGCCTTGTTCCTCGAGTTCCGCCCGAAACGAGATGACTTTCCGCGCGTAGGGGTCGGAGCCCGACGATCGACCAGTCGAGTTGGCGTTCGCAAGGTTCTCCGCGATGACCCGCAATCGCTCCGATTGAACCGACATGCCGCTTTGGGCAATTCGCGAGGCCGAGAGGAGGGCATCCATCTTCAGCTCCTGATCGACATAGCGAGCAGGCGGTTGAAAGCCTTGGACAGCGCCGTGTTCAGGGACTGCTCGCGGGCGACGGCCCCGGCCTTCATCATTTCGCGATCGAGTTCGACGGGTCTGGCGCTCTCGTTCGCATTTGTAAGCGGCACTCGCGGGTCGATCCCGTGCGCAGCCATCGATGTGGCCGCGTCTGTCCCGCGAAACGATTCCTTCGTCAGCACATCCTTGAATTCGACGACGTCGCGCGCCCGGTAGCCGGGTGTATTCGCGTTCGCGATGTTTGCGGCGATGACTGTCCGCCGCGTCGCTACCCAATCCGCATGCTGGGAAGCGATCGCATAGAAGTTCAGATGCGTCATGCTGTCTGATCCGGCAACGCGCACGGGTACGACAGTCGTCAGTCACACTTGCATCGGGCTTGTCGACCTCGACTGTGCATCGTCACGGATGCAATCAGGCGTCGAGAGCACGTAGCACATGCCGGTTCCCAAGTCGGCGCAGCATCAGAAGTACGCCGGCGACGGCAGCATAGAATTCCTGCGGGATCGACTGATCGACCTCGACCGCCGCATAGAGAGACCTCGCCAGCGCCTTGTCCTCGACGACAGGAATGCTGCCTGCTTCCGCAATCCGCCTGATTTGAAGCGCCAGATGATCCTTGCCCTTAGCGACGACGACCGGCGATCCACCCTCAGAGCGAACGTAACGCAGGGCAACCGCGTAGTGCGTCGGGTTGGCCACGACAAGCGTTGCGCGTGGAACATTCAAGACCATCATCCGGCGGACGCGGGCGCGTGCAATTGCGCGCCGCCGCGCCGCGAGCGCCTGGTCTCCTTCATTCTGCTTTGCTTCGTCCCGAACTTCCTGGCGTGTCATGCGCAACCGGCGCTCCCACGTCACCCGGCTTACGGCAACATCCACCGCCGCCAGGACCGCGACGGCAATCCCTATCGGGATGAGGATCGCCACGCTTGCCGCGGTCAGTAGCGACGGCAGAGTTTCGATCGGGGTATCGAGAGAGCGGACCAGCGTCGCGTGTGGCGCCGTCAAATACAGGATCGCTAGAACGCCGAAGAACGCGATTTTCGCGAGCCCTTTGGCAAGCTCGGTCCAGCCGACGATACCGGTCATACGCTGCCAGCCAGCGGACATGGACAGCCGAGACGCTTTGGGCTCAATCCGCTTCCAGGACACGCGTAGGGGTGTTTGCACGACCTGGAATGCAATCCCTACAGCGATCAAGATCAGCGGTAGAGGTGCAAGCCAAGGAAGCAGAGCAATCGTGAGGGCCCGCAACAACGCCGCCACGTCGGCTGCCGAACTCAACTGAATCTCGGCCGGACGTTCGAGGAATGCCGACAGCGCTCCCGCAATTCCGCCGGACGCGCCGAGACCCATCCACGTTCCCGCGATCAACATCGCGAGTACAAAGCCGAGATTGCCAAGCTCGCGTGACATGGGCGTATTGCCCTGGTCGAGAGCCTCCTCACGACGCTTCTCGGTCGCGGTTTCAGTCTTGCTTTCCTGATCTGGCTTATCGGACATCGTGGATTCCTACGCCTCGCCCGGATCGCGTACGATCTCCCCGGACGCCGTCATTCTAAGGACGCTGTCGACGACCGTCTGGCGCGCCGCCGCAACCACCCTCGGGTTCGCGCCAATGCTGTTTTGCAGTTCGGATTCAGCCATGCGCCTGGCCCGGGCCGACATCACGCCGAGCGCTGCGGCTTGAAGTTCAGGCGATGCGCCCGCGAGCGCGCTGACGAGCGTTTCGACAGGCACCGCCTCGACGACGGTGGCGAGTGATCGCGCCGGCAGCCGCGGCAAGTCTTCGAAGCGGAATAACATGCGCTCGATTGAACGGGCGTCGCCGGGACACTCACGCTGCAAACGGCCCATGATGGTCGATGCGAGTCCGTGATCGAGCCGGTTCAAGACTGAAGCAACACCCGTCTGAGACTGAGCCGAGTTCGTGACCTTCTCCTTCATGAGATCGGCAACGAGACCTTGCTCGATCGCCGCTAAGACCTCCTCAGACGGATCGGAGAGCGCGAGCATGCGGGTCATCAGGTCCGTGCAACGATCGACTTCGAAGGACTGCATCAGCTCAGCGGCACGCTCGGCGTCGATGCGGGACAGGATGAAGGCAGCGACCTGTGGATGCTGGGCGGAAAGATATTGGTTGAGCTCGGGCGTCGGAATGTCCTTCAGGGCGGACCAGGGATCGGCGGGCGGGTCGGCGTCCGGCGGCGCGATGTTCGGGTCTGGTCCGGTTTCAGCGCCGATGGCATCGGCGATCAAGCTCTGGACTTCCGCCGGTGTCCCCACGAAGCGGACACCATCGAGGAACGCGCGCTCGAAACTCGCGATGATCGAAGAGAGCGTTCCTCGATCGACGGCGCCGAGCCGCTCGGCACCGCGCGCGATGGCGCGTACGTCCTCGGAATCGAGGCGCTTCAAAAGCTCCATTGCCTGCGCACGGTTCGCCGCCAGGAGCACAATCGCCGCCTTCGTGGCGCCGTCCAGCCCGGCATCTCCGTCCCAACCACCGGCCGTTGGCCTCGCTAACCCGTTCATCGCTTGCCGCCGGCCGCCGGCGCATCGCCGACGCTGACCAGTTCCGTCAGTGAGACGCCAAGCTGGGACGTCGCGTCGTCGGCTATGACGAGAACGCCCCGCGCCAGCGTGTGGCCATTGATCGTGATCTCGACCGGGTCCCCGACCTGGCTGTCGAGAGCGATGGTGTCACCGCGCGTGAACTTCTTCAGATCCGCAACGGGAAGTGTCACCGATCCGACAATGACTTTCATCGTGACCGGAATCTTCAGGATAGCATCGAAGCTCAAGGCCGGCGTTTCCGCGGCCCGGGCCGGAGACGCAGCCGGGCGGTTCGCCGGAGCATCGAGACTGCGCAGCGCATCCTCCGCCGCCGCCGTCAGCTCGGTCGCGAAGTCCGCCGCCTGGGGTTCGTAAGGGCTCGCTGGCCGCTTATCGCCTGAAGTCATCGGCGCCTCGTTCATCGGTCAATTTCTGCTGACGCCACGGCCGCACATTCTCGCCGGACGGCGTTCTCGATCAGAAGATCTTCACCCTCGCCCGTGCCGGTGATGCGAACGGACATTCGCCCATCCACGCGTCCGAGATCCCCGACCAGGAGCGGCACGCCGCGTGACACGAGTCGTACCGAGGGCTCGGTCGTCAGGCCGAGATCGACGACGGCTCCCGGCTGCCACGCGAGCACGGATTCGAGATCGATGAGGCTCTGGCAGAGCACGGCATCCAACGTCAGGTGCACAGCCGAAAGACCCGTATCGAGTTCCGCGAGCCAGGCGGACTTGGTGGCTTCGGGGCGCGCGGGGACCAACGTCGATTCCGCGTCGCGACGCGCTGCTTCGATCCACTTCTCTGCGAGATCTTCTGCGATCGCAAGCTCAAGCCACGGCATTGCCACATCGCGAACAAGGGCGAAGGAGAGGGTGCGCATTCGAGCACCCGCCAACTGACGCGGATAGTCGTCCGGCGCGGTCAAGGCTACGCAGGCGGAACGTTCAAAATTCATGCCCAACTCGTTCAGGGCGGACGCGAGGCCGCGCAACACGCCTTCGATCAGAATGCGTGAGATATTGACTTCGATTCGTAACAGCGGGCGAGCTTCCGCCAGGCCGCTCGTTGCTGGACCGCCGAGCACCGCTGCAATCCACCACGCGACGGCATCTCGATCGAGACGTACGATGATCGAGGCTCCGCGATCAGCGAGCGTGGCCAGCACCATGACGGACGACGGCGCGGCCGCCACGAATTCCCTCGCCATTGTCGTGCTCGTGCCCGTGACGGAGCAGCAAACTGACGCAGCCGTTCTCTTCAAAGATCGCGTGAGATTGCTCGCGATCGCATCGCCCAACGGCGCCCAATCTTCTCGATCTTGTTGTCGAGATGCGGGTCCACGCGAGCGAATTGCGTCCGCCAGTCGGCGGGTCACATCGGCACTCGGTGCCACTTGCGCGCTCATGCGGCCTTGGCGGCGGGAACCTGCCCCGCTCCCATCGTTTCGGCCTCGACCTCGTCGATGCCGGGTCGTTCGGCGCTCGAAATGGTCTTTCGGCCATGCTCAATCGCCACCTGAGGGATCGCGCCATTCATGAAGGCCAGAAGCGACTGCTTCACGACGACATAAAGCCTTAGTCTCTTCTCGCGCACCGACTTCATTTTCGTCGCGATCGGCGCAACGATACTGTACGAGAAAAAAATGCCCGCGAACGTGCCAACGAGTGCGGCCGCGATGAGCTTTCCGAGGACTTCGGGCGCTTCGCTGATGGCGCCCATGGCCTTCGTCACGCCGAGGACGGCCGCAATGATGCCGATTGCGGGAAGTCCGTCGCCCACCGCCGTCAGGGCATGATAGGCCTTCAGGCGATCGTGACGGATGGTCTCGATCTCCTCCTCCATCAACGCCTCGATCTCGTGGGTGCGCGCGTTACCCATGATCAAGAGCCGCATATAGTCGCAGATGAAGATTGTCAGGTCCTTGTCCGCAAGGACTGTCGGCGCCTTCGCGAAGACTTCCGAGCTTTCCGGCGCGTCGATCATCGACTCGATCTCGGCTCGCGACCGGCTTCTGACGGCGCGCATGAGTGAGAACATCAGCGCCAGGATCTCGACATAGTGGCGATGGGTCGGAACCGACTGTTTGAAGGCCTCGACGACGCCCTTGCCGCAGTCCTTGATGACTTTCATCGAGTTCGCGACGACGAACGTGCCGAGCGACGTCCCCAGGATGATGACGTACTCCCAGGGCTGCCAGATCACGCCGACCTTGCCGCCCATGGCCATGAAGCCACCGAGCATGCAGACGAGCGTGATGACGATGCCGATGATGATGGTCATGGAATGCCTGCCGAAATTCGCTCGATCATTCTCGCGAGTTCGGCTTGCACGGACCTGAACGCCAGTCCGTTTAATGCAAGTCTCGCTCAAGACCAATCGCCGACTTCTGACTGCTGATCCCGGAGCCTGTCTCATGATCGGAACGCTCGTCAGCTATCGCGCCATCGCGACCAATCTTGATCGCGCCTTGTCGAATGTCCGGAGCGCGAAGGCTGTTCAGCGTGAAACGACGTACTTCGAAGCCAACGTCGGTTCGATCAAGTCGATCGACGACTTCATGTCGAATACGCGCGTCTATCGCTACGTGCTCAGGGCCTTCGGGATGGGGGAACTGATCCCTTCTAAGGCGCTTATTCGGAAAGTTCTCGAGGGTGGCATCGACGACCGGCGCTCGCTTGCCAATTCCCTTGCCGATCCGCGCTTTCGGGAGCTTGCCGAAACATTCAACTTCGCACGGTACGGCTCGGCTACGACGTCCTTCACGCGCACGCAATCCGGTGTCGTGGACCGGTTCATGCAATCATCACTCGAAGAGACTGCCGGACAGTCGAACGAGGGCGTTCGGCTTGCACTCTACTTTCAGCGCAAGGCGCCGAGCGTCAATGGCATCTATGACATTCTCGCAGACAAGGCGCTTTACCGCGTGATCGAGACGGCTTTCGATCTGCCCTCGTCTTTGCCAGCGATCGGCGTCGAGCGGCAGGCCGCGGCCATCCAGAAGAAATTCGACGTCGCTTCGCTCAAGGACCCCCAAAAGCTCTCGGTCCTCATCGAGCGCTTCGCCACGCTGTGGGATCTCGGAGCGACCCAGGCATCAGACAGTCCTGTTCTGCAACTTTTCCGGTCCGACTTGGCTTCGCAGGCGTCGTCACAGACGCTCACCGCGATCCAGAACCTGCCATTCCTGCGGCGCTGACATGCAATCGCATCTCTACATCGCTCTTTCCGCACAGCGTGCCCTGCTCGATCGTCTGGAGAGCGTCGCGGGCAACGTCGCCAACGTATCCACACCGGGCTATCGCGCCGAAATGATCTCCTTCGAAGAGGTCCTATCCCGTTCGCAGGATCCTGCCAGCTTCGTTTCGGAAGGCCGCACATTCCTGTCGACCGCGTCAGGAGCGATGGAAAAGACCGGCAACCCTTTCGATATTGCGGTCAGTGGTTCGGCCTGGCTTGGCGTTGCTACACCGAACGGCGTGAGCTACACGCGCGATGGCCGTTTCGCGCCGAATTCCGACGGAGCGCTCGTTTCCGTCAAGGGGTATCCGCTCGTGGACGTGGGCGGGAGCCCGATCCAAATCGATCCGAGCGGTCCGCCTCCAGAGATCGGCCGCGACGGGACGATAACGCAGGGGGATCGGACGCTCGGAAGCATCGGACTTTTTCGGCTCCAGCCGGATGCCATTCTTCAACGGACCGAATTCGGGACCGTCGCAGCAGATCGCCCGGCAGAACCCGAACTCGACTTCACGGCAGCGGGTATTCAGCAGGGCTACATAGAAAAATCAAACGCAGACCCCATCTTCGAGATGACGCGTCTCATCACGCTTCAACGGAATTTCGATTCGATCTCGAACGCCATTGTGGACGTGGAGGAGAACCTCATCGATGCCGTCCGCACGCTCGGCTCATAATCGTTCCCGGACTTGGTACTCTGCACGGATGGCTACATGACCGCCGGCCTCGCGCAACTTTCCGAAATCGCGTGCCGTCACGAGGCGAGCCGGCCTCACTTGAGCATCAGCGGCCGCGTTCTCGAGGTCAGCCCCAGTCTCCTCCATCTCGCCGGACTGTCGCCCTTCGCACAGGTCGGCGATCTCGTGGCCGTTGATCCCGGGACGGCATCCGAGATCGCGGAGATCGTACAGATCGGGACCGATGCGACCCTGGCCGTTCCTTACAGGCGTCCGGACCACATCCGCCTCGGAGCGCGCGCAACGCTCATCGGCCGGCCGTGTCTCAGGCCCGACATGTCCTGGCTCGGTCGCGTTATCGATCCGCTCGGAACGCCGCTCGACGGCGATGGGCCACTTATTTCCGGCAATGTCGCCCTCGCACTCGACCGCGATCCGCCGGCCGCCCTCGATCGGAATCGCGTTCAAGCGCCACTCAAGACGGGAATTCGGGCGATCGACGTCTTCACGCCCCTCTGCCTCGGACAGAGGATCGGCATATTCGCCGGGTCGGGCGTCGGGAAATCCACGCTCCTTGCGATGCTGTCGGACGTTCCCGACGTCACGGCAGTCGTTCTCGCTCTTGTCGGCGAACGTGGGCGCGAGGTTCGCGAATTCCTCGAGGATGTTCTTGGATCGCGTCGCCATCGTCTCGTCGCCATCGTCTCGACCGGGGACGACAATCCCGCCATGCGCCGGATAGCGCCGAAAGCCGCACTGACGGTCGCTGAGTTCCTTCGCGACCGAGGTGAGCGCGTGCTGCTGCTCGTCGATTCCCTGACGCGCTTTGCACACGCCCAACGCGAGACGGCACTTGCTGCCGGTGAGCCCCCCGTCGCACGGGGCTATCCGCCGAGCGTCTTTTCAGAATTGGCTCGTCTCGTCGAACGCGCCGGGCCGGGTCCCGTGGGGTCGGGTGACATCACGATGGTCGCGACGGTCCTCGTCGACGGCGACGACCACAACGATCCGGTCGCCGACGCCGCGCGCGGCCTCCTCGACGGACACATTGTGCTCGATCGCAAAATCGCCGCTGGCGGCCGATGGCCGGCGATCGATTTCCTCGCATCCCTCTCACGGCTCTCGGACAAGTCGTGGAATGCCCGCGAGCGTTCGATCGCCGAGGCTGCCAAGGCACTGGTCGCAAGGTTTGAGGATACGCGCGACCTTCGCCTCATTGGCGGCTATCAGCCGGGGACCGATGCAGAGCTCGACAAAGCCGTCGCGCTTGTGCCGCGCATCTATGCATTGATCGGACAGCGTCTGGGTGAACGGCTGGAGACGGACGTTTTCGCTGAATTGGCAGGGCTCATCAAAATTTGAGACTTACGCGACCTCGGATCGCTTGTCGACCGTCTTCACATCGACGCCATACAAGGTCAGAAATCGCCATTGCTCGATGCGGATGGCTTCAAACGCGGCGATGACGTCGACTGTATCCGCCTCGACGGGTGATTGGCTGGGCGCGATCGCTTCAGGTCCGCCGACGGGAACCGAAGGCGTCTGGTGTTCTGTGGTGCGCCATACCGCGACAGGCACGTCGCTCGGGGCCGGCCCCGGCGGCTCAAAGTCGAACCAGCGCGCTTCTTCCATTCGCCGCTGCTGCAATCCGGGAAGAACCTCGCCACCGGCTTTGTCGTAGCGAAGAAAAATGCGGCGGCCTTCCTCCAAGTCACCGGCTCGGATCGCGGCGCCGAGGCCGCTCGTCATCCATTTTGGCCCCGCGTTGAAGGTGAGCGATGTCAGTGCGGCTCGGGTTCCCGGCTCGAGGTCTGGCTTGAATTTCTCGACAAGCGCTGCCGCACGCGCGATCTCCTCGGCAAAGCGTCGCTCGGCTTCCGGACGCGAGATGATCTCTCCTGCGTGACGCGCGCGTGTGCCGTACCCATTCGTGTATTGGGCATAGTCCCACTTGGCTCGCTCGGAGTAGCCTTCAAACGTCTTGATCGCATTGAGATAGCGCGCGTCCATCGGGTCTCCATCGACGACAGGAGCGAACGATTTGAGCATCCGATGCTTGCGCCGGACCGACGTCGAACTTGCTTCGATTGAAGGCATTTTTTGGTTTCGACGCTGTTCGACCCAAGACGCGCCGAACATAGCGATCGGCTATCGATTTCGAACGCAATCGGCATTTCAGATCGGCTTTCACCCGCTCTAACTTTCTCCTCGACCGCCGGGTTGATCGAACGTGATCAGTCGCCCGAGCGGCCCACCCAGAATCTTAAGAGGAGATGTGATCATGAATCGCCTTATCGTTGCAACCCTTGCCGCCACCGCATTCGCGGCCTCCACGCCCGCCTTCGCCGCCACCGATTGCGACGGCGGCTTCAAGACCCACATGACCAACATGTCGATCTACGTCGATAAGATGTCGGGCTATGAACTTGCCGATGCCGTCCGCAAGTCGCTCGACGCCTACAATTCCTGCAAGGCCGGCGACAGCTTCTCGCCGAACGGCGTGTGGGATCAGATCATCGCCGACATGAAGGCGAAGACGAGCAAGTAAGTGCAGAACCCGCAAGGAGGCTCCGCGGCTCGACGCTGCGGAGCCTTGTCGAGTTAGTGACATGCCTCGCGCGCGGATACGGCGCGACGCAACCTGCACAAGAGGTCGGACATGCCGGATCGAGGACCTCCGCAATCGAGGGTGCCTCGCGCGCTTCTGCTCGCGTCGGCGGCGGCTGTATTGGTCTCGACCGACTCCGGACGGGCCGCTGCGGTCGATGTCGGCGCGCGGACCGACATCATTATTTCCAGGCTTCCGCCGCACGCCGACCGCGCCTACGACGCGCTCAGGTCCGCTGCCGGCACCATCGATGGCCAGATGCTCGAGATGACCCAATCCGAGATGTGGTCGATTCCGACATCGAGGCTGGATGATCTCGAGGCGGCTGCGAAGGCAGCCGGGGCGGAAATCCTCGTTCTCGATCAAGCATGGAATTCGGCGCTCAGGCCGATGTCGAAAGACGCGCCCATGCCCGATAGCGCCACAACCATGATGAAAGACGCCATGTCGGCCAAGGGCGCCATGGATATGAGCATGGGCATGCTGCCTGATGCCAAGGTCATGGAGTACGCGCTGACGAAGGGCATGGCCGCGCCGCCGTCGGACGCGCCGCAGCGGATCGTCATCCCGCTTGACAACGGAAGATCTGTGACAGCCGTCCGCTCCAGCATCGAGAAGACGGCGAGCGGCTACATCTGGCGAGGCAAGATCGAGGGCGGGGACGACCCGGTGACGCTCATGTGGTGGCCCGAAGGCCGCCTCACAGGCCAGATCACCCACAACGGCCACGTCTATGCGATTAGGCACCTGGGCGGACAGATGCACGGCGTCGTCAAAATGTCACCGAGCGGCATGCCGCCCGAGCACGCGCCCATGGGCCCCGGTCTCATGAAGAAAATGAATATGCGCGATGATCCTCTCGTGAAGTCCGGCGATGCCGGCCGGATCTGGCCCAAGGACAAAGGCGAACCCACGCGCGGCGCCACGCAAAACCTCGAGGATGCCGCGCCTACGTCCACGACGGCACCGACCGCGTTCCATGGGCCGATAACCGTTCCGCGTCTCGAACCCGCGCCCAATCGGTCCCAAACGCCTGTCGAGATCACGATCCTCATCGCCTACACACCGGCCGCCGCACGGCGCTACACCAACATCGAGAAGGATCTGATCGAACTCTCGGTCGCGGAAGCCAACGGCTCGTTCGCAGCGAGCGGTATCGGACATGTGCGTCTCAATCCCGTGCACGTCTATGAGACCCCTTACGTCGAAAAAGGTTCGCACTTCGATCACGTGTTCGGATTTGCGTACACGGGCGACGGCAAGATGGACGAGGTTCATGCGCTCCGCGAAACCTACAAGGCTGACGTTGCCGTCCTCGTCGTACACGACCCGAATGGTTGCGGTCTTGCAGCCGGTGTCGCTCCTCCGCCGGATCGTGCGTTCGCCGTCGTGCACGAGGGCTGCGCGTCGGTCAGCTACTCACTGGCGCACGAGGTCGGCCACCTGCTCGGTGCCCGGCACGATCTCGGACGCGACGACAGCAAAGACCCGTTTCCCTTCGGTCACGGGTTCGTGCACGGCACAGAATGGCGCACGATGATGAGCTACCAGGAAAGCTGTGGCGGATGCCCGCGACTGCCGGTCTGGTCCAATCCCGATATCAAGGTGCGGGGCGTTCCGGCCGGTGATGAATTCGCCAACAACGCGCGCGTCATCGCCGAACAAGCGGCGAAGGTCGCCGCCTATCGCTGATCGACGAGTTGCACGCTCAGCACAGCGGCAGCGGCAAGCGCCAATCCAATTCCGACGACGCAGGCAGGCCAGCCGAACCCATCGAAAATCGGGCCCAGAAAGGCTGTCCCAGCCAATCCACCGAGATAGTAGGACGCCAAATAAAGCCCGCTCGCCGCGGATCTCGCGGAACGCGCCGTTCTGGCCACGTAACCCGTTGCGACGGCCTGCGCCGCGAACGTTCCGACCGCGACAAGCGTCATGCCCGTGAGAACGAGTGAGAGGTTCGGTGCGAGGAGCATGGGGAGGCCAAGGGCGGCCCCGGCGAGCGCCGTCCACAGCGCAGTGCGGGGACCCGTTCGCTCAACGAGCTCTCCGGCCAAAGGCGTGGTCAAGATCGACGGCAGAAACACAAAGTAGATGAAGCCAAGCTGCATCATCCCGACCGAGAGCGGCGGTTTCGTCAGAACGAAATTGATGAACGTGAAGGTTCCGATGAAAGCGAAGAGCACGCAGAAGCCGATGCCGAAGCCGGCCCTGAGGCGCGGATCCGCAAGATGCTGACGGACGGCCGCAGCGGCGGCTTTGATTCCGCTTCCCTCCTGACGCGGCGTCTCCGCCGCGATGCGCTCGACGAACAAAAGCGCGAGGGCTGCTCCGAAAAGATTCAGCCCTGCAAAAACGTAAAATGCGGCAGCGAGGCCCGCATGATCGACGACGGCCGCGGAAATAAGACGTCCGATCAGATTGCTGGCCACATTGCCGGTGATGTAGGCGGCGAAGGCGGTTGCTGCAGCGCGCGCCATGTAGCGTTCACCGAGATAGCCTAGCGTGAGACTGAAGGCTGTGGCCATCAGGATGCCTTGGGCCACGCGCAGTGCGGCAAAGACCTGAAGGTTCGGTGCGAACGCCAGCAACACGGTTGGCAACGCAAGGAGCGACAAGCTCGCCGCGATGCCAAAGCGATGCCCAATTCTTCCGCCGAGCAACGCCAACGCCAGGCCGGCCGCGGCCATTCCGAACGTGCAGGCGTTGACGGCAAGGCTCATCGCCGCCGGCGGAACGGAGTAGTGCGCGCTGAGCGAAGGGAGCAAGGCTTGCGCGGCGAAGAGATCGACGACGGTCAGAAACGCCATCGTGGCAATCAGCACGGCTGAGAGAAGTGTCGCGCGGTCCGCGCTTCCGGTTTCTGATTGGGCCGCTGACGATCGCGTGGTCATTTCTACAGCCTTTCGACGCCTTTCGAACACATGGAGCGGGCGTCCGACGGCGTTGAGTTCGTCGCGCCGGACGCCCGCAGCCGGTGACAGCGGGAACGGGAGATCACATTCCGTGCTGTGCCGGATCCGCGGCGATGTCGGCCGAAATCAACACCGCGGCCTTCTTCGAGTTGTTCTTCCACCAGTGCGACAGCCCGCCCTGCTCGATCGAGAGGTCGCCCGCCTTGTGCTCGATCGGTACGGCGCAGGTGCTCGCGTATTCGGTAACGGAGCCGGATACGACGTAGATGAGCGCCGGACGATCATCATGGCTGTGCCAGGCCACTTCGCCGCCTGGCTGGATTTCAAGGCGGCGCATGCGGAAGTGGTGCCCAACCACAGCGGCCTTCTCTTTCGACAAGTCGATCTGGCCGAGAAGTTTTTCCGTGACATTCGAATGCGCGACGGCTCCGGCCTTCTGTCCATCCGTCGTGACTTTGTTCTCGGGGCATTCGCCCGCCTCGACCAGTGTTGCGGCGGTGAGGACGATGGCTCCCAAAACACCCGCGATGGCGAGCGGCAGTCGCGAAATCTGCTGATTTGAGTTCATGGGAGTGGTCTCCGTTCGATGGGATCGCTTGCGGCACGAGGGATGCCGACATGGTGATCATCGCTCGGCGAGACGCCACACTGGAAATATCGAGTGTGTTCGGGTTCGATAGCTTCACGCTATCCGGCGCGCGGACGGGCCTCGATCGTCAGTCCCGCCACACCATGAGGTCGACCGGCGCGCCGACGCCACCGACGGTCCGCATCTTGCGACATTCGTTCAATAGGCGCGGCACGTAGTTCTGACTTCGCGCGGCTCGCACAGTTTCGCTCGGCGCCAAAGCGCGACTCTCTTCGATTTTGTTGTGCTTTTCGAGCTTCGCCGCGAGGTTCACGGCCTCTCCGATGACTGTGTACTCGAGCCGGTCACCATCGCCCAGCGTCGCGAATACCGCCGTGCCATGCGCCAGCGCCGCGTTGACCTTGAGGTTTTCTCCGCGCGCCATCGGCACGATCCATTGTTCCCAGACGCGGCACTCCTCGATGATGTCCTCGAGCGCTCTAAGGCCATTCGCGGCCGGCGTCGATGATGGCGTTACCGCCCCGAACGTCACCATCACGCCGTCGCCGAGGAATTTATCGACTACGCCGCCATTACGGCGCACGACAGGGATGATCCGGGCGTGGAGCGACGTCAAGATTGCGACGACGTCTCTCGGCGGAAGACGCATCGCAAGACGCGTAAATCCGCGAATGTCGATCATAATGACAGCGACATCTCGCTCAATCGCTGCGCCGGCTTCGATCCGATCGTCAGCGCTCGCGATCTGCTCGGCCACGCCGCGGGAGAGGAAGCGCTGGATCTCGTTGACCGCGGTCTGCTCCTTGATCGCCGAGACCAGGATGCGTTGCGCCCGGCTGGCACCGAGCGCCAGCAAAAACGTTGCCATGAGCAGGGCGAACACCTTGTCGAACTCTGCGCCGACCAGGATGCGTGTGCTCGTGATGTACTCGGAAAAATTTCGCGTGACGGCTCCAGGAGGCCCTGTGGCGATGGCGGCGATGGTGAGGGTCATCCAGCCGACGGCCGCGATCAGACCCGCGAGCACGACGTGGCGCGGCTCGAATCGCAAGGATCGCACGACCACGAACACGAACAGGTAGACGAACGTTGGCGCCTTCAGGGAAAATCCGGGCGGCTGCTGATATTGAATGTGGAACGACCAGATGAGGCCGATCAGAAGCGCGATATCGACGGCGATCGCGAACACGACAAAGCCGTTCGAAGGACTACCCTTGAGGATCAACCACAAGCGCAACAACGAGAAGCCCAGAAACGCCCCAAGTGCGTAGGGCACGGGCTTGAAGCCGGCCGCCGATGCATCGACCGGGGCCGGGGAGAGCAGATAGAGGAGCGTCAGGAGCAGCGCGATCACGAGCTGCACACAGCCGACGAGATATTCGGACGTGCGATCTTCGTCGGCGATTATGCGCTTTACGCGGTCTGGCAATGCGCTCCGGCCGTCGGAAATGGTGAGAATTTGCCGGATGCGCGCCATGCGATCGGCCGTCCCGCTGTCGACTGGCATGGCTCAGCCCTCGCTCCCGAACGCGTTGCGAAGTGCTAGAGAAAAACGTCTGAAAGATCGACACTGCTCTCGCTGCCGATGCGATCGTAGTTCCGTTCGAGCCATTCACCCGCTCGTGCGCGGCCGACGTCGCGCAGCCGGCAGAGGAACTCCCAGTCCGGGTTGAGCTTCGTAGCGACGCCGAGCTGCGTCATCTCCGCGTCGTCGCGGATCGAGTGAATGCGCATCCGGTGGTAGCGGTTGCTGTCGAGCAGGCCGTCGTCGATCAGTTTCGTGACGAACTCGATCGTGCGCATTTCGCGCATCAGCGACGAGTTGAAGCTGATCTCATTGATCCGATCGAATATCTCCGGTGCCGTGCGGGGGAGCTTCTTCCGTTCGATCGGATTGATGTGGACGATGATGACGTCGTTCGAGCGACCGTTGTAGATCAGAGGAAATATGGCCGGATTGCCCATGAACCCGCCGTCCCAGTAAGCCTCGCCATCGATCTCGACGGCCTTGAAGACATAGGGGAGGCAGGCTGACGCGAGCACCACGTCCACCGACACCTCATGATTGTCGAAGACCCGGATCTTACCGGTTCGGACGTTGGTGGCCGACAGGAAAAGCCGCGTTGCGCGATTACACCGCGACAGCTTCTCGAAGTCGACCACGCTCGAGAGAACATCCTTCAGCGGATTGAAGTCGAATGGATTGAGCTGGTAGGGCGAGAAGAGATGGGTCATCGCCTGGAACGCCATAAACGTCGGCGAGAATTCGGAACGGAACCCGTAGGCCTGGAGCCACTTCTCCCACGGCAGAGTGCGCACGGGACTATAGAGTTCGCCGACGCGCGAGATTTCCCGCCAGAATTCGTCGAGTTTCGCGCGCGCTCCGTCCATCCCGCCGACGGATACGCCATAGGCCATGACAACCGCGTTCATCGCGCCAGCACTCGTGGCGCTGATAGCCGTGATGTCGAGTCGACCGTCCTCGATCAGGCGGTCGAGAACGCCCCAGGCGAACGCGCCGTGCGCACCACCGCCCTGAAGCGCCAGATTGACCGGCTTCGTCCGTTGCACTGAATCGGGCCTCGTCGATTGCGGCGAGCGCTCTTGCATGGTCATTGCGCCGTCCAGCCGCCGTCGACCGGCAGCGCTGCTCCCGTGATGGACCGGGCGGCGTCGGTGCAGAGAAACACGGCCAAAGCGCCAATCTCCTCCGACATGACGAATTCATGCGTCGGCTGTGCGTGCAAAAGCACGTCGCGGATGACCTGCTCCTCGGTCAGCATCCGGGCGCGCGCGGTCTCTGGAATTTGGCGTTCGACGAGCGGCGTCAGGACATATCCCGGACAGACGGCGTTCACGGTGATGCCATGCTCCGCCGTCTCGAGCGCGACCGTCTTCGTCAGGCCGAGAATGCCGTGCTTCGCGGCGACGTAGGCGGACTTGTATGGCGATGCGACGAGGGCGTGGGCTGATGCCACGTTGATGATGCGGCCCCATTTCCGAGCCTTCATGTCGCCGACGACCGCGCGGATGGAGTGAAATGAGGCCGTCAAGTTGATAGCGATGATTGCCTGCCACTTCTCGGGTGGAAACGTCTCAATCGCCTCGACGTGCTGAATGCCAGCATTGTTGACGAGGATATCGACCGATCCGAACGCATCATTGGCCGCTGCGATCATGCCTGCGATCTCGTCGGGTTTCGTCATATCGGCAGCCGACAGGCGCGTCTCGACGGCAAATGAGGCTTCGAGGTCCCGGCGAATCTGGCCGAGTTCGGCGCCGGCGCCGAGGCCATTGAACATCACGTTTGCACCGCAGGAGGCTAGAGCCCGCGCGATCCCGAGACCGATGCCGCTGGTGGAGCCGGTCACGACGGCGGAGCGCCCCTTGAGGATCGGTGCCAGGGCCTCGGAAGCCATCGGACGGGCATAGTCCGGTGCCGTTGCTTTCGTTAGCATCTCGCGCCTCCATTAGACCGTTGGAAGGAGTTGGACCCGGAGGCGAAACGTGAAAAGGAGCGGGACGCCCGCTCCGGGTCCGCGGCAACCGGCAGCGCGTGAGGGACGGCACCGGCAGCAATCGTGGCAAGGTAGCGTTTGGGGTACGGCGTCGTTTGGACGATAGGCCGCAAATTACGGCTGATCGGATCGAGGTCTGGCATGGCGGCATTCTCTTGCGCTGAGCGGCCCTGCGCCGCTCTATTGTCGACACCGACGTCGGATCGAAAGCTACCGGGGCCTGCGACGGACTTAAAATGCCGAAGGGGCCTCAATTCTATAGCGCCGTGCTATGGTTTGTCCGGCTAGTATTCCGGGATCAGAATTGTCAACGGCGCGATAGGATCGAGTGTCCCCTTATGGAGATGCATCAGGTTCGCTATTTTCTTGCGGTCGCGCGGACATTAAATTTCACGCGCGCTGCCGAAGACTGTCATGTCGCGCAGCCGTCGCTGACGCGCGCGGTCAAGTTGCTCGAGGAAGAACTCGGCGGAGACCTGTTTCGCCGCGAGCGCAATTTCTCGCATCTGACAGAATTCGGGCAGCGGATGCTCCCGCTTCTGCAACAATGCTACGACAGTGCGGCCGAAGCGAAGCAACTGGCGGCTGCCCTGCGCGCGGGGAGCGTTCTGCCGCTCGCGATCGCACTGTCGCTTGCCGTCGATCCCGATTTGATCGCCCCGTTCCTCACGGCGCTGGCCAACAGCTGCAAAGGACTGGAGCTGCGCATCCTACGAGGCGACGCCTCTCAGATCGGTGATTTTTTGAAGCGGGGCGAGGTTGACATCGCCCTCGCGGGTCCGCTCGGAGACGATTGGGGCCGGCTCGACAGCTGGCTTCTGTTCAAGGAACAAATGGTTCTCGCGGCCGCCGCGAACCATTCCTTGTCGCAACTTCCGACAATCCACTGCGATATGCTCAACGGGTTGTCGTTCATCCGGCGCGCGCATTGCGAGCGGACAGCGGACCTCGCGGACGTCCTGCGCGGGCACAATATCGAACTCGCATGCCGGCACAGCGTTTCCACGGAAAGCGATTGCATGGCGATGGTTGCACAGGATCTCGGCGTCGCCCTCATTCCCAGAGGCACGCCGCGGCCTGCCGGCGTCCAAGCCCTGACGGTCGCCGGGCTCGACATCGAGCGCACTGTCCATTGCTATGTCGTTGCCGGCCGTCAAAGATCGGCCGCCGCGGCGACCTTGATCAAGCTGCTGAGGGCCGCAGACTGGACCGATCGTCTGGATAGCCGCGCTCGAAGCACGGCCTGACGGAACGATTCTCGAGCGGGCACGGACCAGATCGCTCTCGTGCTCTCGACCGCTAACTGCCGGCCAGCGATTGAAGAACAGCCAGAATTTCGTCCGTCTCTGCCCGTCTCCGAAAATCTGGATCAACGTGCCGCCACGCAATCCGCCCGTTCTGTTCCACGACGAACGTCGCCGGAACCGGCACGAACCACATGCCGTTGCCTTGGAACTGCTCGATATCGATGCCGACGGAACGATAGAGACGGCTGAGATCGTCTCCGAGCCACATGACGAGGTCGAGTGCGAGGGCATAGGCATTGTCCATGTCCGAAAGGATCGGGAAGGCGTGGTCGCACAGGAGACTCATCTGCTTAGTGAATTCGATCTTCTCGGGCATGATAGATACCGCGCTCGCGCCAAATGCCGCGAACTCCGTATGCGCGCGGGCGAATGCCCTGAGCTCCATTTCACAGTATTCGCACCAATGCCCGCGGTTAAAGGACAGCACCAGGGGACCACGTTCGAGGAGGCGGTCGAGATCGACGAGGCGCGTATTCTGATCGGGCAGAAGAAAGTGCGGGAGTAGTTCGCCGACATCGGGGGTCCTAGGACCGGGCACAGTCGTTGAAACCTGGCGAACGAGATCTTCGTAAGCATCAGAGAAGCGGTTGTCGTAGGTTTTGACGAGTTCCGTGAGCGATTGTAGTCGCTCGCGCAGCGGGCCCTCTCGCCGGCAGATCTCGGCATAGGCGTCGGAATATGAAGGCCTGTTGGTCATGGATTTCCAGGTATCCTCGAATCGCATGAAACGTCAGACGCGTCGGACGACATTCCCGAACTCCAGCGCTGTCACGAAACGCGAACCGTCAGGAGCGTCACGCGGTCGACTTCAATGCGGCTATGATGTCTTCGACGTCCATTCTTGTACGGAAATCCGGATCGACATGGCGCGAGATGACGCGACCATCGCGACCGATGACGAATGTCGCCGGCAGCGGTACAAACCAGCCATCGTTGCCTTGAATGGCGTCGAGATGAACGCCGCGGCCCTGCATCATCGATTTGAGATTGTCGCCAAGCCACATCACGAGAGCCAGCGTCAGGGAGTATCCGCTGTCTACGTCGGAAAGGATGATCAATCGGCCCAGCGTTTCTCGGCTGAGTTTGTCTGCGAATGTCTGACGATCGGGCAGGATGGAGACGACAGAGGCACCATAGCGTAGGAAATCCTCGTGATGGGCGGCCAGCGTACGAAGCTCGATCTTGCAGAACGGGCACCAGTGGCCGCGATTGAAACTCACCACAACCGGCCCCCGGCGTGTCAGCTCATCCAGTGCGACAAGCCGACCCTTGAGGTCGGGCAAGATGAACGGCGGCATGAGATCGCCCGGGCGCGGCGCCACTTCGCCGATTTGGCCGGACATGAGGCGCGCTACGAGATCATCGTAGGCCTCGGCGAACGGGAAATTGAGCTCCCGCAATCTCGTCGCGTAGACGGCCAAGCGCTGGTTCAGCGGCGCATCCGTCATACAGATCGCTTCGAACGCCTCTGCCAGTGTCTGCCCGCCGCCGGCCAAATTCGTGTTTCCTCGAATGGATCGAACTCGAGCCGATAGGATGATCGGCTTCGCCCGGTCTGCCAAGCGTCTGGCCGGTGAAAGCCCTTCTAGGGAGAGGTTTCATTCGACCGGATGCCTACGACACCTCAATGCAGCCTGCCTAACGGGAGGGCACGCGGCAAATATCTGCGCGCCTTGAATTCGATAGCCGGAGGCTATCGGATCACCGTTCGCTGTTGCACAATTGCGAGCAACCGTCGACACCTCGCGGACTTGCCGAGGTCGCGAGGGAGGCCATGGCTGGGTCGGCGACCCGCACGGGACCTGGCGTGAAGCCCGATGCAAGATGACGGTGGAGGCCGTCGGGAGTCTGGAAACAATGAACTGGACGGCGGTCCAGGAGGGGCCGACGAACTCTTTGGCGACCTCGGTAACGACACCTACGTTCTGGGAAGCGGCAACGACACACTGCTCGAGCTGGTCAACAGTGGCATCGACACCATCACCTCGACGATCTCGCGCAACATCGCGGGCCTCGCCAACGTCGAGAACATTCTTCTTCTCGGCACCGCCAACATCTCTGCGACCGACAACCGGTCGGCCAACACGCTCAGCGGCAATTCCGGTAACAATCTCCTGCAAGGCGCCGGCGGCGATGATCTCCTGAACGCAGGCGGCGGCGTGGATTCGCTCCGTGGCGGTCTCGGCAGCGATACCTATGTCCTCGGTGGCGAGAACGGTGTCGTCTCGGACACCGGCGGCATCGACACCATCACCTCGCCCGTCTACCGCAACCTGCTGCTCGAAACTGGCTACCTGACGATCGAGAACCTCACGCTGACCGGCACCGACAACATCGAAGGCGTCGGCAACTCTTTGAACAACACGCTCGTCTATAACAGCGGCAACAACGTCCTCAATGCGAGCGCCGGCCGAGACGTGTTGACCGGCAACGGCGGGGCCGACCAATTCCAGTTTGGTTTCAGGTCCGAGTCGTCCAACACGAACCCCGACGTCATCACCGACTTCAATTCCGCCCAGGCCGACAAGATCGATCTGAGCCTCATGGCGTCACACGATTTCAACGACCCCATCAGCTTCATCGGCACCGCCAATTTCGTCGGCGACAACAACACGTGCCAGGTTCGCTACCAGGCCGCGACCAACGGTGGCTTCTCCGGGACCGAGATCCGCATCAATCGCGATCAGGGGCCGGGCGCGGTAGGCGACAGCCACATTCTCTTGAGGGGCGTCACATCGATTGCTGAAGCCGATTTCATCCTGTTCTGACGCGGCGAGTTGAGGCTTTGCCCGCGTTACCAGCGCGCGCACGGCCGCGCGATCTGACGAGTGCTAACCATTCCGGTTCACGGGTTCATCACGCTTTGCTGCTATGAGCACCCCATGAGTTGGATGCAGGGCCTTCCCGCCGACCTCACCGCCGCCGTCAAGGCCGAGACACGGGGCGAACTCGTCAAATGGGCCGCCAGGCCCGACGCCTGGAAGGCCTTCCGGGCCGCCTTCGGAACCTACCTATTTGCTTTGCCGTGGTGCGCCATCACGTTCACCGTTTTCGGTGCGCTGATCCTGGCGATCACGTCGGGCAAGCCGCCGGCGCGCGAAATCGCCACCTATGAATACGCCGCGATGGCGGCCGCCGTGATTTTCTCAGGTGGCTTCGTGCTCGCCGGTCTCGCAATGCTGCTGATGCCGTTCTGGGTCCTGTGGCGCGGACGGCGCACCGTCTATGCGATCACCGACAAGCGCATCGTGACCATCGTCACGGGCCCGGGCGCCAAGGTGTCTTCGATCCCTCCCGAAGGCATCGTCAGAACTGAACGTCGCGACGGCCGCAACGGGACCGGCACGCTGCGCATCATCACGGGCTACAACAGGGATTCGGACGGCGATACCGTTACTGAGGCGGAGGAACTCTATTCAGTCCCCGCCGTGCGCGCGGCCGACACGCTCGTCGAGCAGCTCCGCAGCCGCAAGCACTGATCACGGACGCCACGCCAGGAAGTTCGCGATGAGCTTCAGCCCGAGCGTCTGGCTCTTTTCCGGATGGAACTGCGTACCCGCAATATTCCCGTCCGCGACGATTGCCGTAACTGGCCCTCCGTAGTCCGTCTCGGCGACGACCACGCGGCGGTCGGCCGCGACGAGATGGTAGGAGTGTACGAAATAGGCGTGCAGGCCGTTGGGGCCTGTCGGAATGCCGTCGAGCAGAGCGTGCCCGTCGCTGTCGTCAACGAGCGTGTTCCAACCCATATGCGGAATCTTGAGCGCCGGGTCCTTGGGTTCGATCGCGCGCACCTCGCCGTCGATCCAGCCGAGGCCGTCCGTCCGCCCATGTTCGAGACCGCGCGTCGCGAGTAGCTGCATCCCGACGCAGATGCCGAGAAACGGACGCCCGCCGCGGTGCACCACATCCTCGAGCGTTTCGATCATTCCGGGCACGGCCGCGAGCCCCCGCTTGCAGTCGGCGAACGCGCCGACGCCCGGAAGGACGACACGATCCGCCCGCCGGACGGCATCGGGGTCGGATGTGACGACGATGTCGAGCCCTGCATGGCTTTCACGGCTCGCACGTTCGAACGCTTTGGCGGCCGAATGCAGATTGCCGGAACCGTAGTCGATGATCGCGACGGTGGGCACGGGCGCGTCAGGCCCCGAGCCCGGCGAAACCGCGCCAGAGCGAATGGATGTGCGGTTCAGCGCCGCCGTCCGCCGACGTCGTCGCGACGGCGCCATCGTCCGTGGCGCTCATCCAGCGCTCGAAGAACCGCCGCTCGCATTCCGCCCTGTTCTTGCCGGTGACCGTTCCGATCTCTTTCCAGCCCTTCAAGGCGAGCGTCGCACGCTCGATGTTGGCGGCCTCGAACCCGACGATGGCATTGAACGCCATGACGATCACCGTCACCCAATCCGCATGCGTGCCGGCGAGGATCATCAGCCCCGCGAGCGCGGAAATGGCGGCAAGGTAGATGGCGAGTGCAACCCAGCGGCCGCGCGTCAGGAAGTAGACCGGCGGCAGAAGGGCCGCGAGCCAGGAGAACCCGTCCCGGATCAGCACGAGGTCCGTCGCGCGCTGGATGCGGTCCGTCGCGGGGTCGGGCCTCTCATGAACGGTGAAGACGTCCACGTCGCGATTGTCCTTCAAGCGGTAGAGAAGCCCGATCATACGCTCAACGTTCCCTTTGTCGACGGCACGCGCCCCGCTTGCCGTGGATCATTCTCAATCGCTTTCCGCAAGGCCCGGGCCAAACCCTTGAAGCACGTCTCGGCGATGTGGTGATTATTTTCGCCGTAGAGATTGGCCACATGGAGGGTAATGCCGCCATTTTGTGCAAAGGCCTGGAACCATTCGCGAAAAAGCTCGGTATCCATCTCGCCGAGCTTGTCGCGCGAGAAATTGACCTGCCAGACGAGGTAAGGCCGTCCCGAGACGTCGACCGCGACGCGCGTCAGCGCTTCGTCCATCGCGAGGTGCACGTCGGCATAGCGCGCGATGCCGACCTTGTCGCCGAGAGCCTTCTGAAACGCCTGCCCGAGCGCGATGCCCGTGTCTTCGACCGTGTGGTGGAAGTCGATATGGAGATCGCCCTTGGCCAGAACCTTGATGTCGATGAGGGAATGCCGCGCGAGCTGTTCGAGCATGTGGTCGAGGAAACCGACGCCCGTCTTGATGTCGTAGGTGCCCGAGCCGTCGAGATCGATCGACACGGCAATGTCGGTCTCTTTCGTCTTCCGCGTTATGGTTGCTTGCCGCTTCACGTGTTCCCCTTGGGACCATCGAACCGTTCGATGCTGCTGATGCTGCACGACCTTGCGAAGCTCTAACAGCTAAATTCGCGCCATTCCAGGGTCGAAAGGCCGAGGGCTTCAGTTCTTGATTTGGCCGGCCGCAGGACCTAGATCACGACCGTGAGATGTGAGGCAAGATGAACCAGACGAACGGCGCGGAATCTGTCCCAACTTGGCACGGCACAACCATTTTGACGGTCCGCAAGGGCGGTCAGGTCGTCATCGCCGGCGACGGTCAGGTGAGCCTCGGCCAGACCGTGATCAAGGCCAACGCGCGCAAGGTACGGCGTCTCGGGCGCGGAGATGTGATCGGCGGATTCGCCGGCGCCACGGCCGATGCGTTCACGCTGTTCGAACGGCTCGAGGCGAAGCTCGAAATGTACCCCGACCAGTTGATGCGCGCGGCCGTCGAGTTGGCCAAGGATTGGCGCACCGACCGCTATCTCCGCCGCCTCGAAGCGATGATGATTGTCGCCAATCGCGACACGTCTCTGGTGCTGACCGGAACAGGCGATGTCCTGGAGCCCGAGAACCACGTGATGGGCATCGGCTCGGGCGGCATGTTTGCGCTGGCCGCGGCGAGAGCGCTCATCGATCAGCCCATGACCGCCGAGGAGATCGCGCGGCGCGCCATGGCGGTCGCGGCCGACATCTGCGTCTACACGAACGACAATCTCGTGGTCGAAAGTATCGCCACGTGATGCTTGTGCCGCGCACACGGTGCCCGCACCGATCACGGCCCGATGGACGGCGCATCGCGCCGCAGAGGTATAAGCGACAATGACCAACTTCTCTCCGCGCGAGATCGTGTCCGAACTCGACCGCTTTATCGTCGGCCAGCACGATGCGAAGCGCGCCGTCGCGATCGCGCTCCGCAACCGCTGGCGCCGTCAACAGCTTCCCGCCGAGCTGAAGGACGAGGTCCTGCCGAAGAACATCCTGATGATCGGTCCGACCGGCGTCGGAAAGACGGAGATTTCGCGCCGCCTCGCGCGCCTTGCGGGCGCGCCCTTCATCAAGATAGAGGCCACGAAATTCACCGAGGTTGGCTACGTCGGCCGCGACGTCGACAGCATCGTGCGCGACCTCGTCGAAGTGGGCCTTGGTCTCGTCAAGGACGCCAAGCGCAAGGAAGTCGCGGCAAAAGCCGAGAAGAACGCGGAGGAGCGCGTGCTCGACGCCCTCGTCGGCCCGACGGCATCGCCCGCGACGCGCGACAGCTTCCGCCGCAAGTTGCGCTCGGGCGATTTGAATGACAGCGAAATCGAGGTCATGGTCGCGGAAAGTCCGCCGGGACTTCCCATGTTCGAACTGCCGGGCGGCGGCGGTGGCCAGGGTGGCATGATCAATCTCGGCGAGATGCTCCAGAAGGCCATGGGCGGACGGATGAAGTCGCGGCGGATGACCGTCAAGGACAGCTATGAAGTACTGATGGCCGAGGAGAGCGACAAACTCATCGACAGCGATACGCTCGCCGCCGACGCGATCCGCGCTGTCGAGGCCAACGGCATCGTGTTCCTCGACGAGATCGACAAGATCTGCTCGCGCGGGGACACCGGACGCGCCGGCGCCGACGTCAGCCGCGAAGGTGTGCAGCGCGATCTCCTGCCGCTTATCGAAGGAACAACCGTTTCGACGAAATACGGACCAGTGAAGACGGATCACATCCTGTTCATCGCCTCGGGCGCGTTCCATGTCGCGAAGCCGTCGGATCTCCTGCCCGAGCTGCAGGGCCGTCTGCCGATCCGGGTCGAACTGAAGGCGCTGACGCGGGAAGACTTCCGTCGCATCCTGACCGAGCCCGAAGCGAGCCTCATCAAGCAGTATGTGGCGCTGATGGCGACGGAAGGCGTCACGATTTCCTTTTCAGCCGACGCCATCGATGCGCTGGCCGACGCCGCGGTACAGGTCAACTCGACGGTCGAGAACATCGGCGCGCGCCGCCTGCAGACCGTCATGGAGCGTGTTCTCGACGAAATCTCTTTCGACGCCTCGGACAAGGGCGGCGAGACGATCGCGATCGATTCCGCCTACGTCAACGCGCGTATCTCGGCCCTCGCGAAAAACGTGGACCTCTCGAAGTTCATTCTCTGACGCGCGATAGCAAGCCTGGCGTGCCGATCATGAAGAGCGGGCATCGACGATGCCCGCCTTCGCCTCGTGTGATTATGGTTTGGCCGACCGCTTTCTTAGTTGCCAGACGGCGGGCTGGAATGGCACGACGTCGGATGATTGTTGTCCGAGCCCGGCATATAAAAGCACCCGCAGTAGGAAATGCCAGCGCAGCATTCGCTCGTCGTCTGCCCGTTGCACTTCTTCCGCGCACCCTTGCCGGGAGTGACGAAATTCTGCACGAGTTCGATCGTGTGACCGTTGATGCGCGACTGCGCGATCTCGCTTGCGGCATGACGTTGCGGGGTTCCGGCGTTGGCCGGCACGGCGATGTACCCCGCGATGACGACGGCAGCCGTGAGCAGAGCGAGCACGGCCATCAGGATCGACTTTGTAAGGCTCACAGTTGGACTCCTTCTGTTGTTGGTCCATTGAGGTCCGGCATGACCTGAACCAACAACTAGGCGCCCGCTGTCACGGCCGGCACACATGCATTGTCACGTCCGCCAGGGATGCGCCGGCAGGTCCGCCGTGCCGACCGCTTTGGCCCCCGCAACGGCAACAGCGTGATCGTTCTCGACCGTCGAACCCGAAACGCCGATCGCGCCGATCATCACTCCGTCCTTGTCGACGATGGGGAAGCCACCCGGAAACGTGATGAGTCCGTCGTTCGAATGCTCGATGCCCCAGAGCGGACCGCCGGGTTGCGAAAGCTTGCCGATCTCGCCCGTCGGCATCCCAAAGAACACCGCCGTCTTCGCCTTCTTCATCGCAATGTCGATCGAGCCGACCCAGGCGTCGTCCATGCGATGGAAAGCCTTGAGGTTTGCGCCCGAGTCGACGACCGCGATGCACATCTTTGTCTTGATCTTCTGGGCGTGCTTCTTCGCGGCCTGGATGATGGCGGCCGCATCTTCGATCGTGACGTGCATGGATGTGTACTCCAGGACAATGCTTCGATGGGGGTCGAGGGTTGCCGCGTGACGATGCCAGTGTCAATGCGCAAGGTCATGACGTGTGCCAGGATGAAACGAGGAGCGATGCAATCGTAATCAATCTTGTCGACGAATTATTGGATGTCGATGGATATTGTTCCCATCGAAGCATGAAATCACCGAGGGCGGAAGAATGTCCGACACTTGCGAGCGCCGGACGTTCGTCTGCGCGGTTGTAGATGACAGGGGCAGCATCGCGATCCTTTTCGCCCTCTGCCTCCTGGTCATCTCGGGCGTTGCGGGGCTGGCAATCGACTTTTCCTACGCCTACCGCGCGAGGATCGACGCGCAGAATGCCGCCGACGCGGCCGCGTTGGCCGCGGCTGGCGTCGCGCGTGACTATCTGACGAAGTCAAAAGTTACTTCAGGGTCGATCAAAAGCGCGACGACGGCGGCGGCAGAAAGCGCATCTACGTACTTCGCAAAAAACTTCACGTTCGCAAGCATGCCGACGAAGCCCGACGTGAAGCTTGCTGTCACGGGACGCAACGTCTCCGTTTCCGTCGGCTATAGCTTCGCGGTCAACAACAGCTTCGGCGCGCTGTTCGGACTGGACAAGTTCGATGTGGCCGGAACGTCGAGTTCGGTCGCCAGCCTGCCGCCCTACATCGAACTGCACCTCCTGATCGACACGTCGGGATCGATGGCGCTCGGCGCCAGTCAAGCCGAGCAGGACCAGTTGCGCGCGAAGTTCGGCTGTGCATTTGCCTGCCACGATGGTGCGCCTGTCGACGGTTATGCGGATGCCTACGCCTGGGCCGTCGGCAACGGGATCACGTTGCGTCTGACCGCGCTCAACCAAGGCATTCTCGCGCTCATGGACAAGATCGACAGCATCGGTTCGAGCGCGTCGTTTATCGACATCGCGGTCCATTCGTTCGACACTCGTCTGACTAACGTGACGCCGCTGACGAATGACACCGCAAAGGTCCGGTCAAAGCTACCGACCGCGCCTGCAACATCGAATGAAACGGAAGGCGCGACGCGCTTCGACGAAATCATCGGCCCGTTCGTCGACGAAGTCGGGGCTGGCGGCGACGGCAGCGCTGCCGACAAACCGATGAAGCTGGTCATCCTCGCGACCGATGGCGCGCACGACCTCGGCCGCACGTGGGTCTCGAACCTCGCCGAGCGCGACGAGGTTCGCCCCTTCGGAATGGGGTTCTGCGAGGACCTGAAGGACAACAACGTCAAGATCGGGATCATACACACGCCCTACCTCGAGATGATGTACGACTGGGGCTATGCGGCGACGCTCGGCCAGCCGAGCCAGATCGGTGGACCGGCGACCCGCGCCGACGACATCCCGATCGTTTTCAAGAAATGCGCCGGCGCGCGCTATGTCGAAGCGAGCGATACCAAGGCGATCGTCTCCGCGTTCAGCGATCTCTTCACGAGCCTATTGGCCGCGAGGCTGACGCAGTAGGGTGCGGCCAGCCCCTTGGGCGCACCAATTCAGGGCTGCCACGCCTCGGCCTCGACGTCCTCGTCCTCCTCGGACGCATCGGCGCGCTGGATTTCTTTCGTGAGCGCGTAGAGCGCCTCTTTGACACCCTTTCCCGACACAGCCGAGAGCACCTGAGGCCGCTTCCGCGCGACCTTCTTCAGCGCCTCGAACTGCCGCGCGAGCGTTTCCGTATCGACGGCATCGGCCTTCGAGAGCGCGACGATCTCCTTCTTCTTCGCAAGTTCGCCGCCGTAGGCCTTGAGTTCACGCCGGATAACGCGATAGGCCTCGGCGACATCCTCTTGCGTCGCATCGACGAGGTGGAGGAGCACGCGGCAGCGCTCGACGTGGCCGAGGAAGCGGTCGCCGAGCCCGGCCCCTTCGTGCGCGCCTTCGATGAGACCCGGAATGTCGGCCAGCACGAAATCCTTGTCCCCCGCTCGGACGACGCCGAGATTGGGATGAAGTGTCGTGAACGGGTAATCGGCGATCTTCGGCTTCGCGGCCGAGACGGCTGCGAGAAACGTTGACTTCCCCGCGTTCGGCAGACCGACGAGCCCCGCGTCGGCGATCAACTTCAGTCTCAGCCAGATCGTCAATTCGTCGCCGGGGAGCCCGGGGTTCGCGTGCCGTGGCGCCTGGTTCGACGCGGTCTTGAAATGCGCGTTGCCGAATCCGCCGTTGCCGCCCTTGGCGATCCGAATGCGCTCGCCCGGCGTCATCAGTTCCGCGAGCAGAGTTTCCTGGTCTTCGGTCAGCACTTCCGTTCCCGGCGGCACTTTGATCGTGACGTCGCCGCCGTTGGCGCCGGCGCGGTTGCGTCCCATGCCGTTGGTCCCGCGTCCCGCCTTGAAGTGCTGCTGGTAGCGATAGTCAATCAGTGTGTTGAGGTTCTCGACGCATTCGACGTAGACGTCGCCGCCCTTGCCGCCGTCGCCGCCGTCCGGGCCGCCGAACTCGATATACTTCTCCCGCCGGAAGCCGATGCATCCGTTGCCACCGTCCCCGGCCTTGACGTAGACTTTGGCGAGATCGAGAAATTTCATACCGGCCTCCAGAGCATCGAGGTCATCGGCCGCTTCCGCTCGTAGACAAGGGCTTGAACATCGTGGCCACGGGCCTGGCAGAAGGCGGATGACGACCCGATGCAGCGGAAGCCGAGCTTTTCGATGACGCGCGCAGACGCGGGATTGTCGATGAAGTGCGCGCCGATGAGGCGCGGAATGCGTGCGGACTGGAAGCAGTAGTTGACGAGAGCGCCCGCGGCCTCGGTCGCGAAGCCGTGCCCCCACCAGGGTTTGCCGATCCAGTAGCCGATTTCCGCGGACCGGTCGGGGTTCTTCGTGAAGCCGACGAGACCGATCAGTTCGCCCTGATAGTCGACCGCGCGCACGAATTCGCCCTGATCGATACCGCTCAGCCAGTGGCGCGCGTCATATTCGGTATAGGGATAGGGGATGCGGGCCGTCATGCGCGCGACGTCGTAATCGCCCGCGAGCAGCGCCACGCGGCGCACATCGAGGTCGTTTAATTCGCGGAGCATCAGGCGTTTCGTGCGCATGTGGGGTTCCGGGCCGTCGGACTGTCATGAGGGTAAGCCGTTCGGCACCAACAAAAAAGGGAGATGCCAGCGGCATCTCCCCCTTTTCGAGATCAGTTGCGGCGGCTCGTTACTCGGCCGCCTCGACCTTGCCCGGAACGACCGAGATGTAGACGCGGCCATTGGCTTTGGTCTTGAACTCGACGGTGCCTTCCTCGACGGCGAAGATGGTGTGGTCGGTGCCCATGCCGACGCCGCTGCCCGGATGCCACTTCGTGCCGCGCTGGCGGCAGAGAATGTTGCCGGGAATGACGGTTTCGCCGCCGAACTTCTTGATGCCGAGGCGCTTGCTCTCGGAATCGCGGCCGTTGCGCGTCGAGCCGCCCGCTTTCTTTTGTGCCATGAAACGATCCTCGCTTGGGTCCGGCTGCCAGGTTGCGGCGCCGGGTGAAGTCTCAGCCCGAAATGCCGGTGATGCGGACGGTCGTCAGATCCTGCCGATGACCGTGTTTGCGGCGCGAATTCTTGCGGCGCCGCTTTTTGAAGGCGATGACCTTCGGGCCGCGGGTCTGCTCGACCAACTCCGCCGTGACCTTGGCGCCGGCGAGCGTCGGCTTGCCGACCTTCACGCTCTCGCCTTCGCCGACCATCAGAACGTCGGTGAATTCGACCGTGCTGCCGGCTTCGGCGTCGAGTTTTTCGATGGTGACGACGTCGTCTTTTGCGACGCGGTACTGCTTGCCGCCTGTCTTGATGACAGCGTACATGGAGCCTCACTTTCGCGCTCGTTGAGCGCCTGGGTTCTAGACCGCGCCCTGTGGCGTCGCGGAAAACCGCGAACTTTCAGAGGGTTGGCGAAAGCCAACCAGTGCCTCGGGCAGCGCTTTTGCCGCGGACGAGCCATACGGCCACCGCGGTTGGCCGCTTATCGTCGAGAGAGTTCTGAAAGTCAATCGAATAGCGGGTTTGCAGCAGGTCAGGCGCTTCCACTTGCCCGCGATAGCCGTCTCCGATGGGCCCGGTGTTCCCAGCGGAACAGCGGCACCAGCAACTCGGCAGGCAAGGTGGCGCCAGGTCGGAGCGCCGCATCAGGCGATGTCCGGCTGTGTTCAACAGCGCGGGGTGCGTCTCATGTTCGATACGATCCATCAGCGCCGGGCCGCGAAGGAATTTGCGGCCATCCGGCGTTTCTATGTGCACGTTCTCGTCTTTGTTCCGGCAATGCTTTTGCTCGCGATCTGCGATGCGCTGGTCGGTCCGGGCCTCTGGGCTCCCTGGATCGGCTTGGCCTGGGGGCTTGGTCTCGTCATGCACGGACACGACGCCTTTGTCGCAACGCCGCGTCGTCTCGCGGAATGGGAGCAACACGAAATGTCGCGAGAACTCACCGCGGATCCGGCTTGATCGCTCGGACGTCAATACGCTCGGGCCGCTATCAATGATCTGCGATGCACGCAGTCGAGCGTCCGAAAAATGACCCGGCGCACTTTGCAATGCGCCGGGCCGAGTGAAAGACGGACATAAGGGATCGGAGACACCCTTACATCTTCGGCATAACGACCGTGTCGATGATGTGGATCACGCCATTCGAGGCCGCGACGTCGGCGGTGACGACCTTCGCATTATCGACCATCACGTCCTTGGTAGCGTCGACAGCGATTTCGCTGCCCTGCACGGTCTTGGCACCCATCTTCTTGCCGGCGATGTCAGCGGCCATCACCTTGCCCGGCACAACGTGATAGGTGAGGATCGCGGTCAGCTTGGCCTTGTTCTCAGGCTTGAGGAGATCTTCGACCGTGCCCTTCGGCAACTTTGCGAACGCTTCATCGGTCGGTGCGAAGACGGTGAACGGACCAGGGCCCTTCAGCGTGTCGACGAGACCAGCGGCCTTCACGGCTGCGACCAGCGTGTTGAACTTGCCGGCACCAGCGGCCGTGTCGACGATGTCCTTCGATTCAGCGCGCGCGGCGCCGATCGAAAGCGCCAGTGCGCCGGCCATGATCATTGCTGACAGAAACTTCATGTTTGGAAACCTCGATGTCTCGCGTTGAATTGCGCTCATTGTGATGTGAGCCAGGGGCTCATGTTCCTTGGCGCACGTCACATGCGCGTCTGCAGGCCATCAATCGCCTGCCGACAGCGAGAAGAACGCGACAGGCTCACGCCTGGACCGGCGCGGGGAGCGGGCTTTCTTTTTCGAGCACAAGTGATCTGTCATGATCTCGCCGCAGTGGATCGCCGCACGGTCGCTCCGCAGACGACCCCGGCGGAAGCCGCCGGGGTCGCATGCACTTGAACCATTATCTGAATGATAATGTTTGATCAGCCCTTCGGCAGAAGCACGCGGTCGATCGAGTGGATGACGCCGTTCGACTGCATGACGTCGTAGATCGCGATGTTGGCCGAGTTGCCGCTCTCGTCCGTGAGCGAGACATTGGCGGGACCATTCATCCGGGCGACGAGCGTGCCGCCCGCGACCGTCTTCAGTTCATAGGCGCCCTTGCCCTTCTTGATCCAGGACTTGAGGTCCTGGCCCGTGATGCGGCCGGCGACGACGTGATAGGTCAGGACGCCCGTCAGTTTGTCCTTGTTCTCGGGCTTCAGAAGCGTCTCGACCGTTCCCGACGGCAGCGACGCAAAGGCCGAGTTGACCGGCGCGAAAACCGTGAACGGTCCCTTGCCCATCAGCGTGTCGACGAGGCCCGCGGCCTTCACCGCCGTGACGAGCGTCGTGTGATCGGCGGAATTGACGGCATTCTCGACGATCGTTTTCGTCGGGAACATTTCTTGCCCGCCGACCATCGGATTTTTCGCGAACGCCGGTGCGGCGATGGCGACGGCCGTGGCGATGAGCGCAGCTTTGAGGAATTTGGACATGACGTGTCGCTCCCTGAAGTTGGGTTGAAGTGCCTCGTGGTTCGAAGGCTCTACCCGCTGGACACGCAGTCGTGTCCACGCGTGATGCTCCGATTTACGCTGGGTCGGAGAGCAGGTTTCGAGACGGCCGGGACAATATATTTTGCCCTTCGGTGATCCGTTTTCCGAGATCAATCTTGAGCGGCGCGCTTTCGAAGAGCCGCCTTGCGCGGCCTCGCGTACGCCTCTTGACTTCTGGACAGACATGTCAGATATTTCTGTCATGACAGAAATATCTGACATGGAAAAAGTGCTTCCGCCCGCGCTGGAGCGGTTTGTGCTCCACTGGGGCGAGATGGGCGACAAATGGGGCGTCAATCGCTCCGTCGCGCAGATCCATGCACTCCTCTTCATCACGGACCGTCCCATGACGGCCGAGGAGATCGCCGAGCGCCTCGCTATCGCGCGCTCCAATGTCTCCACGTCGTTGAAGGAGCTGCAGGGCTGGACGCTCGTGAAGCGCGTGCATGTCCTCGGCGACCGGCGCGACTACTTCGAGGCCGAAGCCGACATGTTCGAAATGGTCCGTCGTATTGCCGAGGGCCGCAAGGCGCGCGAACTCGATCCGACGCTCGAGCTCTTGCGCGGCTGCGCCGCCGAGGCGGAGCGGGATGGACGCATCGCTCCCGCGGCCAGGAAGCGCCTCGGCGCGATGCTCGAGTTCATGGAAGCCGTCGACCGGTCCTTCGACGAGATCATGCGCCTCCCGGCGCCGGTCTTGTCACGTCTCATGAAGATGGGCGGCGCCATCGCGCGCTTCGTCGGCAAGCCCGCGAAGGACAAACCGAGAAAGAGCTGAGCGCGATTTCGAGGCGCTTCGGCCAATCGAAAGAGTTGCGTGTCATGAGTGCCGCCACTGCCCGAGTGATCGAGCGCGAAAGCGTGTCAGACAAACAGGCGCCGGAAGCCGAGTTGCTCACCGAGCAGCGCTTCCGGAAGCTCCTCGGTGAAGACGCCTGGCACCGCCTCCCCGCGGCCGTTCAACGACGTTTCGCCCATGCCGTCCGGCCTGGAGAAGCCATCCTCTACCGCGGGCGCGTCGCCGAAACCACGCTCTCGCCTTTGGGACGCCTGCTCTCTGTCGTCGCGCAGATGATCGGCAGCCCGCTCCCCGAGACGCCCGGCGCCATCGGTGCGGCGTGCGTCTCCGTCATGGATGCTGAAAGCGGTCTTGGCCAAGTCTGGACGCGAACCTACGCGCGCGCTGGCCGCTTTCCCCAGGTCGTACATTCGATGAAGCGTTTCGCGGGCCCGACCGGGCTCGAGGAGCACGTCGGCCACGGCGTCGGCATGGCCCTCGATCTCAGCGAGGAGCGAGGAGCGCTCGTCTTCTCATCGCGGTTCTACTTCGTCTCGCTCGGTCGCTGGAGATGGCGCGTGCCCTCATGGCTGGCGCCAGGGGCCATGCGCATCGTCCACCGCGACCTCGGCGATGAATTCCTGTTCGAGCTGACGCTGACCCACCCGGTCTTCGGCCAGCTCATTCGTCAGGTGGCGTATTTCAGAGAGGTCTGACCATGTCCCAGGAAATCCTGTCCTCGCCCTTCCTCTGGACCCTCGTCTCGTTCCAGCTTTTCATGGGTGCGTTCGACGTCGTGTTCCATCACGAGTTGACCGAACGTCTCGCATGGCGCGCGGGCGCGGCCAATGAACTGAAGCTCCACGCAGCTCGAAACTTTTTCTATGGCGTTCTCTTCGCCGTCTTCGCCTGGGTGGAGCCGCACGGCCTCCTGGCCTGGCTCCTCGTCGTCGTGCTCGCGATCGAGATCGTCATCACGCTGGCCGATTTCGTCGAGGAGGACTTGACGCGGAAACTTCCGGCGACGGAGCGCGTCTTGCACACGCTGCTCGCCATCAACTACGGAGCCATCATGGCGCTCGTCGCGCCGGCGCTCATCGACTGGACGTCCGCGCCGACGGGCTTCGCGCTCGTCTCGTACGGAATGGGCTCGTGGGTGCTCACCCTGGCCTCGATCGGTGTCGTTGCGTTCGGACTGCGGGACATCGCCACGTCGCGTCGCCTCGGCCGCCTTGTCGTGCCAAATCCCGTCGAAATCTCGGACATCCTGCCGGCCCGGAACGCGGTGCTCGTGACAGGCGGCACTGGATTTGTCGGGCAGCAGCTCGTGGAAGCGCTCGCGTCCGCGGGCCATGACGTGACGGCCGTCGTCCGCACGATGGCCAATGCGCCCCGACTGGCGACGCCGGTGCGCATCGTGTCGTCGCTCGACGAAATCCCGGCAGAGTCCCGGATCGACGCAATCGTCGACCTTGCGGGAGAACCCGTCGCCGGTGGCCTATGGACCAAGCGCCGCCGCTTCGCGATCGTCGCCTCCCGCATCCGGTCGGCAAGAGCCATCGAGCGGCTTGTCGCGCGACTCGACGCGAAGCCCGCTGTGCTCGTCAAGGCGTCCGCGGTCGGCCGTTATGGCACCCGCGATGATGAGATGCTGACGGAGGCCGACGACGGCGCCAGCCGGAAGGAGTTCGCGGTTCGGAGTTGCCTTGCGACCGAAGCCGCCGCGTTGCGGGCCGGGAGGCAGTTCGGGCTCCGAGTCGTCAATCTACGGATCGGTCTTGTGCTCGGGCGCGACGGCGGCGTGCTTGCGCGTATGTTGCCCGCGTTCGATCTCGCACTCGGTGGCCCGTTCGGCTCGGGCCGCCAGTGGATGAGCTGGATCGCGCTCTCCGACCTCGTGCGCCTCATCGTCTTCGCGATTGCAAACCCAAGCCTCGAAGGCGCGGTCAACGCCACAGCACCAGCACCTGTTCGCAATGCTGCATTCGCTCGTGCACTTGGCGCGGCACTCGGTCGGCCCGCCGTGTTCGTCGTGCCCTCAGCGCTGCTCGGGCTCATCGGCGGCGGTCTCGCGCGTGAATTGCTGCTGGGTGGGCAGCGAGTCCTGCCTGCCAAGGCGCTCGCCTCAGGGTTCGTTTTCGGGAAGCCGACGCTCGCAGCGGCGCTCGCAGCGGAGCTGGCGACCGATTATCGCGAAAGGGTTCGGGAAGGGCGCTCGCCGCTGGAAACACCCCGGTCGGGTACGACCCCCGATGCGTCCGTTCCCCTGCGCCCGGTTTGACGCCCCGCCACGGCATTCAAGGACCCCGCCGGTAAACGCTGGCGAGGCTATTGCGCGAACGGGTCCGAGCGTTTAGAAGCACGCGCTTCGACGCATGGGCGCCGGGTCACCCCGGTCCGATGGCTTCCGGAGAGGTGGCAGAGTGGTCGATCGCGCCGCACTCGAAATGCGGAGTACGGGCAACCGTACCGGGGGTTCGAATCCCTCCCTCTCCGCCACCAAGTCCTTGATCCTGAAGACTTTTTATCGATTTTCAGCGCAAGCCAAACTCTGTCCGTAGTTCCCGAGGCTTACGCTGTCCCGAAGAGCGCGGCCCGACGCGGAGACCACTTTGGTGCGCTTCTCGCGGCGCTGTACCGGTCAAAGTCTCCTATCGGTTTTCGAGTGGTACCGTTGGCGGCGGGCGCGGCCGGCAATTTGCTTGTTTGATGCTGCCGTAAACTGCAAGCCGCCGTCCCTAGTGGCGGGTGACGAGGCCCTTCAAAGACACTGGCGCGGTCAGTCGAATCCGAACTCAAGGCGCTGGTCGGGCCAGCGCAGTGCGAACTGGCCGGCGCGCATGAGCTTGATCGCGCTGAACTCGGCTGGATGGCGTCCCTGGAGGATCGCCTTGGTGATGTCGGGCGCGAGGAAGCTCAGCCGGAACACGCGGGTGAAGTAGGAGGGGCTTACCCCCGCCTCGACAGCGAGATCCTTGATTGACCGGCCTTTGCTGGTCGTGACCAGATCGCTGAAGTGCCGCGCCTGAGCGATCAGTCGCAACAAACTGCGATCCGGCTTGCCCGCGATTTCGGTTTGCCCCTCGATGACCAGCTTGTTCGCCATTCCGGTCCGCTTAACGCGCGCCGGAACCGTCAAGACAGTGGTCGGCTTCGTGTCCACCACGTCTGGCCAACGAGGGTCCTGCTTGCCACGGATGACATCAAGGAGTCGCAGGGGGCGGAGGGCGATCTCAACGGTCTCGGCTCTGACCTCGACCCGAGAGAGGCACGCGCCAAGGATGCCGCGCTTCTCGGATGGAGAGAACCCGGGCCAACGTTGCACGAAGTCTGACGCTCGCTCGATCAGCGCCTTGCGCGTAGAAACCGTCGTCGTCCCTGCCAAATCCAGAATCATCGCGGGTTCTTTGACGAAGGAGCAGATCCTCTCCTCAACGAGGCGCTCGAGATCAGCGGCCGGGACCCGGGAGGCTCCCTCCGGTGGCTTATCGCGGCCTCCCTTGATCAGTGACTGGCTGACGTAATAGCGGTACCGCGTGCTCCTCTGATTTGGCGCGGCAGCCCCGCCATACCCGCGCCTTGTCTTAACAGCATGCGTCGGCGACATGGGGTCGCCACTCGCATCGTAGACGAGCCCCGCGAGCAGACTCGGGTCAGCAGCTCTGGAGCGGACCGCCCGCTCGATGCGGTTGCCGGCGAGGATCGCCTGCACTTCGTCCCACAGCACCTGATCGATGATGGCGTCGTGCTGACCCGGATAGGCCTTGCCCTTGTGGACGACCTGACCGCGGTACAACCGGGTCTGCAGAATGTGATAGAGCGCGCCGACGGCGATCGGCACGCGACCAGTCGGATTGCCATTCCGGTCCCGTCGCGCCTTGCTGACGATTCCGGATGCATCCAGTTCCAGCTTGAGGGCGTGCACCGATTTCAAGTCCGTGTAGCGGCGATAGATGTGGCGGACGACTTCGGCCTCCGTGGCGTTTACGACCAGCTTGCGATCGGCAACGTCATACCCAAGCGGCGGCAAACCGCCCATCCACATGCCCTTCTGCTTCGATGCCGCGATCTTGTCGCGAATGCGTTCCCCCGTCACCTCGCGTTCGAACTGAGCAAACGAGAGCAGCATGTTCAGTGTCAGTCGGCCCATCGACGTGGTCGTGTTGAACTGCTGCGTCACCGAGACGAACGAGACGCTCTTGGCGTCGAAGGCATCGACAATCTTGGCAAAGTCGCGCAGTGAGCGCGTGAGCCGGTCGACCTTATAGACGAGGACCGTATCGATTCGGCTGGCGGCGATGTCAGCCAATAGGCGCTGCAACGCAGGCCGATCCATGGTGCCACCCGAGATGCCACCGTCATCGTACATCTCTGGCAGTGCGACCCAGCCGGCGCTCTTCTGGCTTCGGATGTAAGCCTCGCATGCCTCGCGCTGGGCGTCGAGCGAGTTGAACTCCTGGTCCAACCCCTCCTCCGAAGACTTGCGCGTGTAGATGGCGCAGCGGATGACCGCTGCGCCGTTTGGGCCGCTGACGGATGAGAACTTCCGGGACATCGGCGTCACTCGTCTCCGTCCCTAATTGAGCCCACAGCCTTCGACTGGTTGATCCCGAAGAAGCGCGGTCCCGACCAGTGCGTGCCGGTCATCTCACGTGCAATCACGGACAGGGAGCGCCACGTCCTGCCGCGCCATTGGAACCCATCCGCGACGACCAGGACCTCGTGTGTCTCGCCGTCCCACTCGCGGATGAGGCGCGCTCCCTGCCTCAAACGAACGGTGCGAGCCCTGGTCAAGTCCACCTTCGCCTCCATCGCTTGGGCCAGATCGGCGATCTGGCGCTTGGTCACTGCGGAAAGGCCGCCGAACGCCCGCTCTTGCAGCTTCCAGGCGACGCCAAGCTGGAGCAACTTGCGGCTGAGCTTTTTCGGCGGATGAGACCGATTTAGCCGGGCCCATTCTTTTCGCAGGTTCGGCGCATTCATGTTCCCGAGAGCTGCCAACTCGGCCTCGATGGACTTGGATTCGGCGCGCTCGTGCGCGCTGACCGAACACGTTGTCCCACTCACATCCATGGTCGGCATGCCTCAGCTCGTCGAGCGAAGGCGATAGGCCTTACGCTCGGCCTTTGCTTCGAGAAAGATTGCGAAGCCGCGGGATTTGAGCCGACTCAGGGCACCGAGAACGGAATGTCTTTGCCATCCCGTCGTGGCCACCAGTTCGTCGGCGGTGGCGCCGTTCTTCGAAGCGATGCGACCGAGGATGTCTCCTAGCTTTCCACCGGGCCGCGGCTTGTCGGCCAGTAGCGGAGCCGGGCTGGCTTTAGAGGCGTTATGGGGCTGCTTTGCCGTCTGGGTCCGGCGGGAGTTCGTCATTTTCATCGGGGGGCTCCGGTGTCAGGCTACGCGGGATGCGCCGCCTTGCACCACCAGAAGCCCCGAAGTTCTTCACCCGGGGCGGACCTCGCGGCCATTGCCGCGCCCGTCGACAACAGTACCGCTCCAGTCGGTCGCAAAGTCCAGTCAAGAGTTGCCGGGAGCGGGCCGATCTGCGTGAGAAGAGTCAGTCGCATCTGAGCCCTCGGTAGCATGATACGGTCAACAAGATTTTGTGCGCTTCGGCTTGGATGACTACGGAGTCGTATTTGAAAAACGTTTGATCGTCATTGCATACGACCAAGGGCAGAAGGAGCCGACGTCGAGCGAAAACTGAATTATGAGTGGGGGTGCCGCCAAAGTATGGCGTCTCGACCTTCAAACGCAAAAATCCCGGCGATGAATCGAAAGGCTGCGCCTGCGCCATGCCCAAGATCCACACCGCCGCGTAGCGACAGGCAGCGCCGTTGCAACTACACTAACCGGTAACTCGAATCTTGCTTCAGGTTTAGCTATGCGGCTCAAGCGCGCTGAAATCAGCAACTACCGATCCATTAAGCAGGCGACCATCGACTTCGGAGATCAGACCCGTCTCATCGGAGGGAACGGTTGCGGCAAGTCAACTGTAATCAAAGCGCTTGATCTGTTTTACGCCCCAGCCAAGACCACGGTGACGCGCGATGACTTCTTCGCTCGGGACGATACCAAAGAGATAGAGATCGCGCTCACCTTCCATGGGTTTAGCGATCACGAGAAGGAGACCTTCAAAGGCCATATCAATGAAGCGGACGAGCTCAGGGTCTCCCGGGTCTTCTCGGCCACCAGCGGCAAGAACAATGGCAGATACCACGGTGTGCAGTTGGCATATCCAGCATTCCAAGCTGTCCGAGCTGCCGCAAAAGCTGCCGAGAAGACTGAAGCATATAGGGCGCTCCTGCCCACTCATCCCGACCTCGACAAAGTTGCAAAGACCGGGCCTGCAATTGAAGCCGCACTGACGGAATGGGAAGCAGCACACCCTGATAAATGCCAAGCATTGCGCGACGACGGTCAGTTTTTCGGTTTCGAAAGCGTAGCGCAAGGCAAATTGTCCTCATCAACTGCCTTCGTATTCGTGCCTGCCGTCAGAGACGCCGCACAGGATGTCGCCGAAGGCAAGGGGACACCGATCACGCTGCTGATGGACCTGATCGTACGATCAGCGATCGAAGCAAGGCCCGAGATCAAAGAGTTCAGGAACAAAGTCGAAGCCGAGTATCAGGCGCTCACCGATCCAGCCAAGCTTACCGAACTCGGCGGGCTCGCGAGCACTCTTTCCGGAACGCTCAAGACGTACTATCCGGACACGTCCGTCGAATTGGACTGGCTTCAACGAGACGCGCTCAAGGTTCCGCTTCCGAATGCAGCTATCCGTTTGAACGACGATGGTTTCTCGTCAGCCGTCGATAGAACAGGCCACGGTCTGCAAAGAGCATTGATCATGACGCTCCTTCAGCACCTGGCCACCGCAAGTATGCAAGGCGAACTAAAGGAAGAAGCGGCCGAATTCAAACTCGCTGAGCCTGACCTGATACTAGCAATCGAAGAGCCTGAACTGTACCAGCACCCGACCAAGCAACGACACTTCGCGCGTGTACTTGATGCACTCAGCAGCGGCAAACTGGCAGGTCTCGGTAAGCGTATTCAGATTATCTACTGCTCACACTCGCCAATGTTCGTCGCAATGGAACGGTTCGACCAAGTCAGATTGATGAGACGCGTAAAGCAGGATGGGCAACGAGAGTCAGTACCGTGTTCCGTATCGCTAGATCATGTGGCCAAGACCCTGGATAGCGCTCACCAGGCTAATGGGAAATTCAGTGCCGATGGCCTAAGAAGCCGATTGCACATCATCGACACGGGCGTTGCGGAAGGTTTCTTCTCATCCGTAACTGTCCTCGTTGAGGGTCCTAGTGACCGAGCGGCCTTACTTGCTACTGCGCGGCACCTCGGTGAAGACCTGGAAGAGAACGAAATCGCCGTCGTCCCCGTGAACGGCAAAACGAACATTGACCGACCAGCCGTCGTCTTCCGCGCCCTGGGTATACCGACATACGCCGTTTGGGACTGTGACGAAGGCAACGCGAACGACTTCAAGCCCGATACCAACAGGGCGCTGCAGCGCGTCTTCGGAACCTCCGAAGCCGATATCGCCGATGCGACTGACAAAGTCGCCCCAAACTACGCCTGCTTCCGGGTAAAGCTCGAACAGACACTCAAGGCGGAGATTGGTGCCGACTTCTACCGAAAGAAGCTCGACGAGCTGAAGGCTAAGTATGACCTCGCCAGAGACAACGACGCCCAGAAGTCGCCAGTTGTGATGTTTGATCTGATCGCCGACGCGGCAAAGGAGGGGAAGGCGCCGAAGACCCTGGTGGCGATCGTCAATGCCGTCATGTCGCTCAGGCCAATTATTGAAAACTAGTACTCCTTGCTAAAAGACCAAGTCGCTCTCTGCATGGCCAGTGCTAGAATTCGAGCTGGGAGTGATTTTGATCGGGAATTCCCGATTTTCGACGAAAAATACGTTCGCTTACGGGACATCAATGTCGAGAGCATGCAGAAGCGTCGGGACGATGATCCCGGCAGGTAAGGGGCGTCACGCCCTAACTTTGGAACTGCCCCACAGGATATCGCAATACGCACGCCTTCGGCCTCCCACATGGAGCCAGGCGGTACGTCCTGCAGCCGAGCCGATAACAGGGAAAAGTCGTCGCTGGGGTTGTTATTGACGGCATTAACTTTACGATCCGTCTGCTGTCATCCGAACCGGACCGAAGATGCCCTCACTCAACAACCCGATCCTGGATTCGCCGTTCTCCTACCCGGCCCGACACTGGGCCCTGAACGAGCGCGGCATGCCGACCGGGGAAACCCTCCCGGGGCGCCGCCCGAGCTCCTACATCGTGCCAATCCCGAGGGCGAGGAGGACTGCCGGGCAGGCTGAGTTCGAGTACGACATTGAAGGCACCGCCAGCGTCAAAACCAACGATCTCGTCAACCGCATCCGTGATCGAGTCGACGAGTGGAGAAAGCTGCCTGTCGGCCAGAGTGGCGTCACGTATGAGACGGCCCGCCTTCTCGAACACTGGCGCAAGCCCGGTCCGGACCGCAAGCCGCTGTTCTTCTGTCAGGTGGAAGCAGCCGAGACGATCATCTGGCTGACCGAGGTCGCACCGAAGAACAAGGCGTTCCAGGAACTCGCCAATGCCGCCGAAGCGCACAGCGAGGCTGCCAATCCGGGCTTGTTTCGTCTTGCGATGAAGCTGGCAACCGGCGCCGGCAAGACCACAGTGATGGCCATGTTGATAGCGTGGCACACCGTCAATAAGGCGCGCCGGCCCAACTCGAAGATGTTCACCGACGCGTTTTTGATCGTGGCGCCCGGCATCACGATCAAAGACCGCCTGCGCGTGTTGCTGCCCGAGGCCCCCGATTCAATCTACGAGCGGCTCTCGATCGTGCCGCGCGACATGATGCCCGACCTCCACAAGGCGCGCATCGTCGTCACGAACTACCACGCATTCCAGCGAAGAAAGCAGCCGCTCGCCAAGGGTACAGCCGAGGTCCTGCGTGGACGCGAGACGGAAGAAGAGTTCAACGAGCGCTTCCGCGAGACCGATGGGCAGATGGTTCAGCGGGTGATGGGTTCGCTCATGGGCCGGCGTGGCATCATCGTCATCAACGACGAGGCGCACCACTGTTATCAGGAGAAACCGAAGACTGGGGCCGAAGCGGAAACTCAAGTGGACCGCGCCGCCGAAGAAACGGCGGCGGAGGCGAAGGCTGACGCAGAGCAGAACAACGAAACGGCCCGCCTGTGGATAAACGGCATAAGGGCCGTGCAGTCTGTCTTGGACGTGAAAGCTGTCTACGATCTCTCAGCCACGCCCTTCTTTCTGCGCGGTTCGGGTTATCGCGAGGGTGAGCTGTTCGGGTGGGTCGTGTCGGACTTCTCTCTGATGGACGCCATCGAGAGTGGCATCGTGAAGGTGCCGCGCGTGCCGACCCGCGATGACGTCATCCAGGCGAACGAACCCATCTTTCGCCACGTCTATAAGCACGTGCGTCAGAAGCTCACTCGCCGCGGTCGCAGAACCGGTGGGGAGATGGCCGCGAGTGATTTGCCAGAGCAGTTGGAGGCCGCGCTGTTGGCGCTATACCGCGATTATGAGAAGACGGATGCGGCTTGGGCCGGCAAGTCCGAGACGCCGCCCGTCTTCATCGTCGTATGCAACAACACAACGACGTCGAAGATGGTCTACGAGTGGATCGCCGGCTACTGCGAGAACCCGGATGAGGAGGACGAGGCGAAGCAGCGATGGAAGGCCGGCAACCTGCCGCTTTTCAACAACGTCGAGAGCGGAAAGCCCCTGTCGCACCGGCATACGATCCTCATCGACTCCGCGCAGCTCGAATCCGGAGACGCCCTTTCCGATAGCTTCCGAGACGTGGCGCGCGATGAGATCGAGTCCTTCAAGAAGGAATTGCGCCAACGCGACCCGTCGCGCGACGTCGAGAAGATCGACGACGCAGAGCTTCTGCGCGAGGTAATGAACACGGTCGGTCGCAAGGGCAAGCTCGGCGAGCAGGTCCGCTGTATCGTCTCGGTCTCAATGCTGACCGAGGGCTGGGACGCCAATACGGTCACCCACGTCCTCGGCTGCCGCGCCTTTGGCACACAGTTGCTGTGCGAACAAGTTGTCGGTCGCGCGTTGCGGAGAACAAATTACGATCCAGACGATCAGGGAATGCTGGCTCCGCAGTATGCCGAGGTTCTGGGCGTCCCGTTCTCGTTCATGCCGGCAAACTCAGAAAAGGACTTTAAGCCACCAAAGGAGCGGTTCCGCGTCTATGCCGAACACGCCAAGACAGCACCAGAGATTAAGTTCCCACGTCTGGAAGGCTATCGGGTCGAGTTTCCCAAGGGCAAGCTGACGGCACGCTTTACGCCCGAAAGCCATATGACGCTATCTGCGCTGTGGCCCGAGATACCGGACAAGACGGAGACCGATCCACTGGTCGGCCGCTCGAACGTTCTCAAGAATGAGCTGGGCGACATTCGCGAGCAGACCGTTGCCTTCATGCTGGCCAAGCGCACGTTGGAGAAATGGTCCCGTCTTTCAGGGGAGTCGAACCCAGAGCCGGTGACGCTCTTTCCGCAGTTCCTGAGCCTTGCCAAACAGTGGATTCGCGAGTGCCTGCATCTCAAGGATGGGCGCAATGCTGGCTACCTCTCCTATACGGCCCTTCGCGACGAGGCCGTCTCAAAGATGATCTCAGCCTGCGCCGACACTCTTGAAACGGCCGGTCAGGAAAAAATCCGCCCCGTCGTCGCGGCCGATCCGACCGGGTCGAGCCGGTTCGTGGATTTCTTCACGACGCGCACGACGCTGCTGAAGACCGACCCCACGAAGTGCCAGATCAACTATGTGCTGTGGGAGTCGACCTGGGAGGCCGCCTTCGCCGAGCGCATCGAAAAGCTCGACCGCGTAAAGGGCTACGTCAAGAACAATGGTCTCGGCTTCGAAGTGCCCTATACCTTTCTGGGCGATGAGCACGCCTACCGGCCGGACTTCATCGTGCTGGTGGATGATGGGCAGCCCGATCTGCTGAAGGTCGTGGTCGAGATCAAAGGGCATCGTGGGCCCGACGCGGAAGCCAAGCGCGATGCGCTATCCCGCCTTTGGGTGCCGGCTGTGAACAATGACGGACGCTGGGGCCGCTGGCACGCCATCGAGATCGTCGAGCCGACGGATATGACGCTCCAATTTACAGACAGTGTCTGGGGCGATGCGAAGCAGGGGGAGACGGTTCTGGCGATGATCGAGGAATGGCTCGGCGAAGCGGTGAAGCGGGCGACAAAGCTCGGCACCGAGCAGGCGGCGTAGGGGCAAGACATGGCAAGAACACCTCGCGCCGCGTCCGCGCCGAAGCGGGTCGACGCGCTGAAGCACAAGAGCACGCGGCGCAAGAACATCCCGACGCAAGAGAACTCCTCGTTCATGCACGAGGAGGATGCGGCGCCCGTGCGACTCGAATTCGCGCGGCGCTACTCGCCCGCGACGCATCCCGAACTCTACAAACGCAATGCAGACCTGGACCCGCAGCTCGCGTGGCGAGGCAATGATCGAGGAGAAGGCGACGTGCAACTCGTGTGGAAGGGCAAGGACGAGGAGGACGCAAAGCCGCTCACCGTCGAGGCCGCGCCGATCTACATCCAGGAGAAGGTGCACCCCAAGGCGATCATCGACGACATCCGCCGCCGGCAGAAGGGCATGGAGGACTGGAAATACGAGAACGATGCGCCGGACTTGTTCGCGGATTTCAACGGCATCCCCGATATCGAAGACAAGCTGTGCTACTACGAACACGACAGCGTCGGCCTCAAGTGGTCGAACCGCCTGATCCTGGGCGACAGCCTTAGCGTTATGGCGAGCCTTGCCGAAAAGGAAGGCCTGCGCGGCAAGGTGCAGATGATTTATCTGGACCCGCCCTACGGCATCAAGTTCAACTCGAACTGGCAGGTGTCGACGCGGGATCGCGATGTAAAGGATGGGAAGCGGGAAGGAATGTCACGAGAGCCGGAGGTCGTTCGCGCATTCCGGGACACCTGGGCGATGGGTGTCCACTCTTATCTAAACTATTTGCGTGATCGTATTCGTCTGGCTGCCGAACTACTTGCTGAAAGCGGCTCATTTTTCTTCCAGATCGGCGATGAGAACGTCCATCTTGCGCGAAACATTCTGGATGAGGTTTTTGGCGGTGACAATTTCGTAGCTGTCATCGCATTCGCAAAAACCTCGGGCTCGACCCGGGAGTATCTCGCAGGAACTTTCGACTATCTCATCTGGTACGGCAAAGACAGAAGCCGGATGAAGTACCGTCAATTATATCGCGCGAAGGAGTTCGGCGGACAGGGAGCAAGCGGATACTCATATGTAGAAGAGGATGTTGGCTTAGTTCGACCACTAACGACATGTGAGCGCGACAACCCAGAGCAGATCAAGGGAAGACTACTTACGCGCGACAATCTAATGAGCCAGAGCCTTGGGCGAGAAAAGGGAGAAGGCGCAGCTAGCTGGTTTACGGTACGATTCGAGGGGTCCGAGTTTCGACCGACTGATAAAGCGCGTTGGAAGACCAACGAAGCTGGCATGGGCCATCTTCAGCGAGCGAACAGGTTGGCGGCCGCGGGCAACACACTGCGTTATGTTCGGTATTTGAACGACTTCGCTGCATTTCCTGTTTCTGACATGTGGACGGATACCACAGTGGCAGGCTTCGCAGCCGACAAGCGCTACATTGTCGAAACGGCACCCAAGATCGTCGAACGCTGCCTATTGATGACCACGGATCCTGGTGATCTTGTGATCGATCCAACCTGCGGATCGGGCACCACGGCCTACGTCGCCGAGCAATGGGGTCGTCGATGGATCACCATTGACACGAGTCGCGTGGCTCTCACGCTTGCACGCACGCGCCTGATGAGCGCGCGCTATCCGCACTACCTGCTGAAGGACTCGGCTGAAGGCGCCGGCAAGGAGGCTGAACTTAGCCAGCGGCCGGCGATCGACGGCCCGTTCACTCACAACATTGCGCACGGCTTCGTCTACAAGCGTGTGCCGCACGTCACGCTCAAATCCATTGCCAACAATGCCGAGATCGACGTCATATGGGACAAGCACCAGCCGGGCGTCGACAAGTTGCGGGCGGATTTGAACACCGCAATTCAGCTCTATGTCGACACGCTGCCCAAGTCGGAGCGGCCGAAGTGGTCGCCGTGGGAAGAGTGGCGGGTGCCGCGTCCACCCGTGTTCCCCTGGGACGAAAAGTGCCAAAAACTCCATGCCCGCATTCTCGACCTCAAGGCTGAGCGCGCCGAATTGGAGGACGATGAGGACGCGACGGACGAGATTCTGGCGAAGCACAATAAGAAGTTTGGGAAGCCTCTGAAAGACCTCAACACGCTTCTCGGCCGCAAATACACGCTCGACACACTGCCCGAGCACGCGGGCGATCCCCTGCCTGCCGCCGCACTGCCGCTGCACGAAGCCTTCTGGACCGCGCGTCGCGCCCGGCAGGGCGAGATCGATGCCTCCATCGCGCGCAACGCCGAGACAGAGTTCCTCTACGACCAGCCCTACGAGGACAAAGGCACGGTACGCGTCGCCGGCCCGTTCACGGTCGAAAGCCTGTCGCCGCATCGTGTGCTCTCGGCAACGGATGACGATCCAGCCCTGCTGGCTTCGATCCGCTCCGACGACACGGACGATCACCGCATCACCGCTGCGCGCAAAGAGGCCGCTCAGAAAAGCGCCCGTCAGGAGAGCGACGACTTCGTGCGCGTCGTGCTGGCCAACCTGGAGACGGCCGGCGTCGGCAACACCAAGAAGGGAGAGCGCCTGCGCTTCACCAAGGGCTCCATGCGGCCCGCCTCGGGCCGCTACATCAACGCCAAGGCGGAGTATCAGGAACACGATAGCGAAGACGCTCCCGTCCGCAAGGCCGCGATCTTCATCGGTCCCGAGTACGGCACTGTCTCGCGCCAGATGATCGTGGCCGCCGCCAAGGAGGCCGTCGACGTCTACGACATCCTCATTGTCTGCGGCTTCGCCTTCGAGGCGCACGCCACGGGCGACACGATCAACACCATCGGCAGCCTTCCCATCCTGCGCGTGAACATGAACCAGGACTTGCGTATGGCCGACCGCCTGAAGGCGGCCGACCAGGGCAACCTGTTCGTCGTGTTCGGAGAACCTGACATCGACTTCCGCAAGTCGAAGGACGGCCGCTACGAGGTCGAGATCAAGGGCCTCGACATCTTCAATCCCAACACGGGCGAGCTGAAGCCCTCCGGCCCCGACGACATCGCGTGCTGGTTCCTCGACACCGACTACGACGAGGGCAGCTTCTTCGTCCGCCACGCCTATTTCCTCGGCGGCAAAGACCCTTACGAGAAGCTTCAGAAAGCACTGAAGGCCGAGATCAACGAGGAAGCATGGGAGACGCTGCACTCCGCCGTGTCGTTCCCCTTCAAGTCCTCGACCGGCAAGATCGCTGTGAAGGCAATCAACCACTACGGTGACGAGGTCTTGAAGGTGTTTGATGTGAGCGAGGCGCGGGAGGCATGACGTGGACGAGGACACTCGTCAAAAGATCGACAGGTTTTTGGGGGCGAACCGGGCGGGCAACCGAGCCTGCCCTATTGTGAAGAAGTGGGTGGAGTTTCACAAACTTCTGCTCGCGCATCGCCCAGCGGCGGCCGATAAGCCACCGGTACCCTACATCCTCGGTGGTATCGGCGCTCCCAATGCCGTCAAACATGCTCGGCTTCGTCAGCAGTTGGAGTGGGCTGCTGCAAATGGCTGCTTCCCGGCTGCAATAGCTTTTCTTGAAACGCTGAAGGATGAAGACTGGTTCGTTTGCCGGCTGGAACTGTGGGAATCCCCGAACATATTTTAAATGTCCTTGCGGGTGACGGATCGCGAACCGCTAACATTGGGAGACATAATGTCTAAGCCTCTCGGGTTTTATGATCGCCTCGGTCTCCTGCGTGCAGCCCAAAATCAGCCTGACACTGCTGAATACAACGCCTGCGTGCGCGAGACGGTAGACGAGCTCGTGTCAAGAGAGACCTCATCGAGCCATCCTGGAATGCTCCTCGGGAAGATCCAGTCCGGCAAGACGCGCGCATTTCTCGGGATCATCGCTCTCGCCTTCGACAAGGGTTTCGATGTGGCGGTGGTGCTGACCAAAGGCACCAAGACTCTAAGCAACCAGACCGTCGCGCGTATTTCCCGCGATTTCCAGCCGTTCCGCGAGGACAATGCGCTGCAGGTCTTCGACATACTTCGGATGCCAACACTCACCCAATGGGAGCTGGAGCAGCAGAAGCTCGTGATTGTTGCCAAGAAAGAACATAACAACATGCGGCGGCTGATCGAGCTGTTCACGAAAACGCACCCAGAGTTTCGCAGTAAGCGGGTGTTGATTGTGGATGACGAAGCAGACTTCGCATCGATCCGGTTCTCGAAGAAGAAGGGATCTGACGACATCAATCAGGGTAAGATCGCCAACCAGATGGACGAGCTGCGTCGAGAGTTGGCGCGTCCATCATTCCTGCAGGTCACCGCCACGCCTTACGCGCTTTATCTCCAGCCGGACGAATACGAGAAGCCAAGCGGCGCCAACATGACTTTTGAGCCCAAGCGGCCGGCCTTCACAAAAATTGTGCCTGTCCATAGCGCGTATGTCGGCGGAGACCGCTACTTCGGTGACCACGACCAGGATCGCCCTGAATACTATCTCTGGCATCCTGTCGAACAGGATGAATTGGAGGCGCTCAAGAAGGAAGACAAGCGTCGGTTCAACATCGATGATGTTCTGACAACGCCAAAGGTCAAAGCCCTGCGTTCTGCGATCGCAAACTTCGTGACTGCTGGTGCAATCCGTCGACTCCACCAAGCTGCAGCAGGAGAGCGTCCCAAGCACTACGCTATGATCGTCCACGTGGAAACGGCTAGAAGCGCACACAATTGGCAGCACCGGGTGACCCAGGCTGTCCTGGACCAGATGAAGGATGCAATCATCACCCAACGATCAATTGCTGGCCAGCTCATCGACCAGGCCATTGCAGATCTGCGACGTTCCATAGAGGCCGAGGGGTTGAGTGTTCCCGACCGTGATGCGCTCGTGAAGGAAATACGCGAATCGTTCGAGAAGGGCGCAGTCGCGACGGAGAAGGTTAACTCAGACAACGCTGTCGAGGCACTGCTCGACGAGAATGCTGAGTTGAAGCTGCGGACCCCGTACAACGTCTTTATCGGCGGTCAGATCTTGGATCGCGGGATCACCGTTCCGAACCTTCTTGGCTTCTACTACGGCCGTTCGCCCAAGAAGATGCAGCAGGATACCGTCTTGCAGCATGCCCGAATGTATGGCGCTCGGCCCCGGCCAGACTTGGCCGTCACACGACTCTATACCACAGCTTCCAACCATGCCGCGCTGAAGCGTATTCATGAGTTCGATACAGCTCTACGCGAGGCCTTCATGAAGGGGGCTCACGATCGCGGTGTGGCATTTATTTTGAAAGACGTCTCAGGCAAGGTGTCTCCTTGCGCTCCGAGTAAGGTGCTGATGTCCGACATCACACCACTTCGACCGGGACGGGCGTTTCTTCCGGTCGGGTTTCAGACAAAGGCCAAGTCCACAATTTCCAAGACAGTCGAGAAGATCGATCGAATGGTACCTGCTGCCGCTACGGAGTGCCCGCTGAAGATCAAAACGGGTGCGGCTATCGAGATCGTAGAATTGATCAAGAGCACGCTCGAAGATAACGAGATCGACCCCTTCGACTGGAAAGCCATGCGGGGCGCCATCGAATACTACTCCCGGATCGCGGCGCCCGATAAGGACCGCGGCAATTGCTGGCTCCTTGCGGCAACGGAACGCGATCTAGTCCGAGTTCGCGAAGGCGGTCGGTTTTCGAACGCACCACATACCAAGCAGCAAGAGGCGATAGTCGCCAACATGGGTGACAAGCTACCGATCCTGATGCTGTTTCGCCAAAACGGCTCCATGGCAAAGGGATGGCGTGACGCACCGTTTTGGTGGCCGGTACTGTTCCCGCCGGCCAGTTCGGCGCCTGCGGTGTTTGCAAACTCGGTGCCTGATGACGCTCCGACGGAGCCGAACGAGGACCTGGACTGAGGAGGCGCGTCTTACTCAATTCGGGACGAATTTTCGATAATGAATTTACCGCGATTATCCTTGCAGCCAGCCCAATTGGGAGTGTTCCAACGTATTCACAATATTGTTCGCCTGAATTTTCCATATCGTCTTGATTGGCGACCAGCTGGTAAAGGATAGGCGTGGATAGGCAATAATTGATTGCGCAGCGGACAAAGGCTTTGGATCGTCACAAGGTGTCCAACCGTTGGGTTTTCTGCGATGGGCCAAACTTATCTTCTCCCGGAACCTCTTCCTGATGACTCTTCCACTGCCAAGCGGGCGTCGGGTCGATCCAGGCCCCATCGCCGCCTGGCGTAGATCAGCATCGCCCGCCGCATCTGGACCACCAGACATCCATCTGTCATTGCAAACTCGCGCTCGACGCTTACTCGTTGTGACGGTGAGAGATGTGAGGCTGGTGAGAGTTGAAGTTCGACCATTTCTTCCCAGTCGGTGTCGACCGGCAGATCGCTGGCGGGCTCCTCGTCGTGAATCGCCAGAATGCGGGCGAGAACGAAGTCGCGCCACTCGAGCCGCTTGAAGCACCAGGCGCGTGCGTGCCAGCGCTCGCCATCGCTGATGAGCCGCGCCGGCGCAATCCAGCGCCGGCAAGTTTTGGGCTCAGTAAAGGACTGATAGTCGATCAAGAGCCGTTGTGAGTCTCGGGCCGCTCGACGGACTTTAGCAGCAATGCGTGCGTTCAGCAGACGCTCAAGTCTGGGAAGCGTCGCGGTCAAAGGATCGCCCGCCGCTGCGAACTTGCTCAGCTCCTTCCGGCCATCCGCTTGCGGGAAAGCTGGCTCGTAGGCATCCGTCGTCACGTAGGACTTGGCGCGCGTGTCATAGACGACCCCGTGACCTGAAAGTGCCAGATAGGCCCGGAAGTCAAGCGCAGCCTGTGCCTGCGAGATCGCGAACGCGTCGATGAGGTCGGCGCGATTGATCCGGGCCTCCCAGAACAGCCGCGCATCGATAAACCGCAGCCGGTCAAGCGCGCCATGGCGCATCGCATCTTTCGCAAGTCGTCGTGTCATAGGTCTCAACCTAACTTGACGGATCGGCCTGGTCCATCTAAAAACTAGATGCATATTCATCCGAGGGCGGTGGAGCCGGGGGGCGCAGAGGCATGAGACTTCTTCATACGGCGGACCTTCATCTTGGCCGGCAATTCTTCGGTAGAAGCCTTTCGGACGATCATGCCGCGGTGCTCGCGCAGATCCTCGCAGCTGTCGAAGCCCACCGTCCCGACGCGCTCATCATTGCAGGTGACATCTTCGACCGAGCCGCCCCGCCGGAGACAGCCGTCGCTCAGTTCAACGGCTTCCTGGCCGACCTCGCTGAGTACCGTGGGACTGCCATAGTGCTGATCGCAGGCAATCACGACTCAGGCGAACGCATCGAAGCCATGTCCATGCTAGCTGACACCGGGCGCGCGCTCGTGCGCGGCGCCTTGAGGCCGACCGAGCCGGCTCTCGTTCTCAAAGACCCACATGGCCCGGTCGCCATTTCCGCGCTGCCGTTCGCTTATGAATATGCCGCTCGCGATTGTTTCGGCGATCCGCAGATCAAGGCACCGGCCGACGTGGTCGCCGCTCAGGTCGCAGCCGCGAAGTTGGGCCTGCCGGCTGGTGCGCGGTGGGTCGTAGTGGCGCACGCCTTCGTGGAGGGTGCGTCTGGGACCGACAGCGAGCGACCGTTGACGCGCGCGGTTGGCGGCATCGAGACGGTTCCCTCGCATGTCTTCGACGGCGCCCACTATGTTGCGCTCGGCCACCTCCACCGGCCTCAGGCCGTTGGGGCGCGCCACGTCCGATATGCCGGGTCGCCACTGGCGTTCGGCTTCGACGAGGAGGGGCAGGAGAAGTCCATGACCCTCGTGGAGCTAGGACCCGACGGTTCTGTGGAGTTTGATTTCATCCCCTTCCGCCCAACGCGCCACATTCGCACGCTGACGGGCTTGCTCGACGACCTGCTCGGCGACGGCGTCCAGCCTTCGGACGACTTCATCCAGATCGTCCTGACAGATCCGAACCGGCGCATTGACCCCATGAAGCGGCTTTGGGAGCGCTTTCCCAACGCCTGCAACCTGGATTACGCGCCGCTCGAAACCAAATCGGCCGATGGCCCTTCGACAGCCAGCCCGGGCCGGCTCGACAGTCCAACCGAGTTGATCGGCGCATTTGTCGAATTTGCCTGCGGGCGAGGGATGACGGACGCGGAGGCGAGCCTTGTCGCCGATGAACTCGCCGACAACGCAACGCTGGATGAGGAAGTCGCATGAGACCGGTCATTCTCAAGATGCAGGCTTTCGGGCCATATGCCGGGTGCACGACTGTTGATTTCAGGCGCGTCCTCGATAGCGGCCTGTTCGGCATCTACGGCGCAACCGGGTCGGGCAAGTCGTCGATCTTCAGTGCTATGACCTTCGCTCTGTTCGGCGAGTCGGCCAAGGGCGAACAACTCGCCCGCACGTTGCGCTCCGACCATGCGGACCCGGATCTGCTGACCCAGGTCGAACTGATTTTCGAGATCGGTGAGCGGCGGTATCGCGTGGTCCGCCGGCCCGATCAGAAGCGCCCCAAGAAGCGTGGCGGCGGCGAGACCGATGAAGATCACGCAGCCTGGCTGTTCGACTTGAGCGGTCTCGATGTCGATCTGGTGGGGGACGAGACGCCCGGCAAGGCGATTGCCGAAAGAAAGGTCGGCGACGTCAACAGTGAGATCAAGAGACTGCTCGGCTACGAAGCCGCTCAATTCCGTCAGATCGTGCTGCTCCCGCAAGGCCAATTCGAGACGTTCCTCAACGCCAAGACCGAGAACCGGCTCGGCATCCTGCGAGAACTGTTCGACGTCTCGACCTACGAGCGGCTGACGGAGCGCCTGAAAAGCCGGGCGAAGTGCGTCCGCGATGAAATCAGCCACCGACGCGCTGTCAACGCGGGGCGGCTGGCGAGCGAGGCCTTCGACAGCCTGGATCGACTTGGCGATGGCATCGCGGCCGTGCAGAAGCAGTGCGAGGATCTGACGGCAGCGAAGACTGACGCAGAGGCGGCTCTCAAGCAGGCCGACACCGCCTACCAAGCGGCTGCCCAGACCGACAAACATTTCGCCGAACACGCCGAGGCCGAACGGGGCCTCAACGAGGTCGCGGCGGATGCCGAAACCAACGACGCCTATAAGACCAGACTGAACTCGGCCCGAGGGGCCGCCAAGATCATGCCGCTGGCCGATAAACTCGCCGAAGCTGAACGGTCGCTCCGAATGGCAAAGCAGACGCTCGACGGGGCAGCCGAAGAGCGCCAGCATGCTGAAGGGGCGGTCAGCACCGCGAACGGCCGCCTCGACGCGCTCGACGCGCAGGCAGCCACGATCGAAGCGAAAAAGGATCGATTGCGTCAGCTCCGAGGATTCGCTGGCGTTCTTGCAACATCCGAAACCCTGCGCCGCGCGCATGACGAAGCAGCGCAAGTGGCCGCCGATTGCGAGGGCACCTTTTCAGAGGCCGAGAAGAAAAAGGTCGAATGCGAGAAGCAACATGCGCGGCGTGTGGCTGAACGCGAGGCCGTACAGACAGCTACGATCAACCGCAGCAATCTCAAGCTCAAGGAACAGGAAACAGAGGCCCGGCGCAAGGCTGCACGGGCATTCGAGACGGCACAGGCCGCTCTCGCGCAGAGCCGCAAGCAGCACGAAAAGACCCGAAGCGAACACGATGAAGCGGCGCGAGCGCTTGAAGCGCAGCGCAGTCAGTTCGCCAAGGTCGAAGCGGCGCTTCTCGAAGATCACGCGCTGCACCTTGCAGGCCACCTCCAGGACGGCAAGCCGTGTCCCGTCTGCGGCTCCCCGGATCATCCCGCGCCCGCCTCAGGCACGGCAGCAGAGGTGGACCTTGCAGCGCGGTACCGTCAGGCGAAGCAGGCGTTCGACCAGGCCGCTGCCTCGGCCGAAAAGACATCAGCCGACCTCAACCGCGCTGAGGCAGACGTCAACCAGCGCGAAGAAGCGATCCGAGATCTTGACGCGCCGGATGCTCCGGCCGCCGAGATTGCGGCGCGCGTGTCAGCCATCCAGCGCGACATCGCGGCGCTCGGGCCGGAGCGCGACATCGCCGAATGCGACGCGCAAGTCGCTCAGGCCGAAGCACAGGTGACCGCCGCCTTGGCCGCGCTAGAAGCGGCGCGCAAGGATCGCGACAGCGCTCATCTCAAGGCCAATAGCGCCAAGACCGAGCTGGAAAGTGCGCTCGCGGCGATTCCGGCGGAGCTGCGTGCGGAGGACAGGATCGCGGCCGCGATCGCGGTCACGGAGCAGGAGGTCACACGCTTCGCGCGCGACCGTGAGCAGGCCGTCCAAGTCAGCCAGGGGGCACAGAGCGCCCTCGCCTCGGCAAACACCACTCTGCAGCTTGCCGAGAGCGGCCTGAAGACAGCCGAACAGTCCCGGGAGGCGGCCAAAGCGCGCTTCGACGCCGGACTTAACTCCAGCGGGCTGACGCAAGAGACGTTGGATGCGGCGCGCGGCGACATCGACCGGATGGAAGAGATCGAGCGCCGCATCGAATCGTTCAGCCAAAAGCTGGCGGCCGCCAAGGACCGCTTCGAACGCGCGAAGATGGCCATCGCGGAGACCGACCGCCCCGATATTGCCGCGCTCAAGGCCGCGCGCGACGAAGCTCAGGCCATGCGGGAGGAGGCACTCAAAAATTCGCTAGATGCGACCGCACGACTTGGTCAACTTCAGAAGCTCCATCGCGAGTTGCGCGACGAGGCCGCGGCGCTCGACCGGCGCGAGGCCGAAACCGGACCGCTTCGTGATCTCGCGCAGGCCTTTTCCGGCGACAACGACGAGCGCACGACGCTGGAGACGTTTGCCATTGCAACCATGTTCGAGCATGTCCTGGCGGCTGCGAACCTGCGCCTCGAACCTATGACACGCGGACGCTTCCGGCTTTCGCGCGGCAGCGACAGCCATGGCCGGGCGCGGCGCGGACTCGACATACAGGTCGAGGACAGCTTTACCGGCCGCCCGCGGCCAACATCGACGCTCTCCGGTGGCGAGACGTTCATCGCCGCGCTGGCTTTGGCGCTCGGGCTTTCAGATGTCGTCGAGAGCACGCGCGGAAATGTGCGTCTCGACGCGATCTTCATCGACGAGGGGTTCGGCAGCCTCGATTCTGCCGACGACGCTGGCACGCTCGATCAGGTGCTGCAGTCCTTGACGGAACTCGTCGGTAAACGGCGTGCGGTCGGCCTCATCTCGCATGTACCGCTCGTTCAGCAAACCGTTCCGAACGGGTTCTGGGTCACGTCCTCGCCGAGCGGCAGCCGCATCGAGGAACGGAATTGATCAATCAGACCGCAGAAGGAAATGACACAGACTCGTGGGTAACCGAAAATAGCTATGGGGCCGTTGCGTAACGGGGGGCGGGATGTCTGCACAAATCGAAAAACCACGCTGGACCAGGGACTTCCTGCGGTTCCTGCCGCTCAAGAGCCAGTTCGTGCTGTCCGGCAACGTCCGCGACCGCTTTCCGCGGCTTGGTGCGCAAGGCGAGGCGACTATCCTGCCGCTCGTTACCTATCTCGGTGCCGAGCTGGTAGAGGCCGGCATCGAGCGAGTCATTGCCTATGATCCGGCTCGGGGTTTTCGTCTTCCGCCGATTGTCGGACGGGACCTGAAAACCGATCAGAGCTACTTTGCCGACCAGGGGATCACCTTCGACAGCGCGGGATGCGCACCAGCGTCGATCGAGCGCTTTTTCGAGTTGTCGACCAAGATCGTGAACACAGCGCCCGAGCCCACCGCGATCATCGCTGATTTCGCTGCTAGGATGATCGTCCACCCAGAGCGGCTGATCGACAATGAGCACCGGGGCTTTACAGGCGCACTGGTCTCAGGGCTCACGGTCGAGCCGAAGGTCCATCCCAAGACGCGTCAGCCCTACTACAATCCGCTGATCTCCATCGTAGAGAAGGAAGGCGACCTGCCCGACTGGCTCGTCGTCAACAACCCACGGCTGCGTCACATCCCTCTGCCAAAGCCCGACCACATCGTGCGTCGCGCGGTCATCACCAAGCTCTCACGTTCGCTTAAGACTCCTGACGGAGCAGATCAGACAGTCATCCAGAAGGCTGAGCAGGCCTTCGTCGATGGAACGGAGGGACTACTCGTCGTTGACATTGCAAACATTATACAGCTCTCACGCACGGAAGGTTTGGCCCTCACAGATGCGGCCGAGGCCGTGCGGCGCTACAAGCTCGGCGTCACAGAGGATGTCTGGCGCAAGATCGATCGTGAAAAGCTCAGGGGCGCCGAGGCCTATGTTGGGGCTCGTGTGCGCGGACAGGATCACGCAGTCGAGCACATACTCGATATCGTGAAGCGGGCAGCGACGGGTATCGGCGGTCAGCGCGGCGGACGGCCGCGCGGTGTTGCATTCCTGGCTGGGCCGACCGGTGTCGGCAAGACGGAACTTGCCAAGACGATCACGAGCCTCCTGTTCGGGGACGAAAGTGCCTACATCCGCTTCGATATGAGCGAGTTCTCAGCCGAGCATGCCGACCAAAGGCTTATCGGCGCACCCCCAGGCTACATCGGGTATGACACTGGCGGCGAGCTAACTAATGCCATTCGGCAGAAGCCGTTTTCGGTTGTTCTATTCGACGAGATCGAGAAGGCCCACCCGCGAATCCTGGATAAGTTCCTGCAGATCCTCGATGACGGTGTCTTGACGTCTGGGCGCGGCGAGCGGGTCTACTTCTCCGAAAGCCTGATCATCTTCACGTCGAACCTTGGGATGACACGCATCCTGCCCGACGGGTCGCGGGTGGCGAATGTTACCTCGGACGAACCACTTGATGAGATCCGTCACAAAGTGCGCTCCGAGATCGAGCGTCACTTCAAGCTTGAGATTTCTCGGCCCGAGATCCTAAACCGCATCGGCGAAAACATCATCGTCTTCGACTTCATCCGTCCCGCGATTGCTCGCGAGATCCTTCAATTGATGGTCGGTCGTGTCCTTGAGGACCTCCAGTCGGAGCAACGGCTTTCTTTGATCTTCACACCGGAGGCCAGTGGACGGCTGGAGGAGCTTTGTCTACGTGATCTCTCGAATGGCGGCCGCGGCATCCGAAATCAGGTCGAAGTTCATCTCGTGAACCCGCTGGCTCGTGCGCTCTTCGCTCTCGATCCTCAGCCGGGGACGGCCGTCGCTATTACGGATGTCATTAACGAGCGAGGCATCACGACGCTGACGCTGGCTCAATAGAAAGACCTTAGGCGGGGATCGACTTTCCAATGTCTAATGAGGTGGGGATTTCACGGGTTCACTTCCCGATCACGGCGCTAGGGCCGGGGCGGCGGATCGGCATCTGGTTTCAGGGATGCTCGATCCGTTGTGACGGATGCATGAGTCGCGATACTTGGGCAGAGGCACGCAGCAAAATAACTGTATCCGAAATTATAGATCGCGTTCAGCCATGGCTGGAGGAAACAGACGGCATAACAATTTCTGGCGGTGAGCCGTTCGAGCAGCCCGAGGCCTTGATGGAACTGCTGGAAGGCCTTCGGATAGCGGCTGACACAAGCGTCATCGCGTACTCCGGCTTCCCTCTCGAACAGCTGACAGAGCAGCATCCCTCAATTCTTGAGCAGATTGATCTTTTGATCTCTGAGCCATTCGATTCTACGAAGGCTGTTAGTGCGCCCCTCTTCGGCTCGGCCAACCAGCGCGCCATATGTCTGACCAAGCGCGGGGCTGAGATCTGGCAGAAGGCCGAAGCTGATTGGCGCGAGCGCGGCGGAAGACTTGATCTGATTACCGAAGCTGATGGGTTGATCTGGGTGGCGGGAGTTCCTGGACCGGGAGATCTGGAGCGACTGGGAACACGCTTGCGCAGCGCCGGTATCACGCCGCTGACGTCGGCCGGACGTCTGGGGGTGAGCACATGACCCTCTATGTCCGCACTTGTCCTGCTTGCGCGAGTGAGCGCCCGCTCGACGAAGACGAATGTCTTAGTGCTCTGGAGACCGGACAGGCTTGCCGCTTTCCGTTGCTGGACATCCATCCAACGCCGGCCGGCGCGGTGAAGAGCGCGAAAGACAACCTGGACGGACCCGCAGAGCCCTCAGATGCCGCAACCGAACCGACGGCTCGCGACGAAGAGCTGTTGGGTACAAAAACTGACGGCCTTTGCCCCAACGGACACGCGGTTGAACCGGATGATGTCCTGTGCCTCACCTGCGGAGCCAGGCTCGGTTGTTCCGGGGAGGACACAGGTCCAAGAACCAAGCGCATCGGCGAATGGCAGGTCGTCGCCGAGTTGCCGCAAACTTCACCCGATGCTGACTTCTATCTTGTTCGCCGTGAGAGTGAAGACACGGTCTACGTCTTACGCCACTTCATAGCCGGGATGGAGCCCGATCCAGGCCTCTACGCGGTCCTGGAACGCCTGGAGCGTCCGGACGTTGCCCGGCTCATCGCTCATGGGCGGAGTGATGGCCGGGCCTACGAGGTCTGGGAACATGTCGAAGGCAGGACCCTCGGTGAGTTCCGGCACGAAATCATCGGCGATCTCGAAGCCATCGAACAGATCGCCGTCGCATTGATTCGGACGCTCTCTGCGTTTGAGCAGCGCGGACTGAGGCACGGCAATTTGCAGCCCGCAGTTATTCGACTCCGATCAATCAGTCCGCCGGTTACATGCGTGACCGATTTTGCCTCGGCTCGCATCGCAGAGTTCGACGTGGAGGCCAGCCGGTTCCGGCAGACGAGCCGCTACATGGCACCCGAAGTGGTAGCCGAGGCCTCGACCGCGGCGTCCGACTGGTGGAGCCTCGGCATCATTCTCCTCGAGATGCTGACGGACGGCCGATGCTTTGAGGGCGTGCACGATCGCGCCTTCCTGCTTCACCTCGTGGCCCGCGGCGTCGCGCTGCCGAAGGATCTCGAGCCACGGTGGCGCAATCTTCTCGAGGGGCTTCTAACGCGGAACCACGAGAACCGCTGGCGATCGGAGCAGGCTCTCCGTTGGGTGGACGGCGAGAGCGATATCCCAACCGGATACGAGCAAGCCGCCGCGGCCGGCGCCGGTCCAGTCATCCCGTTTGCGGACCGCAAGATCACATCACCAGCGGAGTTCGCCTTCATAGCGGCCGAAGAAGCGAACTGGTCCGACGCTCAGGCTGCGCTCTATCATGGTCGGATTGTCAGCTGGCTCGACGAGTTCGAGAAGAAGCCGCCCGCTCTGGATCTGGTCAAGAAGCTCGCAACCGATCAGCGTCTGAAGGAATTGAATAGCGATTTCCCGCTGGCGCTCGCAATCGCAGCGCTCAACCCAAATCTGCCTCTGTGCATCAAGGGTGAATTCGTCACTCCGACCGCTCTGCTTTCAGCCCCAAATGTGGGGGCCAAATGGCTCTCGCGAGAGCCGCTGGCCTACCTGCGTCGCCTCAAGAGGCCGAGCGACCATTGGCTCGTCTTGCTCGCCGATCGGGCTCAGCGCGTTCGTTCGCGCGCGAAGGACGCGCGCATCCAACTCGATGAAGACGGCTTTTCTATCCTTCAGCTTGCGACCTCCACGGCGGCTCTGGAGCAGCGATGGAGAGCCAAGCGCACTCTTTTTCCGGACAGCGACAATGCTGTCCTCGGTAGCCTCATCGATCGGCGCAGTTTCACCGATGAAGACCTGCTTCTGCTGTCAGCTGCTGCAATTGAGAATTTCCGGCCCGCAGAAGAGCTCCTGAGGGAAGCGCAGCAACTCGCTAACGAGGCCGGTGTCCCGGAGTTTGACCGCGGATCGGCGACAAAGGACCTTGCTCGACCAAGGCGGGATCTCGCTGATGATCTCGATGCGCGGGTACCGGGCTTCGAGCGCTGCGGGCGTGCAGCCATCGACTCTTGGATGGACACGTATCGTGCCGCCAACCGGCGCATGCCCCTCTCCCGGCTGCTGGTCGTCCTGGCCGTACCAGCCTCAGATTGGGCTGAACCGCCGCATCAAGATTACGTGCGGAACGTCGTGAGTTTCCTCGAACGGCGTGTTCTCTCGGGTATTCAGCGCGGCCCCCTTGTGCAGATGCGGGCGACAGCCAGCGTGCTTGATGTGACCGGGCTCGGAGGAACGGACCTCCAGGCCCGCGTTCTCGATAGCGTCGTCAGCCGCTCGGACATAGCAGTTGAGCTGCCTCGAGAGGCCATGCCTGCAAGCCACGTCGACAGACTGCGTGCGCTGGAGTCAAAGGCGCGGACCTACCGTCGGGATACGGGTCTTGATGCGCTTTTCATGGCGTTTCCAATTCTTACACTGAGGGCCCAGAATGACGACGGTGAGAAGACACGGATCGCTCCTGTATTTCTCTGGCCTGTGACGCTTGCTGTTCAGCGCGGGGCCGCCGGGCGAGTTTCAATCGGGTTTGATCAGACGCGCGAGGTTCAGCTCAATCCCGCACTCGAAACCATTTTGGGTCCCGAGGCCGCGGTTCGCTGGCAAAATTGGGCAACCGACCGACTTCGCGACGGATTTGATAGCTACGCTGCAGTGTTGCGAACGGTCGCTGAGCAGGTTGAAGGCAGCATCGATGAGAATATTAAGCCGGTGCCTCAGGCAAAAACGATCCAGGGAACAAATCAGCTCAAGATCCACGCCAGCGCTGCGATCTTCGTGGCGGAGTTTGCGAGTCAGGCGATCGCAAATGATCTCCGACTGCTACAGCAGCAGCCGCTCGAAGGCACGGCACTTGAGTATCTGCTTCGTCTTCGTGCGCCCGAACCGGCACAAGAGATCCGTCACGTCTCCCATCTTGAACGCTACACGACCTTGGAAGCGGACCCTTCGCAGGAGGACGCCGTGTTCCGTGCCCGTCATGCCCCTGGGCTCGTGGTGCAAGGTCCGCCGGGAACTGGGAAGAGCCAGACCATCGTTAATATTATAGCGGACTGTATCGGCCGAAACGAAAGCGTGCTCGTTGTATGCGAGAAGAAGGCTGCGCTCGATGTCGTGCAGAAGCGGCTCGCAGCAGAAACGCTCGACCATCGTGTCTTTCGTATCGAGAATACGCAAAGCGACCGGAAGCTTGTGCTGGAGCAACTGCGCGCCCAAGTGCCTCATGTCCTCGATGCCCGTACGGTTGCCGGCGGCAATGCGCAGGCAAGGCGACGCCAGATCGCGACACAGCTCGACGCCATCGAGGCAGATCTGGACGGCTATCATCTAGCCCTTCATGCGACTGATGATCGTCTCGGCCTCACCTATCGTGAGGTGCTTGCGATGATTGCCGAGAACGGCAAAATGGCAGGCGATGTGTCGGTTCCCGGCGTGAGGTCGCAGCTTGCACCATTGAGCGCTGGTGAAGTCGAAGCCGTGATAAGCGAATGCACCGGCCTTGTTCAGGTCTGGCTTGACGGAGGCGTCTCCGGAACTGCACTTGCAGTCCTGCGTCCGTTCGCGACGGATACGGCGCTTGCCGCGCAGATCGCTTCAGACGTCGGGGCTTTGCGAACTGCGGATGAAAACCGCCTCAAGGCGCTGGTCGAGCGCAAGAAGCTCGATCCGGAACTTCAAAAAATCTCATGCCATGAACCCGACGCTCTCGGACAGTGGCTCGATGAGAATCAGGAGGCCCTAAAAGACGTCTCGACCGACTTGCTGGAGCGCGCGAGCCGCTGGCGCAGTTTTTTTGCATCTGGTGGGCGCCATGTCGCGATGGCCGAGGCTGGCCGAAAGCGTCTTTCGGACCTTATAGAAAGGCTTAACCGCCTCGCCATGACGGGGCCGGCGTCGCTGGCCCTCGCTGCGGTCCGGGAGTGGACGTCAGAAGAGATCAAGGTGCTCTCGGGGGCCCTGCCAGCGCTGCGCAGTATCGGAGGGCTTTTCTCGTTCCTCAAGATCCCGCAGGTCTTGCGCCGGCGAGCGGCTCGGGCCGTGCTGTCACGTCGTGGCATCAGGACCGATGGCGCCTCCTGTCTGAGCCATGCGGAAGCTGCAAATTTCGAGGAGGAGATCCGGTCCGCGCTCGACAAATTGATCGAGATAGGGTCGGTTTTTGGCGAGAAGCTCGAATGCGTTGCAGACCGCAGCCAGATCTTGGTCACAGCGCGGAGGCTTGCTACGTGGCTGGACGGCTTCCGTGATATGGCGAGCCGCCTGGACAGTGCACCCTCCTCAGACCTGTGGTCGCATGTCGAGCATCTGACTTACAATCTCGATGCGAACGGACGAGATGAAAAAGGTTCGCCGCTGGGCCCCCTTCTTACGGCCCTCGGCTTTGCGACTGCCGTTGCCGTCGGGAACAAAATGACCCTGGCCCGGGCCGAGCGCCTCGCTCCGCATCTTGCTGCCGAAACCATGCATGGCATTGCGAGAGCAGTCGAGTTTGAACTGGCACTACCTTTCGATTGGAAGGCTATCGACGAGGCGTTGCCCACCCTTATCGCATTCCAGACATTTCGACTGCGCGAGGCCACGCTTTCACCCGTGGCGCGCACCGTGTTTGTCGAGCTGGAGTCAGTTGTCGAGAAGCTGCGCGCCTCGGCCAGCCCGAGCGACACAATTGCGGCGCTCCTGCGTAGGGAGGCAGCAACCGCATGGAAAGGAGAAATCGAAACCCGGCATCCGCAGCTGCAACGCATCAGAACACAGCTTGATAAAGACATCGGCGAACTCGAGCGGCTCGACAATGAGATGCGTGATATCAACCGACGCTACCTCGGCCACATAGGCCAATCCGGATTGGCGCGCGTGGATCAGTGGGCTCGCGTGTGGGCCTTGGGTGGACCCAATCAACTTAGGCTTCGTCAGGTTTTCGACAGGGGCCGCAACCTGGGGCTCCTAAAACTCAGGCCCGTCTGGCTGGTCAACCCGGATGTGGCAAGCCGCATGCTACCCATGGAACCCGGGCTCTTCGACGTGGTCATTTTTGATGAAGCCTCGCAGATGCGTGTGGTCAATGCGCTGCCCGCGCTGTTCCGAGCCAAGCGCGCCATTATCAGCGGTGATGAGAAGCAGCTACCGCCTACAAATTTCTTCGGAACGAAGCTGGACGCCCCGGATCCGGTGGATGATGATCTTGAAGACCCCTGGGCAGTGCCAGATGACGACTTAGTTGAAGATGGCGCCGATGCAGAAGCCGGTTCGGCATCGATTGACCAGCGCGAGCTGGACGCCAGCGAGCGCCATATCAAAGACTGTGACGATCTTCTCACGCTCGCCTCAGGCCTGTTGCCGCCAGCCAGCCTCGATATTCATTACCGTTCGGCCTATCGCGAGCTGATCGCCTTCTCAAATGCAGCCTACTATGGCGGCAAGCTCAATGTGCCAGTCCGCAGGCCTGCGGAGGATGTGCAGCGCGCTAAGCCAATCGAAGTCCGCCGCGTCGACGGGCTCTATCGGAACCAAACCAACGAGGACGAAGCGGCTGGAGTCGTCGATCTGCTTGCTGACCTCTGGACTGCGATGCCAACGTCCCCGACCGTCGGGGTCGTCACATTTAACATGAAGCAGGCTGAACTGATCGAAGCGCGCCTTCAACAGCGTGCCGATGAGGATCGCAGGTTTGCCAGTTCCCTGGATCGCGAACGGACACGATCGGCCGAAGGCGAAGATGTGGGCTTTTTTGTCAAGAACCTGGAAAACGTCCAGGGCGACGAACGCGACTGGATTGTCTTCTCGACAACATTCGGCCGCGATGAGAACGGCGTCTTCAAGCGCGTATTCGGCGCTTTGAACCAGCAGGGTGGCGAGCGCCGGCTCAATGTCGCGGTGACCCGTGCAAAGCAGAAGGTCGTACTCGTGACCTCTATGCCAACCGCGGAGATTTCGAGCTTCATCGGGCAGCGCCGTGCCCCCACGATGGCCCGCGACTACCTGCAGGGGTACATGCGCTACGCTGAACTCGTCCACGAAGGTGCATTCGAGGCAGCGAGTAGCATTCTGAACGCGTTCGACAGCAAGCCTCACTACGCAATGTCAGGGCCAGAGCCAGCGGCAGACGAACTCGTTCTACAGGCGCTCGAGGCGCTGCAACGGGAAGGGTTCGACGCATCCTTAATGCCTATGGAAGATGCCTTCAGCCTCGACATCGCCGTGAAGCATCCTGCTACGGGGCTCTATGCCCTGGGGGTCGAGTTCGACAGCCCCCGACACCACCTGCTGCAACAAGCACGGGCGCGAGAAGTCTGGCGGCCGAAGTTGCTTGCCCGGTCGGGGCTCACTCTTTACCGGATCCAATCATCATCGTGGGTTCAGAACCAAACGCGCGAGCGCGAACGCCTCATCCATGCTGCGCGCGCGGCAACAGCCAGGGTAAAAGCGGCATGAGTAAGCTCGTATTCGTAAATTACAGGATTTCAGACGCTGAGGAGCGTGAGACTCGTCGGAAGATCGCGCTGATCAGATCGATGCTCGAGCGATGCGCTCAATTACAGGCTGAGCTCGCAGCTCTCGAACCAGTTGCGGGTGAGAATTGGGAGGAGACGCTCGCTCGTTATCGCAATTTTGTTGACGCGAACCGGTGGAACGAGTTCGTCGATGACTACAACCGCTTGTACGATGAGCTCCCTGACGTTGTACGACGGCTCGAGCAGCAGCTTTCCGACGCAAGGGCGAAACGACTGCGTCTCGAACTGACGGCTACCACGCTATTGGTGTCGACCGAGGCCCCTGCCGATCGGAAAGTACTCCTGGCTATTGCTGGGAAGGCCGGCAATCTCTTCGGAGATAGCTTCCAGGAGGCCCAGTCGAAGATCGAGAAACTCGTGAGGGACCGACTCGCGACACCACTCACAGTCTCTAGCCCGGAAATGACTGACGATCAGATGGCTCTGGCGAGAGACCTACTTGCCGCATCGCCGGCAGATGCTCGGATGACTAAAGCGAACACCGGGCTCGAGGAAGCAGAGCAAGAATCATATGATGTCCGCTCTGCGGAGATCGCTGCAGTGTCTGGTCGCGTCATCCAACTCTCTGAGAAGCTAGCTCGCCTACAGTCCCAACGCGTCGCTGTGGATGATCTCATGATGCGATTGCGGGACGTCTCAACCAAGTCCGCTTCGGAGCGCGGCTTACTGATCGATTCGATTGAACTCGAGGCTCAGGAGCGTCTCGACGTCGCCAAGCGAAAGCGCGAAATCGAAAGGCTTGTCGACGAGGGCCTCGCGTGGCTTACACCATTTCAGTCCCTCAGCGCAGATAGTTTGCGCGAAAGGCTCGCTGCAGTAGTTGGCTCTGATGATGTTGCGGCGGCACGGAGCGCTTCGGCAGAGGCTCTCACTTGGGCGGAAGCTGAGGGCAAGCGACAGGACGGCGAGCGCATCCGGTCGTTGCTTCTCAGCGAGCTTCATGAACTCGGCTATGAGGTGAACTTGCAGGGCGCGGCGTGGGACGAGAGCAGCCGCGTCACGATCAGCAAGCCCTCCGAACCGAATTATGACGTTCAGCTTAGCGCTGCTCCTGGCGGTGCCGTCCAGTCGAAGGTACGCGCATACGATCATCCCGGCCGCAGCGCTGGCGTCAATCGACGCGATGTAGAAGTTGAGCAGGGATGGTGCGACGACCTCGCCCGGGTCAACAAGCTATTGGCCGAGCGCGGTCTCACAGCTGAAATCAAGCACGAGGAAGGGCCGGGTTCTAGTGTGCTGAAGCCATTGCCGGCACGCGTTGATCGCGACATTCGTTCGACTACTGTAAAGCATTTTGAGAGGAAGGCGTGACAACGGTGCAATGTCGACGGTGGTCTGACCTAGCTCTCATGGAGGCCACCCCGTCGCTGCAAGGTCTACGGCATTGCGAAGCTGTTCAAAAGTCCGTGGGCCACCCGAAAGCTCCCTCAGAGAAGGCAGAGTAATCGAGTGCTGGCTGCGCGTTCGTTCGTTTAGCACCCTAGTCGGAAGAACATAGAACTCCCATTGCGCGACATTGAGGGGGTCGAGAGTATCCCGATCTTCATGCCGGAGGAGCGCGAAAACGTAGATATCTGCGTGGCGCGCTGGCTCATTCGAAGACATGCCGGTCTCGGCATCCCACCATCTTCGCTTGCCAACCTGAAATATGATTGTTGAGGGACGCGTCTGCTTCCACGTCTGCACGAATGCAGCCGATTTTACCTCGATCTGGTCCCTTTCGCGAGCTTGAGATCATACGCGTCCCACTCCCCTCGCACCGGCTCCACAGGCCCCCCGAGCGCGAGCGCGACGATATATTCCGCAAGAACACCGCGTGTGGCATTGCTGACGAGATCTGATGCGCTCCACTGCCAGAGTTCCAGCAGCGTACCGCCGATCGGCCGTTCTCCATTATGGAATAGCTCCGAACCTGATTTCCGTTTGGATGCTGCGTCTGCAATCTCCATATGCCGCCTCTTCCGATTTACCTGTCGTTGCCACTGGCGACTGGAAGCACCCCGATACGCATCGATTTTTCGTCGTCGGTTTTGCTATCGGTGCACGAGAATTGCCGCAGCTTCGCGCAATGGAATGCGCTCCTGTTCGAGGCGAATGGCGCGGCCAAGTCGATCGAAGCGCAGGTCATCGTAGAGGCTAGCTTCCATCGGCGTCAGACGATCGAGCGCACTCACATAAGGGGTGAGCTCAGCGCTCCAGTGCGCTTGATGCCTTATAAGTGTGTCCCGATCCATGAGCAGTGATCGTACGTCCGGGAGGATCGCCCGCATCCTGTCCAACATGGCGAAACCATTTGTGTCGATGTCTCCCCAATAGAGCGTCTCCCGATCCCTCAGCCACTCGAGCTCTCGGAGACGACCGACCGCGTATCCAAGGCCAAATGTAACAGCCGTGCGGGTCATGTTGGGCAATGCGAGCCCAGTGATCTCGTTCTCGACAATGAGCACGCGCTCTACAGCGAGGTCCAGGCGTGCCAACTCTTCGATGCGCACCGTCAGGTCGGTGAGGCCGTGGATCGCCAGATTGGGATCGAGAACACGAATCCGAAGCAGCGCGGGCTTCGCTGCGAGGCCGTATCGGGCTTCAAAGTCGGCGCTTCCACTTCTCGACGAGTCGATGGCTGCCGCGGGAAGCACGAGATCTAGCAACTCAGCCAGCAAGGGTTTCCGAACCTCGATGAATTTCGTATCGACGCCAGGCACGTCGATTTCGCGAACGTAGCGTCCAGAGCGTGGGTTGTCGCGAAGCCAGTCAAGAACTGCGAGTATCCGCTCCCAGGCGCCTTCATGTTCAAGAACTTTGAGTGGTCTTTGCTGCAGCCATGACCCCAGTTCGGGGAAGCGGTCGATGGTGCTCTTAGCCAGGGCTGCGAAGTGCCCCGCAGTCTCGGTTTGGCCGATGAGGGCCAGGGCATCGGTCCGCGTCGGAACGATAATCGAACTGGGAATTCTGTTGCGGCCGACCACGCGGTTCGACGTCTCACTCCACACGATGTCGTAGCCAAAACCAACGGCGACGCGTGAACCGGCCTCTAGCTCCCTGATCCAGGCCCGGACCTCATCGTGGCGGGTGGCAAGCTCGCGCGGGGTGGGTCCACGCAATCGAAACGTCAACGGGAAGCCGAGCCTGTGCGTCTCAAGCTCATGCGAGCCGTCAAGAGCGCCGACGGCATCGCAGAGCAACCGGCCATTGTCCCAAAGTTTCTGGACCTGGGCCCGGACATCAGCCGGCGTGGTCCAAATCATTCGCCCACTCCAGCGCGGCGCTGCTGCTCGGCTTTGTACTCCTCAATCGTGAGGTTACGCAGCATTGAGCGCTTGCCGTCCTCATTATGGACAAAGCCAACGGCCGCAACGTAGGGCTCGATGACGTGAATCTTCTGTAGGGGAGTCGCGATCAGCAGCTGCAATCCCAGGCTTTGGAAGAGTCGTAGGGCGAAATCCGCCGATTCATCAGATCCCCGCCCGAACGCTTCGTCGATCATCACAAAATGGAAGGCGCGCGATCGCTCGGCCTGTGGATCAAGTCCGAACTGGTAAGCGAGGCTGGCGGCCAGCACGGTGTAGGCCAGCTTCTCTTTCTGGCCGCCCGATTTGCCGCCGGAATCCGAATAATGCTCGTGCTCGGTGTCGTCCGCTCGATAGCGCTCCGACGCCGAGAACACGAACCAATTGCGCACATCCGTGACCTTGCGCGTCCAGCGCTTGTCAATCTCGGTCAGATCTTTGCGGCCGCGGAAGCGCTCCATGATGAGCTTGACCTCAAGGAATTTGGCCTCCGAGTAAGCTGTGTCGTCCGAGCCCGACAATGAACCCTCGGTGCATTTGCGCAGATCCTGCTGAAAGTCGAGGATATCGCGATCGGCCGTCCGCTCTGCCTCCAGAACAATATAGCGACCGGGGTTATAGTCGATATCGCGCAGGGAACCGTTGATAATACCGATGCGCTCCCTGATTTCGTGCTCCTCCCGGCGCAGTCCAGCGTGGAAGCCAGCGATTTCGCGAATTGTGTTCTCGTTGAGGAGGGACTTGAAGCGGGCCTCGAAGCGCGGCAGGTCGTCGGATCGGAGTGCAACAAGCATTTCTCTGTATTCGCCGGCGGCCTCGGGCGATGTATCGACCTCCCGTGTCTCGATCGGATAACTGTTGGCATAGTCGCGCATCGCCGCAGTGAGCTTGTCGCGCAGACGCTGAATGCGCTTGTCCTCGGTGTCGATCCTGTTGGTGAGCGCCTCGCGCATCTCCCGTTCCCGTGTGTCCGCCCCCTCGATCGTCAACCGTTGATCGCCGAGTACTTCAGAGCGCAGTTCGTCTAGTGTGGGGAATACCGCCCCGCGCTCCGCGTCTGGTAGGGACTGGAGAGTCTCGGCCGCTGCGGAGCGGCTCTCGACATCGCGGTCGCGACGCTCTCGCTGTCTCGCCTCATTACGTTGAGCATCCTCCAACCTGTGCCGGTGCTCGGCGAGCCTCGCCTCTGCCTCGCTGAGTTGGGCATTGAGCGTCTTGAGGATATCCGATCCTTCCGCAAGCTGTTGCCGCTCCGCATTGAGGCGCTGGACGTCTCCTGCGATCGAAGTCCAATCTAGGTCGCTGAAATTGCGGTAGGCCGCAACCTGCCGAGCGAGTCCCAGCCGATGGCCAGCCGCACGCCGCTCTTGGCGTAGCGCCTCAATCTTTATCGCAAGCGCCTGTACCTCAGTTGCGAGCCGTTCGCTCTCGGCCTCAAGCGCGGCGATTTTGCCCTCGTTCCACCAGCCGAGAACATAGCGCGTGCGGTCGTCGATGCGCGACCGATCATCTTTTTCATGCCTCTCGCCACGCCCCTTGATCTGGCCGGCGCGCGTGACGGCCTTGGGCTCACGGCGAAACCTGTCGAGGCTGTCGCAGCAGACGTGGTCGAAGCGCTTGTCAATCTCCTGTGCCAGCCAGCCGTAAAGCGGGCTGTCATTGCGGATGCGGAGCTTTTCCGAGAGGGCCTCTCGAGCGGCGCGGTGGCGGATAGATCCCACTGTGCGTGGCACCTTGTAGTAGACGAGCTTGCCGGCCAGATGCGTATCGTCGACCCAGTGAGAGACCGCTGCATAGTGCTCTTCGGGGACGAGCAACGATAGGGCGAAGGGCCTAAGCAAGCGCTCCGCGGCGCCCTCCCAGGCGGCCTCATTCTCGCGCACCTCTATCAACTCGCCTGCAAACGGAAGCTGCTGCGGTTCGAGAGTAACGGCCCGGCAAACTCGTTCGCGAACTTCCAGCATCTGCGACGGGATGCTCGAGCGCCGGCTCTTGAGCGAGCGAACCTCCGCCTCGATCCCGGCTATCGTCTCCTTGATTTGTTTGAAGGGAACGAGGACCTCCACCTCGCGGTTCTGGATTTCCGCCTCGCTGGCGGTGATCTCCTCTATCAGCTGTTCGACCTCTGCCAGGTTCGCGAGGAACTGATCGGCATCGCGCGCGCCTTCGAGGCCCAGCTCCTTCGCTGGCGCAGCATAGGCATCTGCGCGTCGGCGCCGCTCACCGAGTACCAAGCGCTTGGACGCGATCTCTTGGTCGAGGCTCGCAATGCGGTTGCCACCGTTTTCAAAGATTGCTTGCTTGATGGCATCGCGTGCCTGCTCCTCCTCGCCGACCTCGACCTTCAGCTTCGTTATGCGCTCGCTCAGCCGGACTAGATCGGCTTCGAGATCGGCAATACGGCGGTCCAGGAGATCGCACTTCAATCCTCCGAAATACGGCCCAAGCGCTGTTCGGCAGGCCCTGAGCCTCTTGACCTCGAGGTCGAGCGCGGCGAGCCGATCGCAGTCCGCCACGATCGGCGTCAGCCGCTCGATTTGATCGCGCGCTTTGAGCACGGCCTCGTGCGCTGCTGTGAGGTCCGCGAAATGGGCGAGCATCTGGGTGATTCGTACCTCGACTGGAAACGGCTCCAGCATGTGGCTACGCACAAACTCGGTCAGGTCTCCGACTTGCTTCATTGAGACGGTCTGCAGGAAGAGATCGAGAGCCTGCTCGTTGGCAATACCGAATAACCGCCGGAAGGCCGCGCCGTAGCCGGGAAAACTGTCGAAGATCTCGACGCCTTTGAGCTTGCGCAGCCGCTTGCGGAGTGCGCCGGGGTCGTTACCGAAACCGGAGAAGTGCTCTTTGATCGACAGGGCGGTTGGGGCGACGATGAAAAAGCGCTCGGGCTGGCCGGTGGTCTGGCGGAACCAGAACACCTGCGCAAGAGTCACGTCATCCCCGAAATCGCTGTTGCGGAAACGACCGAGGATCACAGAGAACGCCTTGCCTGGGGTCCTGAGCCCGATCGCCTTCGCCGACAGGCCGGTCTCACCGCGCTCGGCCTTAAAATGACCCAGCACGTAAGACCTCAGGTCACGCTCACGCATCTCGGCGCCGGCGGCCTTGTTGTAGGCGATCTTGTGAGCTGGCACGATCAGCGTGGTAATCGCATCGACGAGCGTCGACTTGCCCGAGCCGATATCGCCGGTCAGCAGGGCATTGGCAGCATTAAGGTCGAGCCGCCAGACTTGGCTGTCGAAGGTACCCCAGTTGAGCACCTCGACCGCCATTAGTCGCATTCCCGGCAGCCGCGTCGGCTGCAGCGCTGAAGTCGGCTCGACCAGCAGCGGCCTCTCGTTCATGGCGCCTCCTCCCGAGGCGCGTCGCGATCCTCTTTATGGCGGCCGTATGCAGCATACTCGGCAAGCCGCTCGTTAAGCGCGCCGAGCCACTGGGCATCGACGAACGACCGCAGGATGCGCCGCACCTCATAGGTGCCCTCGCGCCCCTTCAACGCTTTAAGGAAGCCCAGTTCGACAACTTTTGCGATGTCGCGACCGACTCGGTCTTCAAGCCGCGCCTCGTCCGCGGTGTCCGGCTGGAACAACCTCACGAGATCGACGATCTCCGGCGTCGACAGGATCAGGCGGGGCTCGCTGCTTGCCGCGTCGTGCTCGGCAAGCCGCTTACGCAGCAGTGCCAGGAGCAGGCTGACGGGATAGCTTAGCTGCCGGCGGGATACGAGCCGCGGCAACTCCGACTCGCCTTCCCGGGAGGGCTTCTGTCGAAGGAACGCGTAACCTTCTGCTTCATCGACCTCAAGTTCGAGGCCGATCACGGAGACGTAGTCGCGCACGCGCGATTGACGCTCGATCAGCGTCAGCCAGACCTGCGGGGTACCGTCGCGCTCGACGACCCCCCTCATGAGGTGGACCAGCACGACAGAGAGGTCGTCGCTGCCTTCAGCGCTCATGGCGCCCGTCCTGAAACGACGCTGTCGCTGCGGGACGATGCTCGGCCGAAGATCACGCGCGGCATGGTCGCTTCCCGCATCAGACCCTCACGGTCGGTCCAGGAGATGGTCTCCTTGGCCTCCTCGTCGATCATCGCGCCGGGTTCCTCCGTCGCTATCGAAAGGTAGGCGACGAGCTCCGCCAATCCTTGCTGCAGTGGGTAAGCCGAGACGATCTCATGGAGCGAAATCTGGTTCCGTCGCTGGAGGGCACGCCGGATTGAATCTCTGAGCCGCGCCTTATCCACATAGACGCGATCGAACAGGCCGTCGGCAGTAATCTCAGCACCGTCTCCGAGCGACACCGTGTCATCAATGTCGGGCCTGAGCGGCGGGGTGAATAAGGGGCGATCGATACCAAGAGCGATCCGGGGTTGAAGCTCGTCGATCGCGGCAACGCTCTCTAGTGGCGGATTCTTCCGAATCCACAGGGCCGACTGCTCGATACCACGCAGGATCTCCATAATCCTCCGGTTCTCGAGCCAGACCTTGTCGTCAATGTACCGCCGCAGCTCGCCGGAAAGCTGCGCAACGGTGCTCTGCGTGACCTCACCTGCGGCGATCCAGTCGTAGTGGATCTTGAGAATGCGCGGATCGGGATGAAGCTTCTGGACGGCATCCAGCTCGAATACCTTCGCGAGCAGGGCCTCGAGCTCCTCCTGCCGCGCCTCCGACATCAGGAGATCCCAGAACGCGGTGAAGCTACGACCTTGATCACTTTCGGAGATTGCATCGCGGGCCTCGAAGATCTCAGCCAGCAGATCGCCCTTGCCGCCCTCGGCGACAGCGATCCGCTCGCGCACCTCACGGTCGAGCGAGCGGAAGTTGTGCTCGACCGCTCGGAAATCCGCCAGAAGGCTCCTTGCGGTTGCGACCACCTCAGCGAAGCGGTCGCGCACGCTTGCCGGCGACAGGATATCGATGCGCCCCTCGCGAAGCCTGGCGATTTCGGCATCAATGTCTGCGCGCTGGCGCAGCAGCGTCTCGATACGCGCCTTGATGTCTGTTTCGGTGCCTTCGACCAGCTGGCGCAACAGTTCGAAGATCGTGATAAGCCGAGACTCGGTGCCGATGAAGGTGCGTGGTCCGAGGCTTTGCAGCCAGCTGAGCGCTAGCTCGGTCGCAGGTGTCAGGTCGTAGAGCGGTTCGTCGCTGTCGCTCGCGTAGTACCGCCGCAGCCACCCGGACCGATCGGAGGCCCAATCCTCCAAGTAGCTTGTCGCTTCCCGCGGGAAGGCATCGTCGCCCTCCGTGCGGCGCAAGTGAAACAGGTAGTCCTCAAGCTTTGAAGCGAGCGCCGCTTCGCTCATCGTTCGCACGTTCGGTGTCACGAACGCACGCTGAAGGAAGCTTGCGATGAGGGCCGCGTTGCCGGCTGTCATGAGACGCCAGGCGGGATGTGTCTCGCGTAATGACTGAAGTTGCCGGTAGTCCATCAGGCTGCCTCTCGCCTGTTCGTTACTTTCGAAGCCGTCCTAACCCGAATCGGCTGTATTGCCCCGACTGTTAAGAACATATCATGAACTCTCGCGAAGGTCGAACGTTCACGGCTCGCTCGGCGATGCCCAGCTCACGCCCCCCAACTTACCCGCCCTTGACGGAATGTGTACTATGTAGTACACAGTTAACATGACGCCGTTTGGAAGCCATATCCGTGAACTGCGGGAGGCCCGGGCCGCCCTCGAGACTGGATACAGTCTTCGAAAGGTGGCCCATCGCATTGGCGTCGAGCCCGCATATCTCAGCAAGGTGGAGCGGGGAGTCGTTCCACCACCTTCTGAGGAAACCATCTCGAAATTGGCGGAGGAACTCGGGGAAGACAGGGACGTGCTGCTGGCGCTTGCTGGAAAGGTTTCGCGGGATCTCATGGAGATCATTCGGCAGCGGCCAGGACTCTTCGCTCAAATCCTACGCCAATTGCGCGACGCTCCAGACCACGCAGTTCTCCGCATTGTCCGGGAGGTTCGGGACGGAGAGTGGTGAGCAAGTCTATTGATAGGTCATTAGGAGAAAGGGAAACGACATGATCACACTTGATAGCGATCACTTGGAGGTCCGGTTCCCTGCGGTCCATCCAGACGCCCGGATGGCATTCAATCTTCAACGCACGTTGCGGGTTCCTGACAGCGACGAGGTCTATCCTCTTCCACCTGGATTAGGACGCTTTCCCCTCCGTCACATCGAAGACTTCTCAGATCGCGTTCCAGAGGCGTGGTCGCGTCGAGGCGGCGTGATTTTTCCCATGTACCAAGCCGAAGCGATGTGGATCAATTTCGAGACCCGTTTTGATCTTGACTATCCCTGTGCCGTGAAGATCGGAACAGGCAAAATCAACGCCGTGTCCGGCAAACCCTGGTCGACAGAACTTGTCGACGATCCCCAGGATTACGTGGTGTTGCCGGGCCAGCCCTGGCTCGACGGATACGCTTCATCCGACGGAATCGTCCGCCAGTTCGTGGCCATGCCACTGGGCTCTGGCCTAACTGTGGAACAGCATCTTTCAGGAAAAGAGGAACATGGTGGCATCCAAATTTTCATCTATCCTATGAAAGCCGAGCGCTATCGCAAGCTCCTCGCCGAGCGTCAGCGCCGGCAAGATGGGTTCGTGCGGTACTGTCTGGCTGAGCCTCTTGTGTGTCATGCCGTCGCCCCAATGGGTCTGGCGGCCGGGGGGCGCATTCGACAAGAAGTCTATCGTGACGAATATGGTGTCGATGCCTGGGATATGGAGCACGCGCGTCGTTGCTTCGTGACTATCTTGAATTCTGAGGGATGGAGTGAGGTTACAGGCGAACCAGTTCCGACCACGCCAGTTTCTGCTGAAGACTACGCTCGCGCCGGACTTCCCTGGTTCGATCACTATAACGAAAACCTCAAGCCGATTTCTGGCTCAGCACTTTTTCGAAAGCTCCCGTCGCTGCCGGGAATGAAGCGAATCCGCGAATGGAAGGGTGTAATCCACCCGACGAAGATGCCTGTTGTTGAGGTGGGACCATCGGTTCGGCCAAGTGCTCGCCGAGTCAACGAGGGCGATTTCTAAGCCTCTGAAACTTACGCAGACCACATCTGTCATTCAATTTAGCGATCAATAGGAGCTGATCATGACGATGAGCTATGCGGGTCATTTTGCTCTCAAGAAACAGCCACCCAAAAAATTGCGGGTAACGGTCAGAGGTCAGCGGATCCTGGGCGAGACGGCAGCGGATGTATTCGTAGCATCGCTTGATGCAATCGGTCTTGAGAGGGTGGCGTCGCTTGGGCTCAGAATTGGTCCCAATGCGATCGTGAGTGATGCGCCACATCCGAAAGATAGAGGCTCGAAGCGGCGCGGCAACTGGTATGTGCTGACGCATTCAAGCACACGTGAAAAGCAGGCCCTTCTCGAACAGATAGGCAAGTCGTTGGGCGTCGACCTTGACGCCGGGGTCATCGATCCGAGCGATGTCCTTTCAATAGAGTTCGAGGATTGAGGAGAGATGTCGCTAAATTCAGGGAGATACGAGCTTCGGATTGAAGCCGTTCACGCTCGGCGCGCCTACATGGGCGTGCTGGGCGGGGAAAGCAAGGACTCAATCAACGGTGGCATCCTCAGACGCGCTCCGAGAAGGGCTAGGGAATTGTTTGCTTGTGACGGGGTCCATCTCATGGATCCCACGCGGGATTGGGATGATTTTGAGATGGCATCGAAGTCCCTGCCGAACTGGGAGATCTACGCTCTGCTGAAGTGTGACTGGGTCCCAACCGATGAGTATGATGGTTCTCAAATCGTTGTCATCTTCTATGCCGAGGATTTATTCGAGAACAACGTGCTGGAACAGCTGTCGACTCACCTCGAGAGTTTTGAGTGGGAATTAATCGCGGAACCATACCGCATTGTTGATTGCGAGCATTATGGTGGAACAATAGGCGTAGTGAGATAGCCATAAGCCGCTGCAGGTTTTGACTTCTCAAGATCGAGCCTCAGCTCGTTTTAGGAGTACCGACGCCGGCCTCCTACCTTGCTCATGAGTCTCATACCGCAATGACACGACTTTCACCTTCGACCATCCGTTACATCAAGCTCGGCGCCGGTGGCGCCTTCGCTCGCGCCAGCCTCGATCGTGGAGTATTGCAGCTCGGCTACCACGAAGTTCCGCACCAGCCCTGCGCGGATGGCGATTGGGAGGCTGTGCTGGCGTTTCTCACCCCGCTGCGGCGCACAGTGGGAAAGGCCAGGGATTCGATGCGCGAAGTTCGGGACTTCTACTCGCAGGGTCCAGACTGCCTCTGGATCACATTCGCGGACGGCTACCTGTGGTGGGGATTCGCCGAGCCCGTCGTAAAGATGCACGAAGATTCACCCCCGCCCGCGGCTTCCCGATCCCGGAAAATGATCGGCAATTGGCGGAACACGAACCTTGCCGGTTCGCCGTTGCGCATGACAGAGCTGACCACGCGACTGACTCAAGTTGCCAATTACCGCGGTACAATCTGCGCGGTCCGGGCCTCCGACTACCTGCTGCGCAAGATCAACGGCGATGAGGAGCCCGTCATTCGTGGGGCAACGGCGGCCCGCACAGCGATGATCGCTTCGGCAAAGGCGATGATTGCTGGGCTTCACTGGGCGGATTTCGAGATCATGGTCGATCTCATCTTTGCTCGTGGGGGCTGGCAGCGGGTGTCGGTTCTGGGGGGATCGATGGCCGACATTGACATGCTATTGGAGCAACCAACCCTTGGCGAGACTGCCTCGGTGCAGGTAAAGTCGCGGGCGAGCCAGTCTACGCTGGACGAGCACATTGCGCATTTCGCCGCGAGTGGTCTGCTCCGAACCTTCTTTGTCTGCCACTCACCTGACGGTGAACTTACGACCGGGGACGCGCCCGGCGTGTACCTGTGGACCGGCGATCATCTCGCTGAGATCGCGGTAAAGTCGGGTCTCTTCGATTGGTTGATCGATCGTGTTGGGTGATACCCGCGGTCCCGGTAGAGAATCGAGCTACATCTTACGATCCTGAATTTCCGCCATCTGCTCGAGCGCTACGACCTGAGCGTCGAGCGTCGAGCGTTGGTTACGTGGTTTGCCGTACCTCATACGGGTCTTCGCGGCATCCGTTTAAGAGAGCGACGATGCTGATAAAGATGACGATAGAGATGATCGATCTCAATCTTTGAGGAGATTCGCAGCGTTTCCGTGTCGTGGATAACGGCAGGTCAAGAGCACACCGAATCACATGCATCGCTTACAGTTCGCTGCATATTTCGGGCATCGCCACGGCTCGACTTTTGTAGGATCCACGGATGAACGAGCTGCAATATATTCTTCTGCATGAATGGCGGGCCCATTTGCCGCTCATTTTTGTCGCTCTTGCCCTGCTTGCGGGGATTGTCTCGTTCCTGATCTGGTTCGTCGCGCCGGCGAGGCGGTTGCGCGGTGCGCTCAAGCAGTTCAATGAACAGTTGAAGGCGCTGCGGCAGGACAAGCAACTCGATCCCCGAAGGCTCGATATTGCCGACGAGCGCTTTGCGCACCTGTGGGATGAGTACTGCGACACACTTCACCGTCCTAACGACGGTCTTGATCCGTTGACTGGCGCCGTGCGATCGGGGCGCCACCGGGCCACCGTTCCGGCAGAAGTGATTTTCAATTCGCTCTCGGTCTTCGAGGGACGGATCCACGCCGAATTTTTCAAGCATATGCCGGGTCTGCTGACGGGCCTCGGTATCATCGGTACGTTTATAGGGCTCATCAATGGGCTGGGTGCGGCCTCCAGCGCCGATGGCGGGCTCAACACCGTCAAGTTGATCGGAGCAGTGCGTGAGGCGTTCTACGTATCGGCGGCGGCTATCATCCTCGCAATGGTGGTGACGGCCTTTGAGAAATATTATGTGGCTGGATTTCACCGCGCAGTCGAACAACTCTGTGAATCCATAGACAAGCTCTACACGGCCGGTGCAGGCGAAGAGTATCTCGCGCGGCTCGTGCATGCTTCGGAGGAATCCGCCAGCCAATCCGCAATGCTTAAGGACGCACTCGTTGGCGAGTTGAGTGCGATTCTGGAACGACTAGCCGAGAGGCAGATCGAGGCGTCGGCCCGGCATCAGACCGAACTGGCGCGGCAGCTGGGCAGCATGATCGACCAGGGGGTCGGAGCCCCTATCGGGCAGATGACGCAGAGCTTGGGCGCCGGTCAGCAATCGCTCCAGGATTCGATTGCGGCACTGAACGACAAGCTGGAGCGCGTGGCGAGCGGAATCGAGCGCATGGGCGAAAGCCATGGCAGCCAGATTGCCGACGGGTTGAGCGGGTCGATGGCCACCTTCGCTGATCGGTTGGATCAACTTCTGGGAGGCCAGATCGGGCAAGCTCGGGATCTTCAAACCAAGACGATGGAGTCGCTCGAAAAGGCGATCGGCAGCATCGAGAGCGTTGCGACAACGATCGGGAGGGCGGGTGAGGATGCAGCGTCGGCCATGTCGGAACAACTTGGCAAAGCCCTTACCGATATGAGCATCCAACAGCGCACGATGGCTGACAGCTTGCGCGCCGTTGCGGACGAGATGCGCGGGGCGGTTGCCAAGGCGCAGACGGAAACCAGTCAGGGTGTGGGAGAGCTGCTGTCTGCGCTCGGCGGACAGGTGGCGCAGGTGATCGGTGGTCTGCAGAGCGACGCGCAAGCGCTGGGCGCTGCGCAGGGCCGGCACATTGAAATGATTTCTGAGACGACGCAGGCATCGGTCGGCGAGCTTGCGAAGGCCGTACAATCGCAAACGGAAGCGATCGATCAAGCGGCCAACGCGATGCGGTCGGCAGTGGCGGAACTTGGTGCATCTGTGGCCAGTAACATCGAACGCATGGCGCACGGCGCCGGAGAAATCAGGCTCGCCAGTGAGCAGTTCATCGGATCGGGTCGCGCCGTGAGCGATATTCTCGACAAGTCGAAGACTGTCGCAGGGGAGTTCGGCCAGTTGGCATCAGTCCTTGTGACGAGCGCCCAGGATGTGCGTGCCGTGGTGGCCGACTATCGCACGGCGCGAGAAAACTTCGCCTCGCTGGTGGCTGGCTTGAACGAGACGATTTCCAATGCCCGCCGTGACGCGTCGATGACGTCGGAACTTGTCCGCAGTCTCGAAGGTGCTGCGTCGAAGCTCGTGGCAGTTCAGGGGGAGGCGGACGCGTATCTGGCAAAGGTGAGCGACGTGATCCGCGATGCGCATGGCTCGTTCACGACGAGCATGGCGGAGACAGTGAAGCAAGCCAATGCTGATTTTCACGTTCACCTGCGGAACGCTGTTTCGCTTCTTGGTAGCTCCATCGAGGAACTGGAAAGTGTCCTCAGCAATTTATCGGAAACGCCGAAAAGAGTGGCGTGAGGTTAGATGTTCAACCGGATCAGTATCAGACGGGGCAGCCGGGACGAGGCCGAGAAGCCGTTCTGGATTTCGTTCGGCGACTTGATGACATCGCTGATGGTGCTGTTCCTCGTGGCCTCGGCCGTTGCGGTTCAAAAGGCGGAGAAAGACACCGAGAGGGCACGGCAAGCAGAGATTGAAGCACGACAGGCGGAAAAGGCGCTGGCGAAAGAAAAAGAAAAGCTGGCGACCGCTTTGGAAGAGCTGGAACGGCGTGAGAAGCAGCGGGATACGAGGAGGGAGCAACGGGCCGGTGAGATAGCAGCCTGTCATGAGCAACTCGAGACGATCATCGCGCGCTTCAATGCGGACGGCGATCAAGGCGTTCGCCTCGACAGATCCCGCAACGTCATCGACTTCGGGTCGCGTGCGCTTTTCAAGAGAAGCAGCAACGAACTCGTCTATGATCAGGCCAACGTTTTGCGTGGGTTCAGTGCGCGGCTCGTTGAAGTGCTCGAAGACGAGTTAGGTTTCTGCCGCCGCTGGCTGAAGCGTGTGGTGGTGGAGGGGTTCACCGACAACACGGGCTCATACCTCTACAATCTCAATCTCAGTCTCGATCGGAGTCAGCGTGTCATGTGCGTGCTGCTGTCGGGGGAATATGGCGCGCCGAGAAGCGTACCACCGGCTCCAGGCACGTTTTTGCTTCCCGGAGAGGAGTCTATCTCTCGCGAAATTAAGAGGAACATCAAGCCGCTGACGACGGAGCAGCAGAAGCTCATCAAGCAGCTCTTCCTGGTCGGCGGTTATTCTTCAAATTCGCTCAAGGCCACTGACGACGAAAGCCGGCGCATCGAATTCCGGATCGAGTTTTACCAAGTCGACGACGACCGCGCGGTTCCGGCACCCGTCACGAGCGATACGGGACGCTGTGTCATCGGGGGTGGCTGATGCGGTTGCTCGATCAACTGGCTGATCAATTGGCCCGGCTCAATGCGTCAAGTGCTTCGCGTAAGGATGCGCCGGGTGTGGCGCTTATGGCCGAACTGGCCAACAGAATGGAGCAGAAGAGAAAGACAAAATCAGAGGTGATAAACATCGAGCTCGGCGAGCGTGTGCGACTGGCGGTCAGGCGGTTCCGCGATGGCGGTGGCACTGGCGGTAGCGGTAGAGATGCCGATTATCCGACGCTCCGCCTCGTCTGCCATGGCTGCAGTCAATATTTTGGTCCGGGGGAGGAGGCGCTTCTCTCAGATCTGCCGCTCATGGAGCGTCTGCTGAGTTCCGTCTCAGTCTACAGCCATCGCGCGCGGGCTTTTCGGCGGCTGTATCTCGGCCTGCTCAGTTCCTACTTTGCAGCGGATCGCTCGGCAGCGTGGTTTGCAGCAGCTGAACCAGGTAATGAGGCGCTCAGGCACTACCTGGCCCAGGTTCGCCCCGCCCTGCCGCAGGTCGATCCGCCTCTTCAGCGCCTCACTGCGCTGTCGCAATTTCCTGCTGTGCTGGAGCACGACGCCACTCGTATCTTCGCCAAGAGCTGGCTGGCGGGTGACGACGCCACATTTCAGAACGTGGTTGGTCAGCTGGAAATTCCAGGATCGTCGTGGTTTGTCACACAGACCTTGGCATCGGCTCTCGAAACACTTGGCGGGCTGACCGATGCCGACTACCTCCCGGTTCTGCCGCGTCTGCTAACTGCGGCGGGCGAGCCCCGGTATCAAACTGTGCGCGACGACATCTATGCCGCTGCCGTCATGCGATACGCGGCGATGCAGTCGCGCCCCATTCATGCGGAATTGCGCGATGCGCTTGTTGGCGCGTGGAAGAATCCGTGGATGCCGCGCAACGATGGAGCCTGGGGCCGCGTCTCGGAGGAGGCGCGCAAAATGGTCGGCGGGTGGCTGAAGCTTGAGCTCATTCATCAATTCTTCGACGTGTTGTCGGAGGATGGCCGGCAAGACCGGCGACGCTTCGAGTTTTGGAGCAAATACTACGACAAGATGGATGACGTTTATTTTGCTTTGAGTAGTGAGGCTTACAGATCGAACCAGCCTGATATGGTCAAATTGCGCTCGGCGATGGACGGGCGTTGCTTGGAACTCCTGCATGCGCTGCCGCGAACGAGCGCGTTCGTGATGTGCATGGGAGATACCGTCGTTGTCGAGTTCAGCATGTCGGGCAACGCAGCCTTCATCTTCCCAAGGCGCTACCTGGAGATTGACGGCAATGAGCGAGCGATTGCGGTGGGCCGGTTGCGCGTGAAGCAGGGTCAGCGTCTGATCCACCGCGATTCAGGGGGCATGACGTGGGAGGAACAGTTCCGTCGCAAGCTGTCCAATGACTCACCTCCAATGCGCCCCACTCCAGCGAGGCAAGAGATCCGCCCGGCATTCATTCAGACGCCGCCCAACTCAATCCAAACTGCGCTGCTCCAAGCCGGGAATCGTGATGATCCCGAGATCATGACCTTTGCGCAGATGAATCGGATCCGCGTGGAAGACCGGCGCATGCTTGGGGGCCGACTTTGGCTCATATATCACGGTGGTGAGCCGACAATTACTGCGCGGCTGGTCTCCTTGGGGTTCCGTTACGTGCCCGACAAGGGCTGGTGGAGGGCAGACTAATGCGGCTGCCGACGCTACGCGGGTCCGAAACGAAAACTGTTGGGGCCTCGCCGCATTATGCATGGACAGCTATACCTGAAGGGCTGCGGGTTGCGCCTCTCGCTAGCGGCACGCCTTTACTGAAGCTCTCGCGTCAATTGCGTGCTTCGCTTGTGGGCTCATTGCTCGAGCAACTCGCTGGTGACGGTTTGGCTTCATCCGATGATGAGAGCTACCTGCTCACATGGCCTCAGGTTCTTGAGGTTCTGCGGTCGCGCATTTACGAGACGAGCGCTGCGCTTTTGGAGCTGCCTCCCGAAGCGGACTTCGTGCCGAAGTTACAGTCGCGCGGATCGCTGATCGATCATAATTTTGAGATCCGCGTCTCAGGCTGGGTTGCTGCGGATGGGACAAGCGTCAGCGTAGAGGAGCTGAGTGGCGCAATCCTCCGAGCGAACGGGACATTGGCGACCCTCCCGGCGCCAGTTTGGCGGCTGATGGAAGATGTCAGGCGGTTCGCCGGTCGTGGTCCGGCCGAGCGGACTGCCGAAGGGACGCGCCGCCGGTGGGGTGAAATTCGCGCCCGTGCCATCGAGGCGGGCGCGCATCTCGATCAGTTTCTTGTTCGCAGCGTTGTCGTCACGCCCGAAACGCTCAATATCTATTTCCGCCGCACAGCGCTCGCCGATACGTCCGTCGTCGAGATCGCGCCGTCGTTCGACGGCGCTCCGGAGCGCTGGTTGGAGTTCTTCGACAAGCAGCCCGACGTGCCAGCCTCCTTCAATATCCCCACAGCGGCAGGCGTCGTGCACGTTGCACTATCCGAGCCTGTCCGCAACGTATTGCGGGAAGTGAAACGGTGGCCGGGGAGACGGGCAGCGGGGCAACGCGCCGAAGCCTTCCTTCTCAATCCCGTCGCAGCGCTCGGCTCGGATGCGCAATCGGTCATCGATATCGCTCAGTTCGAGGATGCAAAGGCCCAGGCTGGCATTGCGTTTGAGCGGTTCCGGCCTTTCGTCGAAAAGGATGCCGCGGGGCATCCAGCAAGTCTTGGGCTCGATATCGACAGCCCGGATGGAAGTACGAAGCATCGTCCGTTTGCTTCTGATGATGAAGCGCGGACATTCGCCAATGACCTTGCCAACCGGCTGCGCAATGGACTGCAGATCCTGGCGTGGAAAGACTTCGAGTTCGAGCTCGACGGTGACGCCACTTACCATCTGGAGACGATCCGGTCAGCCCTCGCCGAACGAGCAAAGGCGCCCGTCGAGATCCGGCATGAAAAAGTCTTCGACCTTACCAACTACTCGGATCGCATCACCGGCATCGGCGCCGACGTCGATTACGTCTCGGCCTATATCGTCAAGAGAAGAGAAGACGACGGCTGGTTTCCAGCAAACCTCATCCCAGTTCTGAAGAATGACTCCGCGGAAGTCGGGGGTGGAGTGGGCGTTCCCATCCTGCCAGATGAGATTCCCGATCTTCAGAAGGCGATCCAGGAGGCGAGAGAACGGGGTGAGACAACGGTCGCCGTGCCGGGTTTCGAGAAGCCGCTCAATATCGAGACCGTCGAGCGGGCCGTGGACAAGATCGCGCAGGGCCTTGCGTCTGCTGAGCCGCCGAAGCCAGACAGCGCGCCTGAGACTCTGGTCGAGCCGAAGGAGCGGCCGACACTCCTCATCAAGGGCAACATCGATGCTGTCGAGCATGTCGAAGATCGTGCCGAAGCTCTCGCCGCGACCAGTGTGGTGCTTTACCGGCCGAAGTCGCTCAAGCCTTTGGTCGAGCTGCGCGAGCATCAGCAGCAGGGTATCGCCCGCCTGCAGCACCTGTTTGCAGCGTCCCCCAAGCATTGCCGTGGCGTTCTGCTCGCCGACGATATGGGGCTCGGCAAAACCCTACAGCTTCTGACTTTCCTGGCTTCCGCGTTCGAGAGAGACCCCTCGCTGCCGCCGGCCCTGATCGTCGCGCCGGTGTCGCTGCTGGAGAACTGGAAGCAGGAGGTGGAGAATTTCTTCGAGGCGGGAAGTCTCCGGATCCTGACTGCCTATGGGGACGAACTTACAAAGCTTCGCGTCCCACGTGAGAGCGTTGATGAAGCCTTGCGTAAGGAAGGGCTGGTCAAATTCCTCAAGGATGGCTGGCGGGGTGACACTCAGATTGTCCTGTCGACCTATGAAACACTGCGCGATCTCGAGTTTTCTTTCGCGCAGGAGCCGTGGTCCGTCCTTGTCTGCGACGAAGCGCAGAAAATCAAAAATCCGAATGCGATGGTCACCCGCGCAGCTAAGAAGCTTAATGTCCGCTTTCGCGTGGCTTGCACCGGCACGCCGGTCGAAAACAGTCTCGTCGACATCTGGTGTCTGTTCGATCTGATCCAGCCCGGGCTACTTGGTGCGCTGAACGAGTTCGGGAAGACCTACGGCCGGCCGATCGAGACCGGCGGTGAAACGGCGAATGTGCAAGTCGAAGCGCTGCGGCGGCTGATCGAGCCTCAGATCATTCGCCGGACCAAGGCCGATGTGGCAAAGGACTTGCCGGCCAAGATCCTAGTTCCCGATCTCAGGCTCGAGATGTCTGCCGAGCAGCGCAGTCTGTATGT
>JANRIH010000001.1:0-1562 GCA_033765145.1 Hyphomicrobium sp. | reverse complement strand
TGTGCTCGGAAAAGACCTGCGTCGAACAGGTCAAGCTCAAGCACGTCGATATCGGCACCGCCTCGGTGTCCAACTATGGCGGCTTCTACAAGACCTTCGAAGTGCTGACGCTGCCCTACATCTTCTCGGACGACGCCGCCGCCCAGAAAGTGATGGAGGGCTTCCTCTATAACGAGCTGGCAAAAATTTCGGTCGAGCGCGACGGCATGCGGGTGATCGCCGTTGTGCCCTTCCTTGGCTTCCGTCAACTCCAGACCAAGACGGGGCCGATCAAGTCCCCCGACGATCTGCGTCGAATCAAGATCCGGGTCACCGAGTCGCCGCTGGACGGTGCGCTGATGCGTGCCTGGGGCGCGGTCGCCACCCCGATCGAATGGGCGGAAACATACGACGCCTTGCAGCAGAATGTGGCGAGCGGCCTCTACATCCAGAAGGGTGTGCACGCCATGATGAAGTTCTTCGAAGTGACGCCGCATGTGACGCTCACCGGCGGCGCGTGGACGCCGATGATCGTTTTCATGGATCAGAAGCGCTACGAGGCGTTGCCCGATTGGGGCAAGGCTGCGCTCGACAAGGCCGCGGCCGATCTTCGTGCGAAGGTGTTTGAGATCGACCAGAAATACGCCGCCAAGCTGGAGTCAGCCGGCGCCAGTAAGATCACCTACTACACGCCGAACGCCGCCGAGATGGCCAAGTGGCGCGCGGCCGCGGCGCGATCCTGGCAGGTCGCCAAGCAGCTCAAACTCTACGATCTGGGTCTCGCCCGGCGGATCCTGGAGGCCCAGGCGGACTCAAAGCCGCTCATCGCGGAGTTGGAGAAGCAAGGGTCGCTGTAGCAGGCTGCTGAAAAAAGACATGGGTGTCATTCCGGGGCGCGCTGAAAGCGCGAACCCGGAATCCAGCCCCACTGACCTGTCTATGTTTTCTGGATTCCGGATCGCCGCTGACGCGGCGTCCTGAATGACGATCGAGAGTTTTTCAGCGACCTGCGAGCAGAGAGCATGATCGCGAAAAAAGGCCTGCCCTCGAACTTTGTTTCGGGGGCAGGCCGCCAGGTCCGCACCAATCGAATTGGTCCACGGCCGCCGATGTTGAGAACGACAAGCTGTGCGTTGGCGCACGGAATCGTTATGCGGCGTGTGAGCTTGTTTTCGAGGCAGAGATGCTCGTCGCCTCCTCATAGACGCGTGTGCCGGGCTTGAAGGCGGCCCAACTGAACCAGAAAAGCTGATTCCAATGCGGCGCCGGCGCAAGTCGCTGCCCCTGTAGCGGCCCTTCAAGAGCAAGTCCGCTGACATTCCACGTCGATCCGGTCTCACGATCCTTTACCGTGAGGCTCTCCCCTTTCGCGGCGTCACCTGCCGCTTTTTCGAAACTCAGAATTTGGTCGCCGACCCGTCGAAGAAATACCTGCCCGATATCGTGGGCCGCGTCGTAGAAGACAGTTATCTCGCGTCCGCCGACGCGATCGTTGACGACCGGAGTGCGCCTCATCCGCTCGACGGGGTAGGCGCAATAATCGCCGTCGATCTCCACGCCAAAAACAAACGACATGGCGGGCA
>JANRIH010000030.1:0-1736 GCA_033765145.1 Hyphomicrobium sp. | reverse complement strand
GCACAAAAGTCTAAGACGCCGAGGGAGGAAACCGAATGGCCAAGAAGAAGATCCTGATCACGCGCCGGCTGCCCGAAGCGGTCGAGGCGCGGGCGCGGGCGACTTACGACGTGACGCAGCACGCCGACGACCGCCAAATCTCGATCGACGAGATGCTGGAAACGGCGAAATCCATGGACGCGCTGCTCATCACGCTGGCCGAGAAGTGCCGCAAGGACGTGATCGAGCGTATGCCCGAGAATATGAAATGCCTGTCGACGTTCTCGATCGGCTTCGACCATATCGACCTCGACGCATGCAAGGCGCGCGGCATCCGCGTCGGCAATGCTCCGCATGGCGTCACCATCGCCACCTGCGAGATTGCGATGCTGCTGCTGCTCGGCGCGGCGCGCCGGGCCGGCGACGGCGAGCGCCTGCTGCGCTCGCGAAAATGGACCGGTTGGGCGCCGCTGCAACTCCTCGGACGCCGTCTCGACGGCAAGAAGCTCGGCATCTACGGCTTCGGCAAGATCGGCCAGGGGCTCGCCAAGTTCGCGCGCGCGTTCGACATGGAGATCCACTACTACGACATCTATCGCCAGCCGCCGGAGAAGGAGAAGGCGCTCGGCGCCACCTACCACTCCTCGCTCGACAGCCTGCTCGAGGTCTCCGAGTTCTTTTCGATCAACACGCCGTCGACACCCGAGAACCGCTACTTTTTCAACAAGAGCGTGATCGAGAAGATGCCGAAGGGGGCCATCGTCATCAATACGGCGCGCGGTGACCTCGTCAACGACGACGATCTGATTGCGGCGCTGAAGTCGGGCCGGCTTGGCGCGGCGGGCCTCGACGTGTTCAATGGCGAACCGAAGATCCACGAAGGCTACTACGACCTCGACAACACGTTTCTGCTGCCGCATCTGGGCTCGGCCGCGATCGAGGCGCGCAACCAGATGGGCTTCGAGGCGCTCGACAACATCGACGCCTTCTTCGCCGGCAAGGACATGCCGTTCAAGCTCGCCTGAGCGCGCGGCAAAGCGATCGAAATGGCAAGGTCGAGGGGCATTACCCCTCGACCTTTATTCGTTCGAGAGGGGATCTGGTCGGTTGTGTCAGCGGTCGCCGCCGGCGCGAACCGCGATCGCTACGCGTGGCCGCCGCTCGCCTTGAACGTCGCTTCGGTGCCGATCAGTTCGGCGAGGAGCTCGGGGAGTACTGCGGCGTGCGGGTCCTTCGGGTCGAACGTCACAACGAACTCGGCGTGCGGGATCTGGCGGCACATCGTGCGGTCGATCTTGATGCTGATGCGGTCCTCGCCGAGCAGGATCGAGCGGACGCAGCCGTATCCCGACATGCTCTGGTCCGCATACTCGAAATAGAGGCCGGTGGCGATCTCGTCGGGGATATCCGGCACCGGCTCGAGACCGCGCGTCAGCATCACGAACTCGGTCGTTGCGACCGGATCGTCGGCAAATCCGACCATGACGTGATCTTCCGTGCGCTCGGTGTGAAGCGCCTTGGCGTGGAACTTGAGGGTCATCGGCGCATCCCGTTCGCGGGGGTTGGCGGACGTGACGAGTGTTGCCCGTTCACGCGGAGAGATCCGCGATGTGCGCGCCGAGCCAGCGCGCCGTGCGCAGCAGCCGCCCGTCGTCGCCCCGCGCACCGACGAGCTGCACGCCCATCGGCAGTCCGTCGGCCTCCATGACCGGGATCGAGACGCAGGGGCAGCCGTAGTAGGTCCACAGTCCATTGAA
>JANRIH010000027.1:0-34750 GCA_033765145.1 Hyphomicrobium sp. | reverse complement strand
GCAGCCGGATGAGCTCGGCCTGCATCTCGCGGCGGATCAAGGGATCGAGTGCCGAGAACGGCTCGTCGAGGAACCAGATCTCCGGCTCGACCGCGAGACTGCGCGCGATGCCGACGCGCTGCTGCTGGCCGCCCGACAGCTCGCGCGGGAAGAACCGTTCGCGGCCGTTGAGGCCGACGAGTTCGATGACGCGCCGGGCTCGCTCCTCGCGCGATTTGCGATCGACGCCCTGGATGAAGAGCGGAAAGGCGACGTTCTCGAGCACGTTCAGGTGGGGGAGGAGGGCGAAGTTCTGGAACACCATCCCCATGCGGTGCCGGCGGATCTCGATCAGCTCGTCGGCACTCGCCTTCAGAAGATCCACCCCGTCGAACTCGATCGAGCCCCACGTCGGCTCTATGAGGCGCGAGAGGCACCGCACGAGCGTCGACTTGCCCGAGCCCGAGAGCCCCATAACGATGAAGTTTTCGCCGGCAAGGACCTCGATCGAGGCGTTTCTGACTGCCCCGACGAGCTTTCGCGCGCCGAGGTCCTCGGCCGTCGCCGTGCCGTTCGTCTCGTCGAGCAGCGCTCGTCCGCCCTCACCAAAGACTTTCCAGACGTTGCGGCACACGAGCTTTGCCCGCCAGCCCCGGCCCGCGCGCCCGGCATCGATCGCTTCGACGAGCGGCGCCTGAATCGTCATCGTCGTTACTCGTCAGATTGGCCACCGCCGATTATGCGGAGAACCGTTGAGCTCTGGGACGTGAGTACTGGGACGCGGCAGGACGGACGGCCTCGACAACGCATCGCGAGGCCGTCCCTGCCTTGGCCCGACACGCTCGGGCAGTCTCACTCAGATGGCGCCCAAGATCAATTGGCCCAGGCTTTCCATTTCGCCTCGTTGGCCGCGACCCAGGCCTCGGCGACTTCGTCGATCGTCTTGCCGCCGAGATCCACGTCGCCGGACATCTTGTTCAGTTCCTTGACGTCGATAGTGTAGGCCTTCGCGACTTTGTAGGCGACCGGCCACTTGTCCTTCATGCCGCTCCAGGAATACTTCCAGATGTCGCCGAAGGGCTTGCCGCAGTCATGCGCCTTGTCCGGATTGATGCCCCACTTCGGATCCTCGTAGCATTCCTTCGTGTACTTCGGGAATTCCACCCACTCGCCTTCATACTTGGACGGCGCCCAATGTGGAGAATAGATCCACATCATGATCGGCGCCTTGCGCTGATAGGCGGACTCGAGTTCGGCGAACATTGCCCCGTCCGTACCCGCATGCACGACCGTGAACGGCAGACCGAGAGAGACGACGCGCTCGTCGTCGAAGCCTTCCCACGTCACCGGTCCACCGAGGTAACGTCCCTTCGGTTTCGTCTCGGCGGTTGAAAACGCCTCGGCGCACTTGGGGTCCTTGAGCGCTTCCCAATTGGGCAGGCCGGGGCACTTTTCCTTCATGTAGAGCGGATACCACCACTCTTCCTTGGCCTTTGGACCCAGCGGACCGAGTTTCTCGGTCTGGCCCGTGGCGTCCGACGCCTTCATCGCTTCGCCCGCCGTCGTATCCCAATATTCGACGCCGACCGTGAGATCGCCGGTCGTGAGGCCGGTCGTGAGGCTCGAGAGATAGTCGGCCGTCGGATACTCGACCGTATAGCCGAGCTTCGTAAGGATGGTACCGAGGATCTTCGCGTTGAGGTTCACGCTGGTCCAGTCGAAGAGCGCGATCTTGATCGGATCGGGAGATTCAGGTGCCGCGGCCCGGACGGGCATCATCGAGACGACGAGAGCGGCGGCGGCACAGCAGCTCGCGGCGAAGGTTTGCTTGAGTGAGGGGCGCATTCGTGGACCTCCATGCGGTTACGATCGGGCAACGAGAGCAGCTTCACTTGCAGTGATAATTTTCAACTATGCGCCAACATTCTTCGACTGCACAAGCCCGTTTTCTGAGCAGAAATGGGGTCATCGCGAATGTGATCGTGCGGCGCAGCGAGGATGCCGCGCCGCCGTAGATGGGGCTTGGAGCGACGGCGCAAAGGACCCGTCGGTCGCCCATCACAGGCGCCTCACGCGCGTGTGCCTTAGATGTTCGCCATCTGGATCGCACGCACGTAATACGCCATCACGACGACGAGGATTGGGACGAGCGCGACGTGGACCGCCCCCAGAGCGAGCTGGATTTGCGGCCGTTCCGCCACCCAATGGTTCATCCTGAGGATTGAGATGCCGATCATCAGGCTGACGGACATGTAGGTGAAGATGAAGATCCGGTCCGAGACCGTCGTCGTGTCGGCATCGAGCTGAGACAGCGACAGGTAGAGGGCGACAGCCGACAGCAGCGCCGTCACCTGGATCGTGACGATGGCCTCGAAGTGCGAGAGCGGGATGAAGATCGAGAGGTAGGCCACGATCAGTATGAACCCGAGGGGCACGACGACGCGGAGATAGTAGTCCGTCGTCTGCCGGGCCATGATCCAGGCAAAGCTCGCCTTGTAGAACGGCACCACGCTCGGCTCGTGAGAGAGGGCGTCAATCGTCTGCACGAAGTCCTCGTCGAACCCGACATACTTGAACTTCGGGTCCCAGCCGTCAGATTCCACGAAATCGTCTCTGAGGGTCTCCAGCGGCGGCTGCACGATGAAAGGTGCGCTGCCGGACCGCGGACGTATGTCGATCGAGAAGCGCTGGCTATCGAAGGGATAGTTCGACAATTCCGGCTCGAACATGAACCGCCCCGACACGTAATAGATCGAGAGGTTGTCGGGATATGTTTCGTTCGCGCCGCCACGGCTGACGACGCGGATGTTCAACTGCCGCTCGCCCGTTTGGGGATCGAGGAAGGAATTGGCGAATTCGAGCGCCTCGATCCCCGTGCCCTTGCCGTCGTTTCGGACCGACAGATAGAACTCGGCGAAGAACGACTGCTCGTTGTCGTCGATGCGGAACGCTTTCACGAGATCGACGTCGAGGAACAGTGTCTCCATCGCGCGGAGCTTGTCCGACTTCAAACGCACATACTGGACAGGAGCGAGCTGCGTGCGGCCGAGACCGCGCGGCAATTTCACGATGAATGGCGTGCGCGCGGCCGCCCGCGTGCCTGGCCGGAACGACCAGTTCTCGTTCCCGCCCTGGAACGCGCCGCGGCCGAACGCATAGGTCGTCTTGAGCCCCTCGATGATGTGCCGGTGCATTTCGTCGATCGTGGCGTTCGGAGGCGCCGTCTTGCCGAGCGCGGCAAGCAGCGCCAGCATGTCGGCGTACTGGCTCCCGACGCGGATCGCGCGGAGATTGGCCGGTCGGAGTGGATTGGGCACCACTTCAGCGGGCCGAGGTTTGCACTCGCCCTTTGCCCAGCCCGGTGCCTCCGGCACGGGCGCGCCTTCGAAGATCCAGTTTTCCGGCTGATCGGCGAGAATGCGCCGTTGGAGCCGGTCTCGATAGATGTCAGGCAGCCCGTCCCATGAGAGCTGATAGATGTGATTGGCATAGGCGTTCGCCATGCCCTCGGGAAGCTGGTCGATCTGTCCCGACAGCAAAAGCGCCGGACTCGCACCGACGCCGAGCAGTTCCTGCACGACGTCGCCGTTGAGCGCGCTGCCGATACCCATGACGACGAGATCGGGCGCCTTGTCCTTGATGTCCTGTGCAGCGGCCGCGACCTCCGATTTGACGAGCTTCTCATCGACGAGGGTCAGCCTGTGATCGGCGACGAAGCGGCCGGCCGCCAGCGAGCCCTTCAAACCATCCGCGAGCGAGGCGCTGAAGATCAGGTCCTTGGCGCCGATGAAAGCCACACGGTTGTAACCCGCGTCCTGGATGAACTGCAGCATCACAGGCAGGCGCTCGTCATCCTGCGAGGCGCGAGTCGTGAAGACATTGGGATATTCGGCGAAGAGCGAGTTGACCGAGAGATCGGAGATGAAGGGAATGCGCTTGCTCTTGATCTCGGGTCCGAGCGCGTCGAACACGGCCTTGCCGCGTTGGGAACTCGTGAGGCCGACGAGGGCGACCGTCGTCGGGTCCGCGAGCGCACGGCGGACATTCTCGACGGCAGTCGCCGGGTCGCGCTTGTCGTCGAGAAATGTGAGCTCGATGCGATGGCCCCCGATCCCGCCGATCGCATTGAGACGGTCCCGCGCGTCGCGTGTCATGGACTGGATCGCCTTGACATTGCCGGGATCGAAGCACTGATCGAGTCGCGAACTCATGATGAGCGCGACGCTCAGAGGAGGCTTGTCGGCCGCGACCGCTTCCGCCGACACAGGTTCGGTAATGGCAGCAAACCCGAGTGCGAAGGCAAGGATCCAGATGGCGACAGGGTAGAATGAGGCCGCGCGCAAGCAGCCGGCTGCTCGTGAGTTCAAAGGAATGGTCCCCCATCGACGAATGAGGGACGAACATAGCAGATCGACTGTGGTCGCCATTTGTCGCCGCGGCGTCTGACGAGCGACTTCTCGCCGCTTCAGCAGCCGCGCCGGGCGATCCCTTCCGCGTCGAACACGTAGCCTGTGAGCTTCCGGCCCTTATGGCTCGCCAAGGTGAGTGCGAGGGCGGCGAGATCGGGCTCCGATGTGAGGCAGGCCCCGCTCGCGTCGTCGAACGGCGTCGCCTTGGGACCGACGGCGTTGATGCGGATCGCATCCCCGCCCCAGGCGGCGGCCTCGCCCTTGGTCATCGCCGCGAGCGCCGCGCGCATGTAGCCCGCGATGGCCAGTTCGCGCGCGGATGCCGGTGCCGGCATGATGACGGCATTGAGGATCGTGCCTTCGCTCCACGTGACGCGCATGCGGTTCGCGATGACCTGCGTGATCCGGAGCGCCGGGCCGAGTTTCCGCGCGACGAGTTCCTCGATTTCCGCCTCGGTCTCGACGCCGCGCGTCTCCGAGCTGGACACCAGGATGAGGTTGACGGCGACATCGATGCCGCCGAGCGATTCGGCGGCGCGCTGCGCGAATTGAACTTGTTCCCGGCTGGTCGCCAGCGGCCCGTTCACGAAGCTGACCTCGGCGGCCGACTGAGAGAGCAATGCCACCAATTCCGTCGTCTCGGGCGCGACGTCGGGAGCCTGGAGACTGAGGCGCGCCTTGCGCTCGGCGAAACCGCGAGCGATGTCGACGCCAAGGGCGGGTGTCAGGCCCGTGATGACCACGCGAGAACCGGCAAGCTCAGGGAATGTTTCCTGACCCAACTCCCGGGAAATGACGCTCATGTACATAGGCTTCGGGCTCCTCACATACGCCGGACTGAACGACCACCGCCCGGCAGTGACGATACCACGCCGATTCGGCTAACGACATCTAAACAGCCGTCAGATTCGGTTTCGGCCGCGGCCGGTCCATGTCCAAACCGAGGCCGACTGCGGCAAGATATGAGCAGCCTCCGCGCGCGAAAAACGCAACGCGCTGATATGCGGAGCGTTCTTCGGACTGTCGCAAACGGGCTCACACGATGCGCATCGGCCACGCTGGTCGCGAGAAGGACTGATCGGCCTGTGGAAATCCGTTGAAACCTAGGGCCGCGGAATTGCGAGGCGGGTCCCGGGGACCATGATCGTTGATTGAGATCGATTCGAGGACGCATCCTTTGGATACCGAGCCCATGACGCCAGAACGGACCCCGGAACGGAACGCAGACGCCACCGCGCGCGCTGCGCCGGCGAGGTCGGGCGCCGCAAGAAGCGCCCCCGCAGACCCGAACCCTGCTTCGCGCGAGCCGGGCCAGATACGCCGCGGCGATGGCATCGTGCTGATTTCCATGGCGCTCGTGACATCGGCGCTCGCGATCGGGCTTCATCTGCACCTTGGCTACTCGCTCGAGTTAGCCATCCTCGTCGGACTGGCATTGTTCGTCGGCTTGTCCGGTTTCCAGGCCTTCTGGATGAGTTCGGCCGATCAGGAAGTGCTCGCGGCCGAAGTCGCCCGTCTCGAGCATGAACTCGGACGTGGCGGTGCACCGGCACCAGCGCCATCGCTTGCGCGGCCGGCGGCGAATCGGGGAACGCCGCCTGTGCCGCCGTTGGAACGCCTCGACCGGACGGCACAGTTGGACCCGCCACCTTCCAACGGCGAACCCTCGTCCATCAACGAGGACGACGTGGAGATGCTTCAGCAACGCATCAAGGCGATGCTGCTCGAGGTCTCCGCGGCCGAACAGGCGCGCGAGGTCGAGGAGACCAGCGCTGGAGCCGGCACAGCCGTCGCGGCCGCCCCCGTCTCGCTACCGCCTGTCGCTGCCGGCGGCGTCGAAGTTTCCCTGGCGGCACTCAGGAGCGCGGCGTCGACCATGCGCGATGCCGATGATCGGAGCATGGCCCGACCGGCCCCGCGCCTCGCCGCGGCGCCGCCGCGCGTGGCCGATCCGGTCGAGGTCGCGGCCGCCGAGAAGCGGCGGTCGGTCAGGGAGGCCGTCGAGGCTGGGCGGGTCGACGTTTTTCTCGAGCCGATCATGGGTCTCAACGATCTGGCGGCGCGCCACTACGAGGTCTCGATCCGTTTGCGTGGTGCCGCGGGCGAGGATCTCGGCTCGGGCGAGAACACCGTCGAACTTGCGGGCCGCGGGCTCCTGCCGCTCTTCGATCGCGTCCGGCTCGAGCACACGGCCGGCGTCGCCGAGCGCCTCGCCGATCGCGGCAAGGCGGGGGCCGTCTTTTCACAGTCCTCGGGCGAAGCTCTCTCCGACGACGACTACCGAACGGTCGCGACGGAGACTGTACCGGCGACGGGCGACATTGCACGGAAGCTGGTGCTCACATTCACGCAAGCCGATGTCAGGACCTTCCGGGCGGCCGAGCAGCGCGCCGTTGCGACGCTCGCCGGCCTCGGCTTCCGCTTCGGCGTCACCGACTTGACCGATCTCGACATGAATTTCGAAGCCATGGCGACGGCCGGTTTCGCGTTCGCGCGTCTCGACGCCAGCGTCTTCGTCGAAGGCCTGCCGATCCCCGGTGGCACGATCCCGGCGGCCGACGTATGCCGCCATCTTGCGGGGCTTGGCTATGCCGTCGTCGTCGGCAATATCACCGACGAAGCCATGCTCGCGCGCATCTTCGGTTTCGGCGTCGTCCTTGGCCAAGGCACGCTGTTCGGCGGCCGCCGCCCGGTGAAGCCAGGCATCAGCCAGCGCACCGGCCAGGCCGCCGCCTGACGTCGCGAACGGGTCGCGCCGTCGCCGACGACGGCCCATGACGGCAGGATGGCTTGATCGCGAGCCTCACACTCGCTACGCGAACGGGCTTGCCGCAAACCGGAGCCCGACATGAGCGTGCATATCCTGTCCTCGATCCGCGACGTCGGCGCCGCACGGATGGCTTGGCTCGTCGACATCTGGGGCGTGATGCACAACGGGGTCGCGCCGTTCCTCGGCGCTGCCGAGGCTTGCCGGGCCTTTCGCATGTCGGGTGGAACGGTGCTCCTGCTCTCGAATGCGCCCCGGCCAGCAGCTGCTGTAGCGACGCAACTTCAGCGGATCGGCGTGCCCGATGATGCCTACGACATCATTCTCACGTCCGGCGATGCCGCGCGCGAACTCGTGCATCGCGCCGTTGTGACCGGGCAGGCGATCGGCCATCTGGGTCCCGATCGCGACCTCGGCATCTACGACGGGCTCGACGCGCGGCTCGTCGCGCCCGAGAAGAGCGACACGGTCGTCTGCACGGGTCTCGTCGACGACGAGCGAGAAACGGCCGAGACCTATGCGCCACTCTTGACTGGTCTCGCACGGCGCGGCGTTCCGATGATCTGCGCGAACCCCGATCTCGCCGTCGAGCGCGGCGGAAAGATCATCCCCTGCGCGGGCGCGCTCGCGAAGGCCTACGAAGCGCTCGGCGGACACGTGGCCTATGCCGGCAAGCCCTATCGACCGATCTACGATCTCGCGCGCGAGCGCTTGGCGACAAAGCGGGGCGCGCCGCTAACCGACAGCGACATCCTCGCGATCGGTGACGGCATCTCGACGGATATTCTCGGTGCCGCGAGTGCTGGGATCGAGGCTGTCTATATCGCAAGCGGCGTCCATCTCGCGCGCGACGCTGCCCTCGATGCCGATGCGATCCAAACCCTGTTTCCCGAGGATGCGCCGAGGCCGATCGCAGCCATGATGGCGCTCGTCTGGTAGCCGACGCGCCTAACGTGACACGGGCCGGGTTCTCCTCGAGAGCCCCGGCCCGCGCGATCGAATTCGCAACCGAATAGCGACAACCGTCAGACGATCACGAAGTCCGCATTCGTGATCGTGGGCTTCGTCGTCAGCACCGCGAAGAGCTGCGAACCGCCGGCGTTGCTGCCGTTGGTGTCGTAGTAGAGGTTGCCGTTCGCCGTATTGTAAATGATGCGGTCGTCGGCTTCCGTCGCGACGCCCGTGGCGTTGGCCTTGAACGCTGCGGCCGAGAGCGTTCCGAGCGCCAGGGCATTGAAGAGACCGGTGCCCGTGTTCTCGAGCCGGATCGTATCGTCGGCCGCCACGAAGTCCGTGATGCGGTCGAGGTTGGTCGAGAGGTTGAGCGCTGTGTTGAAGAAGAAGGTATCCTGGCCGAGACCACCCGTCATCGTGTCCGTGCCGCCGAGGCCGTTAATGAGGTTGTTGCCGCTATTGCCGACGATGACGTTCGCCAAGGAGTTGCCGGTAGCATTGACTGCGTTGCTGCCGGTCAGCGTCAGGTTCTCGACGTTGTTGGCGAGCGCCGTGACCGTTGTGGCCGACTGGACGGTATCCTTGCCCGCGTTCGCAAGCTCGATCACCGTGTCGCCGCTGTCGACGATGTAGGTATCGTTTCCGCCTGCGCCTTCGAGGCGATCGTTGCCTGTGCCGCCGTCGAGGATGTTCTTGCCGACGGTGCCGATGAGCGTGTTGTTGAGGGCATTGCCTGTGCCGTTCATATCGCCGCCGATGAGGATCAGCTTGTCGACCGAGGCATAGCCCGCAAGCGAGCGCGTGATCGTCGAGGTGACGGTGTCGTTGACGCCGCCGCTGTCGATGATGTTGTCGGTGCCGTTCCGGAGCACGTAGGTGTCGTTGCCGCCGCCACCGATCAGGGTGTCGACGAGCGTGTCGATTCCGCCGTCGAGGATGTTGTTGCCGGCGTTGCCCTCGATGGTATTGACCAGGGAATTGCCGTTCGCATTGATGTTTGCAGTACCCGTCAGGCGAAGATTTTCGACCTGGCTCCAGAGTTCGACGACCGTGACGCTGCTGTCGACGCGGTCGGTGCCGCCGCCGGTGTACTCCTCGATGCTGTCGCCGCCGTCACTGAGATAAATGTCGTTACCCTTGCCGCCCTTCATCGTGTCGTTGTTGCCGCCACCGCTCAGCGTGTTGTTGCCGTCGTTGCCGACGAGGATGTTGCGGCTGCTGTTGCCGTAGAGGCTGAGGTGCAAGGCGCCCGTGAGCGACAGGTTCTCGACGTTGGTGTAGTTCGTCAGCGAGAGGCTGATGGTGGAAGACGAAACCGTATCCGTCCCCCCATCAGCGGCTTCCGTGACGACGTCGGTCGAGACATCGACGACATAGGTGTCGTTGTCCGCCCCGCCGACCATGGTGTCATTGCCGAGACCGCCGTCGAGGCTGTCGTTGCCGGAATAGCTGAGCAGCCGGTCATGGCCGCCCTTGCCGTAGAGGAAGTCGCCGCCGATGCCCGTCGCGATCGTCTGTCCGATGTCCGTGCCGGTCCGGTTGATGCTGAGCGTCGGCGCGCGACCGAGAAGGACATAGGCCGCGCCCGTGCCGCCGTTCCCGGTCTCCGAGCCGATCAGCAGGTCCGCGAAGCCGTCGTTGTTGATGTCGCCCGCCGACGAGACCGAGCTGCCGAGGCGGTCGCCAGCGACTTCACCATTGATCTGGAAGCCGCCCGTGCCGGTGAGGCCCGACAGCAGTAGCGACGAGGAGAAGCCGCCAGTCGATCCGAAGATGACGTAGCTCGCGCCGTAGTTCGGATTGGTCGTCTCGCCGCGGTCATGCCCGCGCGCCGAGACGATCATGTCGGAAAGGCCGTCGCCATTGACGTCGCCTGCCGTGCCGACCGAATAGCCCGCGCCGTCGCCCGTGACGTCGTTCTGCATCTCGCCGACGATCTTGAAACCGCCGTTGCTGCCGATGAAGCCCGAGACGTTTATCGAGGCGTTGAAGGCCGTGCCCTTTCCGAGAACGACGTAGGCGGCGCCGCGGTCCGAGCTGGCCGTGAAGTGATCATGCCCGGCCGCGCCGATGATGATGTCCGAGAAGCCGTCGCCGTTGATATCGCCGGCCGTCGAAACGGAGCCGCCGAAGCCGTCGGTGCTAGAGACGCCGTTGAGCTTGAAGCCGTTGGTTCCGTTGAGCGAGGAGAGCGCGATGGTCGAGGAAAAGCCCGACGCACTGCCGAAAATCACGTAGGCGGCATTCTGGCTCGCCGACCCGATGATGATGTCGCCGCGGCCGTCACCGTTGACGTCACCCGCCGAGGCGACCTTCATGTCGCCCGCGCCGCCCGTGACCTTGAAGCCTGTCGTACCGTTGAGCGAGGAGAGGTTGATGTCGGCGATGCCCGTGTTCTTGCCGAAGACGACATAGGCCGTGCCGTTCGCACCGCCGACGACGAAATCGTCGAACGCGTCGTTGTTGAGTTTGCCGGCGGAATGGACGCTTAGCCCGGCGAGGTTGCCCGCGGCTTCACCGTTGACCTGGAAGCCCGTGCTGCTGGTCAGCGACGTCAGGGCGACGTTCGCGGCGAATGCCGTCGATTTGCCGAAGATGATGTAGGCGCCGCCGCTGTTGGCACCGGTCACGTCGAGACCCGTGGCACCGATGACGATGTCGCGGAAGCCGTCGTTGTTGAAGTCGCCGGCACCCGCAACCGAGATGCCCGCGCCGTCTCCCGCGACTTCGCCGCTGATCTTGAAGCCGTTGGTTCCGTTGAGGGCCGAAAGATTGATGTCTGCGAACCCGCTGCTCGTGCCAAACACCACGTAGGCCGCGCCGTTGTCCGTGAGACCGGCGTTGTTGCCGCTGGCGCCGATGATGTAGTCCGCGCGCCCATCGCCATTGATGTCGCCGAGCGAGGCGACGCTCTGGCCGGCTAGATCGGTCGCAGCCTGGCCGTTGAGCTGGAAGCCCGTCGTCGAGGTCAAAGCCGTGAGGTCGATGGTTGCGGGGTACTGGGACATGAAGCGGGGCTCCGGAGGCTAATCGGTATCTGTTTGCCGCCCCCTGCCGACGACGGGAACGATGACGGCGGGCTGGCGTGAAAACCTGCCTCGAAGCTAGGTCGCAATAGCTTCCAAGAGCTTGCTTCGCACCTGCAACGCGCGGCGTTGACAAAGATCAGCGAAACGAAATCCGAAAAATTTGAATCAAGTTCGCGCGGCACTCGGGCGAAGGCAGAATGCGATTCGGGCCGGCCCCTCCATCGAGGAACCGGCCCGCATCAAATGTCTTCTTAGTCGAGCCCGAGATCGTTAGACGATCACGAAGTCGGCGTTTGTGATCGTGGGCTTCGTCGTCAGGACGGCGAAGAGCTGCGAGCCGCCGGCCACACTGCCGTTGGCGTCGTAGTAGAGGTTGCCGTTCGTCGTATTGTAGATGATGCGGTCGTCGGCTTCCGTCGCGACGCCCGTGGCGTTGGCCTTGAAGGCCGCGGCCGTCAGCGTGCCTGCGGAGAGCGCGTTGAAGAGCCCGACGCCCGTGTTCTCGAGCCGGATCGTGTCAGCGGCCGCCACGAAGTCCGTGATGCGTTCGAGGTTGGCCGACGAGTTGATGGCCGTGTTGAAGACGAAGATGTCGGCGCCCGAGCCGCCCGTCATCGTGTCGCTACCGCCGAGGCCATTGATGATGTTGTCGCCGCTGTTGCCGACAATGATGTTGCCGATCGAGTTACCGGAGCCGTCGATGTCGCCCGTGCCCGTCAGGGTCAGGTTTTCGACGTTGGCGGCCAGTGCCGCCATCGTCACGCTCGACTGCACAGTGTCCTTGCCGGCGTTCACGCCCTCGACGATGGTCTCGCCGCCATCGGTGACGTAGGTGTCGTTGCCGCCGGCGCCCTCGAGGCGGTCGTTGCCCGTGGCACCGTTGAGGATGTTCTTGCCCACCGTGCCAATGATCGTGTTGTTGAGGGCGTTACCGGTGCCGTTCATGTCGCCGCCGATGAGGATCAGCTTGTCGACCGAGGCGTAGCTCGCGAGCGAACGCGTGATCGTCGAGGTGATCGTATCGCTCGCGCCGCCGCTGTCGATGATGACGTCGGAGCCGTTGCGGAGAACATAGGTGTCGTTGCCGCCACCACCGATCAGCGTATCGACGAGCGCGTCCGTGCCGCCATCGAGCGTGTTGTTGCCCGAGTTGCCCGTGATCGTGTTTACGAGCGAGTTACCCGTACCGTTGGTGTTGCCGGTGCCCGAAAGCGTCAGGTTCTCGACCTGGTTGGCCAGCGCCGTCACGGTGACGCTCGACTGAACCGTATCCGTACCGCCGCCGGAGTTCTCGAGAATGAGATCGCTGCCGTCGGTGACGTAGGTGTCGTTGCCCTTGCCGCCGAACATCGTATCGTTGCCGCCAGCGCCAGTGATCGAGTTGCCGCCGTCGTTGCCGAAGAGCGAGTTGGCATTCGTGTTGCCGCTGAGCGTGAGGTTCGCCGTGCCCGTGAGCGAGGCGTTCTCGATGTTGGCGTAGCCGACCGTGAAGAGGCTCAAGCTGACTGTCGAAGACTTGATCGTATCCGTGCCGGTGCCGACGCCCGAAAGTTCGGTCACGACGTCGGTGGAGGCGTCGACGACATACGTGTCGTTGCCCGTGCCGCCGACCATCGTGTCGTTGCCCGTGCCGCCGTCGAGGACGTCGCCGCCGGCGTAGCCGAGCAGACGGTCATGACCTCCGACGCCCGAGAGGTTGTCGGCGAGCGCGCTGCCGACGAGCGTCTGGGCAATCGCCGTGCCGACGCGCGTGACGCCGATGTCCGAGAAGCGGCCGAGGACGAGATACGCGGCACCTGCATCGGTATCGGCGCCGACGTCGGCGCCCGGAGCGCCGACCAGGATGTCCGCGAGCCCGTCGCCGTTGATGTCTCCGGCGCCCGAGACCGACGTGCCGCTTTGATCACCGGCTGCTTCGCCGCTGATCTGGAAGCCGCCGCCACCCGTGAGGCCCGAGAGGTCGACGGTCAGACGTGCAGCGGCATCGCCGAACACGACCCAGCTTGCGCCGGCCTGGTTGTTCGAATTGGGATCGGCGTTGCGGCCACCGACGATGACGTCGTCGAGGCCGTCGCCATTGACGTCACCCGCATTCGCCACCGAGAAGCCAGCACCGTCTCCGGCCGTCTCGCCGATGATCTTGGTGTGCCCGAGGCCGAGGCTGTTGACGACGAAATTGGACGAGAACGCGCCACTCTTGCCGAGGATGACGTACGCCGCGCCGACTTCCGAGTTGGCCGTCGTGTGGTCCTGGCCGGACGCGCCGACGACGATGTCGGCGAAGCCGTCACCGTTGACGTCCGCGACAGCGACCGAGCCGCCGAAGTTGTCGCCAGCCGTGACGCCGTTGATCTTGAAGCCGTTCGTGCCGTTGAGGTCCGAAACGGCGAGGCTTGCCCCGAAGCCCGAAGCTTTGCCGTAGACGACATAGGTCGCGTTCTGGCTGCCCGAGCCGACGATGAGGTCTTCGAAGCCGTCGTTGTTGATGTCGCCGGCTGCGACAGATGTCACGGCACCCGCGCCCGTCAGCTTGAAACCAGTGGTGCCATCGAGGCTGGTCACGTTCGCCGTGCCGAGACCGGTCGAGCCAAAGAGAACATAAGCGTTGCCGGCAGCATCCGACGAGATGAGGTCCGACTTGCTGTCGCCGTTGAGGTCGCCCGAAGCGATGCTCACGCCGACCGCGCCGCTGGCGTCGTTGCCGGCGAGTACGATATCGGGGCTCGTGTTCTGCCCGAGGAAGACGTAGCCGACGCCGCCGTCGCTGACGACCGAGTCGTTGCCGGGACCGCCGATGAAGAGATCGACCTGGCCGTCGCCGTTGAAGTCACCCGAGTTGATCGAGAAGCCGTAGGCGTCGGTCGCAATGGGGCTTGCGATGCTGTAGCCGTCGGCCGACGTGATCGAGCCGAGATCGAGGTCCGCGAAGCCAGTCGTTTTGCCGTAAAGAACGTAGATCGTGCCGTTGCCGCCGGCGACGGGGCTCGTCACGGCGAAGTCGGCAAGGCCGTCGTTGTTGATGTCGCCGATGCCCGTGACGGCAAAACCGGCGCCGTCGTTGGCGGAATTGCCGCCGATCTGGAAGCCGGTCGTCGAAGAAAGAGATGTCAGGTCGATATTGGCCGGATACTGAGCCATAGGGGTGCGCTCCGAGGTGTGATCGCGGGACAAGAAAAAACTTGCGGTCTCAGCCGGTGCCCCCCATCGGGATGCCGCGCCAAGCACAATCGGAAGTTAGGCTCGATTGGTTTCCAAACACTTGATGGAACGGCCCAAGTGTGCCGAGCGCTTAAATTTGGCTCAGTCGGAATGGTACAAATTGACTTGGTTTCGCAGCGAATTGCCGGGAGCGGCACAACTTGCCGAAAAAATTCCGGCGAGATCGTCCGTCGGCATTAGGTCTTGTTACGGAAGAATGAACGGCTGCATCGTTCCGGGACCGGTGTTGGAGATCACACTGCCATTAAGATGTTAGCCGTGGCGACCTTATACTCGGAGCGCGATTTTTCCGATGTGCTGACTGGACTCCATGCGACGATGCGCGGACGCAGCGTCTGCGATCGCGAAGACGCTGTCGACAGGAACTTTGAGGCGTCCGTCGGCCACCAGCGGCAGGACATTTGTGCCGACCGCTCCCGCGATCCGCGCCTTGACGTCGGACGACCGGATGCGCAGCGTCGAGCCCGTCAACGTCAACCGCTTCAGCATCACGCGCATGAGGTCGAGGCTGGCTTTCGACCCGGATTGGAAGCCGATGTTGACGAGACGGCCGTCGTCCGCGAGCGCACGGATGTTCTTGTCGATATAATCGCCCCCGACCATGTCGAGGATAACGTCGATCCCGCGTCCACCGGTCGCCTCCTTGGCGACGTCTCCGTAGTCGGCCGTCCGGTAGTTGACCGCGATGTCCGCGCCGAGCGCCTTGGCCGCCGCGCACTTCTCGTCCGATCCTGCCGTTGTCATGACCCTGGCCCCGAAAGCCTTGGCGAGTTGGATCGCCATGACGCCGATACCGCTCGTCCCGCCGTGCACGAGGAACCATTCGCCACTCTTGAGACCGCCGCGCTCGAAGACGTTGTGCCAGACCGTGAAGGCCGTCTCGGGCAGGCACGCGGCCTCGATATCACCGAGTTGCGCAGGGATTTCGAGCACCGAGCCCTCTTCGGCGAGACAATATTCCGCGTACCCCCCGCCGTTGACGAGCGCCATGACGCGCGACCCGTCCTTGAGGTGCGCGGCCTCCGGACCTGCCGCGACGACGGTGCCGGCAACTTCCAAACCCGGGATTTCGCTGTGCCCTTTCGGTGCGGGATAAAGACCCTGCCGCTGCAACACGTCCGGCCGGTTGACGCCCGCTGCCGCGACTTTGATCAGCACTTCTCGACCCGTCGGCCGAGGCACGGGGCGTCGCTCGGGCACGAGAACCTCGGGGCCGCCCTTCCCCTGAATGGCGACGGCGGTCATTTCGGCGGGCAGGCTCTGCATGTCTCGGGCACCATCAGGTCATGTTGAGGCAAGCGATAGGCCGTGGCACCTTCGAGGGCAAGCCAAGGTCTCAACGTCGACGAATGAGAAAGGACGGACGATGGACTGGGAGGAGCCGAAAGCCAAGAAGGCCGGATGGGAGGTCGGTGGCCGTCTCGATGGTCTGTCGATCGGGGAACTCGTCCAGTTGCAGGATGCACTCAGGATCGAGATCGAGCGCATCGAAGCGGAGGTCGGCCGCAAGCGCGCTCATGAGGCCGCGGCATCGAAGCTGTTCAAGTCCTGAGCCCGCAACGTCGTTCCGATCAGAACCGGACCGATGCTCCGGATCCGACAATTCTACTGAATGAGACCAACCTGAAACAATGAGGTGACGCCGACTGCGCGCCATGTCTGACGGCTTGCATCTCGACGGATCGCAGCTTTACCCCCCGTTATCCATTTTCCGATACCATCGCTTCATCCAGATTTCTGGGGCACCTGCCCCGGCCACTCTGTGATGCCTCCCTGTTCGACTTATGAGCCGCCTCAAAAGGGCGGCTCATTTTTTGCTCTACCTCTGGTCGCCTGTACCTTGTCCACAGGTGAGACAGTGCGCCTCGCTTTTGGCGATGTTGTTAACTATGGCCAGTTAGGGTCGCCCGGGTGTAGTGGTAAGTGGAGAGTAAGCGTTCGTGTCAAAGCGTTCCATGTCCGATAAGTCGCGCGTTGAGTTCCAGGTCGTAGCAGACAGCGTCACCGTATCGTTCGGTGCGCGGTTCCAGGCCTCATCCCAGTTCGATCGCGTCTTTAAGGAGGGTATGTCCCTCGTCGAGCGGACCGCAGCCTACCTTGATGGTGATGGCCGCAAGGCCGCCAAAGCGCTGACGGCATCTGTCTCCGTTCTCTACACAACCGAAAGCATGCGCCTGACGACGCGGCTCCTCGACCTTGCGTCCTGGCTGCTGATCCGCCGGGCTCTGAAGGACGGTGAGATTTCCGAGGCCGAAGCGCAGAAGAAGCGGCAGCGCGTCAAGCTGCAGAGTCTCGGCCGCCCCTCGCACGTGCGCGGCTTCGACGACTTGCCCGAAGGCCTGAAGCGACTGATCGAGGAAAGCTTCGCGCTCCACGATAGGATCGTCCAGCTCGACCTTGCGATGAACTCGGGTCTCGATCCGGCCATTGCGGCCAAGGTCGTCGAAAACCCCGTTGGTGCGCAGCTGTCGCGCCTTCAACATGCCTTTGGCGGCAAGCTCAACTGAGCCGCCTGTCGATTACGAGAGTTCCAAGAACAAAGAAAGCCCGGCAGATCGTCTGCCGGGCTTTTTCAATGTTCAGGAATGGCCGTCGGGCGCCGACGCCTCAGAACATGCCTTCGAACTTCTTCTTGAAGCGCGAGACGCGGCCGCCGCGATCCATGATCTTCTGATCGCCGCCCGTCCAGGCCGGATGCGTCGTCGGATCGATGTCGAGATGCAACTCGTCGCCTTCCGATCCATACGTGGAATAGGTGACGAATTCCGATCCGTCGGTCATCTTGACCTTGATCTGGTGGTAGTCGGGATGCAGGCCGGGATCTTTCTTCATGGTGATCGCTTTCAACGGTAAAACGCCCCGGACCGGAACGGGCATCGCCCGCGGCCTCGTTGAGCCTTGAATTCGAGAAGGCGGTTCTATAGTCGAGAACCTGCGGGGGCACAAGCACCGTCGCGGTCTGGCCGCGATCCTGTGCGGCCCTGAAAGGCAGCGCGCCAAACCTGGCCCGACAAGGAACGAAAAATCCGGTGCCAGCCGCTCAACCGTATGAACTACCCGGACTTTCCGCCGCTCTTCGCGCCCGGCAAGTCGCGCTTTGAGGTCAGAGATGTCGGCTGAAATTCCGAGCGAGGCAAAGGATCGGTCAGCTGCTGCACCCGAAGTGACCCCAGAAGACGCCACGCCCGAAAAGAACCGCGCCCGGTCCCTGACCCCACTCCTCGCCTTGAGACCCTATGTCCTCGCACACCCGGCGATGCTGACGTTGGCGCTGGTTTCACTTGTCGTCTCGGCGTTCGCGATGCTGTCCGTGCCGGTGGCTGTCCGCAGCATGATCGATCATGGATTCAGCGCCGAGAACGCCGGCTCCATCGATCGGTACTTCGGGTTCCTGATCGCCATCGGCGCCGTTCTGGCCGTTTCGATCGCGGCGCGGTTCTATGCCGTCAACTGGCTCGGCGAACGCGTCGTCGCGGATTTGCGTCGCGACGTCTTCGCGCATTTGGCAGCACTCGGTCCGTCATTCTTCGAGAAGACGCACTCCGGCGAGGTTCTGAGCCGCCTGACGGCCGATACCACCCAGATCAAGGCGGTCGCCGGCCATACGCTGTCGCAAGCCTTGCGCAATGCGATCATGCTGGTCGGCGCATTCGTGATGATGTTCATCACGAGCACCCACCTCTCGCTTCTGACACTGGTTGCGATCCCGGTCATTGTGCTTCCGTTGATGGCCTACGGCCGGGTCGTGAAGGTGCTGTCGCGGCGTGCGCAGGATACGCTGGCGTCGGCGACGGCCTACGCCTCGGAAAACCTGACGGCCGTCCGGACGATGCAGTCGTTCGGGAGCGAGGCCGAGGTCGCGCGACGCTTCGATGAAGCTGTCACTCAGTCGTTTGACGCCGCCAAAGAGCGAATGCGGGCGCGCGCCGTTCTGACGGCGATGACGATCTTTCTGACGGTCGCGAGCGTCGTGGCGGTCCTCTGGTATGGCGCGTCCGCCGTCATTACGGGTGAATTGACGGGCGGCACGCTCGGGCAGTTCATCATCTACGCACTCTTCGCGGCTGGTGCGCTCGGCGAGTTGGCCGAGGTCTGGGGCGAACTCCAGCAGGCTTCCGGCGCCGCCGAGCGTCTCGTCGAATTGCAGGCGGTCGTCCCCGAGATCCGATCACCCGCAAATCCCCGCCCGATGCCGGTGCCGGCCCGGGGCGAAATCCGCTTCGAGAATGTCTCCTTCGCCTATGCCTCGCGGCCTGGCCAGTCTGCTCTGCAGAATTTCTCGCTCGCGATCGCGCCGGGAGAGACGGTCGCCCTTGTCGGGCCGTCGGGCGCGGGCAAGACCACGATCTTCAATCTGCTCCAGCGCTTCTACGATCCCCTCGACGGCCGCGTGCTGATTGATGGTGTTCCCATCGACGAAGCAGAGATCCACGACCTGCGATCACGCATGGCCCTCGTGCCCCAGGACGTCGCGATCTTCGCCGACACGGTCCTCGAAAACATCCGCTATGGCACCCCGAATGCCACGCGCGCCGAAGTCGAGAAGGCGGCCGCCGCGGCTCAGGCCGATGCGTTCATCCGTGCGCTGCCGGAGGGCTACGACACCAAGCTCGGGGAACGCGGTGTCACGCTGTCAGGTGGACAGCGACAGAGGCTCGCCATTGCGCGCGCGGTGCTGAAGGATGCCCCTATCTTGCTCCTTGACGAGGCGACGAGCGCCCTCGATGCAGAGAACGAACACGCCGTCAAGGAAGCCCTCGAGCGCGTGATGGCCGGACGGACGACGATCGTCATCGCCCATCGCCTGGCGACCGTCCAGATGGCCGACCGCATCCTCGTCCTCGACGGGGGTCGCATCGTCGACGAGGGACGGCACGCCGAGCTGGCCGGCAAGGGTGGACTCTACGGGCGTCTCGCGGCGCTGCAATTCGGCAAGGAAGCCGCCGAATAGAAGAATTTTCTGCGTTTCCGCGAAGATTCGTAAGGCCATATGCGCCGTCTGATGATCGGCCGTTATTCAATTGAGATGCTGCCGATTTGCAACGTAACCATACGTGGCGCGCCCTATTGCATTTGAATTAATTGCTTGAGATATGGCGTCGAGGGGGAAGCGCGATGGCTATTCATCGCAGCAAAATCCAACCCCTTTGATGACCGAGAATGACATTCATCATCGCAAAATGCGTTTCGAGCACAAGAAAAAATGGCGAGTTCTAGTATAATCAACACGTCTGCCCGGCTTCTCTCCTCGCTCGATGAAGAGGAAGTCGGCATTTCGATTTTCGGGCCCGATCTCGAGTTGATCGCCTCGAACCGCGCCCATCGCGCGTTCTACCGCCTGCCTGATCATCTGGGCGAGCCTGGCGCGAGCCTTGATGACCTGCTGCGCCACCATTACGAGGCGGGCATCTTCGCCCAATGGTCCCAGCGTGACGAAAGCATCCTGAGCGCGTGGCGCGAAGAGCATCTCCTGAAGCTCGCGGCGGATCGCACATATCAATCAACGTACGTCCGCACAGACGGCGCGGTCATCATCGTCACCTATCACGCGTTGTCCGACGGCGGATGGTGCGGCTTCCAGCGCAATTTGAAGTCATTGCCGCTGTCGAAATTGCTCTCTAGCGATTTGTGAGCTTCAACTCGATGCGCCGGTTGCGCTGCAGAGAGATTTCATCCGTCGCGGTTTCGATTGGTCTGAATTCGCCGTAGCCCGCCGCGACGAGCCTGTCCGCCGGAACGCCCCTTGCGATCATATACTTGACGACGGACGCGGCGCGGGCAGTCGAGAGCTCCCAATTCGACGGGAACTCGGCGCTGGCAATGGGACGGATATCAGTATGTCCGTCGATTTGGACGGCCCAGTCGATTTCCTTCGGGATAGAGTTCCCGAGATCGGCGATGGCGGCCGCGATCTGATCGAGCGCGGAAAAGCCTTCGGGCGTCAGTTGCGCCGAACCCGAAGGGAACAGCACTTCGCTTTCGAAGACGAACCGGTCGCCGACAACGCGAATGTCCTTCCTGTCCTTGAGAAGATCTCTCAAGCGCCCGAAGAAGTCCGAGCGATAGCGCTGCAACTCCTGCACCTGCCGAGCAAGCGCCGCATTGAGCCGCTGGCCGAGATCCTTGATCGTCTTGTCACTCTCTGCGGTCTTTTTCTCCGAGGCGTCGAGGGCCTCGTTCAATGCGCTGATCTGGCGCCTCAGTTGCGCGAGTTGCTGATTGAGGAGATCGACTTTCGCGAGCGCCTCGTTCGAGATCGTCTTCTGCCCTTCGAGATCGGTCGTGAGCGCGCCGATCTTGTCGGCCGCGGCCTTGGCGCTCTCGTCGCCCGTAAGTGCGAGGCTTGAAAGCCGGCTGTTCTCGCCCTGCAGCGTCGCGAGTGTCGCCTGAAGCGCCGCAAGCTCGTCGGCCGACTCTTTGCTCTTTCCTTTTTCGAGCGAGAGCAGGCTCGTCAGCTCTGCGATCTGCCGATTAAGCTTCAGGAGTGCCGTGTCTTTGCCCGCGCTCTCCTGAATGGCGAAATACTGCGCGAGCATGAATATCGACATCAGGAACGTCACGACGAGCAGGAGTGTCGAGAGAACGTCGACATAGCCCGGCCAAAACTCGCCGTATTCGCTCGACCGGCGCGTGCGGGACCCCGCCATGTCAGACGACGCCCCGCTTCTGAATGTTTTGGGCGAGATCGCGGAGCGCGCCCGCCACCTCGTTCTGCTGCGACGATTGCTCGTCGACCCACTCGCGCAGCACCTGCTGCTCGTTGCGCATCAGCGTCACGAGTTGGTTGACGCCACGTGCCAATTCGCGCACCGCCTCGTCCGTTCCGGGCGTGATGCCAGTCCCCCCGCCTCCCCCTGCGACGGGGCCGCTCGCGAGCTTCGTGGAAAGGTCTGCGATGGCGCGCTGCATCTCGTAGACCGCGCTCGTCAGCTGGCGGCTCGCCTGATCGGTCGCCGCGATCGTGCCCGGCGTAAGCTCTGTGATACCCGAAAGCCATTCCTCGAGTTCATTGTAGAACCGATTGTGGGCCTGGTTCGCCTGCAATTCCAGGAACCCCAGCACCAGCGATCCGGCGAGGCCGAGGAGCGAGGATGAAAACGCCGTTCCCATGCCCTTGAGGGGAGCCGCGAGACCATTTTTGAGTTCGTCGAAAACCGCCCCACCCTCGCCCTTTGTATCGAGCGATTGGATTGTCGCACCAACGGATTGCATCGTTTCGAGAAGGCCCCAGAATGTGCCGAGCAGGCCGAGGAAGACGAGCAGGCTCACGAGATAGCGTCCCGTGTCGCGCGCCTCGTCAAGGCGCGACGCGATGCTGTCCATGATCGAGCGCATGGACGCCGTCGAGAGAGAGATCGAGCCCGTGCGGTCGCGGAGCATGGTGGCCATCGGCGCCAGCAGCACGGGTTGGTGTGCAATCGCGAGCCCGGGGTCGGAAATCCGGAAGGCGTTGACCCAGCGGATTTCGGGATAGAGCCGGAACACCTGCCGGAAGGCGTAGATGATGCCGAGGCACAACGCCCCGATGATGAGCCCGTTCAGCCCCGGGTTCGTCATGAACGACGTCACGAGCTGCTGGTTGAGGATCGCGGCCAGGAAGCCGACGAGCGTCAGGAAGATCGACATCCTGAGCAGGAACACGCCCGGCGGCGTCAGACTGCGCCCAAGCCCGCCAGCCTTGGCGTCAGCGGTCCGTTTCTTGGCCATTCGTCAACTCCGGCATTCCGTCGTCTGCGCGAGACGCGCCTCGGGCGCGACCTTATCGGATGGCTATGACAGCCGAAACGGGCAACATCGTGCAGCCCCCAAACTATTGTGCGGGCGAGCATAAGACGGGCGAGCGGGGTCGCCGCGCCGGCGTGCGGGTTTAGATGAGCCGCTTGATCTCGGCCCGGAGCGCGTCGGCGAGGTCGGCCCGTTCGAGGCCGTAAGCGATGTTCGCGGCCAGGAAGCCGACTTTCGAACCGCAGTCGTAGATCGCGCCGTCGAACCGGACCGCGTGGAAGGGCTGGCCGCCGTCCATCAGCTTGATCATGGAATCGGTGAGCTGGATTTCACCACCCGCACCCCGCTCCTGCGCTTCCAAAAGATCGAAGATCTCGGGTTGCAGGATGTACCGCCCGGTGATGTGCAGGTTCGACGGCGCCGTTCCTCGCTTCGGCTTCTCGACCATCTTCGTGATCGACGACACCTTAGCCTGCGTGTCCTTGACGCCGACGATGCCGTATTGGTGCGTCTGATCGTCCGGCACAGGCGCCACCGCGACGAGGTTTCCGCCCGTCGTCTCGTAGGCCGACATCATTTCGGCGAGGCAAGGGGCTGTCCCATGATGCAGCATGTCGGGAAGCAGCAGCGCGAATGGTTCATTGCCGACGATATCACGTGCACACCAGACGGCATGCCCGAGCCCGAGCGGCGCCTGCTGCCGCGTAAAGCTCGCCTGGCCGGCCAGCGGCAGATCCTGCCGGAGGGCTTCGAGCTCTTTGGTCTTGCCCCGCTCGTCGAGTGTGCGTTCGAGTTCGTACTGAATGTCGAAATGATCCTCGATGACGCCCTTGTTGCGTCCTGTGACGAAAACGAAGTGCTCGATCCCGGCGGCCCGCGCCTCGTCGACCACGTGCTGGATGACCGGCCGGTCGACGACCGTCAGCATCTCCTTCGGCACGGCTTTTGTTGCCGGCAGAAAGCGTGTTCCGAGACCTGCGACGGGAAACACGGCTTTGCGGATCTTGAGTTTGACGGACGATGGCATGTGGGCTCCGGGCCGATCGAGACGAAAGATGGGTTTTGCGGGCGCTCGAATCGGGCACTCTTAGATCCGGAACCGCGCCGCGCCTATTGCGTTGAGACTGCGGCAGCACCGTGTAAAGGAGACCTTCTCCGGGGTCCATCGTTTCATTTTCACGGCGATCGGAGACGGTCTCTAAACGCCGATCGTGTAGATGAGAGCATTCAGGGGTGACGCAGGCATAACGTGAACGATCCGTAAACGGAGGCTCGAAACTGACATGACCGTGCTCGTGACTGGCGGCGCCGGCTACATCGGTTCACACATGACTCTGGCCCTTCGTGACGCGGGAGAGGCCGTCATCGTCCTCGACAATCTCTCGACAGGTTTCCGCAGGGCTGTTGCACCGGGCGCGGCCCTCGTCGTCGGCGATGTCGGAGATCTCGATCTCGTCCGCGCGATCATTCGCCGGCAGAAGGTCGAGGCGATTGTCCATTTCGCAGGCTCGATCGTCGTCCCGGAATCCGTGGCTGACCCGCTCGGCTACTATCTCAACAACACCGTCAAATCGCGCGCGCTGATCGAGGCGGCCGTTTCGTGCGGCGTACAGAAGATGATCTTCTCCTCGACCGCGGCCGTCTACGGCAACCCGGTCGAGAACCCCGTCTCGGAAACCTCGGCCCTCGTCCCCGTCTCGCCCTACGGCGCGTCGAAGCTCATGACCGAGATCATGCTCGCCGACGTCGCGCGAGCGCATGATTTCCGCTACGTCGCGCTGCGCTATTTCAACGTCGCCGGCGCCGATCCCGCGGGCCGCTCGGGCCAGTCGACCCCGCGCGCGACGCATCTCATCAAGGTCGCTTGCGAGACGGCTCTCGGTCAGCGCACGCACATGGAGGTCTTCGGCACCGACTATCCGACGCCCGACGGCACCTGCATCCGCGACTACATCCACGTGAGCGACTTGATCTCCGCACACATGGCCGCGCTCGCATACCTTCGCGACGGCGGCAAGTCGGACGTGTTCAACTGCGGATATACGCGCGGCTTTTCGGTCCTCGAGGTCGTCGACGCTGTGCGCCGCGCGTCGGGAACGAACTTCGAGGCTCGCCTCTCGGACCGCCGCCCCGGCGACCCCGCGGCGATCGTCGCGGCATCGACGAAGATCCGCGAGACACTCGGCTGGAAGCCCGCCTACGACGATCTCGACACAATTGTCCGGCACGCGCTGGCCTGGGAACGGGCGAACGCCAGCTTCCGCATGGCCTGTTGACGGCCGATCGACGGCACGCCAGCGTCCGCGAAGCCCCAAATCCGCCCCGAACGGAGGGCACGCACGAAGCAGGATATTTGGCTTCGTGGTGAAAGGATCCGCGTGTCGACCGATTGCGAACGAGCACGAAAAGTCTGCACGCCTGCCCCGACGCTCAACTGTTGGACGGTTCTCTTCCTCGGTGTGGTGGCGCTGATCATGGCGTCGTCCCTCCCAGCGTATGCGGCGACGGTCGAAGGGTTCCGCGCTTTTCTCGAAAGCCTATGGCCGGAAGCCGAGGCGCGTGGCGTCTCCCGCGCCACGTTCGACGGCGCGTTCAAGACCCTCGAGCCCGACTTCAAGATCCCCGATCTTGAACTACCCGGTCGCAAGCCCGATGGCTCCAAGGGGCAAGCCGAGTTCACCCGCGCGCCGGGCGATTATCTCGACAAGGCCTATCTTGCGAACCTCGCTCAGCAGGGCCGCAAGCTCATGAAGGAACACGCCGCGGCCCTCGCGAAGATCGAAGAAAAGTTCGGCGTCGATCGCTATTCCGTGCTCGCCATCTGGGGTCGCGAGACCGCGTTCGGTCAGCACAAGTTGCCCCACGACGCGATCCAAGTTCTGGCCACGCTCGCCTACACCGGTCGCCGGAAGGAACTCTTCCGTAACGAGTTGCTCGAAGCGCTGCGAATGCTCGAAGCCGGCGTTGCGCGAAAGGATATGCGCGCCTCCTGGGCCGGTGCCGTTGGTCTCACGCAGTTCATGCCGTCCGAGTATTTCGTCCATGCGCAGGACCTCGACGGTGATGGCGTGAAGGACATCTTCCGCTCGGTCGATGACGCGCTCGCTTCTGCCGCCGCACAGCTTCACGGCAAGGGCTGGGTCCGCGGGCAGGTCTGGGGCCACGAGGTCGTCATTCCGAAATCATCCGATTGCGGCTTCGAGGGGCCATCGCAGGCGCGGCCCATTTCTGCGTGGGTCGATCTCGGCTATCGCCGCGCGGATGGCGAAGCCTGGTCCGCGGCTGAACGCGCGACCGACGCCTACCTCATGAGCCCGGCCGGCGCCTACGGGCCGTCCTTCCTCGTGTTCGAGAACTACAAGGTCATCCGCCGCTACAACACCTCCGACCTCTATGCCGTTTTCGTCGGGCATTTGGCTGACCGCATCTCTGGCGGCGGCGATTTCGCGCGCGCGTTCGGCGGCACGGGCCCGCAGAAGACCGCCGTCATCGAAGAAATCCAGCGCCATCTGCAGAAGGCGGGGTTCGAGGTCGACAAGATCGACGGTAAGGTCGGCTCGAACACGCGCAAGAATATCGGCCAGTATCAGCGCGCGCAGGGCTTGAAGGTCGATTGCTGGCCGTCCGATGCGGTACTCGCGCACATGCGCTCGTCAGCGTCCGAACCAACTGCGCCCTAGCGTCAGGCGCGCCCGCCCGCAGCGGAATGCAAGATCAATAAAACAGGCTCGACACGCTCTCCTCGCGGCTCGTTCTGAGGATCGCTTCGCCGATCAGCGGCGCGATCGAGAGGAGCCTTATGTTCTTCGCCGCGCGGACCGCTTCGGTTGGCAGAATGCTGTCCGTGATGACGAGCGATTTCAATTTCGAGTTCTGGATACGGCTGACGGCCCCTCCCGAGAGAACGCCATGCGTGATGTAGGCCGTGACTTCCTTGGCGCCGTTCTTCAACAACGCCTCCGCCGCGTTGCAGAGCGTGCCGCCGGAATCCACGATGTCGTCGATCAGTACGCAGCGCTTGCCCGCGACCTCGCCGATGACGTTCATCACTTCGCTTTCGCCGGGACGCTCTCGGCGCTTGTCGCAGATCGCGATCGGCGCTTCGATGCGCTTGGCGAGCGCGCGCGCACGAACGACGCCGCCGACGTCGGGCGAGACGACGACCACGTCGCCCGTGTCACCCTGGTCCTGGATGTCGCGCGCGAAGATCGGTGCGGCGAAGAGGTTGTCCGTCGGGATGTCGAAGAAACCCTGGATCTGCCCGGCATGGAGGTCGAGCGTCAGAACGCGCTGCGCGCCCGCCCGCTCGATGAGGTTCGCGACGAGCTTCGCCGAAATCGGCGTGCGCGGTCCGGGCTTCCGATCCTGACGCGCGTATCCGTAATAGGGAATGACGGCCGTAATGCGTTTCGCCGACGAGCGCTTGAGCGCGTCGAGGAGGATCAGGAGCTCCATCAGATTGTCGTTCGCCGGAAACGACGTCGATTGCACGACGAAGACATCCTGCCCGCGCACGTTCTCCTGGATCTCGACGAAGATCTCCATGTCCGCGAAGCGCTTCACCTGCCCCTTGGTCAGCGCCACGTTCATGTACGCCGCGATCGCTTCGGACAGCGGGCGGTTGGAATTACCTGAAACGACCTTGATGCGAGGCGGTGTGTCCCGGCCGCTGTCTTCACGGGCATCGAATGGCATGACGCGCCCCTCGCTCGACGGATCGACGATATGACAGAACGTTGACAAGGGGCTCTCTAGCAAGGCGGCCCGGAGGTGTAAACCTGCCGGGCCGCCGAACTTTCTTCATCATTTGGGAGAGAGCGCCGAAGCGTCAATTCGTCCGCGTGGCTGCCGTCTGCTGAGGCAGAAGTTTCAGGATGCCCTGGGCTGCGGCCGCAGCGGCGGCGTCCGCCGTCTTGCCCCAGGCCCCGTCGAGCGAACCCTGCGGAACCTCGTTCTTCTGCGAGACGGTGCCGAGCTTCTTGCCGGTCGGATCCTTCACATGCCAGTCGATCGAAACCGACTGCTTGCCCGACTGCGCCGTGCCGACGGAGACCGCGCCCTCGACTTTGTAGGTCGTGGGGCCAGCGCCCGAAAGCTGAACGCCGCTCTTCGAAAGCTCCCTCTGGATCGCGCTCGTCAACGCGACGCTGCCGTCACCCGGCGCGCCCGAGACGTTCGGCACCATCGCCATCAGCTGGCCGGGCCGTCCGATGCTGCCCGTCGCGCTGCCCGGCGGTACCGTCGCGGCAGCAGCAGGCGGAGGCGCTGTGGCCGCTGCCGGCGGAACGCTCGTCGCGGCGGCCGTCTGCAAGCCCGAAGGCGGCGGCGTCGAGGATGCCAGCGGCGACGTGGCCGTCGGTGCGGCACTCGCGACCGGCACCGAAGCAGCCGCCGGTGCGGGCGTCTGTGTCGGCAGCCACGTCGCGATCGACGTCACCGTCTTGCTTGCGATCTGGTCGATGATCTGCGGCGAGAGCGAGCCCCACGTATCGCTCGATCCGCCGGTGCCCGACGCCACTTCCTCGCCCGACACGCGATTGACGCGCTTCCCGGCCGGATCCGTCACGTCCCAGATATAGGAGATCTTGGTGCTCGACTTCTCGCGCGCAGCCACGATGTAGCCGCGGAGCGTGTACTCGGAAGGATCCGTCGGCGCCTTCGCCACCGTGATCCTGTTCTGCTCGAGCATCGTCTCGATGCGCGCCTGAAGCGACTTCGACAGCGCATCAGGAGGGCCGAAGACCGGTGCGACGGCGAACTTCGCCTTCTGCGCCTGAGGCGGCGCACCGCCCGGCTGCTGCGCCAGCTGTGTGCTGTCACCGCCAGTGTTGCCACCAGCCAGAATGTTCGCACCTGTCTCGCAACCCGCGAGCGCGAGCGCTGTGATGATGGCTAGGCCTGCGCGCGTGATCGGCTTCGAGACGCGCCACGCCGCAGCACGATCAATGGTCGTCACGATGACGTCCCCCTTTTTTGACCCGCTGATTTCCGGCGGCCGACGTACGAACCCTGCGGCCTTCTCGCTCCTGAAAAGGAACCGGTACCCCCAGACCTCAATTTGGTACCGAAGCTCCGCGAAGCCGGCAAGCGCCCATCCTGCCGAAGCTGGAAAAGTGCCTAACGCTGTTGGTGAAAGGCACTCATCCACTGTGGAAAAGGCAATTAGGTCACAACAATGGCAGAGATTTGACGCCCGTATTCGGGCTCTCTCCGGTGCTGGGTGCGCCGGTAACTGAACAGAATCGATTCGTTCCCGTAGGTGCACATGTTGACCGCCGACGCGGCAGCGATCCCGAGCCGTGCGAGCCGATCGAGCACGAGCCCCTGGAGATCGAAATGGGGTTTCGCGAAAGGCTCGGTCCGCATGAAAAACCGGGCGTCTGCGGCCTCTCCGGCGACAAAATCCGCTTCGAACTCGGGTCCGACTTCGTAATTCGACTGGCTGATGCAGGGCCCGACCGTCGCGGTGATCCGGGATCGCACCGCGCCGAGCCGCTCCATTTCCGCGACGGTCGCGGCAAGGATGCCGCCCTTCGCCCCGCGCCAGCCCGCGTGGGCCGCCGCGACGACGCGCGCCACGGGATCGGCGAAGAGCACCGGGGCGCAGTCCGCGGTCAGGACGCCGACCGCGAGCCCCGGTGTGGCGGTCACGACGGCGTCGGCTTTCGGCAGGTCGTCCCGCGCCACGGCATGGGCGACCGCAAGGGCAACGGCGCTATGGGTTTGGTAAAGGGTCACCACTTCTGGCATGGCCGCACCGAGATGAGCCGCGACGCGCCCGCGGTTCTCGAGCACTTTTTGCGGGTCATCACCCGAACCGAGCCCGCAATTGAGTGACGCATAGATGCCGAGCGAGATCCCGCCCTCGCGCGTGAAAAAGCCGTGCCGGATACCGGGCAGCGCGTCGAGGAGCGGACTCGTGGCGGGCGCGAGAGGTTTCTGCATGGCGTCCTGGTTACGACCCCGCAACCGAGACGGCAAGACCGGGCAAGCGCGCGGCAGCGGCTCAATGGTCCTTGGGCCGAGCGGCCTCGAACTTCGCCTTCTGCTCGGCGCTGGCCTCGGTCTGGTGCGCGGCCTGCCACTCCTTGAACGGCATGCCGTAGACGATCTCGCGCGCCTCTCTTTTGGTGAGCGGAATGGCCTTCTCGTTCGCGGCCTCCATGTACCAGTTGGCGAGGCAGTTGCGGCAGAAGCCCGCGAGATTCATCAGATCGATGTTCTGCACGTCGCTGCGCTCGCGCAGGTGCGCAACGAGGCGGCGGTAGGCTGCGGCTTCCAGCTCTAAGGTGGTCTTGGGGTCGATGGCGGTCATGGTTTCCCTTTCAGTCGGTATGGGATCCGAAAAAGCGCACCACCTTCAAATCGGCAGCGGCGTCCGCCGCTGCAAGGATGCGCTGCATGGCGTCCGCCAAACGGGCCGCCCATTCGATCTGGCCGCTTTCCGAGGCGATCAGATCCTGACGGATCTCGACGATGGCGTGGGCGAGACCGCGCGACGTGCCGTGGCGCCACATGCAGTCGCCCTTAAGCGTACCGGTGTAAGGCTCGTTGTCGCCAACCACGAGCGCCGGATCGGCACGCAGTGCCTCCAGCAGGGGAAGCGCGAGACGTGGATCCTTGTCCCAAAGGACGGCCGAATGCCAGGGACGCGGCACGCCGCGCCAGACGGGAGTGAAGCTGTGCACCGAAAGAACGACCGGAGCGACGCCCTTGTCGAGGGCGACGTCGATGAGTTCGGCGATGGCGGCGTGATAGGGTTGATAATAGCGCGTTATGCGTCGCGTCCGCTCGTCGGCATCGAGGACACGATTTCCCGGAACGATGGCGCCGTCCGAGAGGCGCATGATCAGCGTGGGATCGTCCTCGCCGCGGTTGCAGTCGATCAGGAGGCGCGAGAAGCGGGTCATGACGGCAGGGACGCCGAGCCGCTCCGCGAGCCGTTCGGTCACGCCTTGCGAGCCAATATCATAGGCGATGTGGCGCGCGAGTTGATCCGCCGGCAGACCAAGTGTGCCATACGCCGCTGGCAGCGCGTTGGCTGCATGATCGCAAAGGACAATTGCGCCCCTTGCCAGGGAACCCGGCTTGCGCAGGAACGACTCGCCTGCGGCCGCATCGACCCCGAGATCCGTGCCGGAGCGAGCGTTAGGGCGTTTCAACATCCCATTTGTGGGCGCCATGTCTTTTGCGTCCCGAGCCTTGCGAAATGTGGGGTTGCGTAGTGGCGTCCCGGCCTTCTATAGGTCGCTCACTACCTCAAAGCTGCCGCTTTCATTGCCAACGTTTTGCTCTCCCAGCAAGATGCGGTCGCATCGAGACCTCCGCACTCGCGGTCTCATCGGTACTCGTGAAACCATGATCGCCAAATCCTCTACACTGCCGCTCGCGGCGATCCTCCTCGTGACGGCGCTACCTCGTATGGCCCTGGCCGACCTCAAGTTTTGCAACTCGACGCAGAGCCGGGTCGGTGTCTCGATCGGCTATCAGGACTCAGACGGTTGGGCGACCGAAGGGTGGTGGAACATCGCGTCGCAGGCCTGCGAAACGCTCTTGAAGGGCGCGGTGCCCAGCCGGTTTATCTACGTCCACGCCGTGGATTACGACCGCGGCGGTGAATGGGCGGGGACGAACTTCATGTGCACCGCCGATAAAACGTTTGCCATCCGGGGGGTTCAGGATTGCCCGAAACGCGGATATAAGCGCACGGGTTTTTTTGAAGTCGACACCGGAGAGGCTCAAGAGTGGACGGTCCGCCTCACCGATCCGGACGATAAAGACGAGAATAAAGAGGCAATCGGACAATGAGACGCAATCGGCGGGTCAAGATCGTTGCGACGCTCGGGCCCGCGTCGTCGTCGCCGGAGATGATCGAGCGGCTGTTCCTCGCTGGCGCGGATGTCTTCCGCGTCAACATGAGCCACACCAAACCGGACGCCGCGCACGCGCTCGTGCGCGCGGTGCGCGATGCGGCCGCCAAGCATCGCTGCTCCATCGGCGTACTCTGCGATCTGCAGGGACCAAAGTTCCGCCTCGGCGAGTTCACCGACGGTCGTGCGCTGATCAAACCCGGCGAGCATATGCGCTTCGACCAGACGGGCGTCCCAGGCAATTCGCAGCGCGTGAGCATGCCTCATCCTCCCATCTTCGATGCGGTGAAGCCGGGACACATGCTTCTGATCGACGATGGCAAGATCCGCATGCGGGTGACCGATGCCGACGGCAAGAGCATAGTGGCCGAGGCGCTGAACGGCGGCGTCATGTCGAGCCGCAAGGGCGTCAGCATGCCGGACACGCTTTTGCCGATCAGCCCGCTGACGGAGAAGGACAGGGTCGATCTTGAGCTGTCGCTCAAGCTCGGCGCGGACTGGATCGCGCTGTCGTTCGTGCAGCGCGCCGAGGACATCATCGAGGCCAAGAATATCATCGACGGGCGTGCGGCCGTGCTGGCCAAGATCGAAAAGCCGGCGGCGATCGACGACATCGACGACATCATCGCCGCGGGCGACGCCTTCATGGTGGCGCGTGGTGACCTCGGCGTCGAGATGCCGGTGGAGCGTGTGCCCGGTCTTCAGAAGCAGATCACGCGCAAGGCACGGGCTGCCGGCAAGCCGGTCGTGGTCGCGACCCAGATGCTGGAAAGCATGACGAACTCGCCCATGCCGACGCGGGCCGAGGTCTCGGACGTGGCCACCGCCGTGTTCGACGGCGCGGACGCCATCATGCTCTCGGGCGAATCCGCCGTGGGCGAATATCCGGTCGAGACGATCGAGATGATGTCGCGCATCGCCTCTCAGGTCGAGACCGACCCTAGCTACGACGCTTTCGTGCACGCGATCGAGTTTCCGCCGATGCCGACGGGCGCGGACGCCATCGCGGCGGCCGCGCATGCGATCTCCCAAACCGTCAAAGTGGCAGCAATCCTCTGCTACACGGCGACGGGATCGACGGCCCTCAGAGTGGCCCGCGAGCGACCGAACCTGCCGGTGATCGGCCTCACGCCGATCGCGCGGACGGCGCAGCGTCTTGCCCTCGTCTGGGGCATCGAGACGGTGCTGACGGGCGATCCCGAGGATCTGGCCGACATGGTTCGCAAGGCGACGCGCATCGCCTACGAGGGTGGCTTCGTCAAGCCGGGACAGGGCGTGGTCATCACATGCGGCGTGCCGCTCGGATCGCCCGGTGCCACGAACATGATCCGCCTCGCCTTCGTCGACGAGCACGGACTGCCGGACGGCCACAGCCCGGATTACGTGCCGACCGGCGGAAAGGTGCCAGTCGAGCGCCGTGCCGCTCCGAAGGTTGCCGGATAGCGGCTGCCGAAATAGCCGCGCTCGCGGATGGCTTCTCCACCGCTGCTCAGCGGATGTTCACCGGAGTCCAACGGACCCCGGTGTTTTTATGGAACGTCACAGCGAGAGCCGCTCCGTCACAAAAGCTTTGTGTCGAGAAGGATATTCTCTGCGAGCAACTTACAGCGCAGGAGCCGGGGCCGATGAGCTCTCCCGACTGGGCCTTCATTCGGAATATGACGCCCTTTACCCCCTACCCCTACGAGGGCGAGCGGGTTGCCTGCCCAAATTGCAGCGGCCAGAGCGAGGCGATCGCCAATCTGGACCGCAAATGGAAGCTGCTTCCCACCGACGTCTGCACGTCCTGCGGACTTTTTTTCACCAACCCCATGCCGCGCGAGGACGAACTCGAGGACTACTACGCCTCGACGTATCGCTCGACCTACAAGCTCGTGTTCACGGCGGTGCCCGACACCTACACAGAGAAAAGGCGCGCGGAGGCCGACAACAGAGCCGGCATCATCGCGAACCTGTTCGACGACGCCAGGGCAGCGAAGCGCTCGCTCGACCTCGGATGCGGGCTCGGTACGCTCGTGGAAGCGCTCGAGAAGCGAGGCTTCGATTCCTACGGCTTCGAACCGGGCGAGCTCTGGTCGCAGCACCTGAAAAACGATCGGATCGTGCGCGGCAACTGGCGCAACGTCGACTTCGCCGACGGCTCATTCGACTTCGTGTCGATCATCCATGTTCTGGAGCACCTGCGTGCACCTCTTTCGTGCCTCGGCAAGGTGCACAAGCTGCTCAAGGACGATGGGCTGCTCTGGGTAGAGGTCCCTGACATGCAGGCGTATGGAACGAAAGGCCGAAAGCGGTTCCATTTCGCGCACGTGCTGGGCTTTTCACGCGACAACCTGATCGATGCCGCTTTCAGGTGCGGGTTCGTGCCGGTCAAGGAGATCACGAAAGAGCAGATCAAGAAGCGGCGCAACCAAGTCTCGGTCGTGTTCCGCAAAGCGCTGCCGGGCGATTCGATTGACATCGATCTGACCGGTACGGCTAATAAAAACCGGCGAGAGTACGGACGATTTTCCTACGTCACGCAGGCGCTCGCGGGGCTCGTGCGGCCCAGCGGCAGACATAGCTCGCGGCCATCAAGGCCGAGCTAGTCTTCGGTCGCGCGATCAGATGCCCTGTCCCTCGACCTCGACCACGAGATCGTCGCGCGATTTCTTCGCGTCGGGCAGGTTCGGGTGCACCTTGAGCAGGGCGTTGTAGGCTTCCAGCGCGGCTTTCTTCTCACCAAGGTGCACGAGCAGGTTGGCGAGACCCTCGAGCGCCTTGAAGTGGTGCGGATCGAGGGCCAGCACACGGCGCAGATCGCCCAGCGCGCGCTTGTAGTCGTTATCGAGATAGAAGAGGTAGGCGCGGCGGTTCCAGGCCTCGACGTAGTCGGGCTGCAGCTCCACCGCGGCATCCAGCAGCTTCATCGCCAGGGCGCGATTCTGTGCCTCGATGGCTGCTCCGGCACGGGCGACCAGGAGATCAGCGGTCGCACTGCCGGAATGCTGCCAGAGCTGCTCGATCGCCTGAGAAATCTGATTGGCGGTCGCCTGGTCCGGCGCGGTCGCGAGGCGTGCATAAAGCTCGTCGAGCAGCTTGGTGTGCTGCTCAAGTGACTGCACCGGCGGCCCGGCCTTGCCGGTGGCGTCGGTGTCGCCCGCCGGGGGCATGCCCGGCTGCGGCTGGCCCTTGGGCGCAGGTGGCGGAGGCGAAGGTGCAGGGAACTCAGGAGCCTTGAGCACGGGCGGCTCCGCCCCACCAGGTGGCTTCTGCGCCTTCACGGATGCCGACGACGACGCTAGCGCGAACGCGGCCAGCCAAAGACCGGCCTTGAGGCGGGGCGGAAACGAGGATGCTGTCATGCCCTTGAAGATAGGGGGCCGCGGGAAGCGCGTCAAAGGGTGCCCCGTCGTGCAGACAAGCAAAACCGCCCGCGCACTTCACGTGCCGGGCGGATGCAATTTCGATAAAGCGTGCGTGATCCGCAGGCGCAGAGCAATCAGCCCTGGCGCGCCTTGAACTTGCGGTGGGTCTTGTTGATCACGTAAACGCGGCCCTTGCGCCGGACGAGGCGATTGTCGCGATGGCGCGAACGCAGGGACTTGAGCGAGTTTCTTACTTTCATGGGTCTCGACCAAATTATCGGCAAGGCGGGCGGATGGTGGGCACTAGAGGGATCGAACCTCTGACCCCTACCATGTCAAGGTAGTGCTCTACCGCTGAGCTAAGTGCCCATCCGTGCCACGGAATGCATTCAGGAGCGCCCCGTATACTGGCATTGCCTCAAGGTGGCAAGGGAGGAAACCAACAATCCGC
>JANRIH010000025.1:0-1591 GCA_033765145.1 Hyphomicrobium sp. | reverse complement strand
TACCTGCGCACGCCGCTCGAAGACATCGCCAAATCGCTCGGTGCCGATATCGCCAATGTCGAAGCCGTCCTCGGCGTGTGCCAGGGCTTTGACCCGACGGGCGTGATGGCGCGGTCGGTGACGGAATGCCTTGCGCTTCAGCTGAAGGACCGCGGCCGGTTTGATCCGGCGATGAAGGCGATGCTCGACAATCTCGGCCTCGTCGCCAAGCACGATATCAAGGGCCTGATGGACGTGTGCGGCGTCGACAAGGCCGATATCCAGGACATGCTGCTGGAGCTGCGCCAGCTGTCGCCGAAACCGGGCGCCGGATTCTCCAGCGATACGACGGTGGCAGTTGCGCCGGATGTGTATGTCCGTGAACTGCCGAATGGCATGTATGCGGTAGAGCTCAATTCCGACACGCTGCCGCGCGTTCTGATGGACAAGGCCTATTATGCCGAAGTGACCGCCTTGCCGATGCGCGAGAAGGAGAAGGAATTCATCTCCGAATGCGCGGCCTCGGCGACCTGGCTGATCAAGTCGCTCGACCAGCGGGCGCGCACGATCCTGAAAGTGGCGAGCGAGATTGTCCGCCAGCAGGACGGTTTTTTTGCGCACGGCGTCGCGCATCTTCGCCCGCTGAACCTCAAACAGGTCGCGGATGCGATCGAGATGCATGAATCGACCGTGAGCCGGGTTACCACCAACAAGTATATCTCCACGCCGCGCGGGCTGTTCGAGCTGAAGTATTTCTTCTCGGCCTCGATCCCGGCCACGGGAGGCGGCGAGGCGCATTCGGCCGAAGCCGTCCGTCACCGGATCAAGCAGCTGATCGATGACGAGTCGCCGGAGGACGTGCTGTCGGACGACCAGATCGTCGAGATCCTGACCGGCTTCGGTATCGACATCGCCCGCCGCACGGTCGCGAAGTATCGCGAAAGCTTGCATATTCCGTCGAGCGTCCAGCGCCGCCGGATGGGCAAGGCAGGGTAGGGGTTCTCCTTTTTTCGATTTTGCGTGCACGGGCGGCCGCAGCGGCTGGGTCGTGCGGTTGGTTTTGCTTGTGTTTTCATCTTCTCCCCTCTCCTGAAGGGGTCGCTCAGGAAATCGTGTACGATTTCTTGTCTTCGCGACGGGCCGGGGGTGAGGGACTTTTCGCGCTCCCTTGAGTGCGCCGTGTGCGGAAGGGGTGAAGCCCCTCACCCCAACCCCTCTCCTTTCGGGAGAGGGGCTTTGGGTCAGGACGAGTCGAATTGAAGTGCGTTCGATGGGACGTGTACTGAGTATGCCTCTGCGCCACGTTCAGGCGCAGGCGGTTCGGCGATCACTTCATCCGCCAACGCACGCGCGAGGCGCGGCGAGGTGATCGAGAGCGAGAAGTCATACGCCGCGGGCTGGAGCGCCGCGTTGGCCGAATAGCTCCAGGTGAAATCCATCGGCATATGTTTCAGCCGGACGATGCCCCAGTGGCTGATTTCGTACCAGTAGGGCACGCCCGGGCCGTAATGCTTCCTCACCCACGCCTTGAGAGCCATCAGTTGCAGATAGATCAGCGGCCAGATCAGGCGCAGGAAGCCGGTCAGGCCGGCGGGGGGCTGATGGCGGGTGT